>JAWKRC010000050.1:0-52495 GCA_041389825.1 Polyangiales bacterium | reverse complement strand
CCGCCCGCGCGCGCCACCCGGAGGAGGAAGCCCGTCACCGCGAGCATCACGTAGATGTCCTCGACGGTGCGGAAGGGCTTCACGTAGCGGTCGTAGCCGTCGCCCGGGAGCGCGGCGGCGGAGGGCAGGCGCACGTTCTCGAAGCGCACCCGCGCGTGCGGCACCTCGGGCGCGATGGGCGGCAGCGCGAGCGGCGTGAAGGTCACCCCCGCCGTGTTCGACGGCACGCGCACCAGCACCAGCGTCGGGCGCTCTCCGCCGTCGGGCACCCTCGCCACGACGTGCAGCACCCGCGCGAACTCCCCGAGCGTGACGAAGGACTTCTCCCCGTCGAGGCGCAGCCCGTCGGGCTCGTGCAGGAGCGCGGTCTGCATCGAGCGGGGGTGGCCGCCGGCCGCCTCGGTCACGCACAGCGCGCTCGGGACGTCAGGCGCTCCCTCGAAGAGCGCGCGCCCCGCGCACTGGTAGCCCGAGGCGAAGGCCCAGCCGAGGCGGTCGGCCGCGAAGCCCGTCGAGAAGGCCAGCGCGGGCAGCGACGCGGCGCGCGACTCGTGGGCGCGGAACACCGACCACCAGCCGTCGAGGTCGTCGATGCTCGCGAAGGCCGCGTCGCGCGGAGACGACAGGGCGCGGTGCAGGGCGGAGATCATCCCGAGAGGATAGTCCCCTCACGCCGCGTCTTGGGAAGGGCCTTCAGCGCGGCTGCCACGGCACGTCGGCGACGCCCGCGAGGTGGTTCGCCCGGCGCGCGAGCACGAAGCACAGGTCGCTCAGGCGGTTGAGGTACACCACCACCTCGTGGCGCACGGGCTCGCTCTGCCCGAGGCCCACCATCGCCCGCTCGGCCCGGCGACACACCGTGCGCGCGTGGTGCAGCGCCGCCGCCGCGGGAGTGCCCCCCGGCAGTACGAAGGACTTCAACGCCGGCAAGCCCTCCTCGGCCGCGTCGATGTCCCTCTCCAGCGCCTCGGCGTGGGCCGCGGTGAGGAGCGCGATGCCGAGCTTGTCTTCCTTGCCGGGCACCGTCGAGAGCTCGGCCCCGAGCACGAAGAGCTCCGACTGCACCCGCGTGAGCACCGCGTCGATGGAAGGGTCGAGCCCCGTCGCCCGCGCCACGCCCACCACGGAGTTCAGCTCGTCGACGGTGCCGTACGCGTCGACCCGCGCGCTCGCCTTCGAGACCCTCGCGCCGCCGAAGAGGCCCGTGTCTCCCTGATCGCCCGTCTTCGTATAGATCTTCATCACTCCGCCCCGAGGACCGCGCCCGCGCGCATGGGGTGACCCGCGGTGAACTCCCGCACCGACATCCGCTTCTTGCCTTCGAGCTGGAGCTCGGTGAGCGCCACGAGCCCGTCGGCCGTCGCGACCCACACGCGCTCGCGGGTGACAGAGACCACCTCTCCGGGGGCGCCGCCCAGCACGGCGGGCGGGTCGTTGAGCGCGGTGCGACCGACGATGAGACGTCGCGCGCCGAGGGTGGTCCACGCGCCGGGCCAGGGCTGGAGCCCGCGCACCTGGTCGTGCACCTGGCGGGCGGAGCGCTTCCAGTCGACGCGCGACATCTCGCGGGTAAGGGGCGGCGCGTGCGTCGCGAGGGCGCCGTCTTGCGCCACGGGCGGGAGCATCCCCGCGAGGTGGTGGTTGAGGTCTTCGCGCAAGAGCGCGGCGCCCATATTGAGAGAGCCGCGCGAAGAGGTCCTCGGCGGTCTCGTCGAGGACCAAATGGGGGTGCGTCGGATCCGGAAGCATCGGGCGTGTCGAGCCCCGCGTCCATGAGCATGAGGGTCACGCCGGTCTCGTCGCCCGAGAGGATGGCCCGGATTGATCGGCGCGGCCCGCGGTGCCGCGGGGCACACCGACGCGTGCACGTTGAGGCACCCGTGCGTGGGGACGGCGAGCACGTCCGGGCGGCAGGATGCGCCCGTAGGCGACCACCACGGCGACGTCGGGCGACTGCTCGCGGAGCCACGCGGCGAAGGTCCCGTCGCGGAGCTTCACCCCGGGCTGCACGACGGGGATGCCGCGGGCCTGGGCGAAGGTCTTGGTGGGGGGCGGCGTGACGACGTTCCGGCGAGCTTGTCGGGCTGGCAGACGACGGCGACGACGTCGGTGAACTCGGTGAGGGCCTCGAGCGACGCGACCGCGAAGGCGGGCGTGCCGAAGAAGACCACGCGGGGGCGTGCCATGGCGCGGGAGGGTATACCGACGCGGGGGCGCGGCGCGAAGGGGCTACGGCCGGGCGTCGGTGAGCTGCCGCTTGCGCATCTCGCGGTCGATCATGCGCTTCTTCAAGAGCGACACGCGGTCGACCATGAGCTTGCCCTCGAGGTGGTCGTTCTCGTGCTGGATCGCGATGGCGAGGAGCCCGTCGGCGCTCAGCTCGAAGGGCTGCCCGTCGAGGCCCAGCGCCCGCACGGTCACCCGCTCGGCGCGCTCGATCTCGGCGTGGATCCCAGGGAACGACAGGCACCCCTCCTCCCACACGCACTCACCCTCGCGGGTGATGAACTCGGGGTTGATGAAGTACCGGAGCTGGCTCGGCTGGTCGTCTTCGCCCGAGGCGGTGTCGATCACGAAGATCCGCTTCGAGACGCCGATCTGCGGCGCCGCGAGGCCCACGCCGGGCGCCGCGTACATGGTCTCGGCCATGTCGTCGCAGAGCGCGCGGATCGCGTCGTCGACGACGGCCACGGGCTCGGCCTTGATGCGAAGTCGAGGGTCGGGGTACCGGAGGATGGTTCGGATCGCCATGGGGATATAACCGTGCCGCCCGTCGTGTAGCACCGCAAGCGCGTGAGGCGGAAGGGGCCCTCGCGCGATGCGGTACCTTGGTGCGCTCATGGCGCTCGCGAAGCTCGAACCGGGTCAGGTGTTCGCGGGGGATTTCGAGGTGCTCCGCCCGCTCGCCGAGGGCGGCATGGGCGCGGTGTACGTGGCCCGGCAGTTGAGCACCGGGCACGAGCGGGCGCTGAAGGTGATGCACGCGAGCCTCGCCTCCGACGCGCTCGGTCGCGCGAAGTTCGAGCAGGAGGCGCGGGTGGGCGCGAGGGTCGAGAGCGACCACGTCGTGCAGGTGGTGGCCGCGGGCTACGACGCGCCCACAGGAACGCCCTGGCTCGCGATGGAGCTCCTCCGCGGAGAGGACCTCGCCTCGCTCCTCAAGCGCCGCGGCGGGCTGCCCACGGTCGAGGCGCGGACGATCCTCTCGCAGGTGGGCCACGCGCTCTCGGCGGCGCACCGCATCGGGCTGGTGCACCGCGACCTCAAGCCCGAGAACGTCTTCGTCGCCGCGTCGCGCCGCACCGACGGGGCGCCCACGGTGAAGGTGCTGGATTTCGGCATCGCGAAGGTCTTGCAGGAGAACCGCGCGGCGGCGACGGCCACCACGGCGATGGGGTCTCCGACGTGGATGTCGCCCGAGCAGAGCGAGCACCGCGGGAGGATCTCTCCCGCGACGGACGTGTGGGCGCTGGGCCTCGTGGCCTTCACGACGCTCACCGGGCGGAGCTACTGGGTCACGGGCGACGACGACACGGCGAGCGTGCACGCGGTGATGCGCGAGGTGCTCTTCGAGCCGATCGCGCCTGCGTCGGAGCGCGCGGCGGCGGCGGGGGCGGCGCTGCCTCCGGGCTTCGACGCGTGGTTCTCGCGATGCGTGGTGCGCGAGCCCGAGCGGCGCTTCCGCGACGCGGGCGAGGCGACGGCGGCGCTGATGGGCGTGCTCGACGGCGCGGCGGCGACGGAGGCGATGCGCCCGTCGCAGCGCGCGGCGGCGACGGCGGCGACGATGATGGGTGAGGGCGTCCCCTCGCGCACGACGGCGGGTCCGGCGGTGACGGCGACGGCGCCGTGGGAGCCCGCGCCGCCCGCGTCGAGGTCGCGCTCGCGGGTGGGGCTGTGGCTCGCGCTCGCGGGTGCGCTCCTCGTCCTCGGGGTGGGCGCGGCGGCGGCGTGGGTGTTCCGCGCGGGGGAGCGCGAGCGGCAGAGCGACGCGCGCCTCGACGAGGCGGCGCGGGCCCGGCGCGAGCAGGAGGCGCGGGAGCGAGAGCGCGAGCGAGAGGCGCGTGAGGCCGAGGCGCAGGCGCGCGAGGCCGAGCGGGAGCAGGCGCGCGCGGAGCGGTCGCGAGAGCGCGCGGAGCGAGAGGCGGCGAGGGAGAGCGGAGCGCCGCCCGGTCACGGACGCGGTCACGGCCGCAGAGGGAGACGACGGCGATGGTGACACCCATGAACCCGAACCCGAACTCGACACGAGACACGTTGCCGCCGAGCGCACCGACCCCGGAGAGGTGGCCGCTCCCGGGGGACGCTTCCCCGCGCGGCGGCGGAGGCGGGAAGGCGCTGCTGCTCCTCGGGGCGGTGGTGGTCGTCGTGGTGAGCGCGTTCGGCGCGCTGCTCGCGGCGGGCAACGCCTGGCTCCGCGCGGAGAGGCGCCACGCGCAGACGGCGCACCACACCGAGGCGGCGCGCGGGGAGGACCAGGCCGAAGCGCCAGCGCCGTGGGCGCAAAACCGCGGCGCAGCGGGAGAGGTCCCGGCCCAGGCGCGAGAGAGCGCGGAGCCGTCGCCCGCGGGTGAGGGCGTGCTGCCGAGCGTGCAGGCCGGTCCGGTGGTGCCTCCGCGCCACCCGGGGTCGGAGGTTTCGGGCTCCCTCCCGCCGGCGGTGATCCGGCGCGTGGTGCGGCGGCACAGCAACGAGGTGCGGTCGTGCTACGCGCAGGGCCTCGCGCAGGATCCGCAGCTCGCGGGGCGGGTGACGGTGCGCTTCGCGATCGGGTCGGAGGGGAGGGTGATCGGGGTGACCGTGGTCGAGGACACGCTGCCTTCACCGAGCGTAGGGGAGTGCATCGCGCGGGCGGTGCGACGGTGGGAGTTCCCGCAGCCCGAGGGCGGAGGGGTCGTGACGGTGAGCTACCCCTTCACGTTCATGCCGGGGTGAAGGGGTGTCGTTTTGGGGGAAAAGGGGTCTACGACGTCGCGTAGGGCTGCCACCCGATGGGGGTGCGCGGGCCTACGCGGTCGCGGAGAGGTGCCACCGGGGGGGAGTGGCAGGTCTACGGCGCTGCGTAGCGGTGCCACCGGGGGGGAGGGACGGGTCTACGCGGTCGCGTAGGGCTGCCACCCGAGGGGGTGCGCGGGTCACCCGCCGTTCGGGACGGCTTCCTTGTCGGGGGTCGAGGGCGTGGCGGTGGGGCGGGCCTTGCGGGCGCGGGGGAAGAACCCTTCGGCGCGCTTGCGTCCGAGCTCGGAGACGGCGGCGCCGTAGGTCTTCTCGACCTGACGTCTCCAGGCTTCGGAGGCGTCGGCGAGGGCCGTGTCGGCGAGGGCGCGGGCGTTGCGGGCCTCGGTGAGGGCGGCGGACGCGGCTTCGAAGTCCTTGAGGGCGGCGGTGATGGCCTGGGTGGCGCGCTTGCGGGCGGGGTCCGCGGCGGGGAGGTGGGCTTCGAGGCGCTGGAGGAGCTCGCGGTACCGCGGCACCTCGTCGGAGAGCGTCGCGGCGGTGTAGTAGTCGATCCCGTTGGGGAAGACCTGGGTGTACGGGGCCTTCTTCACGGCGTCGATGGCGCGGGACGCGAGGGCGTGGCGGAGTTCCTGCGCGGCGAGGTCGAGGGCGTCGTCGGCGGCGTCGCGGTCGGCGAGGGCGGCCTGCACGGGGCCCTCGGCGTCTTCGAGCGCGCGGGCGGCGGAGACGAGCGCGGCGGTGGCGCGGTCGCCCGCGTCGGCGAGGGATTTCATCCCGGCGCGACGGAGCCGTCGGTTGAGGTAGGTGCCATAGCGCGCGAGCTGCCCCGGCGCGGCGTTGGAGTGCGGCAGGTACATCGTCGAATCCCTCCTTCGATCGGTGACAGCGCCGAGGATGCCGAGGAGGGGCGAGGGCCGAGAATCGGGGAAAACCCTGATGGCGAGGGAGGCGCGGGGCGGGGAGCAGGGGCAGAGGCAGGGGCGGAGGGCTCTACAGCCCGAGCGCCGTGAGGAAGCCGTCCATCATCAGCGAGAAGGGCATCGCGGGGTCGCGGTACAGACGGAGGATCTCCTGCCCGGTCCGAGGCCTTTCGTCCGTCGGCGATCATCGCGTTCTTCACCGCGATCACGCGCTTCATGACCTGGTGAAGCGGGCCCTCGGATCAGGTCCAGCTCGTCGCGGCTCTGAGCTGATACTTCTGTATCGTCGTCCGCCCACGGTCATCTCAGAGCGATGCGCTCGTCATCGAACGCGAGGTGATCCGCTCGGTGTCGCGCGGCGTCACAGGGGTCGACGCAGTCCGCGTTGGGGATGCGTGAGTCCGCGGCCTTTCGCGTGTTGTTGCACGTCGCACGCAGGCTAGGTAGAGGTTGTCCACTCGAAGGCGAGGTCGCGGCGGGCTTCGGACCTCGAGCGTAACACCGGCGTTTCGTCGGCCCCGGCCAGCTTCCGCTCGCAGTAGAAGCACTTGCCGTGGCCTGTCCGGCGGAGCCTCCTCCCGTACTTCGGGTGGTTGTAGGTCTTGTTTCTTGGACGTTGTGGCTTCTGCGCGGCATTGCGCGGTACGCCTGGGTCCACTCCGCGCCCTCTCGTTCAGGGATGCCGGCGCCCTTCCTCCCTCCGCAGCGGGACCACGTCAGCCGGCCCTCCGCAGGGCCTCGATCTCTCGGTCGATCTCGAAGTGCGCGAAGTAGGTCGGGTTGCGCGTCAAGAGCTGGCTCGACGCGCTCCCGCGTCGCGCGGTCTCCCTCGGCGATGGCCGCGTCGCGCGCGCGGAGGAGCTTGCTGATCTCGTCTCCGCTGGGAGCGTCTCGTCGAAGGCGGGCGACGCGAGGATCTCGTCGACGGGCTTGTTCTGGTATGCCGCGGTCTCCTCGCTCACGGTGCAGCGCTGCGAGTCGGGCTCGTAGCGGCAGACGTAGACCCGCGCGTCGGGCACCGAGGCGAGCACGAAGGGCGAGTGCGTCGCCGCGATGATCTGGAGGTTGGGGAAGATCTCTCGGATGCCCGGGATCAAGCGCTTCTGCCAGATCGGGTGCAGGTGGTTCTCGGCCTCGTCGATCATGAGCAGCCCGGGAGTCTCGTGGATCGTCGCGGGGTCGCTCCGCGGAGGACGCAGCGAGTACATCCGCCCGAGGAGCGAGAGGAGTCGCTGCACGAGGTAGGCGTTGCCGCTGCTGATGTTCGCGAGCGGCACTTCATGACCGCCCTGGAAGGAACCTTCGGTGAAGGTCAGCTGCCTGACGCCGACGAGCCTGTCGAGCAGGCTGAAGCGGACGATCTTCTCCGCGAGAGCGCGCAGAGGGCCGCTGGTGGCCTTCTGCGGCGCGCGGCTGTCGCGGAGGTAGTCGAAGTGGCAGAGGAGCTCGGTGACCGCCGCGTTGTTCACCGTGCCCTGGAGGGCGCCGGAGTAGAGCGAGCGGTGGTCGATCGTGGCGAGGTTCTTGATCTCGTAGGAGCCGGTGGAGAGCTGCGACCGCCAGAAGTCGACGACCCAGTTGAGGGAGCGCTGAGTCGGCGAACCGAGTTCGGTAGCATTCGGAGTGGCCGGCTGTGACACAAAGGACCCGGTAATCTCCTTGAACCTTCCGTATGGAGTCCTCGCGCAGCCCGCTCGGAATCCAACGTGAAAGACATGGATGGCAAAATCTCGAATGGCGTGTGGGGCGCCATAGCGCGCGCTCTAGCCGACCAAAAAATGTTCGCCAAACACCGCGCGATTGCGTCGAGAAGGATCGTCTTCCGTGCCGTTCTCACCCGTGAGGAAGGTCACCGTCGGCTTCAGCCCCTCGTCCTCACGCAGGAACTCGGACCCTCGCCTCGTCGTGAAGGGGCCGATGTTCTTCACCGCGAGCTCAAGCAGACCATCGCTCACCCGCCCCACGCGAGGTCGTTCGCGAGGCCGCGCTCGTCGAGCAGCGCGCCCTCCACCAACAGATCAACCCCGTTCCGCGCGAAGCGGCGGCCGCCGCGAGCGGGCGCGCGTCGCTCTCCACCCGCAGCGACCACCGGCCTCGACGACAACAGCGCCAGCGCGAGCGACCGCCCCTAACGTCAACGCCACCCGACGCGCGTCGGACTCGACGCCCGCGAGCGCCACGGCCATGTCCTTCGCCCCGGCCAGCTTCGCGCGCGCGGTGAGCCAGCCTTGTCCATGCCGCCAGCGCTCTCCGCGCCAACGGACTTACCCGCTCGCCGCCACGCCCTCCACCAGCGAGGCCACCGTCGCGCGCAGCGCGGGAGCGGACTTCTCCAGCACCAGCGTGTCGAGCGAGCACGCTGGTCGTGCCTCCTGACGATAAGACCTGCGCTGTCGCAGCACCGGCAGCCCCGTGTCCTCGACGTAGCCCGCGCCGCTTGAAGCAACGCCGACTCGTTTCCTGTCACCGACACCGCCTGCTTGCCCGTCGTGAGAGCTTCACCAGCGGCGTCACCACCCGGAGGCGCGCGCTCGTCCTCGGTGGCCTCGCCCGACTCCTCGCGACCCAGAAGCTCCACCGCGAAGAAGGTGAGGTGAAAGCAGCCGCCTCGGCCTCGGCCTGCATCCCCGCGAGCGTGTCGACGTGCAGCGCTTCGCGCGAGCGTCGCCCGAAGGCCACGTGGCGCTTCGCGTAGTCGCGCGACAACGCCACCCTGCGGTGCACCGCCGACGACGCAGACCGCGTTCCACGTGGGTGATGTTCGTTACTCATGCGAGATGTTGCGGATTGCTGTCAGGGTGAGCTGGTCACGGGGATCGCGGGCGCCGTCGAGGGTGAGCCCGCCGTCGGGACCTTCATGCGCCAGAGCTGTCCTGAGGCGGTTGACCGGGATGTTCGCGGAGCCACCGTCGCTGCCGCGGTCTCGACGTAGTACAAAGCGCGAGGTCGCGCCTGCTCGCGGGGTTGCCTTCGGGCAAGGCGAGGGTGAGGCGCCATCCGCGGAGGCGGGTCGCGCTGGCGAACCACTTGGTGCCGTAGAGCTCTCTAGCCCCCGTCGACCTCGCGCGCGACGGTCTCCTTCGAGAGTTCACGTCGGAGCCGCCCGTGCGCTCGGTCATCCACTGCCCCGAGGTCCCACGCGAAGGAGGGGTCGCGCGAGGTGAGGCGGGGCAGGGCGCGGTCGGTGAGGGATGACGCCGCCGCAGGCGACGAGGTGCGCGCGGCGCCGTCGGTCATCGCGAGCGGTGCGGGTGGTACACATCGACGAGGGGCGTTGAAGAGGTAGACCAGCGCGCGAACTGGTACGCGCCAGAGCGCCCCAGGGCGGCGCTCGCAGGGGATCGCGATCAAGCCTCGGCGGCGATGACGGCGGCGCGCTTCCAGAGCGGGGACCTCGATCTGGTCGACGCGGTGACCCCACGCGTCCCACTGGTGAGGGCCTGTTGGAGCCGGTCTTCGAGCTGAGCCGGGTAGAGTTTGCCGCCCGCGCGCTCTCCCATCGCGCGGAGCGAGGGCCTCCACCTCGCGGAGCATCTTGCCGGGGAGCGCGTTGCAGGCACGACCGCAGGACGCGGTCGTCGTCGTACTGGTTTCCGAGGCTCGGTAGTCTGGTGGAACGCCATGGTGCGGGGAGAAATGGATCACCCCGCGCGTTCCCCGGTGCCGCCACGGCCGCGGCTCGACGCGCCGCGCGGGCATCGGGCACCTACTGCGCGCCTCCCGGCCCTATGCCCTCCCCGCACGATCTGCGCTCGCGCGCCCGGAAAGCCTGGCGCTCACGGCGAGTACGCGATCCTCCACGGGAGCGATGCGTGGGTGATGGCCGTCGACCGCCACGCCGTCGCGCGACCGGTCGAGGGCGACGACGGCTTCGTCCCCCTGAGGCCCGCGCCGCGTGGACCGAGGCCGCGCGAGGGCCTGCTCAGGAGTTCCCCGACGAGGGAGCCTTCGCGATCGACCCGGCGCGATGAACCGCGACGGCCGAAAGCTCGGCGTGGGAGCCTGGCCGCGGGCTGCGTCGCTGCCTCGCGTGGGCGATGGCGGTGCTCCTCGCGCTCGATCCCTCCGCCAACAGATCGCCCGCGTTCAGCGCCGCGGGCACCGCCGCGCGCAGAAGGCGGAGGTGCAGCGGCGTCGACGTGATCGCGTCGGCCCTCGGCGGCGTGGTGCACGCGCTTCCCCGAGGGGGATCGACCGCGACGCCGTCGCGCGGAGGGCGGTGGCCCGCGGGCGTGAGGCTCGCCGTGCCTGGTCGGCGCCCGTGAAGACCTGGGGAGATGATCTCCGCGTCGACGCGCTGAGGGGCTACGACCGCGCGGCCTTCGACCGCTGCATCGCCCGCGTGACCGAGGCCGCGAGCCGCTTCGGCGCCGCGCTCGAATCGGGAGACCCCGCCGACCTCGTCGCGGCGGTGCGCGCGCACCACGACGCGATGGCCGCGCTCGGGGAGCGCTCCGGCGCGCCGATCGTGACCGAGCCCCTCGCGCGGCTCGCGGCCGAGGCCCGGCCGATGGGCGCCGCGGTGAAGCCGTCGGGGGCGGGCGGGGGTGACGTTTCGATCGTCGTGGCGGAGGATGAAGACGCCCTCGACGCGGTATGTTCGCTGGCCGCGGGGATGGGCTTCGCGCGGCTGACCATGGACGTCGACGCCGACGGCGTCGTGCTGGAGTGAGTGTTTCGATGACCCGTTCGTCACGGATCCCGGGCTTCTACAAAGAGAGCGTCGAGTCGCGCCGCAGGCTCCTGGCCGAGGCGGCGGACCTCGACAACGCGGAGCTCACGCGCGTGCTCTCTGCGGGCGGGCTCGACGTCGCGACGGCCGACAAGACCGTCGAGAACGTGGTGGGCACCTACGCGCTGCCCTTCTCGCTCGGGCTCAACGTGCGGATGAACGACCGCGACTGGCTCGCGCCCATGGTGGTCGAGGAGCCCTCGGTGGTCGCCGCGGCGAGCAACGCCGCGCGGATGATCCGCGAGGGCGGAGGCTTCACCGCCGAGCACGACGAGCCCGTGATGATCTCCCAGGTGCAGCTCTGGGACGTCGCCGACCCCGCGGGCGCGACGGCGCGGATCATGGCCGAGAAGCCCGCGCTCCTCGCGATGGCCGACGCGTCGGTGGGCGCGCTCGTGGCCCGCGGCGGGGGCGCCCGCGACCTCGAGGTGCGCGACCTCGGAGACGGCCTGATGGTGGTGCACCTCCTCGTCGACGTGCGCGACGCGATGGGCGCCAACCTCGTGAACACCGTCGCCGAGAAGCTCGCCCCCACCCTCGCCGAGCTCGCCGGCGGCACCGTGGGGCTGCGGATCCTGTCGAACCTCTCCGACCGGCGCTGCGTGCGCGTGCGCTGCCGCGTGCCCGCGGGCGTGCTCGCCACCGACGCGATGAGCGGTGACCAGGTGCGCGACGGCGTCGTGCTCGCCTCGCGCTTCGCCGAGCGCGACCCCTACCGCGCGGCCACGCACAACAAGGGCATCATGAACGGCGTCGACGCCGTGGTGATGGCGACGGGCAACGACTGGCGCGCGGTCGAGGCCGGCGCCCACGCCTACGCCGCGCGCGGCGGCACGTACGCGCCGCTCTGTACGTGGCGCGCCGAGGGCGGAGACCTCGTGGGCGCGATGGAGATCCCCCTCGCGCTGGGCATCGTGGGCGGCACCCTGCGCGTGCACCCCGGCGCGCGCCTCGCGCTGAAGGTGATGAAGGCGCGCACCGCGCAGGAGCTCGCGATGGTGGCGGCCTGCGTGGGCGTCGCGTCGAACCTCGCGGCGCTGCGCGCGCTCGCGACCGAGGGCATCCAGCGCGGGCACATGTCGCTGCACGCGCGGAGCGTGGCCGTGGCCGCGGGCGCGAAGGGCCACGAGATCGAGGTGGTGGCGGCCGAGATCGCCGAGGCGTGCAACGTGACCGTCGACGCGGCGAAGGCGGCGCTCGCGAGGCTGCGGGCGCGCGAGGGCACCGCGCCGCACGACGAGACCGCGGCGCTGCCCGGCGAGTGACGGCCCGGGCGCGAGGGCGCGGCCTGGCGACGCCCCGACGAAAATGTGACGCGGCGCGGCGAAGCGGGGCCCTATAGTCCGCCGCCGATGATGTCTCCCGAGAGCTTCGTGCGCCTGGGGTGGTCGTTCTTCAAGACCGTGCTCCGCAGCCTGTTCCCGCGCCGGAGCCAGCTCGCCCGCTTCGAGTCGCAGTACCGCCCCGACGGGATGCTCTCCGCCCGCCCCGAGGACCCGGCCGTGCAGCAGGGCGCCGCCCGGTGCATCGGCTGCGGCCTCTGCGACGCCGTGGCCCTCGAGCGCGACGCCTTCGAGGCCCTCGGCCCCGACGGCCCCATGGCCTTCGTCTCGGGGGTCTCTCGCCAGGCCGGGATCGACCTCAGGGTCACCGACCAGGCCACGCCCGAGCTCCTCGACGCCCTCACGGCCCGCTGCCCGGTGAAGGTCCCCTTCGCCCCGCTCCTCGCGCTCGTGCGCCGACGTCACGCGGAATTCGCCGCCGCCCGCGGGCTCCCCGCCCCCGCTCCCACCAGGACATAACCTGTCCGATAGGGGTTGACACCCTGGTCACACTTTGACTATGGGCACCGCTGCGGACTCTGTTCCGCGCGGCTTTCAATCCTTCGCAGGAGCACAGGCTGGGGATGACGGTCCCGGTGACAACGGGCGCGCGCCCGGTGATCGACGAGGTGCACGTCCGCCGTGAGGGCATCCACGTGAGCCTGGTGGTGAACCGCCGCCAACGCAGCGCGAGGCTGGTCGACTACCTCGCGGGCAACTTCGTCACGAAGCAACAGCACCTCGACGCCATCGCCCGCCGCGAGGGCATCGAGCGCATCTACACCCTCGTCGAGAAGGAAGAGTCCCTCGGCTGGTCTCGCGTCGGCTACGCCCGCGAAGGGACCATCCCGAGCTACTACAAGCGCTCCGACGCGTACCTCCTCGGCCGGGTCATCACCGACCCGCCGACGCTCACCGAAGAGGGTGCGCCGGCCACGGTGCCCGCCGACACGGCCGCGGCCGAGAAGACCCTCACGGCGGCCAAGCGGCTCGTGCCCGAGGTCACGCTCCCCAAGGGCGTGAAGGTCGAGGTGCTCGACGACCACAAGGCCCTCGCCTCGGGCGCGGTGGCGCCGCACACCCGCAAGGCCGCGGCGTGGTTCGAGGAGCGCTTCGGCAGCATCGGCGACCGCGTGCACGTCGTCGCCAAGGCCGGGCGCGCCCCCAAGGTGCCCGACCAGATCGTGACGGGAGAACTCCAGGAGCCCTTCGGCAACGCCTTCGTGCAGGTGGCCCTGCACCCGACCAAGGCCGACGAGGCGAAGTCCTGCGGCGCTCGCGGCCTGCACGGGTGCGCCGCGCAGATCGGGTGCGCCTTCGCGGTGAGCCCGGCCGACAACGCCCTCGCGGCGGCGGTGAGGGCTACCGGCGCACGGGGTGCTCGCGGCACCTCGTGTCGGGCGACCACCGGGTCGATGCCCTGCTCTGGACGCGCCGCGCCGACGGCGACCACTCCTGACCCGTTCGTGAACGCTCCGCGGGCTTTCGTCCTCGCGATCTCCCGCGCCGTACGTGAGTACGGCTTGGTCGTTCGCTGCGGGCGCGCTCCGCGGAGCATTTCCCGACCGGGTCAGGACCTCGCTCCAGAGACCCCGCAAAGTCGCCGCTGACGGGCGCTCGCGGCGTGATAGCCTCGGCGCCCACCATGCGGACCACCCACGACGTCGAACGCTACCTCGAAGCCGCTGACATCCCCTACCAGGACTACGGCGACGGGCTCTTCGTGGTCACCGATGGGTCAGGCCATCGTGACCTCGCGATCAAGGTCGAGCCGCCGGTGGTGGTCTTCCGGCTGAAGGTCGGAGAGGTGCCCGAGCCCGGCGCCCCCGAGCGCGAGGCCCTCTTCGAGGAGCTCCTCCGGCTGAACGGAACGGACCTGCTCCACGCCGCGTTCTGCATCGCCCCCGACGGGGTGTACCTCACGGCGGCGCTGCCCCTCGACAACCTCGACCAGAACGAATTCCAGGCGGTGGTCGACGACATCGGGATGGCGATGTCGCAGCACCTGCCCCTCCTCCGCCTCCCCCGCAGCAACTGACCGTCAGGAGCAGCGACCGCCATGGGAATCTTCGGAAGACTCGCCTCGCTCATCAAGAGCAACCTCAACGACCTGATCTCTCGGAGCGAGGACCCCGAGAAGATGCTCAACCAGGTCATCCTGGAGATGAACACCCAGCTCGCCGAGGCCAAGAAGCAGGTGGCCCTGGCGATCGCGGACGAGAAGCGGCTGAGCAAGCAGTTCGAGACCGAGCGCGCCACCGCCGAGGAGTGGGAGCGCAAGGCGATGATGGCCGTGCGCGCGGGCGACGACGAGCTCGCGAAGGAGGCCCTGCTCCGTCAGAAGGAGCACGAGTCGCTCGCCGCCGAGTTCGAGCGCCAGTGGACCAAGCAGAAGTCCGCGGTCGACCAGCTCAAGAACGCGCTGCGGGTGCTCAACAACAAGATCGAAGAGGCCAAGCGCAAGAAGAACGTGCTCATCGCGCGGAAGAAGCGCGCCGAGGCGCAGAAGGCCATCCACGAGACGATGGCCGGGCTCAACAACGACAGCGCCTTCGACACCTTCTCGCGCATGGAGGAGAAGATCGTGGCGATGGAGTCCGAGGCCGACGCGCAGAGCGAGGTGGCCGAGCAGTACTCCGGCGACGCGCTCCAGCAGCGCTTCCGCGACCTCGAGACCTCGCGCGGCGCCGACATGGCCCTCGAGGAGCTCAAGCGCAAGATGGGCGTCGCCCCCGCCGCGCAGGCCACGCCGCCCGCGACCAACGTCCGCGTCGACGCCACGCCCGAGCAGCGCACCTCCGACGAAGAGGCCGCCGAGGCCGCCGAGCTCGAGGCCGTTCTCGCCCAGGCCAAGGCCCGCCGCCAGAACGGCTGAGCGAGTCCAGTTGACGCCCCGCGGGCACGGGTTTACCCGTCCCGGCAAATGCCGACCTACAGCTACCGCTGCGCCGCCTGCGGGCACGAGTTCGAGCGCGTGCAGCGCATCACCGAAGACGCCATCAAGACCTGCCCCTCCTGCGGCGCCGACGCGGCGAGCCGGCTCATCAACTCCGCCAACTTCATCCTGAAGGGCGGCGGCTGGTACTCCGACCTCTACTCCGGCGGCTCGAACAAGAAGTCCGGCGGGTCGAGCGCGCCGTCGACCCCGGCCGCGACCCCGAGCGCCCCGGCCGCGACCGAGTCGTCGTCGAGCAGCGCCGCGCCGCCTCCGCCCCCGCCGAGCGCGCCCTCGTCGAGCGGCGGCACCGGCGGCTCCTCCACCTGAACGCGCGCCGCGACCGCGGCGCTCAGCTCACGCCGAACTCCTTGATCTTGTAGAGCAGGGCGCGGTGCGAGATCTCGAGGAGGTCGGCCGCCTTCGTGCGGTTGCCCCGGGTCTTCTCCAGCGCCCTGCGGATCAGGATCTCCTCGATGATCCGCGTGGTCTTCTTGATGGAGTAGTTGCCCTTGTCGAGCTCCGCGGCGATGGGGTCTGACGGCTCGCGGATGCGCGGGTCGAGGTCGCCCACCTGGAGCACCACGCCCTCGCAGAGCACCATCGCGCGCTCCATCGCGTGCTCGAGCTCGCGCACGTTGCCCGGCCAGGGATAGTCGGTGAGCAGGCGCATCGCCGAGGGGTCGACGCCCTGCACCTGCGTGCCGAGCTTCTCGTTGAAGCGCGCGACGAAGTGGTCGACCAGCAGCGGGATGTCCTCCCGACGCTGCCGCAGCGAGGGGATCGTCAGGGTCAGCACGTTGAGCCTGAAGAACAGGTCCTCGCGGAAGCGCCCGGCCTTGAACTCCTGCTGCAGGTCCTTCGCCGTCGCGGCCACGATGCGCACGTCGACCTTGCGGTCTTGCGCCTCGCCGAGACGTCGCACCGTGCCCTCTTGCAGCACGCGCAGGAGCTTCACCTGCAAGGGCAGCGGCAGGTCGGCGATCTCGTCGAGGAAGAGCGTGCCCCCGTCGGCCTCCTCGAAGAGCCCGCGGCGGTCGGAGTTCGCGTCGGTGAACGCGCCCTTCTTGTGCCCGAAGAGCTCGCTCTCGATGAGGTTCTCGGGGATCGCCCCGCAGTTCACCGCGACGTAGGGCTTGTTCACCCGCGGCGAGCGGTCGTGGATCGACCGCGCCACCAGCTCCTTGCCCACGCCCGTCGCGCCCGTCACCAGCACCGTGGTCTTGAAGGGCGCCACCCTCGCGATGGTGGTGAAGAGCTGCTTCATCACCTCGCTGCGCGCCACCAGCGTGCCGAAGCGGTGGTCCCTCGCGATGGCCGCGCGGAGCTCTCGGTTCTCGCGCTTGAGCGAGTCGCGCTCTTGCGCCTTGCGCAGCGTGAAGGCCAGGTCGGCCGGGGCGAAGGGCTTGGTGATGTAGTCCTGCGCGCCGGCCTTGATCGCCGCGAGGGCGTCGTCGTGCGAGCCGTACGCGCTCATCACCAGCACCCCCGCCGAGGGCCACCGGCGCCGCAGCTCGGTGAGCAGCTCGAGGCCCGTACGGCCCGGCATCCGCACGTCGGTGACCACGTAGTCCGCGGCCTCGCGCTCCATGCAGGAGAGCGCCTCGTCGACGCTCCCCGCCGCGGTGACCGCGTATCCCTGCTTCTTGAGGTGCGTCTTGAGCGCGAGCCGCAGGCTCTCTTCGTCGTCGACCAGGAGCACCTTCGTCATCGCTTCCGCGCCCCCTCGCGCGCGCCGTCGAGCGTCGTCATGGCGCGGGCACTCTATCCCCCCGCGCGCCGCGCCGCGACCTTCACGTCACGGCCCGCCGTGAGGGCCAGGAGCGACAACCCGGTTGCCACCCCTGTGACCGAGGTTGTTGCTCCGAGGGGTGGGGACGCCCGCGCTCGCCCGGCGGGAGCGCGTGGCACCGGCGGTGCAGACAGCGTGGGGGTCCACCAAGTTCCCGGCGCGTGAGTACGGGATTGCTGCGCAGCGCGGCAGTCTGTATCGTGCCCGCCGCTGGTGCCTACCCACCGTCTTGAAGGAGCAAAGGTCGCTATGTCTGAGCGGACGCGTTTCCGCGGTGTCGTCACTGCCCTCGCCGCCGTCGGCGCGCTGGGCTTCGCGAGCGAAGGCTGCCTCGACCGGCCCGTCGCCGCGCCTGACACCAAGCTCCAGTCGGGCGTTCGCCTCAACGTGGTGAACAACGCCGTCGACTCCGTCGACATCCTGTTCGAGATCGACAACTCGAACTCGATGCGTGACAACCAGACCACCCTCGCGCGGCAGTTCGACGTGCTGATCTCGCAGCTCGTCTCGCCGCCCGACACGAACATGGACGGCACGCCGGACTACCCCCCGGTGAAGAGCCTCCACGTGGGCGTGGTGTCGTCGGACCTCGGCACGCCCGGCAGCGTGGTGCCCTCGTGCGTCAACCAGGACGTGGGCGACGACGGGTTGCTCAACCCGATCCGCAACGGCCAGTCGATGCGCGGCCACCAGCCGTGGACCACCGCGCAGCCCGGCGCCCGCCCGGCGCGCTGCACGATGGACCCGAACCAGTACCCGAACTTCCTGGAGTTCGACGCGAACACGACCGACGCGGCGACCTTCCGTGAAGACTTCGTCTGCAACGCCCTCCTGTCGGTGGGCGGCTGCGGCCTCGAGCAGCAGCTCGAGTCGGTGTACCGCGCGCTCGTGGTGCACAACCCCCGCGCGCAGCCCGGCAACATGGACCCGAACGCGGGCTTCGTGCGCGACAACGCCGTGCTCGCGATCGTGATCGTCTCCGACGAGGAAGACGGCTCGGTGCGCGACTGCCGCTACGCCGAGGGCGGGGTCGACTGCACCGACGCGATCTCGGTCTTCGACTCGACGAGCGCCGCGTGGGCCGCGGCGGACCTCAACCTCCGCTTCTACATGTACCAGCCGGGCTCTCCGCAGGACCCGACCTGGAACCTCGACCGCTACATCGACCCCGCGCGCCCCAACCGCGGGTTCACCTCGCTCAAGCTGAACCGCCCCGACCAGGTGATCTTCGCGACGATCACCGGCGTGCCGCTGCAGATCCCGCTGCGCTCGGGCGGCGGCCCCAACGACGTCGACTGGGACACCCTCCTCGGCACCAACCCCAACGGCTCTGACGGCTTCGTGGGGATGAGCAACGAGGGCCCGGTCTCGATGCGCCAGGCCAACATGGACCCGCAGTGCTCCACGCGCGTCGTGCCCGCCTGCCGCCGCGAGGGCAGCTCGTACAACCCCGCGATGCCCGCGTGCGACACCACCGCGCAGTACTTCGCGTGGCCGTCGCGCCGCCTCGCCGAGGTCGCCCGCCGCTTCGCGACCACCTACAACAACGGCGCGATCAGCTCCATCTGCGCGAACGACTACTCGCCCGCGCTGCGCCAGATCGTCGAGCGCATCCAGCAGCGCCTCTCGGGCCGCTGCCTGCCGCGCGCGCTCGAGACCAACGCCTCTCCGCCCTGCTGCACGGGCACGCCCGTCCCGGGCTGCGCGACGGGCATGCTCTGCGGCACGCCCGAGGCCGTCTCGGTGCGCTGCACCGTGAAGGAGTACCTCCCCTCGACGATCAACCCCGCCGAGTGGTGCACCGCGGTGCACGGCCGTCGGCGCGGGGACCCCGAGAACGGCCGCCAGGTCTGCATCGTCGACCAGGTCGCGGTGCGCCCCGGTCAGGCGGCCCCCACCGACGCGCACGGGTTCTACTACGACACCTCCGTCGACCCCTCGGCGCCGCAGTGCACGCAGCGCATCTCGTTCACCACGGGCGACTCGATCCCCAACGGCGCCGAGTCGGTCATCGAGTGCGTGCAGACCGGCGTCTCGGGCGGCGACGCCGGCGCCCGCTCCACCGCCGACGGCGGCTGATCCTCCTCCCCTCCGATTCACCCGCGGCGTGACCGCGCCGCGGGTCTCGACCCTCTCAGCCCTCCCAGCCCAGACGCCGCGCGAGCGCGGCGAAGTCCTCCGGCAGCGGCGCCTCGAAGCGCAGCGCGGGCTCCTCGGGTCGCTGCGGGTGCGTGAAGCCCAGCGTATGCGCGTGGAGCATCACCCGCGGCGCGTCGACGCGCGGCCCCGTGTACCCGCGCACGTAGACCCGATCGCCCAGCACGGGGTGACCCATCTCCGACAGGTGGATGCGGATCTGGTGCTGACGGCCCGTCTCCAGCGTGCACGCCACGAGCGTGACGGGGGCCTCGCGCGAGAGCGGCGCCCCCGGGCGCAGGTGCGTGACGGCGCGCTGGCCCTCTCCCTTGGGCGCGCGCCCGCGGGGGGCGCCGCGGAGGCCGTCGCCGCGGTCTTCGACGATGACGCTCTCGACGGTGCGCGGCGCGGTGATGACCCCGTGCGCGAGGCAGAGGTACTCGCGCTCGATGTCGTGGCGGCGGAAGAGCCCCGCGAGGTGGCGCTTGGCGACCCACGTGCGGCCGAAGACCATCGCGCCCGTGGTCTCGCGGTCGAGGCGGTGCACGACGAAGAGCGGCGCGCGCGGCGGGGCGAGGCCCGCGCGCGTGAGGAGCGTCGCGACGCGGTCGACGAGCGTGCCCTTCTCGCCGGGCTCGAAGGGGACGGCGTTGAGGTGCGGGGGCTTGTCGACGACGACGAAGTGGGGGTCGACGTGGAGCAGGCGCTCACGGCCGAGGTCGACCTCATCCGCGCGCGCGGGGGAGCGCGGCGCGTCGAGGCGGAGAGTGACCTCGGCGCCCTTGCGGAGACGCTGGCCGGGGTCGAGGCAGGGGGAGCCGTCGACGGAGACCTTGCCCGACGCGCACCAGCCCTTCGCGACGGACCACGCGACGGGGTGGTGCTTGCGGAGGAGCGTTCCGAGGGCCGTGCCGGCCTCGTCAGGGAGAACGGAGTGTCGCCAGGGGGGCATCGTGGAGGGAGGGACCGTGAGGGAGTGGGGTGTGGCGCAGGAGTGCTTGTCGCGGGGGCGGCGATGGTACAGTGCCGGGCGGTGGTGAGCACGGCATGAAGATCTGCCCGATGTGCAACCTCCGGTACCCGGCGTCGGCCACGAGCTGCTTCGTGGACCGGGCCCAGCTCGTGGTGGCGCCCGATCCCTGGATCGGCGCGGTGATCGCGGGCAAGTACCGCGTCGGGGGTCATCGGCGCGGGCGGGATGGCCACGGTCTACCGCGCGCGCGGCACGTCGCAGGACCGCGAGGTGGCGGTGAAGATGTTCCGCCGCGAGCTGTCGCCCGACCCGAAGCTCAAGGAGCGCTTCCGGCGAGAGGCGACGAACACCCGCAGGCTCGCGCACCGGAACATCATCGAGATCCTCGAGGAGGGCGACACCGACGACGGCACGCCCTTCCTGGTGATGGAGTTCCTCGAGGGCTCGACCCTCGAAGCGATCTTGAAGGGCGCCAACGGGCCGCTCTCGGTCGAGCGCTCGGTGGACCTCATGCTCCAGCTCGCGGCGGGGCTCGCGCGCGCGCACGACTTCCAGGTGCTGCACCGCGACCTGAAACCCGAAAACCTCTTCGTGTGTCCGCAGGAGGGCGGCGGCGAGCTCCTGAAGATCCTCGACTTCGGCATCGCCCGCTGCCTCATGGACACGCGGCTCACGGGAACCGGCGAGATCTTCGGCACGCCGCAGTACATGGCCCCCGAGCGCATCACCAGCACCGAGTCGTCGACGCCCGCCGACCTCTACGCCGTGGGGTGCATCCTCTTCCGCTGCGTCACGGGCCGCCTGCCCTTCGCCGCGCAGGACGTCACCAGCTACCTCATCCAGCACCTGCGCGAGAAGCCGCCGTCGCCGCGGAGCCTCAACGCCGCCATCCCCGAGGAGCTCGACGCGCTGATCCTCCAGTGCCTCGAGAAGGACCCGACGCGACGTCCCGTCGACGCCCACGCGGTGGAGCGCGGGCTCGCGGCCCTCGCGGCGCGCTTTCCTCGTCGTGGGGCCTTCGTGGCGCCGACGCCGCCCGCGCGCTCGCTCACCACGCCGCGCGACCCGAACCGCTCGACCACCGTGGGCGGGATGTTCTCGTCGCTGTCGCTCGAGCGCTGGGGCCGCCGCACCGAGCTCCTCAGCACCATGGTGATGCGCGCCTGGCCCGGCGGCGCGAGCGGCGACGTGAGCTCCTCGCTGGGACGTCTCCGCGCGACGGTGACGGCCATGAGCGAGGTGCACGCGCGGTGGCTCTCGGAGCAGACCCGCGTCGAGACCCTCTCGCAGCGCGCCCGCGAGGCCCAGGCCCGCTTCGGCCACGCGATGGACGCGCTCGCGCAGGACCTCTCCTCGGCGCGGCAGCGCATGGTGGAGTGCGCCGGCGCCGTCGAGGTGATGGAGGTGCAGGCCGCGCGACGGTCCGAGCCCTTCAAGGCCCTGCACCGCGAGCTCATCGCGGTGGGCGACGACCCCGCGCCGTCGATGGAGCTCGCGGGGCGATACCGCGCCGCCCTCGTGGCGATGGAGGCCGCGATGCCCGCCGCCGAGGAGCTGCGGCGGGTGCGCGAGCAGTGCCGCCTGGCCGAGGCCGAGGTGAAGGACCTCGAGTTCCAGATCGGCGCGCTGCGCGCGCAGCTCGACCGGCTCTCGCAGGCGAGCGAAGACGAGACGCGGGGCATCCAGCAGCGGCTGGAGCGCGCCGCCGCCGAGCTCGCCGAGATGGAGGCCGCCCTCGTGCGCGACGCGAGCGAGCTCACCCTGAAGCTCAGGGGGCGCCGCGAGCTCGAAGACCTCTTTCGTCAGCTCGAAGCCGACGCCGCGTAGCGCGCGCTCAGCCCACGATCGGGCGCACGAGCTTCGACAGCGGGCGGAAGTGCACGTTCTTCGCGTCGCCCAGCAGGTCGAACACCGCCGTCTCGGTGGCGGTCACCGCGACGCCCTTCTGCGCGAGGAGCGCGAGCGCCGTGGCCTTCGCCTGCGGGTCGCGCGAGGCCACCGCGTCGAAGGGCACGTGCACGTCGAGCCCCTTCGCCGCGAGCGCCCGCGCCGTCTGGAACACGCACACGTGCGCCTCGACGCCCGTGACGATCACCGAGGTGACCCCGTCGTCGGTGAGCCCGCGCGACACCTCGGGCACCGCCGCGGCGGAGAACACCGTCTTCTCGGCCACCACGGGCCGTCGCTCGAGCCGGTCGAGCATGGACCTCACCTCGGGCACCGTGGGGCCGAGCCCCGAGGGGTACTGCTCGGTCACGTACACCGGGAGCTTGAAGCGCTGCGCCGACTCGACGAGCGCGTCGAGGCACGCGAGGAGACGACGCGCGTCGGGCGCGTGCATCGCGGGCAGCAGCCGCTCCTGCACGTCGACGATCAAGAGCGCGGCCTTGCCGGGGAGGAGCGTGATCGCGTCCATGGCGACGAGGTGTATCAGACGATGGTGAAGGGGTCGCGGTCGGTCTTCGACAGCGCGACGTCGACCTCGGGCAGCGCGCCGCGCACCCGCTCGGCGAGGCGCGCGAGGGTCACCCGCTCGCTGTTGGAGTGCAGCGCGGCCACCACGGTCAAGCCCGCCGACGCGGCCTTGAGCGCGTCGTGGTGGCGCATCTCTCCCGTGAGGTAGAGACCCGCGCCCGCGCGCAGCACGTCGTCGACGAGGTCTCCGCACGCGCCCGCGCCCACCGCCGCGCGCGTGACCGCTCCGTCGGTGGGGCCCGCGACGAGCAGGCGCTCGACGCCCAGGCCCCGCTTGATGGCCGCGATGAGCGCCGACCGCTCGATCGGCCCCACCGCGCCCACGCGCCCGAGGCCGCGCCCCTCGGCGGGGACCGTCACCCGTACCGGCGCGCGGTCGGTCATCCCCACGACGTCGGCGAGCACGTCGCTGGTGCCCCCGTCGGCCACGTCGAGCGCGGTGTGGGGCGAGTACACCCCGACGCCTGCGCGGACCAGCGACCACGCGGCGCTCCCCGCGGTGACCCGCTTGAGCCCCGAGAAGATCACCGGGTGGTACGCGAGGAGCGCGTCGAAGCCTCCCGCGACGCACTCGTCGATGACCGCGGGCGAGGCGTCGTTGGCGACCAGCACCCGGCGCAGCGGGGCCGCGGGGTCTCCGATGAGGAGCCCGACGTTGTCCCACGACTGGGCCCAACGCGTGGGGGCGATGGACTCCATCACGTCGACCAGCGAGGCGAGGGTGCGCGTCACGCGGGCCACGGTACCACCCCGCGCGTGTCCGCCGACACACGGCCGCCCACGACGCGAAACGCCTTGAAAACAAAGGGTCTCGTGGGTGGCGCGGGGCGTGCTGCGGGGGTAGTCACCCAACAAGGAGCCGTCGCCATGATCCAGCGCGCCCGCCTCGTCCTGCTGCTCGTCGTCGCCCTGCTGTCCTTCGCCTCCGCGGCCCACGCCGACGTGGGCGTGGTGCGCGGACAGTTCACCGACCGGGTCGAGCGAGGACAGCCCGTGGCCGCCCGCGACGCCCTCGGGCGAGGGACGAACCTCACGTACTGGGTCGAGGTGCGCAACACCGACGCGCCCACCGCGGTCACCCTGGTGTGGAGGCTCGACGGCCGCGAGGTCGCGCGACAGACCCTCGAGGTCGGCCGCGCGCCGCGGTGGCGCACGTGGGGCTCGTGGCGCACCCGCGGCGCGCGCGCCGTGGAGGTGCAGGTGATCGACGCACGCGGCGCGACGCTGCACACCGACCAGATCGCGCTCCGCTGACGCGGGTTCTGGTAGGGTGGGCGGCGAACATGGGCCGCCTCGTGACGCTCGCCGCGATGGGCCTCGGCCTCGCGGGCTGCTTCGGTGACATCCGCGCGGTCGACGCCGACGCGTCACCCGACGTCGACGTCGTGCCTGACGTCGCGCTCGACCGCGGAGACCCCACGGTCGACATCGCGCCCTCCGACGCGGCGGACGCGGTCTCGACCGACGACGCCTCGACCGACGACGCGGCGGTGCGCGACGACGTCTCGGCCGACGACGCGGCGACGGACGACGTCGACGATGGCGGGGTCGAGGTCGACGCAGGCGCGACCGACGACGTCGCGGTCGACGCGGGGCCTCCGCCCTGCCCCGAGGGGCAGGCGCGCTGCGAGGGCGAGTGCCGCGCCCTCGCCGACGACCCGGCGCACTGCGGCGCGTGCGGCAACGCCTGCCCCGAGGGCGAGCGCTGCGAGGCGGGCGCGTGCCGGCTCGTGTGCGGGTCGGGAGAGGGCGCGTGCCTCGGGCCCGACGGCGTGCGCCGGTGCGTGACCGTGGCGAGCGACGACGCGCACTGCGGCGCGTGCGACCGACCGTGCCTCGACGGGCTGCGCTGCGTGTCGGGGCTGTGCGTGCGGGTCTGCATGGGCGGCGAGTCGGTCTGCGCCGCGGGAGACGCGGGCACGCGCTGCGTGAACACCCAGTCCGACCCGGCGAACTGCGGCGCGTGCGAGCGCGCGTGCGCCGCGGGGAGCGAGTGCGTCGAGGGCGCCTGCCGCCTGGTGTGCCCGGCGGGGCAGACCGCGTGCGGCGCGGCCTGCGCGAACCTGATGACCGACTCGGCGAACTGCGGCGCGTGCGGCCGCGCGTGCGCCGGGAGCCAGCGCTGCTCGTCGGGCGCCTGCGTGATCACCTGCCCGACGGGGCAGACGGTCTGCGGGTCGAGCTGCGTGAACCTCAGCACGAACCTCAGCCACTGCGGCGCGTGCGGCCGCGCGTGCG
The DNA here is from genome assembly GCA_041389825.1 of Polyangiales bacterium. GTDB lineage: Bacteria > Myxococcota_A > Polyangia > Polyangiales > JAEYZO01. The sequence goes on along the minus strand of JAWKRC010000050.1, from coordinate 28,013 downwards.
CCTCGGGGGCCTCGTCGACGGCGACCTGCGCCGCGGGCCTGTGCGGGCTCACCTGCACCTCGGCCACGGTGGGCGACTGCGACGCGGTGGCGAGCAACGGGTGCGAGACCTCGCTCACCACGGTGACCAACTGCGGGGCGTGCCGGCGCGCGTGCGCGGCGGGGCAGACCTGCACGGGCGGCGTGTGCATGTCGGCCTCGACGGTGATCGACGCGTTCGACGTCGCCACGTGGCCGCGCAGCCCCTGGGTGTCGGTCGCGGCCGGGGGCACCTCGTCGACGGCCTGCGCGCACGACGGCGCGCGCGGGCTGCAAGACCCCGGGTGGCACTACCGCACCGACGTGAGCGTGGGCGCGGCGGGCGACCGGCTCTCGACCTGGGTGCGCTTCACCGGCAGCGGGCGCGTGTACATGGGCTTCGGCGCGAGCGCGTCGGGGGCGTGGTCGCTGGTGGCGGCGCCGAACACGAGCGCGCTGCTCTTTCAGCGCAACGCGTCGTGGGCCTACACCGACCTGGCGACGACCTCGTTCTCGTGGGCGCTCAACACCTGGTACCGCATCGAGGTGCAGTTCAACTCCGCGACCGCGGTGACGGGGCGGGTGTACGACGCCGCGGGCTCGCAGCGCGCGACGGTCTCGACGACGCTGACGGGCTTCACCCGCGGCGGCGTCGCGCTTCGCGCGTTCAACGGCGCGTGCGTCGACACGCTCTCGCGCTGACGGCGCCGCGCGCCGACGGGGCGAGGGCTCAGACGCCGATGAAGAGGCGGTGGCCGAAGTTCCGCTCGAGGCGCGCCTCGAAGATCTTCTGGGCGGCCGTCTCGATGTCGTACTCGACGCGGTTGAAGCGCAGCTCGCGCGCCTCGGTGTCGTAGGTGACGAAGCTCGCGCGGTTGTCGTAGTCGCGCGGCTGGCCGACGCTCCCCACCGAGACGACGTACTTGCGGTCGGGGCGCAGGGTGATCGACCGCGGCGGGCCCACGAGCTCGGTCGCGTCGGTGGGCGACAGCTCGAAGACCTTGCACAGGTGCGAGTGGCCGATGAGCGTGAGGTCGCCGAGGCGGTCCCAGATGCTCAGGCACTCGCGGGCCTGCTCGGGCGCGAAGATGTAGTCGAACTCCTCGAGGCGCACGGGAGAGCCGTGGCAGAGGTGCACGCCCGTCTCTTCGACCTCGTGCTTGTACGGCAGCGAGCGCAGCCACTCGAGGTTCGACTCGCTCAGCACCTGCGCGTGCATGTCGAGCGCGCGGCGGGCGGCGTCGTAGTAGTAGCTGTAGTCCATCCGGCCCGCGACGGCGGCGTCGTGGTTGCCCAGGATGGTCACCTCGGCCACCGAGCGCACGATGTCGGCGCACTCGTTGGGCGAAGCTCCGTAGCCCACCACGTCGCCGAGGCAGAACGCGCGGTCGACGCCCGCGCCCTCGATCGCCTCGACCACCGCCGAGAGGGCCTCGTAGTTCGCGTGAACGTCGCTGAAGATGGCGAGGCGCATGGGGAGGGGAGGGGGACCGCGATCCTAGAGACGCGCGGGCCCGCTGTCCATCACCACCGTACACGCCGCGCGATCACGCCTCCGCGGAGCCCTCTCCGCGGGCGATGATCGGGTGCACCGCGCGCTCGAAGGGCCGCGCGGCCTCGCCCCGGCGGAGCGACTCGCCCCAGGCCCTCAGCTCGTCTTGCATCCCCAGCGCGCGCGTCGCGCACTCCGCGAAGAGGGGAGACTCGCCCTTGGCCCGCTCCATCTCCCGCGCGCCGCCGTGCGCCACCGCGTGGCCGAGCATCCACGCGAGGCGCTCGGGCTCCACGACGTCGAGCCGCGCCGCGGCGCGCACCAGGGCAGGGCCGAAGCACCCCGCGGCCCAGGCCATGAGCCGCCAGTCGTCGTTCTCCGCCGCCGTCGCGCGCTGCACCAGCGGGCTCAGCGCGCGGCGCAGCCGGAGCACGCCCGCGCCCGCGGCGCCCACGCACGCGAGGCCCTGCCGCCGCGACCCGAGGAGCTCGACCCAGAGGTCTCCGAGCGCGTCTCCGTGCGCGAGGAGCTCCGCGGCCACGCGCGCGGCCTCGCTCGCGGGCAGCCAGCGCATCGCGCCCAGGAGCGTCGCGGCCTCGCGGAGGTCTTCTCGCGACGCGCGGGCGAGGGCCGCGTCGAGGCGCGCGGTCGGGTGCCAGCGCCACGCGTCGAGCTCCGCCGAGGTCATGGCCCTCATCGCGGCGACGTCGGGCGGCGAGCGGTCGTCGGGGGGCGGGGTCGACGCGGCGTCGTCGGGGTCCCACACCGCGGCCACGGCGGGCGCGACGCCGTCGGGGATCGCCGCGCCCAGAGACACCGCGCGCACGAGCAGGGGCTTCCACGCGCGCGACGCGTCGGCGGCGCTGCGGCCGATGGACTCGACCCCGGCCTCGACCGCGCGGGCGTAGGCCGTGAGCGCCCGCGCCGCGAGGGTCTTCTCGTCGGGCGCGAGGCCCAGCGCGAGGGCCCGGTCGCGCAGCGCGTCGGTGAGGGCTCTCCGCAGCGCATCGCCGCGAGCACCAGCCTCCGCGCGGCGCTCTCGACCTGCGAGGGCGCGACCCCCGCGCGCAGCGACAGCCCTCGGCGCGGGCCGCGTCGAGGAGCGGCGACCACGCCTCCATCACCGCCCGCACGCCCTCGGCGGTGGTGAGCGACTGCTCGTCGGACACCGCGCGCAGCGCGCGCGCCGCGGCCTCGTCGTCGACGCCCGACTCCACCATCCTCGCCGCCGCCGCCGCGCGGGCCTCGGCCGACCCCGGGGCCCGCCGCGAGAGGGCCTCCACCGCGCGCTGCGCGACGTCTTCGCACGGCGCCGAGCAGCCCTGCACCGCGAGCGCGCGGCCCGTCGGGCTCACCAGCTCCGCGCGCAGGTGAAAGTCCCTCGCGAGGGCGTCGATCACCGCGCGGTCGTCGGGGCGCGTGAAGTCGAGCGCGACGCGCGCCAGGGTGCCTCCGCCCGCGTCTCGCAGCGAGAGCAGCGCGACGGGCGCGTCGCCGTCGGGGTCGGCCTGCAGCACCGGGCTCACGTCGCCCGCCGCGAGGGCGCGCGCTTCGTCGGGGCCCCCGCGGAGCCACAGGCGCACGGCGCCCTCGACCACGGCCACGCGCGGGAGCGAGGCCCACGACTCGCGCTCGGTCTCGGGCGTGGGCGTAGGCTCGAGCTCCGAGACGTCGTCGTCGCGGAGCTCTCCGTCGTCGTGCGCGAGGAGGTCTTGCAGGGGCAGCGGGTCGAGCTCCAGGGTCTCTCGCGCCGCGCCCGCGGGGGCGTCGAGGGGCGGCGCCGTCGCGATGGAGATGCGCCCGGTGGTCTCTTCGGGCTCGAGCTCGACGCTGTCGTCGTGGGCCTCGGGCTGGATCTCCATCACCCCGTCGGGGGGCGGAACGGTCTCGGCTTGCGTGGCGAGGGCGGCCTCGCGGCGGTCGAGCTCCTCCTCGCGGGCGCGGAGCACCTTCTCGCGCGCGGCGAGGGCGGCCATGTTCGCGCGCATCAGCTCGTCGTCGGCGGCGAGGGCCTCTTCCTTCGCGGCGAGGGCAGACTCTCGCGCGCGGAGGTCGCCCTCGCGGCGGGTCACGTCCTCGGCGCGCTTCTCGATGCGCTCCTCGCGGGCGACGGCGGCGGGGTCGCGGGGGGCGGTGAGCCCTCGGTCGAGCCATGCCCGCAGGCCCGCGGGGCCCACCACGGCGGGGGCCTCGCGCACGTACGCGGGCAGCCGGTCGGAGGTCTCGGCCGCGAGCTGCTGGAGCAGCGCCGCGCGGAGCGCGAGGTCTTCGTGGGCGCGCGCCGCGGGGACCACGAGCACGAAGCGGCGGTTGGCGGGGTCGTGGTAGACGACGGGCAGGGCGTGGTCGACGCCGTCGACGCGGTGGAGCGACCCGTCGAGGCAGTGCCGCGCCAGCACGGGGTCGGTGAGGGTGTTGATGGCCGTGACGAGCTCCACCGCCGCGCGGCGCCGTCGGGGGTGGGGACGTAGAAGTGCTCCCGGCGCGTGACGCCGAGCGCGCCGACGTAGGGCGGCTCGTGGACCCCTGAAGCCCGATGCGTGGTCATCGGGGCGCAGTATCGCCGAGGGGGCGGGGCGATCTCCACCCTTGGCCGCGGGGGCTGTGATGTGGCACTCCCCCGCGCCGTGGAAGACGAACACGACCAGGTTGAAGAGACCGAGCGGCCCGACGCGCCCGAGGTGATCGCCGAGCTCGCGGGCGCGTGCGTGGCCTACGTGCACCGCGCGACGGCGGTGGAGCTCGATTACACGAGCGACACGCTCCCGCTGCTCGACCACTACCTGCAGGGCGCGGTGGGCTCGGCGCCCGAGGTGCGGGCGGTGATCGCGACGGCCGCGGGGGCGTATTTCGGCGAGGTGCTGCGCGGGGCCTTCCCGGCGCGGTGGATGCCGCCGACGGAGGAGGACGACGACGCGTGGAAGCTGTCGTTCGAGGGCGCGGGGTTGTCGTGCGCGCCGTCGCACTTCGCCGAAGAGGCCATGACCCTCGCCGAGCGCGAGGGCGAGCCGGCGGGCTTCAACGCCGACCCGAAGGCGCGGCAGGCGATCTCAGACGCGCTCTCGGCGATGGGAGCGGTGAGCGAGGACGAGTATTTCCTCCTCGCGACGCGCTACGACGTGATCGAGTCGGTGCTCGACCGGCTGCTGGCGCGCAAGGAGCGCTGACGGCGCACTACGCCCCCGCCCGCGCGCGCATCCACGGCAGCAGCGCCTCCACCGCGGTCGGCGCGTACTCGCCGCGGCCCTCTCCGTCGAACGACGCCTGCATCGTCGGCTGCGCGTGCAGGAAGTGGTCGACCCCCGGCACCGCCACGAAGCTCCCCTCCCCAGGCCGCGCGTCGTTCACCACCCGCGCGATGCCCTCGTGCTCCTCGCGAAAGCTCAGCCAGTCGCTCTCTCCCCACGCCGCCAGCACCGGCGCTCCGCACGTCACCAGCGGCTCTGCGAGCGGGGCCTCGTACACGCCGCGCCAGTACTCCGCCGTGCGTCGGTGCACGTAGCCGTCGCTCACGCCGAACCACCCGAGGTAGCCCTTCACCGCGCGCTCCCGTGCCTGCACCTCGTCGAGGCTCCACCCGTCGAGGAGTACCCGCGCGAAGAAGCGCTGCTGCGCGCGGACGACCTCTTCGGTGTGCGCGTGGTCGTCGCCCATGAGCGACGCCGCGCGGCGGGTGAGCGCGTCGCAGTACTCCGTCCAGGTGCGCAGGCCCGCGCCCCACAAGACCATCCCGCGCAGGTCGCGCGCGGCGTCGGCCACCATGGGCGCGTGCAGCGCCCCGAGGCTGTGACCGAAGAGCAGCAACGGCCCCTCCACCGCGCGCACCGCCGCCCGCACGTCGGATTGTTCGGCGTCAAAACCAATGTCTCGACAGTGGGCTCCCTCGCTGCCGCCGACGCCGCGCTTCTCGACGCGCAGGGCCGCGAAGCCCGCGCGCGCGAGGTCGGCCATCAGGCGCGGGGTGAAGAGAGACTCCCGACCCGGGAGGTGAACGGGGTCGGGGGAGAAGCCAGCGAGGAAGAGCACCGTCGCGAGCGGTGTTCCTTCGGGGTGGACGGTGACGGCGCGGAGGCGGTGGCCCTCGCTCGCGCGCACTCGGTGCTCGGTGACGGTGAGGCCCGGGTGCGACTCGAGAGGGCCCGCGCTCACTCGGTGACTTCGACGTCCTCGGGCATGCGGACGCGGTACGAGCGGTCGATGTAGTCGTACAGGTCGAGGAAGTACGTCTCCATCTGCGCGCCGCCGACGGTGGAGTCGGTGTAGAACGTGCCGCGCAGGCAGTTGTCCTGCGGGCGGCAGCGGCCGTCGGGGAAGACCATGATGAACTTCTGCGGGCGCCTCCACGACGGCAGGTTCGCGCTCGACATGAAGTTGCCCACGATGAGCCCCGTGGCGACGAGGTCCTGCGGCTGCTGCCCGTAGCCGTGGAGGAAGTACACCACCGGGTAGCGCACGTTGGCGTTCTCGGGGTCGTGGTAGCCCGGCGGGAGGTACACGCTCACGGGCCCGGTGCGGTTCGCGCGCTCCGAGGTGAAGTCGAAGGTGCAGAAGTGACCCGTGGCGCAGCGGCCGGCGTTGTCGGCCTCGGTGGAGTAGCGCGCGGGGCGGCGGTCGCCGCCGGGCCAGCGGGCCGACATCCAGAAGAGCGAGGAGTACAGGCGGTTGGTGATCTGCGCGATGGTGCCGACGTGGGCGCCGTCGCCCGCGAGGTACTCCGTGGAGGTCGGGTCGGCCTGTCCGTAGCGCAGCATCACCGTCGAGGGCACCCGCGCCCAGTCGATGGTGTCGTAGGGGAACGAGGTCTCGCTCACGCGCTCGGCGCCGAGCGGTGAGAAGTTGTTGAAGTAGTGCACGGGCTGCCCGCGCTGCGCGACGCCGCCGACGAAGTGGTTCGACACCGTACCGAACATGAAGAGGTCGCTCGCGCCGCCGTCGGCCCAGATGTTCAAGCGCTCCAGGCTCGCCGCGGGCATCGTCGCCACGAGACGCCGCGGGTTCACCTCGAGGAAGCGCGCGAGGCCCGGGTTCTGGTCCCACCGCCCGTTGCCCTCGCCGACGTCGTACGGGCAGGTCTGGCCCGTCGGGCACACCACGCCGTCGACGCCGACGTCTTCGAAGGGCTCGCCCTCGTCGCGGGTGTAGTTCCCCTCGGTGCCGGCGGGGTTGAACTGACGGTCGTAGTCGTCGCCCGCGGGGTCGGGGTTGGTGACGGGGTCGTAGCCGGGCTCCATCGACGACGGCACGCCGTCGGGGCCCACGTCGCTGAAGGGCTCGTAGAACTGCTCCAGCACGGGCTCGCCGCGGTCGCGACGTCCGTTGCGGTTCACGTCGACGGCGAGGGTGACCTCCATGGGGAAATTCCCGCGGCCGCCGTCCCAGAGGCCCTGTCGGTTGGGCGCGTGCTGGCCGTCGCAGAAGGTGACCACTGGGATGGATCCGTCGGGGTTGTACCGGCGGTCGTACCAGCCCATGAGCGTGACGGGCATCGAGCAACGGTCGCTGTCCGAGCGGGTGAGCTCGGTGTCGGGCACGCCGCGCGGGAGGATCCCCGTCATGCCCGAGGGGACGATCGCGTTGCCGAACATCCGCGTGAGGTCGCGGAAGATCTGGATGTACGAGTAGCGGTCGAAGTTGCCGCCCTGGCCGTCGGTGCCGTCGGGGAAGAACCACTCCTCGAAGGTCTGCCGCCGCTCGAAGAGGTCGGTGACGGGGGGCGTGCGGTCGACCGAGGCGCCCATCTCGCACGCGCTGGGGTTCATCGCGCGCTCGGCGGCCGTGCAGAAGCCCGCGACGTGGTAGGTGCGGATGTAGTGGGAGAGGTAGTTCCAGTCGACGGGGCCGCCCATGGGGGCGACGAAGTCGAAGCGGTCGGGGTTGCGCAGGCCGATCATCCCGGCGCCCGCGGAGCCCATCGAGACGCCGAGGATCGCGTGGTAGGTGAAGCGCCGGGTGCGGCGTCGCGCGCCGAGCTGGTCGCGCACGACGGCCTGCCAGGTGCCGAGGCGCGGCGCGCGGAAGGACACGGCGCGGCCGTCGTCGGTGAGGTGCACGTCGGCGGCGGGCACGACGCGCGGGGTGGACGATCCCGGTGAGAGGTACGCGAGCTCGATCTGGAGCTCGTAGCCCGAGGGCACGCGCGTCGGGTCGACGGGGAGGGTGAAGCGCGCCTCGCGGATCATGCGGGTGGCGGCGGGGTCGAAGCGCACCGCGGGGGAGATCGCGGTGAAGCCCGAGAGGGTGAGCGGCTCGGCGCAGCGCACGGTGACGGGCGTGGCGGGGACGATGGTGGAGCGCGCGTCGAGGGAGACCGAGGCTTGCGCGAGCGGGGTGCCCGTCGCGCCGCGGACCTCTCCGCCGGCCATGAGGGTGCCCGTGGCGGGGGCGGTGCCCGTGGGGCACGCGGGGAGGCCCGCGGGCGCGACGACGACGGTGACGGAGGCGTTGCCGACGTTGACCGTGGTCTCGCCCTGGGCGACGGCGGTGACCTCGATGGAGCCGGTGGCCTGACCGGGGACGAAGGCGACGGAGGTCGCGCCCGCGGTGGCGACGGTGGCGCTCGCGCTGGAGACGGGGAGGGTGAGGGGCGAGCAGCGGTCGCGCCCGAGGAGGACCTGCACCGAGGCGCGGGCGCCGGGGGCGAGGTAGAGGCGCGTGGGGCGAAGGGCCTCGCGCGGGGCGGGCTCTCCCTCGCAGGGGTCGGGCGCGGCGTCGACGGCCGCGTCGGTCGCGCCGTCGGAGGGGGTGATGACGTCGGTGTTCGTGGGGACGTCAACGGTGGACGCGTCGGGGACGGTGGAGGCGGACTCGGAGCACCCGGCGGCGATGGACAAGCAAGCGAGGGGGAGGAGCAGTCGGCGCATGGGCGCGCAGTGTATGGGGGAACGCGCGCGGAGACGATGGGGCGCGCGGTCCGCGGGGGTGACCGCGGGGTGACGGGCAAGGCCGAGCGGCCGCGGCGTGGTGCGGTTCGAGCGCCACGGCGCGCGCGCGATCACCCGCGCTGCGTGGCGCCTTCCTCGTGATGCTCCGGCCCTTCAAGGTCGGCGACTACGTCGTCGCGGGCGGCGTCGAGGGCACCGTCACCGAGGTCGGCCTCTTCGTGAGCGCCATCGTGACCCCCGACGGCGTCCACACGCTGGTGGGCAACACCAAGGTCTTCAACGACACCATCAAGAACTATTCGCACAACGCGTCGCGCCGCGTGGAGCGCACCGCCCTCGTCGCCCACGGCGTCGACGTGCACGACGCGATGAACCGCCTGCGCGAGGGCCTCGCGGGCATCCCCAACGTGGCGACCTCGCCCGCGCCCGAGGTGTGGATCCTCGATTTCAACCTCGCGGGCACCGTGCTCGCCGTGCGCCCGCACTGCCACACCGACCACTACTGGCAGGTGTATTTCGACACCAACGCCCTCATCTCGGACACCTTCGGCGTGGCGGGCTACCCCGTGCCGTCGACGCACCAGGTCCACCACATCCGGGAGCGCGAGGGCGCCCCGCGGACGTCGGGCGCGCAGCCCGCGGCCGCCGTGACCGCCTCCGCCGGGAAGTAGCCCCCCGCCCACGCTCGACCCGCCTCGACGCCGGTGCGTTCGCCCTGGGCCGCGTGGTAGTGAAGCCCGCGGTCGTCAGGGCGACGCAGGAGCGGGCGCGGTGGAAGAGAACCTGAGGTCGATCCTGGCCGCCCCGCTCACGAGCAAGCTCGCGGGCGTCGTCGCGGCGCTGCTGGTCGTGTTCTTCATCGGTCGGCTCCTCCTTCGGACCATCGACCGGTACATCGAAGACAACAAGGCGCGGTACCGGGCCCACAAGGCCATGTCGCTCGCGCGCTACGTCGCGTATTTCGCCGTGCTGGTGGTGGCCTTCAGCGACCGCGTCGCGGGGCTGACGGTGATGTTCGGCGTGGCGGGCGCGGGCATCGCGTTCGCGCTGCAGGAGGTGATCGCGAGCCTCGCGGGGTGGATCGCGATCTCGTCGGGGGGCTTCTACTCCAGCGGGGACCGCGTGCAGCTCGGGGGGATCAAGGGGGATGTCATCGACATCGGGATCCTCCGCACGACGCTGATGGAGGTCGGCCAGTGGGTGAACGGCGACCTCTACAACGGGCGGATCGTGAAGGTCGCCAACAGCTTCGTCTTCAAGGAGCCGGTGTTCAACTACTCAGCGGACTTCCCGTTCCTCTGGGACGAGGTCACGCTGCCGGTGCGGTACGGGTCAGACTGGAAGGCCGCGAAGGCGATGCTCGTGGGCATCGGGCAGGAGGTCTGCGCCGACTACGCCGCCGCGTCGAAGGACGCCTGGAGCGCCGCGGTGATGAAATACCGCCTCGAGATCGCCACCGTCGACCCGATGGTCACCATGGTCGCCACCGACAACTGGCTGGAGTTCACGCTCCGCTACGTCGTCGACTACCGCAAGCGGCGCTCGGTGAAGAACGAGCTCTTCACGCGCATCCTCGAGGAGGTCGACAAGTCCGAGGGCCGCGTCCGGCTCGCGTCGGCGACCTTCGAGGTCGTGAACGTGCCCGGCTTCGAGGTCACCGCGAGGGACGGCGGGATGAGCGTCGCTTCGAAGTACCAGCCGTAGCGGTGCCGCCGCCCGCCCTTCAGAACCCGATGCGTCGCATCACGAAGCGCGGGAGCGAGCGGATCACCAGCATCACCAGCGCCCAGATGCTCGGCGCGTAGACCATCGGGCTCCGACGGTCCATCGCGCGGATCACCTGCTTCGCGACGCCTTCGGGCTCCCCCGCGAAGGGCGGAGGCTTCAGTCCCGCGGTCATCCCCGTCTTCACGAAGCCCGGCTTCACGCAGGTCACCGACAAGCCCGCCGAGTGATACCGATGGTCCAGGCCTTCGAGGTAGGCCGCGATCCCGGCCTTGCTCGACCCGTAGATCACCACGGGCTTTCTCCCTCGATCACCCGCCACCGACGAGAACACCACCAGCCGCCCGCCGCCGCGCGCCAGCAGCCGCGCCCGCACGTGCTCGCAGAACACGACAGTGTTCGCGTAGTTCACCGTGACGAGACGTCGGGTGAGCTCGATGTCGTCTTCGAGGGCCTCTTGCGACGCGAACATCGCCGCGGTCACCACCACCGCGTCGAAGTTCGACAGCGCCTCGTCGGCGGCGTCGAGCGCGGGCGCGAAGCCGTCGGGCTGCTCCAGGTTGCAGAGCGCGTAGCCGACCTCTCCCGCCTTGCCGCGCGCCGTGAGGTCCGCCGCGCTCTTCACGAGGTCGGCCTCGTCCATCCCGAGGAGGAAGACCTTGTCGCCGCGCTCGACGAGCTGACGGGTGATCGCCCGCCCCATGCCCGTCGTTCCACCGAGGACGACGACCTTCACGCGCGGTCTCCGAAGAGGCGCACCGACTGGGCGCTACGAGACGTCTGCGCGGGTCGTACTTGTCGCGGAGCGCCATGAAGGTATCCAACCGCGGCTCCATCCGGCGGAAGTGCTCGGGCCGCGTGAAGCGGTCCTTGGTGAGGTAGATCCGACCGCCCGCGGCGATCACGAACTCGTTGAGCTGATCGACCACGCGCTGGATCTCGGGCGACACCGCCATGTCGACCGCGATCGAGGTCCCGCTCATCGGGAACGACAACACCCCGCGGCCCTGCGGCCCGCAGTCTTTGATCACGCACAAGGGAGAGGCCGCGCCGAGGTCGGTGAGCTTCACCATGAAGTCGCGCACCGCCTGAGGACCGGCTTCACGGGGGAGCACGCACTGGTACTGCGTGAAGCCGCGGGAGCCGTAGGCCCGGTTCCAATGAAGGATCGCGTCCAACGGGTAGAAGAAGGGCTCAGGCGAGACGACGCCCTTCTTCTCTTTGGAGAGGTGCTTCCAGTAATAGAGGGTGTTGAAGGCCGACGCGGTGAAGTGGTTGAGCGCCCAGTTCGGCAGGTCGAAGGGCATCGTGACCTTGGGCAGGTCGCGCGGCGCGTCGCTCGGGGCCTCGCTCGCCTCGGCCCAACGGCCCGCCATCAAGATCCCGCGGCCCATGGAGCGACCGCGCGTGAGGCAGTCGATCCACCCCATGGTCATCGGCCACTTCGGCGCCGCCGTGTTCAGCGCGGTGAGGAACTCGTCGACGGTGCCGACGCGCTCGCTCTCCATGTAGATCCAGCGGCTCGGGATGCGGTGGAGCGAGAACTCCACCTCCAGCACGTGACCGAGGAGGCCCATCCCCCCGAGGGTGCCGTCGAAGAGGTCGGTGTTCTCGGTCGGGCTCGCGGTGACGATGGAGTCGTCGGCGAGGCGGATCTTCATCTCGCGCACGTGCGCGCCGAAGCAGCCCTCGACGTGGTGGTTCTTCCCGTGAACGTCGCTCGCGACCATGCCGCCGACGGTCACGTACTTCGTGCCGGGTGTGACCGGGGTGAAGAAGCCCCGCGGCATGAACAGTCGGTTGAGCTCGAAGAGCGAGAGCCCCGCCTCGACGCGGATCACCCCCGTCTCTTCATCGAAGGCGAGGACGCGGTCGGCCTGGGTCGTGCACACCACCTTGTCGGCGGCGCGCGCGGGCAAGGAAGAGTCTCCGTACGAGCGGCCCAGGCCCCGGGAGAGCGAGGCCCCGCGGGTGGCGGCCTCGAGGTTCTCGCTGAGGATCTCGCGGCCCGGCGCCGGCTGCCGCCCCCACCCGGAGAGCGTCGGCTCGTCGTGCAGCGTGAGGGCGGTGGTGGTCGACATGGTCGTCTCTTTACAGACCGGCCTTGGCGATGAGCGCGTTGGCGGCGGCGGGGTTGGCCTTGCACTCGAGGAGCGCGCGCAGGATGAGCGGCGCGACCACGGTGGCGTCGGACTCGATCACGAACATGGGCGTGTCTTCGGTGAGCTTGTCCCAGGTGATCTTCTCGTTGGGGGTGGCGCCGGAGTAGGAGCCGTACGAGGTCGTCGAGTCGGAGATCTGGCAGAAGTACGCCCAGGGCTTCGCGGGCTCTTCGAGGTCGTACTTCAGCGAGGGCACCACGCAGATGGGGAAGTCTCCCGCGATGCCTCCGCCGATCTGGAAGAAGCCGACGCCCTCGCCCGCCGACATCTCGCGGTAGCGGTCGTAGAAGTCGGCCATGTACTCGATGCCCGACTTCGCGATCTGCGCGCCGCACTCGCCGAGCTTCACGTGCGAGGCGAAGATGTTTCCGAAGGTGGAGTCTTCGTAGCCGGGGACCACGACCGGGAGCTTTGCCTGCGCGGCGGCGAGGAGCCAGCACGACGCGGGGTCGCCCTCGTGCTTGTCGGGCCCGAGCTGCTGGATGAGGTCGTAGAAGTACTCGTGCCAGAAGCGGCGGGTGCCCTCGGCCGTGGCGCGCTTCCACATCGGGACGATGACCGACTCGACGGCGCGGAAGGCCTCGTCTTCGGGGATGCTGGTGTCGGTCACGCGGCGCATCCGGTCTTCGAGGATGCGCGTGTCGTCGGCCTTCGTGAGGTAGCGGTAGTTCGGGAAGTCTTTGTAGCTGTGGTGCGCGACGAGTCGGAAGAGCGACTCTTCGAGGTTCGCGCCGGTGACCGACATCCCGTGGATGAGCCCCGCGCGGATGGCCGGGGCGAGGGTCACGCCGAGCTGTGCGGACGACATGGCCCCGGCGACGGCCCAGAACATCTTTCCGCCGCGCTCGACGTGTCGCCAGTAGGCGATGAGCGCGTCGCGCGTCGCGCGGGCGTTGAAGTTCTTGTAGTTCGTCAGCACGAAATCGAGGATCGGCAGCTCTGCGTTGCTCATCGGTCTCATCCGTCGGCGTGGTGGCGGGTCGTAGGGGTTCGCGGCGCCCGGGGGGTATCACGCCCGGTCGGGGAGTGTCACGACGCCGACGCGAACGGTCGCGGGGGGCGGGTGAGCGGCATCGCGCATACACTCCGCGGCCGTGATGCGACCTGTCGTGCTGCGTGCTGACAACTTCACCCCGCCCTCGCGCACCCCCTGGGGAGGGACGCGCCTGCTCGAACGGTACAAGCGCGGCCTCGACCTCGACCCCGCGAAGGCCGCGTTCCCCGTGGTGGGCGAGAGCTGGGAGCTCTCGGTGGAGCCCGATTTCCCCTCGGTGGACCGCGACTCGGGCGAGGCCCTCGGCGAGGTCATCGCGCGCGACCCGTCGGCGTGGCTCGGCCGCGAGGCCGACGACGGGAGAGCCTCCACGGCGCTCCTGGTGAAGCTCCTCGACGCGGCCGACGAGCTCTCGGTGCAGATCCACCCGAGCGACGACTACGCGGGGCTCGCAGAGGGCGAGTCGGGCAAGCCGGAGTGTTGGTACGTGGTCGAACGATCTCCTGGCGCGGGCGTGTACCTCGGGCTCGCCGACGGAGTGACCCGCGAGGCGATGGAGCCCGCCCTGCGAGACGGCGGAGACGTGTCGAAGCTCCTGGGCTTCGTGCCTGTCGAGCCGGGGGATTTTCTCTTGATCGAGGCGGGCACGGCGCACGCGATCGGGCGCGGGCTCACGCTGGTGGAGCCGCAGCGCGTGGTGCCGGGACGTCGCGGCGTGACCTACCGCTACTGGGACTGGAACCGTCGCTATGACAAGGAAGGTCGTTCGGACCCGAACGGTCAGCCCCGCGTGCTCCACGTCGACCACGCGCTCGCCGTGACGAAGTGGGAGGCGCCGCGCGGAGAGGACTTCCTCCAGCGGTCGCGGCTGCGCGCGGGGGAGGCCGACGTCGAGGGACCGGCCGTGGTGACGCTGCTCTGCGGGCGCGACGGTGGCCTCGCGAGCGACGACCTCCAGGTGGCGCGGATCAGCGGGACGGGCGTCGCGACGCTCCCTGTGTGGGGCGCGTTGATGGGCGTGACGGTGCTCGACGGCGCGGTGACCGTGGGAGACGTGACGCTCACGCGCGGGATGACCGCTGCCGTGCCCGCGGCGATGGGCGGCGCTGCCGTGGGCCTGGAGCGCGCGCACGCGGTCGTGTCGGCGGTGTACTGATGCGGCGGTGGGGCGTGGTCGTGGCGCTCGTCGCGTGCGTGAGCGCCCCGCGGCCGAGGCCAGGGACGCCCACGCGCGATCGCCTCGCGTGCCTCGCGCCGCCGTGGGTGCCCGCCCAGGGAGACCTGCCGACGGGGTGGACGCAGCGCGCGGTGTCGCGAACGTCGTTCCTCCTCACGCGCGGAGAGGGTGAGCCTCTCACGCACGACGCGTACGTCGCGCTGCAAGAGCGGGTGTTCGCGGGGCTCACGAACCAACCGGGCTTCAGCTCGGGGGGCACCTCGGCGCTGCGGCTGGTGACGCGCGATGAGAGCGTGCCGCGGGTGGGGCTGTCGCTGTCGATGGACCTGTGCTCGATCCGCCTCGACGACCTCGCGCGTCGGGTCGAAGACGCGATCGAGGCGGGCGCTCCGGGCGTGGGTCACCGCGTCGACGTGCTGATGGAGTACAGCGGCGCGCTCGGCCCGCGCTGCGACGCCGACGACCCGGGGTGCACCGCGCAGCCCGCGAGCGGAGGGAGCGACGGTCCGCTCCCGGCGCGGGGAGGAACGTGGTGCTGCCTCGGCTCGGGCAGCAGGCGGTGTCGCACGACGGGGAGTGCGCGATCGGTGGATGCGGCAACCGCTGCGGGTCGTGGCAGGCGCCGCGGCGCGCGGGGACGTGCGAGGGCTACAGCGAGCTCGACGAGGGCGCGTTCTGCGGCTGCGTCGAGGGCCGCTGCGCGTTCTTTCAGCAGTGAGCGGTCACCACTGCGGGAGCGCGCCGTGGATCCGGTCGTCGAGCGCGGCCTCGATCGCGGCGTCGTCGACCGCGAGGAGCGCGCGCATCGCGAGACGGCCCGCGTCGCTCCCCTCGGTCACGATCAGCGCGACGGCGTCGTCGTCGAGCGCGCGCACGCCGAGGTGGAGCGCGGCCACGCCGTGAAGGTCGTCGACGCGCGCGCGGAGCGTCATCACGAACCACGACCAGGCCTCGGGCGCGATGCGCAGGTCGGCGGTGTAGTCCGCGCCCGCGAGGTGCGCGCCCGCCTCGGGCTGGAGCAGCCACTCCGGCGCTCGGGCGTCCCCGTCGAGGGTGAGGAGCGCGCCCGCCTCGGCGCGCGACGCGAGGCCCAGCCACGGCAGCACCCGCAGGGGGCGCACCACGTCGCCGCCCTCGGGCGCGTCGTCGGGGATGGGCCAGCCCTTCGCGCGCAGCGCAGCGTCGGAGAGGAGGCCCGACTCCTCGTCGATCGGCGAGGCGTTGAGGTCGCCGGGAGAGACCGCGCGCTCGACGAGGCCGCCGACGCCGCCGCAGCGACGACACCCCGAAGGGTAGCGAGACGCGAAGAGCGCGGAGAGCTCGTCGAAGGTCATCGCGGGGCAGTACCACGGCCCGCGGAAGGGGGCCGAAGGGGTCTACCCACCCCCTCGCCCGGATCGAGGTACCCCACGGTCTATCTCTACCCGGTCGCAGGGGTGGGTCGTAGGTCTCCCGCGCCTGCCTCGACCCGGTCGCCGCCCGGGTAGAACCACCCCTGTGCCTGCCTCTACCCGGTCGCCGGAGGGGTAGCAGGTACCCCCTCGGCCACCTCTACCCGGTCGGGCGAGGGGTACGACCCTTCCGACGACCAGGTAGGGGGGCCTCCGAGGAGCATCTCACCCCGCGAGAGGGCCGCGAGGGTGATGGAGCCGATCGACAGCGTCGAGGTGCGGTGGTTCTTCAGCGGCGACGACCCGCGCGTGGAGCTGTTCACCGCGCGCTTCAAGGTGCTCCGCGCGACCCGCGACGACCCCCGCGAGGACCGCTACCGACGCACGGGCCGCGACGACCTCGGGGTGAAGGTGCGCGACGCGAGCGGCAAGCAGGCGAAGCTGGAGACGAAGACGCGCACCGCGGCGCTCGGCGCGGTGACCCTGATCGACGGCGTGACCGGGGTGATGGAGCGCTGGCGCAAGGAGGGCGAGCGCGTCGACGTGACCGAGGCGACGCGCGAGGGCGAGTGGGTCGCGACGCGCAAGCGGCGCTCGCGGCTGGTGCTGCCCTTCGAAGACGACGACCTCGTGTGCGCCGTCGAGTGGACGCGCGTCGACGTGGAGCGCGAGCGGTGGTGGACCTTCGGGGTCGAGGCGACCGACGTGGAGGGCGCTCCGCGCGAGGTGCTCCGGCGCGCGTGCGCCGCGGTGATCGAAGACGCGCTCGCGGTGACCCTCGCGGTGGAGTCGTCGATGGGCTACCCCGCGTGGATCGAGGCGTGGGCTACGCGGCGGGGGTAGCGTCAGCCCCGCCGGCCTGCGAGCAGCGTCGCGAACGAGCGCTCGCCCAGCTCCTCGACGCGCAGGCCCGCGCGCTGGAGGTCTTCGTCGTCGACCGCGCCGCACTCCCTCGCGCGGTGCAAGAAGCCCAGCAGCGCCTGCCCCGTCGCCGCGTCGTCGAGCACGGCGTCTCCGTCGGTCGCGGCCACGGCCTTGTCGAGGTACGCCTTCATGCGCGCCGCCGTCGCGTCGAAGCTCTCGAGGTAGAAGCGCGCGTTGGCCGCGTGGCGCGACACGAGCTGGCCCGCGGAGAGGTCCCACCCCTGCACGTAGCCCGTGACGAGCGAGCGGCGGACGTGGTCGTGAGAGAGCCTCCACGCGCGCCACACCGCGTCGCGGTTCTCACCCCGCTGCGTCTCGTCGAGCGCGTCTGCGCGCGGGTGCGGCTCCACCGGGAGCACGTTGGTCGAGCCGTCGCAGAGCTGCACGTGCGTGCCTTGCACCCCGAGGGTCATCAGCCCCCGCGCGAGGTCGCACACGCGGTGGTCGATCGACTGCCACGCCGCGCTCACGTTGCAGGCGTTGGTGAAGTCGTACACGCCGAGCGCCACCGCCGTGAGCCGCTGCCCGCCCGCCTTCACCATCAGCGGGAGCTGGAACCTCCCGTCGCGGTCGAAGAACACCTGCGGGACCTCGACCATGAACTCCAGCGGGAGGCTCCCTTCGCGCAGGCCCAGCCGCGCTTCGAGGCGGGAGAGCAGCGCCGACATCGCCGCGACGTGCTCGGGCACCTGCACCTTCGGCAACGTCACCCTGAAGCCCGAAGGGACGCTCCCGTGCGCCTCGACGAGGGCCGTGACGAAGCGGTCGAGCGTCGCGATGGACCTCCGCGCGCAGGGGTCGGTGAGCGGCTTCACGCGGATGCCCGAGTGGGCGCTCACCGTCCCAGCCTTCACCGCCGCGGCGAGGGCCGTCGCGCAGCGGGACGCGTCGGCGTCTTCTTCGTCGTCGGGGCGCAGGCCGTAGCCGTCTTCGAAATCGACGCGCAGGTCTTCGAGCGGCTCGCGCTGGAGCTTGTCGACGACGCGCGCGTAGACGCCCTCGGTGAGCGAGGCGTTGTCGTCGTAGCCCATGGCGCGCGCGAGGGACTCCGCGTCGGGCGCGTAGAGGGACAGCATCGCGCGGGCCTCGTCGGCGACGGCGGTGAAGGTGCCCTCGTCGAAGCGGTGGGCGCCCCAGTAGAGCGTGTGCACGGGCTGCCGCGCCGCGCGCGCGCCGTCGAAGTGACGCGCGAAGGCGGCGTTGGCCTCCGCGAGCCGCGCGAGGACGTCTCCCGCCTCGTCGATGAGCCGGTCGGCCACCGTCAGAGCCTTTCCAGGTGGTTTTTCTGAGGCTTTCGCAAAGAGAC
Source organism: Polyangiales bacterium (assembly GCA_041389825.1). Classification (GTDB taxonomy): domain Bacteria; phylum Myxococcota_A; class Polyangia; order Polyangiales; genus JAEYZO01. The sequence continues at coordinate 9,944 of JAWKRC010000050.1, read as the reverse complement.
GCGAGCCTCGCAAGGAAGGTTGACCGCCGCGTGGCAGCGCCACGCAAGGGAGACCTGACGCCGTGAGGCGACGCGGATCTGCCGCGAAAGACCAGGAAATACCATCTGGAAAGGCTCTCAGCTCCCGCGGTAGGTGGAGTAGCCGAAGGGGCTCAGGAGGAGTGGGACGTGGTGGTGCTCCGTGGGCCGCGTGACCTCGAAGACCACGCTCACCTCGGGGTAGAAGCCCGCCGTGCCGAGCGCGGAGAAGTACGCGGCGGTGTCGAAGGTGAGGCGGTACACGCCCGCGGAGAGAGATCCTTCGGGGAGGAGGGTCTTCACGCGGCCGTCGTCGTCGGTGACGCCGCGGGCGAGGTGTCGGTACGTGTCGCCGTCGCGTGCTTCGAGGGTGACGGGCACGCCCCGCGCGGGGCGGCCGAGGGAGACATCGAGGACGTGCGTGGTCAGCGGGCTCATGGCGAGAGCTTCCTCAGTCGGATCTTGGTGATCTTGCCTTGCTCGACCGCGGCGACGGAGAGCTCGTGCTCGGGCGCGTTGTGCTCCCGCTCCCGCAGGAGCGCGAGCATCTCGTCGGCGCTCTTGCCCGTCGCGCACACCACGAAGGTGTAGCCGTAGCGCTCGCGGTAGCGCCGGTTGCCGTCGCGCAGCGCGCGCAGCGTCTCGTCGCTCGCCGTCGACACGCCCGACTGCTCCCCGCTCGACCAGGTCGCCGTCGACGCGAAGCGCTTGCGGAGCTCGTCGAGGTCGGCCCCGATCTCGGGGTGGTGCGACAGGGCCTCGCGCACGTCGTCGGGCGTCGCCGTCGCCCACGCCTCGTCGGCGGCGCGCTCCAGCGCGTCGTCGTCGCCGAAGGGGCGGCGCGAGAGCATCCCCGCGACCCAGCGCGACGCGCCGCAGCAGCGGGTGAGGGCCTCTCGCGCCTCGCTCTCTGTCATCGCGTCGAGCACCGAGGCCGCGCTCACGCCCCGCCCTCGTCGCGCTTGCCGTAGAGCCTGAGCCGGCTCACGCCGCCGTCGGGGAAGATCGAGAGGCGCACGTGCGTGAAGGGCCCACGGGCGACGGCCTCTTCGCGAAAGAAATGTCGGGTGTGCGGCGTGAGCCTCTGCTCGGGCACCGCGGTCACCCAGCCGAGCGAGGGGTCGACCAGCTCGGTGAGCTTCGCGCCCGCGGCGTCGATGCCCTCGAGCTTGAAGCTGCCGGGGCAGTTGCCCTTGAAGTGGTTGGTGTCGACCTCGACGAGGCCGAGCGCGCCGCGCGAGGCGAGGCGCACGACGATCCAATCGAAGCCCGGGCCGCGGCGGCGTCGCGTCTCCCACCCGTTGCCCATGTTGGGCGCGCGGCCGGGGAGGATGAGGTTGTTCATCGGCCCGAAGAACATGTCGGAGCAGGCGACGGCGAGCGCGCCGTTCTTCACCGAGCCGAGGTCGACCTCGCCGGGGAGCAGCCGCGCGCGCTGGAGCTCGTCGGCCTCGCCGTCGGCGCCGCCGGGGATCACGTCGCCCCACGCGCGAAAGCGAGCGACGCCGCCGTCGGGAAAGATGTTGAGGCGCAGGTGCGTCCACGGGCCGGGGCGGTGCGCGGCGAAGAGGTTCTGCGAGCCGGGGCGCAGCGGAGACTGCGGCAGCACCTCCGTCCAGTCGCTCTCGGAGAAGGAGGCGGGGTCGGCGTCGGCGTCGGCCTCGAGCCCGTCGACCGACGCAAACGCCGGGTTGTTGCCGAGGAAATGGTTGGTGTCGATGTCGAAGATCCGCACCCGACCGCGCGCGCCGAGCTTGAGCACGCACCAGTCGTGGCCGGGCTCGCGGCGGCGGCGGGTCTCCCAGCCGTCCATCCATTTGCCGCGGTCGGTGTACTCGTCGGGGAGGAACACGCCGCGGCCGGGCTTGAGCAGGTTCTCCTTCTCGGCGAAGAACTCGTCGTTGGCCGAGAGCGCGCGCCCTCCCAGCAGCTCGTCGGCGAGGTCGACGAGGCCCATGAGGTGAACGGCGTTGGGGTCCTTGGCGGTCATCGGTCGGTCTCTCTCCTCACGTCATCGCGGCCCAGGATCGCCGCGCCCGCGGGCCGCTCGCTGAAGCGCCCGCCGTCGTACACCCTCTGCCCCCGCAGCCACGTCGCCCGCACGTCACCCTTCAACACCCGCCCCACGTAGGGGGAGTTCTTGTGCTTGAAGTGCAGCCGCTCGGGCGTGAGCGTGAACTCCGCGTCGGGGTCCCACGCCACGAGGTCGGCGTCGTGGCCCGGCGCGATCGAGCCCTTGCGCGTCGACAGGCCCGCGAAGCGCGCGGGCGCCGACGACATCCACCGCGAGAGCGTGGGCAGGGTCGCCCCGCGCTTCGACGCCTCGCTCCACACCGACGACAGCCCGAGCTGGAGCGACGCGATGCCGCCCCACGCGGCCGTGAAGTCTCCGCGCTCGCGGCCCTTGAGCGCGGGCGTGCACGGCGAGTGGTCGGTCACCACGAAATCGATCACGCCCTCGTCGAGCGCGGCCCACAGCCGCTCGCGGTTCTCGTCTTCACGGATGGGCGGCGCGCACTTGTAGAGCGTCTCTCCGTCGGGGACCTCCTCGGCCCGCAGGCAGAGGTAGTGCGCGCAGGTCTCGACGGTGAAGGGCAGGCCCTCGGCCTTCGCGTCGCGGATCATCGGCACCGCGTCGGCCGACGAGAGGTGAACGACGTGCACCGCGCAGCGTGTCTCGCGACACAGTCGGATGAGCAGCGCGATCGCGGCGTCTTCCCACTCGTGAGGGCGCGCGTCGAGCCACGCGCGGTACGAGGTGGGCGGGTGGTCGTTCGGGGCCGAACCGAGGTCCAGCTCGGCGTGCGCGAGCAGCGGCAGGCCCGCGTCGCGCAGCGCGATCATCGACGCGCGCAGGTCGTCCTCTTCGACGTTGGGGAACTCGTCGATGCCCGAGTGGCACAAGAACGCCTTCGCCCCGAGCGCGCCCGCCGCGGCGAGGCCCGCGAGCTCGCCCGCGTTGCCGGGCACGACCCCGCCCCAGAAGCCCACGTCGACGTGGAGCTGCGGCGCGCAGGCGGCGAGCTTCACCCTCAGCGCGCCCGCGGTGGTGGTCACCGGGATGCAGTTGAGCGGCATGTCGACCAGGGTGGTCACGCCCCCCGCGGCGGCGGCGCGCGTGGCGGTGTCGAAGCCCTCCCAGTCGGTGCGGCCCGGCTCGTTGATGTGGACGTGCGTGTCGACAAGGCCCGGCGAGAGCGCGAGGTCGCCGAGGTCTTCGACGGGGCAGCCCACCTCGGCGTCGTGCGGGAGCACCGCCGAGACGGCCTCTCCGTCGATCACCACCGTCGCGGGGAGGAGCTCGGGGCCGAGCACCACCCGCGTCGAGCGCAGCGCGGCGGGCATCAGAACTCCTTCTCGTCGAAGCCCATGAGCGCGGCGAAGTGCTCGTCCTTGTCTTCGATGAAGAGCGAGCGGGTGACGCCCGCCGAGAGCCTCTGCACGGAGTACTTCATCCCCGAGATGCTCGCGCCGCCGAAGCCCAGAGAGGGCAGGCACCCGAAGGTGTAGTTGTAGACCCGCGACACCCACGGGGCCTCGCCGGGGGTCCTCTCGGTGAACTCGAACGAGGGCCCGAGGTAGGGGTGGCGCTCGAGGTCGGCGTGCCGCTGGTCGTCGGGCGGGGTGTAGCGGTCGCGCCAGAGCGCGACGTGGGGCCAGAGCTCGGAGAGCTCCCTCCGGCGCGAGAGGTCGGTGACGAAGCCCGTCCCCACGATCACGAAATCGACGTCGTGTGTTCCGCTCGGGGTGGTGACGCGCACGCCGTCGGGGGTCTCCTCGAGGCGCTCCCAGGGGGAGCCAGGGTGCAGCGAGAAGCCCGGCAGCGCGCTCGCGCGGCGCAGGGTGTCGGCGGGCGGGAGCTGCCCCATACGAACGATCTGGAGGATGAACTTCCATTTGTCGGCGTCGGGCAGGTCGCCGAGGTGCTTCAGGAACCCGACGAACTCCGCCCAGCGGTAGGCGTTCACGTCGACGAGCTTCTTCCGGCGGAAGAGCACCCGCACCTCGGCGGCGCCGCGCTCGAGGGCGGTGGCGGCGTTGTCGAAGGCCGACGCGCCCGCGCCCAATACGGCCACGCGCTTGCCGCGCAGGGCGTCGAAGTCGATGTCCTCTCGCGTGTGCGCCCAGCGGTGCTTCGGGAGCGCGTCGCGCACGACGGCGGGCACGTCCCACGCGCCGGAGCCGTCGATGCCCGTCGCGAGGATCACCCTCCGCGCGTACACCGTCTCGGCCGCGCCGCGGCGGAGGACGTCCACCGCGAGGCAGCCGTCGGCCTCGCTCCAGCGCACGCGCTCGACCGCGGTGTCGGGCTGCACCGGCACGCCCATCACCCGCCGGTACCACGCGAGGTAGGCCGCCCACGCCTCCTTCGGCACGAGGCCCATCGCCTCCCACGAGCCCTCTCCGTGCTGCGCCTCCCACCACGACTGGATGGTGAGGCTCGGGACGCCCAGGTCGGGCCCCGTGAGGTACTTCGGCGTGCGGAGCGTGACCATCCGCGCGAAGTTCAGCCACGGCCCCGCGCGGTCGAGGGGGTTCTCGTCGAGCACCAGCACGCGCTCGACGCGCTCGCGCATCAGCGCCGCCGCCGCCACGAGCCCGCCCTGCCCGCCGCCCACCACCACCGCGTCGTGCACGGGCGCGCCCGACGCGGCGGCGCGAGGCCGCAGCCACGGCCGGCGCGGGTAGGTCAGGAGTTCGAGGTCGCGGCGCACCCGCGCCTCGTGCTGCTCCAGTAGGTCCATGTGGGCGCCGATGCTCTCACCGCCGACAAGGGGCGCGCAACGACTCAGGGCGGGCTGTTTTAGGGGTTCTCATCGCGGCGCGTTGGTGCGACCGTCGCTTCGCCGCGCGGCGGGCCGGTGGGTGCGCGCCGCGGGGCAACACGAAGGAGGACTCGCGAATGGAATTTCGTCTGTCACGCTCTCTCTGCCTCGTCGCGGCCGCGTCGCTCCTCCCCGCGGCGGCGGGGTGCAAGCGCAGCTCGAACGACTCGGCGCCCGCGCCGCAGCCGGCGCCCGCGGCGGGCGAGGTGATGCCCAACGTGAACTGGCGCACGCAGGCCCGCGCGTTCCGCGGCCGCAACGGCCTGGTGGTCACGGTCACCTGCCCGCCGGGCGGCCCCGCGGGCACCGTGTGGGGCTCGGACATCTACACCGACGACAGCTCGGTCTGCGGCGCGGCGCTGCACTCGGGGCGCATCAACCAGGGCGCCGGGGGCACGTTCCAGATCCAGATCCTGCCCGGGCAGCAGGCGTACGTGGCCACGGTGCGCAACGGCGTGACCACCACGCGCTACGGCCGCTACGCCGGGAGCTTCTCGATCGTCGGCGGCGCGGCGCCCGGGATGGTCGCGGTGCCCGTGCCCACCAACACCCCCCCGCCCGTCGCGGTGCCGACCGCTCCCCCGGGCGGCGGCGCGGCGCCCTTGCCGGCGCCTCCGGGGCGCGGCCCGTGGGCCACCAACGCGGTCGCGGTGCGCGGCCAGAACGGTCGGCAGTTCTTCTTCGGCTGCCCGCCCAACGGTACGCCGAGCACGGTGTGGGGCACGGGGACGTACACCGACGACAGCTCGGTCTGCGGCGCCGCGGTGCACGCCGGGATCATCAACGCCGCGCAGGGCGGCAACGTGACGATCACGGTGGCGCCGGGCCTGCCCGCGTACGTGGGCAGCACGGCCAACGGGGTCACCACGCAGAACTACGGCAGCTACGGCGGCTCCTTCGTGTTCGCGGGCGCGCGGCCTCCGGCGATGCTCGGCAACGCGCCCCCGGGCGCGATCACCTACAACTGGACGCAGGCCGCCACGCCGCACCGCGGCCGCAACGGTCAGGCCTTCAGGGTGTACTGCCCGCCGGGCGGGTCGCCCGGCACGGTGTGGGGCACGGGCGTCTACACCGACGACAGCTCGGTCTGCGGCGCGGCGGCGCACGCGGGGCGGATCACCCTCGCGCAGGGCGGCGCGTTCACGCTGCGCATCCTGCCGGGCCTGCCCGCGTACCGCGGCTCGACGGCCAACGGGGTCACCACGCAGAACTACGGCAACTACCCCGGCAGCTTCTCGATCCAGCCGTAGCCCGCGGCTAGAGGGTCGACGGCGGGCGACCGATGGGCGAAGAGGACGCGCGGCGACGACCGCGCGTTCCTCGCGGTACGAACTGTCTCCCTACTCCGCGAGGAGCGGGCCGAGCAGCACCGTTCCCCCTGCGAGGAACACCAGGTCGAAGATCGCGAGCATCTTGAACCAGTCGGCCACCGCCGCGAGGGGCGCGCCGCCGAGCACGTCGCGCGTCGCCACCACGCCGCACAGGAGCGCGGGCGACACCAGGGGATAGAGCACCACCGCGAGGAGGAGGTCCTCGCGCGGGTGCGGGCGATCATCGCGCCGAAGAGCGTGCCCGCGAGCACGAAGCCCACGGAGCCCAGCGCGAGGAGCGCCGTCACCGCGCCGAGGTGATCGCCCACCGGCGCGTGCAGCAGGAGCGCCACCAGCGGCGTCACCACGACCTCGGTCGCCGCGAGGAAGGCCAGCGAGCCCAGCGCCTTTCCGAGGAAGATCGCCGCGGGCGAGGTCGGCGTGAGCATCACCCCGCGCAGCGCGCCCTCCTCGCGCTCGCGGCCCCACGAGCGCGAGAGGCCCAGCGTGCCCGCGAAGGCCACGGCGATCCACAGCACGCCGGGCGCCACGCGGCGGCCCGTCTCGTCGTCGACGAAGAGCGACATCGACGACAGCACCGCGACCAGCGCCGCGAAGAGGGTCATCGTCGGGACGATCTCCCGCGCGCGGAGCTCGACCCTGAGCTCCCGCGCGGCGATGGTGAGGGTCTGTCGGAGGAGCGACACGCTCACGCGCGGCGGCGGCGACGGCGCACGAGCGCGAGCGCCGCGAGGCCCAGCGCGAGCGCTGCCCCCGTGGTGCCCGTTCCCGAGGCGGGCGCCGCGTGGCAGTCGCAGCCTCCGCCCGAGGCCGCGGGCTGCGCGCCGGCGCCCGCGTCGACGGAGGTCGGTGCGTCGGTGGTCACGCTCGCGTCGTCGGTCACGCCGGAGTCTTCCGCGGAGCCCGCGTCGGGCTCGACGGGGATGGGGCACTGGAGCACGCCCGCGTCGCCGAGGGAGCGCACGCCCTGGGTGAGCGGCGTGCCGTAGTTGCCCGTGTTCTGGTTGTCGTGGCGGAAGCCCTCCCACTGGATGGAGCTGGTGCGGTCGTCGCCGCCCGCGCGCCAGGCCCAGAGCCACCCGCCGCGGGTGCCCGAGACGATGTCGAGGGTGTGGTCGCCGTTGATGTCTCCGAGCGCGGGCGAGGGGATCACCCACTGGCCCGTGAACTTCGGCCAGCCCTCGGGCTCGCGGCCGCAGGCGTCGTAGGCGTGGAGGTAGTAGCCCGCGGTGCCGACGATGACCTCGGGGTAGCGGTCGCCGCCCACGTCGGCGATCGCCGCGTTCATGAAGAAGGTGTAGTCCTCGATCACCCGCGGGAAGCCCGGGAAGACGTTGCCCGTGGTGCCGTCCCACGCGCCGAGGAGGTGCGAGAAGGGCCGCGCGCGGCCGCCGCCCGCGAGGTTGATCGCGAGGGCGAGCTCGGAGCCCGTGATGACGAAATCGGGGCGCGCGTCGCCGTTGAGGTCTCCGAAGGCGCCGAGGGAGAACACGTTGGCGAAGGAGACGATGGTCGACTGGTAGTTCGAGAGCTGCCCGCGCTGCGCGCTGCGGATGAGCGCGACGTTCGAGAGGGTGTTCGCGGCGGGGCGGCGGCCGAGGCCGTCGGGCTGGGCGCCGTGCGCGAGCACGATGGTAGGCAGGGCGTTGCCGGTGATGGCGAGCTCGTCGCGGCCGTCGCCGTCGATGTCGGCGATGGCGGGCGCGCCCGAGATGCCTTCGCCCACCAGCGGGAAGAAGTTGAAGGACGTGAACGCGAGCGGCCAGTTGGGGTGGTACGGGCCGCCCGCGTGGTTGTTGCCGTCGCCGTGCACGAGGTAGATCGCGCCGGAGTTGTTGTCGCCGCGGAGCTTCTCGTTCGACACCACCACCAGGTCGGGGATCGCGTCGCCGTTGAAGTTCCCCACGCCGACGGAGCCGAAGACCCTGTTGTACTCGGTGCCCTCTTCGGGGAAGTGGATGAGCACCGGGAAGCCCGGCTGCGGCTGCCCCGTCGCGCCGTCGAGGGCGTAGAGGTTGCCGTCGAAGGCGCCGAAGACCACCTCGGGGCGGGCGTCTCCGTCGAGGTCGTAGAGCACGGGCGAGCCGAAGATCCCGCGCTGGAGGATGCGCGACGGCGAGGTCATCTCGCTGGTCACGTCGGGGAGCTGGTACGGGAACCCGTGGCCGTAGGGCGTGCCGTCGTGGTTGAAGGCGTAGACGGTGCCGTGGTACGCGGCGACCACCACCTCGGGGGTGCCGTCGCCGTCGAGGTCGGCGACGCCGGGTGAGGCGATGACCGGGTCGTAGACGCGCGAGGCGTCGATGGCGGGGGTGGCTCCCTGGTACGCCGCGCTGCCGGTGTAGTGCGTCGCGTCGGTGGCGCGCATGCCGTACTGCGGGTCGGTGTGCGCGGGCCAGCCGGGGAGGGCCGTGCCGTCGCCGCGGAGGGCGTGGATGACGCCGTCGGCGGTGGCGTAGACGATGTCGCGGGTGCCGTCGCCGTCGAGGTCGGCGAGGCGCGCCGAGCTCTCTCCCGACGCGCCGACGTTGATGGGAAAGCCCGGCAGGACGGTGTCGTCGCGGTGCACCGCGAAGGCGCGGCGGGCCTCGCCGGGGACGTCTCCGACGGGGGCGTCGTAGTGGGCCACGACCCTCACGCGCACGGTGATGGTGTGCCGGTTCTCGACCTCGCCCGGGTTGTCGACGGTGATGGACGAGAGGTCGAGCTCGGCGAGGCGGTCGTTGACGGCGGCGGTGACGTTGCGCTCCTCGCGGAGGGTGCGCCACGCGGAGTCGGCGGGCTCGACGCCGGGGGCCCACTCGACGGTGTAGTCGAAGCTCGGCGCGCGGCGGGCGGCGATGCGGCCCTCGATGCGGAGCACGCGGTCGCTCTCGCGCGCGGGGTTGAGCACGGTGAACCAGCGCGGCGAGGTGATCGACACCTCGGGGGGGACCTTTCCGTCGCGGAGCCACTCGAGGGCGCGGCGGGCGTTGGAGCGGCCGTAGCCGAAGCGCTGGTCCCAGCCCGGGAGCGACGGGTACTTGGTGTTGTCGTAGTTGGGGTGGCCCGGCTGGCTCTCGGGGATGTTGATGTCGTCGGTGGTCCGCTGGAGGAGCTGGTAGACCTCCTCGGCCGAGAGGGCGGGGGTGAGGTTCTGCGAGAGGGCGAGGGAGTAGAGCAGCCCCGCGTGGCCCGCGGTGTGGCCCGTGGCCTCGGAGGAGCAGCCCGTGCCCGAGACCGAGAGCTGGAGCTGCGCGCCGTAGTTCGTGCAGTTGTTGAAGTTGAGGAAGGTCGAGCTGCGCGTGATGTTCTCGCCGTCGTAGCGGATCGCGTGGACGTAGAGCGTGTGGTTGTTGGTGCCGGGCACGTTGTGGTGCCGCGAGTTCTCGTCCGCCGCGCTCGCCACCACCGCGACGCCGTGCGCGTAGGCGTAGTCGATGGCCTGCATGGCGAAGGTGGTGTTGTCGAGGGTGCCGAGGGCCTCTTGCACCACCGAGGCGCCGCGGTCGGTGGCGTACACGACGGCCTGGGCGAAGTCGTTGACCTCGCCGATGAAGCTGTCGGCGGCGCGCAAGGGGATCACCATGCAGCGCGGGCAGTCGCCGGCGTCGCCCACGCCGTTGTTGGTCTCGGCGGCCGACCAGCGCATCTCGCCGGTGCCGTGGCCGAAGCGGGTGGCGTCGGCGGGGTCGTTGTCGTCCTGGAAGAAGTCCCACCCGGCGATGTCGTCGACGTAGCCGTTGTTGTCGGCGTCGGTGTTGTCGCTGAACACCCGGATGAGGTCGCC
>JAWKRC010000049.1:0-54149 GCA_041389825.1 Polyangiales bacterium | reverse complement strand
GCGCGCGCGGCGGCAGCGTCGACCTCTCTCCTCGCGTGCGGCGGCAGCGACGACCTCTCTCCTCGCGTGCGGCGGCAGCGACGGCGAGGTCGTCGAGCACGACGCGCGCTGCCGCGCCCGCACCCCAGGCGCGCGACGAGCCCACTACTCCCGCGCGGCGGCGGCGACGGCGGGGTCGTAGAGCACCAGGCCGTCGGTGGTCGAGAGCCACACGCGGTTCTGCGCGTCGACGGCGAGGTCGTTGAACTCCTCGGTGGGGAGGCCCTGCGCGCGGGTGAGGCGCGTGAAGCGGGTGCCGTCGTACTTCCACACGCCGCGGGGCCCTGCTCCCCAGAGGTTGCCCTGGTTGTCGACCGCGAGCGCGGTCACCCGCGGCTGCGCGCTCGAGCCCTCGACCGGGAAGGTGAAGTCGTTGTTCGCCCACGACCCGAGGCCCTCGGTGGTCGTGAAGAAGATCCGGTCGTTGAGCGCGCGCACGAGGTCGCTCACGAGGTCTCCGCGCACGCCCTCGGCCTCGCGGTAGCGGTGCACCGTGTTGCCCTCGATGCGCGTGAGGCCGTCGAGGCCCGCGAACCAGGGGTTGCCCGCGCCGTCGAACTCCACCGCCGACACGTCGCTCGGGATGCGCAGGCTCCCGTTCTCGCCGCCCGTCGCTGGGACGTTGCCGTTGTACTGCGTCGCCACGGGGCTGTCGGGGTCGAGCACCGCGACGCCCAGCTCGCGCCCGTCGCCGCCCACCGCCGAGGCCATCACCCGCAGGCCCACCCAGATGCGGTTGCGGCCGTCGACCGAGAGGAACTTCGCGTCGACGGTGCCGGGCCCGTAGGTCTCGACCGGGCCCTCGACCACGCGGCGCCACGCGTTGCCCTCGAGGCGGTAGCCGCGGAGCACGTTGGTGATCCCGACGCGCGCCACGGCCACGGAGTTGCGGCCGCGGGTGAAGAAGAGCAGCGGGTGGAGGTTGGGGTCGTCCTCGAGCTCGACGCGCTCGAAGGTGCGGCCGTTGTAGCGGACGGGGCCTCCGTCTTCGCTGACCATCCACACGTTGCCGCGGCCGTCGGTCGCGACCGAGAGCGCGCGGCGCTGCATCGCGAGGTCGTGCACGCGGAAGTCCGTCGGCTGCTGCCCCGGCCGCGTCGCGATGCGCGTCACGCCGAGGCCCACCCGCGCCACGAACACGTCGCGGCCCGCCACGTCGGCGCGCACCACGTCGTCGCTCACGCGCCCGGGCATCCCGACGAGCCCGTAGGTCGGCGCGTCGATGGTGGGCCCGCCCTGCGGCCGCTCCACGGGGAAGCCCGCCTCGGGCAGGTCCCGCGGACGCACCGGCGGCGGTGGCGGGGTCGCCGTCGCCGTCGCGGTGGGGGCGCCCGCGTCTCCGTCGGCCGTGGGGGCGCTGGCGTCACCCGTCGTCGCCACCCGCGGCGTCTCCCGTCACGCCCGCGTCGGTCGCGCTCGCGGGGGTCACCCAGGCGTCGCGGGGTCGCGGGGCGCGGGGTCGCCGCAGCAGGGCGCGCGGCCGCCGCGGGACGGGCCGCCGGGGCGCGCGCGGCGGGGCGGGCGCCGCGACGTCCGCGACGGGGAGGCGCGGGCGGGGCTCGGGCTCCGGCAGGGGGCGGCGGGGGCTCGTACCACGGGCGTGAGCGTGAAGGCGCTCCGGAGCCGCCGGGGGCGCGGCGTTGGTGGGCGTAGAGGTCTTCGCCGCGGTCGAGGCGATCTCGAAGTACCCGACGGGCGTGACGAGGCCCGCGCCGTTGGGCGTGGGGACGAGGGCGAGCCACGCGCCGCGGCCGACGTCTCCCGTCGTGTACGAGAACCAGCGGCGGGAGCTCGACTGGTAGAACGCGAGCTGCGCGCCGAGGGGGCCCTGGACGAGGGCCCAGAGGTCTCCGTTGGCGAGGGGGACCACGTCGCGCACCCACTGCTCGGGCAGGCCCGCGGCGACGTTGTGCTCCTCGGCCGAGGCGTAGTCGGCGGACAGGAGCAGGAGGCCGCGGTTCGCGGTGCCCGCCACCACGCGGCGGTCGGGCGTGCGCGCGAGGCTGGTGATCTGGTGCTGGTCGGTGAGCTTCGACCAGCGCGTGCCGTCGAAGCGCGCGAGGCCGGTGGCGCCGCCGAGGAGCACGTCGTCGCCGAGCACGAGGAGGCAGCTCGGGCGGCCCACGTCGGGCTGGGCGGGGCCCACGCGCTCGAAGTTGCCGTCGCCCTGCTTGCGCGCGACGCCGTCGGCGGTGGCGGCCCACACCGAGGCGCCGTCTTCGCTCGCGGCCACGGCGAGCACGCGCTGCGCGGGGAGGCCCTCGAGGGTGCCGAGGCGGGTGGGGGCGCCTCCGGCGGCGGGGTAGCGGAGCACGCCGCGGTCGGTGGCGACCCAGACCGCGCCCTCGGTGGCGGCGACGTCGTGGACGATGTCGGAGTCGGTGAAGGTCCGCACGGGGCCGTGCAGGCTCTGGCCCGCGAGGTTCGCGGTGCGCGAGCGCGACGAGGCGCAGGAGAGCGGCGCGAGGGCGAGGGCGACGACCAGGGTGGTGCGGAGGGAGCGCGACGACATGGGCACGGGGACCGTCTCCGTGTGAGGGGTGACGGGTTCTCGCGTCGGCGCGGGCGCGGTGTCAACCGTGAAGGGAGGGCACTCCCGGCGGCGGCGCGGGGGGCGGCAGGCTCGGCGCGGTCACGGTGCCGCCCGCGGCGGGGAGGACCACGGCGAAGGTCGTCCCGCGGGGGCCCGAGCTGCGGATCTCGATGCGCCCGCCCGCGCTCTCGATGAGCCGCTGCGAGATGGCGAGCCCGAGGCCCGTGCCCTTCGCCTTCGTGGTGAAGAACGGAATGAACAGGTTGCGGCGTACCGCAGGGTCGATGCCCGGCCCCGTGTCGCGCACGAGGATCTCGGCGGTGGCGCCCCCCACCCGCTCCTCGCCGGGGCTGGAGCCCGTGGCGGTGCCGCGGCCGAGGGTGCGCACGGTGACGGCCCCGACGCCCGACATCGCGTCGGCGGCGTTGCGCACGAGGTTGAGCAGCACCTGCCGCAGGTGCTCGGCGTCGACGCGCACCGCGGGGACGGACTCGCCGGGCTCGAAGGCCAGCGCGACGCCCGAGGGCAGGTCGTTGTGCAGGACCTTCACCGTGCGCTCGACGGCGTCGTTCACGTCGACCACCGAGGGGTTGCCGCGGTAGGGCCGGGCGTAGTCGAGCACCGACGAGACGACCCGGTCGAGGCGGCCCACCTCCTCGACGATGATCCCGAGGAACTCCCGCTGCTGCTCGGGCGGCGCGATGCCCGCTTCGAGGAACTGCGCCGCGGCCTTGATCCCTCCCAGCGGGTTGCGGATCTCGTGCGCCATGCCCGCGGCCATCTCTCCGAGCGCGGCGAGGCGGTCGCGCTCCTTGATGCGCGCGTGCAGGCGGCTGTTCTCCAGCACGATGGCGACCTGGGCCGAGAGCGCGCGGAGGATCTGCACCTCCTCGGTGGAGAACGCGTCGCGCACGCGGTCGTCGCGCACGGCGAGCACGCCCAGGAGGTCTCCGCCGTCGCTTCGCAAGGGGAGCACCACGCCGCCGCCGAGGTCGCCCACGGCGCGCGAGACCTCGGCGAGGGCTTCGGCCTCGGGGGTCTCTCCGAGCTCGGTGCGGTCGTCGCGCTCGCGCTCGATCTGGTCGCGCACGGCGAAGCCCATGACCCTGAGGTAGTCGACGAGGCCGCGCTGCGCGGCGAGCTCCATGCGCACCACCGACTCGTTGCCGAGGCGCGCGACGGGCTCGAGCATCCTGCGGTCGGCGTCGATGAGCCAGAGGGTCGCGTCGGTGACGCGGCGGGAGCTCTCGAGGCCGTCCATGAGCTCGCGGCCGAGGGTGTCGAGCTCGAGGGTGTGCGCGAGGCGGTTGCGGATCTCGGCCACGGCGCGCTCGAAGTCGTAGCGCTCGCCGAAGAAGAAGCGCGAGATGCGGGCCTCGGCCTCGGCGCGCAAGGGGTCGACCACGATCAGGATCACCACCGAGGCCACGATGGCGTTGAGGAAGTACGGCCCCTCGCCCGGCCGCGCGTGCTGCGCGAGGCGCTGCCAGTCGACGAGGCGGTAGTAGATCCCGGCGAGCACGAGGAGGCCGAGCGCGGTAGGCGGCGGCGGCCGTGAGTTCGTGAGATCGATCGCCGCTGCCGGCGCTCGATGACCTCGGAGAGGAGGTACAGCACCGCGCCGGCACGAGTCAAAGGCCGATGGAGAGCACGGTGGTGCCGCCGGCGTTCTTTGATGACGAAGGGGACCGAAGTCGGCGGTGGTGACGAGCGTGGCGGCGACGCGGCTGACGAATGAGCCACGCGACGTCGCGCCTGTCGCGAGGAGGAGGTCTCTGCCGCCGGGTGTAGGGCCGAGACGCCCGCGGTAGGAGGCCGACGGCGTAGGCCGGGATGCCCGCGCGGATGGGCGCGCCGAAGGTCTCGCTGCCGTACCAGGGCGAGGCGACGAGGGCGAGCGCGGGGACGGTAACCACGCGGCCCAGCGGTCGAGGGAGGTACCTCGGGCGCGCCGGTGAACAGCGCAGAGGAAACGCACGCCCGTCTGCGGCAGGAGCGGCGGCGGCGAGGCCCGCGAGGCGGTCGAGCCACGAGCCGCGGCCCTCGTTCTGCGCGAGGAAGGTCGCGAGGTACCAGACGGCGACGTTGGCCGCGAAGGCGATGAAGAACCAGTGCTCCCTGCGCTTGGCCGGGCGGAGGATGACCTTCACGGCGATGGCCATCGCGAGCACGGCGGCGATGAGCGGAGGCCAGCGGGAGAAGTCCATGAGGGGTGGGCGCGAGGGTAGCGCGACGGGCGAGCGCGGGGTGAGGCCGCAGGGGGCGGCAGGCGGTGTATCACCGCGGGCATGACCGTGCTGACGCTGCGCCCGATCGAGACGCTTGGCGCTTCCGCGCGAGACAGCGAGGAGGCGTGGTCCGCGCGGACGGTGTTCGCGGTGCTCCACGCCGAAGGGGTGAGGATCGCGTTCGACAAGCGCCTCTGGGCCGCGGGCGAGGTCGACGGGCGGCGGATCGCGATGGTCTCGGGCTTCGCCCGGGTGGGTCTACGCGCTGAAGGAGATCGGCGCCGACCTCCTGGGCGTGGTGCTCGGCACGGCGTCGGCGCTCGCGGTGCAGGGCGGAGAGGCGCGGGTCGCGATCACGCCCTACGGCCCGGCGGAGCTTCAGTTCGCGCACGACCCGGCGACGGCGCGGTGGTTCGCGGTGGACCTCCCCGCGAGCGCGGCGACCGCGGTGGAGACGAAAGAAGAAGGGCAAGCCCCCTGCCTCGTGTCGCTCGTGGAGCACCCCGAGGTGCCCGTGGGAAAGACCGTGCTCCTCGGTCGGATGCCCGCGCTGCACACGACCCCTCCCGCGGTGACGACGCGGTCGGACGGCGCGGCGGTGGTGGGTGAGCGGGTGATCGCGGCGCCCTGCGAGTACCCGCGCTACGCGACGCGCGGGCGGTGGCTGTGGGCGACCTCGCCGGGCGACGGACGCGCGTGGGAGATGGACCTCGACGCGCCGGAGCCGCGGTGGACGCGGGCCTTCGATCAGGCGGGCGCGGCGCGGGCGGTGATGCCGCTGGGAGACGACCGCGCGGTGGTGTGGCAGGGGGCGATCATCGGCGAGGCGAAGGCGGGCGTGACGCTCTTCCGCCGCGACGCGCGCGGGTGGCAGGCGGTGGAGCGGTTGGACGTGGCGAAGACCGCGCAGGTGGTGGCGCACCCGACGCTGCCGCGGGTGCTGGTGCTCGGCGCGAAGGACCTCACCGTGCACGCCACCGAGGGAGACGTGTTCACCAAGCGCGCGGTGGTGCCGACGCTCGACGGCGAGGCGCGGCAGACGGCGCTCCGCGTCGACGGCGCGCGGGTGTGGCTCGCGCGCGCGGCGAAGACGCTGCGGAAGGTGAACGACCCCGACGACCTCCCGGTGGAGTGGCTGCGCGAGGTGGTGGTGGGGTGAGGGGCGGTGCGCGAGTGGTCATCGATGCCCGCGGAGCGGTAGCGTCGGCGCGATGACGCCCAGAGACGCGCGCCGAGTCTTCGACCGTCTGGTGAGGAACAAGGTCGACCCGAGCGCGGTCGTCTTCGTTCCGCCGCCGACGGTGCCCGCGGCGGGCGTGCCGACGCGCTCGACCATCGAGGAGCTCACCGACGACCTCGTCGACGACGAGGGCGAGCAGGTCTACGCGCTCAGCGGGCAGTTCGGCAGCGGCAAGTCCATCGCGCTCCGTCAGGTGCAGGAAGACCCACGGGTGAAGGGTCGCTTTCAGGTCGTCGCGGTGAACACCCTCGACGGGCTGCCGCCCCTCGATGTGGACATCCGTATGGTGCTCCTGCTCATCGCCGAGAGCGTGGCGAGGGCGCTCGCGGGCCCGCTGCGCGCCGCAACGGAGAGGCTCAGCTTCGGCGGCCCCGACGAGGTGCTCCGCGAGTGGATCAAGCTCCTCGCGGGGAGCGATACGCCGTCGCAGCCCACGAACCTCGCGGACTACGCCGCGAAGATCAGCCTCCAGGTCGCGGAGCTCAACTTCAAGGTCAAGAACGACGACGCGCGCCGGGCCGAGCTCCGCAGCACCGCGCACTCCGACGTGCCCGCGCTCCGCCGGCTCACCAGCGCGCTCACCGCCGTCGGTCAGCGCGCGGCCAAGGAGCTGGGCTTCGCGGGCGGCCTCCTCGTGGTGATGGACGACCTCGACAAGTTCCGCGACCGCTCGCTCTTCCCGCTCTTCGAGCGCGACATCAGCCGGCTGTCGAGCGTGCCCTGCAAGCTCGTCGTCACCATCCCCTACTACCTCAGCTTCGAGTCGACCTTCCTCACGGCCACGGCGAGCTTTCGTCGGTACAAGATCCTCAACGCGAAGATCGTCACCGCCGCGGAGCCCAAGTCTGTCCTCGACGCGGGGCGCGCGTTCTTCATCACGCTGTACCGACAGCACGCCGACCCGGCGCTCTTCAGCGACGGACCCGACCTCGCGGCCTCTCCCGTGTTCGATCAGGTCGTGCTCCTGTCGGCGGGCATCCCGAGGGAGTTCTTTCGGGTGCTGCACTACGCCTTCGACGTCTGCGACTACAACGGCGAGGCCGCGCTCACCGCGGAGCACGTGCGAGCCGCGCGCGTGAAGTTCGGCCAGGAGCTCATCGCCGCGTCGCAGAGGGCCAGCACCCGCGGGAGCCTCAAGGTCGTGCGGATCACGAAGCGGCTCAGCAACGCGACGGAGTGGACCCTCCTCGACTCGCTGCAGGTGGTCGAGTACGTCAACGACCGGCCCTGGTACTCGGTGCACCCGGCGCTCGCCGACTGGGTGGGCGAGCAGCTCGTCGACGACGCGGCCTCGCTCGGCGTGTGGACGCGCCAGAACACCGCGCCCACCACCGGCAACGAGACCCTGGCCGAGCGGATGCTCCGAGAGCTCAAGCCCGAGGCGATCGATCGTCTCGTGCAGCGCGGGCACGAGGAGTCGCAGCGGTCGTGACCCTCCCGCTGCCGCACGCCCGCGCCGTCGAGCGCATCGCGCGGCACATCGAAGACGGCGACGGCCTCTTCATCGTCTGCGTCGGCGAGGCGTCGAAGCTCGAAGCGGGCGTGGTGGAGGCCCTCGCGGCGAAGCACCCGGTCGCGCGGGTGGTCTTCACCGAGGCGTCAGAGCCGTGGGAGGCGATTGCCGCGGTCGGCGGCGCGGTGGCGTCGTGCTCCTTCGAGGGCGGGGCGTCGCTTCCGTCGGTGCTCACGCGTCTGAACGTGGGCCGCGAGCGGCTCAACGCGGGTGATCCGCGCGTGCTCCTCTGGGTGAGGCTGCGCGACGTCGAGGGCTTCGTGCGCGCGGTGCCCGACCTGTGGTCGTACCGGAGCGACGTGCTGCGATTTCTCTCTCGGCACGACTTCGACGACATCGCCCCCGCGGCGAAGGACGCGGTGAGCGAGTCGGTGGTGGAGAGCTTCGAGCGCATCCAGCGCGAGCTGGAGTGGGCGACGGGGCGACGGAGGGCGGAGCTGCTGATTCGTCAGGCCCGCATCGCGGCCCAACTCGGGCACCACTCGCGCGCTCTCGCGTACCTCGATCAAGCCACCCCGATCGGGCTTCTGGACCCGACGCTCCGCAGCTTCTGGCGGTCTGTTCGGTTCGACTCGCTACGCCACCTGAGCAGGTGGAGACAAGTTCGTACGGAGTTCGATCCGATCCTGGGAGCCATGGATCGACCAGACCGTGTGTGGATGCACGCGGTCGTCCCCGTCGAGCTCGCCCTTCACAGCGGACGCCTACATGCAGCAATCGGGATGTTGGGCATCGACGTTGACGCGAGAGTCGAGGCCGTCGAGTGCACCAACGTCGCCGCTCGACTCTCGGCGTTCGGTTACCTCCATGAGTGCCTAGCGCTTTGCGACCGCGCGGAGATGGGCATTGGTCGACTCGACGTGCTCGTAGGAGCGGTTCCACGCGTCTATTCACTCGCCTGCCGCGTTGAGGTCGACCTCCACCGGGCGGAAACCGTCAGCGCGATTGGTGGCCTACATCGGTACATCGCTGACTCGGCGTCTGGAGATGATCTGGGGCGAGCCGTGAACGGGACCGCACGCCTTGCTGTGCTTTTCGACGACCTCGGCCTCCCCGAAGACGCCGCGGCCCTACGGCAGCGCGCCGCCGACACCCGCGCGCAGATCGACGCGCTCATCGCGCAGCTCCCCGCGCTCCCCGAGCCGGAGCCCGAAGCCGACCCGGAGCCCGACCCCATCCACGTGCAGGCCGACGCCGCCATCGCCCGCGCGAAGGAGGCCCTCGCCGCCGACGACCTCGCGGCCCTCCGCGACGCGCTCGACCTCGCGCAGTCGCTCTGGGAGCAGGAAGACCCGCAGTACCCCAACCGCTTCCAGGCCGCGGCCCTCGCGCGGCTCCGCGCGGCGCTCCTCGCGCGGGAGGGAGACTTCGCCCGAGCCGCCGACCTCCTCACCGAGAGCAACGCCGCGCTCGAAGCGGCCACGCTCCACACCGAGCGCGTCGACACGCTGCTCGCGCTGGCCAACCTCACCGGCACCCCCGAGGCGCTCCGCGAGCGGCGCGTGAAGGCCGCGCGCGAGGCGCTGCTCATCGCCGAGACCGCCGGCTTCGTGAGGAAGGAGCACTCCGCCCTCACCGCGCTCCAACGCATCGCCGACGAGGCTGGCGACAGCGCGCAGGCGGAGCTGTGGCGACAGCGCGCCGAGCCCCTCGCCCGCGCGGGGTTAACCGAATCCGCGGGTCAGAACGGGTCGAAGCAGTCGTAGTTGCGCTGCGCGGCGATGCGACCGTCGCGCAGGTCGAGGAAGACCGCGAAGCGCGCGCGCATCTCGCCCCCCGCGGGCAGCGCGCCCACGGGGACGGCGAGGGTGCCCGTCCACTGCACCTCGAGGGCGACGCGGTCGCCCGAGGCGACGGCGTGAACGAGCTCGTAGCGCTGCGCCGTCATCACCCTCTGCCCGCGCACGGCGCCGTCGAGGAGCGCCGCGAGGTCGCGCCGCGCCCCCGTCGGCACGAGCCGGTTGGGGAACTCCTCCTGCACCACGTCGGGGGTGAAGAACGCGGCGAGGGCGTCTCCCGTCGCGCCCGCTTCGAGCGCGGCGAGGTAGCGTCGGGCGAAGGCGATGGGGTCTTCGGCGGCAGGGTCGCTCATGGCGCGCGGAGCGTAGGGGACGGGCGAGGCGTGTGACGAGGGGCGAGGGAGCGAGAGGGCGATGACGAGCGCGCGGTTGAAGTGGGTTAGCTACTGCGAGCTGTGGAGGTCGGAGGGCTTCCCTTCAATGGCGGAGCAGCGCGGGGTGCTGGCGAAGGGGCTCGCGAGGCGAGCCGCGACGTACCTCGACGACGGCGTGTGCGAGCGGTGGATGTACGCGGGCGTCACGGCCGACGTGTTCGACCGAACGAGGTGCGTGCCGCTCGGATGGTGCAGCGACGGGACCTGGGTGTGGCCGAAGGCCCTCGCGCACTACGTCAGGGAGCATCAGGTGGGGCTGCCCGAGGCGCTCCTCGACCACATGCGCGCGCAGGACTTCGTCGCGCCAGAGTGCTCGGAGGCGGAGGTGAGGGAGCAGATCAGGCGCATCCGGGTGACGGTGCATCAACGCGCGCGGCGCGGGTGAGGGCCGATCACTCCTCGCCCTCCACCGCCCGCCGCGCCTTCTCGCGCAGGTACGCCTCGGGGAACATCTCTGCGAAGACCCGCTCGGCCTCGCGGTTCAGCGCGTCGCGCTTCTCTCGTCGCATCGTGTCGCCGCGGTAGGTCGCCCGCGTGCCTCGCTTCGTCTTCATCGCGCGCCTCCGTGCCTGACGTGGTTGGCGAGTCGAGAGACGCGCGCACGCGGCCCGTACTGACCGGGTCGACGCACCGTACCCCCGCGGCGCGGTCGCGCCGCGTTGGTGATCCCCGCGCATGGCGTGAGGCACCTTCCGCGTCTCGCGTAGAGCCGTCGGTCGCGATGTCAGACGCGCGCCCCGACGCGCGTTCGTGACATCAACGACTCCGCTCCGCTCACCCGAAGGACCGTTGCCATGACCTCGCTCTCGCACGACGTGCTCTCCGCCGCGCTCTCCGTCGACGAGATCCGCTGACGGCGAGCTCCCGCTGCGACCACGTCCGCTGCTCCCCGAGGAAGGCCCCCAGCACCCGAACCACGGTCTCGGTCCCGCCCCGCGCGCTCATCTCCGACCCGCGGGCGACCCTATCGCCAGTCGCATCCCCACGGCTACCGCGATCCCAGCCGAAGCTCCTCTCACAGCCTGGATCGCCTCTCGGTCTCTCCCCCCGCTGACTCCGACAGCTCCCCGTTCTGTCTCCCGCGCTCTCCCCCCTCAAGCTCCGCGTCGGGCTTGCACCTGGCTCCCGACGTTCCCCCCGCTGACTCTCGCAGGAGCTTTCACCGCGAGGGTGCGCGACCCGGCACTGCCTCGCGGTCGAGCCTCGCCTGCCTCGACGCCATCCCCATCGACGGCCGTCCCGTCCTTGCTGTTCGGACGCGAGATCGAAGCGCGCACCCCACGCCGTTCACTTTTCACGCAACCCCTGACCGCCCCCGCCGAGACCCCCCGCGCAACCCGCCGGAGGTCTCGCCATGCCCCACGACAACACCCCGTCCTCTCCCCACGTCTCCCTCCTCATCGACGCGTTTCGTGGCTGTCGCCCGACGCTCTTCGCGTACGCACGTCGCCACGTCGCCTGCGACGCCGACGCCGACGACGTCGTCCACGCGGGCCTCTCCGCCGCGTGGAAGAAGCGGGAGCGCTTCGACCCGTCGCGCGGCTCGCCCATCGCGTGGCTCACGCGCTTCGTGGGCTACGCGATCCTCGACGCGCGCAAGCGCGCGGCGCTGCGCGAGTACGTCGACATCGCCTCGGTCGAGCACCCCGAGCTCGTCGTCGTCCCCGTCGACGTCGCCCGGTTGGGACTGCGGTCTGCGCTGGCCCGCGCGCTCGCGTCGCTCTCCGACCCCGACCGCGCGCTGGTGATCGACCGCGTCGTCGACGAGCGCCCCTGGGAGGAGCTCGTCACCGAGCGGGGCCGCTCTCGCCAGTCGTTGATGCGCGCGTTGGAGGCCGCCCTCGAAGGGCTACCCGTCGAAGTTCGCCAGTGCTGAACAGGCGTGAGGCCGTCGAGAGCTCCAGGGGCGCTTGAACGCACGGCCTGACTGAGGCAGCGGAGTGGTTGCGAATCTCCCCACTGCCCTCGGAGCCAGACCGTGCCCGACGACACTGCCCGCGCGCTGTTCGCGGGGCAAGCCCCTCGCTCTCGTCGACGCCCCTTGTCGCGCATCGCCCGCGCGGACGCCCTCGAGCTCGCACGGATCACCGGTACCTCCGCCGCCGCGCGAGCTCTGGGCATCCCGCGGCGCACGCTCGGGGGCTTCAAGGCGCGCCACGCCGCACGCACCCCGCGCTCACCGGTGGAGGCCGTCTTGAGCGGTCCGCAGGGCGCTCGCGCCCTGCATCGCATCGTGCTCGCCGCTCTCTTCGTCTTCGGCGTGGTGGGCGGCGCCGGGGCCGACACCCTACGCAGGTTCTTCGTGCTCGCGGGCATCGCGCCCTTGGTGGCCTGCTCGCCCAGCACCCTGCGCCGCACCCTGGGCACCATGGTCCACGCGCTCGGAGACTGGGGAGACGCCACCGGCAAGGCGCTCGGAGACGCCGTGCGCGCAGGCCCCGAGCGGCTGTTGTCCCTCGCGCTCGATGAGACCTGGAAGCGCAGCATGATCCTCGTGGCGATGGACGTGGCCTCGGGCTTCATCCTCGCCGAGGCGCACGCCACCGCGCGCGACGCGGCCACCTGGAGCGCCACGATGACCAAGGCCCTGGGCGCGCTGCCGGTGAAGGTCGTGCAGGCGGTGGCCGACGAAGCCAAGGGCATCGCCGCCTACGTCGCGGCGCAGGTGGGCGTGCACCGCGGCAGCGACCTGTTCCACGGTCTGTACGAGCTGGGCCCCGTGCTGAGAGCGCTGCACGCAAAGCACGCAGAGGTCGAGGCTGCGCCCTCCACGGGCTCCGAGCGCACCAACGCGCTGCGCCGCCTGCGACATCGCATCGAGATCGTGCGCGAGGGGATGGGCGCGCTGAGCGACACGATGCACCCCTTCAACCTGCGCACCGGCGCGAGGGTCGAGCCCACGGCGATGCGGGCGGCGATGGAGCAGTGGTTGGCGCGCATCCGCTACGCAGCCAGCGAGAGCGGGCTGAGCGCGTCGGCGCGGGCGCGCATCGGCAAGGTGCTGCGCCTGGTGCCCACGTGGGTCGAGTCGCTCGCGTGGTGGCAACGCTTCGAGGCCACGCAGCGCGCGGCGCTCGCGCTGCCCGCCGCGCTGGATGCCGTGGTGGGCGAGGTGCTGGTGCCGTGGGCGTACCTGTCGCGGTGCCGCGAGCGGGCCACGAGCGCCGCCGAGCGCGCCGCGCTGAAGGTGGCGCTGGAGGCGTTGTCTGCGCGGCTGTCGTCCTCGTCGGCGTGGTCGTCGGTGACGAGTACCGAGCAGCACAGCCTGCGGGAGTGGGCGTCGTGGGTGGCGTCGCACTTCGTGCGGGCGTCGTCGTGCGTGGAGGGCCGCAACGGCGCGCTGTCGCTGCGCTACCACCACCGCCGGGCGCTGCCGCCCGCGGTGCTCAAGGCGCTCACCGTCGTGCACAACTACGGGCTCCGAAGGCCCGACGGCACCACTGCCGCGGAGAGACTCTTCGGCCTGCGCCACGCAGACCCCTTCGAGCACCTCGTCGAGGTCATCACGCCGCTACCCCTGCCGCGTCGCAGAGCCGCGTGACCGCGAAGCCGCCCCTGAACGGCTGAGCGGGGATGGCGAACTTCGACGCGTAGCCCCCGCCGAGCCGTCGTTCGTGGCGAACCCCAACCTCGCCGAAGCGAGGTGCGCCCTCGTGGAGTGTTGGATCTCCTTCGGTTCGGCCCTCGAGCGCACGGCGACGGACATGCTTCGCCAGGGACATCACATCGTCGCGGAGAACCGCGCCAGTCGACGGCTGGCGCGCTGGTTCGAAGACCAGCTCGCGCAGATGGATGGGCGGCTCACGTCCGGCGAGCTCTGGTCCGAGTCCTTCGTCTCGGGCCGCGTTCGTTTCGAGTGGATCGAGTCGGAGTCCGACGACCCCGCGCCGCCCGAGGTCACTCGCCTTCCCCGGGCGCCTGTAGGCATGGACGTCGGATACCCGTCCCGAATTCGGTGACGTGCCAGAGGTGGTTGTAGCCCCACCTTCGATCGCTGCGGCGCCTTCGGCCCCTGTGGTACGGACGCCATCCCCGCCATGCTCCACGTACGCTCCTACTGGGACGAAGAGGACATCGACTTCTACTGGGAGATCGACGACGAAGGGTGGACCGTCCGTCACGTCGCGATCGTCCGTGCGACCGGGTTCGTGCAGGGCGCGGCGAGTCTCGACGAGTGGAACGCCGCGCGCGAGGCCGGCACCCTCGATGCGTACATCGACCGCTACGGCCGCGTCGCCGAGGGGAACGTCAACACCTGGGATCCCGACTGGCCCCACGACGAGATCACCGCCGAGGCGTACGAAGCCGTTTGGCGCGACGCGCGCGCCACGCTCGACGCGCGGCACCACGACGGGTGAACCTTCGCCCGACTTCGTGGTCTGCTCTCGCGAAGGACGGAGCGGACCGTGAGGTGGAGCGTCGCCATCGCGTGCGCTGTGATGTGGACGGGGTGCCGCTCGGCCCCCGCTCCCGTCGCCGCGCCGCGCGCGACGCCTGAGCGCGAGCCTCCGACACGGGTTGAACTCCTCCCCTACGGCCCGATCTCCACGGTCGGCGTGGAGCCCGACGGCTGGGCCGACCTCACCTTCGGCGGCGCCCGCGTCCAGACGCTCGACGACGCGGCGCGCTTCGCCGACGACGCGTTCGCGCAGCGCATCGTGCTCGCGGTGCCGGTCGCCCGCGGCTGGGTCTTCTGCGCCGAAGACGGCGCCTGCGCCGCGAGCGAGACCTTCCTCGGGCCGCTGCGGCGCGTCGGCGACTTTCCCGGGATGCACGTCGACGGCGGCCCGCTCACCGCCGTCCGCGCAGACGCCCGCGGTCGGGCCTCGGTGATCGACCGCGACGGCGTCGCGTGGACCAGCGACGGCGGCCCCTTCGTACGCGTCGCCACCCTCCCACCCGTCGCGGTGCTCGCGCTTCTCTTCGCCGACGAACGCCAGGGCGTCGCGACCCTCGACGGCGGCGCGTTCATGGTCACCACCGACGGCGGCGCGCGGTGGGCGCGCTTCACGCCGCCGCGGCGGGCGCAGCCTGCGATCCTCGACGCCGCCCTCGACGTGGGGCTCACGGTCACCGACGGGCGGCTCGATGACGGGAACAACAGCCTGCGCGCGCTCTACCTCGAGCGCGTGCTCAGCCCGCGCCCGGGGACCGCCTTCGACATCGAGCGCGCCCGCGGCCTCGACGGGAGCTACACGTCGGACCTCTACGCCCTCGTCGCGCGCAGGCCCGCGTGGGTCGACCTGCTCGACGGAGAGCCCCTGGGCGCGCACGGCCTCGCGGTGCGACGCCACGCGGACTACGTCGAGGTCGACCTCCGCGACGGCCGCGCGAGGGGGTGGGTCACGCGCGAGCGGAACGAGCGCGCCTTCAACGACCTCGCGCGCTTCGGCGTCCCCCTCGCCCCGCCCGATGACCAGCCGGGGAGAGCGAGCGAGAGCCTCCCGCCCCCGCCCGACGACGCGCCGCAGATGCGCGCGCTCTTCAACCACGGCTCCGCCCGCGGGCGCACGCTGTTGAGCCTCGTGCCCGCGGGGCTCGGCACCTGCCCGCCCTCGGACGGAGGCCCCGATCCTCCGCCGATCACGCCGCTCGTCCACGAGGGTCCCGTCGAGGAGGTCCGGCTCAACCACGAGGGCACCTTCACGGGCGTGCTCCGCGACGACTTCGTGCGCCGTCGCTTCGTCGTCGGACGCGTCGACGGCGACGTCGTCGTGCGCCCGCTGCCGCCCGAGACCGCGCACGTCGCCTTCGCCGACCCCCGCCGCGGCCTCGCGTGGGGCGACCGATGGACGCGCCTCCTCCGCACCCTCGACGGCGGAGACTCCTGGCACCCGCTCCCCGTCCCGGCCACTGGCGCCGCGCGCGCGAGCGCCGCGTCGGCGCGACCCCGCTCTCCGTGGGTGCCGCGACCGGGCCGATGCACCGCCGACCGCTGCCTCGTCGGCGACGACCTCATCGTGACCGGCTGGGCGCGCGAGGTCGTTCCCCCGCGGCCCGCCCTCACGCTCACGGCTCCCGCGGTGGAGGGCGAAGCTCCGCGCGTCGGGTGGAGGCTCTCGGAGCGGCTCCGCCTCCCCGCCTGCGCGCCCTCGGGTCGCGCCACCCCCGCGCCGTCGGCGCCGTTCCCGCGGCCCTCCGATGAAGCGTCGTGGGCCTCGCTCTGGACGAACGAGGGCCGCGTCGTGGCGTCGCTCGTCGCGCGCCCCGACGGGGGCTGCACCGCGACCCTCGCGTGGTGGGGCCTCGACGAGCGCGGGCTCTTCCGCGGCGCGACGCGGGCCATCACCTCCGCGGGCGGGCGCGGGTGGTGCGAGCGCCACGACGGGCTGTGGCAGGCGTCGATCCGCCGCGACGGCGTCTCGCTCTACTGGATCGGCGACGATGGGAACGTGGTCGTCTCGGTCACCGACCGCGCCGCGGCGGCGCGCGTCGAGTCCGCGCCCTTCATGGGCGACGAGTTCTACCCTTGATCGCTTCGCCCGACGGCGTGGTCGCGCTCACGACGGGCTTCAGCGGCGCGAGCACCTTCGGCGCGATGACCTTCGGCGCGATCCAGGATGACCTGCGCGCGCGACCTCACCCCCTGATGGGAGAGGCGCCGGGCGCGGTCGTGTCCGTCGCGCATGACCGCCCGAGCCCTTCGACGGCGGCGCGCGAGAGCACCGACACCTTCGCCCTCGCGCGGCGCGGCGACGAGGTCGGCGTCGCGGTGATCCGCGCGCGGCCCAGCGACGACTGCTGTTCTTCCCCGTGCGGCCGCGGGCGCGCGAGCTCCCGACGCGCTCCCGTGGGTGGACGAAGGGCCGATCCCGGTGTGCGCGGGACCACCGGACCCAAGCGCGGTGAGGCTCCTGCTCACGGGCCGTCCTTCGACCCCGACGCGGGGACCCCTGAGCGCTCCGAGGTGCCCGACGGGACGATCACCCTCGATGTCTCCCCGACGGCGGTGTGCCTGCGCGCCTACACGCGCCTGACCGACGACTCCCTCCTCTCGGTGACCGCGGGCGCGGACGGAGTCCTCGTCGGCGCGACGCTCACCGAGACCACGCTCACGCCCGCGCGGTGCGCGCCGTGACGCGCGCGCGCCTCGCGCTGACCACGGCGATGCTCTCGTGCGCGCCGCGCGCGTCCGTCGACGCTCCGCCGCGCACGGTCGCAGGACGCTCGCCGCGCGCGATCCCCCTGCCCGCGAGGTCGCGCGTCTTCGGCAGCGCGGAGCACGGGGAGGACTTCCGCGCGTGGTGGAACCGCGCCGTCGAGGTCTTCCCGAGGGAGGCCGCGCGGCGATTCCTGCTCGCCGGCGTCGCCGTCGAAGTGACGAGCGACGGGCGGTCGCGCGTGGGCGCCTGGAGCTTCGATCCGCGCGTGATGCTCCCCCTCCGCCGCCACGGCTGCTGGCGCTTCGTCTCCCCCGAGGCGGTGTGGGACGCCGACGAGTTCACCGCGACGCCGCGCTTCGTCGCGCACGCTCGCCGCGGGCGATTCGGTCGCGGCGCGGGGCGCGTCGTCGAGGTCGACGAGGGCCGCGCCGAGGGCCTCTCGTTGCCGCCGGGCGTGGTCCTCGACGTGGCCTTCTCCGACGATCACCGCGGGATCGCGCTGATGGAGCCGGGCGTGGTGCTCCTCACCGACGACGGCGGCGCCGCGTGGAACCTCGCGACCGACCTCACCGACGCGGTCCACCAGGTCGTCGCCGACGACTCTCACCGATGGGCCGTCGGTCGCTCGCGGAGCTTCGCCTTCGACGGCGTGGTCGCGGCGCCCGTAGACACGGCTGATGTCCCAGCGCTCCAGGGATTGCGAGAGACCGACCCCGTCATCGCCTCCCTCGAGGCGACGCAGACCGCGGCGTGGCGCGCGATCTCGTTCACCGACGACCGACGACGCAACGTCCTCCTCTGGTCCACCTGGCGCGACCGGAGCCCGCGGCTCGCGGAGTACGACCTCGTCGAGGGCCGCTTCGTCAGCGCGGTGCTCCCGCCTGAGGACTGCCGCGTGTCGCGGTACTTCGGCGCCGACCGGCTCTACGCGGAGTGCGAGCGCGGCGAGAGCACCACCCTCTACGCGAGAGGCGCCGACGGGAGGTGGTCGGGGCGCCTCACGGTCCGCCGGGGTGAAGCGCCCGCGCGGTGCTTCGTGAGCGCGAGCGGTCGCCGCGTCGCCTGCGTGGGTCACTGCGCGGCCACGCGCGATCGCCCCGTCGGGCTCGCGGTCTGCGAGCGCGACGCGTCGAACCGAGAGCGCCAGCGCGCGGTCGGAGGCCTCACCGAGCCGTGGCAGTCGGTGGGCTACGAGGGCGAGTCGCTGGTGTTCATCGAGCGACGTCGCTCCGCGCAGCGCGCGCGGGTGATCCGTGGAGACGGGCCCGCGAGGGCGCTGACCACGAGCCCCGAGGCCGAGCGCTGGGTGATCGAAGAGGTGGCGCCGCGCGTGGGCCGCGACGGTCGCCTCCGGCTCGTGGTGCGCGACGTGGGCGCCGAGCGCAGGGCCGTGGTCGAAGGTCGCGTGGGCGAGCGCTTCGACCCGCGCCCCGCGACGCCGTGGAGCGCGGAGGACGGCGCGAGGAGCGAGAGGCTCTGCAGCCCGGAGGGCGACTCCGTCGCGCTGGCCCCCGACGGCACGCCGTGGGTGTCCACCGCGACCCAGCGGGCGTGGCGCCCCTTCGTGTCGCGCGAGGGCCACGCGTACCTGCGGCGGTTCCCCTTCTCTCGCGTCGATGGCTTCGGCCCGCACTGCGACGAGGTGTCGTGGACGTGGGGGCTCACCGTCGTCGGCTGGGGCGAGGCCACGCTCGCGCCGGTTCTCGGTCCCGAGAGAAATCCGGCCGCGACGCCGCGAGCGGCGTGGATCTCCTGCGAGCCTGGCGCTTCGTTCTCGTCGGCGACGCGCGCGAGGAGGAGGTCCCCGTGGGCGATCACGGGCGGGCGCCTGCGCGCGGCGGCGCGGCGCGAACGCGAGGCGCCTTCGCCTACCACCGCGCCGCCTTCGACGACGACAGGTCCGCGGTGCTCCTCGACGCGACCTCGGCGCGGGCGACGCTCTCGCTCTCGTCCGCGGGCGTCTTCACCCGGTGGACGCTCTCTCCGCGCGCCGTCCGTCGTCGCGTCGAGGGCCACGGCGGAGCTCTACGTGGGGTCCAACCCTGGTGGGTCGTCGCCCGCGACGGCGACGCGTTCGCGGGGGTGTTCGCGAGCGCTGAGTGGTGGATCACGCCGCCGATCCTCTGGACCTCGACCGCCCCCGGCGCAGCGCGCGCCGACGCCGCGCTCGTCTCGTCCAGCGCGCCCGGTTGGATCGGCGCGTACGCGATCGACGGCGACGTCGGCCTGCTGCGCCTCCTCGCCGACGGCACCGCGCTCGCGGGCCGCGCCGGAGCGCTCCCGCGCGTGATCTCTCGCGTGACGGCGCTCGCCCCCTGCGGACCGGCGGCGCGCGGCGATTTCGTCCTGCGCGCGACGCTCTACGACGGCGTCACCGACGCGAGCGACGACGAGCCCCACACCCGCGACGTGGTGCTCCGGCTTCGCCTCGACGGCGACGCGCTGTGCGTGCGCGCGCTCACCGTCAACGGCGACGGCGAGGCCCCCTCGCGCCCGCTGTACGCGCGGCTCCCTCCGACGCGATGCGCGGTCCACCGCGACGGCGACTGACCCGCCCGCGTCACGGCCTCCGTCGCAGCGCGCGCCACGCGGCGTAGCCCATCAGCGCGAGCACCAGCATCACAGGCCCCGCGCGCAGCGCCGCGAGGAGCAGCCCGACCACGAACGCGCGCGCCATCGACACGCCCTCGCGCCCCGCCGCGGCGAGCTGTTGCCCGAGCGGGGCGTCGCGGTCGGCGGCCTGGCGCTCGAAGCGGACCTCCACCGTCGCGAGGTCGACGCGGCCGTGCGCGGCGCGCTGCTCAGACTCCAACTGCTCGATGGTCGTGCGCTGCTCCGCGAGGGAGCGCTCCACCGCGAGCACATCGGACAGCGTGCCGGTGCGCTGTTCGAGGAGCGCGAGGAGCCGGGTCTCCGTCGCGCGCGCCACGCGCACCCGCGCGTCGAGGTCGGCGAGGGCGTCGGTCACGTCGGTGCGCTGCACCTGCTCGCGAACGCTCCGCCCTGGGACCGCGACGCGGCCGAGGGTCTCGCGCAGCGCGGCGAGCGCGTCGGGCGGGACGCGCAGCGTGACCGAGCCCTCGTCACCCGCCGCGTCGAGCGAGGAGGACTGCACCCATCCCTCGTGCGACTCGGCGAAGTCCGACACGCGCCGCAGCGCCTCGGCCGCCTCGCGCGCAGACCCGACCGGGACGCGGTAGCTCGCGCGGACCTCCAGCATCGCGCGGCGCGCGACGTGCTGCGCGGGGCCGCGGTTCGACGGCGCCGACGATGACGTCGCGGGGGCCGAGTTCCCGTGGCGATTCTCGGCGCACCCGCCGAGCGCGAGGGCGCCGACGAGGACGAGGCGGTGGGCGGTGTTCATGGAGCGTCAACGCTCGCCGACCGCGGATCTTTCAGCGATCTCTCGCCGCCTGCGACGTCGCCCTCGACAGGACGCTCCCCCGCGCCGCGCTCCAGCAGCTCCTGCCGTCGCCCTGACCGCGCGGGAGGAGGTCGCATGATCATGCGATGCCGACGCGCGGCGCGGCCCGCGATGATGCTCCGGCGTCGAGGCCACAACGCCCCGGCGCAAGGAGCGCGTGATGAGAGCGAAGTGGGCGCTCGCGGCGGTCGCCGCCTCCCTCTGGGCCGCCGTGTCGACGGCGTCGGTCGACGCGTGGGCGCAGCCCGCGGGGTCGCTCGCCACCACCCTCGAGGCGCGGTGCTTCAGCCAGGCCCAGGGGGCGTCGTGCTTCCTCGCGGGGCGCGCGTTCCAGCGGGGCATCGCGGGGGTGAGCCGCGACGACGCGCGGGCGGCGCTCCTGCACCGCCGGGGCTGCGAGCTGGGCTTCTCCGCGAGCTGCAACGAGCTCGGTTTCCTCACCTCCGAGGGCCTGGGCGTGCCGCGCGACGGCGCCGCCGCCGTGACCCTCTTCCAGCGAGCGTGCGACGGCGGCAGCGAGGCGGGCTGCGGCAACCTCGGGACGATGTACGCCACGGGCACCGGCGTCGCGCGCGACACCGCCCGCGCGGCGCCCTTGCTGGAGCGCGGCTGCAACGCCCGCCACGCGGCCTCGTGCGGCGTGCTCGGCGTGCTCTACCGCCGCGGAGACGGCGTCCCGCAGAGCGAGGCCCGCGCGTCGGAGCTGCTCTCCCGCTCGTGCGAGCTCGGGATGCCCGAGGCCTGCCGCGCCCTCGGCCGCACGGCGAACGCCTCGGTCGAGGTCGGCTCGTACCCCGCGCCCCCGCCCGTCACCGGCGGCGCCACCAGCACCGGCACCTTCGCCGCGCCGCCCCCGTCGTCGCGCCCAGACCCCGCGCCCGCGCCCGCGCCGCCCCTCCCGCGCCTGAGCCCACGCCGCGGCCGTATCGGGTGAGCTACCGCCGCCCGTTGGCGCGGCCCGCGCCCGAGGCGCCCTCGTCGTCAGGGTCGAGCAGCGTGGCCTTCCTCGGAACGGCGGCCAACCGCTTCAGCGTCGGCTTCGGCTACCGCCTCGCGACGGGGCCGTCGTCCGAGGCGCTCTCGGTGAGCGTGTTCTCGCTCTCGCTCGGCGTGTGGCGCGGCCCGGTCGAGTTCGACTTCTCGCTCTCGTACGGGAGCGGCGCGGGCAACACCGTGCCCGAGTGGTCGGCGCTGATGACCGGCGCGTCGCTGGGGCTCAACCTCCTCTCCGCGCCGCGCGCGGACCGCAGCTCGTTCTCGCCGCTCAACCTCTCGGCGGGCGTGAGCGCGCTCCTCTCGTTCAGCGAGATCGACGGAGGCTCCCGCTTCGGCTTCGGCCCCTACGTCGCCGACACCTTCTACTTCACCTGCGCCCTCGCCCTGCGCGCCGACTGGACGCCCTACCTCGTCGGCGAAGAGACCTTCGGCTGGCAGTTCGGGGTCTCGTTCCTCATCGCGCCGCGCCGCTCGTACATGTGCAACTGAGAGCGTCGCGGGCCACGACCCTCCGCCGCGTGTAGATTCCACCGACGGAGGACCGCGATGCCCGCTGCGTCGAAGACCGCCCCCGCGGAGGCGCCCACCACCCCTCGCCGCGCGCTCGTCACGGCCGCCGTCATCGCGCTGGTCATCGAGCACCTCGTGCCCTTCGGGCGCCTGATCCTCTACCCCTTCACGCTCCTGGCGACCTGGGTCCACGAGATGGGGCACGGGCTCACGGCGCTCATCGTCGGCGGGTCGTTCTCGTCGCTCGACATCTTCCGCGACGCCTCGGGCCTCGCGCACACCCACACCGCGCGGGGCTTCCCCTCGGCCCTCGTGTCCATGGGCGGGCTCCTCGCGCCGCCCTTCGTCGGCGCCGCCACCCTCGCCCTCGGTCGCGGACCGAAGCGCGCGCGGGTCGTGCTCCTCACGCTCGCGCTCGCGCTCGTCCTGTCGCTCGCGGTCTGGGTCCGCTCCCTCGCGGGGTGGATCGCCATGCCCCTCGTCGCCGCGGTGGTGGCCGCCTTCGGCGTGTGGGGCAGCGCGCGCGAGCGCGTGGTCTTCGCGCAGTTCATCGGGCTGCTCCTCGGCTTCGACACCCTCGCGCGCGTCGACTACCTCTTCACGGCCGCCGTGACGATCCAGGGGCGCGAGCAGCCCTCCGACGTGGCGCTCATCGTCGGAGAGCTCGGGTCCTACATTCCGCTGTGGGGGGTGTTGCTGGCGGGGGTCGGGCTGGGCGCGCTCGTCCTCGGGCTCCGCGTCGCGTGGCGAGCGCCGAAGGCCTGAGGGGGGTCTGACCGCGGTCGATCAGTCGTCGGACTGACGCTCGAAGGCGCCGATGTCGCAGCGGGCGCCCGCGGGGCGGGCCCGACCGCGCTGGTCGACGGAGACGGCGGTCGTCCCTGCGAGGCACGCCTCGGCGGGGATCGCGTCGACGGCGATGCTCGACGCGGGCAGGCGGACCGTGGGCGTCGCGCCGCCGTAGCCGCTCACCGGGTCGAGGGCGACGACCTCTCCCACCACGTCGTTGTCGCGCGCGCTGAACGACGCGCCCATGACCCCGCCGATGATGTTGTAGTCGTCGGACTGGTACATGCCGAAGGGCGAGAAGTCGCCGCGGGCGTTGCCGGCCACGATGCTGTTCTGGAGGATGAAGGGCCCGCCCGTGGTGATGTGCAGCGCGGGGCTCCCGGTGGAGCCCGTGACGGTGCAGAACGACATCCTGAGGGCGGGCGCGTTGAGGACGACCGCGCTGCCGTAGTTCGTCGCCGAGTTCCCCGCGAAGGTGGAGTTGGTGACGGTCATCGCCCCGTACACCGAGGCGATGGCGACGCCGCCGCCGAGGTTGTTCGACGAGTTCGACACGAAGCTGCAGCCCTCGATGGAGGTGCGCATTCCGGCGTACGCGTAGAAGCCGCCGCCGTAGTGCAGCGTCGCGCGGTTCGACGTGAAGGTGCAGTCGGTGACGACGGAGGTGGGGCCCGACGCGGTGACGCCGCCGCCGTTGTTCGAGCGGTTCGACGTGAAGGTGCTGCGGGTGAGGGTGAGGTTGCTCGCGGTGTAGATCGCGCCGCCGAGCATCTCCGAGGCGTTGTTGGTGAAGGCGCAGTCGCTCACCGTGAGCGGCGTCGCCGCGCCGGGCACCTGGATCGCGCCGCCGTAGGAGCCTGAGTAGCCGCCGTTGAAGGTGAGTCCCGTGACGGTGAGCGGCGCGGTGACGTAGAAGAGCTGCACGCGCGTGGCGCCGTCGATGGTGAGCGCGCCCGCGCCGGGCCCCTGGATCGTGATCGCCCGCGGGATCGCGATGGACGACGTGAGGGTGATGGGGCTGACCACCGAGGGCGCGAAGGTCACCGTCGCCCCGGCGGCGACGGCGGCGATCACCGCGCGCAGCGAGCCCGGGCCGGAGTTCGCGTTGGTGGTGACCACGCCCGCGGTGGAGACGTTCACCGTCACCGCGAAGGTCGACGTCGCGTTCTGCGAGTCGGTGACCGAGAGGGTGACCGTCGCCGTCGCCTCGACGGTGCCCGGGAGGAGCGACAGGGCCCAGCCGCTGCCGTCGCGCACCACGCTGGCGGTGACCATGCTCGGCGCGCTCGACACGACCGTGGGCGTGAGGCCAGAGGGGCCGTCTTCGGCGTCGTTCACGGTGAAGGGGACGAGGGTGGGCGCGCGGGCGCCCGCGTAGAGGGTCTGCGTGGCCTCGGTGCTGAGCGTCGGCGGCGTGTTCATCGCGCCGTAGGTGACGGTGACCACCGCGGGCGCGTCGACCCCGGTCTCGGCGCTCACCTGCACGGTCTCTCGCGTCGGCGTCGGCACGTACGAGAGCCCGCCCAGCACCGTCCGCTGCGCCGCCACCGTGTACGCGCCGAAGGCGAGGTCGTTGAGCACGGCGGTCGCGTCGAGGGTGCGCGAGAAGGCCGCGGGGCCGGTGACCGTGACCTGCGCGTTGCTCGGGTTGTTCACGAAGCGCACGACGAGGCTCCCGACCGTGGGCAGCACCCGCGCGTCGGCCGCGCCCGCGTCGGCGGGGTCGGCGTCGCCAGCGTCGACGGGGTCCGCGTCGGTCGCGCCCGCGTCGACGGGGTCGGCGTCCGTCGCGTCGGCCGTGTCCGCGTCCGCGGGGCCGTTGTCCATTGGAGCACCGGCGTCGGTCACCCCGGTGTCCGCGGAGACGTCTTCGATGGCGCCAGCGTCCGTGGAGACGTCTTCGATGACGCCCGTGTCCGACGCGGCGACGTCGACCGCGCCGGCGTCCGCGACTTGGGCGTCGGTGGCGGAGGCGGAGGCGTCTCCTCCCGCGTCGCTCGAGGCGCCCGTCGAGGCGTCGATCTCCCCTACGGTGAGGCTCTCGCCAGAGCAGGCCGTCGCGGCCATGGCGCACGCCAGGACGATCCATCGGACTCGGTTCATGGTCTCTTTCCTTCGCGACGTCCGCCGCGGAGGGCGGCGGAGCGGTGGTCCCTTGAAGCTCGTTTGTCGCGAGCCAGCGCTTCCGTCACGGAATCTCGCGGAGGGCCGCGTCGACCACCGGCTGGAGCATGCTCCCCGGGTACGACCGACGGAACCGCGCCGCGTGCTCGCGCGCCGCGTCGTAGCGGCCCGCCGAGACGAGGGCCTGCACCCACATGCTCTCGCGCTCCGGCGCCATCCTCCCGCGAGGAAAGCGCCGCGCGTGGCGCTCCAGCGCGTCGATGGCCGCCGAGCTCTGCCCGCGGGTGAGCGCGGTGCGCGCGATCTCGAGCACGGCCCGCTCCGCGTTGAGCGAGCCCTCGTCGCGCGCGCGGGGGCCGTGAGCGCGCGTGGGCACGTCCGCGGCGACCGCTTCGGCGGAGGCGTCTTCGACGGCGACCGACGCGTCGACGACCGACGCGTCGACGATTGCGGGAACGACCGCGGGCGCGGGCGCGACCGGCGGAGGCGCGACCGGCGGAGGCGCGGCGGTCACGGTGCGAACGATGACCGTGGGCGCGGGCCGCGGCGCGAGGGCGCGGTGCGCGACGGCGCCGGTGAGCGCGCCGACGACGAAGGTCGCGAGGGTGAAGGGCAGGCGCGACGCGAGGCCGAGCGCGGGCGGCGGGCGTGGGCGCGGGCGGGGCCGCGAGGGGCACGGCCAGCGAGGCCGCGAGGCGGGCGCGCACGGCGTCGCGCGAGCCCGCAGGGACGCGGGGCAGCGCGCGCGCCTCATCGAGCAGGGCCTGGACGTCGGCGGGCAGGTGGTCGTCGCTCATCGCTCGCCCCTCGCCGCGCGGAGTCTGCGCACGGCTGCGCTGAAGTGCTCGCGCGCGAGGCGGAGCCGGGAGTAGGCCGTGTTCAACGGGATCGACAGGGCCGCGGCGATGTCGGGCACCGAGGTGCCGTCGAGCTCGTGCAGGACGAAGACGGCGCGGCGGTCGTCGTCGAGGGCGTCGAGCGCGGCCTGCACGAGGTCGAGGGTCTGCCGCGAGGCGAGGGCTTCGTCCGCGCCGCGGGCGGGGTCGACCACCTCGGTGGCGTGCTCCATCACGTCTCCGCGGTGGTGCGCGCGGCGGCGGTAGTTGGCCGCGTGGCGGCTCGCGATGCCGAAGAGCCAGGGCCGCAGCGGGCGGCTCGGGTCGTACTGGTCGAGGGTGCGGTAGACCACGATGAAGGTGTCGTGGGTGACGTCGTCGACGTCGCGCTCGCGCACCCCGAGGCGGCGCAGCGAGCGCCACACGTAGTCGAACTCCGTCTCGAAGATCGTGCGGAAGTCGAGCCCGGCGGGGGCCGGCGCGGGCGTCGGGAGCGGTGCCACGGCGGCGCTCACAGCGGGCGTTTGTCGCGAGGCCGTCGGGTCCGTCACGGAAACGTCGCCGTCAGGTCGATCCCGGCGGTGAGGGCCGCGGGCGAGGCGCTCCACACGACGAGCTCCTGGGTCCCGTCGCGGATGACGAGGCTGATCGGGGTGAGCGCCCCGAGGAGGTCGGCGCGCACCCGCAGTCCGAGGAGCGGCGAGAGCGCGACGCGGGCCGCGAGCCGGAGGCCCACCGCGGCGTAGAAGGCCGTGTCGGGGCGGGAGACGTCGACGCCGACCGCCGTGGCGCCGAGCGCGCCGAGGGCCACCACGCCGCAGGCCGCGCCGTCGACCCGCGCCCCGAGGCGCTGCCGCAGACACGGCACGAGCCGCCCGGTAGACAACGAGCCCTGCACCTCGCCCGCGCCCCCGTCCTCGCGCGCGGCTGTCGACAGGAACGCGTGGTCGCCCTCGATGGCGAGGCTGACGACGCTCCAGCGCAAGCCCACCGAGGCGGTGACGGCGCCCGTGAGGCCGGGCGTGTGACCGAAGGCGAGGCCTCCGCCGAGGGTGACCTCGAGGGCGGGGCGACGCGACGGCGACCGCGGAGGCCGCGGAGGCGCGGGCGGAGGCGCGGGCGGAGGCGGTGCGGGCGCCGCGACGACCGGCTGCGGCGGCGGAGGCGGCGGGGGTGCCGGAGCGGGCGCAGGCGCGGGCGCAGGGGGAGCGGGCGCAGGCGCGGGTCGCGTGAGGCTGAGCGGGTCGATGACGATGCTGACGGCGAGGGTGAGGGCCGAGGCGATCTCGGCGCAGTCGCGGCGAGAGGACTCGATCTCGCGCGTCCCCACGGCGGCGCCCGCGGCGTCGGTGACCTCGACGCGGCCGCGCAGCCGCCGACGGTGGCGGGTGATGGTGGCGCGCACCGTCATCGGGGCGCTCTCGCGAAAAGGGTCGTAGCCGAGCCGCGCGGCGACGGCGTCGCGCACGGCCTGGGCGTCGGGGCAGGCGGAGGCCCCCTCTCCGCGCTCGTAGCGCAGCACGGCCGTGGGGCTGTTGTGCTGCGCGCTCGCCGCGGGGGCGACGAGCAGCGCGGCGAGGGCGAAGGCGCAGCGGAGCGTCGCCCTCCTCACGTCGGACCCGGCGGGTGGATCGGCCTCACGCGTTCCCCGACCAACGGGAGCATCGGGCGGCGACGCTATCACCGGGCGCGGGCCTCCGAAGGCCCGAAGTTCGGGCGCTCAGCGCGCGGGCACCGCCGCGGGGTCAGGGCGATGAACGGTGGCGGAGCACCCCGCAGAGACGAAGCCCGCGAGCGCGTCGGCGACCGCCGCGACGGGGTCGGGAGTTTTCGTCGCGCGGGGAGATCGCCCGAGCCGTGGCGGGCTCACAGGAACAGCGCGCGCACGGCCGCTCGGTAGAGACGGCTCAGCGCGCCCACGGGTGACGCGATCCCCGAGGAGAAGTCGTAGTAGTCGCGCATCTCGGCGACGCGCCCGCCGCGGGCGCGGCAGACGCTCGCCATCGGCGTGACGAAGGTCGGGCCCACGGCCATGCGGAGGCTCATTTCGTAGGTGAGCGTGAAGTCGTCGCCGCCGCCGGTGAGGTCGAAGCCCGAGAAGCCCACCTCGGGGTACTGGCGGAACAGCCGATCAAAGAGCGCGCGGAAGTCCTCGATCCCCCTCGTGTCGCGGAAGGGGTCTCGGAAGGCGACGTCGTCGGTGAACACTCGCGGGAGGTGGACGAGCGAGGCCTCTCGCGCGCGACCGAGCGGGCGATGACCGGGTAGAAGAAGAGCTGGTTGAGGAGGTTCCAGCGGAAGCGCAGGCGCGAGGTGCGGGTCACGTCGCGGGCGGTCTGCGAGTAGCGGTGGTGGCTGAGGTTGTGCCCCGGCTCGAAGGCGCACGCGGGGTGCCCGAAGGAGAGGGTGAGCATCGCGTCGAAGGCGCCGTTGAGCCACGCGCGGGTGAACACCGGCGCGTGGACGGTGTTGTGGGTGACGACGGCGCTCACGAAGGCCATCACGCAGGCGGTCGGCGCGAGCGCGAGGTGGGCGATCACGCAGCCGCGAGGCGCCGCGAGGCGCCGCCGCCACGACCGCGAGCGCGAGCGCGAGGCCGACGAGGCCGACGGAGCGGAGGTCCGCGCGGTAGCGCATCCACGGTCTCCACGGCGGGGCAGCGCTCGCGGCGCGGAACTCGCGCAGCGCCGCCGAGATGTCCGCGGAGGGGTCTGCTTCGTCGGCGTGCGTCGTCTGCACGACCTCGCTCGTGCCGCGCGCTTCTCCCTGAAGGCGCGCGTCGGGCCTTCAGCAGAGGGCGTGCCTGAGCGCGCCGCGCGCTCCCCTCGGGCGCGGCGCGAGCGCGTGTTGCGCGCGCGCATCAACCCCCCGTTGCGACCGCGCCTCATCCTGCCGAGCCCGGCTTCGTCGTGTGGTGTACCGAGGCGCATCCGTTACCCTCCGGGGCGTAGGACGAGCGATGTCAGGCCACAGCACGGAGGCGCGCGGCGCATGGCCGCTCGCGCTCGCGCTCTGCGCGGGGGGCTGCACCTCGTACACGGGGACCACCGCGCGCGACGCCGCGGCGGTCGACGTCCCGAGCGAGGCGACGAGCGTCGACGGCGACGCGACCGTCGCGACCGACGCGACCGACGACGTGGTCCGCAGCGCGTGCGCCCCCGCCTTCGGGTGTGACCCCGTCGCGGACCAGGGCTGCCCGGAGGGGCGCGCGTGCGGCCTCGACCCGGCGGGCGACCCTTCGTGCGCCGCGCGCGGGGCGACGGGGGTCTTCCTCACCTGCGCCGAGACCTCGCGGTGCGCGCCAGGCGCGAGCTGCGCGCAGGGGCGCTGCGTGCGGCTGTGCTGCGACGACGACGCCTGCGACGACCTCTCGACCGTCAACGCACGCAGCCGCTGCGCGGTGAAGACCTCTCGCGACGGGCTCTACGGGTGCACGCGGCCCGGGGCCTGCGACTACGTACTTCAGACGGGCTGCTCCGCGGGGGAGCGCTGCTACCCCAGCAGCGTGCACGGCGGGGGCACCTGCCTCCGCGACGGGGCCGCGGCGGAGGGCGAGGCCTGCCGCGCCGCGAACGACTGCGCGTGGCCCTTCACCTGCGTGGGCGTGCCCGGCGTGTGTCGACGCGCCTGCTCGACCCTCCGCGACGACTGCCCCGACGGCGTGCCCTGCCTTCGCTTCAGCGACCGCCCCGCTGACTTCGGCTACTGCGAGTCGTAGGCCGCGCACGCGGCCCTGACGGTCGCCGTGTTAGCGTCGGCCGCGATGGAGACCACGCGGGTGCGCCGCGACGACCGTCCGACGGCGGGGAGGTTCAAGGTCGCGGTCACCGCGGGTCGCGACAAGGGCGCCGAGGCGCTCTCCGCCGAGGGCACCCTCACCGTCGGCACCGCCGAAGGGAACACCCTGCGCCTCGCGGACCCCACCGTCAGCCGGTATCACCTCGAGCTCGAGGCCGTGACCGACGGCGTCGTCGCGCGCGACCTCGGGAGCACCAACGGCGTCGTGCTCGGGGCCGCGCGGCTGCGCGAGGCGCTCCTCACCGAGAGCGCCGACCTCGACCTCGGGCGCACGCGGGTGCGGGTGCACGTCGCGAGCGACCGCGAGTCGCTCACGCTCCCCGACCGGGCCTCGTTCGGTCCGCTGATCGGAGCGTCGGCCCCGATGCGAGCCGTGTACGCGACGCTGGAGAAGGTCGCCCCCACCGACGCCCCGGTGCTCGTGACGGGCGAGTCGGGCACCGGCAAGGAGCTCGTCGCCCGCGCCCTCCACGAGGCCTCGCCGCGCGCCGCGGGCCTCCTCGTGGTGGTCGACTGCGGGGCGATGCCGCCGACGCTGATCGAGAGCGAGCTCTTCGGTCACGAGAGGGGAGCGTTCACGGGCGCGTCGGCCGCGCGCGAGGGGGCCTTCGAGCGGGCCCACGGGGGCACGCTCTTCCTCGACGAGATGGGAGAGCTCCAGCTCGACCTGCAGCCCAAGCTCCTGCGCGCGCTCGGCGAGGGAGAGGTGCGGCGCGTCGGGAGCGACCGCGTGCGGCGCGTCGACGTGCGGGTGATCGCCGCGACCAACCGCGACCTGCGGAGGGAGGTGAACGCCGGGCGCTTCCGCGCGGACCTCTTCTATCGCCTCGCGGTCATCCAGGTGCGGATGCCGGCGCTGAGAGACCGGCTCGACGACCTGCCGCTGCTGGTGCCCGCGCTCCTCGAC
The DNA here is from genome assembly GCA_041389825.1 of Polyangiales bacterium. Lineage (GTDB taxonomy): Bacteria > Myxococcota_A > Polyangia > Polyangiales > JAEYZO01. Next base: position 23,936 of record JAWKRC010000049.1, on the reverse strand, counting down.
CGGGCCGTGGAGCGACGGAGGCGCCCGAAGGGCCCCCGCCACGACGACGCGCTGCTCAGCTGCTCGCGGGGCACGCGTGGCCCGGCAACGTGCGCGAGCTCTCGAACTACCTGGAGCAGTACGCGATCCTCGAGTCGTTGCCGCCCCTCGAAGACCCTGAGGGCGAGGCCACCGCGGAGTCGCTCGCCAAGGGCCTCCTCGCGATGCCCTTCCGCAACGCCAAGGACGAGCTCCTGCGGAGGTTCGAGGCCCACTACCTCGGCGCGCTCCTGCGCGAGACCGGCGGCAACGCGTCGGAGGCCGCGCGGCGCGCGGGGGTCGACCGGGTCACGGTGTTCCGCGCGCTGCGTCGACTCGGGATCAAGGGCGACCCTCCGGTCGGCTAGAAGGCGCTTCGGGCTGGTGATACCGTCGCGCCGTGCGGGAGGTGGGCTACGCATCGACGGGCGAGGGGCAGGCACCGAGCGAGCCCGGGGCCACCCGAGCCAGCGAGCCTCGACCCCTCCCCTCGCGGGTCGCGGACCGCTACTCGCTGCTGCGGAGCCTCGGCAGCGGGGGGATGGGCGAGGTGTTCTGCGCCCACGACGAGCGCTCGGGGGAGCGCGTCGCGCTGAAGGTCGTGCGACGCGGCGACGCGGTGCCGAGGGGCGTCGCGCGCCTGCTCCGCGAGGCCGTGGTCGCGGGGCGCGTCTTGCATCCCTCCGTGGTTCGAGTGTTCGACGCCGGCGAAGATGAGGCCAACGACCTCGCGTACGTCTCGCAGGAGCTTCTCCACGGGGAGACGCTTCGGGAGCGCCTGTCACGGCGCGGCAGGCTCAGCCCTTCGGAGTCCGTCGCGGTGCTGCTCCCCGTCGTCGACGCCCTCGCCGCGGCGCACGAGGCCGGCGTGGTGCACCGCGACCTGAAGCCCGAGAACATCTTCCTCGAGGGCGACGACGACGCGCCGAGGCCGCGGGTCATCGACTTCGGCATCGCCCGCCTCGTCGCGAGCTACGACGCCAGCAACACGCAGCTCACGGCCACGGGCTCGGTGCTCGGCACGCCCGCGTACATGTCCCCCGAGCAGGCGCGCGGCGCCGACGACATCGACGAGCAGACCGACGTCTGGGCCGCCGGGGTCGTCCTCTACGAGATGCTCACCGGCGCGATCCCCTTCGCGCGCGCGACGCCGCACGCCACCCTCGCGGCGATCCTCCTCGACGCCGTGACGCCCCCGCACGAGGTCGCCCCCGAGGTGCCCGAGGCCCTCTCCGCGGTCGCGCTGCGCGCCCTCTGCCGCAACCGCGTCGAGCGCTTCGGCTCGATGCGCGAGCTGCACGACGCCCTCGTCGCCGCAACGGCGCCCGGCGCTCGCCCGACCTCCCCCGCGCTCGCCGCGGAGAGGTCGCGACGCCCGCGCCGAGCCTTCGCCGTCGGCGCCGTCGCGGCGGTCGCTTCCATCGCCGTCGCCGTGCCCTTGCTCCGCCCGCGCTCCGCGCCTCACCCGCCGGTCACGCAGCTCGCGCCCTCTCGCGCGCCCGCGCCCGCGACGCCTCCTCCGCCCGCGACGCCCGCTCCGCTCGCGACGCCTGCGACCGCGCGCCCGATCGCCGACGAGGCCCAGCGGTCGCCCGAGGTCGCGCCGGTCCACGCCGCGGTCACGCCGAGGCCCGCGCCGACGCGACGGGTCGAGCGCTCCACCCGCGTCGCGGCCCAGGCCCAGGTCGACGCGGGCGCTCTGGCGCCTACGGCACGCCGCACCAACGGCGCGCCCATCCTGGGCCTCTGATCGGTGCGACCCCCGATGCCGCGCTCGAGCCGCGCCTGGGTCGCCCTCATGCTCGCCACCGCCACGAGCGCGACGGCCTCGGCGCAGGCGATCGAACCGCGGGTCGAGGCGCTCGTCCGCGAGGGCATCGCGCACCGGATCGCGGGCCATGACGAGGCCGCGATCGCGCCGCTCGAGGCCGCCTACGCCGCGCAGCGCACGCCGCTCACCGCGGGGCAGCTCGCGCTCGCCTACCAGGCCGTCGGGCGCTGGGTCGACGCGGACCGGCACCTCCGCGAGGCGCTCGCGTCGCCCGACGACGACTGGGTGCGCCGACACCGCGCGGAGCTCGACGGGGCCCTCGCGGTGGTGCGACAGAACGTCGGCGACCTCGAGCTGCGCGACGGGCCCGACGGCGCGACGGTGAGCGTCGACGGCGTCTCGCGCGGCGCGCTCCCCCTCAGGGAACCGCTCCGGCTACGCGCGGGCGTGGCGACCCTCGAGCTGCGCGCCGAGGGGTATTTCCCTCTCACCCGACGCGTGACGATCCTGGGCGGTGAGCTCACGCGCGAGCCCGTCGCGATGAGCCCGCTGCCGCGCGAAGCCCCCGCGCCGACGGCGGTCGCGACCCCTTCGCCCGCGGTCGCCGCGACCGTCCTCCGCGCGCCGTCGAGACCGCCACCCCCGCCGCGCTCCCGCGCCGTCGCCTGGGTGCTCGGCGGCGTGGGCGCGGCCTTCCTCGTGGGCGGCGCGACCGCGTTGGTGGTCCGAGAGGCCTCGGCGACGCGCTTCAACGAGACCTGCCCGCGTCTCGACGAGGTGCCCCGCGACGCGCAGTCGGGGGACTGTCGCGCGGAGCTCTCGACCGGCGACTGGTCCACCGCGGCCGCGGTCGTCGGCTTCGCGGGCGGGGCCGTCCTCATGGGTGTCGGGGTCGTGCTCGCGGTGGCGCGCCGCTCCGACGCGGACGCAGGCGCGGGGGTGTCGTGGCGCTGCGCGCCGGGGCTCGCGAGCGTGGGCTGCGCCGTGACGTTCTGAGTCGTCACTCGCAGGCGCCGTAATCCGCTGGGCGTCGGCGCAGGCGCACGCAGCGGCTCATCGAGCGTCGGGGCGGGTCGCGGGGGTTGCAGCGCGGTGGGCAAGGGGCCGAAGACCACGCAGGAGGCGTCCTCGACGCAGTCGTTGCACGTAGCGCAGCATGACCGTGGGGCGGTTGCGCTGCGCGGTCGCCGCGGGCGCGACGAGCAGCGCGCCGAGCGCGCAGCGGAGCGTCGCCTCAGCGCGCGGGCACCGTCGCGGGGTCAGGGCGATGAACGGTGGCGGAGCACCCCGTAGAGACGACGGCCGCGAGCGCGTCGGTGACTGCCGCGACGAGGCTCCGGGGTTCGTCGCGTGGGGAGAACGCCCGAGCGGTGGCGGGCGCGGCAGGCGCGGCCGTGGTTGTACGATGCCGCGATGCCGACGACGCTCCAGTCTCTCCTGCCGCACGACGACGCCGACCTCATCTCGCTCCTCGAGGCCGAGGGGCACGAGACCGTCGAGTCGGTGCGCGACGCGGGGCGCGACCACTGGGTCTCGTTCTTCGCCGACCGCGACGGCTTCCAGCGTGACTTCGTCGGGCTGCTGGAGGAGGTCGGGCTGACCTGGGAGGAGGCCGCGAGCGCGGAGCGCTTCCAGTGCCCGGTCTACGAGCTCGAGATCGGCACGGCGGCGGCCCAGGTCGCGGAGTCGCTCGGCGGAGAGAACTTCGCAGACGTGTTCCGCCGCTCCCGCGACGAGGTCCGGCTCGCGATGGCGCGGCGGAGCGGTATGCTCGACGCCCTCGACGCGCTCGTCACGCGCGCCGGGCTCCCGTGGTGAGCGACCTCGCGCCGCTGCTCGCGGGGGCCGCGCGCTTCTACGCCGCGCTGCGCGACCGCGACGTCTCCCTCTCCGACGCGCCGACCTCGCGCGACGACGGCGCCGTCGTGATCGGCCACGACCGCAGCGGCGGGGCGTACGTGGTGGCCGCGGCGGGGCCCGCCTTCGAGCGCGACGGCGTGTGGCTCCTCGGCTCGGAGGGCGAGCGCGCGTGGCTGGCCCGCGACGCGAGGGCCTTCCTCGACGCGCTCGGGCGGGGTTGCACCGTCGAAGACCTGCTCCGCGCTCGCGCCCCGAGCGGACGCGCGATGCCCGGCGTGCTCCGCTGGCTCGACGCGACCGCGCCGACGGAGTGACGCCCGACGCCGCCAGACAACCCGCGGCTGGTCTTCACCTCCCGCGCCGCCGACCGCGGCGGAGGCGTCGGGTGCAGCGCGACGCCGACGGGCGCGCGCGGCGATGACCTCGCGCACGAACAGGATGTCGGGGCAGGCCGAGATCGAGGGGCGGCGCGAACACCGGGCGCTCAGCGCGCGGTCACGGCGGAGACGTCTGCGCGCGTCGCGGCGACCTGCGCCGTGGGCGGAGCGCGCCCTCGGGAGAAGGCTTCGGCGAGGTCGCGCCGCGCGTCGGCGAGGAGCGAGGTCCATTGCGTCGCGACGAGCCGCCGGTCGGCGTCGGACCACACGGTGAGCGTCGAGACCTCGGAGCGCTGCGAGGCGCTCACGTGGCGGTAGAGGTACCCGTTGCGCACGTCGATCACGTAGGCGTCGAGGTAGCTCTCCACGCGCGCGTCGAGGAAGGGCGCGAAGAACAGGGGCACGACGAGGGCGTTGAGGGCCGCGTAGCCGTTGGCGCTGCGCGTGACCCTGTGGCCGTAGTCGAAGACCACCAGCGCGTCGCAGCGCGCCCTCGCCGCGAGCAGGCGCAGCGCGTGGACGCCCACCTCCCGCGGAGGGTCCCACGGGCGCGGCTCGTCGAAGCGACGTCGCCCGGTCACCAGCAGCGGCGGGATGCGGTACACGCCGTCGACGCTCGCGATCGCCGTGAGCGCGCTTTCGACCTCGGCGTCGCGCGCCTCGTCGTTGGAGAAATACGCCACGCGCACCCGCTCGGGGAGCTGCGGCCGCGCGGCGAGCGCGGCGCGGATGTCGTCGTCGGTGACCTCGCGCGCGGGGTGAGCGTCGAAGGCCGTCGCGAGGCCGGGGCGGTGAACGGTGGCGGAGCACCCCGCGGTGACGAGCCCCGCGAGCGCGACGCCGCGGGCGAGAGGAGAAGCGAGCATCGACGACCTCCGCGACGGGGATGGGCCTCTCCGTCGCGGGGGGAGAACGCCCGAGGGGCGGCGGGCTTACAGGGACGACGCGCAGAGCGACGCGTGACGCGACCGCGGTTCGTGCGCGCCGTGCGCGACGCGCGCCGTGTCGCCCTCCGCGCGCGACGCCGCGGTGACGGCGGCCTTGGCCCGGAGCGTGTTTCTGCGCCGCGGGAGGCCGCGGGCAGCGCCACGCGCCGCGCGACCCGTGGCCGAGAGGAGGACGATGGCGATGAGAGTGTTGGTGGTCGGAGCGCACCGCGGCGTCGGCGCCCACGTCGTGCGGCGCGCGCGGGAGCGCGGCATGGAGGTGACGGCCTTCGAGGGCGACGCCCTCGACGCCGAGGCGGTGGCGCGCGCGGTCGCGGGTCACGACGCGGTGGTGTCGACGCTCGGCCCGCGAAAGGGCTCGCCGCCGGACCTGTGCTCGCGCGGCACGACGAACCTCGTGAGCGCGATGAAGGCGCACGGCGCGCGGCGGATCGTGCAGGTGACCGGGGCGATGATCAGCCACCCGAGAGAGAGGCTCGGACTCGTCTACCGGATGATCGCCGCGACGGTGCCCGAGGCGTCTCTGCGCGACCGTCGGCTCCAGGAGAAGGCGGTGATGGAGAGCGGCCTCGACTGGACGCTCGTGCGCCCGACGCGGCTGACAGACGCGCCGCCGCGGGGGCGCTGGCGGGATTCCCCCGACGCGCGGGTGGGCGCGTTCGCGAGCGTGGCGCGCGGCGACGTGGCCGACGCGCTGGTGCGCGCCCTCGAAGACCCGGCGTCGATCGGGCGCGCGTGGACGCTCCAGTACTGAGAGCGTGTGGACGCGCGCGACGCTACTCGTGAGCCGCGGGCGGCGCGCAGGGCCCTCGCGGCGGCGGAGGGGGCGCGTCGGGGCAGCCCTGGGGTACGACGCGTCGCTCCGGTCGCGGCGACGGCGGCGCGGGCTCCACGTCGTCGACGTGAAAGTCGGTCCGGCGGTTCTGCGCGCGACCGCGGGCGTCGGCGTTGTCGGCGATGGGGGCGTCGGTGCCGTAGCCGCGCGCGGTCAGCCTGCTCGCCTCGACGCCGTGCGCGACGAGCCACGCCATCACGGCCTCGGCGCGGCGCTGAGAGAGGCGCTGCGCGTCGCGCTCCCCGCGGCTCGCGTTGCCGCGCAGCTCCAGGCGGCGGACCCGCGGGTTCTCGCGCAGGACCGCCGCCGCCGCGTCGAGGACGGGGACCGCGCGCGGAGAGATCACCGCGCGGTTCTCGTCGAAGTACACGCGCTGGATGATCTGGAGGTTCGCCGCCTCGATCACCACGGGCGGACAGCCCTGGAGCGACGCCACGCCGTGCTCCCGCGGGCACGCGTCGCAGACGTCGGGCACGCCGTCGCCGTCGTCGTCGGGGTCGGGGCAGCCGTCGGCGTCGTCGGTCCCGTCGCAGTCCTCGGGCGCGTCGGGGCAGTGGTCCGCGGCGCCGACGAGGCCGTCGCCGTCGGGGTCGGGGTCCCGCGTGGGCGGCGCGGCGGGCGTGGGCGCGTGCGCGGGCGCGACGGGGCGCGGCGCGGGCGCGGCGCACGCGGCGAGCCACAGCGCGAGGGCCAGTGAGCGGGGCGCGGCGGGCGTACGCATCATCGCTTCGAGGGGAGGTCTCACCGAGGCGGCGACCTCCGCGGCGAGGAGCATGCGCTCGCTCGCGGGGCGCGGGGAAGAGCGGCGCGGACAGCTTGACCGTCGATGACGAGGCGCGGTGCGATGCGTGACCGCTCATGCGCCACGACGACGCCCCCAAAGCCTCGCCCTTCGAGGGTTACGACGTGAACCGCCACTACCGCACGGGGTCGGCGTCGGCGCTGCTCGACGTGATCCGCAGGGCGTCCGTCGAAGGCGCAGACGTCCGCGCGAGCCCCGTGATCTTCCTCGGCGCGGCGGCGCGGCGCGATCCCGAGCTGGCCGCGGGCGTCCGCGCGCTCCGCGAGGGCGCGGCGGCGACGGGTCGACCCTTGCTCGACGCGATCCTGCGCGAGGCCGCGCGACCGCCTCCCCGCGGTCCCGCGCGCTCGGCCGAGGACCTCGACGCGCGCTGGAGCGAGTTCTTCGCGACGGGCGACCTCGCCCCCGTGCGCGAGGTCGTCGCCGTCCTCTCGTGGAAGGACTGGCTCCGCGAGCACGTCGAGTCGCTGCTCCGCGAGAGGCCGTGGACGGACTTCCTCCTCGGCGCGAAGCGCCGCGCCGCGCTGGCCGCGAAGCTCCTCGCCCTCGGCGTTCGCGTAGACCTCGACCGCGCGACGGTGGTGAACGCCCTCGACCTCGACGGCGTGATCCTCCGCGCCGACCTCGGGGTCGACGGCGACAAGGTGAAGGCGCTTCAGTCCGCGCTGCCTCGACCGCTCACCGGGCCGGAGCTCATGACCCTCGCGGTGAAGAACTCCGCGATGTGGTCTCTGACCGCGAACGGCGCCGCTCACCCGGCGGTGGTCGACGCGCTGCGCGAGGCGCTCCCCTCCGCCGAGCCCCGCGCGCGCCTGTCGCTCCTCAGGGTGCTCGCGCGCGTCGAGCTCACCCGAGGCGAGCTCGACGCCGCGCTCTCGCACGCGGAAGAGGTGCTCACCGCGGAGCCCGACGAAGTCGGCGCGCGACGCGTGCGCGCGGTCGCACGAGGGAACATCGCCGTCCGCTCCGCGTGGGCCGTGCTCGACGCGCGAGGCGAGCCCGCCGACGACCCCTCCGCGCTGCGTGAACGGGCGCGCGCGCAGACACCCGACGCGTACCGCGTGCTCGCCGAGATGCGGCCGGTCGACCGACCTGGGAACCCCCAGCGCGACGGCGTCTTCATGGAGCAGAACGCGACCTTCCGCGGTGACCGCGTGCGCGGCTTTCGCTGGAACTGGGACGCGAGCTCCCAGCAGGCGCTGGCCGACGAGTGGGTCACGATCCCGCCCGCGCACTACGAGAACCCGGGGCTGTGGGTGAGGTTCCCGCCCGAGATGAACCTCCGGGCTCCCGAGAACGAGCGCGTGCGTCGGGGCCCGTACGTCGCGCTGCTCGCGAGAGCGCCCGACGCGTGCGAGCGGTGCGCGCTCCCCGAAGGAGTCCACGTCGCGCTGCGCTACGACGGCGCGCGGCTGCCCGCGATCGACGGGCTGTTCCCGTCTCCAGGCACGACCGTCACGGTGACGGTGTGGCTGCGCGAGTCCGACGCCGCGCTGGTGGGCGCGGTGGTGCGTGACCCGACCGCGGGCGACGCTCCGCCGATCGTGCGGACGGTGTTCCTTCAGGGCGAGCTCGTGCCCGAGGTGGAGGCGCCCGCGAAGTTCATCGACGGCAGCGAGGGGGTCGCGAGGGAGCCCCCTCCCGGTTGACCGAGGCGCGATGACGGTGGACCGCACGCGCAACCGCGCCGGTCGCTGCCCCGTCATCGGAAACTCCGTGGGCGGATCCCTCCGCATGCGCCTCGCGACGCGCGACCCGACGGTGCCCGCGGAGGTCGGGTTGGCCTGGCTGAAGGACGCCTCGCGCTTCGCCCACGTCGACGCGACGGAGCGCTTCGTCGACGCCATCCGCGACTCCCTCACGCGCTAGGGCGTCGGCCCGGCAGCGGGCTATCGTGGCGCCGCGATGGAGCCCGCCCTCCCGACCTGGATCCCTTGGGCGCTCGTCGGGGTGGGCGCCGCGCTGAGCGCTCTGTACGTACGGCGGGCGCTCGGCGCGGTGATCGACGCCGCGGCCTTCGCGTCGGTGATGCGAAAGCTCCTCGACGCGGGCAACGCCGACCGCGCGATGAGGCTCTGCCTCCGCTGGATGAGGTCCCCGTCGCCGCCGCCACGCGCGCCGCCGTCCTCGCGTGCCGCCGCGGCGTCCGCCACGACCCCGCGGCCGACTACCGCAGCGCGGGTGACCTCTCGCCGGAGCGCGTGCTCGCCCCGGTGCGCGACGACTACGACGCCGCCTTCGCCGCGCTCGCGGCCCCCGTGCGTCGCGCCCGCTACGCCGCGGTCGTCGGCGCCGCTTCGCTCGTGACGGCGCTCGCGCTCACGCTCGACCATGGGTCGTCCGAACCCTGGCCGGTGATCGCCGCGACCCTCGGGCTCGTCGGGCTCGCGTGGACGGGCGCCCGAGAGCGCCGCCTCCACGCGTCGCGCGACGCGGTCTTCGCGATGCTCCGCGATGTCTTCGAGGCCCTGGTCCGCGACCCCGCGCGGGCGCCGAGCGCGGCGACGCCGACAGGCCTCCGCGTGGGCTTCGAGGTGAGCGAGCCCGGGCGCGAGCCGCGGGTCGTGGAGACCGACGAGGAGATCATCAAGATCGGCTCCTTCGACACCGCGCAGGTGCGCCTCGACGCGAGGGGCGTCGCGCGGATGCACGCCGTGATCGAGCGCTCCGAGGGGCGCTACTCCGTGATCGACCTCGGCAGCGAAGCGACCACCCGCGTGAACGGCGAGCGCGTGAACCGCCGCGAGCTCTCCGACGGAGACGTGCTCTCGGTGGGCGAGGCCGAGCTGCGCGTGCGTCTGTATCGCTGAGGCCGGCGCGGGCGTAGCGCACCGACGCGCAGACGCACGATGCGCAGCGCCGGGGGTATCGTTCGCGCGCCATGACGCCCGCCGAAGCCCGCCTCGTCGACACGCAGCACGTCCTGCTCGTCACGCCCGAGCGCCGCGACGACCCGCGGCTCCAGGGCTTCTTCGGCGCGGCGTTCGTGATCGACGGCCGCGACGTCCACCAGCCCGACCTCGCGCGCAAGACCGTCTACCTCTGCGGAGACCTCTCCGTGCTCGGCGCCCTCGACCTCGCGTCGGCCGCGCGCGTCTTCGTCCTCGACGAGCCCTCGCACGGAGAGCCCTCGCGCCTCGCGTCGTACCCGCGCGTGAGCGTGGGGCGCGCGCCCGTCGGTGTTCACGGCGTCGGCGTGCTCTTCCCTCGCTTCTTCGACGCGGGCGGAGAGCACTTTCACCGCGTGTGCGCGGAGCACGTCTTCCAATCGCTCACCGAGTCGACCAAGCCCGGCACGGCCCACCGCACGGGCATCTACCTCACCCCCGTCACGCAGGACGGCGACGACCTGCACTTCCGCCTGCTCCGCTGCTCGACGAACCTCTCGGGGCCGACGGAGAACTTCCGCGCCACCGACCGCGCCATCGTCGACGCGCTCCGCCGCGAGGCCGACACCCTCTTCGAGGGCGCGGCGCCGCTCAACCACGTGCTCGCGCAGGTCTACCGAAACACCCCCGCGACCGCGGAGCAGAGGCAGTCCAAGGCGCGCATCTCGGCGCACGCCGACAAGACCAAGGACATGCCCGCCCACGGCATCATGGCCTTCTGCACCTTCTACGACCGCCTCGACGGCCTGCGCCCGCTCTCCAGCGACCCCTTCGACCTCGGTCACCGCGAGACCAGCGCGCTCACGCGGCTCCGCTTTCGCCTCAAGGCGCCCGCGGTCGACGGCGCGGGTCGTTCGCTCCCCGAACAGTTCAGCGTGACCCTGTACCCCGACTCGGTCTTCTTCGTGCCGCTGTCGACCAACAGGCTCTACACGCACGAGATCCAGGCCCCCGCGCTCGACGCCGCGCGCCTTCCGACGCGCCTCGGCTACGTCGTGCGCTGCTCGAAGGCCGAGGCCGTGCACCGCGACGGCCGCACCTTCTTGAAGACCGACGCGGGGCTCGTGCCGCTCGCGCCCGCCACCGATGAGGGCATGGCCGCGCTCCGTGCGCGCTACGCCGACGAGAACCGCTCGCAGGCGACCATCGACTACGGAGACCGCTTCGACTTCAGCATGAACCAGGGCGACTACCGTGCCCCTCGCCCCTGAGGTCACCGCGGCCTTCCGCGCCTTCGCCCTCTCCCTCGACGAAGACCTCTACGCGGCGCTCTCCGCCGCGGCCCGGCTCGAGCCCGTCGGAAAGGGCCGCGAGGGCGCCGTGCTCACCGCGGTTGACCCGGCGCGCGGCGCTCCGATCGTGCGCACCACCACGCGCTACGCCCGGCCCGCGCAGGTCTTCCGCGCGGTACACACGCGCCTCGCGCGTCGCGTCGAGGAGGCCGCGGCGCTGCCGACGCGCTTCAACCACGCCCTCGTCGAGCGCTACACCGACGCCTACGCCACGATGGGCGCACTCCGACTAGGCGCTCGACCTCGCCGACGGATCGTTCATCGCGATCGTCAGCGCGTACCGGCACCCCGCGCTGGCCCCGACGCGTCGCCTGCGGGTCGCGTCGAAGACGGGCGACGGCGCCGAGGTCGAGCTCCCCCTCACCCACCACGGCGTGGTGGTGTTCTCCATCGAGGACAACTGCCGCTTCAAGCACCGCATCGTGCTCGCCGCGCCCGCCCGCGCGCCGGAGAACCCGTGGGTGGGGGTGACCTTGCGCGCGTCGAAGACCTTCGTGCGATACCGCGACGGGCGCGCGTGGCTCGACGACGACCTCCCGCTGACGCTCGCCGACGAGGCGCGGGCGCGGTACGCAAGCGAGGTCACCGCAGAGCGACCTCGCGCCGCCCCACGCGCTCGGGTGAGGCCTCGCCTCACGCGGCCCGCGCGGAGGTCGCATCGCCCGGCGAACACGGCGCGCCGCGATCGATCGCGCCACGCGGCGTCACCGGCCGTTCCCGCGTTGGCGTGATTGCGGCTGAACCCCGGCGGCCCGCGCCGCGACCGACGGCGCCATGACCCGATGCCCTTCGTTCTTCTCCGCGCTCTCCCTGCTCCTCGCCGCGTCGGCCGCGCGCGCCGAGGCCCCTTCGCTCGCGGCCCTCTCTCGCGCCGAGGTGCCCGAGGGCGGGCGCGTGGTGCTCTCCGGCGCGGGCTTCGGCGCGCTCTCGCCCGCGTCTCGCGTCGAGGTGGGCGGCGCGCGCGTGCCCTTCGCGCGGTGGACCGACACCGTCGTCGTCGCCTGGGTGGGCGAGGGCGTGGCCGCGGGCGAGACCACCGTGCGCGTCGTGAACGCCGACGGCGCGAGCGCGTCGCTCCCGCTGCGCGTGACCCCGGCGGCGCGCGTGAGCGAGCGCGTCGCGTGGACCTTCGAGACCGACGGGGGCTCGCCCCGGCACCGCCCCACCGTCGCGCCCGACGGGACCGTCTACGTCGGAGACTCCGCGGGCTACGTCTACGCGGTGTCGCGCGAGGGCCGGCTGCGCTGGGTGTACGACAGCGCGCGCGCCACGGGGGCGACCGCGGCCCGCGCCAACGGCGGCCCCATCGCGCGCGGCGCCGACGGGACGCTCTACGTCCCGGTGATGCCCCTGGGCCCGACGCCCGAAGTCCACGCGCTCGCGCCCGACGGAACGCTCCGCTGGATCCACCGCAGCGAGGCGCAGGGCTGGACCGTCGCGGGCCCCGCCGTGGGGCCCAACGGAGACGTGTACGTCGTGCGCGTGGGCGTCGTGGTCGAGGCCATCTCCCCCGAGGGCGTCACCCGCTGGATGCGCGCGGCGGAGCCCAGCGGCGCGAGCCGCAGCGACGTGTACGGCGAGGAGATCGTCTTCGGCCCGAGCCGCCCCGGCGGCCCCGTCGACCGCTTCTACGCCGCGCTCTACCAGCGCTACCGGGTGTTCCCCGGGCCCATCGACGTCGACCAGCTCCTCTACGGCTTCGACCTCGACGGCAACGTCCGGATGCGCGCGCCCACGGGCGGTCTCTCGGCGGCCTTCGGGCAGCGGCAGGGGCAGCCCGCGGTGGGCCCCGACGGCGCCGTGCACGTCAGCGGGCTGGTGATCCCTCACGGGTGGAGCGCGCAGTCCTTCGCGCCCGAAGACGGCGCGCGCCGCTGGATCTGGACGGGCTCACCCGCGAACACCGTGAGCGAGCCCGACGTGGGCCCCGACGGGACCGTCTACGTGACGCACAACGGGCACGCCGTGGTCGCGATCGGCCCCGACGGCGCGCAGCGCTGGCGCCACACCCTCGGCGGACAGAGCTCAGGCCCCGTCGCGCGGCCCGGCGGCGACAGCGTGCTCACGATCGGCAGCGAGGGGGAGTCGCGTCGGCTGGTGGTCACCTCCGTCGACGCGCGCGACGGCGCGCTACGGTGGCGGGCCGAGGTGCCTCCGCGAGAGGGGCGCGAGCACCTGGAGGCGGCGCGCCTGTCCTTCGACCCGCGCGGCGATCGCGCCTACGCCGTCACCTCGCTGTGGGGCGCGAACACCGACCCTACCCCGTGGACGCTCGTGGCCATCGACCTGGGCGACTGCGCCGCGACCGACGCCGGCTGCACCCCCGCGAGCGACGCGGGGACCACCGACGCGGGCGTGACCGACGCGGGCGTGACCGACGCCAGCGTGACCGACGCCAGCGTGACCGACGCGGGCGTGGCCGACGCGGGCGCGGACGTCGTCGATGGCGGGGCCGTGCCCGAGCGCGCCGTCGACAGCGGCGGAGGCGTGGGGTGCAGCGCGACGCCCACGGGCACGCGTGGCGGCGCGGGGGTCGCGGCGTGGCTGGGCCTGCTCGGCGTCGCGGTCGCGCGGCGTCGCGGGTCACGCCGCCGCCCATGACGGTCGCCTCGCCCCTGTGTGCGTTCGGTCGCGAACGCGGGTGACGTCGCGGGCCGCGTTCGGCGAGAGTGCCCGCGGCATGAACCTCCAAGACCCCATCGAGCTCATCACGCTGGGCGTGCTCTCCATCGACGGCCCCACCCGCAAGCAGGCGCGCGCGGCGCTCGCGGCGCTGCCCGACCCGACGGTGTCGGCGTACTTCACGACCGACAAGCGCAGCGCGCACGCGGTCGCGGACCCGGCGAAGGTCGCGAAGCTCCTGGCCGAGTACGAGGCGCTCGGGCTCGACGGGTTCGCGCTCGAGCTCGCGGTCCTGCGGGCGCAGCGCGAGGCGGGCGGACGAATCGAGGGCGCGCAGTTCAACGGCGCGCTGCTAGCGGCGCTCCGACGCGCGGGGCGGGAGCCCGAGGTCTTCGAGGCCCTCGCCGACGTGGAGAAGGTGTACCTCCCCTCGCCGAAGAAGAAGCTCTGGCCGGGGATGTCGAAGCTGCGCGCGCTGAGGTACCTGCGCGTGCCCGAAGGCACGCTGCGCGCGGCGGACCACATCGCCGAGCTCGCAGACATCCCTCAGCGCTTCGAGCTCTCGCTCTGGGTCAAGGACGTCAACCTCTCCCTCTGGGACGCCGCCCGCGAGAACGTCTCCGGCCTCGACCTCCGCGGCGCGTACTCCAACCTCTCCGACGCGGCGCCCTTCGCGGGGTGGACGTCCCTCACCCGCCTCGAGATCGGCGGCACGAGCGTCTCCGACGCCTCACCGCTGCGCGCCCTGCCGCTGCGGCACCTCTCGCTCGCGCAGACCCGCGTCACCGACCTCACGCCCCTCGCGGCGATGACCTCGCTCCGCCGCCTCAACCTCATGCGGCTGACGCACGCCGACCTCTCACCCGTGTGGGCGCTCACGGGGATCGAGCACCTCGACCTGTCGTTCACCAGCGCCCGCGACCTCGCCCCGCTGCGCGCCTTCACGAAGCTCCGCACGCTCGACCTGTGGGGCACGCCCGTCGCGTCCTTCGAGCCCCTGGCCTCCCTCCCGCTGGAGTCGCTCAACGCGAACTACATCGCGCTGCCCGACCTCGCCCCGCTCGCCGAGATCCCGACGCTGCGCTCGCTCTCCATCGTCGGCGCGCCGCCCGACGCGAAGGGCCTCGACGCGCTCCAGCGAGCGCGCCCCGACGTGTGGATCAGCCGCTGACCCTCCGCGCGGTGTAGCCCGACGCGCCCCCCTGCGGGTGACCCGCGCCCCCTCCTCGCCGCACGCACCACCCCGGCGCGGGCCGCGTGCGACGCCCCCTGCGCGCCGACCGAGAGCGTCGGTCGACGGCGAGGCGTCGACGTCCCGCCCGAGACGGCGCCGCCTCGCACCGTGAATCCGCGGTTCTCCAGAACGCGGGCGCTTCAGCGCGATCTCGTCGCGGCACGGGCGCTGCCCTGGGCGGGGCCATGAAGACGCTCCCGCTCCTCCTGCTCGCCGCGCTCGGGTCCGCGTGCGCCCCCGTCGACTCCGCCCCGGACGGGGTCACCGCGACGCCCACGGTGGCCGAGGGCGTCGCGTGGACCTGTCGACGCGCCAGCGCCCTCCCGTGTGATGAGCCGCCGCCCTGCACCCTGCCCCAGGACGCGCTCGCGAACGTCGAGGCTCGCCGCTGCGACGCCCTCTGGGGCGATCACTTCCGCTGCATGATGCGGCCGCAGTGGCACGCCTGCGCGCTACTCGCGAGCTACACCTCGGCCGCGTGCGCCCGCATCTTCGAGGCCGCGAACGCGTGCACCTCGCCCACGAACCCGACCGCCGCGCCGGGGGCCTACGCGCCCGCGCCGGCCGGCATCGCCCAGCTCCCCAGCGCCGCGTCCCTCCTCCTGGAGAGCGACCTCGAGGGATCGTCCGCGCTCTACCCGGTCGACGTCACGATGACGGTGTCGGGCGCCGCGCAGGACCGGCTGCGGCTGCGGCTCGTCGGCGCCGACCCCGCGCGGCTCTCGATGGCCTGCGACGTAGCCCTCACCTACGACGGCGAGCGCCGGTATCACCTCGACGCGTCGGCCAGCCCGGAGTGCTTCGCGCGCGTCGCCGGGGCCGAGCACCGCCTTCAGTTCACCGGGGCGGCGGCGTTCCAGCTCGAGTACGAAGACCGGCCGCGGGTGTGGCTCGAAACCACGGCGACGGGCCCCGCGTTGAGCTACGCCGCGTCGGCGACGCTGATCTTCGCGCGCGAGGGCGAAGGCGGCTGAGCGCGCCGAGCGCGACCGAGCGCGACTTGACGTGAGCGGGCCCTGCGCGTGGCGGCGGCTGCGCGCGCTGCGGCTGCGCGCGAGGGGCAACACCTGGCTGCGCCTCTCCGGGGTGGAGATCCGCTGACCGACGCCGCGCTCAGTCTTCGAGCACGGCGCGGTCTCGCCCCTCTTGCTTCGCGCGGTAGAGCGCGCCGTCGGCGACCTTCAGCAGCGACTCGAGCTCGTGCCCGTGCCGCGGGAACTCGCACGCGCCGAAGCTCGCGGTGACCTTCGGCCCGCCGCTCGACGCGCAGTATTTCTCCAGCGCCGCGCGGACCCGACCGAGCACCACCAGCGCGTCGGCGCCGACGGTGTTCGGGAGGAGGATGGTGAACTCCTCTCCGCCGTAGCGCGCGACGACGTCGTCGGGGCGCAGCGACGACTTCAACACCTGCGCGAAGCCGCGCAGCGCCTTGTCGCCCGCGGCGTGGCCGTGCACGTCGTTGAGCTTCTTGAAGTGGTCGAGGTCGGCCATGACCACCACCACGGTCTTGCACGACGCGAGGACGCTCACCGCGCGGTCTTCGAGGCTGCGGCGGTTGAGCAGGCCCGTGAGCGAGTCGGTCTCGGCCTGCAGGCGCGCGACGCCCAGCGTGCGGAGCATCCCGACGCGGCCGCCGAAGGCGCTGCCGATGGTCTCGATGGCCTCGGTGGTGCGCGGGTCGAAGGCGGTGCCCTGGGGGCGCGTCGCGTGGAGCACGCCCACCGACCGCCCCATGATCATCACGGGCACGCAGAGCGCGGCGCAGGGCGACTCTCGCTCCTGCAGCCACGGGCAGGCGTCGAGCGCCTCGCTGTCGAGGAACTCCAGGGGGTTGCCGCGCTGCACCGCGGGGCACTTGCTCGGCGCGGTCACCTTGCAGCCCGGCGCGCGGGCGCCGGGTCGACCGCACCACCGCCGACAGGTGCGCGTGGCTCGAGTCGGCCATCAGCAGCTCCGCGGGCACGCCCCGCGCGACGGCGAAGAGCGCGCGGCCCACGACGCGCGCGCGTCTCTTCGGTGTCGACCCACCCCAGGCCGCGTTGGATGCGCGCGAGCTGCTCCCTCGCCTCGGCCTCGGCGCGGCGGGCCACGTCACGCTGCGCGAGGTTCCTGACACCTTGAGGAGCGCGCTCGCGAGCCCGCCGAGCGCGTCGGGCGGCTCGACCGCGGGCGGGTCGACGGCGGACTCCGCTCAGACCCGAGCACGGCGCCGAAGCGGGTGAGCGTCTCGATGCGCTCGGCGAGCCGACGCTGGCTCCAGCGCACCACCAGCGCCCCCGCGGTGAGCGCGACGCAGAAGCCCGCCATGCAGATCAGCCACACCGCGCGGAACCACCGGCAGAGCGCGTAGACGGCGTCGCGGTGCGCGGGGGTCGCCCCGACGGCGGCGACGGTCTTCGAGCACTCGACGCCGAGCCGGAGGAGCATCAACACGGTCACGAGGACCATGCCGAGCCCGAACGCAATGAGCGGCGACTGGGCGATGAAAAACAGGGTCTGGATCGATCGGGGACGAGGCCGTGAGGCCTCGCCCGAGGAGGGCTCCGACATCGCCCGTGGCTTTTACACTCGCGAGCGCGCCGAGGGGACAGGCGACGGTGTGAGCGGGGGCCAGGCTGCTCGCGCTCACCGGGCCGACGCGATCAACGTGTCGAGCTGGACGGGGCGGTAGAGGTCGACGAGGTAGCCGAGTTCGACGATCTGCCAGAGCGGGGAGAGCGGGTCGGGCACGTCCGCGAAGGGGCGGCCGTAGTGGCCCAGGACACCCACATCGCGGATCGTGCGCTCCGCGGGCGGCGTGAAGGGGTTGAACGATGGCGTGTCCGCCAGGGATGGACAGCCCCTCACGCGACGCGCGCGACCAGATGAAGGACGTGTCGACGAGCGCGTACCACTCCATCAACGACTGCGCGGTCCGCCTCCTCGATGTCGATCCTCCGCAGCGCGGAGCGCGGGACGTACACCGGTTGAGCGAGCTCCGCCGCCGTCTACCCCAACATGGCCAGGTAGAGCGCAACGCTGGCGCCGACGCAGCCCACCACGACCACCGCGAGCGCCGAGACCAGACCGCGCGCGCATCACGGACAGTACCACGCCCACTCCGCGAGCCGCGTGCCGTGCGGTGCCCGGCGCACGGCAGGTGGAGCCCTTGGCCCTGCACCGTTCACCTCGGGACGCACCCTCGGACGTCGTTCTGCTCACAAGGGCTTCTGACAGCGTCGTACCGGGGCTCCGCGGCTGCCGACGCGTTCACCCCGGGCGAGAGCGCGGACGCTCCTGACGGGCTCGGAGCGAGGGCTGCTGCGCGAAGTGACGTGAGCGAGGTCTTGGAGCCCCGAACGGCGACCACGCGCTTGCACGGAGCGAAGTCGCGAACGCGACGAGCTCCGACCGTCGCCGACGGCGTGCCCCGAGGTGAGCCGGTGACGGAGGCGCGCGGGGCAGACGCCCACAGCCATCACCCTCCCGAAGCGGCAACGCTGCCCCGCGGTCGGCAGGAGCGGATCACCCCAACATTTCCTTGGGGGGCCTTCGGAGCGCTTCGAGAGACAGCGTCAGACGGCTCGCCCCATGGTCGCGGCCACGGACCTGAGCCCCCTCAAGATCGGCGCGCACCGCGCCCGGACGATGGCCCGCGCGCTGCGCTCTCTCTACACGCTCCCGCAGCGGGACATCGACGCGTTCATGAACTCCTACGTGCGCTTCGACGGCGACTGGTCGAAGGACAACGGCAAGCGCGAGGCGCACATCGTCGACTACTACCGCGTGCTCAACCACCTCTGCGCGCTGGGGAACGTCGAGAAGATGTACATCCCGCCGCTGATCGACCGGCGCGCGGGCGTGCTGGGCAACCAGGTGCTCTTCGAGCGGAAGATGTGCCGCGACCTCAACCTCGCCGCGGGCCACCGCGTGCTCGACATCGGCTGCGGCCGCGGTCGCATCGCGGCGCACGTCGCGACGCACACCGGCGCGCGCGTCACCGGGCTCAACATCGACCCGACGCAGGTCGACAGCGCGCGGCAGTTCGCGGAGATGAGCGGGCTCTCGGGCCGGGCGGAGTTCCTCCGCGGCAGCTTCAACGACCCGCTGCCCTTCGGCGACGAGGCCTTCGACGCCGCGTACCAGGTGCAGGCCTTCACCTACGCGCGCGACCTTCGCAAGGTCTTCGCCGAGGTCTTCCGCGTGCTGCGCCCCGGCGCGCGCTTCTCGTACCTCGACTGGGTCACGCTCCCCGGGTACGACCCCGAGAACCCTCGCCACGTCGAGCTGATGAACAAGGCCCGCTTCCTCATTGGCGGCGTCGACGCGCCCACGCCGGAGCAGGTCATCGAGGCCATGACCGCAGTAGGCTTCGAGCTCGTGCTCCAGGGCGACCCGAGCGAGAACGGCCACCAGGCCGACCTCATCAAGGCCGAGGACCGGTATTTCCGCATGGCGAAGGAGGCCGTCGACCGCCTCGTGGCGATCCGCTTGTTCCCGCCGCACTTCTCGCTGCTCTTCGAGCGCTTCACCCGCGACGCCGACGCGTTCATCGCCTGCGACGAGCTCGGCCTCGCCACGACCACCTACCAGATCGTCGTGCGCCGCCCCGCGCTCGACTGAGCGCGAGACGACGGCGGCTGTCGCTCCTCGCGAGAGGGGTGATGGCCGCGGTCGCCGTGACGTGGGCGGGCCCCGCGCGTGGCGCCCCGACCGCTGCGTGGACGGGGCACCGCTCTCACTCGCGGCAGACGGTGACCGCGGGGTTGCGCGAGCAATTGAAATCCATGCAGTCGATGTAGCCGTCGCCGTCGTTGTCGCGCCCGTCGCTGCACGCGGCGTCGTTGTCCTCGCTCGTCGGAGGAGCCCCAGCGTCGGTGCAGGCGGATCCCCCCGAGGCGTTCGCGCCGACGCACCACGCGAGGAGGTTCACCTCCTCCTCGTAGCACCCGTTGCTCGAGCAGCCGACGTAGCGATGCGCCACCACGCCGATCCCCGGCGCGTACAGATCGCTGGTGTTGAACACCCGGTTCGGGTCGTCGTCTCCGCAGAGCTGCCCGTAGCCAGGGACGTACTGGCACTGCGCGCCGCCGATGGCCGCCGCCCGCCACACGTCGCGCCCTTGCCACTGCGCGGCCTCGGCGGTCAGCGGGACACCCGCGGGGTACCCGCCGAACAGCGCTTCTCCGGCCGGCCACACCCCGCTCCACGCGTCGAACACGACCACCCACCCCTCAGGCCACCCCGCGATCCGACCGGCCTCGGACGGGGGGGAGATGTCGGGTGAGCGGAGCAGGATGCGGTGACTCGCGAACGCGAGCTGCAGCGGGCTGCGTTGATCGGTCTCATCCCCGTCGATCACGCGCCACGCGGCGTCGAAGACGCGCTGCGGTCGCCCGTCGACGGTCACCGTCGTCGCGCGCGCGAGCTCGAGCCTGAGCACCGACCGGACGAGGGCGTACGGCCGCCCCGACTGGATCTCGTACTCCCAGAAGTCACCGACGTTCGGCGCGAGGTCGAACCCCGGGATCGCAGCCGTGGTCCGGGGCGGAACGCCCGTCGCGTCGGCGACCGCCGCGTCGTCGGTGACCGCCGCGTCGGAGGGTTCACCCGCGCCGAGGTAGCCCCCGCGGGAGGCGCCCAGGCATCCGCCGTTCGCGGCCACGAGCACCGCGCACATCACGCAGAACTGAGTGCGAGACATCATTGAAGGACTCCCCTGTGCTGAAAGGTCGATCGACGCTCCGCGAGCGTCAGGCCAACGGCGGCGCGGCGTCGCGAGGTCGCGCCAAGGAGGTCAACGGCACTGCGAAGAGAGCCACGCCCACGTCGTCCCTGAAGCGCAGGTGGTCTCGCTGGGTCCCGACGCGGTGCCCTGGTAGCAGCGGCCGTCGCACCAGCCGCACGACGGCTGCGCCGTGCAGCTCGCGCAGTCGGGCTGCGGCGCGCACGGGTCCGCGGGCGCGAAGATCCGATCGTAGGCGGTCGAGCAGTCGGGCGCGTCGACGGCGTTGCGGTGCTCGGTGGTGCAGCCGTTCGAGCGCGAGGTCCCCAGGTTGACATCGCGGCAACGGAGAGATCCTCCAGGGACGGCGGCGCACTGAAAGGTCCAGTCCCCTTCGGAGCCTCGGCAACTGGTCCGCGCCTCGTATCCGCACACGTTCGTCGATTGCGGCGTGGGGGTGTTCGACCCGCTCGGGGCCGCGTCGCCGCAGCCAACCAGCAGACACACGACGACTACACGGTGGAACGTCCTCATGAGAGGCGGAGCGGACAGCAACCCCGGTGCCGCCGTCGCGGCCGCGTGACGTCGCGCGGTGTGGTCAGCGCGTCGATGCGCCCGCGCAACAGCGCGTGTGGCGCGCGCGCAACGGGCGCCCCCCGCGTACGGAGACGAACCCGCGCGCGCTCGCGTGGAACGGCGGTTGCCCCGCGGCTCGCGCATGAGATCCCACGTCGCTCTCCTCGCCGCCTCGACGCTCGCGCTGTTCAGCACCGCTGCCCATGCGCAGACGTACGCGCTCCAACCGCCGTCGATGGTGCAGCCCAACGGCGACGTCGACCGGTTCTTCGCGATGGTCCACGTGCCCATCGGCCTGAGCTTCGCGCTGCCCTTCGGCGACCTCGACGGAGCGAACGGCACGGGCTTCTCGGAGAACGCCGGCGTCGTCACGTCCTTCGAGCTCGGCGCGGGGCTCCGCGTCGGGCGCGTCGTCGGCGACCTGATCTTCGCGATCGGCGGCGCGGGCGGGAGCGGACCGATCCACGAGAGCATCCGCGCGGCGGGCTTCGACGCGAGCGGGTCGATCCGCATCTTCTTCGGCGTCGACGGGAGCTACTACCTCCGTCGCACGGAGTCGTGGGCGCCGTGGATCGGGCTCCGCTTCGGCTACGAGCTCCTCGGGTTCTACGGCGACAGGGGCGACGCGAACCTCTCGCTCACCTGGGGAGGGATCTACATGGCCGCGCGCTCGGGCATCGACTGGCGGATCACGCAGGGCTTCGGGCTGGGCGCGTACCTCGAGCTCGGCCTCGGCCGCGCGCTCAGCGCGAGCGCGGAGAGCTACGTCGACGACGACCCGCTCACGCTGGAGAACGAGCGCGCGCTCAGCAGCACGACGACGCCGATCGACCTGAAGGGAGGCGCGTTCCACGGGTCGATCGGGCTCGGTCTGCGCCTGGTGATCTTCCCGTGAGCGCCGCGCGCTCTTCGGTGCGACCGAAGGGTCCGACGACGCCCTCCAGCGGGACGGACAGCCCCTCGCGCGCCGCGCCGCGATCATTCGAGCTCTGAGGTGACATACACGCGGGGCCCTCGCGCGAGGATCTGCCCCATCGGAGGGATCATCGTCGCCACGACCGCGCCGAACCAGAGCCACCAGCGCACCCTCACCAGCGGGTTCGCGCTACACCGGTTGAGCGAGCTCCGCCGCCGTCTGCCCCAACATGGCCAGGTAGAGCGCAACGCTGGCGCCGACGCAGCCCACCACGACCACCGCGAGCGCCGAGACGAACCACGCGCGCATCACTGACGAGTACCACGCCCACTCCGCGAGCCGCGTGCCGTGCGGTGCCTGGCGCACGGCAGGTGGAGCCCCTTGGCCCTGCACCCTTCAACTCGGGGCGCGCCCTCGGACGTCGTTCTGCTCACATGGGTTTCTGACAGCGTCGTACCGGGGCTCCGCGGCTGCCGACGTGTTCACCCCGGGCGAGAGCGCGGACGCCCCTGACGGGGCTCGGAGCGAGGGCTGCTGCGCGAAGTGACGTGGGCGAGGTCTTGGAGCCCCGAGCGGGGCGACCACGCTTTTGCCCGGAGTGAAGGCGCGAACGCGACGAACTCCGGTCGCCACGCGGGAGCTTTGAGACCTGTCTCGTGGTGCACCAGCGCGACCGCGGCCGACTCTCCCTCACCGCTACCAGCTCCCTCACGCTCCCGCCACCGCACGCTGAGTGCTCCGCGGGGGTGCGCGCACCCCTGATGGGGCACTCCCGCTGCCTCCGCTTGGGTCCGCGCGCCTCGCTGCGCGCACCCTCGTGCGTGGCCGTCGTCGGACGGCCCTTCGCCGTGTGCTTCCGGGTGCCCCACCACGGGTCCACGGACCCGCGATCGGGCACTCGCGCTGCCCCGAATGAGCCTCCGACACCCCCACGCCCGCACCGCATGGCGTCCGCGAAGACCCTTCGACCGCCCCGCCGCGACCTCTTCGTGCGAGCGCTCCGATCGACCTCACCCTCACGCGCACCCTTGTCACTCCACGACGGGCGCCGCGACCACGTCGCGCACGCTCACCAGCGCGCCCGCGGTCAGCATCACCATCACCCGCAGCGACCACTCCAGCTCCGGCACCACCCAGACCGCCTCGGGGTTCCGCGTCGTGATCGCGGCCACCGCGTCGAGCGTCGCGCAGCACGCCGAGCGCCACGCGCCCGTCGAGTAGCGGGCCACCTCGCGCGAGCGGTACACGTTCAGCGCGCGGGGCGTGCCGTCGAGCTCCACGCGGTCGTGCGCGCGCTCCGCTGGCTCGCCCGGCTCCGGCGGAGGGAGGGCGCTCCAGCGGGCGGAGGGGCCGCGGGCGTTGCCGGTGACGCGCGAGAGGGCGAAGAAATCCGGCTCGCCGTAGCCGTAGAGCAGGAGGCGTTGGCGGCCGTCGGGGCCGTCGAAGTCGCAGGTCATCGACGACTGCGAGCGGGTCGCGACGCTGCCCGAGCGCCCCGCGAAGAGGCAGTCGCCCGACCACGCGCCCCCGCGCGGGTCGCGCATCGAGAGCGTCGAGCGCACCTCGATGGCGCTCACCCCGTCCGAGGGCGGGCGACGGGTGAGCACGGGCGGCGTCCACCCGGTGAGCACCCAGTCGGCGATCTGCACGGCGTTGCCGGGGAGCGCGCGAAGGCCCACCGGCGCGACGCGCGCCTGCACCGTCGGGTCGAGCGCCCACGGCCGAACGCACCCGAGCGCCACGAGGCCGAGCCAGAGCGCGCGTGGCGAACGTCCCCTCATCGGAGCGCGAGCGTACACGAGCGGCGGCGCCGGTCGCTCGCCCCCCACAACGGCGAAGGGCGGCGCGGTCCCTCTCCAGGTCCGCGTCGCCCTCGTCGGTCACCGCGCGCTCAGCGCGCTGCGGTCACTTGTTCTCTTCGAACTCGGCGTCGATCACGCCCTCGTCGTTGCCGCTCGTCGAGGTCGACGCGCCCGGCTGGCCCTGCGGCCCGCCCTGCTCGCCCCCCTCGCCCGTCGCCTGGTAGAGCTGGCTCGCCACGCGGTGCATCTCGGCCTCGAGCTTCTCCGTCGCGGTCTTCACCGCGGCGTCGTC
>JAWKRC010000048.1:0-54447 GCA_041389825.1 Polyangiales bacterium | reverse complement strand
CGAACTGCACGTCGGCGCCGACGTTGTCGTCGGTGCCGGTCATCGAGAAGACGGGCACGGCCACGGTGCTGTGGCCCGTGGGGCCGAACCACTCGCGGCGGATGGAGCCCGCGAGGGGGATCGTCGCGACCACGCGCGGGTCGCGCACCCCCGCGGCGAAGACCTCGCGGTCGCCCGAGACGCAGGGGTTGATCCCGCAGCGGGTCTCGACGGCGGCGGCGTCGAAGGTCGCTCCGGCCGAGGCCCAGGTGGTGTGCGTGCCCGCGGAGTGGCCCGAGAGGATCACGCGGGAGACATCGGCGCGGCCGTTGAGGAAGGCGGTGGAGTCTCCCGTGGCGGAGACGGCGTCGAGGGCGGCGGCGACGTCTTGCGAGCGGAGGTGGAACATCGCCGCGGGCAGGGGGTTGGGCGTGTCGACGAGGGTGTTGCCGAGGTGGTCGGGCGCGACGCAGACCCAGCCGTGCGAGGCGAACCAGCGCATGAGGAAATGGCTGGTGGGCCCGAAGCCCTGGTGGCCGTGGGAGTAGACGTGGACGGGGTATCCCTGCGCGCGGAGCGGGGCCGCGGCGGGGGCGTCGGTGTACGAGTCGTTGTCGAGGAAGACGAGGCCGTAGCGGGGGTGGTTCCCTCGCGCGACGAGGGTGGGGTACCAGGCGTGGAGCTGGATGGTGCGCGGCGTGGTGGAGCCCCGCGGGGTGTAGGTCGTGCGCCACTGGTGGTAGCCCACGCGGAAGGGCCCGGGCTGATCGACCGGGAACGTCAGCGGGTCGGTGCCCGAGGGGACATCGACGGGCGGCGGGACGTCTTCAGCGACGGGCGGCGCGTCGACGGCGGGGGCGTCGTCGGTCGCGTCGAGGGGCGCGCTGGCGTCGACCACGTCGGTGACGGGCACGTCGCTCGTGGCGGCGTCGGGCGTCGTCGCGGGGTCGTTCTCGGTACAGGCGCAGAGGGAGAGGACCACCACGACGGCGCCCCAACGGCGCGTCGGGTCACGTCGGGCGCGGTGCATCACGGCGGCTCTATCCAAGGTGAAATGGGAGAGAAGTCAACCGCGACGCGGGTGTCGCGGTGCGCTGAGCGGTGGTTCAGCGCCGCAGCGCGTCGAGGTCGAGCTCGTCGACGTCGTCGACCTCGCCCTGCTTCGACGGTCGAAACTGCACGGCGGACCACGTCGCGTCGATCGCGCAGAGCTTGCAATCCACCCGGCCCGCGGCGCGGCCGGCGCCGATCACCAGCGCCGCGTTGAGGTCGCTCTCGACGCCCGAGGATTTCTTCGGCCACGCGATCCACAGGGGAGAGGTGCCAGCGAGCTCGGCCATGCGCAGCACGTCGGCCTCGAGGTCTTCGCCCGCGCGCACAAACCAGAGGTGCAGGTCTCCCTCTCCGCGCTCGACCACCGCGGCGCCCTTCGGGAGATCACCCAACAGGTCGACGAAGCCCATGGGCGCGCCGTGCGTGACCGCGCGCGACCCGTCGGTGAAGCCGAGCTTCTTCCACAGGGGCGTGTCGGTCATCGCGCCGCCGAGGCCCTTGGGCACCTTGGGCTGCCGCGGCGCGCTCGCGATGGCCGCGGGGATGGCGCTCGCGACCTCGTCCCAGCCGCAGTAGGCCGCGTCGGGGAGGGTCTCTCGCACGCGGGCGACCTTCTCGTCGGCGCCTCCCACGAAGAGCAGCGGGAGCCTGCGCGTCGACTTCTTCTGCCGCAGCATCACGCCCACCGAGCGCCCGTGCGAGGGCATGCGCGTGAGGTCGATAAGCACGAGCTCGGGCGGGTCGTCGGCGAGGCCCCTCGTCTGCCCGCCGCCGTCGACGGCGGTGTAGGTCACCGCGTGCCCCGCCGCGCGGAGCTGCTTGATCCGCGCCTTGGCCTCCGTCGCGTTCCAGTGGATGAGCCGCACCGCCGCCATGCGCTCGCGGTTGTACACGCGATCCGTCGCGCGGGGGCCCCGCTGGACGTCACCGCGGTGAGCGCGTAGACAACGCCCCCTCTATGGCGCCGAAGCGCATCCATTTCATCTCGCTGGGCTGTCCCAAGAACCGCGTCGACACCGAGGTGATGCTCGGCGTGGCCGACGCGGCGGGCTGCGCGCTCACGGCCGACCCCGCCGAGGCCGAGTACATCGTCGTGAACACCTGCGGCTTCATCGGCCCCGCCAAGGAGGAGAGCATCGACACGATCCTCGCCATGGGCCGCATGAAGGAAGAGGGCAACTGCGAGAAGCTCGTCGTCGCGGGGTGCCTCTCGCAGCGCTACCCCGACGCCCTCGCCGAAGAGATGCCCGAGGTCGATCACTTCCTCGGGTCGAGCGACATGCTCAAGCTCGGTGATGTCCTCCACGGCGGTGCCGAGCGGATGCTCGTGGGCAACCCCGCGGACTACACCCTCCGCGCGAGCGACCCCCGCGTGCTCTCGCAGGGGAGACACAGCGCGTACCTGAAGATCGCCGAGGGCTGCAACCGCACCTGCTCCTTCTGCGCGATCCCCGCGATCCGCGGCAAGCAGCGCAGCCGACCCATCGACGACGTGGTGGCCGAGGCCGAGCGGCTCGTGTCGCAGGGCGCGCTGGAGCTCAACCTCGTGTCGCAAGATACCATCGCCTACGGCCGCGACCTCGACGGCAAGCCCACCCTCGCCGCGCTCGCGCGACGTCTCGGGGACATCCCTGGGCTCAAGTGGCTGCGGCTGCACTACCTCTACCCCGAGACGCTCACGGATGAGCTCGTCGAGATCATCGCGGGGCACCCCAAGGTGGTGAAGTACGTCGATATGCCCTTGCAGCACGCGAGCGACGCGATGCTGCGGCGGATGAAGCGCGGCCACGGCGGCGCGCGGCTCCGTCGGGTGGTCGAGACCGTGCGGGGGAAGATCCCCGACGTGACCTTTCGCACGGCCTTCATCGTGGGGCACCCGGGCGAGACCGAGGCCGACTTCAACGAGCTCGTCGACTTCGTGAAGTGGGCGCAGTTCGACCGCGTGGGGGTCTTCCGCTACTCGGACGAAGAGGGCACCGGGAGCGAGACCCAGGGCGAGAAGGTCGCGAAGAAGGACTCCGCGGCGCGGCACCGCAAGCTCATGGCGGCCCAGCGGCCCATCGCGCGCAAGCGCAACAAGGCCATGATCGGCCAGCGGGTCGACGTGCTGGTGGAGGGCGGCAGCGAGGAGCACGAGTTCGTGCTCCAGGGGCGCCACGCGGGGCAGGCGCCCGACATCGACGGCGTCGTGTACCTCTCGGGCGGCCCCGCCGAGCCCGGGACGATGGTGACCGTGACCATCACGCAGAGCGCCGACTACGACCTCGTGGGCGAGGTGCTCTGGGACGACGACGCCCCCCCGCCGACCCCGCGCCCCGCGCGCCGCAAGGTGTCGCTGCGGGTCGCGAACTGACCCGCTGAGCGGTGGGTTGACGGTGGCGGGGCGCTTCTACTAGATCACGCGCGGCGACGCGCCGCCCCCGTTCGCACGAGACACCAAAGCGCGCGAGAGCAAAGACCTCCCAATGGCGACCTACATCACGACGGACTGCATCAACTGCGGCGCCTGCGAGCCCGAGTGCCCGAACGACGCGATCAGCGAGGGCGACGAGATCTACGTGATCGACCCGGAGCTCTGCACCGAGTGCGTGGGCTTCTACGACCACGAGGCGTGTCAGGCCGTGTGCCCCGTCGAGTGCTGCCTCCCCGACCCGAACCACCCCGAGCCCGAGGCGGCGCTCCTCGAGCGCGCGCTGCGCCTGCACCCCGACGACGCGCAGCTCAAGACCAAGGCCTCGGCCAACAACTTCCCCTCGCGCTTCCGCAAGTAGCGCGGCGCGCGGTGGAGGCTCGGCCCCGCGTGCGGTCGCTCGCGGCCGTCGCCCTGTGCGGCGCGGCGGCCGTGGGCTGCGCCACGGGCTCTCCCATGCTCGTGCCGACGCGCGTGCTCCCCGCCGCGCGCGTCGAGCTCTCGGCCGGCACGCTCTACACCGCCCCCGTCGTCAGCGGGGCCCTCGACAGCGCCCGCGCCTCGGCGTCGACGCCTGAAGACCAGGTGCGCGCGGCCGTCGCGTACGGTGTCTCTCCCCCCGGCGTGGCGCCCTACGTCTCGGCCCGCGGGGGCCTCGGCCACGACAGCGAAGGGTCGCTCGCGCTCATCGGCCCGGTGGTCCGCATCGGCGCGCGGCGGGTGCTGCTCCGCGACGCGGACTTTCGCCTGGTGGGCGGGCTCAACGCGCGGCTCGCGTTCATCTCGGGCGCGCACCAGTCCATCGCGTCGTCGCTGTCGATCGACGAGTCGCGGCTCTACGGCGGAGAGGTCACGCTGCAAGCGGGCATCGCGCGGCGGGACATCTACGACCTCTGGCTGGGCGTGCGCACGGGATACCTCTACAGCGACTCGCGGGTGACGCAGCCCGCAGTGAGCGCGAGCGCCTTCGACGTGGGCGCGCACCGGGTCGAGTCGGGGCTGAGCGTCGGGATGCGCGTGGGCTTCGGGCACGTCGCCGTCGCGGTGGAGCTCGAGGCGCAGCTCGCGTGGTCGACGGGCTCGGGCGGCGGGTACTCGGGCAGCGCGCTGGGCTTCGCGCTCGTGCCCGCGGGCGCGATCTCGTACGGGTTCTGAAGCGTCGGGGGCTTGTCGGAGCGGCGCGCGCCCGGTAACGCTCGGCTGCGATGCAGGGCGTCTCGCTGACGGTGAAGAACTTCCGGGGGCTGCGCGAGGTCCGCTGGGAGATCCCTGCGGGGGTGTCAGCGCTCGTCGGGCCGAACGGGGCGGGGAAGTCGACGCTCCTGTCGGTGTTCGAGTTCCTCGGGACCGTAGTCTTCCGAGACATCGGCTCGGCGGTGCTCGCGACGGGCGGGCCGGTGCTGTTCAAGCACCTCGACGCGGGCGACGCAGACCCGGTGACGTTCGCGGTCGAACGCGGCGCGACGCTGTGGGAGCTGGAGATCGCCGCGGGGGTCGGCGGGATCGACGGGGACTTCGGCGAGCGTCTTGTGGTCGACGGGCGACCTCAACTCGAGCGGCGCATGTTCGAACGTAACGGGGAGCTCGCGGGGCAACCCCACGCCTATCAGACCGGAAAGTCAGCGCTCGAACGCCTCTCGGGGAAGTCGATCGACGGCGCCGAGATGATCGACCTGTTCAAGAACGAAGCGGGCGCGAGAGCCTTGCCGACGGAGGTCTATCGCGCAGGGCGATACGACATCGCCTCGTTGCGACGCGGGGGGTCGATGATCGACAGCGCGACGGTGCTCAGCGTGACCGGCGCCAACGTGTGGAGCGTGCTGCGCAACTGGCGCGACCGTCGTGCGACCGCCGAGCGTTGGGCCTTCGTGCGCGACGCGATGCGCGCGAGCTTCCCCGGTCTCTTCGACGACCTGGATTTCGAGGTCGCCGCGCAGTCTGTGGTCGCGAGCGTGCACGTCCCAGGGCGCTCTCGCCCGATCCCTGCGCACGTCTTCTCTGACGGTTGGTACTCGGCGCTATTGAGCCTCGCAGCGGTAGCCTCCGCGACGGAGGGTCGCCTGGTCGCCATCGACGAGGTCGAGACCGCGCTGCACCCGCACGCCATCCGTTCGCTCATCGGCGCGGTGACGGAGCGCGCGCTCGATCGCGACGCGATGGTCGTGCTCGCGACGCACTCCCCCGTGGTGCTCAACGCCCTCCACGATCGCGACGCCGTGTTCATCATGGAGCCCGACGCCGCGACGCAGCCGGTGCGGCTGTCGGATCACCCCAACCGCGAGTGGCTCCAGCATTTCGCGGTGGGCGACGCGTACGCCGCGGAGGAGTACGGCGCGCCGCCGAACGAGGCCGCGTGAGCCGCCCCGTGGTGGCCCTGGTCGTCACCGGTCAGGTCGAACACAAGGCGCTCCATCGCGGCCTGCAGCGGGCCTTCCCCGACGCGGACTTTGTTCAGCAGACCTTGAGCGCGCCGCTCGATGGGTTCACGACGGCGCGGCTCGACGACGACGAGCCCGTGCTGGAGTGGACGTCGAAGCGCGGCGCGGTGATCGAGAGCTCGCTCGCGAAGCTCGTCGATCAGCTCATCCTCGCGGTGTACCCCGGGCGGCATCAGCGGCCCGCGGATTTCGCCGTGCTCGTCGATGACGTCGAGCTCTGCAACGCCGACCGCGTCGAGCGGGTCGTAGAGCACGTGCGGCGCGCCGTGCCGCGGAGGCTCACCACGCAGGCCGAGCGCGGGAATTGGTCGAGCGCGACCGCGTCGAAGGTCGAGCGCGCGGCGCGGACCCAGTGTTCGTTCCACCTCATGAGCCCGATGGTCGAGGCGCTGTTCTTCGCCGAGCCAGAGGCCCTCGATCGCGCGGGACGCGCGCTGCCATCGCGCTTCGACGCGGCCCGGCAGGACTGCGAGCGCTTCACGGTCGATGACCCCGACTACGTCTCGGCGCCCGTGGTGGCGGGGGCCACCGACTGGCGGAAGAGACCCCCGGCCGATCGAGCGCTGCATCCGAAGGCGTACCTGCAATACCTCGCCACGCCCGTCGGGGAGGAGCGTACGCGCTACCAGGAGACCCGTGGCGGGGTCGCGGCCCTGTCGACCCTCGGGTGGGAGCAGGTCGTCGCGGTGCCCGACTACGCTCGCTTCGCGAGGGCGATGCTCGCCGACATCGCCGATATGACAGGAGCGCGTCCCGGTTGGCTCGAAGGGGGAGCGCTCGCGCCGGAGA
Organism: Polyangiales bacterium; assembly: GCA_041389825.1. Classification (GTDB taxonomy): domain Bacteria; phylum Myxococcota_A; class Polyangia; order Polyangiales; genus JAEYZO01. Next base: position 47,778 of record JAWKRC010000048.1, on the reverse strand, counting down.
CCGACGCAGCCCGCGGCGCGACCGTCCTACGCAACGTGTGATCCGTCACGGCCTCCGCGCTTCGCGGCCCCCGCACACTGCGTCGGGGGCGGGGAGACGTCCGCGCCCGACGCTCACCCGCGCGTCGTACCTCTCGTCCCGCGACGTGACGCGCCCTCGCGGTGATACCCTCCCGCGGACGCATGGCCACTGACGACGACGCACTCCCGCCGGGGAGCGAGTTCGGCGCGTACACCATCGTCCGCACGCTCGGCGCCGGCGCCTTCGGGGCCGTGTACGAGGCCCTGCGCCAGCCCCTCGGAAAGCGCGTCGCGATCAAGGTGCTGCACAAGGGCCTGCCCAAGCAGACCGAGATCAACGAGCGCTTCCTCCGCGAGGCGCGGTCCGCGGCGCGGGTCGAGCACCCGCACATCGTCGACGTGACCGACGTCGGCGAGATCAACGGGCGGCCCTTCCTCGCGATGGAGTACCTCGACGGAGAGAGCCTCGCCGCGAAGCTCAAGCGCGAGAAGCGCCTCGCCGTCACCGAAGCCGTCGACCTCGTCGTGCCCGTGTGCTCCGCCGTCGAGGCCGTGCACCACGCCGGGATCGTCCACCGCGACCTCAAGCCCGACAACCTCTACCTCACCCGCACCCGCTCCGGCGCGGTCACACCGAAGCTCCTCGACTTCGGCATCGCCAAGGTGCGCGACGACGCCCAGCACTCGCTCACCGCCACCAGCGCGCTCCTCGGGACGCCGCACTACATGTCCCCCGAGCAGGCGCGCGAGTCGAAGGGCGTCGATGGTCGCAGCGACCAGTGGTCCCTCGGGGTGATCCTCTACGAGTGCCTCGTGGGGGCGAAGCCCTTCCACGCCGACTCGCTCCTCGGGATCCTCACCGCCATCACCGCCCTCGACCCGATGCGCCCGCGCGACGCGCGGCCCGACATCCCCGAGGGGCTCCAGTCCGCGATCCTCCGCGCGCTGCGCCGCGACCCCGCCGAGCGCTTCGCCACGGTGCGCGACTTCGGCGCGGCGATCCTCCCCTTCGCCTCGCCCGCCGTGCAGCACGCCTGGGCCGCGGAGCTCGGCGCCGTCGCCCACGCCCCCACCGCGCACGCCTTCCCCGCGGTGCCGGTCCCTCCCACGGCGTCGTTCCCTCCCGCGGTGCCGGTCGCGCCCTCGCTCGCGACCGCGTCGTCTCCGTCGACCCTCCACCCCGCGGTGGCGACGCCCACGCGCACCTCGCGCGCGCCCGGGGCGGTGATGCTCACCGTGGCCGCGGCGGCGCTCGGCGCGACGGGCTACGTGCTCACGCGTGACCGACCGACGCCCGCGGTGACGCCCGCGGTGACGCCTCCGCCGCGCGTCGAGGTCGACGCGGGCGCGCCCGCGGTGGTGCACGAGGCGACCGACGCGGGGAACCCCACGGTGGCGCAGCCCGAAGCGGTCGACGCGGGGAGCCCCGCAGTGGCGCAGCCCGAGACGGTCGACGCGGGGAGCCCGGTGGTGGCCGCGGCGAGCGTCGACGCGGGGAGCGCGAGCGACGACGACGACGACACGCCGCGGTCGCGACGGCGCCGCGCCTCGCGCGAGCGGGAACGTGAGCCGACGCCCGAGCCGACGCCGACGCCGACGCCGACGCCGACGCCGACGCCGACGCCGACGCCGACGCCCGCGGCGGGGGATCGACCGGCGCGTCCGAGCCGCGAGGCGGTGACGGCGGCGATGCGCGAGGTGACGCCGCAGGTGCGCGCGTGCGGAGACGGCAGCGGCGGTCGCGCGGCGGTGACGGTGGTGTTCGTGAGCGACGGGAGCGTGGTGGCCGCGGGGGTCGACCCTCCCTTCGCGAACACGCCCGTGGCGACGTGCATCGTGGCGGCGGTGCGCGCGGCGCGGGTGGCGCCGTTCAGCGAGCGCACGTTCCGGGTGCGCTACGGCTTCGGGCTGCCGACGCGGTAGGGCGGCGAAGACAGGGAGACAAGAGGACGCGCGGCGTCGGACCGGAGTTCGGCGCGGTACGACCCTCGCCCTCGTGCAAACGCGAGGGTCGAACCGAGAGGGCCGCGTCGCCGCCGCGCCGCGTCCTCGCTCGTACAAGCGTCGTCGCCCGTAGGGGCCTCACGACAAGAGGACGCGCGGCGTCGGCCGCGCGGCCGGTTCGGTACGACCCTCGCCCTCGTGCAGGCGCGAGGGTCGAACCGAGAGGGCCGCGTCTCCGTCGCCCCGCGTCCTCCTCCGCGCTCTCCCGCGCTCAACCCTCCGCGGCGCCGCCCTCGGGCTCGGGCTCCTCGGCGGCCTTCACCCTGCGGCTCGTGCGGCGGAAGAAGCCCTCGGCCCAGTCCTTCGGGAGCGCGTTCTTCACGCCGCGTTGCAGCAGCCGCCCCATCGTCGTGAGCCGCGCCGCGTTGGCGTCGTCGACCAGCGTCGCGACCTCGCGCACCCGCTGGTCGGCCCTCCGCGCCGCGGACTCCACCCGCGCGCGCAAGGCCGCGTCTCCGTCGGCGAGCAACTGCTCGAAGCGCGGCGCGAAGCCCTTGAGCTCCGCCTCCGGCTCCCCCGCGAGCGACGCGGGCCACGCGCGCACGCGCTCCACCTGCTTGCCGAGCGCGAGCTTCGTCACCGCGTACACCCCGTCGGGGAAATACCGCCTCCACCGCGGGCTCTGTCGGTCTCCGTTCAGCGCTGAGACGAGGCGCAGGCTGAAGTTCACGGTCTCGGCGTCGAGGGCGGTGTTCGCCGCGTCGACGGCGGCCTGCGCGCTGATCTCGTCGCGCCACGACTTGCGCTGCCCGCCGCGCACCGACTCCAGGCGCTCGAGGAGGGCGCCGTAGGCGGGGGCGAGGTCCTTGGTGAGCGGGTCTCCGAGGAGCCGGGCCTCGGTGTAGACGAGCTCTTCCCACAAGGAGTCGAGCGATTCGCTGAGCTGGAGCGTGCGGACCTGCGCCATCGGGTTCCCCTTTCGTGAAGGGCGCGTCCGGGCACCGGGAAGGTGCGACGGCCACGCCACGGTCGACCTTCACGGCGCCGCGGCGACAGAGCAATCAGGGAAAACCATGACTTCCGAGGCGTCGAGGTGCGACGGTGGGGCGCACCGACGGTCCTCTGCGCCGTCGAGGTGCGACCGTGGCGCGCACCGTCGGGGCTCGACGCGCCAGGGAGCGACGGTGGCCCGCACCGCCGGGGCTCGACGGCGTCGAGGTGCGACCGTGCGAGGCACCGCCGGGGCTCGACGCGCCAGGGAGCGACGGTGGCCCGCACTGTCGGACCTCGACGCCCGCAGCCCCTTCACCGCCACCGCATCACCCCGATCAGGTCGCTCCGGTCGTCGGTCCACGCGCGCCGCGTCTCGCGCTGGTCCACGCGCCTCCACCGGGGGTCGCCCCACAGCGGGCCGAGGTCCTCTCCGCGGCGCGCGAGGAGCACCCAGGTCGTCGTGACCAGCCCGTCGGGCCCCAGCGTGCGCCCGCGACCGCGCACCGCGACCATCCCCGCGTCGCGGGCCAGCGCCGCGATCACCCCGTCGAGCGCGACGTGCCGGTTCGTCACGTGGAACGCGATCACCCCATGCTCGTCGATCCGTTGTCGGTAGAGATCCAGCGCCTCTCGCGTCAACAGATGCACCGGGATGGAGTCACTGCTGAACGCGTCGAGCACCAGCAGCCCGTGCCGCGCCGTCGCGTCTCTCGCCAGCGTTCGCCGCGCGTCTCCGGTGACGACGCTCCACGGGGCGCGCGCGTCGCGGAGCCATGTGAAGTAGCGCCGCGCGACGTGCTCCACGGCGGGGTCGAGCTCGTAGAAGGTCCAGCGCTGGGAGGGCTGGGCGTAGGCGATGAGCATCCCGACGCCGAGGCCGACCACGCCCACGCTGCGCCCCTGGAGCGAGGGCGTCAGCGCGGTCATCGCTCTGCCGATGGGCCCCGTGCTCGCGTAGTAGGCCAGCGGGATGCCGTGGTCTTTGTTGGAGAGGAGTTCCAACCCGTGAAGGGTGGTGCCGTGCATGAAGCGCCGCACGCCGTGGACGTCTTCGACCCGGAGCACCCCGAAGAAGGTGCGGTCGGCGTAGACCACGCTCGGGTCGGCCTTCGCCGCCGCGAGGATCGCGACGAGACCGAGCGCGAGCCGTATCCGTTGTCCGATGGAGAGCAGCACCAGCGCGATGAGCGGCAGGCCATAGCGCACCAGTGACGGAGCCCGCGCCGTCATGGGCGTGAGGAACAAGAGGGTGGCGAGCATCCCCACCGCGAGCGGGACCATCGCGTCGACGATGGTGAAGCGCGGCGGTCGCTTCGGCGCGCGCTTCGGTCCGAGGACGGCGTCGGGGTCGAGTCCCACCGAGCGGAGGAGTTGTTCTTCGCGCTCGCGCGAGTCGGGCGGGGGCGGAGGCGGCGGGAGCAGCAGCACCGCGAGCGCCATCGCGAGTGGGTACTCGGTGACGCGGGTGAAGACGTGCGGGGCGACGAGGGTGTTGAAGGCGCCTCCGAGCGCGCCTCCGACGGCGAGGGCGAGCTGGAACGACGTCACCGAGCCGGAGTCTTCGCGGGTGCGGGCGAGGCTTCCGTGGAGGAGGTACGCGCACCACGCGAAGAGGGCGAGGTGCCCGATCACGAGCGGCAGTCGCGTGGCGACCTGCGGCGCGGTGAAGAGGAACATCAGCACGAGCAGCGACAGGAAGGGCGCGACGACGCGCGGCCCCGGCGCGGGCGGCGTGCGCGCGAAGACGGCGATGAAGGTGGCGAGGTAGATCGCGAGCGGCGCGACCCACATCAGCGGGAACGAGCCGACGTCGGTCGAGAGGTGCGTGGTGACGCCGAGCATCAGGCTCGACGGCACGAACGCGAGCGCGACGTGCCGGAGCCAGGCGCGGCGTCGCTGGCGGTGGGGGCTGACGGCCTTCGCTGCCCCCGGACTGAAGTCCGGGGCAGGCCTTACGCTCAAGCCCGCGTGCGCGGGCTTCTCGCTGGCGTTGCCTTCGCTTTCATCGACTCCAGATGGGTGAGACCGCGCGAAGCCCTCGCCCTGCGAGGGCTTGAGCGTAGGCCTGCCCGGACTTCAGTCCAGGGTAGCCACCTTCACCGCGCACGCCGCCACCGCGAGCACGTACAGCGCGAAGCCCGCGGTGAAGGCCCTGCCCTGCGCGCGCAGGGCGAGGAGCGGCTCCACCGCGAGGGGGTACGCGAGGAGCGCGACGAGGCTGCCGACGTTGCTCGCGGCGATGAGGGGCGACGGGTCGCTCCCCGTGGCGGTCACGTACCAGCGCTGCAGGAGCGGCGCGCCCGTGGAGAGCAGCACGAACGCGGGCGCGACGCGCAGGGTGAGGGCGAGGAGGACCCATCCCGTCGGGTCTCCGTCGGGCGGAGGCGGCAGGGCCGTGAAGGAGAAGGGCAGGGTGGTCAGCGCGAGCGCGAGGAGCGCGAGGTGCAGCGCGGGCTGCGCGCGCTGGCCGAGGCGAGAGGGGAGCGCGTGGGCGTAGCCGGAGCCCGCGAGCAGGGCGCACTGAAAGAAGAGGACGCAGGTGTTCCAGAGGGCCGGGACGCCGCCGGTGAGGGGGAGCAGGGCGCGCGCGACAAGGGGCTGCACCGCGAACAGGAGCGCGGAGCCGAGGAGGGTCGCCAGGGTGAAGCGCCGGGCCACACCCGAGGCATCGCCCAACTATGGGCGAGAGGGAAAGCCCAGAGTCAGTGCGAGAGGGTCAGCGCGTCGTCGTTGCGCTCGGGCACCGACGAGAAGCGGCCGTAGAGGGTCTCTTCGAGCTGGTCGACGAGGCCCAGCGCGTGGGCCCGCGCGAGCTTCGCGCTGAAGAGCTCGTCGTTGGACTCAGGCATCACCTGGTCGAGCTCAGACACGATGAGCCGGGCGTGGCGGAGGACGTCTTCGAGCGAAAGGGAGACTTCTCGCGGAGTGCGCATGGTGACCTCGGGTGGACCCTCCCCGGCCAGTCGCGCGCGCCGCGACGCGTGGGGGGGAGTCGTGCGGTGGCTTCGATGCCAGTGGGGACCGCGGAGGAGCGGAGAATCTTCCGGCTCCTTCGCTTCGTCGCGGTTCCCGCCAGCGACGAGGCGTTCCGTATAGAACAAGGGGGAGTGGGTCACAAGCGCGCGCGGCGATTTTGCCGCGCTGACGCGGCGCGCAAAGACGACAACGATGTCGGGTGTGTGCGTAAGCGGTTACGCGGAGGCGACGGTCACGAGAGGGTGGGGTAGCCCGCGACGACCTCGCGGCTGGGGCGCTCGACGCTCACCAGCTTTGAGGTGATGAGGTCGCGCTCGCCGCGGCGGAAGTAGATCGAGTCGCCGGGCTCGGGGGCGACGTTCACCGGGAGGATCCCGCCGTTGCCCACATAGCGCAGGGTGCCCGCGAGGCGCCGACCCACCGCGGGGTGGTCGTGGTTCCACGCGCCGTCGCGCAGGTCGCGCACCCCGACGCAGGTGCCCGCGCGCACGTGGTACTCGGTGTTGCGCGTCACGAAGACCTTGTGGATCCGTCGGTCGTGGCCCTTGAAGCTCATCGGCGCCTCCGTCGGGCTGAGGGCTCGCACGTCCTGCGAGGGGCGTCCACTTCTCCGGAGAATGTGGGTGCGCGTGCGCGTCAACGAGGGTTGACGGCCCGACCGTCTCTGCGGGGGGTGCGAACGACCGTACACGACCGTGAACGAGGCCAAGGGAACCCAATGATTCAGCCCTCTTGGCGCTGAGCCCCCGCTCGCCATGGCGGCGGTATGGCGGCTGCTCACTCCCTCTGCGTCGCCCGCCCCCCACCCCCTGGGAGGTTCACCATGACCCACCGCACCCGCCTCGCTTCGCTCTCCCTCGCCACCGTGCTCGGCACCCTCGGGGTGAGCGCCCCGGCCTTCGCGCAGCAGAACCCCTTCGGCGCGATCCCCGCGCTGGTGCAGCGTATCCCGCAGGTGGTGTTCGGCCAGGGGCAGGGCCAGGGCCAGGGCCTCCCCTCGCTGGGCAACCTCCCCTCCATCGGCCGCTGGGCCGGGCAGCAGGACGACGCCCAGGACGACTCCGCGGACGACGACTCCGCGGCGCAGGGCGACGACGACACGGGCTGCGACGGCGCGGGCGACCGGGCCGACAGTGACGACGACAGCGACAGCGAGCCGACCCCGGCGCCTGCTCCCGCGCCGAACGCGCAGGGCGGCCGCACCTTCGGGATCTTCGTGGGCGTGTCGCAGTACGGCGGCGAGAACCACGACCTGCCCGGGAGCGCCGACGACGCGGTGCAGCTCGCCCGCGCCTTCGAGCGCGCCGGGTGGATGGAGCGCTCCAACGCGGTGGTGCTCACCGACGCGAACGCGTCGCTCGCCAACGTGCGCCAGGCCTTTCGCCAGATGGCCTCGCGGGTGACGGCGAACGACACCCTGGTGTTCTTCTACGACGGCCACGGGAACACCCAGGTGCTCGACACGGTGGGCCCCGACCTGTCGCGCTCGGAGCTCGGCCGGCTGATGCGCACGGTGCAGGGCCACCAGCTCCTGGTGCTCGACTCGTGCGAGGCGGGGGGCTTCGCGCCGCTGGTGCAGGGCCGCTCGGGCCGCGCGGGGCTCTTCTCGTCGCGGGCGAACGAGAACTCGCAGACGGCGCCCGAGGTGAACGCGGGCGGCTGGCTCGCGTACTTCATGCGGCAGGCGGTGGCGGGCGGCGTGCGCCGCGGCCCCGACGGCGCCGTGGACCTCAGCGAGGTGGTGCGCTACGTCGAGGCCCGCTACCAGCGCCAGGGGATCACCGACCGGCAGCACCTCGTCGCGGTGCAGCCGCGGGGCGAGACCTTCGCCCTCGGGGGCGCGGGCAACGGCACCGTCACCACGACCCCGACCGACGTGGCGGTGGCGCGCAACGACGCCCCGGCGCGCCGGCCCGGCCGCGGCGACATGGACTTCGGGCAGGTCTTCGAGACGGGCCTCGGCCTCGCGGGCCGGGTGGTGAACGCCCTCACCAAGTGACGCGAGCGAAGGAGACGGCGGGCTACATCAGGTAGCCCGACTCTCCGTGCTGAGACGCGTCGAGCCCCTCGAGCTCCTCCTCCTCGTCGACGCGCAGGCCGATCACCTTGTCGACCAGCTTCAAGATCCCGTAGGTGAGCACGGCGCTGTAGGCGCCCGCGGCGAGCACGCCGAGGAGCTGCTTTCCGAACTGCGCGGGGTTGCCTGACAAGAGCCCGTCGCTCCCCGCGGAGTTCAGCGCCTTCTGCGCGAACACCCCCGTGAGGATCGCCCCGAGGATGCCTCCCACGCCGTGCACGCCGAAGGCGTCGAGGGAGTCGTCGTAGCGCCAGCGCTCCTTGAGGAGCACCGCGCCGTAGCAGACGGCTCCCGAGGCGAGGCCGATGAGCACCGAGGCCATCACCGAGACGAAGCCCGCGGCGGGGGTGATGGCGACGAGCCCGGCGACGAGGCCCGAGACGAAGCCGAGCATGGTGGGTCGGCCGCGGTGCCTCCACTCGACGACGACCCAGGCGAGGGCGGCGCTGGCGGCGGAGACGTGGGTGGTGACGAGGGCGAGGGCCGCGAGGCCGTTGGCGCCGAGCGCGCTGCCCGCGTTGAAGCCGAACCAGCCGAACCAGAGGAGACCGCCGCCGGTCACGGTCATCGTGAGGTTGTGCGGGGGTGGTGGCTCTGCGGCCAGTGGACGCGCTTGCCCACGACAGGGCGCACACGAGGGCCGCGACATGCCGGCGGTGAGGTGCACCACCGTGCCATGCGGCGAAGGATCGAGCACGCCGAGCTTGTAGAGCCATCCGCCCTCGGCCCAGGTCCAGTGGGCGACGGGGTCGTAGACGAGGGTGGTCCAGAGGAGCGCGAAGAGGACGTAGGCCGAGAAGCGCATCCGCTCGACGAAGGCGCCCGCGATGAGCGCGGGCGTGATGATCGCGAACTTCATCTGGAACGCCATGAAGGCCAGGTGCGGCACCGTCCCGTGGGCCTCGGTGCCCACGCCGCGCAGGCCGACGTGCTCGAAGCCGCCGATGAACCCGCCGTGGGTGCGCCCGAAGGCGAGGGAGTACCCGAAGAGCACCCACTGCAACGAGATGAGCGCCAGGGCGAAATGCACGAACATGAACGTCGAGAGGACGTTCCGCTTGCGCACCATGCCGCCGTAGAAGAGCGCGAGGCCCGGGGTCATGAAGAGCACGAAGGCCGACGACACCAGGAGCCAGGCCGTGTCGCCCGTGTCGATCGCGGGCGCCGGGTCCGCCAGCGCCGTCGACGGGAGGAGCAGCGCCGCCGCCACGAGGGAGGGCCACGCGCCGCGAGGGAGCACCGATCGCATGGCCGCGCAGTGCAGCACGGCCCCCGCGCACGGCGGGATGAACGGAAGGTAAACGTTTCGTCACCTCCGCCGAGGTCCATGGGCACGCGCGGGGAGGGTGACAGATGCCACCCGGCGACGGTGTCGTCGCGGCGGGGTGATTGACAGATGGCGTGCGCGGTGTCAACGTCGCCGCCCGTGGCCACGACGCTGGCAGAGCGGCTCTCGCGGGCGATGACGCACGCGGGCTTCAACCAGAAGACCCTCGAGGAGCACGCGGGGCTCACGCGGGGGTATCTCTCGCGGGTGCTGAAGGGCGAGCGGGTGCGCGTCGACGCGACGCGGATCTCGCGGCTCGCGCTCGCCTGCGGGGTCGACCTGCGCTGGCTGTCGACGGGCGAGGGGGAGATGACCCTGCGCGAGGGCGAGGCCGCGGCAGGAGGGGCGCACGAGCCGGCGGACAACGCCTTCGAGCACGCGCTGGCCGAGGGCTTTCGGCGCGGTCCCTTCGAGCTGGCCGACCTCGACGCGGTGCGGCGGGTGATGGCGCGCGGGGCGACGCTGCTGCGCGACGAGGCCGACCTGGTCGACGCGGCGACCGCGTGGCTGCGCGCGGCGGCGGCGCTCCGGCGCGAGAACCGCCCCGTGACGGTCGAGACGCTGGTGTACCGCATGGCGCGGCCCTCGACGCGCCCGCTCGACGACGGCGCCGCGGAGCTCCAGGCGATGGGGGCCGAGGGGCCCGCGAAGCCGGTGAGCCCGGCGAAGCGACGGTGACATTCCCTGACGCGAGGGTTCGCGCGGGGAAAGTCGGGGTTTCAGGTCGCCAGACGGCGACGGCGGGGGTTGTCGGGCGGCCAGCGTGGGGTTGAACCCACGCGCCGCGGGTGTTCACTGGTGAGACCGTGTGGACGGACGTGACGGCGACGGAGCTCGGATGGGAGCCTCGGGAGGCCGCGGCGGAGCACCTGCTGGTGCGCGCGCGGCTGGACGGGGTGCTGGCGCCTCCCTTGCGGGCGGTGGTGCGCGCGCTGGGGTGGACGCTGTGGTCGGGCGTGCCGACGGGGACCTGCGGGTTCATCGACTACGAGCACCACCGGATCTTCATCCCCGACCGGGGAGACCGCGCGACGGACAACCGCTCGATCCGGCACGAGCTCGGGCACCTCGCGGCGCAGCTCGCGTGCGTGTCGCACACCGAGCGCGACGCCGACGCGATCGGCGGGGCGGTGGCCGTCCCGCGGCGCTCGGCCCTGCGCGTCGTGTTGGAGTCGGGGTGGGACGCGTCGCGGGTCGTGGCGGCCTTCCCCGACGCCGACCCGGTCGAGGCGCTGATGCGCGTGGCCTTCCACGCCGACGGCGCGCTGGCCGTGTACGCGGGCGGGTACCGCAAGCACGCGATGGTGGGCGACCGGGCCTCCGACGGGCTCTTCCCCGAGGAGGCCGAGCTCCTGCGGAGGATGCGCGGGATGCGCCGCCCGCGCCCCGTGGGCTCCCGCGGGGCCCTGCGGGGGTGGCCCATCGAGACGCCCCAGGGGGTGGTGTTCGTCTTCCTCGCGCCGAGGGAGTGCGTCGAGCGCGGGTGACAGAGAACGGTCAGGCGACGGCGGTTGTCTGATTGACAGTTGCCAAGTGACGATCCACAGTGCCCTCACAGAGATGGAGGGCGCGATGGCAGACGGGACGCAGACGGTGTCGGGGGTGGTTCCGGGGACGGTCCCCGCGGGGGGCCCGGCGTGGGCGTCGGAGGTGGACCTCGGTTCGCTCACGCCTCTGGGGCGTGAGGGCTTCTACCGGCTGGTGTGCGCGCGGGCGGGGCTCGACCCGGCGACCCGTCCCTTCGCGATGCTCCGCGCGGGAGGGCGGTGGACGCTCTGCGCGAGGGAGGGCGTGACCGACGCGCTCGCGACCCTGCACGGGGTGACCGTGGAGATCACCCAGGGGCCGCGGTGGATCGAGCTCGCGGGGGCCTCGCTCGTACACGCGGTGGCGCGCGCGACGCGGCCCGACGGCCGGGCCGAGAGCGCCCACGCCACGGTGCCGTGGAGGAGCCCCTCGGAGGCCGCGCGCCGGTGCGAGGTCCGCGCGCGTCGAAGGGCGGTGCTGACGGTGCTGGGCCTCGCCGTGCTCGACGCGTCGGAGATCGACGCCATCCCGGGGGAACTCTTGTGGGAGGAGCCTCCCTCGCGGGCGCGCACGCTGGGGAGGTACTGTGCGGCGGTCGAGGGGTTGAACACCCCCTACGGGGCCGCGGGCGTGTGGCTGCGCCTGCGCGACGACGTCGCCGCGCTCCCCGCCGCCGACCGCGTCGAGGCGTGGACGGCGCTGTGCGAGCGGGCCCGCGCGCTCGGGGCGCCCGAGCCCGTGCCCCAGTGGCTCCGCGCCCGCGTGACCGCCGAAGAGAACGCCAGATGACAACTCTATTCAATCTATGGACATTGCCTAAACACGTCGCTAGGGTTTGTTCATGGTGACGGCGGCGAGGAAGGTCGTGGTGATCGGCGGAGGCGTGGGGGGCCTCGTCGCGGCCGCGCACCTCGCGGCGGGCGGCGCGCGGGTGACGCTGTTGGAGCGGGCTCCGTCGGTGGGCGGCAAGATGCGGGTGGTCGAGGTCGACGGCCGTGGCATCGACGCGGGGCCGACGGTGCTGACGATGCGCGCGACGCTCGACGAGGTCTTCGCGCGGGCGGGCCGCGCGATCGACGACTACGTGACGCTGAAGCCCTCGTCGCTCCTGGCGCGGCACGCGTGGGCCGACGGGTCGCGGCTGGACCTCTGGGCCGACCTCGAGCGCAGCGTCGAGGCGGTGGGCGACTTCGCGGGCGCGGCCGAGGCGCGGGGCTACCGGGAGTTCAGCGCGTACGCGCGGCGCATCCACGAGGCGGTCGAGGGGCCGTTCATGCGGGCGCAGCGGCCCACGGTGCGGAGCGTGGTGCGCGAGCAGGGCTTGAAGGGCCTCGCGTCGCTGGCGCGCATCGACGGCGCGCGCGCGATGTGGAAGGCGCTCGCGGGGTACTTCCGCGACCCGCGGCTGTTGCAGCTCTTCGGGCGGTACGCGACCTACGCGGGCTCGTCTCCGTGGCTCGCGCCCGCGACGCTCAACGTGATCGCGCACGTCGAGCGGGAGGGCGTGTGGCTGCCCGACGGGGGGATGTCTGCGGTGGCGAAGGCGCTCGAGCGGCTGTGCCGCGAGCTCGGGGTGGAGCTTCGCTGCGGCGCCGAGGTGGCCGAGGTGAAGGTCGAGCGGGGGCGCGTCACGGGCGCGCGGCTGGCGAGCGGAGAGCGCTTCGAGGCCGACGCGGTGGTGATGAACGGAGACGTGGGCGCGCTCGCGTCGGGGATGTTCGGCGCTGCGGCCCGAGAGGCGTGGTCGGTGGATCGAAGGGCGGGGCGCTCGCTGTCGGCGATGACGGTGGCGGCGGTGGCGCGGCACGCGGGCTTTCCGCTCGCGCGGCACACGGTGTTCTTCTCGCGGGACTACGCGCGGGAGTTCGACGAGATCTTCGCGCGGGAGTCGCTCCCGTCGGAGCCGACGGTGTACGTGTGCGCGCAGGACCGTGACGACCTCGGCGCGCTGGAGGGCGCGGCGGAGGGAGACCGCGAGCGCTTGTTCATGATCGTCAACGCGCCGGCGAGGGGCGGCCGGCGGCCCTTTTCTTCAGAGGAGATTGCACGATGCGAGAGCCAGACCCGCGCGCACCTCACGCGCCTGGGGTGGGACGTGGACTGGGCCGACGCGCGCTCGGTCACGACGACCCCCGACGATTTCGAGCGGATGTTCCCGGCGACGGGGGGAGCGCTGTACGGGCCTCCGTCGCACGGGTGGAGGTCGGCGACGCTGCGGGCGCCCTCGCGCTCGCGGGTGCCGGGGCTCTACCTCTGCGGGGGGAGCGCGCACCCTGGGGCGGGCGTTCCGATGGTGGCGCGCAGCGGGATGCTCGCGGCGCAGAGCGCCCTCGCGGACCTCGCTTCGACGTAGCGATCTCTCCGGGCGGCTACGCGTGGTGGTACCTCGACGCGCTGAGCGACGACGGCCGCCACGGGGTCACCGTGATCGCGATGCTCGGCAACGTGTTCTCTCCCTGGTGCGCCCGCGCCCGCGCGGTGGAGAGGCCCCCGACCCCTTGGCCTTCTCGACCATGAACGTGGCCCTCTACGGCCCGGGCGCGCGCTGGTCGCTCACCGAGCGCCGCGCGTCTGAGGTGCGCCGCGACCGTGACTTTCTGGTGATCGGCGCCAGCGCGATGCGCTGGGAGCGCGACGCGCTGGTGGTCGACCTCGTGGAGCGCCCGGTGAGCTTTCCGACGCCGGTGCGCGGCGGGGTGCGCGGTCGGATCACGCTGCGCCCGCGCTTCGTGCACGGCGAGCCCGTTGCGCTCGACGGGGCGGGCAAGCACCAGTGGTGGGCCGTGGCGCCGAGCGCGCGGGTGTCGGTCGAGCTCGACGAGCCGGGGCTGCGCTGGGAGGGCGACGGCTACCACGACGCGAACGCCGGCGACGAAGCCCTGGAGCGCGCGTTCTCGGGCTGGGGCTGGTCGCGCGTGGTGCGCGGCGACGAGGCCGTGGTGCTCTACGACCGGATGACCCGCGCGGGCGAGCGGAGGCTCCACGGGATGCGCTACCGCGACGGCCGCGCCGAGGTGGTCGACGCCCCGCGGTGGAGCGAGCTCCCTGCGTCGCGGTGGGGCGTGGCGCGCGCGACGCGCGGAGACGTGGGCCACGAGGCGAGGGTGCTGCGCACGCTCACCGACGCGCCCTTCTACGCGCGGAGCGTGGTGAAGACGCACCTGCTCGGCCGCGAGGTCGAGGCGATGCACGAGTCGGTGGACCTCGACCGCTTCCAGAGCCCGTGGGTGCAGTTTCTGCTGCCGTTCAAGATGAGGCGGGGGTGACGCGCGCCGCGACGCTGTGGGGCGCCGTGGTCACCGCAGCGTCGCTGGTCGCCGTCGCGCGCTCCCGCCTCGCGAGGGGCGAGGCCGCCGACGGAGACGCGCTCACCCTCACGATCGCGCGCCCCTGCGCGGGCTACGAAGAAGACCTCTCCGACCGGCTCGCGACGGTGGGTGAAGGGCTCGACCGCGCGCGCTCGCGGGTGCGTCTGGGCGTAGCGACGGAGGGCGACGGCGCGCTCGCCGCGGTTCGTTCGGCCACCGAACGACTGCGCGACGAGGGCGTCGACGCGGCGTGCCTCGTCACCCACGCCGTCACGGCGAACCAGAAGTGCGGGCAGGTCGCGGCGCTGCTGGAGGGCGCGGGCACCGAGCTCGTCGCGGTGGTCGACAGCGACGTCGACCTCGCGGGCTTCGACTGGAGGTCGCTCGCCGCGCCGATGCGCGACCCGCGTGTGGGGGCGGTGTGGGCGCCTCCCGTGGAGGTGAACGGCCGCACGCCGTGGGACCGCGCGTCGGCGGCGGTGCTGGGCGCGTCTCTGCACGCGTTCCCGCTGCTCTCGCAGATCGACCCCGCGGGGATGGTGGGGAAGGTGCTCTTGCTGCGTCGTGAGGCCCTCGACGTGGTGGGCGGCTTCGACGCGCTCGGCGACGTGCTCGGAGAGGACATGGCCCTCGCGCGACGTCTCCGCGACGCGGGCTGGAAGGTGCTGGCCTCGTCGCAGGTGGCGCGGGCCGTCCCTCGTGGGCGGGACCGTGAGCGCGTGGTGTCTCGCTACGCGCGCTGGGTGACGGTGATCCGCGCGCAGCGGCCGGCGCTCCTCGCGTCGTACCCGCTGCTGTTCTTCGCGACGGGGCCGTTGGTGGCGGTGACGGCGCGGCGATCTCCCGCGGTGGCGCTCTCGGTGCTCGCGGCGCGCGTGCTGGTCGCGCGCGAGGCACAGCGGCGCGCGGGGGTGAGCCGCGGGTGGAGCGACGCCGTGGCCGACGCGGCGATGGCTGACGGGGTGCTGGCGGCGGCCTTCCTGCGCGCGGTCACGCGGCGCACGGTGGAGTGGCGAGGGCGCGCGCTGCGCGTCGACGCGGGGGGCGTGGCGGTCAGCGAACGATGAAGCCTACGACGAGGGCGCGGTCGGGGCGGCTGGAGCGCACGGTGAAGAAGGGCTCTCCCGCGCGGGCGACGAACTCGATGGTGCTGGTGCTGCCGCCCTGCGCGAAGGCCACCGAGACGGCGTAGCGACCGTCGGTCTGGTCGCGCAGGGTGATGGTCGCCGAGCCGTTGGGCAGCCGCGCGGTGGAGGGCGCCGTCGCGAGCGGGAGCGTGCTGCGCGACACGACGCGGTACTCGCCGAAGGCGTTGAAGGGCGGCTGACGCAAGGGGCTGAGGCCCGCGAGGGCCGGGGATGCCTCCGTCGCCGGCAGCCGGCTTCGAGCACGAGCACCTCGACGCGCGCGGAGGCCGCGGGCGCGCGGCGCGCGTTGTTGGGCGCGGGGCGCTGCGGCTGCGCGACGGCTGCGGCGGGGAGGGCGAGGGCGAGGGCGAGGGCGAGCGGGCGCGTCATCGTGGCTCTCACGGGGTGGCCGTCGGGGGCGGTGAGGGGTCGGGAGGGTCGGCGATCCAGACGATCGCGGTCTCGGCCGCGTCGACGCCAGGGACCATCATCACCGCGTAGCTCTGCGCGCCGCGGACATCGACGCGCGTCACCTCGACGCCGCCGGTGTCTCCTCGGCGAGGCCCACGGTGACCTTCGGGGGCTCGACCAGCGCGGTGACGACGGTGCGCTCGGTCGGCGCCGCGGTGCGCGCGACGGGCTGCGGGGCGGGGGCGCGACGGGCGCGCGGGTGGTGGCCCAGAAGAGCATCGCGGCGGCCGCGGCGAGCGCGGGGTACACCACGCGGCGCATCGGGAAGGGCCGCACCACCGCGGAGGGCGCGTTGGTCGCGGGCGCGGGCGCAGGCGCGATGGGGGCGAGCTTCGGCGCAGGGGAAGACGTCTCGACGGCGCGCATCACCTGGTCGGTGAAGTCGTCGGGGAGCGGAGGGATCGCGTCGGCCCACACGCTGAAGGCGCGGGAGAGGTCGCGCAGCGCGCCGGCGCGGTCGGCGCACCGCTCGCAGTCGGCGACGTGGGCCTCGACGCGGGCGAGCGCGTCGGGGGCGAGCGCGTCGTCGCACCAGTGTTCGAGGGTGGCGTCGTCAGGGTGCTGCATGGTCACTCCTCCCTCGCGGCGTCGCGGTCGAGGGCGTCGCGCTCGTCGGCGGTGAGGGGCACCTCGTCGCCGAGGCGCTCACGGAGGATGCGCTGCATCTTGCGGCGGGCGTGAAAGAGCCGGGACATGACCGTCCCTTTGGGGATCTCCATGACCTCGGCGATCTCTTCGTAGGAGAGCCCGTCGACCTCGCGCAAGAGGATGATCGCGCGGTGATACTCGGGGAGCTGATCGAGGGCCTCTTGCATCGCGGCCACGAGCCGCGCGCGGTCGAGGGACTGAAAGGGGTCTGAGCTCCCGCGCCACGGGAGGAGCTCGGGCGCGCCGCCCTCGAGGTCGGTGCGGTCGTCGATCTCGACCGCCCGGCCAGGGTTTCTCCGTCGACGGAGGAGGTCGATGGAGAGGTTGTGCACGATGCGGTAGAGCCAGGTGCCGAAGGAGGCGCTGCCCTCGAAGTCGTCGAGGTGGCGGTAGACCCGCATGAAGGCGTCTTGCACGACCTCGCGGGCGTCGTCGGGGTTGCGCACGATGCCGTAGGCGACGCCGTAGGCCTTGCGCTGGTAACGCGTGACGAGCGCGCGGAAGGCGCGGGCGTCGCCCTTCGCGGCGGCCTCGATGAGGCTTCGGTCGATCGCGCGGGTGTCATCGGGAGCGTCGACCTTGGACGCTCCGTCGCCGGGGGGATTCACCCCGCTCGCGGCGTCGGCGTCGGTGCTGCGCGGCGGGCCCATCGTGCGTGGCCCGGCACACTACCACCGCGCCGACGCGCGACGGGAGCGATGTGGACCGCCCCGCGCGCGGGGTGGTAGGCCGCGGGGCTGCGATGGACGTCGACGCGCTGGCCTCTGAGCTCAACCCGCCTCAGCTCGAGGCCGTGAAGCACACCGAGGGCCCGCTGCTGGTCTTCGCGGGCGCGGGCAGCGGCAAGACGCGGGTCATCACCTTCCGCATCGGGTACATCCTCGAGACGACGGGCACCTACGCCTCGCGCATCCTCGCGGTGACCTTCACCAACAAGGCCGCGGGTGAGATGCGCGAGCGCATCGGTCGGCTCGTGGGCCCGGAGCGCGCGCGGGGCCTGTGGGTGTCGACCTTTCACGCGCTGGGGGCGAAGCTCTTGCGGCGCTACCACGAGAAGGCCGGGCTGCGGTCGGACTTCGCCATCTACGACGACGGCGACCAGCGCGCGGTGATGAACCGGGTCTTCGACGCGCTGAAGATCGACGACAAGGTGCTGCCTCCGCGGGCGGTGCTCGCGGCCATCGACAAGGCCAAGCAGGAGGTGCTCTCTCCCGCCGACCTCGAGGCCCGCGCGCGCGGCCCCGAGGAGGTGATGATCGCGAGGGCCTGGGCCGAGTACGAGGAGCGCCTTCGCTCGAACGGCGCGGTGGATTTCAGCGACCTGCTCTCGCGAACGGTGAAGCTCATCGAGACCGACGAGGGCGTGCGCGAGGAGCTGAAGGCGCAGTTCAGGTACATCCTCGTCGACGAGTTCCAGGACACCAACAACGCCCAGTACC
Source organism: Polyangiales bacterium (assembly GCA_041389825.1). Taxonomy (GTDB): domain Bacteria; phylum Myxococcota_A; class Polyangia; order Polyangiales; genus JAEYZO01. The sequence goes on along the minus strand of JAWKRC010000048.1, from coordinate 29,921 downwards.
GGATGCTGCGAGGGGTGCTGGGGCCCCACAAGAACCTCTGCGTGGTGGGCGACGACGACCAGGCCATCTACCGCTGGCGCGGGGCCGACATCAGGAACATCCGCAACTTTCGCCACGACCACCCCGGCGCGAAGGTGGTGAAGCTCGAGCAGAACTACCGCTCGACGCAGCGCATCCTGCGGGCGGCCAACGCGGTGATCGCGCGGGCGGGCGGGCGCGAGGCCAAGACCCTCTTCACCCGCAACGGCGAGGGCCCGAAGGTCGAGGTGCTCCCGTGTGAAGACGAGCGCGACGAGGCGCGGCTCATCGCGCTGCGGGTGAAGGCGGCCATCGACAAGGGCGTCTCCGCGCGCGAGATCGCGGTGTTCTACCGGGTGCACGCGCAGTCGCGGCCGCTGGAAGAAGCGCTGCGGGCGGCGGGCATCGCGTACGTGATCGTCGGCGGCGTGCGCTTCTACGAGCGCGCCGAGGTGAAGGACGTGCTCGCGTACCTGCGGCTCCTGCTGAACCCCAACGACGACGTGAGCCTCTTGCGGGTGATCAACACGCCCTCGCGCAAGATCGGCAAGACCACCCTCGACCGGGTGCAGCTTCAGGCGATCCGCAAGCAGTGCTCGCTGTGGAGGATCATCGCGTCGGGGGATTTCACCGACGACGTCGCGGGCGCCGCGCGCAAGGCGCTGGTGGGCTTCTACACGCTCGTCGCGGGGATGCGGAAGCGCGCGCTGGACCTCCTCGATCAGCCCTCGGCGCTCGGCCGCATGGTCTATCAAGAGACGGGCTACGAGCGGATGCTCAACGAGAAGAACGAGCCCGAGGACGAAGCGCGGAGAGAGAACGTCGAGGAGCTCCTCGGCACGCTGGAGTCGTACGAGGAGGAGACCGAGGAGCCCACGCTGAGCGACTGGCTGGAGCGCGTGACGCTCGCCGAGACGGCGCCCGAGGGGGAGGTCGCCGAGCGCGTGTCGTTGATGACCGTGCACTCGGCGAAGGGCCTGGAGTTTCAGAAGGTGTTCATCACGGGCCTCGAAGAGGGGATGTTCCCGTACAAGGGCACGGAGTTCGGGGCCGACCCGGAGGAGATGGAGGAGGAGCGGCGGCTCGCGTACGTGGCGATCACGCGCGCGCGGCAGGAGCTCACGGTGAGCTTCACGCGCTTCCGGCAGATCTTCGGGCAGACGAAGGTGAACGGGCCGTCGCGCTTCTTGAAGGAGCTCCCCGACGACGTGCTCTCGCAGCCCGTGGCGCGGCGCGGGATGGACCTCACCGCGAGGAGCGCGCCTCCGCCTCCGCCGCACCGACGACACGAGGTGGAGGAGGACGACGGCCCCGACGCGGACGACGGCCCGGTGCTGGTGCGCGACGGCGCGATGCCCACGAGCTACCGCCGCGGCTCACGGGTGAAGCACGCGAAGTTCGGGCTCGGCACCGTGAAGGGCGTCATCCACGGCGCGGAGCTCAAGCTGGAGGTGTATTTCCCCGGCGTGGGACAGACGAAGGTGCTGCTGGCCGAGTTCGTGACGCCTCTGTACTGACGCGCGGCGATGCGCGTCGCCTGGGCGCCATCCATCGTCGCTCGCGTACCTGGAGTACGCGTCGCTCCTCACCGCGCGTCACGCGCGAACCGGTAGCGTTAGGGCTCGCCCGGCAGCACCAGCACCACCTCGACGCGGTCGTCGCCGCGCTGGCCGTTGGGCAATCGGTACACCCCCGCCGACTGGATGCGCTCCCGCGCCACGCCCGCGCCCGCGAGCGCCGTCGCCAGCGCGTCGGCCTGCGCCCGCGCCCTCGCCTCGGCCGCAGCGCGCGCGGGGCCTCCCGCGAAGGCCTCGACCCGAACCCTCGCGTCGGCGTGCGTGCGCAAGACCCGCGACAAGGTCTCGACCCGCGCGCGCGACGCCGGAGAGAGGGTCGCCCCCGTGAACAAGCCCCGCAGCACCAGCACCACGCCCCGCTCGTCGCGGTGCGGGTCGAGCCCGCCCGCTTGCGACAGCGCCGTCGAGAGATCGGCCCCGCGCGTCGCGTTCGCCGGCGTGGGCCTCGACGCGCGGAAGGTCCGCAGCGCCTCCTCGGCCGCCGTGTAGGCCGCGCCCGCGGTCGTGAGCTGCTGCGTCGGCGTGAGCCCCTCGCGCTCGGACTCGGTCATCCGCCGCGTCGCCGTCGCGAGGGCCGCATCATCGGCGCCCAGCATCCGCGCCGCGGCCATCAACAACACCGCCGACTGCCGCACCTCGGCCGCCGTCGCCGCGCGCTCGGCCTCGTTCACGCTCGTCGGAGACGCCACCGCCCGCTGCGCCCGCTGGTCCGCCGCGCGCGCCGCCCGCTGCGCCTCGGCCATGCGCGCCACCTCCGTCGACTGCGCCTCGACCCGGTCGGCCTCGGACTCCGCCGCCGTGGCCGCGCGCTCGGCCTCGTCCCTTCGACGGCGCGCCGCCGCGGTGCGGCCCTCGGCCTGCGCCCACTCCAGGAGCAGCGCCACCTCGGCCACCGCGTCGGCCCGCGCCTGCCCCGACAAGCCCCGCGCCCGCTCGGCCGCCCGCGCGGCCTCGGCGTAGGCCTGCGGCGCGTCCCTCGCGGCGGCGCGCGCCACGGGGCCCTCCATCATCCGACGGAGGGCGTTCTCCGAGCGCGACCCCGCGCCGCTCGCGCAGCCCGCGCACACCAGCGCGGCGAGCATCCAGCGCCTCACGGGGCACCTCCGTCCGCCGCGGGCGTGGGGGCCGCGGGCGGGGGCGTCGGGGCTGGGAGCGTGGTGTGAGACACCGGGTCGGGGCGCGAGGCGGCGACCTGGGCCTCGCTCGATCGGTCGAGGGCGGCGCGGGCGCGGGCGCGGCGGTCTTCGGCCGCGAGGAGACGTCGCTCGGCCTCGTCGGCGGCGGCCTCGGCGCGGGAAGCCTCGACGCGGGCGCGGGCCACCCGGGCCAGGAACTCGACGCAGCGGGCGCGGGCGCGGGCCGTGTCGGCGTCGCGGCGGTACTCGGCCGAGGTGAGCTCCGCGGCGCAGCGCTCGCCCCGGTCGACCACGTCGCGGAGGGACTCCCGCTCCTCGGGCGTGGGCTGGAGGGCGTCGATGGCCTCGCGCAAGGGGCGCAGCGCCCGGTCGATGGCCTGGTGGGGCGTCGGGCGCCGGGAGCGCTGCGCGAGCGCGGAGGGGCCCCACAGAGACAGGGCCGCAGCGAGCATCCACCACGTCGGGCGCATCTGGGGGTGGATTCAACCCACACCCCCACGGGGACAGTCAACCCGAGAGCGCTGTGTGGACTGCGTTCAAGTCGCGTCGGCGGGTACGGTACGGTCGCGCGCCGTGATCGAGCGCGTCGCGCAGCACCAGACCCGCTTCCGCACGCCGGGGGTGGCGCCGGACGCGCGAGGCGTCGCCCTCGGGCCCCTGGGCCTGGTGCTCCTGCCGTCGATCGAGAAGCTCGTGGCCTTCTTGCGCGCGCTCGGCGAGGAGGGCGCGCTCGACGAGCTCCTCGACGCGCTGCGCATCGTGCAGGTGATCTCTCCGCTGCGCACCCGCGAGCTCCTCGTCGAGATGCAGGCCGTCTCGTCGCACCGCATGGACCGCGTCGCCGCCGTCGCCCGCCTCGTCGGCGCGATGGTCTTCACGGGCTCGGGCCGGCACTTCGTGAAGTACCGCGACGCCCACGCGCCCTTCGGCTACGACATCTCCGAGCTCGTGCCCGACGCGGGCGACCTCGCCCTCTACCACGACCGCTTCGCGCAGCCGTACCGCAACGACCGGGTCATCCCGCTGCGCGAGCTCCTCCTGCGCCTCGCGCCCGTGGCCGTGCACCGCGCGCGCGCCGAGACCCCGCGCCTGCTCTACGCGCTCCTGCGCCCCGGCCTCGGCGACGCCGTCGTCGGCTACCTCGCCCGCTGGAACGTCAACGCCCGCGTCGCCGTCGTCGAGTGGCAGCGCGGCGGCACCAGCGACGTCGTCGAGCGCGCCTGGCTCGTCACCCTCCCGCAGCCCGCGCCCCGCTACGTGAGCCTCCTGCGCTCGCTCCCCGGCGTGACCCTCTTCGTGCCCGACGGAGAGCGCACCGCGGTGGAGTACGCCTTCCGCCACCCCATCCCCCTCTCGGCCTGCGCGCAGCTCTTCGCGAGCGAGGAGCTCGTGCTCTTCCGCGCGGGCGGCGAGGGCCCGATCCCCCTCGCGCAGCGGCCTCCCTTCGTCGACGTGCAGACCGTCACCTCGCTCGTCGCGACGGCGCCCACCACCGTCGAGCGCGCGCGCACCTTCGGCGTCGAGAGCTCGTTCTCGCTCCCCTTGCGCCTCGTGCCCTCGGGCGGCGTGCCCAAGCGCGTGAGCGCGTCGGTGATCGCCCTCGGGAGCCAAGACACCCTCGGCCGCATTCTCTCGGTGCTCCCCGCGGCGACGCTCGGCAAGGTCACCATCGCCTTCACCGAGGACTCCATCTACGTCTACGGCCCCGACGCCGTGCACGCGCTCCCGCTCGGGGTCTTGTACGAAGAGCTCGGCGACGGCGTGCTCGTGCCCCTCGGGTGGAGCCTCTCGCCGCCCATCCCGCCCGACGTGCTGCGCCAGCTCTCGCGCGCGCCCTCCGACGCGCGGCTCTTCGTGCGCGGGGGAGAGCGCCCGCTGGTGTCGATCCCGCAGAGCGCGTTCGTGCCCGCGACGCGCGTGCTCCTCGCCGACCAGCCCGTGTACGAAGACGCGCTCATCGCGCCGCCCCTCGACGCCGAAGCCCCGCTGCCCGACCTCTGGCCCGCGCTGCCCGGCACCCTCGCGCGGTGGTTCTCCCCCGGCGCGCGGGGCGAGCTCCCTCCGCCGCGAGAGACCTCGCCCGTGAGCGTCGAGACCGCGGGGCTGCCCGACGGCACCGACGGGTCGCGCGGTGGATGACCCCACGCCGCAGGACCCTTCCGTCGCGCGCCACGCGGGCGACGACCTCGACACCCTCGACGGCTTCGTCGCGCGCTTCGTGTGGCCCCTCGTGGCGGGCGGGCGCGTCCACGTCGAGGACATCCTCGGCCCGGGCGTGATCGCCCAGTGGGCGCGCGCGGGCTACGGCGACGCGTCGCTCACCGTGCGCGTGGGAGAGGCCCTGCGAAAGCGCCTCTCGCGCTTCGGGCCCGCGGGCGTGGTGGAGCGCGTGCCCCTCGACGCGCTCGCCCTCGCGGCGGTGTGGCACAACCTCCTCGCGATGACCCACCCCGAGGTGGTGGGCCGCGCGGGGCTGCGACGTCGCGTGCGCGAGTGGTGCCTCTCGATGCTGGAGTGGGTCGACGCCCCGCGCGCCCGCGGCGAGGTCGCGCTGCGCCACGCGATGCTCGGTCGCCTGGGAGAGCTCGGCCGCGTCGACACGCACGTGGAGTTCTGGGCGGGCTACGCGGACTTCATCGGCGTCGCGCCGCCCAAGAGCTTGATGGCGTGGCCGAGCGTGCGGAGGGTGAACGCGCGGCGCACGCGGGTTGGGCTCTTCGAGCTCGTCGAGGCGCTGCGCACGTCGCGGGCCGACCCCTCGGTGGAGCTGGTGGAGGTCGCGCGCGCCGCGCTCGCGCTCTCGCCGCTGACGGACCTGTCGCTGGTCGACCGGCCCAACCTCGCGGCCTTCGCGTGGACGCCATCGACGGTGAACCTCCTCGGAGACATGGCCCTGCGGGGCGCGGCGCAGCGGGCGATCCTCGCGCAGGGCACGCCCGCCGCGAGGGCGCTGGAGCAGGCGACGCTGACCTTCATGCGCGGGGCCCAGCTCGCGCGGCCCGTGGCGAGCGCCGTCTTGCGCATGCACCTCGAGCTCCTCGTGATGGACGGCATGGCCGCCCGCATGGGCGCCCCACAGGCGACGTCGACGTCGGGCGTGGCGGGCGCCGCGAGCGCGCCCGTCGCCGGGGCGGTGTCGCAGCCGCTGGCCCTCGACGCGTACCTCCTCCTCGGCCCGGCCCGCGCGGCGCGCTGGCTCGGGCTCGACGAGAACACCCTGGCTCGGGCGGTACCGCCGGACCCGAGCCGGCCCACACCGAGAGACCCGCCCTCCGCGCCCCTCCTGGTCGCGGCGGGCTTGATGGAGGCCCGAACGTGACCACCCCCGTCGTGCAGAGGCTCAGGGCCATGGCCCGGGCGTTGGAGCAGCAGTTCCTCGGCAAGCAGGAGACCGTGCGGCTGATGGTGCTGTCGGTGCTCGCCGGAGAGCACATCGCCCTCGTCGGCCCGCCCGGCACCGCGAAGAGCGCGCTGGTGCGCACCTTCTCGCGGATGATCGACTCGGTCTATTTCGAGTACCTCCTCACGCGCTTCACCGAGCCCAACGAGCTCTTCGGCCCGGTCGACATCCCGGCCTTTCGCCAGGGCACCTACCGACGTCGCACCGAGGGCATGATGCCCACGGCCGAGATCGTCTTCCTCGACGAGATCTTCAAGTCGAACAGCGCGATCCTGAACGCCCTGCTCACCCTGTTGAACGAGCGGAAGTTCAACAACGGCGGCCAGGTGGTGGACGTCCCGCTGTTGTCGGTCTTCGGCGCCTCGAACGAGGTGCCCGCCGACGAGAGCCTGCAGGCCATCTTCGACCGCTTCCTCCTGCGCGTGCGGAGCGATCACCTCGACGCCTACCACTTCGGCGAGCTCGTGCAGCGCGGCGTAGCCCTCGAGCTCGAGAAGCTCGGCGCGCGCGACCAGCCCCAGGTGTTCCTCTCGACGAACGACCTGCGCGCGGCGCAGGGCGAGGTGGCGCGGCGCATGACCCTCTCCGAGGAGCTCCTCGCCACGTACAAATCCCTGGTGTTCCAGATCCGCGCCGAGGGGGTGTCCCTCTCCGACCGCCGCGTGGTGAAGCTCATCAAGCTCATGGCCGCGAGCGCCTTCTTCGACGGCCGCCCCGCCGCCGACGTGAGCGACCTCTTCGTCCTGCGCCACGTGTGGAACACCCTCGAGCAGGCCGAGATCCTCGACGGCATCGTGGCCCCCGTGCTCGACGGCTGGTTCCGCGCGCACCCCGACGCGCGCCGCGCGGGCGGCATGGAGGTCGGCCTCGACGCCCTCCTCGCCGAGGTGCAGCGCATCAAGAGCGCCCTCACCTCGGGCGCCCCCGTGAGCGACCTGCAGCTCTTCGCGCACCTGCGCGCGCTCGGAGAGATCAAGGCCGCGCTGCAGTCCCTCGCCACCGACCCCGCGCGCCGCGCGCTCCTCGAGGTCGACCAGCTCCTCGAGCACGTCTTCCGCTCCGGTCGCATCACCGCCTAGAGATTTTTCCGCCTCGCTGCTCGCTCTCACCCCGCCTCGTCGAGATGGTGCGACCCCCAACGACGTGGGTTAGGGTGCCCGCCGCATGAGCCGCATGGCCACGCCAGGCTCGCTCCTCCCGGGGGGGTTCACCCTCGGGCCGCTGAGCCACGCCGACCGGGTGAGCCTCATCTACGAGGCCCTCCCCGTCGACGACGACGGCCCGCGCAAGGCCGCCGCGCAGGTGCTCCACCCCCTGCACGTCGACGAGCTCCGCGACTGGTTCGAGAAGACCTCGGCCCTCGGCCGCAGCCTCAAGCACCCCAACCTCGTCGAGGTCTACGCCCTCGGGTACACCCACAACGACCTGCCCGTGGTGGTCACCGAGTGGGTCGAGGGCCGCTCGGTGCGCGCGCGCCTCGCCTCGGGAGAGGTCTTCCCCGTCGGAGAGGTGCTGCGCATCGTGAGGGAGGTCGCGAGCGCGCTCGATTACCTCCACGGCCGCGCGACGCCGGTGCTGCACCGGGTGGTGATGCCCGAGACCGTGATGCTCACCTCGCCAGGGGGCATGGTGAAGCTCCTCGCGGTGGGCCACGCCGACCGGCCGGTGCACCCCGCGGCGAAGCCCTCGCACCAGTCGCCCGAGGAGCTCGAGGGCCACGCGCTCTCGCCCGCCTCCGATGTCTTCTCCCTCGCGACGCTGGCCTTCGAGGTGCTCACGGGGCGGCCGGCCTTCGTGGGGAACGTGACCTCGGTGCTCACCGCCGTGCACCGCGGCGCGCTCCCGTGGGTGGCCACCACGCCGAGCGAGGCCTTGATGCCCCTCGACGACGTGCTGCACCGCGCGTGGAGCCTCGACCCCCGCGAGCGCTTCGCCACCGCGGGCGCCTTCGCGTCGGCCTTCGAAGAGGCCGTGCAGCGCGTGCCCTCGGCGATCCTCTCGACGCGAAGGGCCATCCGCGAGGGCAGCCCGCTGCGGGGGAACACCCTCCCGCCGCCCATGGGTCAGCCCGCGTCGGGGTCGGTCTACCCGCCGGGGATGGCCTTCTCGCAGCCTCCGGCGCGGATGGGGGCGTGGGGTCAGCGCGGCTCTGACCGCCCGCCGCCCAACACCCTGCGCGCGCAGACCCCGGTGCCCGTGCAGGGCCGCGGGCCGCAGCGGGTGCTCACGCCCCTGCAGTCGGTGCCTCCGGGCGCGAGGAACTCCCCGTCGTCGATGGGCTACCCCCGCATCGCGACGCCCTTGCAGACGGGGCAGGGCCCGCAGCCCGTGGGGCGTCCCTCGTCGCGGCCGCCGCCGGGGGGGCCGATGTTGGAGGCCGTGGTGCCCGCCGCGCCGCGGGTGCCGTCGGGGCTCACGCCCGCGATCATGGACTCGCTCGCGGCGGCGGTGACGGGCGAGGCCGACCTGCCCGCGGTGCGAGGCTCGCGGCCCGACCGGGAGAGCGCGCCGCAGGCGGTGAACGGCGAGGCGCGGGAGAGCGCGCCCGAGGCGACGGCGACGACGTCGAAGCCGCCGGAGGTGTTCGAGGCGCCCGACGCGACGCTGGTCTTCGACGACGTCGAGATCGCCGACCCCGACGTGCTCGAGGCCCTCTCGGAGGACGTGACCGACCAGTGGACGATGGACGGCGACGCGGCGCTGCACGGGTCCATCGTCGACACGGGCGACCTGCCGACCGACATCCACGAGGCGAGCGCGAAGGTCGCCGAGATCCGGCGGAGGCACCGGGCCGAGGCGCACGCGCAGGCGCAGGCGCAAGCGAGGGCGCAGGCGCAGGCGCAGGCGAGGGCCGCGGCGGCGGAGCGGGAGGGGCGTCCGCGGTGGCCGCCGTCGGCGCCGGTGGCGCCGGGGGCGGGGCTGGCGATGGGGGCGCGGGCGCGGAGCGTGGTGGCTTCGTTGCCAGCGCCCGCGAGCGCGGGGGCGGGCGCGACCGAGGAGGTGGCGGCGCGCGCGACGCCGCAGCCCGAGGCCCTCCCGGTCGACCGCAAGGACTGGCAGAAGTGGGCGCCCGGCGACGTGAAGCCCGAGCCCGCGCCGTGGAGCGAGCGGGAGATCAAGCTCACGCCCGCGGTGCTGCTCGCGGTGGTGCTGGGCAACGCCGTGGTGAGCGCCGTGATCGCGTGGGCGATGGTGACCTTCGGGCGGTAGGCGATCGGGGCGCGGGAGGGCGGGCGCGGTGATAGCTTCCCCGCGCGATGAACCAGCGACTCCCTGGAGTGTTCGTGATCGACGCGGCCCGCACCCCCATCGGGCGCTTCCGCGGCGGCCTCGCGACGGTGCGCCCTGACGACCTCGCCGCGGGGGTGCTCACGGCGCTCCTCGACCGCGTCCCGTCGGTGAAGGGCCACGTCGACGAGGTGGTCTTCGGCGCGACGAATCAAGCGGGCGAAGACAACCGCAACGTCGCGCGCATGGCGCTCCTCCTCGCGGGGATGCCCTACGAGGTCACGGGCGTCACGGTGAACCGACTGTGTGGCTCGGGCCTCGAAGCCGTGCAGTACGCCGCGCGCGCCATCGCGACGGGCGAGCGCGACGTGGTGATCGCGGGGGGCGTCGAGAGCATGACCCGCGCGCCCTTCGTGATGGCCAAGCCCGCCGACGGCTTCGAGCGAACGCCGCCCGCGATGTACGACACCTCCATCGGGTGGCGCTTCACCAACCCGAAGATGGCCGCGCGCTTCACCCTCGACTCGATGGGAGAGACCGCCGAGAACGTCGCCGCGCTGCGCGAGATCTCCCGCGACGACCAGGACCGCTTCGCGCTGGAGAGCCACCGCCGCGCCGCCGCCGCGTGGGCGCGCGGGGCCTTCGCCGACGAGGTGATCCCCGTCGAGGTGCCGCAGAAGAAGGGCGCCGCGGTGGTGGTGTCGCGCGACGAGTCGGTGCGCGCCGACGCCTCCATCGAGGCCCTCGCGAAGCTCGCGCCCGTCTTCCGCAAGGGAGGAACGGTCACCGCGGGCAACAGCTCCCCCATCAACGACGGCGCGGCGGGGCTGGTGCTCGCGAGCGAAGACTTCGTGCGCCGCCACGACCTCACGCCCCTCGCGCGGGTCGTGACCCACGCCGTCGCGGGGGTCGAGCCCAACCTCATGGGCCTCGGCCCCGTGCCCGCGGTCACGAAGCTCCTCTCGCGCGCGGGGCTCTCCGTCGGCGACGTCGACACCTTCGAGCTCAACGAGGCCTTCGCGGCGCAGGCCCTCGCGTGCGTGGGCGCGCTCGGGATCGACCCCGCGCGGGTGAACCCTGACGGCGGAGCCATCGCGCTCGGCCACCCCATCGGATGCTCCGGCGCGCGCGTCGCGGTGACGCTGCTCCACCGCATGAAGCGCGAAGGTGCGCGCCGCGGGGTGGCCTCGCTCTGCATCGGCGTGGGACAGGGCATCGCCACGCTCTTCGAGCGCGCGTGACGGACCGCGCAGCGTGACCGTCGACGCGCCGGCGTACGGGCTCCGCGAGCGGCTGAAGGTCGCCCCCGACGTCGCGCGCAACGTGCGGCGCTCGCTCGCGCTGGTCGCTGGCGTCGACCGCTCGCTGCTCCTCACGCTGGTGGCCGCGCAGGTGGTCGACGCGCTCACCCTCGTCGCCGTCGCCTGGGTCGGAAAGCAGATCATCGACGCCGTGGTGCACGCGACCACCGCGCACCGCGCGGCGGCTCCCGCGCTGTGGTGGGTGGGCGCCGAGCTCGCCCTGGTGTCGCTGCGCGCGGCGGCGCAGCAGGTGAACGCGCACGCGCTGGTGGTGCTGCGCGCGAGGCTCGGGCTCGAGGTGAACACCCGCGTGCTCGACAAGGCCGCGAACGTCTCGTACCCGCATTTCGAGGAGCCCGAGTTCCTCAACCGCATGGCGCAGGTGCGGCGCGAGGCGACGGCGCGGCCCGTCGACATCGTCACGCAGTCGATGGCCCTGGTGCGCCACGGGGTCACGCTGGTGGGCTACGCGGGGCTCCTGTGGTCGCTGGGCGCGTGGGCGCTGCCCGCGCTCGTGGTGATCGCGGCACCGTCGTTCGTGGTCGAGGCGCGCTACGGGCAGAGGGCCTTCGAGCTCCAGCGACGTCGCACCCAGCGCAACCGCCAGGCCTTCTACCTCGAGACCGCCCTCACCACCGAGGCGACGGCGCGCGAGGCGCGGCTCTTCGGCGCGACGCGCTGGCTCATCGACCGCTTCCGCGAGGTGCACCTCGGCTTTCAGCGCGAGGAGATCGAGCTCTCGCTCTCGCGCACCCGCTGGAGCACCGCGGCCACCCTCGCCGCCTCGGCGGTCTTCTACGGCGCCTACGTGTTCATCGTGCGAGAGGCCGTCGCGGGGCGCATGGGCCTCGGGGCGATGACCCTCTACCTCGTGGTGTTCCGCCAGGGGCAGAGCTCGCTCGGCGCGATGCTCTCGGCCCTCGCGCGCGTCTACGAAGACAACCTCTACATGGGCGTGCTCTTCGATTTCCTCTCGGTGGTCGAAGACGAGCCCGACGCGCCGCTGACGCGCGACGAAGGAGACGTCGCGCCGCCCGAGGTGCGCTTCGAGAGGGTGAGCTTCCGTTATCCCGACGCCGAGGCCGACGCCCTCACCGAGCTCGACCTCGTGCTCCGACCGGGCGAGACCGTGGCGCTGGTGGGCCGCAACGGCGCGGGCAAGACCACCGTGGTGAAGCTCCTCCTCGGGCTGCACCGGCCGACGGGCGGGCGCATCCTCGTCGACGGCGTCGACGCGGCGACGCTGCACCCGGCCGAGCTGCGACGTCGCGTCGGGGTGATCCTGCAGGACTTCGCGCGCTGGCAGTTCAGCGCGGCCGACAACGTGGGCCTCGGGTGGATGCCCGCCATCGACGACCGCGCCGCCGTCGAGCGCGCGGTCGAAGACGCCGGCGCCGAGCGGGTGATCGCGCGGTTGCCTCAAGGGCTCGACACGCCCCTCGGGAGGGCCTTCGGCGGCGACGAGCTCTCGGGCGGGCAGTGGCAGCGGGTGGCCCTCGCGCGGGCGTTCATGCGGCGGAGCAAGCTGCTCGTACTCGACGAGCCGACGGCGGCGCTCGACGCCGAGGCCGAGCACGAGGTGTTTCAGCGCTTGCGGGATTTGAAGCGCGGGCGCACGGCGCTCATCATCACCCACCGGTTCTCGACAGTGCGCATGGCCGACCGGATCGTGGTGATCGAAGGCGGGCGCGTGGTGGAGGAGGGCTCCCACGCCGACCTCATCGCGCTGGAGGGCCGCTACGCGCGCTTGTTCGAGATGCAGGCCGAGGGGTACAGGCCGTGAGCGGCGGGCGGCTTGTGATCGCGAGCCGCGAGGTGGGGAGGCGACGTCCGCGGGCGCTGCGGCGGGTGGCGCTGGCGGCGCTCTCGGCGACGGTGGCGCTGGCCTTCTCTCCGTTCATGGCGGTGATCTCTCCGCTCGCGGCGGTGGGGCTCGCGGGCGCCGCGGTGGCGGCCTTCTTCGCGTGCGTGCTCGCGGTGCTGGTGATCGAGAGCCGCGACGAGCCCAAGCCCGGCGCGATCAGCCTCGACGACGAGGGCGCGGAGCTGAGCACCGACGACGGGACGGTGAGCCTCCCGCGCGCGGCGCTCACCGAAGGCACGGTCGTGCCGCGGCACGGCGGGGGCCGCTGGGTGGAGCTCACCGCGGGCGACGTCGCGTGGCGGGTGCGGGTCGACGACGTCGACGCGGCGCACGCTGCGCTGGAGAAATTGGGCTTGGGCCCGCGGCGTCGCGCGATGCGTCTGGAGCTGGGCTCGCGGATGTTCCGCTGGGTGGGCGCGCTCGCGTGGGCGGTGCTCGCGGCCCTCGCGGCGTGCACGCTCACCGCGCTTTTGCTGGCGGTGACGGGCGCGGCGCGCGGTCAGGCGGCGCTCACCATCGTGACGCTCGCGACGCTCGCGGGCGCGGTGGGCGCGGCGCTGCGGTCGGCGGCGGGCTTCGGCCCGCGCGCGGTGGTGCTGGGCAGCGACGGGGTGACGCTCGAGGGCGTGGGGCTCTTCGGCGCGCGGAGGTTCATCGGCTACGGCGAGGTGGAGAAGGTCGAGCGCGCGCGGGGCGTGATCGCGTCGCGCGACGGCGGGGTCCTCCGCGTGACGCTCAAGAGCGGAGAGGTGGTGCCCGTCGGTCAGGAGCAGGACGACGTCGAGGCCCTCGCGGCGATGGAGGAGCACCTTCGCCGCGCGGTGGGCACGCGACGAGGGGACGGCGGCGAGGAGGTCACCGCGGCGCTGTTGCGACGCGAGGGCAGGGACGTCGCGGCGTGGCGCGAGGGGCTGAAGGCGAAGGTGATGGGCCCGGCCTTCCGCGGAAACGCGGTGGACCCCGAGGGGCTGTTGCGCGTCGCGGAGGACGGCGAGGCGGGGGCCGAGGCGCGGGTGGGCGCGGTGCTGGCCCTGCGCGGGATGACCGAGGGCGAGGCCGACAACGACGTGCGGACGCGCGTGCGGGTGGTGATCGAGAGCTGCGCCGACGAGGGCGTGCGCGAGGCGATGAGCGCGGCGATGGAGGACCGGCTCGACGACGCGGGCCTCGCGGCGGTGACGGCGGCGCAGCGACGGAGGTAAACCCCGTCGACCTTGAGAGTCGGCGTTCTCGCGGCAGATCCGCGTCGTCGTCCGGCGTCACTCCTCCCTTGCGTGCCTCGTGCACGCGGCGGTCGTCGCTCCTTGTCCGACTCGCGGCTCTTTGCGAAAACACCAACGCTCAAGGTGGCCGTGGTTTAGCGTGCGTCGGTCATGGCGAGGATCGACGCGCTCACTGAAGTAGACCCGCTCACGGTCCCGCTGCCGCACGGCACCGAGGTGACGACGCGCGTCGACCGCGCGCTCGACGGCAAGGTCGTCCCGCAAGGCGCGGTGGGGCGGGTGGTGGCGTCGGGCCCCGAGGGCTTCGACGTGGCGCTCGTGGGCGTGGGGACGGTGCGCTACCTCCGCGCGGAGCTCACGCCGCGCAAGGTGGGTCAGGTGCGCTACGCGCGACGTCGCGAGGCCGCGTGGGAGGCGCTCTCTCCGTGCGTGGTGGTCGACGCGGTGGTGGGCTCGCGCACGTGGGGGCTCTCCGACGCGACGAGCGACACCGACCGCCGCGGCGCCTTCGTGCTGCCGTACTCGTGGACCACGGGCTTGAGCGAGCCCCCGTCGGACCTCGTCTCGGCCGACGGCAGCGCGACCTACTGGGAGGCGGGGAAGACCATCCGACAGGGCCTGCGCGCCGACCCGAACACCTTGGAGATGCTCTACGCCGCGGCGGAGCAGGGCGAGGCGGTGCGCGACCCGATGGGGCGCTTCCTCGTGGAGGTGCGCGACGCGTTCGTGTCGGTGGAGATCCACGGCAGCTTCGGCCGCTACGCGCTCTCTCAGCTCGACCGGCTGGAGCAGGGCGCGCGCCTCGCCGACCACCGCGCGAAGGTGCTCGGCTGGCTGCGCGACGAGCCCACGCTCACCCTCGACGCGACGGCGGCTAGGCTCGCCGACGCGGTGAAGATCCCTGCGCCCACGGCGGCCGACGCGCACGCCCGCGCGAAGGACTACATCAAGCAGCTCTACCGCTCGCTCTACGACCAGGGGCTCATCCCCGACCGCGAGTGGACGGCGCTGGTGCGCCTCGCGTCGACCGACACCTCCCTCGCGCTCGACACGCCGCGGGAGCTGCGCCCGAAGAACGCCTACAATCTCTTGCGGCTGATCGACCTCTCGACGCGCTGGCTGCGTGGCGAAGACCGGGGATTGCGCGTGCCCGACGCGATCCGCCCGACGCTCCTGTCGATCAAGAAGGGAGAGGTCGAGCTGAGCGAAGTGCTCGCGATGGCGCGCGCGATGACGCCCGCGTTGGAGGCCGCGCGCCGAGAGAGCCCGCTCCCGAAGCGGCCGGACCTCTCGCGCGCCGAGGCCGCTCTGCGCGCGGTGCGCGAAGACTGCGTGCGGCGGTGGGCGAGCGGAGCGCCGGGCCCGTGGGGACGGGACGCGCCTCCCGCGCCCGACGCGAAGTGGGACGACGAGGGTGAGTCGTGAGCGGGTGGGACGCGCTCTCTCCCGCGCAGCGCGCGGTGTCGCGGGCCTACGTCGACGCGCGGAGCGTGGAGCGCGCGCACCTCGTGGTGGCGCTGAGCGGCTCGCACGCCTTCGGCTTCGCGTCTCCCGACAGCGACGTGGACCTCAAGGCCGTACACGTCGCGCCGACGCGCGCGCTGGTGGGCCTCGACCGCGCCGACGGCACGGCGAACCAGCTCGTCACCATCGACGGCGTCGAGGTCGACTACACCTCGAACGAGGTGGGGGCGTTCCTCGGCGGCGTGTTGAACGGGAACGGCAACTACATCGAGCGGGTCTTCGGCCCGATGCCCCTGGTGGAAGACCCGTGCGTGGAGGCGTTGCGTCCGTTGTTGCGGGCGGGGTTCTCGCGGCGGGTGGCGCGTCACTACGGGGGCTTCGCGACGAGCCAGCGCAAGCTGATGGAGTCGTCGGGCGCGCCCACGGCCAAGCGCGCGCTGTACGTGCTGCGCACGCTGCTCACGGGCGCGACGCTCTTGCGCGAGGGCGAGGTGGTGACCGACGTGGAGGCGCTGTTCGCGGCGCGCGGCTTCGACGAGGCGGGTGAGCTCATCGCGCGCAAGCGCAGTGGAGAGCGCGCGGCCTTCGACGCGAGCGAGCTCCCGCGCTGGGGCGCGCTGATGGACCGCGCGCGGGCCGCGCTGGAGTCGGCGGAGCGAGAGAGCCCGCTGCCGGAGTCTCCCGCGAGGGACGCGGTGGAGGCGATTGATACGTGGCTGATCGCGCTCCGCCGCGCGCGGTGGTGAGGTGCGCGTAGGGGTTTCGGTCCGCTCAGTGTCGTGACGGCAGCGGTGGCCCTCGTCGTCGGCGGACTGTGATCAGCGGGCGTCGGCGTCGGCGAGCCACGCGGCGAGCGCGGCGGGGTCGAGGTCGATCACCACGTCACCCAGGCGCTCGGGGCCCAGCGTGACGAGCCGCTCCCGCAACCGCTGCGTCTCGAACGCCGCGAGCGGGCGCGCGAGCCGGCGCTCGAACTGATGCACGATCGGCGCGAGCCCCCTCGCCTCACCGCGCTGGTAGGGCCAGGAGCGTTCGATCAATCCCTCGTCGACGATAGTCATGAGCCACTCCCTGACGTTGGGCTTCGCGGCTGTCGATTCTGCCACGACGGTCATCGCCGTCACCACCTCGACCAGCTCGCCCTCGTCTCGCGCCTTCCGCCTCGCCGCGTCGAGGGCCAGCGGCAGCGTCGCGGGCGACGCGTCGCGCACGAGCGGGGCGAACACCAGCCACAAGAGAGCTCCCTCCGCGAGACCAGCTCGGCCACCGTCGACTGGTAGACCGGGTCGACGCGGAAAGCGTGCTCCCGAGAAGGGCTCTCCCGCGGAGACACCCGAGTGCTAGCCCCACGACGGCCACGGCGCCTCGCGCGCCCCGACAGCAGCACCACCGTGCTCGAGATGGGGCCCGTCGCAGCGCGTTGCGCGCGTCTCGCTGCGCCAGCGTGAGCAGCGCCTGATACTCGTACACGCGCGCGGCGGTGTCGCGGGTCCACTCCCACTCCCACTCGACGTGCAGCCAGCGACGGCGCCCCTCGACGCGCACCGACAGCACACGGTCGAGGCGCCGCTCGCTCGCGGCCACCTGCGTGTCCTGCCACGACTCCACCTCGAAGGAGCTCGCGCGCCCAGCACGCCCCGCGCGTAGGCGTCGGGCATCCGTTGGGCGACGTGGCGGAGCGTGATGTCGAGGTCTCCCACAGCGGCCTCGGGTCAGTCCCACCACGCAGAGCGCTCGCGTCGTCGATGACGTCGGCGTGCGAAGCGACCGAAGGCCTCCGGAGCGGGCACGCACCGTCGGCGACGGCGTCGAGGTCGACCGGCCTCGATCGAGATCCCCCGCCGTCGCCCTCGCGGTCGCATGCCTCCACGTAGCCGTGCACGCCTCCGCAACGCGCCATGAACGTGAGGCACTCGAGCGTCGACGGCGCCGCGTTCTGTCGCGCGTCCGGATCAGAGCGACGGGCCAGCAGCGCGGCGAGACCTTGATGTCGAGGCGTCGAAGGGGTCACGTCGTCCACGTCGTCGCCGCAGTGGACGCCCAGGATCTCCTCGGCGCATCTCGACCGAGTCGTCACGCCGCACAGCGCGCGGGCGCCCTCCTCGTTGAAGATGTCGATGCCGAAGCGCGGCGTCGCAGCCGTCGTAGCCGCAACCCTGACGGCCGAAGTACGGGTCTGGGCGAGCGTCGTCCAGGAAGGTGCGCTTGCAGTGAAGGCACCACAGAGTGTCATCGGGGCCGTACCCACCATGCGGCCGTCGATCGGGGGCGTTCGTTCCATGGGAGTTCCTCCTCGCCGGTCGGTCGTGACCGGAGCGCGGCGCCATGGGCAAGCGAGGGCCAAGGGGAGATCGACGTGGAACGCCTTCCATCTTCGATGAACGACGTGACCAGGAGTGGCGGCGGCCGTGGCGAGGACGTGGGAGATCGGGCTCGTCGTGGTGTTCCAAATGGGCGGGGCAGCGACGCTGCCGGGGTATCGGCACGCTCGCCATCCACGCGCCATTGGGCGTGCGCGAGGTCTGGACCTGGATGGCGGGGCGCCTCGCGGTGCAGGTGCTCCGCGGCGGGACGTACGGGGCGTCGACGCGCAGCGAGGTGCTGCCTGGGGTCGACCTCGACCTGCTCGTCCCCTTCGTCGAACGCACCGACCAGACCGCCGCCGTGCGCGAGTACCGACGGCGCTGCGCGACGCGGGGTGAGCGGGGTGGCCGGCCTTCGGGGATCGGAGTCGAAGCGCTCCCGGGACGATTCAGCGGGCGTCGGCGTCGGCGAGCCCGCGGCGAGCGCGCGGGATCGAGGTCGATCACTCTCTCCCAGGCGCTCGGCCCAGCGTGACGAGCCGCTCCCGCAACCGCTGTGTCTCAACGCCGCGAGCGGGCGCGCGAGCCTGCGCCGAACTGATGGACGATCGGCGCGAGCCCCCGCGCCTCGCCCTCGCCTCACCGCGCGTAGGGCCACGAGCGCTCGATCAGTCCTCGTCCACGATGCTCATGAGCCACTCCCTGACGTGGGCTTCGCGGCGGTCGATTCTGCCACGACGGTCATCGCCGTCACCACCTCGACCACTCGCTCGTCTCGCGCCTTCCGCCTCGCCGCGTCGAGGGCCAGCGGCAGCGTCCTTGAGCGACGCGTCGCGCACGAGCGGGGCGAACACCAGCCACAAGAGGCTCCCTCGCGAGACCAGCTCGGCCACCGTCGACTGGTAACCGGGTCGACGCGGAAGCGCGCTCCTGAGAGGGCTCCCCGCGGAGACACCCGGTGGCAAGCCCCACGACGGCCACGGCGCCTCGCGCGCGCCCCGACAGCACCAGCACCACGGTGCTCGAGATGGGAGCGTCGCAGCGCGTTGCGCGCGTCGCGCTGCGCCATCGTGAGAGGCAGCGCCTGATGCTCGTACACGCGCGCGGCGGTGTCGCGGGTCCACTCCACTCCCACTCGACGTGCAGCCAGCGACGGCGCCCCTCGACGCGCACCGACAGCACCCGGTCGAGGCGCTGCGCCGCTCGCTGCACGGCCACCTGCGTGTCCTGCCACGACTCCACCTCGAAGGAGGCTCGCGCCCAGCACGCCCCGCGCGTAGGCGTCGAACGTCCGTTGAGCGACGTGGCGGAGCGTGATGTCGAGGTCTCCCAAGGGTTATCTCCGGCGGCGTGGGGACGGCCGATGAGCCCCACGCGGGGATCGATCGGGGCGCGCGTTCCACGGGAGAGCCTTCGCGCTGGTTGGCCCCGCGGTCGTGGTGAGCGGCGCTCAACGCAATCGAAGGGCCAAGGGAAACCCGACGGGGAAGGCAATGCCTTCGACTCCCGAAGGGTGACGACGTGCTCAAGGGTGGCGGAGGTGGCGAAGGTGGCGGCGGGGGTGGTAGGGTGCCCAGGGAGCTCTCCGTCAGGTTCCAAAGGGCGGCGCATCGAGGGGCGCTGTGCCGTCCGTCTGCGACCACGCCGTCGCTGGCCTCGACCCGGTCACGGCGACCACTCGCTTGGGCCGTGACCGCTTTCGCCTCGGACAGCGTTCCCTTGGTTCCCGATCGGCGACCACCTCCAGGGTCGTCAGCGACGACCCTAACCCTGTCACCGACGACCTCAGGGTCGTCAGCGACGACCCTAACCCTGTCACCGACGACCTCAGGGTCGCCTCAGCGACGACTCCCTAAGCCCCCTCGGCGAGGACCCTGACCCCGTCGCCGACGACCTTCGCCCGCGCTCACGACGCGCTCATCGCCGGGCTCCGCGGCGCGCTCGGCCTCGTGGAAGCGAACGAAGTGAAGCCCTCCGGACAGGACTCCTGTCCGAGATCGGCCTCTCGACTCACTAGCCCTTTATCCCCCACGCGGTCCCCACTTCCCACAACGCCTCTCACGAAGGAGTCGCGCCATGTCCAAGCCGATGCCCAAGCCCAGGGAGCCCAAGGCTCCCGGCCCCTGTATCGACACCACGCCCGACAAGGCCATCGACGCGATCCGCGCGTCGGCGGTGGTCGAGCCCGCCGCGATCCCGGAGCCGCCCGCGACCTTCCGCGGCGCGCCCATCGGGACGCGCAACCAGTTCATCGAGTGGGTCGCGGAGCCCGACCGGGCCGAGCTCTCCCACGCCGCCGACGAGCTCCAGGAGAACCCTGCGCAGCTCGCCGACGACCTCGGTCGCCGCGCTCCCGACGTCACTACCGTCTCCGAGCTCCAGGAGCGGGTGCGCACGTCGGGCCTGTCGCTCGCTCGCCTCGAGGCCCTCATCCAGGCCACGAAGCAGCAGCACGAGGTCGCGCTCGGACCTGGAGCCGCATCGTGCGACGCGTCGCCGAGCGGGTGCAGTTCGACGGCGACGACGACCCCGCCCTCGCGCGCCGCTACCCCTCACCATCGCCTACGCCTCCCGGCGCGGTGAGGTGATCGCCGAGGGGATGGAGCGCGCCCGTCGCCAGCGCGAGGCGACGACGGCCGGCGGCGAGCGACAAGCCCGCCCAGCCCAAGGCCTGACCGACACCAGCGACGCACCGCCCGATCGCGGAGGAGACGGGGACCTCCCCTTCCGCGATCGGGCGACGTCTATTTCGGGTGAGGGCGCCCACGTTGGTGCGCGGGGCCCGACCCGTCGCTCGTTGCCCACGTCGCCCCGTCGTCGTCTCCTCACCCCATGCGACGCCGTCGTCCGCGCACGCCGATCGTGGCGTCAGTCGCTCCTCGCGCCTCGCGCTCGACGTCGTCCACCGCGTCGGCGCAGGCGCCCATCGCCGCCCACCGACCAGTTGCCCCACACCGCGCGCGACCTCCTGGCCGCTGGTCCCCTCAACGACCTCCCGCTTGCCGGGTCGTCGCCCGTCGACGCGTCGCGCCGTCGAGACCGCGGCGCGTCTGCTCGCTGCGCTGCGAACCCGCGTCCGCGCGCTGCGCCCCGCGTTCGGCGAACCCGCCACGATGGTGCGGCGATGGTCGGCGATGGAGCGCGAGGTGTCTGCGCTGCGTGCGCTCGCCCGTCGCGTCGCCGAGGCGGGCGATCCGGCGCTGACGGTGGAGGCCCTCGCCTGGTCGGCGACGCCTACGAAGCGGTGGCCCAGCACGGCGACCGTATCGAGGTCCGAACGCCTGGACGTGATGGAGTGCGGGTTCGTCGACGACGTCCTTCACGAGCAGATCGAGGCCATTCGCGCGGAGATGGACACGGCCTCGCCGACGGAGAGGCGAGCCCTGATCGCGCGACTCCAGCGGATGGTGCGCGACGCCCAGCAGCGGGCCACGGCCGACGCCGCCTCGCGGCGATGGGCCTGTGCTCTCAGCGCCGACGACCTGCGCGGGCTCGCAGACGAGGCGACCGCGGCCCGTCAGGTCGGCATCATCTTCTTCGCGGCGGCCTTCCACGTCTCGCGCGTCACCCGGACCGGAAGCCCCGCTACATGGCACGCGCTGGAGCGGTTGCAGGCCGAGGAGAACCTCACGCGCGTCGACGAAGCGCTCGATCACCAGGCCCTCGTCACCGACCACCGCTCGTGGATCGCGATGCACCCGCCGGGCGCGACGCTCCTCGAACGCTCCCCGCTCGGTCCCGTCGCCCTCGCGCCGTGACACGCTCACGGCGCGCGCGGTGTCAGCGCATGGCGTGCGTCACGAACGCGGACGACGACTTCATCGCCTCGACCGTCTCGTCCATCGTCTCCCAGCTCACGGACCAGCACGATCCCGTGCGCAGGTTGGTGAAGCGCACGTGGCTGAAGCGGTCGGGGTCCCGGTAGTACCCGAGGGTGTGACCGTCGTCGCCGAAGAACCCATCGACCAGGAGCGGAAGCACCGCCGCGTCCTCCGCGCCGTGGAGCGCGTCGTCGAAGCTGAAGTCAGCCACGACCCGTGCGTCGATCGAGCCGACCCACACCCGCGCGAGGATGGAATGGTCGTCCTCCGTGGCGAGCACCGCGAAATCCCACGGCTCCCCACTCGGGTTCGTCGCCCCCTCCGGGTGCGCGTCTCCCGCGCCGACGTCGTAACCGCCCCAGACCAGCTCTCCCATGCCCATGCCCGATGATACCGACGGACCCTGGAGGCCGCGCTACAGCCCCAGCAGTTTCACGGTGAAGTCTCGAAAGCGCATCCGGGCTTCCCTTCCGGGAGGTCCTTTGAAGAACACGCCGACCGGCCCTTCCGTCGTGGGGCTCGCGAGCGTGAGGCTCCCGGCGAACGTGCCGTTGACGAAGCAGCGGACCTCGGCGCCGCGCTGCTCCACCCGCAGGTTCATCGGCCCGGTCCCGACGCTGGCGGCGGTGTTCTTCCAGCCGGTCCAGTGAGAAGCGCTCTCGTAGATGTAGAACGACGACGTCCCGGTCACCCCGAAGAAGCCGCCGCGGAACGCGACCTCGATCGGCATCGCGTGGTCGTCGGTGAGGCGCTCCGCGGTCACCGAGACCTCGAGGTCACCCGCGATCGCCTCGCGCGCGCGGTAGTGCCCGCGCGAGAACCCGTCCTCGGTGCCGGCGTCGCTGGTCGCGACGTACCAGCCCCGCTCGGTCTCGAGCGTCCCCGCGACGCAGGTGAACGCGTCGCGAGAGGGCGGCGTCGCCTCCGCGCACGGGTTCGCGATGCGCACGGTGTTCCCCGCGAGGTCCGCGAGCGTGATCGCGTCGACCGATTGCGCGCCGGGCGGCATCGGGAGAAGGCCGGCCATGCGCTCCAACGTGCTGCCCCGCAGCGCGGAGCCGCCCGCCTCGAGCGTGACGATGATGAGCGGGCTCGCGTGGTCGGTGAACCCGCGATGGGCGACGACCACCGCCTCGTGGTTCGGTCGCCCCGGCCCGCCGAAGACCCTCGTCTCAGGCGGAGACATCGACGAGAACACGGGAGGCGTTACGTCGCGCTCCGAGGCGATCGGCACCTCGATCACCGCCGGGCCTTGTGGCTCTCGCGTCGCCGTCAACACAACGTTGCCGTCGGCCGGCCAGTCGCCGGTCGTCGGCCGGACGAGCCACATCCGGAACGTGCCCTCGGCCCGCGCGCCGAACTCGGGCGCGGCCTCGAGCGCGACGCGGACCGCGACCCCGGCGGCCCGCGCGGTGACCGAGAGCGGACCCTGGACGTGTCCCTTGAGCACGATCGCGGAGTTCGGCGGGACCGCGCCGGAGCGAGGGAGGACGACATCGAGGACGAAGGGCAACGAGCCCATCGCGCCGAGGGTACTCCCCTGTGGCGCGCTGGTGAGGTCCGCCGTCGCTGCGAGGCCCTCGCCGCGTGATCGGCCGGGCGCGCCGCCGCGCTGACACCGCGAGGGAGGCGCGCGATGCTCCGCGCATGGGATTCCCCTCTCCGGCGGTAGAGGATGCGTTGCGTCGTCGACACCCGACGCTGCGATGGGTCGTGTACGAGACCTCGACGCCGTGGACCTTCGTCCACTCGCCCGCGGTGATCGCCGACGTGTTCGTCGAGGTGGTGAGCGCGCGTCGCGTGGAGCCCGCGGGCGCGCTGGTCGCGTGCTTCTGCGGCTGGGGCTTCGGCCCCATCGGCTTCGGCGTGACGACGTCGTCGAAGCCTCCGCGGCTCCCTTCCGGCGCGGTGGAGATCGCGGCGCGCGTGATCGACGTGACGGGCGGAGAGCTACGGCTCGGCCCTGCGCCGATCGACGGCTTCGACGAAGGGGTGACCCTGCCGTGCCCGCATACGCGGGTGAAGGTGACGGTCGCGCACGTCCCCTTCGACGCCGAGGCGCCCGAGAGCGGCTGGCTCTACGTGATGGCGCATCCAGAGACGAGCGACGACGCGCGCTCGGGCGAGGTGGTGAACTGCGAGGTGTGAGGGCGCGATCGCGCCCTACGCGTCTTCGTAGCCCGCGGCGGCGTACAGCTCCCCGGCCGTCCTCCGCTCCGCCTTCGCGCCGCGCGTGGGAGACGCGGTCGCGTGCGCCTTCTGGTAGCGCTGCAGCACCGTCGCACCGACGTTCGCCTCGGGGTCGAGCGCAGCGGTCACCAACCAGGCGTCCTTCTCCTTCGCGGGGAGCGACGCGACCCACTTCTTCGGCGCGGACTTCGTCGGCGCCGCCGCCACCGCGTCGATCCTCGCGCGCCCGACTCTACGCCCTCCACCGCCTTTCACCGCGCAGCCATCAGCAGTAGCGTGGGCGCTCCACCGTCGGGTCACGGAGGGACCGATGAGCCCTGAAGCGCATCTGTCTTGGTCGCTCGCCGTCTTCGCCGCGCTGGTCCTGAGCGCGGCGTGGGTCCTCGATGCGTCGCTGCGAGTCGCCTCGCGTCAGCGTCGACCGCGCGAGAACCGTCGGCGACGGCTCGCGCTCACCACGACCCGCGTCGTCGCCCTCGCGCCGCTCGTGACGGTCGCGGCCAGCGCGTGGGCCATCGCCGACCCCGCCCCCCGCGCCCCGCGCCTGCCCGCCCCGCGGGGCTGGCCCTTCGACCCTGCCCAGGTGCCCGTCGCGCGCGTGGGGCCGCGCTTTGACTATTCAGACAACACCAGCGGCTATCAGGTCGGGATGCGCTTTGACCTCTCCCACGACCTCGTGAGCGAAGGGCGCCTGGTCTCGGCCGCGCTCGAGCTCACCGCGCGCGTGCGCGTCGTGCCTGATCAGGTCCAGGGCACCGAAGGCATCTGGGTCGCCGGCGTGCTCTCGGGCACGACGTGGCCGCTGTTCCGCGTGCCGGGGATGAGCCCCGAGGACCTGTCGTACCGCAACGTCGCGTTCACGCGCGCCGTGTTCGCCTGCTGCCGCGAGCGGGTCGGTGAGGTGTCGCTCCCCCTGGCGGACCTCCTGCGCGGCGCGCGGCTCACGCCCGAGGCCGCCCTCGCGAACGACGTCCTCGACGTCGTGATCGCCGACGACGTCGAGGTGCTGCGCGCCACGCTGCGGGTGTGCCCCGAGCACAACCCCAACCGATGCCGTCCGATCGCTCCACAGCGGATGCTGACGGTCGCGGCGCCCACGCGCGGCCGCTGACCGCGAGAGGCGCGCGGGGCTACGGGCTCGCCGCGGTCGCGCCCGCGCTCGCGTAGAACTGCCGCGCCCAGCGGCGGTAGGGGCCGATGGGGCCGTCGCCCGCGGCGAGCGCGGGGCGCGGGAGGTAGCGCTTGTGGCGCCACACCGCGAAGTCCTGCTCGACCTCCCCCGCGTACACGCGGAGCACGATCGGCGCGACGAGGCGACGCGTCACCGCCGCGGGGACGAGCTTCAACCACGGCCGCGCGCCCTCGGTGCGCGCCAGGTCGCGCACGCTCAGCCCGATGCGCAGCCGCAGCCGGTCGTCGTCCTCCGAGGTGGGCAGCACGAGCAAGCGCAGCTGCGCGCCGCTGCCGAGGTCGCTCACCTCGACGAGCGAGTAGCCCAGGCCGCGCACGACCACCGCGATCTCTTCGCGGATCGTCACCGGGCTGCGACGGCCTCCGACGCGGCGCGTGAAGGCGTAGTGGGTGCGCAGCACCGGGCCGTCGATGTCGACGGGGCGCGTCTCGCGCACGTCTTCGTAGCCGTGCACCACGCCGAAGTGGCCGATGTCGACGCTGTTCTCCGTGGTCTCCTGCGGGTGCCCGCGGAGCGTCCACTCGTGCAGGACGAAGGGAGACCACCCCTCCATGTCGAGGTCGGGCACCTCCCACGCGGGCGGGCGCCGCTGCGCGTCGTGCCACGCGAGGAGCAGGCCGTGGCGCTCGACGACGCTCCACGCCCCCGCGCGCAGCCCCGGCGGGACCTTCGTCCCGTAGCCCGTCGCGCCGCACGCCCCGTCGGCGTCGAAGCAGAACCCGTGGAAGGGGCAGCGCAACCTCTCTCCCACGACCGTGCCGCCGTGCGCGAAGTGCGCGCCGAGGTGCGGGCAGTGCGCGTCGAGCAGCCCCACGGCCCCGCCCTCCGTACGGAACAGCACGAGGTCCTCACCGAAGAAGCGCACGGGCCGCACGTCGCCCCTCGCGAGCGCGCTCGCCAGGCCGAGGGAGAACCAACCGCTCGGCCGCGGCAGGGCCTCGTCGACCAGCGGGAGCTTGCGTCGCGCGGGCGTGGTCTCGGCGTCGTGGGGCGGGGTCTTCGACACAGGGCGAGGATATTTCCTCGGAGAATCCGCACAAGCGCGCGGGGCTCGCCCCAACATTCTTTTGCCCGCCCGGCGCGACACGCTGACGGCGGCGCCCATGCCGCGCGCGCGCCTTGGCGTCTCCTGGCTACGATGCCCGCCCCACCCGGAGACCCGCGATGAAACAGCTCCGTCCCTTGTCGACCGTGGCGCTCTGTCTGGCCGCGTGGCTCGCCGCCGCGCCGTCGAGCGCGCACCCCGTCAC
This sequence comes from Polyangiales bacterium, assembly GCA_041389825.1. GTDB lineage: Bacteria > Myxococcota_A > Polyangia > Polyangiales > JAEYZO01. The sequence continues at coordinate 3,954 of JAWKRC010000048.1, read as the reverse complement.
CGTCGACGGCAGCGCCGCCGACTGGCTCACCCGCGAGGCGACGGGCGACAACCTCGCCGTGATCGCGCGCAACACGTCGCGCCAGGGCGAGTACGTCTGGCGCGACGCGAGCGGCGACACCCGCACCGACCTCGCGACGCCCGAGGGCGCCGCCGACCTCACCCGCGTGCGCGTCACGGGCGACGCGACGGGGCTGTCGTTCCTCGTGGTGCTCGCGAGCCCGACGGCCGCGACCGACACCGACCCGGTGCAGCTCCAGGTCGCCATCGACATGAACCAGGTGAGCGGCTCGGGGCAGAGCGAGCTCGCGGGCTTCGCCGACACCGCCGTCGCCCCCGCGGCGGCGTGGGAGTACCTCCTCCAGACGCAGCTCCGCTCAGGTTCGCAGCTCCTGGTGCGCGACCAGACCTTCGCGACGGTGGGCGCGCCCATCGCCGTCGGCGTCGCGAGCGCGACCAACACCACCCTGGAGTTCACCGTCCCCTGGTCGCGCCTGGGCCTCTCGGGCCCGCCCGCGACGCCGCTGCGCTTCACCGTGGCGACCTTCCGCGAGCGCTCCGACGGCAACACTGTGGCCATTGGCGACGCGTCGGTCTCCAACGCGCTCGACGTGGTGAGCGACTACAACGCCCCGCGCGCGACGACGCCGTACCCCAACACCTTCACGGAGTTCACCACGGCGGGAGACCGCGCGGTCGACTACAGCTTCGACGTGTATTTCGGCGCCGACGGCGAGCCCTACGCGCCCTTGCAGGTGACCCGCTACGTCTCCAACGCGGCGAGCGACGCGACCAACGGCGGAGACTGGATCGCCGTCCGCAACGCGACGCCCGGCCCCCTCTCGCTCGCGGGCTTCCGCGTCACCGACGAGGAGACCGTGGGCGCGGGCGAGGGGGCCGTGAGCCTGCCGAGCGCGGCCACCCTCGCGCCCGGCGGGGTGTTCGTGCTGTCGACGAGCGGGGTGAACTACGCCGCGCGCTACGGCGAGCCCGCCGACGCGGAGTGGGCCAACACCGACGCGACGCCCGACCTCGCGGCCTACCCGACCTGGGCCACGGGCTCGCTCAACATCGCCAACGGCGGAGACGAGATCCTCGTGCTCGACCGCTCGCACACCGCGGTCGACATCGTGGTGTACGGCTCGGGCGGCTACGCGGGGGTGACCTCGATGTCGGCCCCGGCGTCGAACAACGCGGCGTCGCGTGACCAGGCGACCTTCGCCGACACCGACAACTGCGCGATGGACTTCACCACCTCGAACGCGCTCTGCGCCGACGACTCGACCTGCGGGGTGTGCGGCGTGTGCGCGTTGAACGTGTGCGCCCCGCGCGCCGCGGGCTTCACCTGCCGCATCTCGGTCGGCGTGTGCGACGTGGCCGAGGTCTGTGACGGGGCGGCGACGACCTGCCCGGCCGACGGGTTCGTCGTGTCGACCTCGGTGTGCCGCGCGAGCGCGGGCAACTGCGACGTGGCCGAGACCTGCACCGGGACGAGCGGGACCTGCCCCGCCGACGGCTTCGCGGCGTCGACGGTGGTGTGCCGCGCGAGCGCGGGCAACTGCGACGCTGCAGAAATGTGCACCGGCACCACGGTGTCGTGCCCCGCGGACGCCTTCGTCAACGCGGGCACGGTGTGCCGCGCGAGCGCGGGCAACTGCGACCTCCCCGAGAGCTGCAGCGGGTCGTCGGCGAGCTGCCCGGCCGACGCGTTCCAGCCGTCGACGGTGTTGTGCCGCGCGGGCGCGGGCAACTGCGACCCGGCGGAGACCTGCACGGGAACGACGGTGAACTGTCCGTCCGACGCGCGCTCGCCGACGGGCACGGTGTGCCGCGCGAGCGCGGGCCCGTGCGACCCCGAGGAGACGTGCAACGGGTCTGTGGGATGCCCAGCGAACGACCTCGCGCCGGCGACCACGGTGTGCCGCCCGAGCGCGGGCGCGTGCGACGTGGCCGAGTCGTGCTCGGGGTCGAGCGCGGCGTGCCCGGCCGACACCTTCGCGACCTCATCGACGGTGTGCCGCCCGAGCGCGGGCAACTGCGACGTGGCGGAGAGCTGCACCGGGTCGAGCGCGGCGTGCCCCACAGACGCCTTCGCGTCCGCGTCGACGGTGTGTCGCCCGAGCGCGGGAGACTGCGACGTGGCCGAGAGCTGCACCGGCACCGCCGCGGCCTGCCCGACCGACGCGTTCGCGCCGTCGTCGACGGTGTGCCGCGCGAGCACGGGCGACTGCGACGTCGCCGAGAGCTGCACCGGGTCGAGCGCGGCCTGCCCCGCGAACGCGCTCGCGCCGACGACGACGGTGTGTCGCGCGAGCGCGGGCCCCTGCGACGCGCAAGAGACCTGCACGGGCGCGTCGGACACCTGCCCCTCGGACGCCTTCGCCCCGTCGACCACGGTGTGCCGCCCGAGCGCGGGCGCGTGCGACGTGGCCGAGAGCTGCACGGGCTCCTCCGCGGCGTGCCCGACGGACATGCTCATGGCCTCGGGCACGGTGTGCCGTTCGAGCGCGGGCGCGTGCGACGTGGCCGAGACCTGCGACGGCGCGTCGACGGCGTGCCCCGCCAACGGCTTCGTGTCGTCGGGGACGGCCTGCGGCGACGGCGTGCGCTGCAACGGCGACGAGACCTGCGACGGCGCGGGCGGTTGCATGCCGGGGACGCCCGTGACCTGCGCGCCGACGGGGAACCCCTGCACGAGCAGCGCGTGCTCCGAGACGACGGGCGCGTGCGCGGTGACCAACGCGATGAGCGGGACCGCGTGCGGCGACGGCGACGACTGCAACGGCGACGAGACCTGCGACGGCATGGGCACGTGCATGGCGGGCACGCCCCCCGACGACGGAGGCCCGATGTGCGCCGACGCGAGCGCCGACGTGGAGGACGCCGCGGACGTGAGCGACGCGGACGACGCCGCGACCGACGACGCCGCGACCGACGACGTGGAGGACGCCGCGACGGACGACGTCGCGAACGACGTCGCCGACGCGAGCGCGATGGACGACGTCGCCGACGCGAGCGCGGACGACGTCACGGACGCGGGGAGCACCGACGCGGCGACCGCCGACGTGTCGACCGCGGACGTGCGCGACGCGAGCCCGGCCGACGCGGGCGTCACCGACGTTCCCGCGGACGCGGACGGCGGCGCCGACATGCCCTCGATGACCGACGGCGGCTGCGGCTGCCGCGCGAGCGGGTCGAGCACCTCGGGACGCGGCGCGCTCGGCGTGCTGCTCGCGCTCGGAGCGGTGATGGCGACGCGTCGCCGTCGTCGTCGCTGACGCTCGCGACGGAGCCTCACGCGTCGCGACCGCGGCGCGTGGGGCGCGACGAGCGCAGACACCGCCGCACGCCTCTCACCCGACGCCATGACCCCTGAACGCTCCGCCTCTACGCCGGTCGAAGACGCGACCCGCGAGACCTTCGACGCCCTGGTGTTCGCGCCGCGGGGCGAGCTGGTCGTCGTCGACTTCTGGGGCCCCGGCTGCCCCAACTGCGAAGACTTCGCGCGGGACGCTCCCGCCCTCCTCGCGCAGCTCGCCGGCGAGCCCGTGCGGGTGGTCAAGGTCGACGCCTACGCCTACGACGACCTCGCGCGGCGCTTCGGGCTCGTGGGCGTCCCGACCTTCGTGCTCGTGCGCGACGGAAAGGTGCTCGGTCGGATGAGCCGCTACCGCGGGCGCGCGTTCTGGCTCGCCGTCGTCCGCGAGCACCTGCCGCCTCCGTGACGTGGGCCCGCGCTGCATGACGTCGTTCAGCGCGACCCCTCGCCGCCCGGCCGCCATCTGCCGCCACCGCGGATCACGCAGAGACCCTTCGCGAATCAACGGCAGTTCCACGGTGGATTCCCCCTGGCCCTTCGCGTGCGCTCGGCGCTGCTCACCACAGCCGCGGGGCCGACAAGCACGAAAGCTCTCCCGCGGAACGCGCGCCCCCGATCGCTCCTCGCGTGGGACCG
>JAWKRC010000047.1:0-56623 GCA_041389825.1 Polyangiales bacterium | reverse complement strand
TCCCTCCTCGGGCTGTGCCGAGAGAAGGTCGACTAGCACCCCGTTGATCTGGATCGGGATGCCGGGCTTCATCGTGACGATCCCCCCTTCGTGGTGCTCGAAGGCCTCGTCGCCCACGAGAAAGTCGACATCCTTCGTGGCGCGCGGGTAGCCGTGCGCGCCCACCGCGAGGCCGCCCACCAACGCATGCCGGACGCCGAGGCGAGTCAGCTCGTCCGACGCGGTCCGCATGGCGTCGATGACCTTCGGAGCAACGACCCCCTCTACGGCAGACAGGTCCGCGTCTGGGTTCGGCATCGTGCGCTTCCTCATGATGGAGAGGTGAGGGGTTGTCAGCACGAACTGCATCCTAGCCCGCTGACCGCGCGACCGCCGAATGGATGGTTGATGCGTAGCCGAAGGGCGGTTGAAGCGGGGGCGAAGACCGATCGGTTGCCGTCGCCCTTGCGGCCTCGGCAGAGTGCGGCGCTGTCCTCGGGCTCAGGGAGGAAGAGCGGCGCCTCGAAGCCGAGCGCGACGCTCCGACGCGCGGTGTAGAGGTCGTCCCGGAGCTGCGCGACGAGCGCGTCGATGCTCGTCGAGGTGGTGAGGGTGAGGGCGCCGGGCTCGACGCGCGCCCAGGCGAAGGTGCCTGCGTGCACGCTGCCGACGTCGCAGGCGTAGAGGACGCGGTTCATGGGGGGCTCTGGTGAGCGGTGGATGGCATCGCTACGCGCGAGTCGAACTCAAGGGGTTTCACGACGACCGCTCGCCGCCGCGAGGATGCGCCGTCGGGCCTCTTCCCACGGGACCGGCGTCACCTTGCCCGCGTCGATCTCAGCCAGACGCCGTCGGGCTTCCTCTGCCCACGCCTCCTCGACGCCCTCGTCGCTCGGCCCGAGGTCGTCGAGGCTGTCGAGCAGCTCGGCGACCACCATGGTCGGCTCGGGGGTCGACAGCTTCAACGCAGCGGCCAGGACGTGATCGACCTTGCTCATCACCTCGGTTGTACCCCCTCGGGGTCACAGCACGAGTCGGCAACGACCCTGACACTGGGGGGGCCCGACATGAGCGTCCGGTACTTCGCGAGCCTCTAGACAGCGCGGACACGCAACGATCTGATCAGGACCAGGAATCATCCGTGACCTCGTTGTCCACCGGCCTTGATGTCGACGACGAACGGGCGAAATCCCTCTTTCATGACATAGCTGCCGCCCTGGCGGAGGATGCCTTGATCGCCATTCACCGCGACGGCGTTGACGAACACCATCCCCAACTCGTGATCGCAGACGAGCCCGCGCGCGTCGTGCTCGTGGCCGAAGACGTGAAGCCGGGGTCGGTCGGCGGGTGGCATCCCACGCAGGCGGTCGCGCAGCGCCGCGCTGCCGATGGAGATCGGCGCCTCTCGCGGAACGCCACCGTATTGAACGCTGGCGTCGAGAACGCCGAGAGGCGGGCCGTGGGTGATCAGTACATCGAGCCCGGCGGGGATCTCCGCGTACAGCTCCGTGAGGCGCGCGTGGTCGCGGAGGAAGCCCTCGTGGCGCCGCGGGTCGTCGCGCTCCATGGCCTGTCGCCGTGGCGTCAAGCCCACGTAGGGGGAGCCGAAGAGCTTCAACCCGGCCACCTCCGTCGCGGAGTGCTGGAGCAGTCGCATGGACCCGGGCCTTCCCTCACTGACGGGACCGTCGTCGAACAGACGCAGCCCGGCGTTCATCGACGCGTGCGTCCACGGCTCGTCGGGTTGCGAGTGGGGCGCGGCCTGGAGCCACGTCTCCACGTCCAGCGGCCTGTCGTGGTTGCCCGCGACCGTGACGACGCCGTGGGTGAACCGCGCGGCCAGCGAGCGCAGCCACGCCGCCGCGCCGGCCAGCTCGGACGCGAGGCCCGTCGTGGTGTGGTCCCCCGCGTGGATCAAGAGATCGCCCGCAGGGAAGAGCGACAGGGGGATGTCGACGTTGTGCGTGTCGGACACGATCACCAGGCGCACCCACCCCGGCACCCGTGGCGCGTCGGGAGACACGATGGCCACGTCGTTCATCGTCACCATGTCCTCACGCTCGCACGGTTGGAGGTCGTCCGTCCGCGACGGGCGGAGCATTGGCGACGAGGTCAGCGCTTTTCTTGGTTCAGGATGAGTGACGCCTGTTACGTCGCCTACTCGCTCTCCCGCTGGGCGCGCTCGATCAACTCCTCGAACTGAGGTGTGAGCGTCGGCGCGTTCGTCGCCAGCCACGCGCGTACCCGCGCGCGGTCGATGCCCACCTTGATGAGCTCGATGACATCCGCGGCGTCCTTGAGACGCGGCGACTTCAGCTTCGAGGTAGACCAGCGCCTCGATCGGGGCGACAGGAACGTCGACGCCGGTCCGGGCGACGAGCACATCACCGAGCGCTCCCTCCTCGGGCTGTGCCGAGAGAAGGTCGACTAGCACCCCGTTGATCTGGATCGATGCCGGGCTTCATCGTGACGATCCCCCTTCGTGGTGCTCGAAGGCCTCGTCGCCCACGAGAAAGTCGACATCCTTCGTGGCGCGCGGGTAGCCGTGCGCGCCCACCGCGAGGCCGCCCACCAACGCATGCCGGACGCCGAGGCGAGTCAGCTCGTCCGACGCGGTCCGCATGGCGTCGATGACCTTCGGAGCAACGACCCCCTCTACGGCAGACAGGTCCGCGTCTGGGTTCGGCATCGTGCGCTTCCTCATGATGGAGAGGTGAGGTTGTCAGCACGAACTGCATCCTAGCCCGCTGACCGCGCGACCGCCGAATGGATGGTTGATGCGTAGCCGAAGGGCGGTTGAAGCGGGGGCGAAGACCGATCGGTTGCCGTCGCCCTTGCGGCCTCGGCAGAGTGCGGCGCTGTCCTCGGGCTCAGGGAGGAAGAGCGGCGCCTCGAAGCCGAGCGCGACGCCCGACGCGCGGTGTGAGAGGTCGTCCCGCAGCCGCGCGACCCGCGCGTCGATGCTGGTCGAGGTGGTGAGGGTGAGGGCGCCGGGCTCGACGCGCGCCCAGGCGAAGGTGCCTGCGCGCACGCTGCCGACGTCGCAGGCGTAGAGGACGCTGTTCATGGGGGGCTCTGGCGATCGGTGGGTCGCATCGGATGAGCGGCGGTGGTTCGGTGCAGCCCGACGTTGTCATGGACACGGTCCGCGTTGTCGAAAGCTCAGCGCGGGAACTTGAGCTCGCGGACACTCGCATCTCCAGCGTCGCAGAGCGCGCGAAGCTGCGTGACGACGGGCGAGTACCCCTCCGAGGTGACGGTCGCGAGGGTGGTTCGCGCGGCGTCGAAGTCGCCGAGCTCGCGCAGCACCTCTGCCTTCATCACGTGATCGTTCTCGTCGTCCTCGTTCAGCAGGGCTGAGAGGGCCACGAGGTTCGCCCTGCTGCTTCCTGTCGCGGGGATGGCGCTCCGCGCGCTGTCGGACGCGCGGCGGATGGCGTCGTTCCCTCTCCACCAGGCGAGGATCCTCAAGTCTCGCTCCCGTTCAGGGTCCACGGGCGACGCGCTCGCGAGGTGCTGGTAGTACTCGTCCTCCGTGGGCTCCTCGACGTACCGGGCCGCACTCCACTCGGGGTGTTTGGAGTCGGGGCCTCGATCCCAGACATCGACCGAGCCCACCTCCTCGGCGTCGGAGAGCCAGTAGCACTGCGCACAGTGGGAGCACTTCACGAAGGACGGAGGGCGAGGCATCGAAGGCGCGATGCGCTTCCCGTCGGTCCAGACGCGCGCACCGAAGGTGTTGCCCGACATGAGCGTCCGGTACTTCGCGAGCCCTCGACAGCGCGGGCACGCAACGATCTGATCAGGGCCTGGAGTCATTGGACCTCCTCCTCGTCGACGGACGGTTCAGCGAAAAGCGTGATCAACGCGAGCTCCCCGTCCCGGAGCTCGTAGTGGATCTTCGTCGCGCCCGCGTCGACGAGCAACCACCGCCCGGCCATCGCGGGCCCCGCGACCGAGAACGAGAGACCGCCCTCGCGGCAGCGCCGCTCCGCCTCGTCGTAGGACGCGAAGATCGCGACGCCCACCCAGCTCGGGTCGACGGCGTCGAAGCCCTCCGCGGGAACGACGTAGCAGAACACCACGTCGCAGGTCTGCGTCGCGTCGAAGCGCAGCGAGAAGCCGTTGGTCTGCGACGAGGCCCAGTAGACGTCGGGCGTGCCTTCGTGGAGGCGATCGAAGTCGTAGACGACCTTCTCGATCCCGCAGCGCTCCAACACGTCGAGGATGGCGGCGTCCTTCAGCCTGCGCCCGAGCAGCGTCGAGAGGTTCATCGTCACTCCTGCGGGAGCTCGCTCGGACGTCATCGTGCAGCCCTCCACGCCCGGCAACGGCGACGGAGCGTGCTGCGACCCTCCCACGGCTTCAAGGGCGAAGACACGCGCGGATCGTCATGCGCGAGTTCCGGTCGAGCCGCTTCTTCAACCGACGCCATCCCAGGCGAGGCCGGCGAGCTCCATGAAGAGCAGGCCGGCGTCGTGGAACGGTCCCTCGCCGGGCGAACATCGGTGTGCGACGTGACGGACACCCGACCGAACGCCTTCGAACACCCACTGCGCGCCGTCCACGATCATCACGTGGTCCTCGTTCGGCGGGCGCCAGCGCCAGACGGCCGTGACCGCTTCGAGCAGCCTGTCGTGGTCGCGGAGGCTGAGCAGCGCCGAGCCGGACCGCAGCACCACGCCGGGGTCGTACCCGCCAGCGCCGTCGAGCACGGTCCAGTGGAGGTGCGCGACAGCACCGACGCGAGACGCACGCACGGAGATCGGATGCTCGAACGTGGGGAGCCACAGGAAGCGAATCGCCTCCTCGGTCTGCGATGGAGACAAGAAGCTGGGTTCGTCCATCGCGCTGAGGTGCCGCGAGTACCAGGCACGAACGTGGAAGTCCCGGTCCGCGTCGGTCGGGTCAAGGTCTCCCTGGTCGAAGTAGACCGTTCCGCCGGGCGGCGCCGCGGTCTTGTAGCCGGGAAGTTCCAGGCTGGCTGAGGCGGAGACGATGATGTCGTTGACGATGTGGACATCCACGAAGAAGTCGAGATCGCACGCATCGCACTCGGCGTAGCCGTCGAACAGCCCCGTGCCGTCGGGCGGACGTCCGCCGTTGCGCTCCGCCTTTCGAGGGACCCACGGGTAGGTCGAGCCGAGCGAGAGCTCGACCATGTACGCGGTGTAGCCGAACGCGCACTCGACGAGCGTCATCGACGACGCGCCGCAGTGAGGGCAGGAGATCCGCGCGCGCAAGAGGTTGTAGGTGCTCATCGGTCACGCGGTGGTCGGTGTGGTCGGTGTTGGGCTCGATGCGTCGCCGCAGCGGGCGCGACGGGATGGCGGTAGGTGACGCGGGTAGGAGGCGAGTCGGTCTATGATCCAGCGTCTCCAAAGAACGTGATTTTCTCGCTTCGTGAATCGCACTTGAGGAAAGGTCTGTCTCTCTGATTCTCAGGCGTAACGATGACGTCGCGTTCGGTCGCACGCGAGAGATCGCGAAGGAAGGAGACGAGCGATCCGAATCTCTCCGGCCCATCGATGTCAGACGGGACGAAATCAAGTTCGAACTCATGTTCGCTGAAGAAGTGACACGCGAAGTCCACGCCATCCCGTCGTAACGTGAGGACGGGCCTTGCTGTCTGCCGCATTCCAAGCGCGAGCGTCGCGGTTGCCGGGACCGCACCGGGCTGGCCATCCGATGTGAAAAGGAGTTCGCCCGCGGTGCGAAGGAGCGTTAGCGCAGACTCCCACACGCTGGCGTCGGCGTTCAAGATGTAGATGTCTCGAAGACTTCCGTCGGACCGGAAGGAGTCGCGACATTCGCTCCAGGTCACCATATCGTCCGTCCGGATCACGGCTGGCCGATGTGCAGCCGCAGCCGGCGTGTCGGGCTGGCGGCGGGTGAAGCGGGGGCGATCGGCACCATCGGTTTGTTAGGCATCTGGATCGACGCCACGTAGCAGGTCCTCGCGGGATTCGTACTCGCCACACTCGTTGACTCCCAATACTTGGAAGCCGAATGCCTCCACAAGCGCGATCAGGGGCCCGACTCCGCCATAGGGATAGCCGTGCGGGTCGATATGAAGTTCGCCGACTCCCGCCTCGACCAGTTCGCAGCCGAGGGTCTCGTAGTCACTCTCTTCGATATGCTCGAACACCCGATAGAAGTCCCACCGCCCTCCCAGCTGACCAGATGGCTCCGAAACCGCGGTCGGGACTGAGTCACGGATCTCCAGCCATTGCGCACGCTGCTCTGTCGAGGGCCACGAGAACGCTCCCTTGATCTCGTCAGGGACCAACCGCACCCACTCCTCGGGATCGCGAGGTTCGCCGGCGTCCTTGTCACGCTTGATCTCGGCATACAGCGCTCGAAGCATCGCGAAACGTTGCTCATCGTTTACAGAGAACCGGACACCAAAGTCCTCCATCAATGGCTCCTTGCGCAGCACGCTTCCCCGTCGATCGCGGCCCAATTCGTGCAGTTCGCAGGGCGTCGGCCGGCGCTTCCAAAGCTACCTAACGCCTGGCCGATGTGCCGCCGCAGTGGGCGAAGCGGGTTGGTGGCGGGTGCAGAGTGCGCGGTCGGCACCATCGGCTTGTTGTGCACGTCGCCCGTTGACTCGCCCGTTCGTCTACGCGTGCTCCGTGAGCTTGAGAGCTTTGGACCCGCGACGATTGGCATCAGTCGCGCGTCCATAAGGAGAGGAACTCCGAGGCTACCACCAACGACTGGCCGCTGTCAGAGAACCCGAATGCCCGTAGGGAGCCCCAATCCTTGACCACAAGGAAATCCTTGACTGATTCACTGGACGCGCGGTCGCAGGGGACTTTGAGCACCATGCCCTCATAGGGCCAGTTGGGCGCGATTCGACGGACCTGCCAGCCGTCCGGGGTGAAGGCCTTGAGCCCTCCACCCCACAGTCCAGCGACAGGGATGCGCTGGCCAATGAGCGGCCCGATCCCGACCACCGACACGGGATAGGGGTCGCACTCGCCTTCCGCATTGCCGCTGTGGCCAGGTTCGTCAGCCAAGGTTTCGCCCGTCTTGGCGTCGACGACGGTAAGTCCGTCGTGCGTCAGCACCACCAGCCACTCAGTGCCCGGCGCGAAACCCATCGCGACGGGCATCTCGAAGAAGTACTCCACGGACACTCCCCTCCAAGGGGGCGGCGGATCGACCCTTTGGCGACTTCGCCACTCTGCACGAATCTGTTGGATGTGCTGATCACTCATCGGATCTTCGGTCCTGATCGACGTGCCCTGTCACGGCTGTCTTTGCTCCTACGCTGCCAACCCGCGGGCCGAGGCTGCCCAACATCTCATTCACCTGCTCCCCCACTGCATAACCCCATAACGCGCGCGTTATGCAACCGCTGTCTAACCCCCTAACAGCCCCCACCGCTCCCTCCTCCGCGTCCCGACGTAACCTCTCCGCGCGGTCGCCGACAAGGCGGCGCGGCGCACCCGTCCGTGCGCCGCCGGGAGACCCGCCATGACCCTCTTCGAAGCCGTCTCGATCACGCTCCGCAGGCTGCACTACTCGCCCCGCACCGAGGAGGCGTACCTCCGCTGGGTGCGCGAGTTCGTCCGCTTTCACAACCGCAGGCACCCCCGCGAGATGGGCGCGGCGGAGATCACCGCGATCCTCAACGACCTCGCGGTCCGCCGTCGCACCTCCGCCGCCACGCAGAACCAGGCCCTCTGCGCGCTGGTCTTCCTCTATCGCAAGGTCCTCGAGCTCGAGATGCCCGCGCTCGACGGGCTCGAACGCGCGCGACGACCCGAGCACCTCCCCAACGTCCTCTCGCGCGGAGACGATCGCGCGCTGCTCGATCGACTCGAACCGCCCTTCCGACTCCTGGGTGAGCTGCTCTACGGCTCGGGCCTCCGCGTTCAGGAAGCGCTCTGCCTCCGCGTGAAGGACATCGACCTCGACCGCCATCAGATCATCGTGCGTCGTGGCAAGGGCGCGCACGACCGCGCCGCCCTCCTGCCTGCGCTCACTCGCCCTGGGCTCGCCGCGCAGATCGAGGCCGTGCGCCGACGACACCGCGCGGAGCTCGCCGCGGGTCGCGGTGAGGTCGACCTGCCCCACGCGCTCCGCGCGAAGATGCCCGGCGCCGCGACGAGCTTCGCGTGGCAGTACGTCTTCCCCGCGTCGCGCCCGTGCACGGACCCGGCGACCGGACGCATCGTGCTCTACCACCTCCACGAGACGGCCCTGCAGAAGGCCGTCCGCGACGCCGCGGTGGCCGCGGGCATCGACAAGCGCGCGACCTGTCACACGCTCCGACACAGCTTCGCGACGCACCTGCTCGAAGCCGGCACCGACATCCGCACCATCCAGGCGCTGCTCGGTCACAAAGACGTGCGCACCACGATGATCTACACGCACGTCGTCGACCGCGGGCCGCTGGGCGTGGTGAGCCCGCTCGACCGCTGATCCCCACGCACCATCATCGATCCTCGCCCCATCACCCATGGCGGATCACCTCCCCTATCACGCCCCCGCGCCCGCGGTCGTCCCCGAACGACCGCGCCCCGCGCCCCCAACGGGCGGTCACGCGCGCTCAGAGCAGCCTCGAGCTCGGCGTCGGTGGCGCTCACCCCGTACTTGTCCGCCGGGGGCCAGGGACGCGACCTCCAGTGCGGCTCGAAGACGAAGGACGAGCGGGCGCGACCCGGCGCGAGGGCGCCGTTGCCCAGGCCCTTCGCGTAGTCGTAGTAGAGCTTCACGATCTCCTCGCGGCTCACCTGCTGCGCGTGGGGGTGCGACCTGCACGCGTCGACCCACGCGCGAACGCGCGCGAAGCGGGCCTCGTCGGGGAGCGCGAAGCCCTCGTAGTACTCGACGAACCAGAAGCGCATCAGGATCGGCGTGAACACCGCCTCGGCCCAGCCGAAGTCCTCGAAGAGGAACGCGCGCCCCGGCGCGTGCTCGTCGAGGAAGGCCGAGAGCGCCGCGTACTGCGCCAGGAGCTTGTCCCTGAGCGCGTCGCGACGCGCGGGGTCCTGGTTCATCACGTAGCCGTAGCCCGCGTTGGTGAAGTCTCCCTCGCGCGCGACGAGCATCCGCTCGACGGCCCTGCGGTACGGGTCGCGCTGACGCACCGGGCGCTCGGGGAAGACCTCTTCGAAGTAGTCCATGAGCACCAGGCTCTCGCGCAGGATCCGACCGTCGTCGGTCTCGAGCACGGGCAAGGGCGTCGGGCCGCGGGTCTTCGCGAGCAGCGCCTCAGGCCGCGGCTTCGTGATGTCGACCACCTCGAAGCGCACCGCGTCGCGTCGACCCTTCAGCGAGAGCAACACCTCGACGCGCTGCGAGAACGGACAGACCGGGATGTGATGGACCGTGGGCATCCCGCGATCCTACCGCCGCTGCCGTCTGCGCGCGGTCGCTCCCCGCTGCCCCGACGGCGATCCGCGCCCCATCCACCATCGCCGCCCCCCCGCGCTACCAACGCCCCGCGCAACCCGTCGCGCCCGAACCACCGCGCCGCGCTGGCCTCCACCGCGTCGACCGTGCTCTGCTCGCGAGCTCTCGCGCGATGCTCCTCTTTCACGGAACCCGCGGCGGACGTGACCTCCTCGACGCTATCGCGCGCGACGGGCTCCGCGCGCACCGCCACGAGTGGACCCACGATCGACTCGGGCACGCCGCGTCGACCTTCCTCTCCAACGCTCCCGTCGCCGGGACGGGCGGCGACCCCGTCGCCTTCGCGCGCGGCTTCACCCGCGCACGATCGCGCGAGCGCGACGGGTGGATCGTCGTCGTCGACCTCCCGCGCGCCCGTTGGAGCGTGATCCACGCCGTCGTCCCCAACCTCGCGCTGGAGCAGTACTTCGACGCCCGCGCGCTGCGTCCGCAGCTCCTCTCTCCCGCACCTCTGCTCGCGACGAACGGCGCGACGCTCTCGCGACGGCACGGCCCGCTCGTGATCGAGCTCCTCGCCGAGCTCGGACGTCGCGACGACCTCGCCGCCATCTCGCGCGCGATGCGACCCGTGCGCGTCAGCCAGTACAGCGACCTCCGCGCCGACGACTTCTCCTTCACGAACTGGCGTCGCTACGCGGGCGCGCTCCTCGACGCGTCCACCCTCGACGAGGTCGTGCGCGCCGGTCGTCGCTACGGCTTCACCTGGGACGCGCCCGAGGTTCCCCACTGCGCGCTCTGCGTGCAGGGCATGGCGACGTGGGTCTACGCCCTCGACACACCACTCGCCTGCGCGCCCGACGACGCCGTCGCGCTCTACGCCTCCGTCAACGGTCGCGACCTCTTCGGCGACGGACTCGCTCCCCTCGCCCGCGCCGTCGCGCGCGGCTACGCCGGGGCCTCTCCCGCGGACGTCCCCGAAGGCTTCGCGCGGCTCCACCGAGAGGTCACCGGTCGCGTCGCGTGGGAGCACCTCGTCGCGATGACCCCGCTCGACGTGAACGCGCTCCCTCCGTCGTGGTCGCCCGACTTCGGACGCTCATGGACGGAGTCCGACCTGCGCGCGACCGACGCGCAGGTGGTGTGCGACGCCATCGCGCCGGAGCACGTCGTCGGCGCGCTCCGCGTGTTCGCGGGAGGACGGCTCAGCGCGTGGGCGCGTCCGCGAAAGGGAGAGACGCTCGCCGCGAGGCTCTGGCACGCGGCGACCGTGGTGCGCGAGCGCTTCCGCGGACGGATGGTCGTCTATGAAGGTTGAAGCGCCGCCCGCGGGGCGTGTCTGCTCCTCACGCGCTGCGCCCACCCGCCGGGTCTGTGCGAAACAGGGACTCGCCGTCGGATACGTACACGACCCGAGGGTCCGCCGGGGAGACTGTGACCATGCGTAGATCGCGGTCGGCCAGGCCCGTGAGCCGCCAGTGCTCGCCGCGGTCGATCGACGCGTACACGCCGCGCGTCGGGACGTAGAGCACCCCGGGGCGACGCGGGTCCACGCCGATCGGGCCCGCGGAGATCTGCTCCGCGGGAGACAGCTTCAGCTCTACCCAGACCCCCGGCCTCTCCTCCCGGACAGGGTAGACCTGCGCGAGCGCGTAGGCGGTGCCGCCCGCGTCGAAGGTCACGAAATGGCACGCCTTCGAGGGCTGATGAGGGAACGGCGCCGAGTGCGTCCAGTGCTCCCCCGCGTCGGTGGAGGCGAAGATGCCACCGAGGGGCGGAGCGGCGTTGACGTACCTCGCGAAGTACACGCGCGCCTCGTTGGTCGGGTCGAGCGCGATCGACGTCACGCCGAGCAGCTCCGGGCTGCGCACCCACGTGACCCCGCCGTCGTCGGACCTGTTGAGCCCTCGAGTCAGCGTGCCCGCGTAGACGCGACCTCCGTCGGAGGAGACGGCGAGCGCGTACACCATGGCGGCCGGGCCGGGCAGCTCTGACGCCGACCACGTCTCGCCGCCGTCCGTGGTTCGAAACACAGCGCCGTACGCGCCGAGAACGATCGTGCCCGGACGCGCGCTGGCGATGGCCATCGATTGAACAGCCATCCTCGGTCGTGGCTTCGTCCCCAGTGGGTGCCAGTGGAGCCCGCCGTCCGTGGACCGGAGGATCAACGCCGTCGAATCCAGACTCCAAGGGAGCGCGTAGATCACCTCAGGGTCCGAGGGGGAAGCGAGGATCCCGACGACACGAGGCATGTCACCCGGGACCCTCGACCACGTCACATCGTTCTCTTCGTTCATCTCTGGTCGCGTTTCTCTACAGCCGAACTCCCTATCCCCGCGCTCGCCGGCAAGCTCCTCCTGCGTCCCGTCAAGCTGGAGACCTTCGCGTTCACTCGCGCCGTCGGCGGAGCACCGCCAGCGCGAGCACGCCCGCGAGCCACGCGCCCCGCGGCGCGCGCCCCGTCGCGCGGCACCCGCAACCGCCAGTGATCACCTCTCCGCCGTCGCTCAGCTCTCCGTCGTCGCGCGTCGCGCCCGCGTCGGTGAGCGCCGGGCCTCCGTCCGTCGGTGGCGTCACCACGTCGACCGACGGCGCTCCGGCGTCGACCGCGGGGGTGCCCGCGTCCACCCGCGGGGTGCCCGAGTCCGCGCGGACCATCCCTGCGTCGAGCGTGGGAGCCCCCGCGTCCACGGGCTCGACGGGGGGGTCGTCGCCGGGGTCACCCGGGTCTCCGGGCATCACCGTCGCGGCGCCGGTCCACACGCCCAGAACGTCGACGATGAGGTGCGCGCGCGCGCTCGCGAACACGCACAGCGAGCCCGACCCCAGCGTCGACACGCTCAGCGCGCCCGCCGCGCCGCCCGCGGGGAAGTTCACCGACGAGGTCCCGGGCACCTCCGTCCCGCACGGGAACGCGGTCATGAAGCCCGGCGCGTCGGAGCCCACCGCGGTGAGGTTCACCACCGCCGCGGCGACGTCCGCGGGCATCCCCGGCGAGCGCTGGATCGGGATCGTCACCACCTGCCGCGCGCCGAGACGTCCCGCGTAGAGCGAGCGCGCGTCGCGCGTGTCGAGGAGCCGCTGCGGCGTGAGCGCCGTGTACGTCAGCGCGCTCGTCGTCGTGAGGAAGCCCGTCACGTCGACCACCGCGTCGACCGCGACGTTCGAGCGCAGGCACAGCCTCCCGCCGCCCAACCGCGACACCACCGTGTTCGCCAGCACCACCCCCGCGCCGAAGTTCACGCTGCTCGTCTCTGGCACCGGCTCTCCACACGGGTAGGCCGTCACGAAGCCCGGCGCGTCGCCTCCGATCGCCGCGACGGTCGCCACCACGCCCACCGCGCCCGCGGGCGCCGACACGTCGATCTCGCGCGTGACGTTGGCCGCGAGCGTCACGTCGGCGCGCGTGTCGAGCACCCGCCGCGGCACCACCGGCGCGAGGCCCGCGCCCGTCGGCGCGAAGGCCCCGTAGGCGTCGACGATCACGTCGGCGGGGTTGATCGTCTCCACCGTGAACCCGCCGCGTGACCCGAGCGTGACCGGGGTCGCGTTGGCGCGCGCTCCGCCCGAGACGTAGTTGACCGTCGAGGTCGGAGGCCGCGCCTGCCCCTCGGTGAAGGCCGTCGCGAAGCCCGCAGCCTCCACGCCGATCGCGGCGACGTTGAGCCACGCGCCCGTCGTGCCCGCGGGGAGGCCCGTCCCCGACCAGTCGCGGAAGGTCGCGCTCGAGCTCGCGGTGACCGGCCCCGACGCGCCGGAGCGCGTGAGGCGAGCGCTCCCTTCGGGGGTGCGGGTGTCGAAGAGGCGGTGCGGTCCGATGAAGGTGAAGCGCGCGGGCGCGGCCGAGGGCGTCACGCGCGCGGGAGAGGCGCCGAGCACCACCGCGGCCTCGGGGGGCTCGGGCGGAGGCGGCGCGCCGCACGCGGGAGGCGGCCCGGCGAGGCAGGGCGCGCCCGTGGCGGCGCAGTCGACCGTGGAGCAGTCGGAGCGGATGAGTCGAGCGCCGTCGCAGCGCGCGGTGCACGAGGTGCCCATCGACGCGCCGGAGGTGAAGAACGCGGTGCGACGCGCGGCGCCGTCGACGCTGAGCTCGACGTGGAGGTGGTCGGTGTGCGGGAGCGAGGCGGAGCTCAACAGTCCGAAGCCGCGCTCGCCGTTCCAGAACGCGCGGTCCCAGATCACGCGCTGCACGCCGATGAAGGACGCGTTCTCGACGAGCCAGTTGGCGACCTGATCGCCGAGGGTGTTGTCGGCGTCTCCGCCCGTCATCGGCACCATCAGGTCGATGGCGCGACCCGTGGCGTGCACGGACAGCATCGGCACGCGCGTCGCGGCGCTGTTCTGCCGACAGCAGTAGGTCCCGCCCGCGCGCAGGAAGGGGTAGCGACGGAGGAGGAACGCGTTGAGGTCGCGCGTCCCCGGGTGGGCGGGCGTGCACGCGGGGTGGGTGCACGAGCACGCGAAGGGGTTGGTCGAGGTGCGGCGCCCGAGCGGAGACACCGCGGGCGGATCGACCACGGGCACGCGCTGCGACGCCGCGGCTGCGCGCGCCGAGGCCGACGGCACCCACGGGCCGGGGATCGCGATCTCCGAGGTCGTGGCGTCGACCGCGGGCTCGCTCACGCACGCGGCGGTCAGCGCGAGGAGGCCGAAGAGCGGGCGACGATCCACCATCGCGCGAAGGTATCGCCCCCGCGGGACGGCTGACCAGCGACGCGCGGAGGTCGACCCACGCGGGCCGGAGCACCAGCCGCGCGACGGAGCGCATCGAAGCCCGCACCCCCTTTCCACGCCGAGGCCGCGCATGCGCGTCGCGATGGTCGCTCCCCTGTTCGTCCCGATCCCTCCGCCCCTCTACGGCGGCACCGAGCGCGTGCTCTGGTGGCTCATCGAGGCCCTCTCGCGCCGCGGCCACGAGGTGACCCTCTTCGGCACCGGCGACTCGACGACCTCGGCCACCAACGCGCCCTTCGTCGAGCGCGCGCTGTGCTTCGGCGCCGGGGGTCGCCTCATCGACCCCGTGGCGCTGCACCTCGCCCTCGCCGAGGCGGTGCGCGCCCGCGCCGACGCGTTCGACGTGATCCACAACCACGCCGACTACGTGTGCTTCCCCGCGCTGAACCGCGCGTCGCGGCCCGTGGTGACCACGCTCCACGGGCGGCTCGACACCGTGGGCCTCGCCGAGGTCCACCGGGCCTACCCCTCGCCCGTGGTCTCGATCAGCGACGCGCACCGCGAGGCCCTGCCCGACGCGCGCTGGGTCGGCACCGTCTACCACGGCCTCCCGATGGACCTGTACCGGCCCGGCGAGGGCCGCGGGGGCTACGCGCTCTTCCTCGGGAGGATCTCCCCCGACAAGCGCCCCGACGTGGCGATCCGCGCGGCGCGCGAGGCGGGCGTGCGCCTCGTGCTCGCGGCGAAGGTCGACCCGGTCGATCAGGCCTGGCACGACGAGCACGTCGCGCCGCTCCTGCGCGAAGGCGGCGGCGCGGAGTTCATCGGCGAGGTCGACGACGCGCGGAAGATCGAGCTCCTGCGCGACGCGTCGGCGCTGCTGTTCCCCATCGCGTGGCCCGAGCCCTTCGGGCTGGTGATGATCGAGGCGATGGCCTGCGGCGCCCCCGTGGTGGCCACCCGCTACGGCTCGGTGCCCGAGGTCGTCGACGAGGGCGTCACGGGCTTCGTGTGCGACGACGACGTGAAGGCCCTCGCGGGCGCCCTCGACGCCGCGGCGAAGCTCGACCGACGCGCGGTGCGCGCCCGCGCCGAGGCGCGCTTCTCCGACGCGCGCATGGCCGAGGGCTACGAGGCCGTGTACCGGTCGCTCATCGAGGGGCGGAGCTGATCACTTCCGCACGATGACCTCGACGCGGCCCTCGCGTCGGGTGACCACCACGCCGACGTCTCCGCGGTGCCGCCGCAGGGTGAGGTCGACGGAGCCGGAGCCCGCGCGCAGCCCCGCGAGGTCGACGCGGGTGAGCCACGGGGGGAGCGTGGGGTTGTCGAGGGTGACCCGCTCGCGGCGTCCGTCGACGCTCACCCCGAGGCAGGCGCCGAGGGCCATGAAGGCCGCGCCCGCGGCCCACGCCTGCGGAGCGCACGCGACGGGGTAGAGCGTGGGGCCCTGGTCGGCGCGGCGCGCGAAGCCGCAGTAGAGCTCGGGCAGGCGCGAGAGGTCCACCGCGCGCGCGGCGTCGTAGAGGGCCGTGAGGATGTGGGCGCTGCGGTCGCGCATCCCGTAGCGCGCGAGGCCCGCGGCGCAGATCGCGGTGTCGTGCGGCCACACCGAGCCGTTGTGATACGACATCGGGTTGTAGGCCCGCTCGCGCGACGAGAGCGTGCGCACGCCCCACCCGGTGAAACTGTCATCGGCCATGAGCGCGTCGGCGACGCGCGCGGCGCGCTCGGGAGAGGCCGTGCCCGTGAAGAGCGCGTGGCCGGCGTTGGAGGCGCGCACCCGGCACTGGCGCTTGGCGCCGTCGAGGGCGAGGGCGTAGGTGCCGATCTCCTCGCACCAGAGGGCCTCTTCGAAGCGCGCGCGCGCGGCCTCGGCGCGGTCGCGGTAGCGCGACGACGGGCGACCCAGGGCCTCGGCGATGTCGGCCGCGGCGGCCCACGCGGCGTGGGCGTAGGCCTGCGCCTCGCAGATGGCGACGGGGCCGTCGGCGAGGGCGCCGTCGGCGTGCATGACCGAGTCGCCGGAGTCCTTCCATGCCTGGTTGACGAGGCCGCGGTCGTCGCGGCGGCCGTACTCGATGAGGCCGTCGCCGTCGCGGTCGCCGTGGTCGGTGAGCCAGCCGAGGGCGGCGTCGACGTGGGGCCAGAGCTCGCGGGCGAGGTCGAGGTCGCCCGTGTGCGCGAGGTGCATCCCCGCGAGCATCACGAAGAGCGGCGTCGAGTCGACCGAGCCGTAGTAGCGCGCGAAGGGGACCTCCTTGAGCGCGGCCATCTCGCCGCCGCGGGCCTCGTGCAGGATCTTCCCCGGCTCGGCGTCGCGCTCGGGGTCGCTCTCGGTGGCCTGCGTCGACGCGAGGTAGCGCAGCGCGCCCCGCGCGAGGTCGGGGTTCACCCACAGCGCCTGCATGGCGGTGATGATCGCGTCGCGACCGAAGGGCGTGGAGTACCAGGGCACGCCCGCGTAGGGGTACGGGCCCGTGGGCGTGTCGGTGACCATCATCCGCAGGTCGGCGGCGGAGCGGTCGACCCAGGCGGCGAAGGGCTCGAGCGGGGAGCGCACGGCGCACCACCCGCGGGCCCTCTCGGCGGAGGCCGCGGAGGCGTCGCGGCGCGCGAGGTCGTAGGCGCGCGAGGGGCGGCCCTTCGACTCGGGGCCGCAGGCGACGCACACGTCGAGGGTGCGGTCCTCGCCGGGGTCGAGGCGCAGCGTCCACGCGGCGCTGGTGGCCGAGAGGGTCTCGGGCGCGGGCGAGAAGGTGAGCCGCGTGACGCGCTCGCGGCCGTCGAGCCCGCGGTAGCGCAGCCGCGCGCGGTCGCCGCGGAGCTCGGTCGGGAGGCGCTCTCCGTGCTTCTCCCTGCGGATGCCGCGCACCTCGAAGATGTCGGCGAAGTCGGCGCCGTAGCGCAGGGCGAGCGAGACGCCCACGCGCGTGGGCGCGAAGCTCCGCACGCGGATGCGGCAGTGGCACACCCCGTCGTGCAGGAAGGTCGTGCGGAGCACGTGGACGTAGTCGCGGCGCAGGGCCCGGCCGTCGACGTCGACGAGGTCGGGGTTGGTGAGGTCGGCCGTGAGCGCGAGGTCGTCGGCGGTGATGGTCGACGAGAGGAAGAGCGGCCGCAGGGCGCCGAAGCGCAGCTCGAGGCGGTCGAGGTGGCGGGTGTCTTCGTAGAAGAGCCCGTAGCGGCCGAGGCCGAGCGGGAGGATGTCTCCGTAGCGGTCGAACACGGCGAAGGCGTCGCCGTGCTTGAGCACGAGCGTGCGGTCGTCGGCGAGCGCCGAGCCGGCGAGGATGTAGTAGCGATCCTGGACCTGGATGATGTCTTCGACGCTCATGGGTGCCGCCTCGAGCGCGTTGGATGACCCCGGAGGGGCTCTCTCCCCCTTCGCGCGACGGACGGCCGGGCGGATGTCGACGTGGGCGCCCGCGTCGGCGGCGCCGGTCGTGGAGTGGTTGCGCTACGGCGGCGTCACGCCGAGGCGCGGCGACGTCGGCGCGCGCAGACCGCGGCGGCGAGGAGCGTGACCCACAGCGCGCCGCGCGCGCGGGGCGAGGTCGTGGCGGCGGAGCAGCCTCCGCCCGAGGAGGGTTCGGTGGTGGTCGGGGTGGTGCCCGCGTCGGCGGTCGGCGGCGGCGCGGTGCCTGCGTCGGCGGCGGCGCCGTTGCACAGGCGAGCGCTCCCCGCGCCCGCGCAGAGCGCGGCGATCGCGGGCTGGGGGTAGTTGATCGACTCGCCCGCGCAGGCCGCGTTCGACGGGTCGGCGGCGGCGCAGACGTTGGCCACCATGCAGCCGCCGCGCATGACGTAGTCGGTCGCTCCGCGCACGAGCATGCCGACGAGCTCCCGCGAGGCGGTGTCGAAGACGCCGGAGCCGGAGTTCCCCTGGAAGGTGTCGGTGTCGGCGGAGAAGTAGTCGAGGGTGTCGGCGCGGGGGTCGAGCACGCGCCCGCCCGAGTCGATCTTCGCGGGGATCCCCGAGCCGAAGCCGATGACCGTGATCGAGGTTCCGACCGTGACCGGGGCGACGGGCGCGCGCACGGGGACGGGCGTGAAGCGGGGCGTCGCCGGGCGCGAGAGGCGCACGATGGCGTAGTCGAGGTTGCGCTCGCCGACCATCCCGTTGGACCACGCCACGAGGTCGGCGCACTCGAACACGTCGGCCGCGGTGATGGTGTGCAGGGCCGTGGCGGCGTCGCGGTAGTAGCCGAACACGAAGCGCTGCGCGCGGCAGTTCGCGGTGCGGGCCGCGGCGTCGGCGCCGGTGAAGCAGTGCCCCGCGGTGATGACGAGGTCGTCGTCGATGAGCGTGCCCGAGCACGACGCGTCGGAGGGGTCGTCGGCGAAGCGCTCGCCCGCGCAGAGGTTCTGCGACATGGCGAGGGTGGTCCCCCCGGCCCGGACGTTCATCGGGTCGGTGAGGTCGATCGCGTCGGCGGAGAACTGCGCGACGATCGATCGCATCGCGAGCTGGCGGAGGTTCGCGTCGGGGTGGGCGTAGACGTCCTGGCGGTCGTCGGTGCCGTACACCACGGGCTGCGACGCGGAGCGGGCGTCGGCGGGCGCGTCGGCGCAGCCCGCGAGGCCGAGCGCGAGCGTGAGGGTGAGGGAGGCGTGGAGAGAGCGGGTCGGGGACGCGTCGCGCATGGCTCACCGGGTCGTGTGGCGCGGGAGGGGGCGCAGCGTGGGCGCGCCGCGCGCTCCCGCGCGGGAGAGTGCGCGAGCGGTACAACGGAGCGCGGCGCGGAGGCCACGGGATTTCGCGCGCGGCTGACGCGCGTCCAGGTCGGGGGCGCGGCGCGTTTTCGGTCGCGTGACCGCTGTGGCTACCGGTCCTGGTCGAGGTCGGCCATGACGCGGTCGAAGCCCTTGTCGAGCCGCAGCGCGACGCATCGCTCGCGCAACGCGGCGCGGTCGACCTCGGGGTGGAGCGCGAGGAGCTCCGCGGCGTCGCGCAGGTCGAAGCGGCTCCCGGCCGCGAGCTTCAACAACACCAGCGGGACGAGCTCGACCACCGCGAGCCTGCGCCCCTTCAACGCGACCGACGGCGCGTCGAGCGCGGCCTCGCCCACGGACCGCGTCGCCCCCGTCCAGGGGTTGCCGAAGTTCACCACGTCGACGCGGAGCTCGTCGTCGACGTCGACCCGCAGCACGCCGCCGAGCGGGTCCGCCGCGTCGGGCTCGCCGAGCGAGACCTCGTACCCCCTCGCGCGGAGCTCGCTCGCCACCTCCCGCAGCGTCGGCAGGGGCACGCCGACCACGGCGAGGTCGAGGTCTCGCGTAGCGCGCGCGTAGCCGTGCACGGCCATCGCCGCGGCGCCGATGATCACCGACCGCGCCCCGCGCGACGCGAGGAGGTCCGACACCTCCTCGGCGACGTCGAGCGCGCGGTCGGGGGCGTCGCTCATCGCCCGGCGGCCTCGCGCAGCCGCTTCATCCGCAGCCCGAGCCGCAGCGCGAGCAAGATGCGCCCCTCGGGGCCGAGCGCGGCTTCCTTCTCCAGGCGCTCGCGGCGGGAGCGCTCACGCAGGCCCTCGCGCGGCGCGGCGCCGGGAGCGGGTGCGTCGTCGCGGGCGTCGCTCATCGGTCGACGGTAGGCGGCGCGCGACAGGGGCGCAACGCGGCGATGCCCCGGGCGCGGGTCAGCGCTGACGGGCGCGCAGCGCGTCGGAGAGGCGCGGGGCAGGCGCGCTCCGTGGGCCCACGCCAACGACGGATCGTTCACGGCATGGTTTCGCGATGAGGCGAGCGTGGGACTGAGCGCACTGCTACAGCCCTCGAAGGTCGGGGCCGCGGCGGCGCACCGCGCTCCAGACTGCGACCACGCGCACCTCGCTCTCACCCTCGACGTAGTAGACGTGGTAGCGAACCGCTCGCAGGAGGATGCGTCTCACGCGACCGACCGTGGGGTGCGGCACCTGTTGCCCGGCTCCGGCGAAGTGCCTGATCATCTCCAGCCCCTCGGCGAACTCATCGAGGAACAAAAGCGGCGAGGCCGTGCGCGATTCTCTCCACCAGTCGTCGATCGCGCGGATCTGCGCCTCCGCTTCTGGCGAGACGATGACAGGTTTCATCGCCGCGAGCGCAGCTCAGCCAGGAGATCCGTCGCGTCCCGGCCCTGACCGGCCTGGAGGGACTCCCAGGATCGAGCGATCGATCGATGCAGGGCCTCACGCTCCGCCTCGTCGAGGTCGTCGCCCTCGTCGTCGACGACCAGCGAGAGCACCGTGCCCTCGGGCATCGAGGTCGGCTCGTCCATCACCAGTCGGCCGTTGCGCACCGTCGCTCGCATACGCGCAACCTATCACGGCGCCAGGGCTCCCTCGGCGCGGCGACGCACCGAGCGCGGGTCAGCGCTGACGGGCGCGCAGCGCGTCGGGGAGCCCGTCGTGCGGGCCGAGCGAGCGCGCGGGGACGTCGTCCCACCACGCGCTCCAGGGCAGGTCGGCGCGGCGCGAGGGATGGAGCGGGTAGAAGATCCTGCTGTCGGACTGCGGGGCCTCGCCGCCCACGAGCAGCACCGCGTCGCGCGCTCCGTTGTTGAGGAACGTATGGCTGATGCCCGTGCCCGCGGGAAGGCCGCGAAGTCGCCCGCGACCATGCGATGGACCGCGCCGTCGACCAGCAGTCGACCTCGCCCTCGATCCCGTAGACGAACTCTCTTCGTCTCTTCGGCGTGGGGCCACGACGAGCGCGCGCCAGGCGGAAGGCGCTGGACGTTCACCCCGATGCGACGGAGCCCCGCGGCGCGACCGACGGAGCGGTTCGGCCCCATGGGCTCGTCGCTGTTCGGGTAGGTGTGGGTCCGCTCGGGGACTTCGGCGGTCGAGACGATGAAGGGCGGGCGGTCGGGCATCGCGTAGGAGTAACAGAGCGGCGGCGGCGCAGCGGCGCTGGCGCGATCAGGCCTTGTCGCTCGCGGCGGGCTTTTCGCTCGCCGCGGGTTCGGTCTTCGCGGCGGGCTTGTCCGTGGGCTTGTCGCTGGCGGCCGGCGCGTCGGTCTTCGCGGCGGGCTTGTCACTCGCGGTGGGCTTGTCCGCGGGCTTGTCGCTGGCGACCGGCGCGTCGGTCTTCGCGGCGGGCTTGTCGTCGCTGGCCTTCGGCGGCGAGGGCGCCGCGGTGGAGTTCAGCGACGGGAGCAGCGCCTCGGCCTGGGTGCGTCCGAGAGAGACCGAGGCCATCAGGAGCAGGTGCTCGTAGCGGTCGCGCACCATCGCGGCGAGCTGGTCGCGGAGGATGGACTCAGGGGTGCGCGTCGGCGCGGGGGCGATGGCGTTGGTGGGTTGGAGCTGCTGGTAGAGCGCGTTGCCGAGCACGCTCAACCGCGCGAGCTGCGCCTCGGTGAAGGGGTGCCGACCGGAGAGGGCGGACTCGTAGCGGGCGAAGACGGCGGGGATGTCGACGCAGTCGCTAGCCATGTCGAGCATCCCCTTGCCCTCTCGGATGGCGCGCACGCGCTCGGCGGGGACGGCGTTGACGACCGGGTGCGCCGCGACCTCGAGGAAGTTGAGGGTCGCCTCGCGCAGCGGCAGGGCCTCGGCGAACATCGCGTCGATCTCGCCGGTGCTGAGGGCGCGACCCGGGACGTGACGAGCGGCGAAGCCGAGGGCGAGCACCAGCGAGGGGAGCTCGATCACATCGACGAAGCGCGGCGAACGGAGCTGCTCGGCGACGAGACCGAAGTGGGGCTCGACGAGGGCGATGGCCGCGTTGACGTTGGTGAGCATCACCCGCGGCTGACCGTTGAAGACGGCGAGGTCCTCGGTGGAGACCTTCTCTGCTTGGGGGCGGAAGTGCTCGAAGGCCGCGGCGGCGTCGTCGGTGGTGAAGGCCTTCGCACGGGCCTCGGTGATGGGATCGACGGCGGTCTGCGCGCAGGCGGAGGACGAAGAAGAGCGGTTGCGGGGAGCGTTCATGGTGGGCCTCCTGGTGTGGGAGCGGGCGACCGTCGCCCGTGACGAGGCCCATCGCGGGAGTCGTGCCAGAGGGAGTTGGGAGCGTTGATGCGGCGCGTTGAACTTCACTCGGATCGATGGGGGTACCGTCGAACGGAGTGAAGGTCTTCACTCGGATCGGGGGGGGTACCCCCGAACGGAGTGAGCGCCTTCTCTCGGAAAGACGGGGGTACCGTCGAACAGGAGGGAGCGGAGAGTGAAATTGACGCGCTGACCGTCGCGCGGGGTGGAGCGACGGGGGAGGAGCGAGGGTGAGGGCGTCGCGCGGTGGCGGTCGCCAGTGGCGGCGAGGGGTGGCGGCAGGGGGTGGCGGCGCGGTCAAGGGTCGGTCGCGAGGCCGAAGTCCGTGAACGATCGACGAGCTCCTACGGAAGACTCCAGCGCGGCGCGCGCCCTCGTCGCGAGCCACGGCGACGTCGTCGACGCGATGCGCTCCAACGCGGTCGGAAGGTCAGGGCGTGACGGCGTCGCGGCGTCGACGATGTACGAGAGCCACAGGCGCGCGGACACGCCCGACAGGGCTTCCCACGAGACGGCCGTCGACACGACGAGCCCGACGCGCTCGGGGTCTCTCGCGAGCTCACTCGCGAAGGGCTCGGTGGCGTTGGAGCAGTGGCAGACGGAGGAGATCCACCACGCGAGGGCCTCCCATGACGATAACGGGGCGGGCACACCTCGCGCGTCGAGCACGCGGGCCAGGTCGTCGCAAAGGAAGATCGCGTCCATGTCGTCCTCGATGGGGAGCCGCGCTTGGAGCGTCGCGAGTTCGTTCGCGTCGAGCGACTCGGCAGCGTTCGCGAGGGACTCCATCCAGCGACGGAGCTGATCGACCAGCCGCGGGTCGATCGCGATGGTCACGCGGTCTCCGTACCATCGCAGCGCCGTGACCTCGATGAGGCGGACCATGCCCTCGAAGCCCTGCACCGCGCGGAGGACAACATCGTTCACGACGCGCGAGCATGGCACGCCTCCGCCGCGCGCGTGGAGGCGTTGCGCCATCGACGCGAACCGCTCCGCGTCGGTCCACTCGCCGCGTTCGCGACACCACGCTCTCGACCGACGCGGTGTCACCACTCCGCGGCAGCGCTTGCTCCAAAGCCCGCCGCACGGCGGGCGTCACTTGCGTAAGCGCCGGGGTGCGGCCGCGGCAGCGGCGAACCCCAGCGACAGCGCACAGAAACGCCGACGGTCGTACCGCGACGACCGCGCGGCCGACGCCGCGCGTCCTCGCCGCGCGTCCCTCCCGCTCACCGTGAGGTGCTCGTCGTACCGAACCCCCGCGGCGCATGCGCGCCGCGCTGGCGTCGCCGTTGGCGCGATCGGTCGTACCGAACCCCCGCGCCCGATCGATCCACGCCGTCCCCCCTCCGCTACACCACGCTCTCCTCCGTCAGCTCCATCGTCCTCCACGCGCCCGTGCGGAAGCGCCACACCACCGCCGCCGCCATCGCGCCCATGTACGGCACCGTCCACGCGAGCGCGATCACCGGGCCTCCGCCCGCGCGCGCCGTGAGCACCGTCGCCGGAACGAACAACAGCCACGCCGACGCGATGCGCACCCGCATCGGCCACGCCGTGTCCCCCGCCGCGCGCAGCGTCTCGCCCACCACCATCGCCGTCGCGTCGAACAACTGCCACGCCACGGCCACCCACAAGAGCGGCACCGCCACCTCCGTGAAGGCCGCGCGCTCCGCCGCCGTGCCCGTGGTGAAGCGCGCGAGCAACACCCGCGGCGCGAGCGCGTAGCCCACGCCCACCACGCCCATCCACGCGCAGGCGAGCGCCGTCGTGCGCCTCACCAGCCGCGGCACGTCGTCGAGGGCCTTCGCGCCGATCGCCTGCCCCACGTGGATCGCCCCCGCGCTCGACAGACCGAACGCGGGCATGAACGCGATGGAGTTGAGCTGGAGCACCGCCATCAGCGCCGCGAGCGCCGCGGTGCCCATCCCCGCGAAGACCACGTCGATGAAGAACAAGAAGGCCGCGAACTCCAGGAACCAGTTCACCCCGTTGGGCGCCCCGAAGCGCAGCACGCGGCGGAACTCCGCCCAGCGCCACCCCGCGCGCGGCACGCCCCGCCCCGCGAGGTGGAACGCGAGCAGCGTGTACGCGAAGCCCACGCACGACGCGATCACCGACGCGAGCGCCGCGCCCTTCACCCCCATCGCGGGGGCGCCCAGCGCGCCGTGGATGAGCACCTGGTTCAACGGGATGTTCAGCGCCATCACCAGCACGCTCGACGCGAGGCCGACGCGGGTGTTGCCCTGCCCCCCGAACCAGTTCGACAGGGCCTCGGTGCCGATGGCCGGGCCCACGCCCAGCAACCGCACCACGAGGTACGAGGCCATGAGCGAGCGCACGCTCGGGGTGTAGTCGGCCTTCGAGAGCAGCCACGGCACCGCGGGGATGGACGCGAGCGCGCACACCTCGGCGAGGGCGGCGACGCCGAGGCCGTACCCGCCGTAGCGGCGCAGGCGGGCGCGGTCGGGCTGGCCGTGGAGCTGCGCCGCGAAGCTCTGCACGATGAACGCGACGCCCAGCGGGAGCATGAAGAGCGCGTAGGCGTTGAGCGCGCCGTTGCCCGTGGCCGCGAGCGCGTCAGGGCCGAGCGGAGACACCATCGCCGCGTCGGCGAAGCCCACGATGGACTGCACCGCCCGCGCGAGGATCACCGGCCACGCGAGCGAGAGGAGGTCGCGCGTCGAAGGGAACTTCCATGTCGGCGGCGCGTCGCTCATCGAAGGGGCGCGGAGGGTACGGGCGACAGGCCCCGCGGGTCGAGGGGCGCGTGGCCGTTGACCGCGCCCTCGGCGCTGCACGACCCTCACGCCCATGAACCCTGGGGAACCGTCTGCTCGCCCGCCGGGCCTGCGCGGCTGGCTCGCGCTCTGGTTCGGCCTCGCGCTGCGCGTGAGCCGCCGCGACTACCTCGTCTCGGGCGCCGTCTTGATGGCGCTGAAGTACGCCCTCGACAACGCCATCGTCTACGGCTTCACGGGCCGCGTGTGGCCGCCCTGGGCCTACCTCGTGCCGAGCCTCGCGCTCCGACAGAGCACGGTGTCGTCCACGCCCACCACGGCCTACGCGCTCCTGGGCTTCGCGGCGCTGCCCTTCCTGTGGGTGGGGCTCTCGATGAGCGTGCGCCGCGCCGCCGACGCGGGGAAATCCCCGTGGCTCGGCCTGGGCTTCCTGCTGCCGGTCGTGAACTACATCGTGATCGCGGTGCTCTCGCTCCTGCCCTCTCAAGCGCAGGCCCACTGGGCTCCGCCCGCGACGCCCTTCCGCCCCGCGCCCGAGGCCCCCGTCGCGCCGCCCCTCGACGCCGGGATCGCGAAGTCCGTCCAGGCCGTGCTCATCGGGGTGATCCTCGGCGGAGGCATGACCGCGTTCTCGGTCTACGCGCTGCGCTCCTACGGGGCGGCGCTCTTCTTCGCCTCGCCCTTCGCGATGGGCGCCGTGTCGGCGCTGATCTTCAACCGCCCCACGCTCCGCACGCTGCGCGCGACGCTGGGCGTCGCGGCGATCACGGTCACCGCCGCGGGCGTGGCGCTCCTCCTCTTCGCCGTCGAGGGCCTGATCTGCCTCTTGATGGCGCTGCCCATCGCGATGGTGCTCGGGCTCATCGGCGCGGGCGTCGCGTGGGCGATCCTCCGCTTCGGCAACGCGCGCTCGGGCGCGGCGGTCGCGTGCTTCTTCATCGGCCTCCCTGGCATCGCGGGCTTCGAGTCGGCGGTGGCCGAGCCCACGCTGCGCGAGGTGATGACCTCCATCGAGGTCGACGCGCCGCCCGAGGTCGTGTGGCGCAACGTGGTGAGCTTCTCGGAGCTGCCGCCTCCGCCCGAGTGGGCCTTCAGGCTCGGCATCGCGTACCCGATGCGCGCGCGCATCGTGGGCGAGGGCGTCGGGGCGGTGCGCTACTGCGAGTTCTCCACGGGACCGTTCGTGGAGCCCATCACCCGCTGGGAAGAACCTCGGAGGCTGAGCTTCGACGTACGCTCGCAGCCGCCGTCGATGCAGGAGCTGTCGCCCTACCGCCACGTGAACGCGCCGCACCTCGAGGGCTACATGGTGTCGCGCCGCGGGGAGTTCCGCCTGACCCCGCTGCCGGGCGGCCGCACGCGGCTCGAAGGGAGCACCTGGTACACGCTGGCGATCTTCCCCGAGGGCTACTGGGTGGTGCCCGCGGAGATGCTGCTGCACGGCATCCACGGCCGCGTGCTGCGCCACATCAAGGACCTCTCCGAGCACCCCGCCACGGCCGTCGCCGCGCGCTGACGCGAGGGACGGTCGCCGCCGTCGGCGTCCATCGCCCACCCCGCCTACGTCTCCCGCTCCTCGCGATCGAAGACCGCAGTTCGGCGCGTTCACGTCTTCACTCCGGGCAAAAGCGTGCTCGCCCCGTTCTGGGCTCCGAGACAACTCCCACGTCGCTGCGCCCGCGCGGCAGCCCATGCTCCAAGCCCCGCCAGGGGCGCCCTCGCTTTAGCCCGGAGTGAACGCGTCGGCAGACGCGGAACCCCGGTCGACGCGACGATGCCGTCAACGTCTCCGCGGTCACGCCTCGCCCCCCATCGCATGGTCATGCGAGGACCGACGAAGCCCCGTGATTCCAGGGAGTTCCGCGCGCATCGCACGGTCATGCGATGGCGTCCGCGCGCGCCGGGGGAGATGACGGGCGCGGAGGTAGACCCGATGCGCAAGGCGTTCTGGTGTGTCTGTCCGTGGATCGCGCTCGCGGCGTGCGGCCCGTCGTCGTCCACGCCATCCGACGCGGGGAGCGACGTCGCGACGGTCGACGCGCCCGCGACCGATGCCGTCACCGTCGATCGACCCGCGTCCGACACGGGCGTGATGGACACGGGTTCGATCGACACGGGCGCCGTGGACACCGGCCCGACCGACACCGGCCCGACCGACACCGGCCCGACCGACACCGGCGCACTCGACGCGGGCGAGCTCGACGCGGGGCCGCAGTGCAACGTGTTGAGCCTGGGCGCGCCGCCCGCGCCGTCGATCGCCGCGTCGGGCTCACCCCCGGCGTTCACCGGGGGGACCGTTCCCGAAGGCATGTGGCACCTCTCTCGGCGGACCTTCTTCGGCGGCCCCGCGGACCCCGTGCCCCGTCGCGAGACGATGCTCTTCGGCGGCGGGGCCTTCGACTTCAACAGCGTCGTCGAGGTCGGCGGAGGAGCGCCCCTGCGCAGCCGCGGGTCGTACACGGCGGCGGGGACCACGTTCACGACGAACTTCATGTGCCCGACGGCGAGCTCGGAGTCCTTCCCCTACCGCGTGATGCCCGACGGGACGCTGCTCCTGCAGCGCGGGGCCGAGGTGCGCACCTTCGCGCGGCACTGCGGCACCGCCACCCTCGGCGGCCCCGTGGTGACGCAGACCGCCGGCGCCGGACCCGCGCCCGCGCCCACCGGCGGCACCATCGCCAACGGCACCTACCACCTCACCGCGGTGGTGAAGCACGGCGGCGGCGCGCTCGGCACCAGCACGCGGCAACAGACCAACGTCTTCATGGACGGGAGCTTCCAGGCCGTCGTGTGGGACTCGCAGGGCGGCTTCGCGATGTACCAGGGCAGCTACAGCACCACGGGCACGACGCTCAACGTCAACACCGCGTGCCCCGCCGTCGGGGCCGCGCCCGCGACGAGCTACACCGCCACCGCGACGACCGTCATCCAGTACGCCAACCCCAACGAGTACCTGGTGTTCACCCGAATGTGACCGGGCGCAGGGGGCCCCTCGTCAGCCGTCGGCGCCCTTTGGTAACACTCCGCCCCCTATGAGGGACGCCGTCGCCGCGCCAGGAGCGCGCGTCGCCGACACTCGCGAGCCCATGCTCCGGTGGTGGCCCCGCTACCGGCCGGGCTCCGTCGAGATCGGCGGCGGAGGCCGCGGTCTGCTCCTCCTCATGGGCGTCTCCATCGCGACCTTCATCGCGGTCTTCTCCCTCCCGCCCGTGGCGCGCGCGACGGGGATCCCGCCGCTCCGCGTCGCGCTCCTCCTCGGCGGCTACTACGCCGCGATGGTCTTCAACGACCTCGTGCTGCACCCCGCCGCGCTGCGCTCCCCGCGCGGCTTCGACGCGCAGATCGCGACGCTCTTCGCCTACAACGAAGCCTTCTGCCTCGGGCTGGTGGTGCTCTCGAACCAGCCCTGGTCGCCCCTGTGGCTCGCCACCGTGATGTGGGCCTACTTCACCGGCGCGTGGCAGGAGATCGACGCCTCGGTCTTCGCCCTCGCCTCGCACGTCGCGGGGCCACTCCTGACCATCCCGATCTTCCTCGCGCGGGGCGTTCCCGCGGCGCAGGCCGTGGCCGGGCCGCTGCTCGCGGCGACGGTGTGCGGCGTCGCGTACACGCAGCTCGCCTCGACGCGCTACGCGTGGCGCCGCGAGCGCCGCGCCGCCCAGGCCGAGATCGACCGGTACCGCGCGCAGGCCGAGGCCCTGGAGCGCGACCGCGTCGCGCGCGACCTGCACGACTCGCTGGGCTCGGCCCTCGCCCTGACGGCGTCGTACGCCGAGGTGATGTCTCGCCACGCCGACGACCCCGAGGCCGTGCGGCGCATCGCGTCGGCGCTGCGCGAGGTGGGCCGCGAGGGGCTCGACGAGCTGCGCGCGCTCCTCGACGCGATCTCTCCCCACGACGCGACGGTCGAGGCCTTCGTGCGCACGGCCGAGCGCATGGCCGACCGCTGCGAGGCCGCGTGGTCGATCCCCGTGGAGCTGCGCGTGGAGGGCGACC
The DNA here is from genome assembly GCA_041389825.1 of Polyangiales bacterium. Lineage (GTDB taxonomy): Bacteria > Myxococcota_A > Polyangia > Polyangiales > JAEYZO01. The sequence goes on along the minus strand of JAWKRC010000047.1, from coordinate 27,897 downwards.
GCGGGCGCGCGCTGCCGGGGATGCTCCACCTCGCCGCCGCGCGGGTGCTGCAGGAGGCCCTGCGCAACGCGGCCCGCCACGCGCGCGCGGCGCGGGTCGAGTGCGTGGTCGAGGTCTCCGACGCGGCGCTGTCGATCACGGTGTCGGACGACGGCGAGGGCTTCGACGCGGCGCGGGCGGGCGCGGGCGGGCGCGGCCTCGCGGGGATGCGCGACCGGGCGCGGGAGCTCGGCGGGCGCTTCGAGGTGTCGTCCCGCGCGGAGGGAGGGACGGTGCTCCGATGGGCGGCGCCGTGGACGTGAGCGCGCCGCGGCGGGCGCTGTGCGTCGAGGACGACGCCGCGCTGCACCCGCTCCTGGAGATGGAGCTGCGCCGCGCGGGGCTGCGCGCGGTGCTGTGCGCCACGGTGGAGGCCGCGCGCGCGGAGCTGGCCGATCCCCCCGCGCTCGCGGTGGTGGACCTGAACCTCCCCGACGGGAGCGGGCTGGAGGTGGTGCGGGAGCTCGCGGCGCGCTGCCCGTCGACGCCGACGCTGGTGCTCACCGTCGACGACCGCCCCGAGACGGTGATCGCCGCGCTCCGCTCGGGGGCGAGCGGCTACGTGCTGAAGGAAGACCTCGCGACGCGCCTCGCCGCCGCCATCGAGGACGTGTCCGTCGGCGGCATGCCCCTGTCGGCGAGCCCCGCGGCGACGGTGCGCCAGCGGCTGTGCGCCGGGGCCGAGGGCGGCGAGGCCGGGGTGCCCCTCACGCGCACGGAGGTGTCGCTCCTCGAAGGGCTCGCGCGGGGCTTGAGCTACGACCAGTGCGCCCTGCGGGCGGGGGTCTCGGTGAACACGGTGCGAACGCACGTGCGCGCGGTGTACCGAAAGCTGGAGGTGAGCTCGAAGACCGAGGCCGTGGTCGAGGCCGTGCGCCGAGGGCTGATCGCGCTGCCGTGACGCGCCGCTCCGTCGCGCCCGCGGTGTATGGTCCCGCGCGGGAGGTCGCCGAGTGTCTCTCGACCGGATGAACGCACGCCACGGGTTGCCGCACCCGCTCGCGCGCCTCTACGCGAGGGGCGAGCAGCACCACGACCCGTGGCGGCGTCTCGAAGACACACTGGCCTTCACCGAAGGCGCGGCGCGCTTCTTCGCGTGGGTGCTCACCGCCGAGCAGGCCGCGCGCGGGGCGGGCGACCGCGCCCTCCGCGGCGCGATGAAGTCGTCGGACTTCGGCGCCTTCCTGAAGGTCCTGGTCGAGTGTCGCGAGGCGCGGACGAGGGCGCGCGACCGCTTCCTCCCTGAGTTCGAGGCCTTCTTCGACGGCCCCGGCGTCGCGCTCTGGGACGAGTGCCGACGTCTCCGCAACGACGCCGCGCACCACCGCACGCTGCGCGACCCCGCGTGGGCCGCGCGCACCCTCGACGCGCTCTCTCCGCGGCTGCGGGCCTTCCTCGACGGGATGGCCTTCCTCACGGCGTACCCCTTCGGCGCGGTGCTGGGCGCGCGGCCCGACCACGACGGCGCGCTGGTCGGTCACTGGTCCTCGTGCCGCGGGCTGGACCACCGCGGCGCGCCGGTGCCCGTCCGTGACGTCTCGGGACTGCCCGACGACGTCGTCGTGCTCCTCGACCTCGACGCGAACCGCGCGCTCACCCTGTCGCCGTTCTTCCTCTGCGGCGAGGCGGGCTTCGCGTGGCTCGACCGCGCGCCCGAGGTCGAGTCGCACCTCCGCGGAGACTACGCGCGCCCCGTGGCCGACGCCCCCGTGCCCGAGGTCTTCCCGCGGCGCCTGCACGACGCCCGCGGCGCGTCTCGCGACGGCCTCACGCTGGAGGCGTGGTTGAGCGACCCCGCGCAGCGCCCGAGGGTGGTCGCGCTGCGCCTCGACGTCGCGTCGTCGCGCGCGGTGCGTGACGTGTCCCTGCCCACGATGCACGGGGCCCGTGCGGTAGTCCCCGCGGGTCACGCGCTCGCGACTCCCGTGGCGCCGGTCTCCATCGCGCCGACGCGGGTGCATCTCGACGCGCCGCCCGCCTACGCGGCCACGCAGACGATGCCCGAGCCCGTCACGCCCACGGTGCTCTCGCTCCCGCCCGCGGCGGCCTTCACGCCGACGCCGCCTCCGCCCGCGCCGCTCGTGGTGATGGCGCACGCGCCGCCTCCGACGCGCGGCCCGCGCGCGGCGGGGCCGTCGGCGTGGGTGTACCTCGCGCTCTTCGTGGTGGGCTGCGCTATTGCGGGGCTGAGCGCGGCGGCGTATCCACGAGGGCCTCGCGCGCCGCCACGCAACGGTGAGCGCGGACCCTCCGCCGAGCGTCGAGCCCCCCGCGGCGATGGTCATGACGCCCGCGCCCGAGCCCGAGCCCGCGCCCGCGCCCTCCCCGGCGCCCGTTCGAGCGACGCGTCGGAGAGCGACCTCGCGTCGGCGCTGAGCGATCAGGTCACCGACGGCAGCGCCTTGGTGCAGTCCGAGGCGCACTCCCGGCACATCGTCGCGCAGCGGCGGCAGTGGTCGTTGTCGTGCTTCTCGCACTCCTCGGCGCAGGCCTCGCACGCCTTGATGCACACCTCGAGCATCGCGCGGATCACGGTCACGTTCTGCCCGGTGCGCCGCGTCGCGACGGAGGTCGTCGCCGCGCACACGTCGGCGCAGTCGAGGCAGAAGCGGATGCACTGGCGCATCTCGGCGACCTTCTCCTCGGCGACGCAGGCGTCGGCGCAGGAGGTACAGATCGTGGCGCAGAACATCGCGTGGCGGATCGCGAGCGCGAGCTGCTCGTTGAGGTCCCCCGCGACGTCGGGGTGCGACTTGATCATCTCTGCGATCGACATGGCTCCTCCGTCGACGGCGCTGCGCGCGTCGGTGAGCCGTTGGAGTGCCGAGAGAGCCCGCGGGTCGCGCCGCGACGTCGGCGCCCCTTGGGGCTCGCCGGAGAACAACCTCGTCGTTCGCATCCCGCCCGCCGGTCGCCCCACGGCTCGCTCGACTCCCGCGGCGTGCCTCGGGCACGCCGTGGTCGCTCGCTGCGGGGGCGCTCGTGGGATCGACGCGGCGGATCGGGCGCGAACGACGAGGTTGTTCTCCGGCGAGCCCTTGGCACCGTCACGGCTGCTGGGCGATGCTCCGTCGCGGCGGCGCACCAACACCACCGCCGCGGAGAGGGAGGCAACGATGCTCGTCGTCAGTGGGACCGTACGGATGAAGGCCGAGGGGCGTGAGCAGGCCATCGCGGCCGCGAGGGAGGTGCTGCGCGCGACGCGCGAGGAGCCGGGCTGCGTCACCTACCGCTTCGGGGTCGACGTCGAAGACCCGCTGCTCGTGCACATCTACGAGGAGTGGAAGGACGAGGGCGCCCTGATGGCGCACTTCGGGAGCGCGCACTTCGCGGCCTTCCAGGCGGCGGTGGGCCCGCACCTCGAGGGGCCCGGCGACTACAAGAAGTTCGTCGACGTCGAGGCGAAGCCGCTGATGTGACCGCCAAGCGCGCCGCGTGAGGGAGAGAGCGACGGCGCAGCGGCGCCTCGCGCTCGTGCGAGGGGAAGGGTCGTACCGCACCGGCCGCGCGGCCGACGCCGCGCGTCCTCTCGTCGAGGGCGGCGACACGAGAGCGGTCGAAGCCGCGGCTCGAGGACGCGTCGCGACGGCGACGCGGCCCGCGCGGTTCGACCCCTCACGCCCGTACAAGCGGAAGGGTCGTGCCGCGATGATCGCGCGTCCTCTCCCGCGCGTCCTACGCCCGGAACAGCAGCAGCCGCAGGCCGTTCAGCACCACCAGCATGGTGCTCCCCTCGTGGAGCACCACGGCGCCGCTGATCCGCACCCAGCCGAAGACCGAGGCGAGCATCAACAGCGCGCTCACCCCGAGCGACACCGCGAGGTTCACCTTCACGGTCTGGTTCGCCGCGCGCGCGAGCGCCACCGCGAAGGGGAGCTGACGCAGGTCGTCGCTCATCAGCACCACGTCGGCCGTCTCGAGCGCCACGTCGCTGCCCGCGCCGCCCATCGCGATGCCCACCGAGGCCGCCGCGAGCGCGGGCGCGTCGTTCACGCCGTCGCCCACCATCGCCACGCCGTTGCCCTCCTTCGAGAGCGCCTTGAGCGCGGCCACCTTGCCCTCGGGGAGCAGCGGCGCGCGCGGCTCATCGATGCCCACCTCGCGACCGATGGCCTGCGCCACGCGGAGGTTGTCGCCCGAGAGCATCACCGTGCGGGTGATCCCGAGGGCGCGGATCTTCGCGAGCGCGTCCTTCGCCTCGGGGCGCAGCGTGTCGGCCACGCCCATCACCCCGAGGAACTCCCTCCCGCGGCGCACCACCATCGTGGTCTGCCCCTGGTCCTGCATGCGCGCGACCTCGGCCTTCACCGCGTCGGGCACCTTCGCCGCGTCGAAGAGGTCGAGGTTACCGATGGCCACGGCCTTTCCGCCCACCATCGACCGGATGCCCTTGCCGTGCACCGCCTCGCAGCCCTGCGCCTCCAGGGGCGTGACCTCGCGCGCCTTCGCGCCGTCGACCACCGCGCGCGCGATGGGGTGCGACGACAGCGCCTCGACGCCCGCCGCCGTCGCGAGGAGGTCGGCCTCGCTCACGCCCTCGGCCGTCCACACCGAGACGAGCTTGGGCTTGCCGACGGTGAGGGTGCCGGTCTTGTCGAAGGCCATCGCGTCGACGCTGCCGAGCGCCTCGAGGTGCGCCCCGCCCTTCATCAAGACGCCGCCCCGCGCCGCGCGCGCAACCGCCGACAAGACCGCCGACGGCGTCGAGATCGCGAGCGCGCACGGCGACGCCGCCACCAGCAGCGACAGCGCGCGCAGGAGCGACTCCTTCAGCGAGTGCCCGAGCACCAGCAGCACCACCGCGAGCGCGGGCGCCGCGGCGATCACCAGCGGGGCGAAGCGCTGCTCGATCTTCTTGGTGAAGCGCTGGGCCTTGCCCTTCTGCGCCTCGGCCTCGGCCACCATGTCGATCACCTTGGCGATGGCCGACTCGTTCGAGAGCCGCGTGACCTCGACCTCGATGGCCGCCTCGGCGTTGATGGTCCCCGCGAAGACCTGCTCGCCGGGGCCCTTCGACACGGGCACCGACTCGCCCGTCACCGTCGACTGATCGAGAGACGTGGTGCCGGTCTTGATGACCCCGTCGAGGGGCACGCGGTCGCCCGCGCGCACCAGCACGGTGTCTCCGCGGAGGACCTCTCCGACGGGCACCTCGCTCACCTCGCCGCCGCGGCGCACGCGGGCCTTCTCGGGGCGGAGCTTTCCGAGCGCGTCGATGGCGCGCCGGGCGCGGTCGAGGGCGCGGTGCTCCAGCGCGTGGCCCAGGCTGAAGAGGAAGAGCAGCAGCCCCGCCTCGAACCACGCGCGCAAGACGCACGCGCCCACCGCGGCGAGCACCGTGAGGGTCTCGATGTCGACCTTGAGGAGCCGCACCGACGTGAGCGCGCCGCGCACGGGGAAGAAGCCCGCCGCCAGCGCCGCCCCGGCGTACATCACCGTCGGCACGATCATCGGGAGGTGCGCGAGCTTCTCGACCGTGAGCCCGGTGAAGAGCAGCGCGCCCGCGAGGATCGACAGCGGGATCTCGAGGCGCGGCGCGAGCCCGCCCGAGTGCGAGTGCGAGCAGCACGCGTGGCCCGCGTCGGGGGTCTCGAGCTCGAAGCCCAGCGCGTCGACGCGGCGCTCGATCTCCGACGGAGAGGTGGTCTTCGCGTCGTACTCGACGATGAGCCGCTCGGAGGCGTAGGCCACGTTGGCCTCGAGCACGCCCTTCATGCGGCTGAGCGCGAACTCGATGTGGTAGCCGCACTGCGCGCTGTCCATCCCGCGCACGAACCAGGTGTGCTTGAGGTAGCGGGCGGCGACCTCTTTCGCCGACTCGCGCACCCGCTCGATCACCTCGGCGAGCGTCGCCTTGTCGGGGTCGTAGTGGATGCAGACCTCCAGCCACCCGAGGTCCTTGCGGATGTGGATGTCGCTGATCCCCGCGCGGTTGGCGATGTGCTCCTCGAGCTTCTCGAAGCGCCCGACCTCGTTGTTCTCGCCCGGGAGGAGCACTCGGAGCTCGAGCTGGCACGCCTTGGTGCCGTCCTCGGCGTCGCGCTCGCCCACCGGGCGCTCGGGCGCCTCGTGCTCGTGGTGGTGACCGTGGTCGTGACCGTGGTGGTCGTGCCCGTGGTCGTGGTCGTGGTTGCAGCCCGGGCCGTGCACGTGGCCGTGGTCGTGACCGTGATCGTGCCCGTGGTGGTCGTGCCCGTGGTCGTGGTCGCAGCCCGGGCCGTGGACGTGCTCGCCGCCGGCCATGGCTCAGTGGTGCCCGCTGTTGTCGCCGACGTGGCCGTCCTCGTGCTCCTCCTGGTAGCCGCGGGAGCGACGGAAGCGCGGCTTGCCGAGCTGGAGCTCGTCCTCGTTCTCGTCCATGTGCAGGTGGAACTCGTACCCGCGGTCGAGCGGCGTATCGAGGATCACCACCGGGTGAAGGGTCTGGTAGACCGGGTCGAAGGGGCAGGTCGACCAGCGCGACACCACCGAGATGGCCCCCTCGCGCAGGAGCGCCTCGCACTGGGCGAAGTAGCGCTCCTCGCGCGGGGTCGTGCGCCACGCCTTGCGCACCCAGAACTCCTTGATCTCCTGCTCGCCGAACTTGGTGTTGGCGAGGTCGCGCACGGCGTCCTTCTCCGCGAGGAACCACCGCTGCTCGAAGGGGATCACCCGCCCCGTCGCGTTGATGCCCACCATCGCCGACGAGCGCAAGAGCTCGGGCATCGCGATGAACTGCCCCACGAGGAAGTGGTCGGCCAGCGCGTCCCACAGTCGGTTCTCGGCCTCTTCGTGGGTCTCGAGGGTGACCGTGCCGCTGTGCTCCAGCGCGATGAGCTGCTGCGAGCTGAAGGCCACCTTCGACTGCGCCCGCGCCCACATCTGCGCGAGGTCGCTGAGGTAGCCCTTCACCTCGTCGGGCGGCGCCACCCCGCACGACTGGATCGACGACAGGAACCCCTGTAGCCGCTGCTGCCCGATCTGGTCGAGCGCGGTGGCCGCCGCGTGGATGCCCTTGAGGTGCACGATCGGGCACTTGCCCGAGGCCTCGACCCGCGGCCCCAGCGGCAGGGGCAGCGGGCGCGAGGCGACGTAGCGCGGGTTGGCGAGGGCCTCCCAGGCCATGTGCACGAAGTTCGGCACCTGGGCGTAGAGCTCCTTCACCTGCCCGAAGGTCACCAGCGGGAGGTAGCCCACGGTGTCGGGGTCCTCCTTCGCGTCGGAGTCGAGGAGGGTGGTGGCGATGGTGGCCAGGCCCCGCGCGATCCAGGTGAAGGCCATCGCCTGCTGCTGGTGCTTGGGCCGCGCCCACGGGCCGGCGCCCTGCGGCAGCGGCTGGTTCAACACCTGGGCCTGGATCGCGGCCTCGAGGTCGTTGATGTGCCGCATGGCCTGCCGGTAGGCGTCGAGCTCGGCCTGCGACTTCTCACCCTTCATGAACGCAAAGAACGCGCTGGAGAACGACATGGGCTCTTCCTCGTCGGTGACGTTGGCGGGGTCGCGACGCCGCCCCCCGCGGCGCCGCGACGGTATCGCCCGATGGCTGAAGGGCGAAAGAGGGTTCTCTCTGGGGCGCTGACGCGAGGGGTCAGCGCACGACGACGGGGCCGTGGTCGTCGCAGTGCTGCCCGTGCTGGTGGTGCAGGTGCCCCGACACGAGGTAGTCGGTGTGGTCGCCGTGGGGCACGGCGTCGTGGCCGCAGTCGGGGCCGTGGGTGTGGTCGGTCTCGTGCGCGCCGCAGTCGTGGTCGGGCGTGCACGACGCGGGGTTGGTGCCGTTCACCGAGAGCGAGTGGCAGTCCTGGTGGTCGCCGTGCGCGTGGTGCAGGTGGCCGTCGTGCAGGTAGTCGACGTGGCCGTCGTGCTCGATGGCCTTGTGACCGCAGCCCGCGGCGTGCTTGTGGTCGCCGTGGTTGTGGTGGTGCGAGGCGCAGTCGTGACCCGCGTCGTGGTCGTGATCGTGGTCGTGGTCGTGGCCGCAGCCCGGCCCGTGCACATGTCCGCTCATCCCGTCCTCCGTTGGCGTTTGCGGGCCACGACCGCCGCGACCCGTCGGCGGCGGCCACTCTACAAACCCTCGGGCCTCGCGCACAACCCGCGCGCGACGCGGGGCCTCGATCGCGCTGCCGCGGCGCGATATGGTGCCGACCATGAGCCACCACCACGGAGCGTCGGGCCCTCCGGGCTGCGACCACGACTGCGACACCTGCGGCGCGGCCTTCGTGGCCGGTCTCGCCGCGTGCCCCTACTGCCGCGCGGGCTACTCCGGGGTGCAGGCCGGCGCGCGCTGCCCGGGCTGCGACTGCCTCAACGCGACGGGCCGCGCGGCGTGCGCGCAGTGCCAGGCCGCGCTCACGGTGGCGTGCATCTTCTGCATGGCGATCTCGTCGGTGGAGCTCGACGCGTGCGTGCGGTGCCACGAGAGGTTCGAGGGCGCCGAGGAGCGCAAGCGGCAGCGGGGCGCGGCCCACCGCGCCGACCCGACGGGCTCGCAGATCTTCGGGACGCTGAACGACATCCTAAAGTCCTGATGGGGCTTCGAGCGTGAGAGGTCGGGTCGGGGTCGCGCTCCGGTGGTCGATGTGCGCGGCGTTGCTGGTGACGAGCGCGGCGCGCGGGCAGACCGCGGGCGACGCGGCGACCGACGGCGACGCGGGCGACGACGCGGGGATCGACGGGGGGATCGCAGACGCGGGGGGCGACGACGCGGGCGGGGTCGACGTGGCGCTGTCATCGACCGCGGGCGACGCGTCGGCCTTCTCGACGGACCTGGGGCCTCCGCCGGTCGCTGACGAAGAGGCGCGGTCGCGGAGCGTGGGCGCCGGGCCGTGGGTGCTCCTCGGGATCGCCGCGGCGGTGTACGCGACGGGGGGCGTGATGCTGACGCTGCGCGAGAGCGCGCTCACTGACCGCAACGACCTGTGCGCGGCGCCCGAGGGCGCGTGCATCACGGCCACCGCCGCGACGGCGCAGACGGCGATGAGCCGACAGGACGACGCCAACACCTACAACATGGTGGCGAACATCTCGGTGGCGGTGGGCTCGGCGTTCCTGGTGGGGAGCCTGGTGTGGTTCCTGTTCGGGGGGCGGTCGAGTCGGTCGAGCTCGCGCGCCGGGCTGCGCTTCACCCCGCACGCAGGCGGCGGAGAGTGGGGCTACGGCCTCTCGTTCTGAGCGCGCACCCGTCAGCGTGCGCAGCGGAAGCCGATTCCGAACACGTTGCGTGAGGTGGGCGACACGCCGCCGCGCGCGGCCGCCCGCAGGTCGGTGAGGTCGGTGTAGTGCCACGCGCCGCCGCGCACGACGCGGTTGCTGTTGGAGTCGGCGCTGCAGATCGGGTCGGTCTGCGCCGCGCCCATCCAGCAGTCGGAGGTGCCGTAGTCGGCGTAGCTGTCGGCGGTCCACTCCCAGACGTTGCCGGACATGTGCACCGCCCCGAAGGGAGACGCGCCCGCGACGAAGGCCCCGCCCTCCTCGTCGCAGGGGCCCGTCACGCCCTGGTCGACGCCGCCCCAGCAGAGCCGCGCGTCGGGCGCGTCGTTGCCCCACGGAAAGGCCCTGCCGTCGGTGCCGCGCGCCGCGAGCTCCCACTCGGCCTCGGTGGGGAGACGTCCGCCGTCCCACACGCAGAAGGCCTGCGCGGTGAACCAGTCGACGCAGTTGATGGGGCGCGACTCGAAGTTGCCCGCGGCGGGCGTCCACGTGCACTCCGCGATGTCTTCGGTGCGGCCGGGCTCCGAGGTCGCGAGGGCCCACGGGAGGTTCCTTCCCCCGCGGTAGACCACCCACTGGTCGGGCACGCCCGGGTGGCCCGCGTCCCAGAAGCTGCGGAAGCGCGCGACGGTGACCTCGTAGCGGTCGATCATGAAGGCCGACACGGTGATCGCGGGCTGCACGGGCCCACCGCGACGGGCCATGACGTCTCCCATCGCGAAGGTCGCCCCGGGAACGCTCACCAGCCCGCAGCCCGACGCGCCCCTGAGGCAGCTCTGCTGGGTCGTCGTGCTCGCGTCGGAGCCGCCCATGTACGCGCGGATGAAGCGGTCGTCGAAGCTGCACCCGACGACTGCGGCGAGGGCGGTGAGACAGAGGGCGGCGCGCGCGAGTTTCAAGGTCTTGGGAGCGGCGACGCTATCACGCGTCGGGTGACGGGTTATGTCCGAGTGGGGATGGCGTCGCGGGCGTGAGTGGCGATGCTGGGCCTCGTCGCCGCGGTGAGCTCGCGGCGCGGAGGTGATGGGTGAGATGGCATCGACGGCGCTTCTGACTCACGACGCGATCGGTACGGCGTGGCGCTTCGTGGACGACTGCATCGACGACGACCCGCGGGGCTACGGGGTGGAGAACTTCCCGGCGCTGATGGTGCGGTGCCGCGACGGGGCGTTCCGCGCGCGGCGGCGGGGTCGACGCGGACTACGACGCGTGGGTGGCGAGGGAGCGCGTGGAGGACGCGCTCATCGCGAGGATCGACGGCGAGGTCGAGAACGCGGCGCGCCCGCGCCGCGGGGTACCGCCACCACCCACGCCCGTCAACCGGGCAGGTCTTGCGGGCGAGCACGGCGCGGAGACGTTCCAGCTCCGCGAGGGCCGCTTCTTCGCGGCGCGCTCGGTCTCCGCTTCGGTGAGCCAGAGCCTCGCGCCCTCGGCGTCGTCCGCGAGGCGCAGGCGCATCCCGTCGTTGGTGACCACGAGCCACGCGCCGAGCTCCTCGCTGCGCGCCGGGCCGTCGCCCGCGTACACGCGACGGAGGCCCACCTTCGGCAAGCGTCGCCACACCTGGAGCCGGTGCGGCCCTCCCGCGGACTTCGGTCCGAGCAGGAGCGGGTCGAAGACCCAGACCTCGCGGGTCTTGCTGCGCGCGTAGCGGGCGGGCTTGTCGTTGTAGTCGACGTCGGCGGTCTCGTCGCTCACCACCTCGACCGCGACGCGCGGCGGGTGGTGGCCCTTCACCCAGGTGCGGAGGCTCTTCTCTCGCAGCCCCAACGGAGGCGCGGGCTCGACGAGGTACACGTCGGGGTCGACGCCGTTGCGCGGGTGGGCCTTGTCCCAGCGGAGCGCGATGTTGCCGCTCACGAGCGCGTCGGCGCCGCGACGCGCGCACCAGTACGAGAGGATGGCCTTCAGAAGATCGCAGATGGCGACCTGGAGGGGGCTCTCGGGCATGCGCTCCTCGTCGTCGTCGAGCACCCACCCAGGGCTCGTCTCGGGGACGGCCATCACGAGGTCGATCCGGCTCGCCGCGTCACCGCTCATCGCGAGCGCGAGGGTACCACCGCGCGGGCATCTCGCGCGTCTCTGCCCCTCAGGCCGTCGCCTCGACCACGGCCTCGTCGCGCGTGCGCGGCTTCTCGCTCCGCACGGCGCGGAGCATCGAGGTCTTCCCCACGAACACGTCGGCCATCTTCTTGAAGCGGCGGGTCACGGGCTCCTGCAGGTACGGTAGCCCGTAGCGCGCGCAGAGCTCGCGCACCTTCGGCTGCACCCGCTGGTACTGCCGCATCGGGATGTCGGGAAAGAGATGGTGCTCGATCTGGTAGTTGAGCCAGAGGTGCGCCCAGTCGGTGAGGTCTCCGCCGGTGCGGTAGTTCACCGACCCAACGACCTGACGGGCCATGAACTCGTCCTTGTTCTGCGGGCGGTCGTCGAAGCGGTAGAGGTCGTCTCCGGTGTGGTTCGGCCCCACCACGAAGAAGGTGTGGAAGTTCGACAGCGCCTCTCCCGCCGCGCTGTTGCACAGCACGCTGAACGCGGCCCACGGGCCGAGCGGCGTGAAGGCCAGCGGCAGCCCCACGAACACCAGCCCCGCGTAGGGGAGGTAGCTCCGACGCAGGAGCGCCGAGACGCGCTGCGTCCGCGTGGTCGAGGGCTTGTCGCCCTTGGGGTCATGGCGGTGGAGCCACACGCGCAGGGTGTTGGGCGCGTAGTAGCTGGCCTTCCACGTCACCGAGAGGAACGCGAGGAGGCCGTACTTCACGGGCATGGGAAGCGGCGTCTTGCGGAGCCACGACACGTTGCGCTCGATGAGGTCGGGGTCGCGGCGCTCGCCCGTGTTCTGGTGGTGGAGGATGTTGTGCTCGTAGATCCACGCCTCGGGGAGCATCCAGTCGGCCCAGTCGACCCAGCGGCGCGCGCCCATCGCGAAGGTGCGGGACGTGTAGCGCTCGGGCACGTTCGGGACGCGGTCGTACCCGCGGTGACCGACGTGATGCATGAGCAGCCAGCGGGTCGAGCGGCCGAGGGAGATGGCGACGGCGGAGAAGGGGTTGGGAGCGATCCACGCGGTGGCGAGGCCGACGGCGGTGGCGATCTTTCCCCAGCGCTCGACCTTGTAGAGGTGGTCGAGGTCTTCCTGGCCGAGCGAGGCGTCGATCTCGGCGCGGAGCCTGCGCACCTCGGCGTGAAAGCCGTCGAGGTCGAGGGATTCGAGGTCGATGGGCCCGTGCGTCGAGTCGGTGGTCATCGCGAGGGCGCGCACGGTACGCGAGGTCGCGCGAGGCGCCAACCCCGGCCTCCCCCGCACTGAAGTACGGGGCAGCCTTACCTCGCCCGCGCAATGCGCGGGCTTCTCCTGCTCCATCTCGCTCGGGTCGTTGGACGCGACGCGCGCGCCAGTGCGAAGCCCTCGCTCGGCGAGGGCTTGAGCGTAAGGCCTGCCCCGTACTTCAGTGCGGGGGAGGCCGCTGGACGCCGCCCGCTCTCGTACTCCACCCTGCGCAGCCCCCATGACTTCCGAGAGCTTCTTCGCGCTCACGCCCGATCGCGTGCTCGCCGCCGCCGAGGCGGGCGGCGTCGCGTGCACAGGGCTCTGCTACCCGCTCAACTCCCTGGAGAACAGGGTCTACGAGATCGAGCGCGAAGACCGCTCCCGCGTCGTCGCCAAGTTCTACCGCCCCGGACGCTGGTCCCTCGACGCCGTGCGCGACGAGCACCGCTTCCTCCGTGAGCTCGCGGAGAACGAGGTCCCTGTCGCGGCGCCGCTGCCCTTCCCCGACGGAGACACCGTGCGCGAGGTCGAAGGCATCCGCTACGCCGTCTTCCCCCGCGTCGGCGGACGCGCCCCCGACGAGCTCTCCGACGATCAGCTCCGACGTCTCGGCGCCCTCCTCGGGCGCATCCACAACGTCGGCGCGCTCTCTCCCGCGACGCACCGCCGTACCCTCGACCCGCTCGCGTGGGGGCGCGAGTCCCTCGACGTGCTCCGCGCGGCGCCCACCATCCCGCCCACCCTCCGCGGCGCGCTCAGCGACGTCACCGAAGACCTCCTCGCCCGGATCGTTCCTCTCTTCGAGGGCGTCACCACCCACCGCATCCACGGCGACTGCCACCTCGGGAACCTCCTCTTCGGCCCGCAGGGTCCCTTCTTCCTCGACTTCGACGACATGGCCACGGGCCCCGCCGCGCAGGACGTCTGGCTCCTCACACCGGGCCGCGACGCCGAGGCCCTGCGACAGCGCGACGTGCTCCTCGAAGGCTACGAGACCTTCCGCGCCTTCGACCGCGCCACCCTCGAGCTCATCGAGCCCCTGCGCGCGCTGCGCTACCTCCACTACGCCGCGTGGATCACCCGTCGCTGGAGCGATCCGTCCTTCCCCGCGGCATTCCCCCACTACGGCTCGACGACGTATTGGGCCGAGCTCGTCGCCGACATCGAGGAGCAGCGCGCCCGCGTCACCGACGAGCCCCTCGCCACCACCTCCGTCGCCGTGAGCGCCTCCGCGGGGTCTCCCTCACCGACCGCGCGCGTGAGCGAGGTCGCCTTCGGGAGCGACGACTTCCTCCGCGTGCTGATGGTGCGCGACGAGGTCTTCACCGAGGAGATGGGCCGCGACCCCGACGCCGACGTCGACGGCCTCGACGGCGCCGCGACGCACCTCCTCGCGCGCGACCCGCGGGGGATGCCCGTAGGCGTGTTGCGCCTGGTGTTCTCCGAGCGCTCCGCGCGGCTGTCGCACCTCGCGGTGCTGCCCACGCACCGACGTCGTGGCGTCGCGACCGCGCTGGTGCCGCACGCCGCCGCGCACGCGCGATCGCTCGGCGCGCGACGGCTCACCATGGCCCCCGGCGCGCCCGAGGGCGCGATGGCGGGCCTGGGCTTCGCGCGCGACGCGGAGGACTGGTCGATGACGCTCGACCCCGCGAGCTGAGCGTTCTGTTGCGAGCGCGCGCGGCGCTGGTGCAAGGTGGCCGCGAGGGTACAGCTTTGATGAAGTCCACCACCTTGTTCGCGCTGGCGGCGACGCTGTCGGCCTGCGCGACCACCGAGACGACCGCGGGCTCGCACGCGCAGCACGGGGGCCACCCCGGCGGAGAGCGCGTGGTGCACAACCACACGGGCTACGCGATCTTTCACCTGCACCTCAGCGCCGCGGGCGGAGGGAGCTTCGGCGAGGACCAGCTCCACGGGCACACGCTGCACAACGGCAACCACGTCACGCTCGCGGGCGTCGCGTGCGGCCGCTACGACCTGCGCGTCGTCGACGAAGACGGCGACGCGTGCGTGCTGCGCGACCAGGACCTCTGCCACGAGGGCGTCGGCCTCACGCTGAACTCCGCGCAGCTCGCCAACTGCCCCGGCTGGACGCAGCAGTAGCGCTCCCCCGCGCGACGCGACCGCGCCGCGCGGGAGGTCGCGCTCGCGGTCAGCCGTCGTACGCGGCGAGGCCCGTGACGGCCTGGCCGAGCACCAGCGTGTGGATGTCGTGCGTGCCCTCGTAGGTGATCACCGTCTCGAGGTTCATCAGGTGACGCCCGATCGGGTACTCGTAGGTGATCCCGTTGCCGCCGAGGATGTCGCGGCACTTGCGCGCGACTTCGAGCGCCATGTGCACGTTGTTCCGCTTGGCGAGCGAGACCTGCGCGGGGGTGAACTTCTTGGCCTCCTTCAACCGACCGAGGCGCCACGCGACGAGCTGCGCCTTGGTGATCTCGGTGAGCATGTCGGCGAACTTCGCCTGCACGAGCTGGTAGCCCGCGATGGGCCGCGAGAACTGCTTGCGGTGCTTCGCGTAGTCGACCGCGCAGTCGAAGCACGACATCGCCGCGCCGATGGCGCCCCACGCGATGCCGTAGCGCGCCTGCGTGAGGCACCCGAGGGGGCCCTTGAGCCCCTCGACCCCGGGCATCAGCGCCGTCTCGGGCACCTCGACGTCCTCCAGGATCAGCTCCGAGGTCACCGACGCGCGGAGCGAGAACTTCCGCTCGATCTTCTGCGCCGTGAAGCCCGGCGTGTTCGTCGGCACCACGAAGCCGCGGACCTTTCCGTCGAGCTTCGCCCACACGATCGCCACGTCGGCGATGTTGCCGTTGGTGATCCAGCGCTTGGTGCCGTTGAGCACGAAGCCCGACGACGTGCGCTCGGCGCGGGTGATCATCCCGCCGGGGTTCGAGCCGAAGTCGGGCTCCGTGAGCCCGAAGCAGCCCACCGCCTCGCCGCGCGCGAGCTTCGGCAGCCACTCGTCCTTCTGCGCGTCGGAGCCGTAGGCGTAGAGCGGGTACATCACCAGCGCGCCCTGCACCGAGCAGAACGAGCGGACGCCCGAGTCGCAGCGCTCCAGCTCCTGCATCACCAGCCCGTAGGCCACGTCGCCCATGCCCGCGCAGCCGTAGCCGTGCAGGTTCGCGCCCAGCACGCCCAGCCGCCCGAACTCCGGGATCAGCTCCGTCGGGAACGTGCCCTTCTCGTAGTGCTCCGAGATCCCGGGCATCACGCGCTCGTCGACGAAGGCCCGCACGCTGTCGCGCGCCAGGCGCTCCTCCTCGGTCAGCAGCGAATCGATGTCATAGAAGTCCACGGCCATCACCTCAACCTCGTGGGCGCCGCGCTACACCAGCGCGCGCGACGCGGTCAATGCCCGCTCCTGCGGCGCAAGACCAGTGTTCGCTCCGAGGGGCGACAGGGCCACCGAAGTTCTCTCACGTCTCGCTTGACACCCCCAGCGTGATGGTGTTGAGTGCGCCTCCCAACGCGGGGCTGTAGCTCAGCTGGGAGAGCGCTAGAATCGCACTCTAGAGGCCGTCGGTTCGATCCCGATCAGCTCCACCGCGGCAGAAGGCCGACCTGGTTCACCACCGGGTCGGCCTTCTGGCATTTGGGAATCCCGCAAAACCCGCGGGGCCTCGGGGGGTATCTTCCTAGCGATGACCCCGCTCGTGAACCTCACCCCCGGCATGGAATTCGGCGGCGACTTCGTGGTCGTCCGCCCGCTCGCGCAGGGAGGCATGGGCGCCGTCTACGTCGTGCGGCAGCGCTCCACGCAGAAGGAGCGCGCGCTGAAGATCCTCCACCCGGAGTTCGTGCGCGACCCGCAGACCCGCTCGCAGTTCGTGCAAGAGGCCACCATCGGCTCGGCCATCGACAGCGACCACGTCGTCGACGTCGTCGCCGCGGGCATCGACGCCGCGACCAACACCCCCTGGATCGCGATGGAGCTCCTCCACGGCGAGGAGCTCGGCGCTCGCCTCGCCCGCCTCGGCGCGCTCGCCCCCGCCGAGGTGAAGGAGCTCCTCGACCAGCTCTGCGACGCGCTCTCTCGCGCGCACGCCAAGGGGATCGTGCACCGCGACCTGAAGCCCGAGAACCTCTTCGTCGCCGACGCGCGGCGCAAGGGCGTGCCCTTCACCCTGAAGGTGCTCGACTTCGGCATCGCCAAGGTGGCCGCGGCGAGCTCCACCAGCGCGAAGGTCTCTCGCCCCATCGGCAGCCCCCTGTGGATGGCCCCCGAGCAGGCCCGCCTCGGCGCCGCCCTCACCCCCGCCACCGACGTCTGGGCCCTCGGGCTCATCACCTTCGCGCTCCTCACGGGCCGCTTCTACTGGCGCGCCGCGCAGGGCGACATCGACCTCATGGTGCTCTTCAACGAGGTGCTCGTAGAGCCCCTCGAGCCCGCCTCGCAGCGCGCGCGTGAGTACGGCGTCGAGCGCAACCTCCCGCCGGGCTTCGACGGCTGGTTCGCACGCTGCGTCGTGCGCGACACCGCCGCGCGCTTCTCCAACGCCGCCGAGGCGTGGAGCTCGCTCGCGCCGCTCCTCACCTCCGCCTCGGGGGGCGCCGCGGCCGTCGCCCCCACGCTCCTCGCGGCGATGCCCATGCCCACGCCCCCGCAGGTCGTGGCGCCACCGCGCACCGAGGTGATGCCCGGCACGCTCAGCCCCGTGGCGCACACCGTCGCCGCCGCGCCTCCGCCGGGCGTCGTCGAAGCGCCCCCGCGCCGCGCGCGCTCGAAGGCCCCCTGGGCCGTGGGCCTCGCCGTGCTCGCCGCCGCGGGCGTCGGCGTCGCGGCCTTCGCCACGCGATCGAACACCGACGCCCCTCCCGCGCCGCGCGCCGCGTCGTCGTCGCCTGAGCAGTCGACCGCGCCCGCGCCGCCCCCCGCGCCCGCGATCACGCCGACCACCACCACGCCGCCGCGCGTCGAGCCCGCGCCCGAGCCCGCCCCCGGCCCCCGCGCCGACGCCCGCGCGACCCACGACGTCGACGTCGTCCCGCACCACCCGGCCCCGCGCGCCGTCGCGACCGTCGACGCCCACGCCGACGCCCGAGCCCACGCAACCCGCGCCGACGCCCGCGCAGCCCGCGCCGCAACCCACGCCGCAGCCCACGCCGCAGCCCACGCCGACGCAGCCGATGCAGCCCGCGCCGGTGGCGCCGCTCGGACAACAGCCCGTGCAGCCGGGGCCGGTGCAGCCCGCGCCCACGATCACGCAGCCGATGATCCCGCGCAACGCGGGGCAGTCGTGGTGCCGTCGCAACCCCGGTCGGGTGAACCCCATCACCAACGAGGTCTGCCCCGGCGAGGCGCAGCCCGACGACGGCCGCGACCGCGGGCGCGGCGACCGAGAGGGTCGCGGCGGAGGCCGCAGGATCGTGAACCCCTGGGGCCGCTGACGCGCACCCCGAGGCGCAGAGCGAGCGTCACACCGTCGATGGTCGCCAACGCGGTGCTCTTCGACCTCGACGGCACGCTCGTCGATACGAACGACCTCCACACGCGGGCCTTTCAAGAGGCCTTCGCGAGCCGCGGGTACAAGGCCCCCGCCGACAGGGTCTTCGTCGAGATCGGCAAAGGGGGGGACAACCTCGTCCCCGCGATCATCGGCCGCGACGGAGACGCCGCCGACGGAGACGCGATCCGCGAGGCGCAGCCCGAGGCCTTCGCGCGCGTCGCGGCGGCCGAGGGGATCGAGGTGTTCCCCGGGGCCGAGGCGCTGATCGCCGAGGTGAAGCGCCGAGGGTTGAAGACCGTGATCGCCACGTCGAGCCAGCCCGAGCAGTTGGAGCGCGTCGAGGAGCACTCGGGCGTCGCGTGGCGCGAGCGCGTCGACGCGGCGGTGCTCGCGAGCGACGTGAAGCAGAGCAAGCCCGCGCCCGACGTGGTGAGCGCCGCGGTGAAGAAGCTGAAGATGTCTCCCGCGCAGTGCGTGATGGTCGGCGACACGCCCTACGACGCCGAGGCCGCGCGGCACGCGGGCGTGGTGCTCATCGGGCTCACCTGCGGCGGGCACTCGCGCGAGACGCTGCTGTCGTCGGGCGCGCGGATGGTGTTCCGCGACCCGGCGGACCTCGTCGACCACCTCGACGAGGCGCTCGCGATGGCCTCGCCAGGCTCGGCGTCGTTCACGCAAGAGCTGTTGGAGTCGCTGATGCGCGAGGCGCTCGCCGAGGCCGAGGCGGGGCTGCGCGCGGGCGAGGTCCCGGTCGGGTGCGTGATCGCGCGGGGCGACGGGACCATCGTCGCGCGCGGTCACAACGAGGGCCAGCGGCTGCGCACGCGCACCGCGCACGCCGAGATGGTCGCGCTCTCTCGCGCGGCGGGGCGCTTCGACGGCGACGCCCGCGACGCGGTGATGGTCGCCACCCTGGAGCCCTGCGTGATGTGCCTCGGCGCCGCGATGCAGACCGCGACGGACCTCGTGGTCTACGGCCTTCGCGCGCCCGCCGACAGCGGCACCGGGAGGGTCACGCCCCCCACGAGCCCCGAGGCCCAGATGCCGCGCGTCGTCGGCGGCGTGCTCGCGGCCGAGAGCCGCGCGCTCTTCGAGCGGTGGAGCGCGCTGCCGGGGCGAGACCCCAAGCAGCGCGCCTTCGTGGAGCAGTTGCTCTCGATGACCTGAGTGGTCAGGGCGTGAGCGTCGTGCGCTCGCGGGCCGCGGCGTCGACGTCGGCGCGGGTGAAGGGCAGCGGGCGGTGGCGGCCCTCGACCCAGTCGGCCTGGGTGTTCGACCAGTCCGCCGAGGTGGGGTCGCCGGAGTTGCCCATGGGGAAATTCACCCGCGCCCGCGGCGTGCCGTCGGCGTCGAAGCTCACCACCATGCGGTAGGCGGGCACGGCGTGGGACTCGTGGAACTGGCGCGGCGCGGCGCCGTCGAAGAAGACCGCCTGCGAGACGTTCACGGTGCCCACCGAGCCGTCGACGGCGAAGGGCTCGACGGCGAAGGGCTCTCCGCCGCGGGGCACCACGGTGTTGGGCCGCGAGCGGTGGTACGCGCGCCAGGTGTAGTTCGACGGCTCGGCGCCGCCGAAGCGGGCGGTGAGCCAGGTCGCGGTGGAGGCGAGCGCCCGCAGCGCGAGGGCGTCGCGGCCGCCCTGGAGCAGGCGCTCGGCGTTGGCGAAGCGGCCGTTCACCGTGAGCGAGAGGATCTTCAGGATGAACACCGGCTCGCGCGTGTGGATCGCGTCGAAGGTCTGGTCCATGTCGTCGTAGAGGGCGGCGCGGGCGAAGTAGTTCGACCAGGCCTCGTAGACGACGGGCGCCGCGGCGTCGCGGGTCATCGCGCGGTCCCACCCGCGGAGGAGCTCCACCAGCGGGCCGAGCGCGGGGTTCTCTCGCCAGGTCGCGAGCGAAGGGTCCGTCGCGGCGTGCTCCCACGCGGTGAAGAGCGTCGGGAGGAGCTCGTCGGCGATCACGGCGTGGGTGTCGCGCTGGAGCGCCTCCATCTGCTCGACGGTGACGCCCCCCGCGGCGGTGAGGCGGGTGAGCTCCGACTCGATGCGCGCCGCGCGCGTGCCCGGGTCGAACCACACGCCGTAGTACCAGGGGTCGTTGGTCGCGTCTCCGTCGGCCAGAAAGCCGAAGGGCTCGTTGTTGGCCGAGAAGAGGAAGCCCCGCGCCCCGCCCGCGCTGTGCGGCTGGCGGTCGTCCGAGAGGAGGGCGCCCGTCCACGCGGTGCGCGGGTCGCTCGCGTCGAGCACGCGGTACGGCGCCGGCAGCGTGCGGGGGTCTCCGCGGTCGGGCACGAGCATCCGCGAGCGGTAGGTGATCCCGCGCGCGTCGGCGGCGACGAGGTTGAAGGCGCCGATCTCCATGCGGCGCGCGGCGGCGTCGAACTCGCCCGTGTCGCGCGCGCGGTCGAAGGCGAAGAAGACCTCGGCCTCGGCCGTGGGCGTGAAGCCCGTCCAGCGGAAGAGCGTCCGCTGGCCCTCGTCGACGATGGGCAGCGGCGCGAGGTCGTCGGGCAGGAGCACGCCCAGCGAGGGCACCTCGTCGAAGCGGTAGACCTCGGCGGGCTGGCCCCGCACCTCGATGGTCTCCTCGCAGGGCACCACGGGGTAGTCGCGGCCCCCGTAGCGGATCGAGCCGTCGTTCGCGGAGACGGACCAGAGGTCCATCATGTCGGGGTAGGCGGTGGTGGCCGTCCACGCGACGGAGGCGTTGTGGCCGAGGTGCACGCCCGGCGCGCCCGCGAAGGCGAAGCCCGCGACGTCGAAGCTGCCCCCCGCCGCGGCGCTGTTCATGTGCTGCGCCCAGAACACCCCCGGCGACTGGAAGGGCTGGTGCGGGTCCCCCGCGATGAGGGGACGTCCGTTGGCGCTGTGCCGCCCCGCGACCGCCCAGTTGTTGCTCGCGCCGCGGCGCATCCAGTCGGTCTCGTCGAGCCATCGCGCGATGCGCGCGCCCGCGTCGCGCGGGAGCCGCCTGCGCGCCATCGCCGTGGTGGGCCGCTCCTCGGGCGGGACGATGGAGGGCCCCAGCGCCTGCACGACGGGGAGGTCGCTGGCCGCGGGCACGTAGCGCGCGATGATCGTCGAGAGGATGTCGTAGTCGAGCTGGTTCGCGTTGCGGAAGAGGATCAGGCGCGAGACGAGGTAGGGGTCGTCGTCGCTCCAGAACTCGGGCAGCGCGTCGAGCTCCGTTGGGCGAAAGCCTGGAGGTCTCGGTGCGCTCTCGTCGCGCACCTCGGCCACGCGGCGGTTCACGCCCGCGACCCACGCGGAGGTGAGGCGGTGGATCTCCGGGTGCTCCCTGCGCACGCGCGCCGCGCTCTCGCGGCCCCAGTGCGCGACGCCCATGAGGTGGATGAGGCGGTCCTGCGCGAGACGGTCGGGGCCGACGAGCGCCGCGAGGGTGCCGCGCGCGCCGCGGCGCACCACCTCCATCTGGAAGAGCCGGTCGACGGCCTGCGTGTAGCCCGAGGCGTAGAAGACGTCCTCGTCGGTGCGGCCGTAGATGTGGGGGATGCCCATCGCGTCGCGCACCACCTCGACGGGCGCGCTGAGCGTGTAGCCCGCGGGGCGCGTCGAGGGCGGGGCGTCGGGCGCCACGCGCGTACACCGCGTCGGCTGCGAGGCGTCAGGGTTGACCGCGGCGTCGGCGTCGGCCGCGGCGTCAGCGGCGGAGGGCGTCGGGTCGGAGGAGCACCCGAGCGCCGCGGCGCAGAGCGTCGCGGCGACCATCGCGCGGAGGGTTCCCATGGCGCGCATGGGTATCACGGCGCCGCCGCGTTTCGGAGACCGCGCGAGGTCACCGCCCGCCACCGTCGGGCTCGTCGTCGAGGGCGGCGGTCACCGCCGTCCACGCGGCAGCGGCGCGGCGCTGGTCGAGCCTCGCGTCGACCTCGCGCAGCCGAGCCTCGGCCGCGGCCTGCTCGCGCAGGTTCACGATGAGCAGCGTGCTGTCTCCCGCGTCGAAGCGCGCCCGCTCGCCCGACTCGAGCGTCTCGGCGGCGTCGACCTCCTGCCGCGCGATCTCCACGCGCCGCCGCGCCGCGGTGAGCGCCGAGCGCGCGTCTCTCACCTCGGCGGCCACGCGGTCGCGCGCGAACCTCGCCTGCGCCGAGAGCCTCGCGACCCCGGCCTCCGCCGCGGCGACGCGGCCGCGCGCCACGCGGTTGAGGATCGGGATCTCCAGCGTCAGCCACACCTCCCCCGCGGGCCGGCCCTGCCCCGCGCTCAGCCCCGGCGTGGCGGCGCCGAGGTCCTGCGAGGCCGCGAGCGTGAGGTCGATGGCGGGCGCGAGCTGGTTGCGCGCCCACTCGCGCTCGACGCGGAGCTGCGCGGCCTGAAGCTCCAGCCGCCGCGGCTCGGGCCTGCGCTCCACCGCGTCGCGCATCGCGCGGGCGACGTCGACCTCTCCCGGCTCGGGCTCGGGCCACGACGTCGGCAGGCGCGACGCGGGGGCCAGCACGGGCTCGCCGCGCGCGTCGCGGAGGTAGATCGACAGCGCGATGGCCGCCTGCTCCAGCCCCCGCGTCGCGGCCACGACCATCCCCCGGCGCTGGAGCACCGCGCGGGCGTTGTCGACGGTCTCGATGCGCGGGAGGTCGCCCCGCTCGGCGCGGGCCGTGACCGCGGCCTCGCGGTCGAGCGCGAGCGCGAGCAGTCCCTCGGCGATGGCGAGGCGACGCCCCGCGGCGACCCAGGCCCAGTACGCCTCGGTGGCCGCGCGCCGCGCCGCGAGCCGCTCCTGCGTGACGGCGAGGGCCGCGGCGGGACGCGCGAGCTCCGCGCGACGGATCGAGGCGCGCCGGCTGGTCGATCGGTCCGTTGCGCCACAGGGGCACGGTCACCCCCGCGCGCAGCTCGCCGAGGTCGTAGGTGGCGAGGTTGCCGTAGTAGTCGGATGCCCTGGTAGCGCGAGCTCGTCGACGACCCGAAGCCGCGCCCGAGGCGCCACCCCGCGAAGACCGTCGTGCCCCACAGGGGCGTGGGCTGCTCGACGCTCACCTCCGCCCGGGCGTAGTCGTAGTAGCCCGCCGCCACGCCGCCGCGGGCGCGCAGCGCGGGGTCGAAGCCGCCCTCGGCCGAGAGGAGGTCGGCGTCGGCGACCTCCTGCTCGCGCCGCGCGGCCTCGATGGTGGGGAGGTGACGCTCCACCGCGCGCAGCACCTCGCGCAGCGCGAGGGGCTCCGAAGTCTCGGCCGCGGGCTGCGCGGCGAGGGGCGTCGTCGCGAGGAGCGCGAGGAGGAGCGCGTTGACGAAGGCCCGAAGGGTCACTTGCCGGCCTCCCGCGTGGGGTTCGCGCCGGCGGGCTCCCGCGGCGAGACCACGGGCGGGAAGCCGTTGAAGCGGCGCCAGAGCTCGTAGCCGAGGCGCACGCGGTTGAGGAGCACCCAGCCGTTGGCGCGCACGCCCTGGCGGAGGTAGCGCCCCGAGGGCCACGCCTCGCGGCCGTCGGGCACGATCAGCACGCGGAACTTGCCCTGGCCGTTGTCGGTGGAGTCGACGAGGGCGACGCGGCCGCCGAAGGTGCCCGCGGCCACCGAGGGCCACCCGACGAACTGCACGGCGGGCCAGCCCTCGAACTGGATCCGCACGTGCCGACCCTCAGACACCAGCGGGACGTCGTTGCCGTCGAGCCACAGCTCCACCGCGCGCGCGTCGGTGTCGGGCACCAGCACCGCGAGCGCGTCGCCGGCCTTCACCACCTCGCCGCCCTGGCCGCCCACGAGGCGGAGGATCGTGCCGTCGCGGGGCGCGGTGACCGACTGCGTGGTCTGCCGCGCGAGGCGCACCTCGATGCGCGCGAGCTCCGCGCTCGCCGAAGCCTCCTCGGCGAGGGCCGACGCCCGCGACGCCCGCGCGTCGTCGATGGAGGCCGCGCCGTCGGTGCCCACCCGCGCCGCGTCGGCGGCCACGGCGCTCTCCTCGCTGCGCGCGGCGGAGAGCGTCGCGCGCGCCCGGTCGACCTCGGTGCGCGTGCGGATGAACTCCAGCTCGGCGAGCTCCACCGCGCGGGTCGAGCTCAGCCCCTGCCCCGAGAGCCCGCGCTGGCGGTCGACGTTGAGCCGCGCGGTCTCGTGCGCCGCCTCGGCCGCCGCGAGGGCCTGCGTCGCGGCCCGCGCGCGGTCTTGCGCCATGCGCGTGCGCAGCGCCGCGGCGGCGATGGCCGCCCTGCGCGACGCCTCGAGCGACTCGGCCCTCGACGCGATGGACTGCGCCCGCGCCCGCGCCGCCTCGCGCCGCGCCACGACGGCGGCGCGCTCCTCGCCGAGCCGCGTGAGGATCGCGGGGTCGTTGTCGGTGATCTCGACCACGCGGTCGCCCGCGCGCACCCGCGAGCCCTCGCGCACGAGCCAGCGGGTGACCCGCCCCTCGATGGGGGCCTCGAGGGTCTGCTGCCGCTCGGTGGGCGCGTAGGCCACCACGCGCCCCGCGCCCGCGGCCGACTGCTGCCAGGGCGTCACCGCCAGCACCACCGCCGAGGCGGCGACGAAGGCCAGGAGCAGCCTCGCCACGAGGCGCGCGGCCCGCGGGGTGCGCACGAGGGCCCACGCGGCGCGGTCGGGGTCGAAGGCGGCGACGCGGTAGGGGGTGCGGGCGCTCATCACGCGTCCCCCCTGGCGGCGGGCGCGACGCCCGGCGCGGCGAGGCTCAGCGCGACGACACCCCGCGGCGCGGACATCGCCTCGCGCGAGAGCACCACCAGCGTCCACGGCGCCGACGGCGCAGACACGGCGTCCTCCGCCCTGCGCCGGCTCCGCTGGTCGAGGCCCGAGAGCGCGTCGTCGAGCACCAGCAGCCGCGGGCTCCCCGCGAGGGCCCGCGCGAGGCCCACCAGCCTCGCCTGCGACTGCGACAAGGGCGCGCCGCTCGGGAGCAGCTTCGCGTCGAGCCCCTGCGGCAGCGCGCGCACGGCCTCGTCGACGCCCACCGCCGCGAGGGCGCCCCACACCTCGCGCGCGCCCACCTGCGGCCGCCCGAGCGAGACGTTCTCGCGCACCGTCCCCGCGAAGACCTCGACCTCGCCGCCCACCAGCGCGGTCGCCTCGCGCCGCGCGAGCGGGTCGAGCTCCCTCGCGTCGAGCCCGTCGAGCTCCACCACGCCCTCGGTGGGCGCGCGCAGCCCGCAGAGCGCCTCGGCGAGGCGCGTCTTGCCCGCGCCGCTCGGCGCCGTGATGACCGCCCGCCCGCCCGGCGCGAGGTCGAGGTCGAGCCGCGGCCCACCCTCGACCCGCACGCCCCTCACCCGCAGCGCCGCCGGGCCCTCGGCGCTCGCCGCCGGCTGCGACGGAGCGGCCTCGACCTCGAGGTCGAGCAGGTGCCCGAGCTTGTCGGCGGCGGCCATGAGGTCGTACCAGGTCTCCAGGTGCTTGCCGAGCTTGGCGAGGCTCGCGACCACCATCGTCACGATGATCTCCGCGGCGACGAGCTGGCCCAGGGTGAGCTGCCGCGCGATCACCAGCGCGCCGCCCACGCCGAGGAGCGCCGCGCTCGCCACGGCCTGCAGCGCGAGCGAGCCCACGATCTGCCGGTAGACCACGGAGAAGTGCGCGCGCCGCGCGTCGAGGTAGGCCCGCGTCGCCGCGTCGGCCGAGGCCGCGGCGTGCTCCGCGCCGGAGCGCGAGCGCAGCGCGTAGGGCATGCGCGCGACCTCTTCGAGCCAGGCGGCGACGGCGTACTTGGCCTTCGACTCCGCGATGCTGGTGCGCGTCGCGCCGCGGCCCATGCCGAAGAGCAGCGCGGCCACGCAGGCGATGAGCACCACGTCGAAGGCCAGGAGCAGCGGGTGGTAGAAGGCCAGCACCACGAGCCCGATGGCCGTCTGCAGGACGAGCCCGAGCGCGTCGAGGAGGAACACCGCCGCGGACTTCTGGAGCGTGAGCACGTCGAAGAAGCGGTTGACCTGCTCGGGGCCGTGGGCGCCGTCGCGCGCCGACGCCGAGGCGCGCGGCAGGCGGTGGGCGACCTCGAGGGCGACGCGCACGAACACCCGCTGCTGGAGGGCCTCGACCACGCGCACCTGGAGCGCGCGCAGGAGGGCGGCGGTGGAGAGCACGGTGAAGAGCAGCGCGGTGAGCACGGCCACGGGCTGCAGGAGCGAGCCGAAGGCGACGGTGCTCACGAGGGCCTGCGCGGCGACGGGGGTGGCGAGCGAGAGGAGGCCCGTGGCCGTGGCGTAGACCAGCACCACCCAGAGGTCGTCGCGCTCGAGGCGAAGGAGGGCGCGCACGCGCGCGAAGGGCGAGCGGCCGTGGCCGTCGGCGCCGTGGCCGTCGAGGGGCGCGAGCGGCGAAGCCGCGGCGACCACCCACAGGAGGCTCTCGCTCGCGTCAGGCGCCCACCGCGAGGGCGAGCTCGCGCGGGGTGACCCAGCGCTCGGGCTGGCCGTCGAGGCGCACGCGCGCCCGGCGCGAGGTGCGGGCCGTGACCGCGCACCAGCCGCGGGCGTGCATCGTGACCAGCGGGAGCGGGAGCTCGCGGCGGGAGACGAGGTCGAGGGCCGAGAGGTCGACGCGCTCGCAGCGCACGCCCACGGACTCGCTGGCGGCGGCGAGGGCGGCGCTCCACGAGGGGGCGGGGGCGTCGGCGTCGTCGGACAGCGCGCGCGTGACGCCCGCCCGCACCCGCGAGGGGTCGAAGCGCACCGACGCGCTGCGGGCGCAGAACTCCGCGGCGTCGAGGAGCGCCTCGGGCGGCGGGGCGGCGGGGGCGGCGTGCGGGCCTCGGGGGCCAAGGGATTCGGTCACGGTCATCGTGGCGGAGACCTCCTGCGAGCGGTGATCGGTTCGCAGGGGATAAGGCCCGGCGGACCCATCGGCGAATCGGTAAGATCGAGAGGTCACATCGATCAGGCTGATGCTTCCTGCGCGGCGTCATGCGGCCAGGATGACCACAGATCGGGCTCGGCAGAGGCCCGCACCGATGGGACACCGTGGATCCATCGTCGTGGCCGATGGGTGTGTTCGGGTTTCTATATTCGTCGCGGCGGGTGTCTGGCCTCACCCCTTCTGCGTGGCGGCGCGCCGGGTCGCGCGCTCCGAGGAGGACATGCACATGAAGGTCGCGGTACGGCAGAAGGGTCTCCCGCGGGCGACGGTCGACGTCGCGCGGTTGGAGCAGCGGGTGAGGCTCTCGCTCGGGCGCTTCGTGGGGCGGGTGCGCGAGGTGCGGGTGTGGATCTCGGACGAGAACGGCCCGCGGGGGGGCGTCGACAAGCGCTGCTGCGTCGAGGCGCAGGGCGACGGCGTCGAGGTGCGGGTGGAGGAGCGCGACGTCGACGTGTACGCGGCCGTGGCGCGGGCGACGGACCGCGCGCGCAGGGCCGTGGCCCGGGCGGTGGCCCGAGCGAACGACGCGTCGGTCACGCCAGAGGCTTCGCCGAGTCTCCGAACAGGTGCGCCCGCGCGGACTGCGAGATCGCCACGACCGCAGGGTGCTTGATGCGCCGCTCCAGCGAGATGGCGTAGAAGCGCTCGCGCACCTCGTCGGTGCGGCCGAGGGGCGCGAGCTGGTAGTGCCGACGGATCTCGGCCTCGGCCACGGTGGGCGCGGGGACGATCCCTGCGCCCGACTGACCGATGACCTTGAGCAGGGCGCTGTCGTCGCACTCGGCGACCACGCGCGGCCGGATCCCGTTGGAGAGGAACCATTGCTCCAGCGCGCGGCGCAGCGCTGAGTTCGCCGTAGGCAGGAGCATCGGCGCGCCGTCGAGCGAGCGGGGGAAGCCCCTGCGCCGCGACCGCGCGAGGGCGTCGACGGCGAAGAAGGTCACCCCGCACTCGCCCAGCAGGTGGTTGAAGGCCTTCACGCTCGACCCCGGCCCCACGGGCGCGTCGGCGAGCACGAGGTCGAGGGCGAAGACCGCGAGGTCGGCGAGCAGCCGGTCGGACTTGTCCTGCCGACACACGACGTGCACGGGCTCGGCGAGGGCGAGGGCCGGCGCG
>JAWKRC010000046.1:0-57740 GCA_041389825.1 Polyangiales bacterium | reverse complement strand
GCGCTCGCGTCGGGGCAGACGCACGCGCCGTAGACGCCCTCGGCGGAGCAGGTCTGTGCGCCGGTCGCGCCGCCCACGCACGCGCAGGCCACGCTCATCCCAGGAACGCAGCGAGGGACGGCGGCGTCCATCGGAGAAGTGTCCATCCCGGCGTCGCGAGCGGAACCGAGATCGTCGACCGCGATGGGTTGATCGATGGCGGCGTCGGTGCTGCTGCCCGACTCGCTCGCGCAGCCCGCGGCGAGGAGGAGGGCGAGGGCGAGCGTGCGGTTGCCCTCACCCCCGGCCTCTCTCCCGCCGGTCACGTCACTGTGCTCTCGCTTCACCGCGCACCTCCGTCGGGCATCGTCGCGACGCCCACGGTCGTAGGTTGCCCCTTCGGGCCGTGGGTTTCACCTCATCGGGCCATCCCGCGGAGATTGAAGACCACGGTCCCGCCTTCTTCGGCGTTGCTGATGACGTGCCAGCGCACGTAGCGCAAGAAGCCCGCGTAGCGCCGCCGGTCGGTGCCCCCGTCGGAGAGCGGCGTGAAGGCGCCCAGGGGCTTCCAATTCGCTTCGGGGTCGGGGTCCATCGAGGTCTCCATCAAGAGGGTCGCCCAGACGTTGCTGGCCTCCGTCTTGATCGACAGCACGCTCAGCTCCAGCTCCAGCTCCCGGAAGGCCCACAGGTCGAACACGGCCTCCTTGCCGGGCTTCTTGTTCATCGACGCGGCCGCGCCGCTGGCCATCACGACCGTCTCTGCCATCGCTGCACCTCCCTCAGTCGTCCTGCCACGTCAGCACCGGGATGAAGAACAGCGTCGTGTCCGCCGTGCCCGTGCTCAGCCGCGCCGCCACGGTCTGCCCCGGCCACTCGCCGTCGGTGGGCGTCCCCGTCGGCGGCACGCGCACCCGCACCGTCATGTCGCCCGAGAAGGCGATCACGTTCTTGCCGCCGGTGTCGGGGGCTTCGGCCGTGGGCGTCCCGACTCCCACCGCGAGGTAGACCGTCACCGTCGGGCTCCGGCCCTCCAGCCACACCCGGTAGATCCCGGGCGCGACCGTGAGCGCGGTGGAGGCGTCGTCGTTGATCAGAAACCCGTAGCTCGACGCGCC
This sequence comes from Polyangiales bacterium, assembly GCA_041389825.1. Lineage (GTDB taxonomy): Bacteria > Myxococcota_A > Polyangia > Polyangiales > JAEYZO01. Next base: position 56,643 of record JAWKRC010000046.1, on the reverse strand, counting down.
GAAGAGCTGCGGGTCGTTGTCACAGGCCAGCGCGCTCGCCTCGCTGGTCTCCCGCGAGAAGACCTCGAACCAGGCCATGGCCCGACCTCAGCCCGCCCGACCGATGCCACGCACGGTGACCAGCACCTTGGCCGTGCCGCTCGAGCTCCCCGTCAAGCGCCAGCGCAGGTAGCGCAGGAGCGGCTGGTTCGCCGTCGCGCCGATGGTCTTGCGATAGATGTACGCGGCGTCCTCCGTGCCGCTTGGCCCGTTCACGATCCCCTGGTTGTCGACCTCGCTCCACAGGCTCTTGTCGCCGGCGTTGGTCGTCGCCGTCATGAAGTACAGCGTCGCCGACAGGGTCAGCGCGTAGACGGCCACCTCGATGTCGATGGTCTCGTAGGCCGTCACGTCGAGCGACGACTCTACGGGGCTCCACACAGCCTTGTCGTCGGTGTCGTCCTCGACCGAGTAGCTCGTCGGCGTCGAAATGATCTCGATGAAGGTCCCCATCTGCGCTCCCCGTTCGTCGGTGTCGCGGCGCCCCCGCCGCCCAGGACCGGCACGGCGCGGAGGGACCTCATCGCCCCCCAGCGCCGCGTCGACGAGGGCGATCATCCTCCCCCCCCACGGTTGTCAAGCTGGTTGTGTTCGGATTCGTCGATGGAACGGTGAGTCCTCCCCGGACTGAAGTCCGGGGCAGGCCTTACGCTCAAGCCCACGCTGGGCGTGGGCTCCCCGCGGGTCCATCAGGGTCGGAGCGAGTCTCACCGTGCAAGAGGCAGTGAGAAGCCCGCGCGTCGCGCGGGCTTGAGCGTAAGGCCTGCCCCGGACTTCAGTCCGGGGTGCGCGGCGAACAGGTCGATCGAACCGCAACCCCGCGGCGCAGCCGCGCCGCGTTGGCCGCGGCACCCATGGACCTCCCCCGATCGGGTCTCGACCTCCGTTCACCGGAGGTACAACCCTCGCTCGCCGGGGGTGCGACTACCGCGTGTCGGGGGTCAACCCCCGCCTGCCGGGGGTGCGAGTACCGCTCGCCGGGTCTCGACCCCCGCGCGCCGAGGGTGCGACCGTCGAACGACGGGGGTCTGACCCCTCTCCGACGCGCTCAGCCCTTCTCCTGAAGGCTCGTGAGCGGTCGCCCCGACGCGATGCGCTCGTAGAGGGCGGGCCAGTCGCTCCACTCGGTCCCCATGAGCCGGTCCATCAGCGCGGCCTGGAAGGCGTAGTGACCGTTCCACCGGGCGTGGTGCATCGCGTGGTAGACGAAGGCGTTGGCGAACCACGTCGCGTTGCGCGTCGCGGCGAAGCGCGCGGTGGGCTCGACGTTCGCGTGACCCACCACGTTCCCGAGCGTGTTGAAGGCGGTAGTAGCCGACGAGGCCCCAGAACCCCACGGGCACGACGCGCGACGCGAGCGCGGGCAAGCCCACCAGGCCGACCATCCACCCAATCGCCTCGGCGGGTGCATCGAGAGCCCCGTGAGCGGCGTGGTCACCTGCGAGCGGTGGTGCCAGCGGTGCATCCACACACGAGCGCGTTGGTGCATCGCCCGGTGCAGGAACCAGTAGAAGACCTGGAAGCCTCCAGCACCATCGTAGAAGGCCAGACAGTCGCGCGCGAGCGATGTCTCTCCGAAGCGGATCGCTCCGAAGCGCAGCGCCGCGGTGACCGTCGCCGTGATCAGCGCGGAGGTAGAGCGCGTTGCCCGTGAGCTCGAAGCGGTACTGCCCCGCGAAGAGCGGCACCGCGAACACTCGCCGGCTTCGGCAGCGCGCGCTCCATCGCGAAGCCCATGAGCGACGACGACGGTGACGCCGACGAAGAAGGCCGCGACGACGCCCGCGGTCCGCGCGAGCGAGAGCCCGTCGAGGGGGATGCCCATGCGCTCAATGCGCCCCACAAAAACTGTCGAGCTCCTCCAGGCACTCGTCCCGGAAATGCTCGTACATCAGGAACTCTCCGCCGGGCATCTCGATGTTGCGCACGCGGTTGACGTTCGCGAGGCCCTCGACCCTGAAGGCCGGCTGTGCGCGTCGTTCTGCCCGTGGAGGATCAGCACCGGATGCTCGCCTCGCCGCAGGTCGTCGGGTAGTTCTCGTCGAAGCCCGAGATCAGCGCGACGCCGTCGACGTGGCCCACGAGGCGGCGGTTGATGAAGTGCAAGAGGCCCGTCGCCCTGCTGCTCTGGCCCACGGCGTACACGGCCTGCGAGCGCTCCCGCGTAGTCGATGGAGCGCGAGAAGATTGACTGCGCGCTCGTGCGCCCACTCGCCGCGCAGGCCCACGGTCGGGCACACCACCAGGGCGTCGGGCATGCGGCGCGAGCACCCAGCAGGGGAGTCGCTTCATCTGGCCGCCGTAGCCGTGCAGGTACACGATCAGCGCGGCGCGCGGCCCTCGAGCGGAGGGCTGAATACTGGGCGCCCTCGAAGGCGTCGGGCGAGCCCATCGAGAGGATGTTCGACGGGGAGGAGACGGCACCGGCGCGTAGTCGGTGTCGTGACGCGCATCGAGCGGAGTGGCCCGCAGCGAGGGGCGCGCGCGCCGCGCTGTCGCGGTGGATCGCGCCCACGTCGCTGATGATGTAGAGCATCATCCTGAGGTCGGCCTCTTCGCCCAGGCGGTTGACGAAGCGCTCGGCGTGCCCGCGGGCAGCGTGACCTGAGACCCAGCGCGGTGGTCAGGCTGCTGCGGAGCGCAGCGCGACCACGATATGGCGAGCAGGCGCGAAGCCCGCGATGAGCAGGAACTTCGCGCGGCGGATCTCGGTCTGGAGCCAGAAGAGCTCGAGTGACGAGGGCGTAGATGAGCATCCACGCCCAGGGCTCCAGCCCGTCATTGGCGCCGCCGCGCACCATGAGCGACAGGATGTACAGGCCCGGGAGCATCCCGAGGAGGCCGAGGATCGAGAGGAGTCCTTTCATCGCGCGCCGCCCGTGAGGGTGTGGCTGCGACGCTACCAGACATCAATACCCACAGGCGGTGGCGGACCGTCACCGAGGGCCGGATACCCTCCCGCGCGAGACCGCCGACCAGGCCGGGGAGCATGTCTCGACCACGGGGTCGGCAGAGGAAGGACCACGGACCATGGCAGCGACTGAAGTGCCGACCACCGTCGGCAAGATGCGTCGACAACGACGCCCTCCTCAAGTGGGTCGAAGAGACCGCGGCGATGACCAGGCCCGACCGCGTCGTGTGGTGCGACGGGAGCGAAGACGAGCGCCGCGCCCTCACCGAGCACGCCGTCGAGACGGGCGTGCTGATCCCGCTGAACCAGCAGAAGCGCCCCGGGTGCTACCTGCACCGCTCGAACCCCAACGACGTCGCGCGCGTCGAGCACCTCACCTTCATCTGCACGCCCACCAAGGAGCAGGCGGGCCCGACCAACCACTGGATGGCCCCCGACGAGGCCTACAAGAAGGTCGGCGCGCTCTTCGAGGGCTCGATGAAGGGCCGCACGATGTACGTGATCCCGTACGTCATGGGCCCGCTCGGCTCGCCGCTGTCGAAGATCGGCGTCGAGATCACCGACAGCGTCTACGTCGTGCTCAACATGCGGATCATGACGCGCATGGGCGCGGCCGCCCTCGAGATGCTCGGCGCGTCGAACGACTTCAACCGCGGCGTGCACTCGACCCTCGACGTGAACCCCGAGCGGCGGTTCATCTGCCACTTCCCGCAAGACAACACGATCTGGAGCGTGGGCTCGGGCTACGGCGGCAACGTGCTGCTCGGCAAGAAGTGCCTCGCGCTGCGCATCGGGAGCTACCTCGGCAAGAACGAGGGCTGGCTCGCGGAGCACATGCTCATCCTCGGGGTGGAGTCTCCGTCGGGCGAGACGACCTACGTGGCGGCGGCGTTCCCGAGCGCGTGCGGCAAGACGAACTTCGCGATGATGATCCCCCCGAAGCGCTTCGAGGGGTGGAAGGTCTGGACCGTCGGCGACGACATCGCGTGGATGCGCGTGGGCCCCGACGGGCGGCTCTGGGCGATCAACCCCGAGGCGGGCTACTTCGGCGTCGCGCCGGGCACGAGCATGAAGTCGAACCCGAACGCGATGCTCTCGATCCGCGAGAACACGCTCTTCACCAACGTCGCCATGACCGCCGACGGAGACGTCTGGTGGGAGGGCATGGACGGCGAGGTGCCCGAGAACCTCACCGACTGGCAGGGCCGGCCGTGGAAGCGGGGCTCGGGCGAGAAGGCCGCGCACCCCAACGCGCGCTTCACCGCGCCGATGGTGAACAACCCCGCGCTCTCGAAGGCCGCGAACGACCCGCAGGGCGTGCCCATCAGCGCGATCATCTTCGGCGGCCGCCGCGCCACCACCGTGCCGCTGGTGATGCAGTCGTTCAACTGGACCCACGGGGTGTACCTCGGCGCCACCATGGGCAGCGAGACCACCGCGGCGGCCACGGGCCAGGTGGGCGTGGTGCGCCGCGACCCGATGGCGATGCTGCCCTTCTGCGGCTACGACATGGGCGACTACTTCGCGCACTGGCTCGAGATGCAGAAGGGCATCGCGAACCCGCCGAAGATCTTCCAGGTGAACTGGTTCCGGCAGGACGCGAACGGCAAGTTCCTCTGGCCGGGCTTCGGCGAGAACATGCGCGTGTTGAAGTGGGTGATCGACCGCGCCCACGGCCGCGTCGGCGCGCAGGAGACCGTGCTGGGCTGGGTGCCCAAGGCCGGCCACCTCGACCTGTCGGGTCTCGACGTGGCCCACGAGCGCGTCGAGGCCGCGACGAGCATCAACCTCGACGAGTGGCGCCGCGAGTTCGAGAGCCAGGCCGAGCTCTTCGACAAGCTCAGCGCCACGCTCCCGCCCGCCCTCGCGCTCCAGCGCCAGCTCCTGATGTCCAGGGTCTGATCCCCCGCCTCTGCGCTCGACTCCGTTGCCTCGACGGAGGAACACCGCTACCAATGAACCGCCATTCATCGCAGGGTGAATGGCGGTTCAGCGGCGGTGTCCGCGCGCGTCGAGGGAGCAGCACATGACCACGTACTTTTCCGAGGAGCACACGCAGTTCCGCAAGACGGTGCGGGACTTCTGCGAGAAGGAACTCCGCCCCCACGTCGACCAGTGGGAGGACGACGAGCTCTTCCCCCGCTGGGTCTTCGAGAAGGCCGGCGAGCTGGGGATCTTCGGCGCGCACTACCCCGAGGCCCACGGCGGGAGCGGGGGTGACTACTGGTACTCCATCGCCAAGGCCGAGGAGCTCCCCCGCTGCGGCGCCGCGGGCGTCTCGATGGCGCTCATGGTGCAGAGCGACATGGCCACGCCGGTGCTCTCGGACCTCGGCTCGCCCGAGCAGATCGAGGAGTTCCTCAAGCCCGCGCTGCGCGGAGAGAAGATCGCGGCGCTGGGGGTGAGCGAGCCCGGCTGCGGCAGCGACGTGGCCGCGATGCGCACCTGGGCGCGGCGCGACGGCGACGACTACGTCATCAACGGCTCGAAGACCTTCATCACCAACGGGACGCGCGCCGACTTCATCACGCTGATGCTCAAGACCGAGCCCGACAAGGGCCACGCGGGCATCTCGATCGTGACCTTTCCCACCGACGTGAAGGGCTTTCACGTCAGCAAGAAGCTCAAGAAGATCGGCAACTGGTCGAGCGACACCGCCGAGCTCTTCTTCGAGGACTGCCGCGTGCCGCGCCGCTACCTCCTCGGCGAGGAGGGCGAGGGCTTCCGGTACCTCATGCAGAACTTCCAGAGCGAGCGGCTCATCGCGTCGGCCTCGGCCACGTCGGGCGCGCGGCTCATGCTCGAAGACGGCATCGCCTACGGCCGCGACCGCACCGCCTTCGGCAAGCCCATCATCAAGCGCGAGGTGTGGCAGCACCGCATCGTCGACCTCGCGACGAAGATCGAGGCCGCCGAGGCGCTCACCTACCGCGCGGCCGACGCGTACAACACCGAGCGCTACGTGAAGGGCGAGCCGGTCTCCTTCGAGACCACCAAGCTCATCTCGATGTCGAAGGCCTACGTGGGCGACGTGGCCTCAGAGGTCGCCGACGCGATGCTCCAGTTCCACGGCGGCTGGGGCTACATCGAGGACTATCACATCGCCCGCGCGTGGCGTGACCAGCGGCTCTTCCGCCTCGGCGGCGGCACCACCGAGACGCTGCGGTACTACATCGCCAAGCTCATGGGGCTGTAACCCCGAGCTCTCACCAGCGCAGCAGCAGGTACTCGTCGCTCGCGGCGAAGCGCACGAGCTCTCGCAGGGGCTCGTACACCGCGAGCGCGCGCGACGGGTCGCGCGGCACCGCCTCGGGCGCCGCGCGCATCACCGACTCCAGCGCGGCGGAGACGTCGCCCGACACGAGCAGCCCCGCGTGGACGCGGGCCTGGTGCACCGCGGAGCGCCACGCGCCGGGCGTGAGCCGAGGGCCGAGCTCCATCACGAGGTCGCGCAGCGGGCGCTGGATGCGCGGCGCGATGGTGTCGACGAGGCGTCCCGCCCAGCGAGCGACGGAGGGCTCGATGGAGGCCCCGTGCGCGGCGTCGCCGAAGGCCAGCGGGAGCGCGCGGCAGAGCGCGTCGAAGTCGTCGTCGGGGAGCGCCCACAGCGGGAGGAACGCCGGCCGCGTGGCCTCGAGCACCTCGCCGAGGCGGAACAAGAAGCCCTCGGGGTGACGCGTCACCGAGGGGTCGAAGAGCACCGACGGCGGCACGCTCCCCACGAAGACCACGGCGCCTTCAGCGACCTGCTCGCGCGAGAGGCAGCCCGTCGTGCGCGGGAGCTGGAGCAGCCGCAGCGCCGACTGGAACGCGGGCACCAGGGGCGAGGCCGCCGACACCGGGCGGTGCGTCTCGGACGCGGCGAGGCGCTGGGCGTCGCGGCGCCACGCGGGGCCGAGGGCCTCCCACAAGAGCGCGCCCAGCTCGGGGAAGCGGCCCCAGCGCGGAGGGAACAGCACCCGCGCCACGCCGTCGGGCGGATCGGACCGCGCCGCGACGGGCGGGGCGAGGCCCGCGACGGGCTCTCCGCGCAGCGCCGCGAGGAGCTGCGAGAGGGCGGTGTGCTCCCCCTCGCGACCGGGCTCGGGCGGCGCGTCGACCAACGCGGCGAGCGCGTCGAGGCGCGAGGGGTCGTCGTGCAGCGCGCGGCGCCAGGCGTCGCGACGGTCTTCGTCCGAGGCGCCGTCGTCCATCGCCGCGGTGACGGGCGGGCGGGCCTGCGCGACGAGCTCCGTGAGCGCGAGGTCGGCCGGGTCTGACGGGGCAGGGGGGAGCGCCGAGCGCGGCGGCGCGGGCGGCGCCGAGGGCAACGGCGGCGGCGTCGCGGGCGGTGACGAAGGCAGCGGCGGAGGCGTGACCGGAGGAGACGAGGCCGCGACGGGCGCGGGCGGCGGTGGCGTGAGCGGAGGCGGAGGCGGCACCGACGCGGGGCTCAACGGAGGCGGCGGCGGAGAGGGCGGCACCACGGGCGGAGGGGGCGCGGGCCGCGGGGACATCCGCGTGGTGGCGGTCTCAGGGGGCTCAGGCGGCGGCGAGGGCGGCGCGTTCCCGCTGCGGCGCAGCGCCGCCGGGACGGGCTGCGAGCTGGGCATCGTCACGCGGCGCTCGCGCACCACGGGCCGCGCCGAGACCGACGACGGCGGCGAGGAGATGAGCTCCAGGGTGCTGCCGCGCATCGGGCTGATCGCGGGCGAGGGCAGGGGCGTTGGCCGCGGGGGAGGAGGGGGCGTGAGCGCGGGCTCCGCGGGGGGCTCCGACGCGCGCACGAGGGCCGGCGAGCGGAGCACGGCGTCGCGCATCGCGGGAGAGACGGCCTTGCGGTCGAGGAGCGCGAGCACCGTCGCGCGGCCCGTGGCGGGGGCGTCGTGCTGGCGGAGGTACAGCGCGGCGGCGGCCATCGCGCGGTCGATGTCGTCGGTGTCGAGGGCCGCGACCTCGAGCGCCTGCAGCGCGTGGACGCGCCGGGCGGTGTCGTCCCAGGTCTGGTTGCCCGCGGCGAGCTCTCCGTCGATGAGGGCCTCGAAGGCGGCGCGCGACGCGGTGGTGTGGGCGATGCGCATCCCGCGGGCGCGCTCTCGCACGCGCTCCCAGAGCGCGGCCGAGCGGGTCGACTGCCACGCCTGCACCTCGTAGCCGAGCGAGGCCGCGTCGTCGCGGCGGTGACGTCTCGCCACCTCGCTCGCGCGCAGGAGGTACGACTCGCGGCTCTCGCTCGTGGGCGCCGCGCGGGCGAGGCCCTCGACGGCTTGCAGGAGCGCGTCCCAGCGGCCCGCGGCGGTGGCGAGGCGCTCGACCGCGGTGAACGAAGCGCCCAGCGTGCGCGTGCGCTCGAAGAGGGCGAGCTGCTCCTCCAGCGCGGCCTCGGTCTCCCCCGCGCGCTCGAGGAACACCGCGCGCCGGTACGCCACCGCGTGCCGCCCGTGCGGCCCCGCCGCGTCGGCCGCGAGGTCGTCGTAGAGGCTCCGCATCAGCTCCACGGCGCGGCGCTCCGCGGCGAGGGCCTCGACCGACTCGAGCACGGCCTCGTCCCACCCCGCGACGCGGAGGTACTGCCGCCACAGTCCCAGCGCCCGCGACGGGTCTCTCAGGGTCTCGGTCGCGATCACCGCGGCGCGCTTCAACCGCGCGGCGGCGTCGGCGCCCGTGCGCTCGCCCGCCCAGCGCGTGAGCCGCTGCACCGCGGCCTCGGGCTGACCGATCTCCACCAGGGCGCGCGCCACCGCGGCCTGGGTGTCGGCGTCGGGCCGCTCCGACGCGAGGCGGTCGAGCGCCGCTACGGCGTCGACGGTCCTCGGCGGAGACGCCGCGGCGTGCATCGCCGCGAGCTCGAACAAGAGCGCCCTGCGCGCGGCGGGGGCGTGGGTGCTCTCGACCGCGCGGGCCTTGAGCGCCGCGGCGCGGTCTTCGAGCCCCGCCGAGATCGCGAGGTCGGCCATGCGCGGGAGCCGCTCGGCCGAGGGCCGCAAGAGGTCCAAGCGCTCGAGCGCGTCGAACTCCGCGCCCGCGAGGCGCACCTCGCGGTAGGCGTCGGCGAGGAGCGGGAGCCACCGCGGGTGCTCCGTGGGCTCCGTCGCGCCGAGGAGCCCCTCGATCCACCGCGCGGCGACGCTCGCCGGGGCGGTCGAGACGACCTCTCCCACGGCCGAGCGGAGCGCGCGGTCGGAGAGTGCCCCGGCCCGCGTCGCGGACTCGACGGTGCGGGCGAGGGCGCCGGGGTCGTCGAGCGTTCGCAGCCGGGGCAGGGCCGCCCGGGTCACCGCGGCCAGGTCTCGCGGAGGGGCCAGGGAGCCCGCGAGGGCCTCGACCGCGCCTGCCACCTGCGCGGCGTCGCCCGAGAGGCTCGCGGCGCCCATCCACGCGATGGCGGCCTCGGACGAGAGCGGGTCGTACGCGGCGAAGCGGCGCGCGACGGCGAGGCCCTCGTCGAGGGAGCCCGTCTGCGCGAGGAGCGAGCGGGTGCGCTGCGCGAAGAGGGTGACGGCGTCGCCCACGAGGTCGTGCAAGCGCGAGAGCTGGAGGCTGCGCTCGCGGCTCGGCGTCGGGTCGGCGAGGGAGGCCGCGAAGCACGCGAAGTTGCCCGACGCGGTGCCCGTGAAGCGCGCGAGGAGGTCGCGCTCCCAGGGGTCGACGGCGCTGCGGGCGAGCGCGCGCAGGGCGTCGCGGGCGAGCGAGGGGTCGTCGGTGTGCTCGGCGATGGCCGCGAGCGCGGCGGCGGCGAGGGACTCACCAGGGTGCTCGTCGAGGAGCATCGAGAGGAGCTCGGCGGCCTCGGCGGGGCTGGCGACGTCGATGCGCTCGGCGGCCTCGAGGGCGGCGCGGGTGCGCACGGCGACGAGGGCGCAGCGGGTGGCGAGACGTCGCAGCACGGCGGGGAGCTGGTGCGGGTCGTCGCTGCGGCGCGCGGCGCGGAGCCAGAGGTTCGCGACGCGGTCGTCGTTGAGGGCGAGGGGCCCGAGCGCGCGGGCGGTGAGGCGCGCGTCGCGCAGGGCGCCGGGGGTGGAAGACAGCGCCGAGAGGAGCTGCTCGAGGGCGCCGGCGCGGGCCTCGGGGGCGGCGCGCTGGAGGGCGTCGAGGGCGGCCTCGGCGCGGTTCACGAGCGCGTCGGCGGCGGCGTGGACGCGCGCGAGCCCCGCGTAGGCCTCGGGCACGGGGCCCTCGACGAGGGCGAAGGCCGTCTCGGCGGCGGCGGGGTCGCCCGCGCGCTCTTCGAGCACGCCCAGCCACAGGAGGAGCCGCGTGCGGCTCGCCGCAGGGACGCCTCGCGCGCGCGAGGCCCCACAGGCCGTCGCGCACGGCCGACTCGGCCGAGGGGTCTTCGGCGAGGGCCATGAGGAGCTCCATGGCCTCGGGGTCGTCGGGCTGGTGTCGCAGGGCCTCGACGAGGGCGAGGGCGGCGCTCGCCGGGGCGTGGGGGATCTCGATGGCCGCGACGCCCTTCCACGCGGCGGAGCGGGAGGGGTTCGACGTGCGCCGCGCGTCGGCCCTGAGGCGCACCGAGAGCTCGAGGGCGCGCCCGCGCTCGGCGAGGAGGTCACGGAGGCACTCCCGCGCGTCGCCCGAGGCGGCGTCGCGCAGGAGCGCGCGCACCGTCCACGCGGCGGTGGCCTCGCCGGGCATGGCGGCGCTCTCGGCGATGCGCGCGCAACGGGTGAGGAGCGCCGCGGCGGTGGCCACGTCGGCGGTCGGCCCGAGCATCGCGGCGGCGGCCACTTCGGCGGCGACGTAGACGGCCGCGCGGGGGTGCCCTGACGAGGCGAGGGCCTCGGTGAGCGACTCGCCCCCGCGGGCGCCGCGGGACTCCATCCACGCGTCGAGGCTGTACGCTCGCCATCGCTCGCGGTCGTCGCGGCGGCGGGCCTCAGCCGCGCGCGCGAGGAGCCGCTCGACCAGCGCCGTCGACGAGCGCGCGTCGCGGGCACGCATCCGCTCGACGCCCAGCGCGTACGAAGGAGACGTGTCGGCCTCGTCTCCGAAGCGAGCGAGCCGCTCGAGCGCGGCGTCGACCTCGGCGTTGTCTTCGACCCGGCACCAGGCGCGCACGCAGCGCTGCCAGTCTTCGGCGCGGTCGCGGGAGCTGGCGAGGGCGCTCCAGCGTTGGGCGGCCTCGCGGCACTGCCCCGAGCGCTCCAAGAGCGTGGCGAGGCGCTCGACCGTGGCGGGGTGGTCGGCGAGCAGGCGGTCGGCGGCGCGCGCCGCGTCGAGCGCGGGGACGGTGCCCCCGAGCGCGGCCCACGCGTCGCTCAGGGCGAGCAGGGCGTCGACGCGCGCGTGAACGTCGCGCGAGGCGTCGGCGCGGGCGAGGCGTCGTGTGGCCGCGGCGACCGCGTCGTCGGCGAACTCCGACGGCCGCGCAAGGTCAGGGAGCGGCGAGGGCCCCTCGGAGTCGAAGGGGTCCAACGCCGGTGGACCCCCAGCGGCCGACGGCGCGCCGTTCATCGCTCAAGGCCCCGAAGGCTGAGCGCCCGCGGTCCCTTGCGACTCTGACGACCCGCTCGACGGGCTGGGCGCCTCGCCCTGCGGCTCCTGCTGCCGCATCCGCTCCTGCAGCGCCGTGATCTGGCTCCGGGCCATGTAGGCCCGCGACCCGCTGGGGTTCACCTGCAGGTAGCGCTCGAAGGCTTCGATGGCCTGGCGGTAGTTCCGCTGGTGGGCGTAGGCCTCGCCCAAACCGATGTACGCGTCGGAGTACCGCGGGTTCGACGCGAGCGCGGCCCTGAAGCGCGACACCGCCGCCGAGAGGTTTCCCTGGTCGATCTCGACGTTCCCCATGCCCGTGAGGGCCTCGGCGCCGGTGGGTCGCGCCCCCAGCGCCCGGAGGTACCGCTCCCGCGCGAGCGCGGTACGGCCCCCGTGCTGGAGCCGGTCGGCCTCGGCCACGAGGCGGTCGTAGTCTCCCCCCGCGGCGGGCAGGGGCTCTTCACCGCCGTTGTTCGACGGCGCGTGCCGCGCGGGCGGGGTGGACGGCGCCGAGGTCGGCGACGGAGACGGCGCGGGCGGTGAGGGCGTCGGGGCCTGCGCCACGGTCGTCCCCGCGTCGGCCACGCCGGGCGGGATCACCGCGAGGAGCGCCATCGCGGCTTCGTGGTTGGGGCTGCGCTGGAGGAGCGCCTCGGCCTCGCTCCGCGCGCCCGCGGAGTCTCCCGCGCGGGAGAGCGCCCGGGCGAGCGCGAGGCGGGCCCGCACCGACGACTCGTCGCGGGCGAGCACCTGGCGCAGGGCGGTGACAGAGGCCGAAGGGTCGTCTTGCGTCGCGGCGAGCGCGAGCGCGAGTTCGGCCGCGGGGGAGCGCTCCGACGACTGCTGCGCGGCCTCGCGGTGCCGCTGCGCCGCGTCGGCCGCGCCCACGATGCGGGCCACGTCGGCGAGCTTCGCCTCGACCTCGCCACGGCGCGCGGAGGGCACGGCGTCGAGGTGCGACTCGGCGGCGTTGAGGTCTCCGCGGGCCCGCTCGGCGCGGCGCTCGGCGTCGCGTCGGAGGATGGCTGCCTCGGCGTTGAGCGTCGCGGAATCGGCGCCGCCCGCCCGCGCGCGGAGCTCCAGGTCGTCGGCGCGCTGTCGGAGCATCTCGGCCCACGACGCCAGCACCTCGGCCCGCTCTGCGAGCACGGCGGCGTCGTCGGGAGACGCGCCCAGCGCGCGGGTGAGCAGGTCGCGGCTCTCTTCGAGCGACTGCGGCGTGAAGGATTTCGCCTCGGCGGCGGCGCGCTCGACGAGCGACGCGCTGGCCGACGGGTCGACGCGGGTGGCCGGCGGAGGCGTGGTGGGCGTGGTCGTACCGCTGTTGAACGCGCCCATCTGCCACGCGACGACGGTGCCTACGCCGGCGAGGGCGACCCCGAGGAGGAGCCCCGGCACGAGCGAGCTTCGCTGCTCGGGCGGCGGAGCGACGGAGGTGACCCCGACGCGCTCGGGCGGGAGCGCTCGGGTGGGCGCCTCGTCGTCGGCGAGCGGGCGCTCGCTCACGGGCGGCAGCGGCGGGAGCTCGACCTTCGGAAGCGCGGGCGGCGGTTTCGAAGCGAGCGGGGGCGGCGGTCGGTCGGAGGTGGTGCGCGCGCGGCCGTTGGGCGCCTCGGCGTGGGCGATGTCTTCGGGGAGCTTCGGGGCCTTTGGGATCTCGACGCCGGCGTTGTTGCTCGACCCGAGGCTGCGAGGCCTGGTGGAGCCGCGCAGGGCAGCGGGGGGCAGCGGCGGGGGCGTTCCGCCCGACGAAGGGCCGCGGAGCGCGCTGGGTGGAGGCGGCGGGGGCGCGCCGCCCGCGGGGCGGATGGTGCCGCCGCCGAGCACGGGCACGGCGGGCTTCGATGGCTCGCTGCGGGCGGCGACGACGGGGGCGTTGGTGGTGGGGCGGGCGGAGTGCGACCCCGTGGGGCGACCGCTGCGAGGCCCTGCGTTCTGTGAAGCGCGAGACTCGGCGGTGACGAAGAAGCTCTCGAGCTCGGCGATGGCGCCGAGGGCCTTCCAGGGCTCCCCCGCCCTGGAGATCTCGTCCATCTTGCTGACCTTGCCCTCGAGGATCCATTTTTGGAGCACCGCGAGGGAGTCGAAGGGGATCACCGTCCCGTCGGGACGCCTGAGGTTCCAGACCCGCGGCGAGTCACCCTCGGCGGTGGGCCTGAAGATCTTGAACTGGTGCCCGCAGTTCGTGCACTTGACGGTGGTCCCTCGCTCCGAGACCAGCGCGTCATCGAACTCGTACTCGGTGCTGCAGTGTTCGCAGACTACGTCCATGAAGTCCGGTCGCCTCGCCCTGGAGCCGACGCGACGATAACAGACCCCGAAGAAACCTGTCGAACAACGCGCCGCGCCCGCGACGCTTCTCCGGCCGAGTTCACGCGCGGGGTGTGAACCACCATTCGCGCCGCGCCGCGCGCCCCTCCCGCCGAGACGTCACTTCCGTCGACACCAGGGGAACAATCCCTCGCGGCATGGTAGGTGCTGAAGCCCCTCACACCCACGAAGGTCCGGCTCCACCCGCCGGTGCTCCGCGGTTGATCCTGGAGGCGTCGCGATGCGCAAGCTTGGCCACACACTTCACTCCCTCTCCGTGCTCGCCGCCCTCGGCCTCGGCCTCATGGGCTGCCCCGTCTGGGAGAACCCCGATGACGGCCCCGGCCACGGCCCCGGCCCCACCTACGACGCCGGCACCGCCGACTCGGGCACCCGCTCCTGCCGCGTGAACAGCGACTGCCCCGGCGGTTACTGCTCGGCCTCGGCGACCAACCCCAACGGCGTCTGCGTGACCAGCCAGACCTGCCGCCAGACCAGCGACTGCTTCGGCTCGAACCGCTGCGACAGCCGCGGGGTGTGCGTGCCGGGCTGCGGGTCGAACAACGAGTGCTCGGCCATCGCCTCGGGCCTCGTGTGCGACTCCACGACGCGCCAGTGCGTCCCGTCGGGCACCTGCTCGGCCGACAGCGACTGCGCGTCGACCCCCGCGACGCCGGTCTGCCTCGGCGGCGCGTGCCAGCCCCGCTCGAACCAGTGCCAGTTCGACTACCAGTGCACCGGCGCGGGCCAGGCCTGCGTCGACGGCCAGTGCGTCGTGGGCTGCACCGCCGCCAACGCGAGCACCGTCTGCGCCTCGGGACAGGTGTGCACCAACGGCCGCTGCGCGTACCCGACCTCGGGCGACTGCAACGGCGCCTGCACGTCGGGCCAGATCTGCGTGAGCGGCGCGTGCCTCACCACCTGCAACACCGACGCAACCTGCGGCGCGGGCTTCCAGTGCCTCAACGGCGTGTGCCGCGTCGACACCCGGCCGCGGCCCTTCTGCACCCAGGACTCGGAGTGCTCGGCGGGGTCGGTCTGCTACAACGGCGCCTGCCGCCGCGAGTGCCCGACGCCGGGCACCGGCACCGACGGCGGGTGCATGCGGGTCGACGTGCAGTTCAACCTCTGCCTCGCCGACAACATGGGCCGCAACCTCTGCACCAGCACCAACGAGCAACGCCCCGAGTGCGCCCGCACCGCCGACTGCTCCGCGGGCCGCCAGTGCGTGAACGCCCAGTGCCAGTGACGCGCTGAACAGAGCGAAGTCCCGCTGTTCCGGGGCGCCTCGGGGTCACTCCCGACGGCGCCCCGGCGCGTTTCAGCGCACGAACCTCACCGACACCACCGACTCTCCCCCCCGCTGGTCGCGCAGCGCGATCCACGCGCGGACCTCTCCCTCCGACGGCGGCGTCCACCGGACCGACATCACGCGCCGCTCTCCTCGCGCCGCCGCGTCGCGCACCGGAGAGACGCTTCCGCCCGTCACGTAGACCGAGAGCAGCAGGGCCTCGGCCACGCCGTCGGGCGCGGTCTCGACGGCGTCTTCGCGAGGGGTGACCGACACGGTGAGCGGCGCGCAGGCGCCGTCGCAGCGCGGGAGCGGGAGCGTCGCGCCGTCCGTGAGCGCGCGGCCGTCGAGGGTGATCGAGGTGATCGACGGCGGCGTGTTGAGCGCGCCCTCGCGCCGCACACCCACCCGGCGGAACACCTCGACGCCGTCGTTCAAGGCGCACTGGTAGCGGCCGTCGCGGACCGACGCGGTCGAACCCGGGCAGGCGAGGAGCCATAAGACCCACGTCCCCTCGCGCTCGCTCGCGTCGAGGGAGAGCGCGCTCGGCGGCAGGGTCACCCTCTCCGTCGTCGCGTCGAGGTCGCGACCTACGCTCGGCACCGCGCACGCCCGAGGGTCGAAGCCCGACACCTCGCGGCAGAGCCTCCAGCGGAAGGCCACATCGCGGTTCGACGGGTCGAACCACAGCGCGCGCACGGTGACCTCGGACCCTGGGCGCACGTCGGGGGTCGCGGTGGTGAGCGCGAGCACCCGCGGCGCGTCGACCACGGCGGGCGAGGGGAGCGCGTCGCCGCACCCGAGCGCCAGGAAAGCGAGACCGAGGGTGACCGCGCGGGCGCGCACCCCGACGGTCTACCCCAAGGGGCGGGCGCTGGTGTACCACCGCGGGCCATGTCCTCGCCCGTGGCCGTAGGCGCGAAGCTCAGCCTCGATGACCTCGTCGACGTGGCCCGCCGAGGGCGGGGCGTCACCCTCGACCCCGACGCGCGACAGCGCATGGTCGCCGCGCGCAGGGCCATCGACGCCGTCGCCGACGGCGGCGAAGACGCGCCTCGCGTGTACGGCGTGAACACGGGCTTCGGCGCCCTCGCCGAGACGCGCATCTCCAGCGGAGACGTCACCGCGCTCCAGCACAACCTCCTGCGCAGCCACGCGTGCGGCGTGGGCGAGCCGCTGCCCACCGACGCGGTGCGCGCGATGATGCTCCTGCGCGCGCAGGTGCTCGCGCTCGGTCACTCGGGCGCGCGGCCGCTGATCGTCGAGACGCTCCTCGCGATGCTCGACCGCGGGGTGCACCCGGTGATCCCCTCGCAGGGGAGCGTCGGCGCGTCGGGCGACCTCGCGCCCCTCGCGCACCTCGCGCTGGTGCTCACGGGAGAGGGCCGCGCGGAGTTCGAGGGCGAGCTCCTCGACGGCGCCGAGGCGATGCGACGCGCGGGGATCCCCGCGGTGGCGCTCGCGGCGAAGGAGGGCCTCTCGCTCATCAACGGCACGCAGCTCATGCTCGCGGTGGGCGCGCTGTGCCTCGACGACGCGGCGAACCTCGCGGTGCACGCCGACCTCGCGGGGGCGATGTCTCTCGAAGCGCTCAAGGGCAGCGGACGCCCCTTCGACGAGCGGGTGGTGGCGGTGCGGCCCCACCCCGGCGCGCTCTCGGTGGCGCAGAACCTCAGGGCGCTCCTCGAGAAGAGCGAGATCGCCGAGAGCCACCGCCACTGCGGAAAGGTCCAGGACCCGTACTCGCTGCGCTGCATGCCGCAGGTGCACGGCGCGTCGCGCGACGCGCTCGCGTGGGCGAGGGAGGTGCTCTCCCGCGAGGTCAACGCCGTCACCGACAACCCCCTCGTCTTCCTCGACGCCGAGGGCGCGGCCGACGTCGTGTCGGGAGGGAACTTCCACGGCCAGCCCCTCGCGCTCGCGCTCGACCTCGCGGCGATGGCCGTCGCCGAGCTCGCGAACATCTCCGAGCGGCGCGTCGAGCAGCTCGTGAACCCCGCGCTCTCGTCAGGGCTGCCGCCCTTCCTCGCGCCGCACACGGGGCTCGACTCGGGCTTCATGATCGCGCAGGTGAGCGCGGCCTCGCTCGTGGCCGAGAACAAGGTCCTCTGCCACCCCGCGAGCGTCGACTCGATCCCCTCGTCGGCGGGCCGCGAGGACCACGTCTCGATGGGCGCGACCTCGGCGATGAAGTGCGCGCGCGTCGTCGCCAACGTCACCCACGGCCTCGCCATCGAGCTCCTCGTCGCCGCGCAGGGCCTCGACGTGCGGCTCCCGCTGCGCGCGGGCGCGGGCGTCGCCGCGGCGCACGACTGCCTCCGAGAGCGCGTCCCTACGCTGGAGCGCGACCGGATGCTCGCCCCTGACATCGCCGCCGTCGCCGCGATGCTCCGCGACGGCACGCTCCGCCGCTCCGCCGAGGCCGCCTCGGGGCCGCTGGCGTGACCGTCACCCCCGGCGCGCTCGCCGCGCTCTGCGCCGCGGCCCTGTGCGCGGGGACCATCGACGCCATCGCGGGCGGAGGCGGGCTCATCACCGTCCCGTCGCTGCTCTGGGCGGGGCTGCCCGCGCAGGTCGCCTTCGGCACCAACAAGGGCCAGTCGACCTTCGGCTCCTTCAGCGCGCTGGTGAACTTCTACCGCCTCGGCGCGCTCGACACGCGCCGCGCGCCCGCGGCCTTCGCGCTGGGATTCGTCGGCAGCGCCATCGGCGCCACGCTGCTCCTCAAGGTCCCGCGCGAGGTGCTGCGCCCGGTGGTGCTCGCGCTCCTGGTGATGGTCGCCGCGGTGCTCGCGCTCCGACGCAACCTCGGCGTGGCCGACGCCGCGGTGGACCGCCCGCCGCCCGACAACGCCGCCGCGCGCGCGGCCGTCATCTCGCTCACCATCGGCGCCTACGACGGCTTCTTCGGCCCCGGCACCGGGACCTTCCTCATCATCGCGGCGGTCACCTGGCTGCACGAGTCGATGGCGCGCGCGACGGCCAACGCGAAGGTCGTGAACTTCGCGTCGAACCTCGCGGCCCTCGCCGTGTTCGCGCACAAGGGCGTGGTGCGCTGGGACGTGGCCCTCCCCATGGCCGCCGCGCAGTTCATCGGCGGAGCTCTGGGCGCGCGCCTCGCCGTGAAGCGCGGAGACCGCTTCGTCAGGCTCGTCGTGCTCGCTGCGACCAGCGCGCTCGTGGCCAAGCTCGCGTGGGACCTCGCGCGGTGACGGCACCGCACGAAACTTTCCCCGCGCTCGCGCGGCGCGGGACACTCCCACATGTCATGAACATACCTACACGGCTGCGGGAGACGACCCTGGGCGACGTGCTGGCGACGCTGCACCGCGAGGGCGCGTCGGGGGTGCTCGAGCTCGTCGAACCGACGCGTCGGCACGCGGTGCACCTGCGTCGGGGCGAGGTGCGCGCGGTGGAGTGCGCCCTCGCGACGCTGCGCTTCGGCGACGTGGCGGTGTCCTCCGGGGTGGTGCCGCGCGAGGTCATCGAGACCTTCTGGTTCAACGACCGGCCGAGCGGGCAGCGCATCGGGCAGTGCCTCGTCGGGAGGCGCTTGATGACCCCGCTGCAGCGCGACCACCTGCTCGACACGCAGCGGCTCCAGCGGCTGAAGCTCTTGTACCGGCTGCCCGACGCGATGCTGCGCTTTCACCCGGCGACGCCGCTGCCCGATGGGGCGGCGGAGCAGACGCCGCTGCGCCCGCGGGAGGTGTTCCACAACACGCCGCGCGCGAGGGACAGCGCGCCGCCTCCGCCCGTGACGCACGCCGCCGAGGAGCGCGACCCGCGACGTCGCCGCGCGCTCGAAGCCCTGGGCCTGCCGATGAACGCGTCGATGGACGACGTGCGCGCGCGGTACAAGCGGCTCCTGCTGGAGCTTCACCCCGACCGCGCGCACCCGCTCGACGACCGCGACCGCGCGAGCCGGATGACCCGGCTCCTGCGGGTGATGGAGTCGTATCAGTTGCTCTCGCGCGCCGCGGCGTCGTGAGGTGACGTGAGCGCTGCGGCGGCGCGCTCTCGCGCGAAGAGGCGCGAGAGCGTGCGGCGGTCGATGCCGAGCATCACGGCCGCGCGGGTCGTGTTGCCGCCGGTGTGCTGGAGCACCCGGTCGATGTAGCGCCGCTCGACGGTGGCGAGGGTGGGCCAGTCGTTCTCGATGCCCGAGGTCGCGCCGCGCGCCGCGGGGCCGCGTCGGAGCGCGTTGGGGAGGTCGTCCTTGGTGACCACACCGCCGCGGGCGAGCACCACGGCGCGCTCGAGGGTCTGCGCGAGCTCGCGCACGTTGCCGGGCCAGTCGTGGTCGACGAGGGCCTGGCGCGCGTCGGGCGCGAGCGCGGGCGCGGGCCGCCCCAAGAGAGCCGCGTAGTGGTTGACGAAGTGCTCGATGAGGAGCGGGAGGTCTTCCCGACGCGCGGCGAGGGGCGGCACCACCACGGTCACCACCTGCAGGCGGAAGAGGAGGTCCTCGCGGAACTCTCCGTCGGCGGCCTCGCCGTGCAGGTCTGAGGTCGCCGAGGCCACGAAGCGGACATCGACGGGCTTCGCCTCGCCGCCGCGACGGACGACGTGCTCCTCGAGCACATGCAGGAGCGCGGCCTGCACCTTGGGCGACGCGTCCTGGATGTCGTCGAGGAAGATCGTCCCGCCGTTGGCCTCTTCGATGGCGCCGACGCGCTCGCCCGCGCCCTCGCGGCCGAAGAGCTCGGTCATGAGCGCGTCTTCGCGGAGCGACCCGCAGTTGATCATCACGAAGGGCCCCGAGCGGCCCGAGCGCGCGTGGAGCGTGCGCGCGACGAGCTCCTTGCCCGTGCCCGACTCTCCCGTGATGAGCACCGTCGCGATGGTGGGCGCGACCTGCGCCACGACCTTGTAGACCTCGAGCATCGCGGGCGAGGTGCCCACCAGCGTCGGCTCGCGGCTCGCGCTCGACGCGCCCTCGCGGCGCAGGGCCTCGTTCTCCGTCGCGAGGCGGCGCCACTCGAGCGCGCGCTGCACGAGGTGCTTCAAGCGGCCGAGGTCCACCGGGCGGGGGAGGTAGTCGTACGCGCCGCCCGCCATGAGGTCGAGCGCGCTCTCGGCGTTGGCGTACGCGGTGAAAGCGATCACGGGGGTGTGCGGGCTCTGGGCGCGCACGCGCTCGAGCACCTCGCGGCCGCCCATGCGCGGCATCTGGAGGTCGGTCAGCACCACGTCGAAGCCGCGCAGGTCGAGCGCCGTGGCCTCGACGCCGTCGGCGGCCTCGGTGATCTGGTAGCCGACGGCGCGCAGCGCGCGGGACATCAGCGCGCGGGAGTCGTCGTCGTCGTCGACGATGAGGATGCGAATCGGGCCCATACGGTCGCTCATGGGCCGGGGGCGATCGCACCGGGCGTGCCGAGCGGTGTTTCGGCGTGTGAGGCGCGGGGATTTGCCGCGACGGGGCTCGCGCGCCGCGGCGCTGGGTGGTGATGTCCCGCTGGGGTGGGGCGGATCGGGCCGCGGGGGTCAGCGCACCGCGGGGCCGGGCGCTGCGGGGGGCGTGGGCGCGCTGCCGGCCGCGGGGGTGGCCTCGTCGAGCACCAGGGTCACGGGGATGGTCACCTGCGCGCCGGCCCGCGAGGGCGGGAACTGAAGCTGCCGCCCGAGGGTGATGATGCACTGGCGCATCGGCTCGTTGAGGGGCGTGCGGGCGTTGGTCTCGAGGCGGTTGACGTTGCCCGAGGGCTCGACGGCGATCTGGAGGGAGAAGTCTCCGCGGACGTTGGGGGTGACCACGAGCGCGGCGGCGTAGCAGGTCTCGACGAGGGAGCGCGCGTCGGGGACGACCGTGTCGACCATCTCGCGGGTCATCAGCTGGTCGCGGGTGGAGGTGGGCACCACCTGCGGGCGCCACGGGAGCACGGTGATGGTCTCGGGGTTCATCACCCGCAGCTCGCCGCGGTTGGGCGCAGGGACGTCGGAGGCGTCGGGCATCGGGGCCGTGTCGCTCGGCCGGAACACGAAGGGGAAGGACACCAGCGCCGGCGCGCATCGGGGAAGCGCCGCTGGCGCACCGCGGCCACGGTGCAGGGCACCATCGCGAGGGAGAGCGACTGGTCGACGTGGCCGATGGTCTCGACGTCGGAGACGGAGCCGTCGGTGTTCACGCGCATCCGGGTCATGATGGCGCCCGCGGCCTCGGGGCTGAACGCGAGGAAGCCGCGGTAGCACGCGCGCACGGGCTCGTTGGCCGAGGCGAGCACGGGCTGGGCGACCTCGGCGGTGAGGTCCATCCCGCGGCGGCCGCGGACGGTGAGCGCGGGGATGGCCGCGGGCTCGGGGCTGCGCCACGGGGCGTGCGTGACGCGGAGCTCCGGGAGCGTCACCTGCGCGGGCTCGGGCGGTCGCGGCGGGGCGGAGGCGGCGGCCGTGACGCGCAGCCGACGGCGTGCGCGCCCGTGACGAGGCCGAGGACGAGCCCGAGGAGGCGCGGTGCGGGAGGGCCATGACGAGCGGTTTCCCCTTTCGGGCCGCGAGGATGCCAGAGGCCCCACGGGGGCGCAACGAAAACCTGCCCCGCCGATGCTCTATGCTCCGCGCGCGATGACGCCCGACGAGATCCAGGCCCGGCTCGAGACCTTGCCCGCGGGCCCGGGTTGCTACGTCTTCAAGAACAAGAAGGGTCAGGTCGTCTACGTCGGCAAGGCGCGCTCGCTGCGGCAGCGCGTGCGGCAGTACTTCCAGCCGAACAGCTCCGACTACCGGTACTTCGTCCCGCTGTTGGAGCGCGTGCTGGGTGACATCGAGACCGTGGTGACCGCCTCGGAGAAGGAGGCGGTGATCCTCGAGAACTCGCTGATCAAGCAGCACCGGCCGAAGTACAACGTCCGCCTCCGCGACGACAAGGACTACCTCTCGGTGCGCCTCGACAAGCGCGCCGAGTGGCCGCGGTTGCAGGTCGTGCGACGTCCGAAGCCCGACGGCGCGGAGTACTTCGGCCCCTACCCGAGCTCCACCGAAGCGCGCCGCGCGCTGAAGCTCGTCAACCGTCACTTCCAGCTCCGCACCTGCGACGACGACGAGTTCTCATCGCGCACGCGGCCCTGCCTCGAGTACCAGATCAAGCGCTGCCAGGGCCCCTGCGTGCTGCCCGTCGACCCCGAGGCCTACGCGCGGCAGGTGCGCTTCGTCGAGCTCTTCCTCAAGGGTCGCAACGCCGAGCTCGCCAAGGACCTCGAGGTCGAGATGCGCGCGGCGGCGGCGGCCCTCGACTACGAGCGCGCGGCGCGGATCCGCGACCAGCTCACGTCGATCCGCAAGGTGACCGAGACGCAGCGCGTGGCCGTGGTGAGCGACACCGACCGTGACGTCTTCGGCCTTTACCGCGAGGGCGACGCCGCGGTGGTCACGCTGCTCCTCGTGCGCGATGGCTTCGTGCGCGACACGCAGACCAGCACCTTCGGGCGCGTGGAGCTCCCCGACGACGAGCTCATCGCGCAGGTGGTGACCTCCCGCTACGACGACGCGGGCGCGACGATCCCCGATGAGGTGGTGGTGCCCGTGGAGCCCGAGGGCGTCGAGGGCGTGCGCGAGTGGCTCACCGAGCGCCGCGGGAAGAAGGTCTCGGTGCTGCGGCCGCAGCGCGGCAGCGCGGCGCAGCTCCTCGCGCTCGCGATGGAGAACGCCCGCCACGCGTGGACCGAGCGGCGCGTCGCGGTGGCGACCTCGCTGTCGCAGTCCGAGGCGCTCGCGAAGGCGCTGGGGTTGACCGAGCCGCCGCGCACCATCGAGTGCGTCGACATCTCGCACCACGCGGGGGCCGAGACCGTGGGGGCCATCGTGTGCCTGCGCGACGGGGCGCCCTTCAAGAAGCGGTACCGGGGCTACCACCTCCGCGAGGAGTGCCGCGGAGACGACTACAAGGCCATGCGCGAGGTGCTCTCGCGGAGGTTCAAGCGAGGGCGCGGCGGGGAGGAGGGCTGGGAGTTCCCGGACCTGTTCGTGGTCGACGGCGGGCGAGGGCAGCTCGGGGTGGCCGTGGCGGTGATGAAGGAGCTCGGGGTCGAGGGCCTCGCGCTGTGCTCCCTCGCGAAGGAGCGGGAGAGCGTCACGGGCGAGAAGGTGGTCGACCGGGTGTACCAGCCGGGGAGGAAGAACCCCGTGACCATCCGCGAGAACGGGCCGCGCTCGTGCCGCTCGCGCGCGCTCGCGACGAGGCCCACCGCTTCGCCAACAAGGTCCGCGAGGACTGGCACCACAAGAAGCGGCTGCGCAGCGAGGTCGACGACCTGCCCGGCGTGGGGTCGGTGCTCTCGAAGAAGCTCCTCACGGTCTTCGGCTCGGTGTCGGGCCTGCGCGAGGCCTCGCTCAAGGAGATCGCGGCGGTGCCGGGGGTGGGCGAGCGGCGCGCGCGGGCGGTGTACGGAGGCTCCACCCGGGAGTGCTGCGGTTGCCCGAAAACCCCGACGATTGAGGGTTTCTGCGCGCGCGGGGTTCTCCAGAGCGCGGCTTGACCCCACGATTGCGGCGGTGATAGAAGCGCCGCGCCTTCGGGCAGGTCGTCGGCGGCCGCGGCGTGCGTGAGCGAACGATGCGTCTCCCCATCCGTGAGTATCTTAGGCCTCTCGCTCGGGATCGAGATGGTCCTCTCGATCGTGCTCCCGAGCGCCGACTGGCCGGTGGCTCGATGAGCGCTTCCGCACCGGGTACACGTTCACCCTCATAGGGTTCGTGCTGGGGGCCGCGGCGGGGTTCCGCTCGCTGCTCCGCACCGCCGCGAAGATGGACCGCGAGGACGCTGCGTCCTCTCCCCCGACGCCCGACCCGCAGACCGACGCGAAGACCGAAGAGAAGCCCGACGATGCTCCCCGAGGCCCCGACGATGCCCGCTGACGCGCCCGCCGACGACGACGGCTTCGTGCGTCGCTCGCTCGTCGCGACCGCGGCCATCGGCGCCCTCTCCGCGCTGGTCATGGGCTACCGCGGCGGCGTCGCGGCGGCGGCCTCGACGGCCCTCGGCGCCCTGGTGGGGGCCACGAATTTCTGGGCGCTCGCGCGCCTCATCACCAAGCTGATCGACCGCAACGCCGACGCCACCCGCGGCCGCGCCGCCGTGCTCCTCGTGGGCAAGGCCCTCGCGCTGCTCGCGGGCTCGGCCTGGCTGATCTCGCGTCCGTGGATGGAGTTCGGGGGCTTCCTCGTGGGCTTCACCTCCATGATCGCGGGGATCACCGTCGGCGCGCTGTGGGGAGGCCCGAGCGCCCCCCGCGACGGCGGCGCCGACCAAGGGGAACGCTGATGCCCGACCACACCTCATGGTTCACCTACCTCCTGGCGCTCCCCGGCTTCCGCGGCCTCTGGGCGCTGTTCAACCACCTCGGCTGCGTCAACGCCGCGGGCGAGGTGCAGACCCCGGGCGCCGGCGGTAGCTGCGAGGCGGGCTACGAGCTCAGCGAGCTGCCCAACCACTTCAGCTACCCCCCGAACACCCCGGTCACCCTCGAGTACTTCACCCTCGGCGTCTTCGCCGTGCTGGTGGTGATGGTCTTCGTGATGATCGCCCGCGCGCGGGTGATGAACACCAAGGCCGCGGTGGTGCCCGAGGGCAAGCTCACCGTCGCCTCGTTCATGGAGAGCTTCGTCGAGGCGACCTACGGCCTCCTCGCCGACGTGATGGGCCACGAAGACGCCAAGGCCTTCCTCCCCATCATCGGCACCTGCGCCGTCTTCATCTTCTTCTCGAACGTGATGGGCCTGATCCCGGGCTTCTCGCCGCCGACGAGCAACTTCAACGTCACGCTCGCGTGCGGCCTCATCGTCTTCTTCGCGACGCACATCTACGGCATCAAGCGCCAGGGCGGCGCGTACTTCGCGCACTTCGTCGGCCCGATGCCCATCCTCGCGCCCCTGATGATCCCGCTGGAGATCATCTCCCACCTCGTGCGGCCGCTCTCGCTGGCGATCCGCCTCGCGGTGAACCTCTTCGTCGACCACCTCGTGCTGAGCGTGTTCACCAGCATGATCTTCCTGCTGGTGCCGGTGCCGATCCTGGTGCTGGGCGTGCTCGTGGTGATCCTGCAGACCTACGTGTTCTGCCTGCTGTCGACGATGTACATCCAGCTCGCGGTGGAGCACCACGACGACCACGGCGACGAGCACGGCCACGCGCCGGCGCACGGCCACGGAGACACCGCGCACGCCTAGAGCGAGCGCTGAACGAGCGTGACCCGAAGTCCCCGCGGCCCTAGCGACAGCGCGAGGGGGCGGGGCAGAGGTTGACGAACCCGAAAGGAGAGTATCGATCCATGAAGAAGTTCTCTGCTCTGATGAGCGCCCTGCTCGTCACCCTGGTGTCCGCGTCCGCCTTCGCTCAGGAGGCCGCCGCGGCCGGCTCGAACACCTTCGACGCCCAGATGATGGCCGCGCTCGGCTCGGGCCTCGCCATCGGCCTCGGCGCCCTCGGCGGCGCCCTCGGCCAGGGCCGCGTCGCCGCGACCGCCCTCGAGGGCATCGCGCGCAACCCCGGCGCCGACGCGAAGATCCGCACCCCGATGATCCTCGGGCTCGCGCTGATCGAGTCGCTGGTGCTCTACGCCCTGCTCATCGCCTTCTTCCTCCAGGGCAAGGTCGGCGCGCACTGAGCGCGTGACCCCCGCCGCCCCCCTCCCTCCCCGCTTCATCCCCTGACCCCACCGCCGCGGCGCGGCCGCGCGCGTCTGCGCCGTCACGCCGCTGGTGTTCCACCGACGGACGGTGTAGGGACTCGCCCGCCGTGCTCCTCGACCAACGCCTCGTCGTGGTGGTGCCCGCGTACAACACCGGCGAGCGCGTCGCGCGCGTGATCGCGACGCTGCCGCCCGAGGTCGACCTCGTGGTGGTGGTCGACGACGCGAGCGACGACGACACCCCCGCGGTGCTCTCCCGCGTGCGCGACCCGCGCGTCGAGGTCGTGCGCCACGGGCGGAACAAGGGCGTCGGCGGCGCGCTGGTGACGGGCTACCTCCGCGCGCTCGACCGCGGCGCCGACCTCGTCGCGGTGATGGCCGGTGACGCGCAGATGGACCCGGCGGACCTCGTCCCGCTCTGCGCGCCCGTCGCGCGCGGCGAGGCCGACTACGCGAAGGGAGACCGCCTGCACCACCCCGCGTGCGCGCGGGTGATGCCGCCGCTGCGCCTCGCGGGCAACGTCGCGCTCACCGCGATGACCCGCGCCGCGACGGGCCTGTGGCACGTCACCGACTCGCAGTGCGGCTACACCGTCGTCTCGCGCCGCGCGCTCCTCGCGCTCGACATCGCGAACATGTGGACGCGCTACGGCTACCCCAACCACCTCCTCGGCGCGCTCGCGCTCCAGGGGCTCCGCGTGACCGACGTGGTGGTGCGGCCCGTGTACGCGGGCGAGCGCAGCGGCGTGCGCTGGCGCGACGCGCTGGTGACCATCCCCGCATCCTCAGGGCCGTCGCCGCGACGCGGCTGCGCGCGCGCACCGAGGTCACCCCGCGGCTCCTCGGGATGTCTCTCAAGCGCGCCGAGGCGCACCCGTGAGCGACGCGGGAGACGACGCGGGCGCGCCGCTCAGCCCGCGGGCGGTGGCCGCGTCGGCGGGGGAGCTCAACGCGCTCCTCGGCCGGGGCACGCGCTTCGAGGGCACGCTCATCTTCGAGGGCAAGGTCCGCGTCGACGGTCGGCTCGACGGGCGCGTGCGCGCCGAGGGCGTGTTGATCGTGGGCGAAGACGCCGAGGTGGCGGCCGACGTCGAGGTCGACACGCTCATCGTGCGCGGCGGCACCGTGCGCGGAGACGTCACCGCCCGCGACGCCGTCGAGGTCTACGCGCCGGGCAAGGTCTACGGGAACATCGCCGCGCCCGAGGTCTACATCGAGAAGGGCGTGGTCTTCGAGGGCGCGTGCCGGATGACCGAGCGCGAACCTCGGTGAATCGGGCCGCCCGGCCGTGGGGTTGTGCGGAGCGCGCGTGAAGCGGCTACGGTTGCGGGCCGTAGAGACGACCCATGCGCGGAGGCACATCACGAATGCACGGACGACACCGAGTGAGCGCGGCGATCGCGCTGGGCGCGGCGCTGGCGGCGACGCCGGCGTGGGCCCAGTCCGACGCGGGCGCCGCGGGCGTGACCGACGCGAGCGCGGCGAGCGCGGCCGTTGAGAGCGCCGCGGCCGCGAGCGACGACGCGGGGGCGCAGGCGGCGCCGGCCGAGCCCGTGACCGCGGTGATGGAGGAGGTGCCCGGCGTGGCCGTGCGCCGCGGCCGGGCCGAGACGGTGATCGCGGCGCCCTTCGAGCGGGTCGCGCGGGAGATGATGAACTTCGCGGCCTACGCCGAGTTCATGCCGCACCTGCGCGAGAGCCGCGTGGTGCGGAGGAACCGCGCGCTCACCGACGTGTACATGCAGGTGCCGCTGGGCAGGTCGCTCGGGGTGGTGTGGTCGCTGGTGCAGGTGCGCGCGACGCGCACGCGCGACCGCCTCGAGCTCGTCGGCGCCGCCGTCGAGGGGAACATGGACCGCTTCGACACCCACGTCGTCGTCGAGCGCATGCCCGACGGCGCGACGCGCTTCGAGTTCTCGCTCCTCGCGCTGCCGCGGCTGCCCTTCCCCAACTCCGTGTTCTCGCGAGAGAACCGCGACGCGGCGCGCACCGTCGCGTACAACGTCCGCGCGCGGCTCGCGCAGGCCACCACCGTGGCCTCGGCCGCGGCCCCGTAGCCCCCGCCCCCGCCCATTTCTCCACTACCCCCGCGGCGGGGGCAGACCCCACGTCCAACGGTGCCTTGACCCTGTCGAGAGAGCGGTGATAAGAGCCGCCCGACTTTTCGCCAGGGTGCTGCGCGAAGGCGCTTCTACGCGGCTCAAACGAGGGCCGAGAAGCACCACCCCGGGAGCTCCGCATGTCGGGTCTATCTCTGCTGTTGGCGAACGAACGACCGCTCATCAACATCGACATCACGCTGTTGATGAACATCGCGCTGTGGTTCGCGCTGTTCTTCTTCCTCCGCGCGACCCTCTGGGGCCCGATGCTCAAGCTCATCGCCGCCCGCGAGGCCGGCACCGAGGGCTCCCGCGCCGACGCGCGCCGCCTCGAGGCCGACGCCCGCGCCCTGCGCGAGAAGGTCGACGCCCAGCTCAAGGCCGCCCGCGCCGACGCCGCGCGCCTCCGCGAGGAGCTCCGCGCGCAGGGCTCGACCCAGGAGTCGGCCATCCTCACCGCGGCCCGCGCCGACGTGAACGCCACGGTCGAGCGCGAGAAGGCCGACCTCCGCGCGCAGCGCGACCGCGTGCGCGACGAGGTCATGGCCCAGGTCCCGGGCATCGCGTCTGACATCGCCGCCAAGGTCCTCCGCCGCGAGGTGCGCGCGTGAACCGAACCCTCTCCGTCACCCTCGTCGCCCTCTCGCTCACCCTGGGCGGCGCCGCGCTCGCGCAGGAGCACGGCGACACCGCCGGCGAGCACGCCGCGGGGGGCTTCCACCAGCCCGAGCCCATGCGCTGGAGCCCCTTCACCCCGAGCCGCGTGACCGTCACCGAGCACGGCCGCACCGTCGAGCGCGACGCGCCGGCGCCCTTCATCGGCCCGCTGGTGAACTTCGGGATCCTCCTGGTGCTGGGCTACATGGCCCTCACCCGCTCGATCAACCCCGCCCTCTCGGCGCGCCGCGAGGCCGTCGAGACCGAGATCGCCACGGCGAAGCGCATGCGCGAAGAGGCCGAGGCGATGCACCGCGAGTACGCCGAGCGCGCCGAGAACCTCAGCACCGAGCTCGAGGCCCTCAAGGCCGAGTTCGTGCGCGCGGGCGAGGCCGAGCGCGAGCGCATCATCGCCGACGCCAGGGCCCAGGCCGAGCGCATCCGCGAAGACGGCGCCCGCTCGGTGGAGCACGAGGTCGCCGCGCTGCGCGAGTCGCTGCGCCGCGAGGCCGTGGCCGCCGCCGCCGAGGCCGCCGAGCGCGCGGTGCGCGCCGCGATCACCCCGCAAGACCAGGTGCGCCTCGCCGACGACTTCATGAACAGCCTCGAGACGGAGGCCCGCGCGTGAGCACCCCCACCGCACGCCGCTACGCCCGCGCGCTCTTCATGCTCGGATCCGAGCAGGGCAACGTCGAGCAGCTCTCGCGCGAGCTCGAGTCCGTCGCCGCCACGGTGCGGGGCTCGGCCGAGCTCGCGAAGCTCCTGTCAGACCCGGTGGTGTCGCCCGCCGACCGCAAGGCCGTGATGACCGAGGTGCTCTCGCGCCTGGGCGTCTCGCCCACCACGCGCAACGCGGCGCTGCTCCTCACCGACCGACGCAGGGGCGCGCTGATCCCCGAGGTGGCCGACGCCCTGCGCGCGCTCGGCGACGAGAAGGCGGGGAAGGTGCAGGCCGAGGTCACCTCGGCGGTGCCGCTCGGCGAGGGGCAGTACCAGCGCCTCACCTCGGTGCTCGAGAAGCTCACGGGGCGCAAGATCACGCTCCAGCGCAAGGTCGACCCGGCGCTCATCGGCGGGGTCGTCACGCGCATCGGCGACAAGGTGTACGACGGCAGCGTCCGCACGCGGCTCGAGGAGCTGCGTCAGGCGGCGATGCAGAGCTGACGGTCCAAAGGTTCCACCGGGCGTCGCGGGTGTCGCGGCGCAGCTTTCGAGGAAGAGATGCAACTCCGCGCTGAAGAGATCTCGCAGATCATCAAGAAGCAGATCCAGGGCTACGACAAGGCCGTCGAGGTCACCGAGACGGGCACGGTGCTCACCATCGGCGACGGCATCGCCCGCGTCTACGGCCTGAGCGGCGCGATGGCCGGCGAGCTCGTGGAGTTCCCGGGGCAGCTCATGGGCCTCGTGCTCAACCTCGAAGAGGACAACGTCGGCGTGGCCATCTTCGGCGACGCCACCAAGGTGAAGGAGGGCGACCCCGTCAAGCGCACCTCCCGCATCGCCGACGTGCCCGTGGGCCCCGCCCTCGTGGGCCGCGTGGTGAACTCCCTCGGCCTGCCCGTCGACGGCAAGGGCCCCATCGAGACCTCCGAGCGCCGGCGCATCGAGCTCAAGGCCCCCGGCATCGTCGAGCGGCAGACCGTGAACGAGCCGCTGCAGACGGGCGTGAAGGCCGTCGACGCGATGATCCCCATCGGCCGCGGGCAGCGCGAGCTGATCATCGGCGACCGCCAGACGGGCAAGACCGCCGTCGCGATCGACACGATCATCAACCAGAAGGGCAAAGGGGTCTTCTGCATCTACGTCGCCATCGGCCAGAAGCAGTCGACGGTGGCGCAGGTGGTGACCCGCCTGCAGGAGCACGGCGCGATGGAGTACACCATCGTCGTCGCGTCGAACGCGAGCGAGACCGCGCCGCTGCAGTTCATCGCGCCCTACACCGGCGTCACGATGGGCGAGTACTTCCGCGACAGCGGGCAGCACGCGCTGATCGTGTACGACGACCTCTCGAAGCAGGCCGTGGCGTACCGCGAGCTGTCGCTCCTGCTGCGCCGCCCGCCGGGCCGCGAGGCGTACCCCGGCGACGTGTTCTACCTGCACTCGCGCCTGCTCGAGCGCGCGGCCAAGATGGCCGAGCACTGGGTCATCGTGTCGAAGGGCACCACCGTCACCCGCGACACCAAGGGCGTCGACGGCGAGGCCCACTGGGGCGTGCTCGGCAAGGCCCACGCTGAAGAGCTCCTCGAGAAGCGCTCCGACAAGGAGACCCTCGAGGTGAAGAAGGTCCCCGGCACGGGCGGCTCGCTCACCGCGCTGCCGATCATCGAGACGCAGGCGGGCGACGTGTCGGCGTACATCCCGACCAACGTCATCTCGATCACCGACGGGCAGATCTTCCTCGAGAGCGACCTCTTCTACGCGGGCGTGCGCCCCGCCATCAACGTGGGCATCTCGGTGTCGCGCGTGGGCGGCAACGCGCAGATCCCCTTCATGAAGGCCATCGCGGGCACGCTGCGCCTCACCCTCGCGCAGTACCGCGAGCTGTCGGCCTTCGCCCAGTTCGCCTCGGACCTCGACAAGGCCACCCAGGCCCAGCTCGCCCGCGGCGAGCGCCTCACCGAGATCCTGAAGCAGGGCCAGTACGTGCCCCTCGCGGTCGAGAAGCAGATCGCGATCATCTACGCGGCGAACCGCGGCTTCCTCGACAAGTACCCGGTGAAGGAGCTCGGGCGCTACGAGCGCGAGCTGTACTCCTTCCTCGAGGCCAGCCACGCCGACGTGCTCTCGAAGCTCGCCGACCCCAAGACCAAGCCCGGCAAGAAGGACGGCGGCCCCTTCTTCGAGCCCCTCGAGAACGCCCTCAAGGCCTTCGCCGAGGTCTTCACCGTCGAGTCGTCGAAGTAACACCCTCGCGCGTCGGGGCGGGTGCACGGGTCGCGAGAGCGCCCTCCCGCCTCGCCGCCGCGCGGCGCCACCAAGGCCCTGAGCGATGCCCTCACTGAAAGCGATCCGGCGGCGCATCACGTCGGTGAAGAGCACCCAGAAGATCACCCGCGCCATGAAGATGGTCGCGGCGGCCCGCCTGCGCCGCGCCCAGCAGCGCATCACCGAGCTGCGCCCCTACGCGCAGAAGACCGCCGAGGTGCTCCGCTCGGTGGCCGCGGGCGTGGTGGTCACCGACGACGCATCGATGCACCCGCTGCTCGCGCGGCGCCCGGTGAAGACCGTGCTGCTCCTGGTGCTCACCAGCGACCGCGGCCTCGCCGGCGCGTTCAACAGCTCGATCACCCGCGTCGCCGAGCGCAAGCTCCGCGAGCTGCGCGAAGAGGGCATGACCCCCGTGCTCGCGACGCTCGGCCGCAAGGGCCGCGACCACCTCAGGCGCCGCGGGTACGAGTCGAAGTACGACTTCACGGGCGCGCCCGAGGGCAGCGCCGAGCACGCGGGAGAGATCGCCCGCGCGCTCACCAAGGCCTTCGTCGACGGAGAGGTCGACGAGGTGCTGGTGCTCTTCAACGAGTTCAAGAGCGCCATCACCCAGAAGCCCGTGATGCAGACCGTGCTGCCCATCCCGCTCGGCGAGGGCGAGGCCGCCGACGCGGGCGGCGACCACATCTTCGAGCCGTCGCGCGAGGCGCTGCTCGACCGGCTCCTGCCGATGTACGTCGAGGTCTCGATCTACAGGGCGATGCTCGACTCGTCGGCGAGCGAGCACGGCGCGCGGATGTCCGCGATGGACAGCGCGACCAACAACGCCAAGAAGATGATCGCGAGCCTGACGCTCGACTACAACCGCGCCCGCCAGGCGGCGATCACCAAGGAGCTCATGGAGATCATCGGCGGCGCCGAGGCCATCAAGGAGTGACCTCCGCGCCGCGGGCTCGGGCGTAGCGCGCCGCGGGTTCGCGGGGCTACGCTCCCGCGGTGCGTCAGAGCGAGCGGCCGGCGTCGCGTCGGGCGGGGGCGGCGGCCGCGCTGTCTGCCCTCGCGCTCGCGCTCCCGCTCGTGGCGGGCTGCGCGACGGCGCGTCGGCGGGCGACGGTGCCGGTGTACTGGGTGACGGCGCCTCCCTTCGCGTACCGCTCGCTCGGTGAGGTTCGCGCCGTGGCCCGCGACGACCGGGCGCACCTCGACGACGTGCTCGACGACGCCGAAGCCCAGGCCGCCGCGATGGGCGCCGACGCGCTGGTGATCCGCGACGTGCGCACCGAGGCCCGCTGGGTGACGCTCTCGACCATGCGCACCTGCTCGCAGGTCGGGATCGGCGGCCTCCCGATGCCCATGACCTGCCCAGGCCGCACCGGAGCCCTGGAGCTCGAGACCAGCCTCGTGGCCTTCGCCGTCGAGCGCGTCGGCCCGCGCGCGGCCTCCGAGGTCGAGCGCCGCTGGCCCGCGCCGCCGCCGTTGCAGGGCGCCGCGCCGACGTGGCGCGAGCGCTCCGTCGCCACGCCCCCATGGCCCGACCTCGATGAGACGCTGCCCGTCCCCTGACCCGCGCCGGCGCGCGCTGGCCTCCGCGGCGCTGCTCCTGGCGCTCGCGGCCGCGTCGGGCTGCGCGTCGCTCGACGTGCGCGCGGTGCGCCTCGGCCCCTCGCTCGCCCCGCTGCCCGCGAGCGCCCGGGTGGTGGTGCGCCGCGCGCCGGTGAGCCTCCCCGGGGCGCGCGAGGTGGCCCTCCTCGAAGCGACGGTCTACGACGGCGAGTCGGGCGTCCCCGACGCCCTCGAGGCGCTGCGCGCGCGGGCACGCGCGGCGGGGGCCGACACCGTGGTGCTGCTCCGCCTCGACCGCGCCTCTGGCTTCGTGCGCCTCGTCGCCTCGGCCCTGCGGACGGCCCCGTGACCCCCGCTCGCGCCGCGCCGCCCCTCGCCCCGACGCTCTGCCTCGCCGCCGCGCTCCGCCTCTGGGGCCTCGGCGCGCGCAGCCTCTGGTACGACGAGCTCTTCGCGATCCACCATTCGCGACTCGATCTTCGTACGACCGCCGACGCCCTCACCGGCGCGGCCTTCGACGACCTGCACCCGCCCCTCTACTCCCTCCTCGCGCAGGGCTCCGCCGCGGCCCTCGGCGCCTCCGAGTGGTCCGCCCGCG
The DNA here is from genome assembly GCA_041389825.1 of Polyangiales bacterium. Taxonomy (GTDB): domain Bacteria; phylum Myxococcota_A; class Polyangia; order Polyangiales; genus JAEYZO01. The sequence goes on along the minus strand of JAWKRC010000046.1, from coordinate 23,162 downwards.
CCCTCAGCGCCGCCGCGGGGGTGGCCGCCGTCGCCCTCGCCTACGCCCTCGGCCGCGAGCTGCGCCGCCCCTCGCTCGGCGCGTGGGCGGCGCTCCTCCTCGCGGTCGACCCCTTCGCGGTCTACTACGCCCGCGAGGCGCGGATGTACGCGCTCCTCGCGTGCCTCTCCCTCGCCTCGTCGCTCGCCCTCGCGCGCCTGTGGCGCCCGCCCGCCTCGCGCCTCGCCCTCGCCGCGTGGGCGGCGCTCTCGTCGGCCCTCGCGCTCACGCACTACTTCGGCGCCCTCGCGCTCGCCGCGCAGCTCGCGCTCGTGCTCGCCGCGCGGCCTCCGCGGGCGCAGCTCGCCCGGTGGTGCGCGGCCTTCGCCCTCCCCGCGGCGGCGCTCGCCCCGTGGATCCCGGTCGTCGCGTGGCAGTCGCGGCACGGCCCCACGGGGCACCTCGGCGCCTCGCCCGACGCGTGGCGCGACGCCCTCCTCTGGGTCGGGGGCTCGCACCCGCGGCTGCCGTGGTTCACCGCGCTCCCGCTCCTGGCGCTCGCGGCCTACGGAGCGCTCCGCGACGCGCCCGCGCCCGTCGAAGAGGTCTCCGCGCCGTCGGCGCCGCGCCGCGCGTGGATGGTTCCGCTCGTCATCGGCCTCGGGTGGACGGCCCTCGCGGTCGCGTCTCGGTCGCGCGTCTCGGCGTGGGCCGCGGGCTTTCGCGCCTCGGTGGGGCAGACCCCGTCGCTCGCCGCGCGCGAGGGCGAGGTGGTCGCGACGGCGGTGACGCTGGCGGGCCTCGCGTGGCTCCTGGTCTCCGCCGCGTTGGCCGTGCTCCAGCGAGAGACTCCAGCGCGTGAGGGCGTGGCGGTCGCGCGGTCGCCGCGGTGGGTGGCGCTGTCGTCCATCGCGGTGCCCCTCGCGGTGACGGCGGCGGTCGAGGCGTCGGGGCGCCCCTTGCTCGTGCCGCGGAGCCTCATCGCGCTCGCGCCCATGGTGACGCTCCTCGCGGCGGCCGGGGTCGACGCGCTGCGCGGCCGCGCGCGGTGGGCGGCCGGCGGCGCGGTCACCCTCGCGATGCTCGGCGTGAGCGCGGCGATGGTGCCCTTCCCGTGGTGGCGCGCGCAGGCGCGGTCGTGGGCGACGCACACCCACGCCGAGTGGCGCGCGCTGCGCGAGGCCGTGCCGCGAGAGCCCGCGCTGCCCGTGGCGGTGCTCCAGGGCTACTCCACCGACGCGGTGCTGCACTACCTCTCCGACCGCGACGTGCTCCGCCTCACCGCCGACGGAGACCTCGCGCGCGTGGGCCAGGCGCAGCACCGAGGCCGCGGCCCGCGTCGGTGGCGCCCGGGGGAGGTCTTCGACGCGCCGAGCTTCTACTGGGTCGACCCGTGGGCGCCCGGGCGCAGGCTGGTGAGCGCGCGCGAGGCCCTCTCGGCGGTGATCCGGCGGGGCGCGCGGTGCGCGGCGCTGACCGAGCTCCCGCCCGACGCGACGGTCTACCGCTGCGACGCGCGGCGGCCGTAGACTCCGCGCCCTCATGCCGGTGGTGGAGCTCACGGTGGTCGGCGGAGAGGACGACCCGACCCTCGCGCAGCGCGTGGCCGACGCCGTGGGCGAGGCCCTCTCCGCCGCGCCGGGGCGCGCGTGGCTCACCCTGCGGCGGGCGCAGGCGAGCGACTACGCCGAGAACGCGTCGAGCCTCGAGGGCGCGCCTCCGGCCTTCGTGACGGTGACCCTGCGCGAGCTCCCCGACGCGCGCGAGCGGGCGGCGACGGCGTCGAGCCTCGCGATGGCCGTGGGCGCGGCGCTGGGCCGACCGCCCGAGCGGGTGCACGTGTTCTTCACCGCCGAGGCCGCGGGGCGCGTGGCCGTCGGGGGCGCGATGGTCGAGGCCGAGCGGTAGCGCTACGAGAGCGGCGCGCCGTGGGAGGCCGTGGTGGGCTACTCCCGCGCGGTGCGGGCGGGCGCGATGGTCTTCGTGACGGGCACCACGGCGACGCTCCCGGGGGGCGGGCAGGTCGAGGGCGACGCGTACGCGCAGGCGCGGCAGGCGATGGCGAACGTGGTCGCGGCCCTCGCGGCGGTGGGGGCGAGCGTCGACGACGTGGTGCGCACGCGGATGTTCGTCACGGACATCGCGGGCGACTGGGAGGCCGTGGGCCGCGCCCACGCCGAGGTGTTCGGCGCGGTGAGGCCCGCCACGACGATGGTCGAGGTGCGGGCGCTCATCGCGCCGTGGATGCGCGTCGAGGTCGAGGCCGACGCGGTGGTGCGCTGAGCGAGGAGCGGAGGGTGCGATGACGAAGCGGGCGATGGTGACGGGCGCGAGCGAGGGGATCGGGCGGGTGTTCGCGAAGGCGCTGGTGGGCCGCGGGTACGCGGTGACGGCGGTGGCCCGCAGCGAGGCGAAGCTGAAGGAGCTCGCGGCGGAGGTGGGCTCCGGCGTCGAGGCGCTCACGGCGGACCTCTCGACGGCCGAGGGGCAGCGCGCGGCGGCCGAGGCGCTGGAGGCCGGGGGCTTCGACCTGTTGGTGAACAACGCGGGGGTGGGGCTCGTGGGGCCCTTCGCCGACGCCGAGGCTGACAAGCTGCTGGCGATGCTGCGGCTGAACTGCGAGGCGGTGGTGGCGCTCTCGCACGCGTTCTTGAAGGGCGCGAAGGCGGGGGACGCGCTGGTGAACGTGTCGTCGACGCTGGCGTTCATGCCGTCGCCGGGGCTCGGGACCTACGCGGCGACCAAGGCCTTCGTGACCTCGTTCTCCGAGGCGCTGTGGTACGAGCAGCGCGACCGCGGGGTGTACGTGATGGGGCTCTGCCCGGGGATCACCTCGACGCGCTTTCAGGAGAACGCGGGCGGGCGCAAGGAGGACGTCCCGCAGAACATGGCGCAGACGCCCGAGCAGGTGGTCGACGAGGCCCTCGCGGCGCTCGACGCGCGCAGGAGCCCCACGGTCATCACCGGGGTGCAGAACAAGGCCGGGGCGATGCTCTCCCGCGCGCTCCCGCGGAAGGCCATGGTGAGCGTGATGGGCAAGGCGATGATGAAGCGCTGACCGCGCACGGTTTGCGCGAAAAGTTCGGGAGCACCCCCCTGAGGCCGCGACGGCCGGGTTGGGGCTGGCTATGGTCCGCGGGCGCGAGAAGGCGCGCCGTGCGGACGGTTCCCGGATGGCTCCGTTGTCAACGACCCTGCTCGACCCCTCGCGGCTGGCCGCGCTCCGGGCCACGGCCCTGCTCGACTCGCCCCCTGAAGAGGCCTTCGACCGCGTGGTGCGCCTCGCGTCTCGGGTGCTCCGCGCGCCCACGGCGCTGGTGTCGCTGGTCGACGACCACCGGCAGTTCTTCAAGGCCGCGGTGGGCCTCGCCGAGCCCTGGGCCGCGCGGCGCGAGACGCCCCTGTCGCACTCGTTCTGCAAGCACGTCGTGGCCGAGGGGGCGCCGCTCCTGGTGAGCGACGCGCGGCGCGACCCGCGGGTGGCCGAGAACCTCGCGGTGTCGGAGCTGGGCGTGGCGGCCTACGCGGGCGTGCCGCTGGTGACGGCCGGGGCGCACACCCTCGGCGCGCTGTGCGTCGTCGAGGCGCGCCCGAGGGAGTGGAGCGCCGACGAGGTGGAGCTCCTCCGCGAGCTCGCGTCGCTGGTGATGACCGAGGTCGAGCTGCGGCTCGCGACGCGGGCGATGTCCGAGCAGGCGGCGCTGTTCCGCGCGGCCTTCGACGCGGCGGCGGTGGGGGTGGTGATCCGCGGCGTGGAGGGCGAGGTGCTGCTCGCGAACGACGCGGTGCGCGCGATGCTGGGCTACGGGTCGAGGGAGGTCTCCGCGCGGCCGCCCGAGGACTACGCGCACCCCGACGAGCGCGCGGTCGACGAGGCGCTCTACGCCGACCTGCTCGCGGGGCGGCGGCGCTCCATCGACGACGAGCGCCGGGTGCGCAGCAAGGACGGCGCGTGGGTCTGGGTCCGCCGCACGGCCTCGGTGGTGCGCGACGCCGACGACGCGCCGCGGTTCAGCGTGACCATGGTGTCAGACCTCACGGCGGTGAAGCGCTCGCAAGACGCGGTGCGGCTCCTGTACGAGGTCTCGAAGGCGGCGAACCAGGCCGCGACCAGCCGCGAGGCGCTGCGCGCGTGCCTCGACCAGGTGTGCGCGTTCACGGGCTGGCCCGTGGGCCACGCCTACGTGACCGAGGGCGGGGAGCTCGTGTCGAGCGGGCAGTGGCGGCTGGGCGAGGGCGAGCGCTTCGCGCCCTTCCGCGACGCGTACGACGGCGAGCGCTTCGCGCCGGGCACGGGCCTGCCCGGGGTGGCCTTCGCGACGGGCCAGCCCGCGTGGATCGAGGACGTGCAGGTCGACCCGGCCTTCACCCGGGCCCGGGTGGCGCGGGCCGTGGGGCTGCGCAGCGGCTTCGCGTTCCCGGTGCTGGTGGGCCGCGAGGTGGTGGCGGTGCTGGAGTTCTTCACCCCGCGCCCGGCGGCCCCCGACCCGGCGGTGGCCGAGGTGATGTCGAGCGTGGGCACGCAGCTCGGGCGCGTGGTCGAGCGCGAGCGCCACGACGCCGAGGTGCGCTCCCTCTCGGTGAGGGACGAGCTCACGGGGCTCTACAACCGCCGGGGCTTCATGGCCCTCGGCGAGCAGCGCCTCACGGTGGCCGCGCGGCAGCGCGAGGGCGCGCTGCTGTTCTTCGTCGACCTCAACGGGATGAAGCCCATCAACGACCGCCTCGGCCACGAGGAGGGCGACCGGGCGCTGCGCGACGCGGCGGCGATCCTACGACGTACGTTTCGTGAATCCGACATCGTGGCTCGGCTCGGGGGCGACGAGTTCGTGGTGCTCACCACGGGCGACACGGCGCCCGACGCGACGCCGATGCTCACGCGGCTGCGGGCCCACGTCGACGCGCACAACGAGACCGCGGGCCGGGCCTACCGGGTCGAGCTCAGCGTGGGGGTGTCGCGCTACGACCCGGCGACGCCCGACGGGCTGCCGGCGATGTTGGCCGAGGCCGACGCGGCGATGTACGCGCAGAAGCGCGAGAGCGGGCGAGGGCGGTAGGCGCTCAGCGGAGGGCGGCGGCGAGGGCGTCGCAGCGGGCGGTGCGCACGCCCATGCCGACGGCGGTGGGCGCGTCGACGCGGAGGTGCGTGTCGGCGGTGGGGTCGAAGGCGGGCCAGAGGAGGGTGCCCATGGGGTTGGGGTCTCCCGTGGCGGCGAAGCGCGACCAGAGCGTCTGGAGCGTGTCGGAGACCTGCGCGTCGGCGGCGGTGGGGTTGTAGCCGCCGGCGGTGAGGGTGCCGAAGACGTAGGGGAGCTCGAGCGCGTGCGAGGCGCCGTAGCGCGAGAGCAGGGGCGCGCTCGCCGGGTCGAGGCCGCGGGTGAAGTAGTAGCGCCACGCGAGGGGCGCCTGCGCGGCGCGCACGGCGCGGAGCATGGCGCGGGCGGGGCAGGTCCAGCGCAGGTCGGTGGTGAGCGCGACGAGGGCGTGCCACGGGGAGCTGAAGTCGCTCGCGGGCCACGCGCGGAGGATGGCCTCGGTCTGCGTGGCGTTGGCGCCGGCCTGCGTGAGGAACCTCCGCGCGGCGGCTTCGTACGCGGTCGCGGTGGGCACCATCAGGGGCCCGGGGATCATCCGCGAGGTCTCGTCGCTGTTGGTGCCGACGATGAGCGGCACGGCGTTGTGGCGGCCCATGGCGATAAGCTCCGCGGGAGGCGCGGGCAGGACGGCCCCGTCGACGAGGGTGTTGAAGGGCGGAGAGGTCAGCCCGTCGACGGTGGCGGGCAGGGCGCGGAGGATCTCTTCAGGGGACTTCGCGCGCAGGCACGCGACGGGGTCGGGCATGGCGTTGCAGCCCGCGGCGGTGATGAGCTGCTCGGCGACGGCGACGGCGGCGGCGCGGGGGGCGGCGACGCAGCCTCCGCTCTCGATGATGGCGCGCTGGAAGAGCCCGCTCGCGAGGGGAGACGCGATGAGCGAGCACACGTTCGCGCCGCCCGCCGACTCGCCGAAGAGGGTGACGCGCGAGGGGTCTCCGCCGAAGGCGGCGATGTTGCGCTGCACCCACTGGAGCGCGGCGACCTGGTCGAGGAGCGCCCAGTTGCCCGAGGTGTTGGTGCTCGACTCGGCGTCGAGGCGCGGGTGCGCGAGGAAGCCCAGCGCGCCCAGGCGGTAGTTGATCGTGACGACGACGTTGCCGCGGTTCGCGAGGGCGGTTCCGTCGTAGAGGAGGGTGGTGCCGACGACGAGGTCGGAGGCGCCCTGGTTGTTCCCGCCGCCGTGGATGAAGACCATGACGGGCCGGCGGTCGGAGCCCGGGGAGGCAGGGCCCCAGACGTTGAGCGAGAGGCAGTCTTCGGCGCCGGTGGGCGCGCCCGACTCGTCGAGCTGGGGGCAGCGCGCGCCGAAGTCCGCGGCGGAGAATGTGCCGGTGAAGCAGGCCGCGGGGGCGGGCGGGCGGAAGCGGAGGTCTCCGACGGGCGGCGCGGCGTAGGGGACGCCGCGGTAGACGGCGAGGTCACCCTGCACGGTCCCGCGGACGGTTCCGCGGTCGGTGGCGGCGAGGCCGGGCGCGTTCGCCGGCTCACCCGTACACCCGCTCGGAGCGTCGCCGACGGGGACGTCGTCGGTGGGCGCGTCGGTGATGGGTACGTCGACGGCGGGTGTGTCGGTGGAGGCGTCGGTGACGGGCGGAGTGACGGCGGTGGAGCCGCACGCGGCGAGGAGCGCGCCGACGGCGCCGAGAGAGAGCACGCGGTGCATGGCGCGAGCGTACAGCGGGTCGCGTGCCAGGGCGGCGGGTCGGGGGGGGGGGGGGCGCCCCCCCCGACCCTCTCCCGCATACGGGAGAGGGGAGCCGAGTACACCGAAAACTGCCCTGACCCTACTGGGTGATGTGGCGTGGGTGCATGGCAGTGAGCGCGCTCCCCCATCCCCCGCCCGCAGCCAACGTCACACGCACTCACAGCGCGAAGGGTCGTTGCAGTTTTCGGTGCAGACAGCCCCTCTCCCGCATGCGGGAGAGGGGTCGAGGTGAGGCCACCGCCCTCTACGGCATGCGCGAGAGGGTCGGGGGCGAGGCCACCGACCCGCGCCCCCTCTCGCGCCGCAGTCGTCGCTACGCCGCAGTGTCGTCGGCGGGCTGCACCGGTCGGGCTCGACCTCGGCCGCGCGCGGCGCGGGAGGAGGAGGTGAGCGCGAGGGCTACGCCCGCCCAGCCGATCCAATCGCCGGTGTAGTAGTAGACCGTGCGGCCCTGACGCAGGTGCACCGTGCCCACCACGTTCTCGCGTCGGAACGTGCCGCCGTGCGCGACGTGCCGGCCCGCGGCGTCGATGATCGACGACACGCCGGAGTTCGCCGCGCGCACGAGGTCGCGCCGCTGCTCCACCGCGCGAAAGCGCGCGAGCGCGTTGTGGATCCACGGCTCGGCGGTGTCGCCGAACCACGCGTCGTTCAGGATCACCGCGAGGAGGTCGGGGTTCGCGCGGCGCTGAAAATCCCGCACGAATCGCGGGAGGATGTCCTCGTAGCAGATGAGCGGGGCGACGGTTCCGCCGGGCACGGGCAGCGCGCGGAAGGTGCTGCCGCGCGTGAAGTGACCGCTGTTGCGCGAGACGCCGTAGAGCTGCGGGAAGGTCTCTCCAAACGGGATGTACTCCCCGAAGGCCAGGAGATAGACCTTGTCGTAGTGCCCGCGGAGGTTGCCCTGCGCGTCGGTCATGAAGGCCGTGTTGTAGAGCCGCGGCCGCCCCTGCGAGTCTTCTCCGCGCACCGAGAGCGCGCCGAAGAGCGTGGGCGTGCGCAGGTCCCACGGGGGAATGGCGTCGCGGATGTTCTGCACCCCCTCGGGGATGCGGAAGGCGAGCGCGCTCTCGCTCCACACGAGGAGGTCGACCCCGCGGGCTTCGAGCTCGCGCGACGCCGCGAGGTGGCGCTCCAGCGCGAGGTAGGGGTCGAAGCGCTTCTCCATCAGCCCGAGGTTCTGCTGCACGATCCCGACGCGGAGCGTGGGGCGGACGCGCGCGTCGGCGTCGACCTGCCCGATGCGCCACGCGCCGTAGGGGATCGCGAGCGCCCAGAACACCATCGGCGCCGCGAGGGGCTTCAAGCGCTGCGGCCACCGACCGCGACGCGCGAAGGCCTCGTCGAGCGCGGCGTGACCGAGGCCCAGCGCGGCCGAGACCAGCAGCACGCCGCCGAGGTCCGCCGTCTGGATGAGCACCGGGAGGTCGTGCAGCGAGTTCGCGGTGTACCAGGGGAAGAGCACCGGGAAGACCATCTCGGTGCCCGCGAGCGCGAGCGGGACCGAGACGAGCCGGGGCACGCCGCGCGCGTCGAGGCGAGAGATCACCAGCGCGAGCACGCCGAAGAGCAGGCCCTGGCCGATCCACAACAGCGACGCGAACAAGATGCACAGCACCATCGGAAAGCCCGAGAAGGTCTTGAGCATCCCGACGATCCAGTAGAAGCCGCCGGCCATGGCGACGAAGCCCATGAGCCACCCGAGGCGCAGGGCCTTCACGCCCGTTCGGCCGCGGAGCGCGACGAGCATCGGCGCGAGCGACACGAAGGCGAAGGGGTAGACCTCGAAGCTCGCGAAGCCGAGGAAGTACAAGAGCCCCGAGATCACCGCGAGCATGTAGGCCATGCGCTCGCGTTCGACGATGAGGGCGGAGGGCGAGGGGGCTGCGGTGCTCACTGCGATTTCGTGGCGGCGACGCTGTTGCGCGCGCGGGGTCGCGCACGGTACCACGCCGCGCCACGAGCGACCGCGATGCACAACCCCCGCTACGACCACGCGCCGAGGCTCCCGCTGGAGGGGCCCATCGACCTCAACGCGATCGTGCCGGGCCGCGGGCCGTTGATGCTGGAGATCGGCCCGGGCCGCGGGATGTTCACGCTCGACTACGCCGAGCGGAACCCCGGTCATCGGGTGATCGCGATGGAGATCCGCCGCAAGTGGGCGACGGTGCTCGACGAGAGGTTCACGCAGCGAAAGCTCACCAACGCGCGCTGCTTCGCGGAGGACGCCGGCGCGGTGCTCCCGCGGGTGGGGCCGGATGGGTGCGTGGCGATGGCGGCGGTGCACTTCCCCGATCCGTGGTGGAAGAAGCGCCACGCGAAGCGGCTGGTGGTGCAGGATTCGTTCGTCGACGGCCTCGCGAGGTTGCTGGCGCCGGGCGCGGTGCTCCTGGTGCAGACCGACGTGGAGGAGCGGGCGGCGCAGTACCGCGAGCGCCTCGACGCGCACCCCGCGCTGGAGCGCGGCTACGAGGGAGAGGGCGCGCCCGAGAGCCCCTTCGCGCCGTCACGGTCGAACCGAGAGAAGCGCGCGATCGAGGATGGATTGCCGATCACGCGGTTGGTGTATCGCAAGCGGGGGTGAGCGACGGGCGACGAGGAGGATGAAGACGAGTGGGTGGATGAGGGATGAGGGAATCCAGCCGCTTTCTGGCTTCACCCCCCGCAACCCCTTCGCGCAACGCTTCGCGATCTGGATGTTCTGTCGACTCCGCCCCGCCCCGCGGTCACGGGCCGGGTGGGGGTTGTCTTCAAACAAGCCCGTGAACGATTACCGTTTGACCGGGGTAAAGGCGCGGCGGCGCCGAACGATCCTCCTACGACCTGACGACTCCGCGAGGGATCCCAGCGCCGACCCCCCGCCCCGCCGTGTCCGTTCGGCCGTCGATTGCCCTAGAGTGCCGGCGCCGCATCCATGCCCGGCCCGCTCCACACCTTCGCGCTCGTCGCCGCGTGCTTCCTCCTCGGGCACGCCGTCATCCTCGGCGCCTTCGCCCTCGTCGGCCTCGTCGACCTCCGCGCGCGCGCGCTGGGCCGCGGAGCGCTCCGCTACCTCGCCGAGTTCATCGCCGCCGAGGCGCTCATGCTCACCGCCGCGCTCGAGCTCGGCGTCGTGCGCCTCTCGCGCTTCTCCGCGGTGGGCACCCTCGTCACCCTCGCGGCGGGCTTCGTCTGGTGGGAGCTCTGGTTCTACCTGGGCCACCGACTGATGCACACGCGCGCGCTCTACGCGATCCACCGCCCGCACCACGCCTCCGCGGGCCTGCACCCCTCGCTCTGCTTCGGCGCGCTCGAGACCGTCGCGCTCTCCAGCGGCTTCTACCTCCCGCTCGCGCTGGCCTCACGCCGCTTCGGGGTCGTCTCCGTCGAGACGCTCGCGCTCGTCTTCGCGGGCGCCTACGCGCTCAACGTGGCCTCGCACCTCGACGTCGGCCGCCTCGCCGCCACGCGCTGGCGCTTCGTGCTGGGCCCAGCGCGCCGTCACGCGCGCCACCACGCGGGCGCCCGCGGCGACTACGGGCTCAACTCGGCCTTCTTCGATCGCCTCTTCGGCACCGCGCTCGGGGCGCCCCGTCAAGAGCCCGTCGGAACCCTCAGCGCCTCGTGAAGCGCGTCGAGCGCGCGGGCCATCACCGCGGCGTCGGGCGTGTCGGACGTCGCCACCTCGCCGAGCAGCGCGAAGGCCTCGCCCGCGTTCGCCGCGACCTTCACCCGCGACGACTGCCCGATCAGGAACAGCCCGGCCTTCATCACCCCGCGCACCACCGACTGCCACGCGGCGTCGCCGAGGGGCACCGTCACCAGCCGGCGCGACCGCGGCAGCACGACGTCGATGCCCGCGCCGATGTCGGACCGCTCTTGCAAGCGCGGCGGGCTCGCGCTCGGCAGCAGGAACTGGCACCCCGCGATGGTCCCCTCCCGCGCGCGGAGCATGCGCTCGGTGACCGCGGTGATGTGCCGGATGCGCGCCGCGCGAGCGGGCGCCTGCCACAGCGCGATGAGCACGTCGCCCGTGACGACCGACGCGACGCCGTCGAAGACCTCGACGCCCGCGCTCACCGTGACGCCCCGTGACTCAGGGAGAGGCGGGCCGCGCGGCGCAGGTCACGCGCGCCGTAGCGGTCCCCCGCGCGGGGGCCGCAGCGTCGGCAGGCGAGGTCGCAGCGGAGCGTGAGCTCCCACACCGCGGAGGGGAGCCCCATGGAGGGCGTCGGCGCGACGCGGGACATCGCGCCGACGACGATACACCGCGCCGTCGCGCGGGGCGCGGTGTACTCCGAGGGGATGAGCTACGGCGACGTCTTCCGCGTGACCGAACGCGACGCGCTCTGGGCCCTGGTCGAGGCGCACCCGCTCGCGTGCCTCGTCGTCGTCGACGGCGCAGAGCCCGTGATCGCGCACGCGCCGCTGATCCTCCGCGGTGACTCGCTGGAGGGCCACGTCGCGCGGGGCAACCCCCTGGCGCCGTACGCGGTCGCCGGCGCGGCGGTGACGGCGCTCTTTCAGGGGCCCGACGCCTACGTCTCGCCGCGGTGGTACGCGCGCCCCCGGGAGCAGGTGCCGACCTGGAACTACGCCGTGGTCCGTGCGTGGGGCCGGCTCTCGGCCATGGACGGCGACGAGGCGCGCTCGCACCTCGACGCTCTCGCACAGCGCTTCGAGGGCGAGGGCGCCGGCACGGACGCGTGGCGCGCGTCGTGGCTCGACGCCGAGGCGCTCGCCGCGATGGGGCGCGGCGTCGTGGCGTTTCGCGTCGAGGTCGACCGCGTCGAGGGCCGCTTCAAGCTGAGCCAGAACCGCGACGAAGGAGACCGACGTCGCGTCGAGTCAGCGCTGATCGCTCGGGGAGCGCGCGGCGACGAAGACGTGGCGGCCCTGATGCGCGCGGCCGCGCTCGGGCCCTCGCGCCGCTCACGCCCGTAGTGCGCGACGCTCCGCGCATGGGATTCCCTCCTCCCGCGGTGGAGGCGGCGCTGCGCCGTCGACACCCGACGCCGCGATGGGGTGCTCAGCGGGCCTCGGCCTCCTCCCACAGCGCCTGCCACGCGCGCGCCTCGCGCAACGCGCGACGTCGACGTCGGGCGTAGTGCGCCATCGTCGCCGCGAGGATCGCCGCCGCGACGCCGAAGCCCACCGCCGCGCGCCACGGCTCGGCGCTGTAGAGCGCCCAGCGCGCGCGGATCATCACCGGCGCCCACAGGGCCACCGCGAGGGCCATCACCGCCGTCCACGCGAGGGCGAAGGAGAACCACCGCGCCTCGGCCTGCCGCCGCGCGAGCGTCGCGGCGAGGTGCGCGCGCACCGTGTCACCGCGGGGCGCCCACTGCCCTCGGTAGACGAAGGCGAGGTAACCCACCCACGCGACCATCCCCGCGGTCGACACGCAGGCCATGGGGAGGAGCGCCCAGGTCGCGCGCCGCGCGAGGAGCGCCCCCCAGAGCACGCAGACGGACCCCGCGGCGGCGACCTCGACGGCCATCCCCACCCACAGCCGTCGCGTCTCGCGCCGCACCTGCGCGGAGAGCGCGGCCGCGTCGGGGAGCGCCCGCGGCGTCGCCTCGACGCCGAGGAAATCGTCCTGCCAGTCCTGCCACTCGTCGGGGTCTCGCGGGGTCGTCATGGGTCGCCTCCGAGGCGCTCGCGGAGCGCCTGACGGGCGCGGTGCAGGCGCACGCCGACGGCGTTGGGGGTCGCGCCGAGCACCTCGCCGATCTCGTCGTGCGAGAGCCCCTCGAGCGCCAGCGTGAGCACCTGCCGGTGCGCGATGGGCAGCGCGTGCAGCGCCTCGAAGAAGCGCCGCCGCCTGCGCGCGGCGTCGAGGGAGCGCTCCGGGTCCTGCGCCTCGGTCGGGATCTCTCCGACGCCCCGCGCGGGGTCGACGCGGAGGTCGTGGGCGCGCTGCCGCGTCGCGGCGGCGAGGGCGGCGTTGTGCGCGACGCGCAGCGCGAAGGTGCGCAGGCTGCTCTCCCCGCGGAACCGCGGCAGCGCGCGGCAGAGGGCGAGGGCGATCTCCTGCGAGAGGTCGGCGCGCTGGTCGGCGCTGCGGGCGTAGGTCGCCGCCACGCGCCGCAGGCTGCTCCCGTAGACGGACAGCACCGTCGCGAGGTCGACGGCTGCGGCCTCGGCAGCGCGGGGCGCGGTCTCGTCGAGGTGATCGGGCAACGCGGCCATCTCGGCCCGTGACAGAGGGCCGACGCGCCGGATCCTTACAGGAAAAGCGACGCGCCCGCGCCGCCGAGCGCGTGCGCTTCGACAGCGTCGACGACCCCGAGCGTCGGTGCCGCCGTGGCGCGCCCGTCGAACACTTCGCGATCTGGATGTTCTGGACGACGGTGGTGGCCGACGGAGGCGCGTGGATGACGACGTCGCTGGGGCCGCTGGAGTAGAGGTCCGAGCGCGGTGCGCCGCGCGCAGACGGACGCGGCGAGGATCAGTCACGGCGTCCAGGCGCGATTGCCGCGAGATTCAGCGGTGAGATACGTTCGCGGCGTGCGTCTGCCTCTCGCGCTCGTCGCCGCGGCTCTCGCGGGAGGCTGTGCTGACGCGTCAGCTGAACTGCCCGCCATCTTCGACGCGGGCGTACAGCCCCCGTCAGACGCTGGGGGCCACACCGATGCGTTCGCGGGGCAGCGCACCGACGCGAGCCTCCCCGACGCGGGCCTCCCTGACGCGGGCCTCCCCGACGCGAGCCTCCCTGACGCGGGCCTCCCTGACGCGGGCCTCCCCGACGCGGGTGCCACCGACGCGGGCGCCACCGACGCGGGGAGCTGGCCGGGGCCGGTGCTGCGGCGGTTGAACTCGTTCGAGCTCCCGAACGATCGCGCGGGCACGCCGCACGGGTCACAGCTCCTGGCGGTCCCTGAGTTCCCCAGCGCGCTCTTCGTGGCCGACTCCTACGGCGGCCTCCTGCGCTACGACCGCGGGCCGTCGGGGTGGACCCTCACGTTCCACACCGACCGGACGACCCCTCCGACGCAGCTCGTGTTCTGCAACCAGGTCACGCTCCACCCGCCGAGCGCGACCGCGTACTGCGCCGGGTTGATGTCGTCGACGCTCACGGTGTTCGACGCCAACACGGGGGCCCTGCGCGCCTCGATCCCGGGTACGCAGCGGGCGGGCTTCAGGGGCGTGGCGCGGCACGGCCCGTGGCTCTACCTCGCGGCCGTCGAGCGCGGCCTGCTGCGACGCGCCATCGCGAGCGACGGAGCGCTCGGCGAGGAGTCGCTCGTGGCAGAGGGCACCTTCGTAGGCGTGGTCGAGGTCCCCGGCGGGGTCATCGGCTTCGACCGTCACCGCGGGCTGAGATTCTTCCGCGACAGCGGAGACGAGGCGATCATTCCTCTCCCCGGCCCAGCCCTCAACGCGCGGATGCGCGACGGCGAGCTCTGGGTCGCGATGGGTTCGCGAGGCGTCGCGCGCGTCCGCCTCGACGCGGGGCGGGTCGACCGATTCGACACGAGCTGCATGGCCACGGCCGTCGAAGTCCACGCCGACGCGCTCGTCGTCGGGTGCCGTCAGGGCCTGCGCGTCTACCCTTCACCGGCCGCGACCGCCGTGACCCTCGGGCCCCTGCGCTCCAACTCGCGCGCCGACTTCGGCGTCGTCGACGTTCTCTCCCTCCCCGACGGGCTGCACGAGCTCGACTGGCGCGTGATCCGGCAATTCGCGCTCGACCCGCGGGGCCCGCGCGGCGCCCTCGACATCCCTCTCGCGCTGCCGCTCGCGCCCGGCCGCGGCGCTCGCTTCGAGGGCTACAACCCCTTCGACGCACCGATGACGGCGAGCGGCGTGACCGTGGGCGCGCGCGCGTCGGCCTGGTTCGACGCGCCGCGTGGCGCGCCGACGTTCTCCTTCCCGAGCGAGGGCGGCGAGCCGCTTTGGATCAGCGCCGGCGAGACCGCCCTCTACGCGGGAGGCCCGCTCGGGCTGCCCCTCGCCAACGCGTGGGTGTACTTCACCGTCACCGACTGCGCGCTCCAGTGGCCCGACCTGGAAGACTTCCTCTGGATTCACGCGCACGGGGGCTTCGGCGACGGGCGAGGCCTCGTCGCCGTGATCCTCGGGTTCTCCCTGACGGAGCCGCTCGACTGGTACCGCGCGCTCTGGTCATCGCTGCCCACGCGCTCCCTCGCGGAGCTCTACGGCATGATGGCGCCGCCGGGGATCGAGTACTCGTCGTTCCTGCGGCGCTACGACCTCGCTCGCGCCTTGGGGGGGCCCGACAGCACGATCGTCCTGAGCACCGACGCCGCCGCGACCATCGAGGGGCTCAGCAACCAGTATCGCGGCCCGTACCAGCTCGCGCAGGAGCACGCCGCCCCGTAGCGCGACGGCCCTCGAAGACCGCGGAGGGCGCCCGCGGATCAGGAGTCCAAACGCCGCCGGCCGAGGCGTGAGCCGCGCCGGGGCGTGTACGATGCGCGCGATGCGAACGTCCGACGCGCCGCCAGGACGCTCCCGCGGGGACGGCCACCCACCCGGGGCGACGGTGGGCGATGCGCGCGCGACGGAGGCGCACGACCCCTGCGTCGAGGCGCCGATGTTCACCGTGACGCGGCGGGCCGCGCGATGAGCCGTGGGGCGACCGTCGCTCGTTGGGCGGCCCGGGTGGCCTCGGCGCTCGTCGCGGTCGCGGCCGTCGACGCCCTCTCCGCCGTCGCGCTCCGCGCGGCGGGGGTGCTTCCCGACCCGCGGGCGCTCGCGAGCGTGGCGCCCTCGGCCCGGATGCTCCTCGACCGCCCCTACGCGCGCCCCGGGTGGAGCACCCCCGACCGACCCCACACCGACCGATACGTCGTCGCGATCCTCGGAGGCTCCGTCGCCGACCAGCTCGGTCGCACCGACGGCCCCCGCGAGATCGCTGCCGCGCTCGCGCCTCGGGTGGGCCAGCGCCGCGTCGAGGTGCTGAATCTCGCGGTGCCCGGCGGAGCGCAGCCGTCGCAGCTCAACCTCGTCGGGGTGTCTCACCACCGGATCGACGCGGCGGTGGTGCTCGATGGCTTCAACGAGGTCTTCCACGGCGGCTACGGGTGCGACGCCGCGGCGGGCTTCTGGCGAGCTCGCGGCGCGCGCCCGTCGGGGGAGCTCGCCGCGCCTGTGGTCGACGCGGTGCGCCGCTACGTCGACCTCTTCGACAGCGTACGGGTGTGGCCCTGGTCGGCCCTGTCGCAGATCGCGCGCTACCGGGCGAACGTCGCCGCGACGAGCGACGTGCTCAACGGGTTTCGCGCGCCGCCGGGCGTGCCCGAGCCCTCGCGCTCAGCGCCCAACGCGTCTTCGCCCGACGAGCTCGCGCGTCGCTGGGGCGCCTGCGTCGAGGCGACCCACGCCCTCGCGCGAGGGTGGGACGTCTCCGCGGTGTTCCTCCTCCAGCCGAACCAGCGGGCTCGCAGCGCGCGGCGCTTCACCGAGGCCGAGCGCTCGTGCTGCCTGCGCGACGGGGACGAGTACCGCGCCGTGCCAGCGCGCTACGACGCCCTCGAGCGCGAGGTCACCCGCTTGCGCGCCGCCGGGCTGCCCGTCGCGTCGCTCACCGACGTCTTCGACGCCGAAGCCCAGGCGGTGTGGCGCGACGACTGCTGCCACGTGAACGACTCCGGCGACGCCATCCTCGCCCGCGCCGTCGCGGCCCGCGCCTCGGAGTACCTCCCCGCAGCCCGCGCGCGCTGACTCGGCCGCGCGGCGCTTCGCCCAGGCGCCCGGTCTGCGACCACCTCCAGGGGCACCCGCGATGATCTTCAACCCCGAAGCCGCAGCGCGAGGTCGCCCTCTCGGACCTCAGCCGCATGGTGCGCCGCGCGGCCGAGCGCGTGCGCTTCGACAGCGTCGACGACCCGGCGGTCGCGCGTCGCTACCCGCTCTCCCTCGCGTACGCCTCGCGCCGCAGCGAGACCATCGCCGAGGGCATGGAGCGCCACCGCCGCCAGTGCGAGGCCGCCACCGCCGCCGCGAGGGCGACCGCGCCCGCCGCGGGCGACAAGCCCAAGGCCTGACCGCAGCGCCAGCGACGCACCGTCCGATCGCGGAGGAGACGAGAGACCCTCCTTCCGCGATCGGGCGACGTCGATTTCGGGTGTTGGAGACGCGCACCCCGCGCTGGAGCGCGGCGATGAGGGAGCGGGCGCGGCGACCCGACGAAGCCCGGCTCTGCCGCGCGCGCGCACGCCGACAACGGCGTCGGCGTCGCGCGGGGGATCACTGCCGGGTGTAGACCTGCAACCGGTTCGTCTGGTGGAGGGTCAGCGTCGTCGCCGTCGCGGTGTAGCCCACGGTGAACCGGCCGCCGCCCGCGGGGCAGAAGCCGATGAGCGCCAGGGTTGTCCCCATGGTGGTCGCGTCGAGGTTCAACCGCGAGGGGTTCTCTCCGCCGGCGAGCGAGTAGTCTCGCGCCGACTCTAGCCGGGCCCCGAGGATCACCAGCGTCTCGCGTCGCGCGATCGTGTCGTCGAGCGCGCCGTCGTAGAGCACCCACCCCGAGAGGTGATACGTGCCGTTCGCGATCGTGCCGCCGGCGGGCGTGGGAGCGAGCCCCGCGACGCGCGTCGGCGTGACGCCCGACGACTGGAGCGTGACCGCGTTGCAGGGCGCCGACGCGTCGGCGGTGGCGTCGACGGCGCCGGCCTCGGGTCCCGCGTCGACCAGGCTCCCCGCGTCGGTCACGGTCGTGTCGGTCGGCACGTCGACGGGCGGGGTGTCCGCGGCGACGTCCGCGGTCGTCACGTCGGCGGTCGGCGCGTCTACGGTCGTCACGTCGGCGGAGGCGTCGATGCCCGCGTCGACCCCGGCGTCGACGGGGCTGCCCTCCGGGAGCACGCAGGCCTCCCGCGCGCCGCGCACGCGGCCGCAGGTCCCTCCGAGCGCCGCGCAGTCGACGTTCCTGACCACGCCGCCGAAGCAGGTGCGGAGCGTGTCGCCGTTGCAGGCGTCGTCCATGTACGTGCACGCCGTCCCGGTCACACAGCCCGTCGAGGCCGCGCAGGTCTGACCGAAGAGCGCGCAGTCGAGCCGCGCCTCGACGCCGCCCGCGCAGCGCACCGCGACGGTGCCGTCGCAGCGGATCGACGGCCCGCCCGTACATGTACTGATCGCGCCGGCGACGCACTGGTCCGTCCCTCCGAAGGAGACGCACCCGCCCGGGAACCCCGACCGGCTGCACGGCACCCTTCGACCGACCATCCCCGCGCATTCGTCGACGCGCGTGCCGTCGGTCGTGCACGTCGGCTGCGCGGTCGAGCACGGGGGCGCGATGCACGCGAGGTCCGTGCAGCTCCGCGTGCCGTCGGCGCAGAGCCCGCCTTCGATCCAATCCTGCATCTCCCCCGACGCGCGGGGGAGCTCACAGATGGCGCTGCGCGCGAGCAGGCAGCGACGGAAGGCCTCGCAGTCGCGCGGCCCCGCGGACACGCAGGCCCTGAAGTCGTCCCAGGGCTCTCGCATCCCGGGAGACGACGTGTGCTGCGCGATGAACGTGGCGATGCACGATCCGACGTTGGTGTTGGGCGCGGCGCCGCCGAAGCTGTCCTCGGTGTTCAGACAAGCCGTAGTCCACACGCAGGTGGACACTGCCTCGTCCGCGAGGGTGCCGACGGGCGAGGGGCCGCTGTCGGTCACGGGGGCGTCCACGGCGGCGGTGTCCGTCGCGGGCGCGTCCGCGGCGCTCGCGTCGGCGCCCGAGGTGGTGCCCGAGTCACAGGCTGAGAGCAGGCCGAGAGAGATGCAGAACAGGCCGGTTCGAAGCGGATGGAGCATGCGGTCTCCCTTCAGAGCAGGACCTCGCGTCGGCGCTCGGTAGAGCGTCGAACACCCACGCCGGCGCTCACGACCGAGCGGCGACAGAGGCCATGAAAAACTCGCCGATACTCGTCTTCAAGCACGCACGCCGCGGCTCCGATCACGGTCATCCTGGGGCGCGGCGCCTCGGTCGTCCCCCTTTGGGTCCAGCGGGCACCCCTTTCAACGTGTGTCGGATGACCGTCATCTCATGGCACACGCCCGCCCTCATCCTCGTCGGTTGACGGCGCGAGGGCAGCGGCGTTTTTCGTGTGACGGCGTAGTTCTCTCGGAGCTCCGCCGGTTGTATCCGCGTCGTCGTGGAAGCCCAACCCCCGTCGATCGGCGCGTACCTTTTGGAGCGCTTCGCGCAGAAGAACCCCCTGGCCGCCAGCCTTCGCCTGGTCTTCGAACGGCTGTTCGAGCCCGCCGCGCTCAACGCGCTGTTCGAGGCGCACCGCGACCAGCAGTACACGCGCAAGGTGCTCTTCGCGACGGTCGTCGAGGTCATGCTCGCCGTCGTCACCCGCAAGGTCGACTCCGTGCACGCCGCGCTGCAGGCCCGCGGCGACGCCCTCGGCGCGTCGTTCACAGCCGTCTACAACAAGCTCAACCGCAGCGACGCGGGACCCAGCGAGGCCCTGGTGCGCCGCGCCTACGACCAGGGACGCGCCCTGCTCGTCGAGATGGGCGGCCTGCGCGCCGAGCCCCTGGCGGGGTGGCGATTGCGCGTGGTCGACGGCAACCACCTCGCGGCCACCGAGCGCAGGCTCCAGGCGCTGTGGGGCGTGGCCGCAGGGCCGTTGCCGGGGCTCGCCCTGGCGGTCTTCGACGTGGCCGCGCAGATGGTGTCCGAGCTGGTGCTGTGTGAGGACGGCCACGCCCAGGAGCGCTCGCTCACCGACCGGCTGCTCGCCCTGGTGAAGCCGGGCGAGTGCTGGGTGGCCGACCGCAACTTCTGCACGCAGGCCATCCTCTCGGGGCTGATCGCACGCGGGGCGGCCTTGGTGATCCGCCAGCACGCCAACCTGCCCGTCGAGGTCACCGGGCCGCGGGTGGCCAAGGGCCGCTGCGAGACGGGCGAACTGTTCGAGCAGGCGGTGACGATCACCTTCGAGGGCAACACGCATGCGCTGCGGCGAGTGACGGTGGTGCTCGACAAGCCCACGCGCGACCAGGACGCCGAGCTGCACATCCTGACGACGCTGCCTCCGACGGTGTCGGCCGAGACGATCGCGCGCCTGTATGCCGGCCGATGGACGATCGAGTCCGCGTTCTCGGACCTCGCCCGCTGGCTGCAGTCGGAGATCGCGCCCCTGGGCTATCCGCGCGCGGCGCTTCTGGGGTTCAGCGTGTCGGTGATGGCCTACAACGCCATGACGACGCTGCTGGGGGCGCTGCGCGCGACGCACGGCGAGGCCGTGGTGCAGGAGCAGGTCTCCGGCTACTACATCGCCCAGTACGGTCGCGACGCGGTGGGGGCCATCGATGACCTGGTCGAGCCCGAGGACTGGCACCCCTGGCAGTCGATGCCGCTGTATCAAGCCGCCGCCTTGCTCAAGGCCATCGCCGCGCGGATCGACCTGCGACGACTGCTCAAGCACCCCCGCAAGACCAAGACGCCCGTGCCGCCTCGAACGCGCTTCAAGGGAGAGCCCCACGTCTCCACCAAGAAGCTCCTCGACGAAGCCAAGGGGAGACCGGCGAAAAAGGGCTCTTCCAAGACACGTTGAAAGGGGTGGGCGCATCCAACCTCGCCTGCCGACTCACCACCGCGGGCGACGTGTCCTGGACGTCGGGGCATCGGCATCGTCGCCGAGTCCCGCGCCGCGCCTACCGAGCCCGCCCCGCGCGACCGATCGCGGAGAGTGACGTCGTCGTCTCTCGCGGGTCGTCGACGTCTCGCTCGCTGGATCGACGCACCCCGTCGCGCGCGGTGCGTGAGCGAGGCACGCGCGATGCTCGGTGATCCTCCGATGCGATCGCCGCTCCTCGCTCGGGTCCTCTTCGCGTGTCTGCTCTCGCCGTCGGCGCTGTGGGCGCAGTCGCGCGTCGAACCTGCCCCCTCGACCCTCGTGCCGCGGGAGCCCCCGCTCCGCTTCGGCGTCGCGGGGACCGTCTCGGGCGGCCGCTTCGCGCACAGCAGCGACCCTGCCCCCCAGGGCGACGTCTGGGTGGCGGGGCCCGGGGTCGCGATCGACCTCGGCGTGCAGTTCAACGACCGGCTCGCGGCCTACGCGCACGGCCTCGCGGCGAGCTGCGTGTTCCTCTCCGCCGGCGCGCTCGAAGCGATGGTGGAGTACAGCCCCACGCCGCTCTACTCCGTCGCGCTCGGCGTCGGGTGGACGGGCTTCTTGAACCTCCCCTTCGACAGCGACTCGAGCGCGCGAGCGAAGGGGTGGAGCGGCCTCTCGATCCCCATGATCGTCGCGCTGAACCTCGGCGCGGGGCGGCAGCCGTCCGGGCGCGTCGCGGCCTTCCGCCTCGGCGGAGAGGCCGCGGTCGGGATCTCTCCCGGCAGCGGCGACAGCGCG
Organism: Polyangiales bacterium; assembly: GCA_041389825.1. GTDB lineage: Bacteria > Myxococcota_A > Polyangia > Polyangiales > JAEYZO01. The sequence continues at coordinate 2,079 of JAWKRC010000046.1, read as the reverse complement.
CTCCGCGTGTCCTTCAACATCGGCTACGTCTCCATGTGACCCGCCACCGCGACCGCCCGACCGCTCCGCCCGCTCCCCGCGAAGCCGCCGCGTCCCGCCATCCCCGCGGTGTATCCTCGCGCGCCGATGGCCCACCTCGCCAGCATGACCGCCGCGGAGCTTCGCGCCCTCGGCAGCGTCGCGCTCTCCTGCGCCGGCGCCAACGAGGCCGCCCTCGGGATGCGCGCCCTCACCTGGTACAACGCCCTCCTGCGCCTCGGGGTGCGCGTGCCCTTCGTCGTCGCCCACGACCTAGGCGCCGCCCTCATCGGCGCCAACGGAGACATCGCCCCGCCGCGCGAGCCCCCGCAGCCGCTCCCCCAGGGCTACACGCCGCAAGACGCGATGGCGCTCCTCCAGGGCTGGGCCGCGACCCTCGCCGAGGTCGCGCAGACCGAGATCGCCGCGCAGCTCACCAAATCCCGCGTCGACGACGGCGTGCTCGTCACGCTCCTCACCCGCGCGCTCGGCTCGGTGGTCGACCGCTGGCGAGGCCCGCTCCCGGTCGAGACCGTCCCCCTCAACGCCGACACGCTCACCCGCGCGCAGCTCCTCCTGCCGCAGGTGTGGGCCGCCGTGGAGCGCCGCGGAGAGCTCGATTTCCTCCGTCACCTGGAGCAGCACAAGCTCCACCTCCTCCTCGGCATCGAGCAGATCGACCTCGACACCGTCGAGCTCCTCGGGCTCGTCGGGCAGGAGGGCTCGATGCCCGAGACCGAGCTCGTCGACCTCCTCGCGGTGTTCAACTCGCCCGAGGCCAACGACGTCGTGAACTTCTCCCTCGACATCCTGCCGAGCGTGCTCGAGACCCGGCGCGGAGGCGGGCAGCAGGTCTTCTCCGTCGACGGCTACTCGGGCGTCATGCCCAACGGCTCGATGGACTCGCTCGTGCTCACCGAGATGGCCTACGACGACGAGCTCTTCGAGCAGCGCTTCCTCGACAACGAGATGCTCTACTACGCCCACGAGGCGCAGGACCGCCCTCCGCCCAGGGCCTTTCAGATCCTCGTCGACGCGAGCGCCTCGATGCGCGGCGCCCGCACCGTCTTCGCGCGCGGGCTCGCCATCGCCCTCGCCAAGCGCATGACCCTCCTCGGCTTCGAGGCCAGCGTGAGGTTCTTCGACTCGCGCCTCTACGAGCCCATGCGCTTGAGGAAGGGTCGCTCGGGCCTGCACGGCGCGGGGTCGCTCCACGTCGCGGGCGTGCTCGCCTTCAAGGGAGAGCGCGGGCGCAACTACGCGCGGGTGTTCTCTCAGCTCGCGTCGGAGCTCGAGCGCGTGCGCGACCGCGCGGCCATCACCGTGTACGTCATCACCCACGCCGAGTGCCACGTGCCCGTCGACCTCATGCGGCGCGTGAGGGAGAGCGCCGAGGTCTGCGGGGTGTTCATGCTCCCCTCGCGCGGCGCGCTGGAGCTGGAGTACCTCTCGCTCCTCACGCTGCACGAGGTGGTGACCGACGCCGCGCTCCGGGATCGCAGCGAGCGGGCCACGCGCGCGCTCTCGATCGTCGAGGCCGCGTCGAGCGACGCGAGGAGAGACAGCCTCGCGCCCCGGCCCCCGAAGGACGCGACCTCGCCGGAGTCTCCGTGAGCACCCTGATGAGCGAGGAGGCCATCGCGCGAGCGAGGTCTGAGATGCGCGCGAACCGCCCGGCCATGGCGGTGCCGCTGCTCATGGCCGCCGCGAGTCAGACGCACGTCCAGCAGCGCGACTACGACGAGCTCCTTCGCACGCTGGCGACGGCGCTCCAGCTCTCGGGGATGCTCCGCGCCGCGGCCACGGTGTGGCTCTACCTCCGCGACGCCCCGCGCCTCGCGCAGCTCTCGGGCAACGAGCCGCGGGACCTCGGCCGCGCGGCGCAGCTCGACAACAACCCCACGCTCGCGGCGCAGCACTACCGCAGCGCGCGCTGGCCCGCCCACGCCGCCATCGCGTGCGAGAAGGCGAGGCTCTTCCCGCAGGCGCGCGCGCTCTGGGAGGAGGTCGTCGCCGACCCGCGGCTGCGCGAGGACCCGTACACCGCCGCGCTGGTGAGCT
>JAWKRC010000045.1:0-58052 GCA_041389825.1 Polyangiales bacterium | reverse complement strand
GCCCCCGCCACGCACGACTGCGTCGAGACGTGCGGCAGCGCGCAGGCCCGCCCGCACGCGCCGCAGTTCGCCGCGCTCGTCTGCGTGTTCACCTCGCAGCCGTCGGTGGCGGTGCCGTTGCAGTCCCCGCGGCCGGCGTTGCAGCGCACCACCGTGCACGCGCCCGCGACGCACCCGTTCACCGCCACCTGCGTGAGCCCGCACGCGTTGCGGCACGCGCCGCAGTTCGCCGGGTCGACGCTGGTGTTCGCGCAGTACGAGGGCGAGCCGCTCGCCGCCGGGCAGGTCGTGAGCCCCGCCCCGCAGGTCGTGCTGCACGCGCCGTTCGAGCACACCTGGCCCGCGCCGCACACGCGCCCGCAGCCGCCGCAGTTGGCGTTGTCGGTGCGCGTGTCGACCTCGCAGCCGTCGGCGTCGAGCCCGTCGCAGTCGGCGAAGCCCGCGTTGCAGGCCGTGACCCCGCACGCGCCCCCCGCGCAGGAAGCGCTCGCGTTGGGCAGGGCGCAGGCCCGCCCGCACGCGCCGCAGTTCGCGCCGCTGGTCTGCAGGTTCGTCTCGCAGCCGTTGGCGGCCACGCCGTCGCAGTTGCCCGTGCCCGCGTTGCACGTGACCACGGTGCACGCGCCCGCGGCGCAGCCGTTCGAGGCCACCGAGGGCAGCGCGCACACGCGCCCGCACATCCCGCAGTTGGCCGGGTCGACGTTGGTGTTCGCGCAGAACGGCGGCGCGCCGCCCACGGAGGGGCAGGTCGCGAGGCCCGGCGCGCAGGTGGTGCCGCAGACGCTCCCCGAGCACACCTGCCCCGCGGTGCAGACCGTGCGGCACGTGCCGCAGTTGGCGTTGTCGGTGCGGGTGTCGACCTCGCAGCCGTTGGCGGGCATCCCGTCGCAGTCGGCGAAGCCCGGGTTGCACGCGCCGATCACGCACGCGCCGCCGGTGCAGGCCGCGCTCGCGTTGGGCAGGGCGCAGGCCCGCCCGCACGCGCCGCAGCTCGCCGCGTCGGAGAGGAGGTTCGTCTCGCAGCCGTTGGCCGCCGCGCCGTCGCAGTCGCCCGTGGTGGCCGCGCAGCGCACGACGGTGCAGGCCCCCGCGACGCATCCGTTGGTGGCCGCAGAGGGGAGGGCGCACACGTTGCCGCAGCCTCCGCAGTTGGTCGGGTCGATCTGGGTGTTGGTGCAGAACGCGGTGTCGCCCGCGCCGCAGGTCGCGAGGCCCGGCCCGCAGGTGGTGGTGCACGCGCCCTCGGAGCAGACCTGCCCCGCGGCGCAGGCGCGGCCGCACATCCCGCAGTTGGCGTTGTCGGTGCGGGTGCTGGTCTCGCACCCGTTGGCCGCGACGCCGTCGCAGTCGGCGAAGCCCGCGGCGCAGGCCCCCGCGGGGATCACGCACGCGCCCGCCGAGCACGACTGCGAGGTCACGTTGGGCAGCGCGCAGGCGCGCCCGCACGCGCCGCAGTTGGCCTCGCTCGCGCGGGTGTCGGTCTCGCACCCGTTGGCCGCGTCGCCGTCGCAGTCGCCGAAGCCCTCGGCGCAGCGCACCACCGAGCAGGCGCCCGCGGAGCAGCCCGCGGTGGCGGTGTTGGGCAGCGCGCAGGCGTTGTCGCAGGCGCCGCAGTTGGCCGGGTCGATGTTGAGGTCGGCGCAGCGGGCCACGCCCCCGTCTTCTCCGCCGCAGGTGACGAGCGGCGGGGCGCAGGTCGCGCCGCACGCGCCGCGCGAGCAGACCTGACCCGCGGGGCAGACCGTGCCGCACGCGCCGCAGTTGGCGTTGTCAGACTGGAGGTTCGCGCAGCCCATCCCGCAGACCGTGAGGCCCGCGCCGCACGAGGGCGCGCAGAACGCGTTGGTGCACGACTGGCCCGAGGGGCAGCGGGTGCCGCACGCGCCGCAGTTCAGGTCGTCGCTCTGGAGGTTCACGCACGCGCCGTCGCACGCGGTCTGCCCCGTCGGGCACGAGGTCACGCACGAGCCCATCACGCAGGCCTCGCCCGCGCCGCACGCGTGGCCGCACGACCCGCAGTCGCTCGGGTCGCGCGCGAGGTCGGCGCAGCGCGGACCGCCGTCGCCCGCGCAGGTGGTGAGCGTCGAGGCGCAGTCGAGCCGGCACGCGCCCATGGAGCACACCTGCCCCGGCGCGCAGCGGACGCCGCCCGCGCCGCAGTTGGCGTTGTCGGTCATCAGCGAGGCGCAGACCTCTCCGTTGGTGGCGCCGCCGTCGTCGCCCGCGGCGCTCGCCGCGCAGGTGGTCTGGCCCGCGGGGCACACCGTGCGGCACGCGCCCGCGGAGCACCGTTGCGCGTCGCCGCAGCGCTGACCGCAGCCGCCGCAGTTCTCGTTGTCCGATTGGATCGACGCGCAGCTCCCGTTGCAGACGACCTGCCCCGCGCCGCAGGAAGGCCCGCTGTCGACCGGGGGCGCGTCGATGCCGGTATCCGCGCCGAGGTCGGCGGAGACGTCGACCGCCGCGTCGGACGTACCGCCGCTGGGTGCGCTGTCGGTACAGCCCGCGACCCACGCCAGCGCGAGCGCGGCGAGACAGAGTGAAGGCAACCGTGAAAGCATCGGGGGACCTCCTCGCGCGTCGGCGCGTGTGTGCTGCGTCGCGATGGTAGTCAGAGACCGAGACGGCGCGCGCGCGGAAGCGTTGCCGCGGTGGGCGGCCGCCCTACACCCGCAGGAGCATCTGCACGACGCCCGCGAGCGCGACGGTCGCGCACACGCCGAACACCGCCCACAGCGCCATCTCCACGGGGCGCGAGCGGGGGGCCTCGTCGTCCTTCGCCTCGCCCTTCGCCTCGGACTTCGCGGCGGCGGCCTGCGCCAGCACCTCGTCGGCGTTGCGCGCCTGGACGAAATACACCTTCACCGTCGTGTCGGCGCTGCCCGCGGGCGGGTCGAACCGCGGCGCCCGCGGCGGCGGCGGGATGTCGACCCCCTCGGCGTGAGAGCCCGGCCGCAGCGACGCGCGCAGCGGCTTCGACGGGCGCACCGACGCGCGCTTGTCGAGGATCTCGGCGAGCGCGAACTCCACCGTGCGCAAGAGGCCCTCGCCCGCGCGCGGCGGCCCGAGGATGATCGACGGGTCCCAGCTCTCCCGCGGGAACAGCGGCACCGCCTGGATCACCCAGCGCCCCTCGCTCCAGCCGAAGACCTCGGACACGTCGCTGTCGGGCGACGCGCCGTCGATGGTGAGCGAGCGGAGCTCGCCGCACTCGTAGCGCGCGACGCACTTCTTCGGCGCGCGCTCCAGGGTGAGCTGGCCGTCGAGGCCCGCGGTCTCGCACCACGACATCAGCGACGAGGGCGCGTGCCGAGAGAGCTCGCCCGCGATCGAGAGCGAGCCCGCGGGGCGCGAGCCCTCCAGCGCGGGCAGCCGCTGCGTGAGCGTGTACGAGCCCTCAGTGAGCGAGAGGAAGAGCTCGAGGTCGCGCAGCACCGGGTCTTCGGCGCCCGCGATCACCTCGACGGTGCCGCCGATGAAGGGCACCTCGCGGAGCGATCCGTCGGCGACGAAGTCGAGCACGCCCGTGAAGCAGCGCGACTCGCACCACGCGATGATGGCTTCAGGCTGACCGGGGGAGAGCGTCCCTGAGGGCGCGACCTCGACGTGCGTCACGCCCTCGACGCTAAACGACGCGCGGGGCTCAGGGGAAGATGTCGCGCTCGCGGTACGCCGTCTGGAGGCGCTTCAGCGCGATGCCGTAGGCCGCGAGGCGCATGTCGACGTCGTTCTCTCTCGCGAAGTCACTCACCTCGCCGTACGTGCGCTTCATCGCCACCTCGAGGCGGTGGTCGACGTCGGCGAGGTCCCACGACTCCGAGCGCTTGTTCTGCACCCACTCGTAGTAGCTGACGGTCACGCCGCCCGAGTTCGCGAGCACGTCGGGGATCACCGAGATGCCCTTGTCGAGCAGGATGCGCTCGCCCTCGGGCGTCACGGGCCCGTTGGCGCCCTCGGCGATCATCTTCACGTCGAGGGCCTTCGCCTCGGCCTCGCCGATCTGCCCCTCGAGCGCCGCGGGGATGAACATGTCGCAGCGGGTGGCGAAGAACTCCTCGCGCGAGATCACCTGCCCCGAGGGGTAGCCCGCGATGGAGCCGCGCTGGCGCACCCACTCCGAGAGCTTGTGCGGGTTGAAGCCCTCGGCGCTGCGCAGGTAGCCCGAGTGGTCGCCCACCGCGACGAGCGAGGCGCCGAAGCGAGAGAGCAGCACCGAGGCGTGCGAGCCCACGTTGCCGAAGCCCTGCACGATGTACTGGCTGCCCTCGAGGTTGAAGCGCCGCTCGCGCGCCCACTCGGTGATGCAGTGCACGACGCCCTGCCCGGTGGCCTTCTCGCGGCCCACGGTGCCGCCGACGCTGATGGGCTTGCCCGTCACGACACCGCGGTTGGCCTGCTTGTTCACGTGGCCGACGGTGTTCATGTACATGTCCATCACCCAGGCCATCATCTGGGCGTTGGTGCCGACGTCGGGCGCGGGGATGTCGTAGTCGGGGCCGATGTTGCTCCCGAGCGCGTGCGTGAAGCGGCGGGTGATGCGCTGGAGCTCCGCGCTGGAGTGCTGCCGCGGGTTGAACTTGATCCCGCCCTTGGCGCCGCCGTAGGGCAGGCGCATCAGCGAGCACTTCCAGGTCATCATCGACGCGAGGGCCTTCACGTCGTCGAGGGTCACGTTCTCGTGGTAGCGGATGCCGCCCTTGAAGGGCCCGAGGATGTTGCTGTGCTGGATGCGGTAGCCCTTGAAGAGCTTCACCTCGCCGTTGTCCATCCGCACGGGGAAGTGGACGATGATCTCGTTCTTCGGCTGCGAGAGCATGAGCTCCACCGCCGGGTCGAGGTCGACCACCCGCGCCGCGGCGGCGAGGTAGTCCTGGATCACCTTGAAGAAGTCATACCGATCGTTCGACATGAAGACCTCACCGCCGCGAGGTGCGCGTGTCTTCAGCGCCGCGGCGCCGCGGTCATGGCCCACCGCGAGGAGCGGGTCAATACGCGCTCACACGACACCCCGCGTCATTCTCAGCGGCGCGGCGCGGCGGTGACGGGGCGAAGAGAACTTCGCACCTCCTCCATCACGGCGCGCATCCGAGCGAGCTCGTCGGGCCGCGTCGCGGCGAGGTTGGTGCGCTCCCCCGGGTCCGTCGTGAGGTCGTAGAGCTCGAAGCGCCGGGCGCCGCGCTCGGTGAGCTTCCACCCGCGGTCGATGACCGAGCGGCGGAGGGAGTTGTACGGCCCCTCGGGGAGCTCGATGTACACGGGCCTCGGCGTCGCCTCGGCGCCGCGCAGCTCGCCCGCGAGGCTCTGCCCTGAGAACGCGTCGGGCGCGTCGCTCGTCGGTGCAGTGATCCCCAGCAGGTCGCAGAGCGTGGGCGCGAGGTCGACCTGGCTCCGCGGGGTGGAGATGTGCCGAGGCGCGACCCCTGGAACGCGGAACAGCCACGGCACGCGCACGAGCTCCTCCCAGAGCTCGACGCCGTGCCACGACATCCCGTGCTCGGCGAAGGCCTCGCCGTGGTCGGCCGTGAGCACCACCGCGGTGCGCGCGGAGACCTCTCCCGGCAGCGCGTCGAGGGCGTCGAGCACGCGGCCCACCTGCCGGTCGGACCACATCACCTCGCGGTCGTAGCGAGCGCGCTCGCCGCGGCCGAAGAGCGGCAGCTCGGGGTGGTCGACGTACTGCTTGTGGGGGTCGAAGAAGTGAACCCACAGGAAGAACCTCCCGCGGGTGTTCGCGGGGTCTTGCAGCAGGGCGATGGCGCGGTCGGCGACGCGGTGGTCGGCGCTGGTGGTCTCCTGCCCGTCGCCGCCGGGGCGCGCGGAGAGGTCCCATGTGTCCATCCCTTGGGCGAGGCCGAAGCGCGGCTCGAAGTAGAAGTGCGACGCGGCGCCGAAGGTGTGAAAGCCGCTGTCTTTCAGGCGCTCGGCGAGGAAGACGTTGGGCGCGGTGTAGCGGGTGAAGTGCTCCGCGTCGCGCGGGCACTCGGTGGGGTAGCGCCCGGTCATCATCGGCCCGATGGCGCGGCCGGTGTACGAGCTCAGCGCGTAACCCCGGTCGAGCACCACCGACTGCGCGGCGAGCCGGTCGATGTTGGGCGTGATGGGGTTGGGGTTGCCCGCGTAGTGGGTGTCCCACCGGAGCGTGTCGACGGTGATGAGCACGAGGTTCTCGACGCGCGGCGGAGGCGGCGCCGAGGGCTCCGTCGTCGGCGTCGGTGTGGGCGCGGGCGTCGGTCGTCGCGCGGCGCGCGTCGCGTCGCGGCCGGAGCAGTCTTCGTCGACGCCGTTGCCGGGGAGGTCCACCGCGTCGGGGTTGACCTCGCGCCGTCGGTCGTCGCAGTCGCCGCCGCCGAAGTAGCGCGCGAAGCCGTCGTGGTCGCGGTCCGTCGCGCGCCGCAGCCCGCGCAAGACGACCCTCGGGAGCGAGGGCCGCGCGTCGACGATGGCCGCGGCCTCGCTGTCTCCGAAGCGCGCGGCCGACGCGCCGAGGAGCGCGAGCGAGACCACCGCGGCCGACGCGAGCGCGGCGAGGCCGAAGCGGCGCTTCATCACCGCGAGCGCGACGCCGCCGAGCACCACCGCGAGGAGCTGGAGCACCGGCGTGAGGTCGAGCTCGGGCTTCTTCAAGACGCCGTAGCCGCCCATGAAGAGCGCGAGCCCGCGCGAGCGGCCCTGGTCGTCACCCCAGAACACGCCGTGCGCGAAGATCAGCGCCGCGACCACGACGCCCGCCGCGAGCGGGAGCCACAGCGCCGCGCGCACGGTGGCGGGCTCAGGTCGCTTGCGAGCGACCCACGCGACGAGGGCCGCGCCGACGGCGAGCGCGCCCACGGTGAGCGCGAGGAGCGCCGCGGACTGCGCCATCGCCGCGAGCCCGACGTGGTGGAACGCGGTCATGAACACGCGGCCCGCGAAGGCGGCGAGCCCCGCCCACACGACGCACAGCGGAGGCGCGACGAGGGCGACCGCTGCGACGAGACGACCGCGCGCGAGCACCCACGCGTCGATGGACGCGCGGCGCGAGGGCGTGAGCGCGAGGGCGAAGGGCGCGAGGCACAGGCCCACTACGAGGCCGGGCACGACGAGCATCGACGCGAGGCGCCAGCCGAGGGCGAGGCGCAGGCCCGACGGGGCGCCGAGGCCCCAGGCGAAGCCCGCGAGCGCGCCCGCGAGGATCGGTCCCGCGACGGCGGCGCCCACGCGGCGCGCGGTGTCCCTCGCCGAGGTCACTTCCCCTGAAACTGCGCGGGGCGCTTCTGGAGGAAGGCCGCGACGCCCTCCATGCAGTCCTCCGAGCGGAGGCACTCTGCCTGGGCCTTGCCCTCAGACGAAAACGCTGTCGCGAAATCCGTGTCGAGCCCGGCGCGCATGAGCCGCTTGATCCGCGCGAGCGCCATGGGGGCCGAGCCCACGAGCTTGTCGACCACGGCCTGCGTCACGGCCGCGAGCTCCGACGGCTCGCACAGCCGCGCCACGAGCCCGAGCCGCTGGGCCTCGGCCGCGTCGAGCTTCTCTCCCAGCAGCGCGAGCTCCAGCGCCTTCGAGAGCCCCACGAGGCGCGGGAGCATCCACGTCCCGCCGCCGTCGGGGATCAGCCCGATGCGCACGAAGCCCTCTTGAAAGTAGGCCCGCGTGCTCGCCACGCGCAGGTCCGCCGCGAGGGCGAGGTCGCAGCCGAAGCCGTAGGCCGCGCCGTCGACCGAGGCCACCACGGGCTGCGGCGCGCGCAGCACCGCGCGGATGAGGTCTTGAAAGTTCGCGAGGTGCTCGTCGACGCGCTCGAGGAGGTCGGGCCCCTGGCTCGCGGCGTAGCGCAGGTCGGCCCCCGAGCAGAACGCACCGCCCGCGCCCGCGAGCACGATCACCCGCGCGTCGCCCGCGGTGGTCACGCCCTCGGTGAGCGAGGCGAGCACGGCGGGCTCCAGCGCGTTGCGGCAGTCGGGCCGGTCGAGGGTGACCCAGCGCGCGCCGCCGCGGTCTTCGATGTGCACTCCGTTCATCGTCTGTCTCACTCCTCGGTGGGGGGCTTCGTGGCCTTGGGCTTCATGGTGATGAGGGGCTTCACGCCGGGCGTGCCGTCGTGCGCGGTGACGCTCGCGGGCGCGATCGAGAGGGCGCGCGCGCGCGCCACCACCACGTCGCGGTCGACCATCGGCACGGCGACGGGCTCGGGGTGCGCCTCGACGACGGCGACGGTGACCGGGTCGCCGGGCTCGTGCGACGCGGGCAGCGCCTGGTAGAAGCGCGTGCCGCGGTACCACTCCACCAGCTCGCTCATCAGCACCTTCAGCACCGACGCGACGGGGATCGCGACGAGCAGGCCCGTGAAGCCCGCGACCTTGCCGCCCGCGAGGAGGGCGATGATGACGATGACGGGCGAGAGACCGATGGAGCCGCCCACCACGCGCGGGGTGACCAGCGTGAGGTCGAGCACGTGCACGAAGAGCATGTAGCTCAGCACGGCGAGCACCTGCGACGAGCCACCCTCGAGCACCGAGAGGAGGAGCGCCATGCCGAGCGCGATGAAGAAGCCCACGTAGGGGACGAACGAGAGCAGGCCCGCGATGATGCCGAGGCCCAGACCTCCAGGGACGCGCAGCGCGGCGAGGCCCACGGCGAAGAGCCCGCCGAGGATGAGCATCGCGAGCGACTGGCCGCGCACGTAGCGGCCGAGGGCGCGGTCGACGTTCACCACGATGCGCTCGACGTCGGCCCGCGCGCGCAAGGGGATCAGGCTGGCGGTGCTCTTGATGAGCCGCGTCCAGTCGAGGAGGAAATAGAAGGCCATCGCCATCACGATGACGCCCTCGAAGATGGCTTGGATGACCGTGACGCCCGCGCCCGCGGCGGAGAGCATCACCGAGGCGGTGCGCGGCGCGATCTCGCTCGCCCGCAGGCCGAGCTGCGCGAGCCACTGGTCGACGGTGACCGGGATGCGGACGTGGTAGTTCTGGCGCAGCCGCAGGAGCAGGTGGTTCGCCCAGGGGATCCAGTGCTCGCGGAGCTTCGTCGGGAGCGAGGTCGCGAGGGTGGTGAGCTGGCGGATCAGGTCGGGGACGACGATCCAGAAGCCCAGCACCACCACCACGGTGAGCCCGAGGAGCACCACCGCGATGGCGAGCGGGCGCGGCATCTTCCGCCGCTCGAGGAACTCCACCAGCGGTTCGAGCAGGTACGCGACGCCCAGCGCCATCGCCACCAGCAGCAGGATGTCGTGGAAGTACCAGGCCAGCGCGAGCAGCACCGCGAGCGCCACCCACGGCACCACCGCGCGCTGCGGCGCCGTGGGCGCCACGAGGCGAAACGGGCGACCCTGACGAGGCGGCGCGCCGGGCGCGCTGGGGGGCGGCTGTGACGTCGGGTCCATTCGCTGCGGGAGGCCGTACCGCACTTGCAATCGCGCGGCGTACTGTGCGAGTGTTCAGTATGCGCCCTTCGACGATCGAAGGCGCGGTCGAACACGGAGGGCAGCGATGGCCGACGGCATGCTGGCGAGGGAGATCGACGGGGCTTGCATCGAGCGCAGGCTCGACGGCGCGACGCTGGTGTTCCAGCGCTGGGCCGACGTCTGGATGATCGACCGCCTGCCCGACCTCGACGACGAGGGCGACCCCGGGGCGAGCACCGCGGTGACCCGCGACGCGCTCGCGGCCGCCGACCGCGTGGGGCTGATGGCCCTGCACGACCGCCAGCTCCGACGTCTCGGGCTCCCGCGCAAGGGCGACGGCGCGGCGGTGCTCTGGCGCCTCGTGAGCGAGTTCGACAGCTTCGTTCCCTGAGCGATCGCGCGACAAGGTCTGCTAGGGTCCGCGCGGCTGAGATGCTTCGCGGTCCCTCGCTCCTGACCTCGCGCCTCGCGATGGTCGCGCTCCTGGCGCCCGCGGTGTCCTTCGCGCAGCCCCGCGGCCAGACCCCTCGCGTCGCGGTGGGCGCCATCACGGGCGAGCGCGCGGCGATCACCCGCAGCATGGTGGCGAGCGTGCTCGCCGACCACGCGGGCGAGATCGAGCTGGCCTCGACCACGGAGTACAACGCCACGGCGCAGCGCCTCGGCGTGACCAACTCGCAAGACCAGGCCGCCATCGAGGCCCTCTCCCGCGAGCTGCGCCTCGACGCCGTGGTGGTGGGCTCCCTCGAGCGACGTCTCCGCGGCTACCGCCTCGTGCTCCGCGTGATGCGCGGCCGCGACGGGATGCTCGCCGGCAACGCCACCTGGGAGTTCGACCACATGGAAGAGGTCAACGCCCTCGGCACCGAGATCTGGGAGCGCCTGAGCCCGTACTTCCGCGTCGAGCGCGCCGTGGCGCCGACGCCGACGCCCACGCCGACGCCCTCGGGCAACACCCCCACCGCGACGCCCTCGGGCAACACCGCCCCGCGCGCGACCACCCGCGCGGCGACCGAGGTCACCGCGTCTTCGCCCGGCCTCGGGTGGTTGGAGCTTCGCGTGGGCGGCGGCCTGGGCGGCCGCGACTGGCGCGTGCCCGTGCTGGGAGAGAGCTCCCCGCGCGGGTACGAGAACCCGACCTTCCCGGTGTTGACCGCGGGGCTGACGGCGCTGTGGCCGGTGCGTCGGCAGCGCATGGGCGTCGGGCTCGACGCGCAGTTCAACTTCCCGCTGGGCCTGTCGTCGGTGGGGAGGGACTCCGCCGGCCGCGAGGTGCCCCTCGCGTCGTCGTCGTACGAGTTCCTCCTCGGCGCGATGGTGGCGGTGCGCCCCGCGGGCGGGGGCGAGATGCGCTTCTCGGCGGGCCTCGCGCTGCACGCGTTCGACGTCGACACGGCGCGGCTTCCCGTCGACCGTCGGCTCAGCAACGTGGGATACATCGGCCTGCGTGCCGCGGGCGAGGGCGTCCTCCCGCTGTGGTCGCGCCCGCAGGGGGAGTTCGGCCTGCTCTTCGGCGGAGAGGTGCGTTGGGTGGGCGTGAGCGCCGACATGAAGGCCGCGTTCGGTCAGAACCCGAGCACGACCTTCGCGATCGGCGCGTGGGCGGGCTTCGCGGCGCGCCTCGACGCCCTCACGCCGGGCCTCGGCCTGCGGCTCACGGCGGAGTTCCTTCGGTACCGAACGGGCTTCGCTGGGCCGATCGATCCGCGCGCGGGCGTGGGCACGGCGAGCGACTCGGTGGATGACTACACCCGCTTCTCCGTCGCGGTGACCTACGCCTTCGGCGTCGACGCGACGGCGTCTCGGGCGACGGCGCGCAGAGACCCCTTCCTCGGTCGCTGACCCGCCACCGCGGTCGGTCGCGGTGGTGTATAGCTCTCGGCCCCGTAGCCGGAGGCTGAAGGTGAGCACGCGCACGTCCGACGAGATCCGCAGTTCGTTCCTGGAGTTCTTCCGCGAGCGAGGCCACGAGGTGGTGGCGAGCTCCGGAGTGGTGCCGCGCAACGACCCCACGCTGCTCTTCACCAACGCCGGGATGGTGCAGTTCAAGGACGTCTTCCTGGGCGACGACAAGCGCGCGTACACCCGCGCGACGTCGAGCCAGAAGTGCGTGCGGATGTCGGGCAAGCACAACGACCTCGACAACGTCGGCCGCACGGCGCGGCACCACACCTTCTTCGAGATGCTCGGCAACTTCTCCTTCGGCGACTACTTCAAGCGCGACGCCATCGCGTACGCGTGGGAGCTGCTCACGAAGGTCTGGAAGATCGACCCGACGCGCCTGGTCATCACGGTCTTCGGCGGCGAAGACGGCCTCGCGGCCGACGACGAGGCGCGCGCGATCTGGCGCGAGGTCACGGGCTTCGACGACACACGGATCATCGGCCTCGGCCGCAAGGACAACTTCTGGTCGATGGGCGACACGGGCCCGTGCGGGCCGTGCACCGAGATCCACTACTTCATGGGCGAGGCGGTGCCCACGGTCGAGACCTTCGGCGAGGAGCCAGGGCCCGACGGCAAGGGCTGGATGGAGATCTGGAACCTGGTCTTCATGCAGTTCAACCGCGCCGTGAAGGACGGTCCGCTCACGCCGCTGCCGAGCCCCTGCGTCGACACGGGCATGGGCCTGGAGCGCGTCGCGGCGGTGATGCAGGGCGTGACGAGCAACTACGACACGGACCTGTTGCGACCGATGGTGGAGCGCGCGGCCGAGATCGCGGGTCGGCCGTACACGGCGACCGATGAGCTCCACGACGTCGCGTGCCGGGTGATCGCCGACCACGCGCGCATGACCTGCTTCGCGCTCGCCGAGGGCGTCACCCCGTCGAACAAGGACCGCGGCGCCGCGCTCCGGAGCGTGATGCGCCGCGCGATCCGCTTCGCGTTCTTGCAGGGCGTGAAGGAGCCGTCGTTCCACAAGGTGGCCGACACGGTCATCGAGCGCATGGGAACCGCGTGGCCCGAGCTGCGCCAGCACCGCGATTTCATCCTCGCGCAGTGCGAGGCCGAAGACCGTCGCTTCCGCGAGACGATCCCCACGGGGCTCGCGCTCCTGGAGCGCTTCGAGGGTTGGGCGAAGGGCGCGTCGGGCGAGAAGGTGCTGCCGGGCGCGGTGGCCTTCGACCTCTACGCGACGCACGGGTTCCCGCGCGACCTCACCGAGGTGATCGGTCGCGAGCGCGGCTTCGTGCTCGACGAGGAGGGCTTCGAGCGCGCGAAGGACGCGCACTCCGAGGTCTCGCGCGGCGAGGGCGAGGGCGTGTCGAAGCAGGAACGCGTGCGCGCCGAGCACCGCGAGGCCCTCGCGCGCGCGGGCGGCGCGGTGGAGTTCACGGGCTACGACCGCGACGAGGGCGAGAGCGTGGTGGTGGCGATCTTGAAGGGCCGCTACGGCGACAAGTCCCCGTGGGACTTCGTCGACGCGCTCGGCGAGGGCGAAGAGGCCCAGGTGGTCACCCGCGCGACGCCCTTCTACGGCGAGGCCGGCGGGCAGGTGGGCGACCGCGGGACGATCTCCACCGCGGGCGGCGCGTTCACCGTCGACGACGCGCAGAAGCCCATCAGCGGTCTGGTCGTGCACGTCGGCCGCGTGACGAAGGGCGAGCTCCGCGTGGGCGACGCCGCGACGCTCACGGTGGATCGCGAGTCGCGCGGCGCGACGCGGAGGAACCACAGCGCGACGCACCTCCTGCACTGGGCGCTGCGCAAGGTGGTGGGCCCGCACGCGCAGCAGAAGGGGTCGAAGGTCTCGCCCGAGGGGCTGCGCTTCGACTACGTCGCGAACCGCGCGCTCACCGACGACGAGCTGCGCCAGATCGAGGACCTCGTGAACCGCGAGGTGCTCGACAACCGCGCCGTCGACACCGTGGTCACCACGCAAGAAGAGGCGCGCGCCCGCGGCGCCATGATGATCTTCGAGGAGAAGTACGGCGACGCCGTGCGGATGCTCCACATCGGCAGCGAGAGCGTCGAGCTCTGCGGCGGCACGCACGTCTCGCGCACGGGCGACATCGGCCTGTTCAAGATCGTGAGCGAGGCGAACGTCGGCGCGGGCGTGCGCCGCGTCGAGGCGGTGACGGGCATGGGCGCGCTGGCCCTGGTGCGCGGGCTCGACGAGACGCTGCACCGCGCGGCCGACGCGCTGAAGGCCCCCGCCGCGGAGCTCCCGCAGCGGGTGGAGCGCGCGCTGGAGCAGCAGCGAGAGCTCCAGAGGCAGGTCGACGAGCTGCGGCGACAGCTCGTGACGGGCGGCGCGGGCGGCGGCGTGAAGACCAGCGCGCTCGCGGGCGGCGTGACCCTGGTGGTGGCCAAGGCGCCGGTGGCCGAAGAGAAGGCCATGCGTGAGTTCGCGGACCACCTGCGCGACAAGCACGGGCCCGCGGTGGTGGTGCTCGGCGCGGCGACGCCCGAGGGCAAGGCCCTCCTGGTGTGCGCGGTGTCGAAGGCCGCGGCCGACCGCTACCACGCTGGAAAGCTCGTGGGGCAGCTCGCGGCCCTGGTGGGCGGCCGGGGCGGCGGGCGGCCGGACATGGCCGGCGCGGGCGGCCCCGACGGGGCGAAGCTCGACGAGGCCCTGGAGAAGGCTCACTCGATCGTGGCGTAGCGCGGAGAGTTCCGGCACGATGCCCGCGATGGCGCGCAGCGACGCCTCCGCGGGCTTGCCGCACGACGCTCACGGGGCGATCGACCTCGACGCCCTCGACCGCGCGCTCGACCTGCTGGCCGAGGGCCTCCCGCGACGGAGCTCCGTCGTGCTCGCGCGGCGCCCGCTCGCCGAGGTGCTGCGCGACCTCGACGCCCTCGACCCTCCCTCGACGCGCCCGGCCGCGGCGACCAACGGGCACGCGTCGGCCGAGCCTCCCCGCGCGATCGCGCCCTTCGAGGTCCCCGCCGACTTCGACTTCGGCTCCACGTCGAGCGGCCTCGTCGACGCGTCCCCCGACGTCGACGTCGTGTTCGAGCCCGCGCCTGAGGTGAGCGTCACGCCCGGCGCGGGCGTCGTCTTCGAGCTGGCCGCGTCGACGCCCGACGTCGACGTCGTGTTCGAGCCCGCGCCCTTCGACGCCCCTGAGCCCGCCGACGCGACCGGCCCTGTCGCGCTGATCGGCCCCGAAGCAGAGGCAGAGCCCGTCGCGCAGACCGACCCTGGCGCGATTGACGTTGCCGCGCCCGCGGCTGAGACGCCGTTGAGCGAGCCCCCGGCGCTCACGCTGGAGCCCGTCCCGATCGAGTCTCTCGGCCCGCTGCCGCCGCTGAGCGAGCCTCCGCTCGCCGACGACGAACCCTCGTCTCCCGAGCCGCTCACCGCGCTCTCGTTCGACGGCGACCAGACCGCGATGGCCGCCCCCGCCTGGCTCGCCGCGCTCGACGACCTCGCGCCACCGCCTCGCGCGTCGGCGTCTCCGCCCTCCATCGACGTCGACCCCTCGCTCTTCGAGCCCGCCCCCCTCTCCCCGCCGACCGACCCCGAGCGCGCCGCGGCCGAAGACGCCTTCGCGCGCTACTCCGACCCGCCCCTCGACGCGCCGCCCTCCGCCGCGCTCAGCGAGCGGCCGGCCCTCGAGAGCGACGACGCGACCTCCCTCGCGCTCGACCTCGACCTGGGCGCGCTCGAGGCTCCGACGATGTTCCCCACCGAGCCGTTGCCGCAGCAGGAGTTCGTCGCGCCGCCGCTGCCCATGCCGCCGAGCATGCCGCCGCTCCCCGCGCGGTCGACGTCGGGGCCGCCGCCGCTGCCCTCCTTCGGCCCCCCGCCGCTGCCGGGGTTCCGCGCCGACCGAAAGCCCACGCTCCAGATGCCGTCGCTCCGCGCGCCGTCGCTCCGCGTGCCGCCCGCCGTGCCGACGCGGCGCGCGTCGGTGGCCGCGGTGCCCGCGGTGAGCGACGACGAGCTCGAGGCGATCGAGCTGGACCTGAACGAGGTGGAGGAGGTGAGCCCGCCGCCGCTTCCGGGGGCGAAGAAGTAGCGGCGGTCAGGCTCTGGGGGAGGGGGGCGGGTCGGTCAGAAGTAGAACATCGCGCCGAGGTTGCCCACGACGCCGGCCGAGGTGTTCGTGGTCTCGGTGCGGCCGCCGTTGGTGCGCGTGAACTCGGGGTTGATCGCCGTCTCGGCGTCGACCCGGGTGCGCAGGAACGCGCGAACGTCGGTGAAGAGCGCGAAGTGCCGGGTGATCTGCCACTCGAGGCCGAGGCCGAGCTGGCCGCCGATGTACGCGTAGCCGCCGGTGTCGCGGCCGCCGCGCGCCGCCGGGTCGGCGTACTGCACCGCCGCCCACGACCCGCCGAGGCCGAGGAGGCCGTACACCTGCAGCCGGTGCTGCGGGTTGAAGTAGACCATCTCGCTGAGGGTGATCGGCACCTCGGCGCGGGAGTCGCCGTTGTAGTCGCTGCCCGCGTACGCGCCGAGGGTGAGCTCAGTGGCGAGGTACGGGTGATAGCGGAAGCGCGCCGCCGCGACCGCGCCGCCGAGACCTCCGCCGCCGTGGTCGCGCGAGCCGAGGGAGATGCCCGAGGCGAAGGCGCAGATGCCCACGGTTTGGTCACGGCCGAGGCTCACGACGTTGTAGGTGCGCTGGTAGGTCACCACCGGGGTGGTGGTCACGACGTAGGTGGGCGGCGGGACGTAGACCGGCTGCGCCTCGACGACGACCATCGGAGGGGGCGGGGGCGGAGGCGGGGGCGGGGTCACGGTCACGCCGCCGCCGATCTGCAGGTTGGCGCAGAGCCACGAGCCCGGGGGGCACGGTTGGGCGCTCGCGGTCGACGCCACGAGGAAGGCACCCAGAGAGATCAGCGAGGAAAGCGCGGTCTTGTTCATGGAGCACGGACTCCTTTCCGGAGTGTCGCGGGAAGGGAGTGCAACGAGAGGGCCAAGCGCGGAGATACCGCATCAACCCCGGTGCGTCTCGTGACGACGGGCCTTTGACGACACGCCTCGCGGGCGGTCGGGCGAGATCGGGGCGAGGCCGTCACAAGCGCGATGTGAACCTCGGTTGACGGGCGCGGAGTGAACCGCCCCGGAGTCTCCGCGGGTGGTAGTGTGTCGGCGCGTCATGTCTGAGCCCGAGGTGCTGTTCGAGGGCCCCCACGCGAGCGTCGCGCACCGGCTGGCCGTGGCCGTCGGCACGGGCGCCGTGCTGGTGGGCGCGGTGGTCTTCGTGCGCTGGGGCTTCAACCTCGCCGGCCCGCTCGTACCTCCGCGCGTGCTCGCCATCGCCGCCCTCGTCGCCGTCGCGATGTCCGTCGCCGCGCTGCGCTCGCGCGTGGTCTGGAAGGTCTCCGTCGACCATGAGGCCCGCGCGCTACTGCTGCATCGCGACCCCGGCGCCGTCGAGCGCGTGGCCCTGGCCGACATCGCCGCGGTCTCCAGCGAGGCCCCCATGGGCGGGTGGAGCGCCAACCCCGCCGAGCGCCTGGTCGTGACCCCCCGCGACGGCGCGGCGAAGCGCTACCAGCTCCTCGACGAGGCCGACACCCCGGGCATCGTGCGCGACCTGCGCCGCTGCCTCGACGACGGCGACGCTACGGCGGGCTGAGCCCCTCGGCCTCGAGCCGGTCGAGCACCGAGCGCCACGCGCGACGCACGAATTCACGAGTCGTGGCGAGGTCCGCGAGGAGGTTGTCGAGCGCCCCGCGCCCCGCGCGCTCGCGGTACCCGAGCCGGCGCGCGATGGCCATCGCCGACGGGGCCGCGGGCGAGAGGTCTCCCTTGAGCGTCGTGAGCCGCGCCGCGAGCAGCGCGCGTCGCAGGAGGTTCTCTCCGCGGAGGAGCGCGTCGGCCTCGGCCTCGTCGAGGTGCCCGCGGTCACGCAGCGCGATCAGCGCGAGCCGCGTGGTGGGCGTGCGCACCGCCTCGTCGCGGCCCCGCGCCATCTGCAACGCCTGCGCGGCGAACTCCACGTCGACCAGCGCTCCGCGGCCGTACTTCAGCGCGATCGCCCCGCGGTCTTCGCGGCCGAGCTCGAGCTCCATCCGCGCGCGCAGCCGGCGCATCTCTCCGAGGTCGGCGGGGCCGCGCTCGTAGGCGATGTGGGCGATCTGCGCGCCGAGCTCGGCGCACAGCGCGGGGTCGCCCGCCGCGGGGCGCGCGCGCAGGAGGGCCTGCCGCTCCCACGAGGCCGAGTGCGAGGCGTGGTACTCGGCGAAGGCGTCGCGCGAGGTCACCAGCGTGCCCTGCGACCCGGCGGGGCGGAGCCGCGTGTCGGTGGCCCACCCCGGGCCCTGCTCGTGCGGCGTTGAGAGGAGCCACAGCGTGCGCTGCGCGAGGCGCACGGCGTACTCGCCCATGGTGACCGCGCCGCGCTTGCCGCCCGAGGTCGATCGTTCGGCCCCGAACAGGAAGAGCAGGTCGAGGTCGCCGCCGTAGCCGAGCTCGCGCGCCGCGAGGCTGCCCATCGCCACCACCGCAACGCCGTCGAGGGGGCCCTTCGGACCGGGGTCTCCCCAGCGGGCGGAGCACTCCTCCGCGGCCAGGGCGAGGCACTGGCGCAGGGACTCTTCGGCCACGAGCGAGAGGCGCTCGGTGACCTCCCAGGGCTCGAGCTCGCCCGCGACGTCGGCGAGGCCCACGCCGAGGGTCGCCTGCCGGGCCGCGCGGCGCAGCGCGCCCAGGGCGAGGTCGGTGTCGCCCGGGGCCTCGGCGCGGGCCATCTCGGCGGCGGCGCCCACCCAGGTCGGGATCTCTTCGAGCGCGGGCGCGCTCGGGGCCACCAGCGCGGCGTCGACGGACTCGGGTTGCGCGAGGATGGCGCGCGAGAGGAATTCCCCCGCGCCGAAGAGGCCCACGAGGGCGCGGGCGCGGGCGGGAGACTCCACGAGCCAGCGCGCGTAGCGGTCGGCGGGGCGGACCTTCTCGAGGAGCTCGGCGAGGTGACCGAGGGCCATGTCGGGGTCGGGCGCGTCGCGCACCTCGCGGAGCAGCGCCGCGGCGACGTGGGCGCCGTCGCGGAGGGACGCGGGCGACAGGCTGGTCCGCGCGCCGCGCGAGGCGCCTGGAGGTCCATCGCTGCGCCGTCGGGGTCGCGCACGCCGAGCGCTTCGCGGGCGAGGGCGCGATCGCGTCGAGGTCGGCGCCGTCGGCCACGCGCCGCGCGAGCTCCGCCTCGGGCGAGACGTCGTCCGCGCGGTCGGGCGGCACGGAGCGCAGCCCGTCGAAGAGCGCGCGCACCCGGTCGCGCGCGGCGACGAGGTCGGCGATGAGCTCGTCGGCGAAGGGGTACCCGAGCGAGCGCGCGAGGCCTCGCGGCGAGCGGGCTCCGCCGGGGCTCGTGCGTCGCGTAGGGGGCCATCACCTGGAGGCGGTGCTCCACCCGGCGCAGGAGGCCCCACGAGGCGTCGAGGTCGCGCGCGTCGCGGTGCGAGAGGATCCCGAGGGCGTGCAGCCGCGCGAGCGCGCGCAGGGTGCTCGGCACGCGCAGCGAGGGGGTCGCGCCGCCCCAGGTGAGCTGCAGCGACTGCACGAAGAACTCCGCCTCGCGGATGCCGCCGCGCCCCAGCTTGAGGTCCGCCGCGTCGTCGCGCATGAGCTCGCGCCGCCCGCGGGCGAGCATCGCGGCGAGCTCGTCGGCCACGGCGGGGTCGACGCCGCGGCGCCAGATGAAGGGCGTGAGCGACGCGAGGAGGGCGCGGCCCAGGCGGAGGTCTCCCGCGACGGGGCGCGCGCGGAGGAGCGCGGCGCGCTCCCAGGTGCGGCCGAGGGTGTCGTAGTAGCGCCGGGCGCTGTCGACGGAGAGCGCCACGGGCCCGCGGCTGCCCTCGGGGCGCAGCCGCAGGTCGACGCGGAACGCGAAGCCGTCGGCGGTCACGTCGGAGAGCAGCTCGCACGCGACGGTGCCGACGCGGCCGAAGTGCTGGAGCAGCGTGCGCTCGCCCGCCGCGCCGTCGTCGGTGCCGTAGAAGAGGCACAGGTCGATGTCGGAGCCGAGGTTGAGCTCCTCTCCGCCGAGCTTGCCCATCCCGAGCACGGTGATGGGCACGCGCTTGCCCGCGGCGTCGCGGGGCACGCCCGAGCGCGCCTCGGCGACGGCCTCGGCGGCGAGCAGTGCGTGCGCGACGCAGTCCGCGGCGACGCGCGACCACTCCGCGGCGGTGCCGTCGACGTCGACCACCGCGTGGAGCTCGCGCAGCGCGGTGCGCACCAGGGCCGCGTCGCGCAGACGTCGCAGCGCGCGCTTGGCGTCGTCGAGGTCCGGCGCGCGGGGGAGGCGTCGGGCCGGAGGGATCTTCCCGGGGCCGACCTCCCCCTGCGCGCGGAGCTCGCGGCAGAGCGCGGGGATGAGCTCGGGCTGCCGCCACAGCGCGGGGAGCACCGCGGGCGCGCCCGCGCCGAGGTCGGCCACGAGGTCTCGCGCGAGGTCGTCGTCGAGGTCGACCCCGCGCGAGCGCGCTTCAGAGAGGCTCAGCTCGGCGGCGTCGCGGTCGATCTCCTGCGGTCGGTAGCGCGTGCGGATCGGTGCGGGCATCGCGGCGCCGCATCGTCTCTCAACTCGCGGCTCAGAGGCAGAGCCCCGCGACGCAGCTCACGATGCCGCCGCAGACGCGCCCGCACTGGCCGCAGTTGTTCCGGTCGAGGAGGAGGTTCACGCACGCGCCCGCGCAGCAGGTCTGCGCCAGCGGGCAGCCGCCGCAGCCTCCGCCGGCGTCCGGGCGGGTGTCGACGTCGACGCTCATTCCCACGTCGGTTCCAGTGTCGATCGGGACGTCGACCCCTCCGGCATCGACGCCAGCGTCGATCGATCGTCGGGACGTCGCTCCCAGTATCGACGCCGCGGTCGGTCGGGGCGCCGCGGTCGGTCGGGACGTCGATCCCCACGTCGATCGGAGCGTCGACGCGCGCGTCCACCGCGACGTCGACGCCTGCGTCCGTCCCAGCGTCGCGCGCGCCTGCGTCCGTCGGGGGGACATCCATCGCCGACGCTCCGTCTACGGCGCCGGTGTCCGTCGCGGGCGCGTCGTCGCCCGCGTCTGGAGGGCGCTCCCCGCCCACCAAGGGGTAACCGCCGCAGCCCGCCATCAGCGTCACGAACACCAGCGCACCCCGCACGCGTCTCCGTGAGCCCATCCGACCTCTCAGCGTCGCGGCGTCAGCCCCGTCCGTCAATGAACCTTCGATAATAGTTCCAAGGTTTCCGGTGTTCCGGAGATGTTCCTCGACTGCAATAGGGGTGTACCCTGACACCTGACGGTGATTGCCTTGGCTTCTCGGCGCGTGTCGCTCCAGACCCGCTGGACCCTCTCTGCGCTCCTGGCGGCCGCGATCCCTCTCGCGGCCTTGGGCTGGGCCACGCTGCGCATCCAGCGCGCCGGGCTGATGCGCGCCGAGCAGGAGCTCGAGGTCGCGGTCATCGACCGCGTGGCCGACACCCTCGAGCGCGACCTCGACTACGCCAGCGAGGCGACGCTCCGCGTCGGGCGAACGCTCACCGAAGGGCGCATCGCCGACGTCGACGCGCGCGTCAGCGTCGCGCGGGAGATCATGGCCCGCGCCGCCGCGCTGCAGCACGTCGCGGTCTACACGGGCGAGGGCGAGTGGGTCGACACCATCGCCCGCCGGGGTGAGCCGGGGGAGCCCGCGCCGCCGCGGAGGATCCCCGAGGCGATCCTGCGTGAGCGCCCCGAGCGCGGCGCGTGGATGGCGCCCACCTTCGACCGCAACGGCGTCGCGCTGCGCTACGTCGTCGCCCTCTCAGACCGCGGCCAGGTCCGCGCGTGGGTCATCGGCACCGTCGCGCCGCGCTGGGTCGACGACGCCGTCGCTTCCATCTCCCGCGACCGCTTCGGCCGCGGAGACCGCGTGGTGGTGGTCGACCAGGAGCTGCGGCTCCTGTCGCGAGGGCCCGGGCTCGACGTGGGCGCGTCGCTGCGCGGGCGCGACGTGTTCTCGCGGGTGCAGCTCCCGGCCGCGGCGTTCCGTCGGCGCTTCGAGCTCACGGCGAGCTTCGACGGCGGCGGCGAGGCGATGGTGGGCACCGTGCGCGTGCTGCCCGAGAGGCGCTGGGCGCTCGCGGTGCGGCGCCCCGAGTCCGAGGCCTTCGGCGCGCTGCGCGACGCGCGGGCGCTCCTCCTCGCGGGCGTCGCGGCCTGCGTGGCCATGGCGGTGACCGTGGGCGTCGCCCTCGCCGCGAGGATCACCCGCCCGGTGCGCGCGCTCGTGGCCCTCGCGCAGGCCTACGGCGCGCGGCGCTTCGAGGCGCGCTCGCCCGTGCGCCCGGGCGACGAGCTGGAGGCGCTCGGCGAGGCGATGGAGGCCATGGCCGACGGCATCGTCGCGGGCGAGGCCGAGGTCGCGCGGCGGCGCGAGGTCGAGGGCGAGCTGTCGCGCTTCTTGCCCGCCGAGGTGGTGACCGCGGTGACGGAGCGCGGCGCGCGGCTGAGCCTCGGCGGCGAGCGCCGCGCCGTGACGGTGCTCTTCGCCGACGTGGTGGACTTCACGGGCTTCAGCGAGTCGGCCCCGCCCGAGCGCGCGGTGGCGCTGCTCAACGAGCTGTTCACCGTGCTCACCGAGGTGGTGTTCCGCCGCGGGGGGATGGTCGACAAGTTCATCGGAGACTGCGTGATGGCGGTGTGGGGCGCGGGCACCGAGCCCCTCGACCCGCGGGCCCAGGCGCGCGCCGCGCTCGAGGCCGCAGAGGACATGCACCGCTTCGTCGAGGCCAGCGCGCCGGAGTGGGCCGAGCGCTACGGCGTCGAGCTGCGCCTCGGGGTCGGCGTGAACGCGGGCGAGGCGCTCCTCGGCAACCTCGGGAGCGAGTCGCGCATGGAGTACACCGTCATCGGCGACGTGGTGAACGTCGCCTCGCGGCTCGAGTCGCTCGCGCGCGGAGGGCAGACCCTGGTCACCGGCGAGGTCGCCGCGCTCGCCGGTGCGGCCTTCGCGCTGAACCCCCTGGGCGCGCACCCGCTCCGCGGCAAGCGCGCCGAGACCGACATCTACGAGGTGCTCGAGTGAGCCGCGAGCCCCGCTCGGCGGCCGCGACGCAGGAGCTCGAGCTCGCGAGCTGCGAGCGCTGCGGGGAGCCCACGCCCGTCGGGGAGCCGTGCCCCTTCTGCCCGGCGGAGTCCGTCGACCCGAGGCTCGGTCAGGTGGTGGGCGAGCGGTACCGCGTCGAGGCGCTCCTCGGCGCGGGCGGCATGGGCCGGGTGTACCGCGCGGAGCACCTCGGGCTGGGCGAGCCCGTGGCCGTGAAGTTCCTGCTGGGCGAGTTCGCGTCGCGGCCCGAGATGCGCGCGCGCTTTCGCCGCGAGGCCACGGTGCTCGCGCGGCTGCGCCACCCGGGCATCGTGAGCGTGATCGACTACGGCGAGCACGAGGGCGAGCTCTACCTCGTGATGGAGATGCTCCACGGCGAGGCCCTCGACGAGGCCCTGTACAAGCTCCAGGGGCCGATGCCCGCCGCGCGCGCGGTGCCCGTGATCGACCAGGTGCTGCAGGTGCTCGAGGCCGCGCACGCCGCGGGCGTGGTGCACCGCGACCTCAAGCCCGAGAACGTGATGCTCGTCGACCCGGGCGACCGCACCGAGCGGGTGAAGGTGCTGGACTTTGGCATCGCGGCGCTCCTCGGCGACGACGGCAAGGTCGAGCGCCTCACGGCCGCGGGCGTGGTGCGCGGCACGCCGCAGTTCATGTCGCCCGAGCAGTGCGTCGGCCGCGGGGTCGGCCCCGCGACGGACATCTACGCGGCGGGGGTGATCCTGTACGAGCTCCTCACCGGCGCGACGCCCTTCGACGGCGCGAGCGTGGCCGAGGTGATGTCGCAGCAGATGTTCCTCGCGCCGCCGCCCTTCAAGGGCGCCGCGGCCGACGTGACCCCCGCGCTCGAGGCCCTGGTGATGCGCGCGCTCGCCAAGCGCGTCGAGCTGCGCCCCACCGCGTCGGAGTTCCGCGACGGGCTGAGGGCGTGCGCCCGCTCGCCCGACGACCCCGCCGCGCGCCGCGTGGCCGCGGGCCTCTCGCGCGAGGAGCGGGCCATCTCGTCAGAGCGCACCCCGAAGGTGGAGGGCCCCGCCGACCAGGCCTCCACCGCGCCGCGGGTGGCGCTGTGGGGCTTCAGCCCCGAGCGCGCGCAGACGCTGCGGATGGCGCTCGGCGCGCACGGCGTGGTGGCCTTCGCGGTGCCGCCCGAGGCCATGCCCGCGTGGGCCCCCGACCGCAGCGCGTGGAGGGCCGTGGTGGTCTCGGGCGGCGACAAGCCCGCGGCGCGCGTGCGCGGCGTGCGGGGCGACGCGCTGCTCGCGAAGGTGCCCGTGCTCGCGCTCGACCTGCCCCGCGCCGAAGACGCCGCGGAGATCATCCGCGCGGGCGCGAGCGACGCCTGCCTCGCGCGCATCGACGACGCGGCCGCGTGCCAGAAGGTCCTGCGCGCCCTGCGGAGGGGGCGTTGACCCGACGCCTCGGCGCCCTCTGCGTCGCCGCGCTCGTCGCCCCCGCGGCCGCCCTCGCGCAGCCGCGGGCCACCCGCGAGTACGTCGTGCAGCCAGGAGACACCTGCGTCGGCGTCGCCCGTCGGATGTACCGCAACGGGTCGCGCACTGACGTCATCCACGCGAGCAACCCCCAGCTCGGCCCCGCGCCGCACCGGCTCGCGCCCGGGACGACGCTCACCCTGCCCTCGCGGCTGCCCCCGCCGCGCGGCCCGCTCCCCGTGGCCTTCGTCACGGGCGCGAACAACCGCGTCGAGGTGCAGCCCCAGCCCGCCGACCCGGGGCGCCCCGCGCACCGCAACGACCCGCTCTTCCTCGGCGCGCGGGTCAGCACCAGCGCGCGCTCGAGCGCCGAGGTGACCTTCGCCGACGAGACCCAGCTCCGGCTCTACGAGAACACCCTGGTGGTGATCCTCGGAGACACCAACACCCGCGTGCGCCGCGCCGCCACCGCCGCCGACACCACGCTGGTGAGCGGCTCGCTGCGCGCGTTCCTCAGCGACCTCTCCGCGCCCGCGCCCTCCGCGTCGGCGCCCGTGCCCGCGCCCCCTCCCCGCGCGCGGAGACGTCGCCCGCCGCGCCGCGCGCGACCCACGCTCGCGCTGCGCACCGCCACGGGCGGTCGGGTGATCCTCGGCGAGGGCGAGTCGCAGGTCTCGGTCGCCGACGGAGGCACGACGCTCTCGGTCTTCGCGGGGAGCTCGCGCATCCAGTCGGGCAACCGCACGGTCACCGTCGCCGCGGGCTACGCGGCGCGCGCCGAGCGTGGCCGCGCCCCGAGCGCGCCGCGGCTGCTGCCCGCCGCGCCGACGTGGCTCGAGCTGCCGCCCGGGGTGGTCTTCGTCGACGGCGACGCGGGCGCGACGCTCTCGGCGACCTACGCGCCGGGGCCGGGCGAGGCGCGGCCCGCGGCGGCGCGCTGGCGGGTGCAGCTCGCGCGCGACCCGTCGTTCGTGGAGCTTCAGCTCGACGCGACGGCGCCCGAAGCGACGCGCGCGCTGCGGGCCGAACGCGTTCCGGTGGGGCGCTACCACGCGCGGGTGAGCGCGGTCGACGCCGACGGCCTCGAGGGGCCTCCGAGCGACGTGGCCCGCGTGGTGGTGGCCCGCCCGCGGTGGGTGCCGTCGCCGCGTCCGCACCGCGCGACGCTCGAGCTCCCCGCGGGGCTCTACTGCGGCCTCGACGGCGCCGCGCTCGCGCTCACGGGAGAGGGCCCCGCGCCCGAGGCCGACCGGCTCTCGCCCCATTCGCTCCGCTGCGCGCTCGACGCCGACGGCGCGCGGTCGGCGACCACCACGCTCCCCGCCGAGCGCAGAGGTCCCTTCACCGTCGTCGCGCGCCTCGTCGACGCCGACGGCGCGACCCGCAGCGCGCGGGTGCGGGTGCGCCTCGTCGACGCCTCGGGAGACGACGTGCGCGAGCGCGCCCCCGGCGTCGCGGTGGTCGACGCGCCGTCGGTGACCGCGGGGGAGGTCTCCGCCGACCCGGGCGCCGAGCCCGGCGTGTGGTCGGTGCCGCTGCGCTGGAGCGACGGCGCGCGCGAGGTGAGGCTGCGGCTCGCGGTGGGAGACGAGGTCGCCGAGACGGTCGCGTTCGCGCTCCCCGCGGCGCCGCGAGCGCCCGCGAGAGAGACGGCGGCGCACCGGCTGTGGGCGCGCGGAGAGGGCTTCGGCGCGGCGCTCCTCTCGGGCTACCAGCGCAACGCCGACGCGAACGCGTACTACGGCAACACCCCTGGGATGGGCTTCGGCTTCGGCGGCGCGCTGCGGGCGGGCGTCGACCTCGCGCGTCCGTCCGCGGGCGCGGGCGGCGCGGTGGTGTCGCTCTACGGCGTCGGCGCGGGGTGGCGCTTTCCGCGCGACGCGGGAGAGCCCGGCGTGGCGACGCTGCTCGGCGGAGGGCTGCGCGTGGGGCTGCGCGCGGGGAGGCTCACGCCCTGGGTCGACGCGGGCGCGGGCGCGGTGCTCACGGGCGGCGCGCTGCGGGCGGGCGTCGAGGCGGGCGTCGGGCTCGACGTGCGCGTGAGCCGCTCGGTGTCGTTCGGGCCCGTGCTGCGCTACCTCCAGGTGGTGCAGCCCGAGGCGGGAGACGCCTACGACGCGATCGACGAAGACGCGCGCGCGCTCTCGGCGGGCGTAGGGGTCACCCTTCGGGCGCCGTCGCCCGCGGAGTGATCGCCGAGGTGTGAAAGAGGGGGAGAGGGCCCGGCGGTCACCGGGCCCGAGGGGGAGAGGGGACCCAGCTCAGGGCTGGATGATGTGGCGCATCGTGTACTGCATGCCTCTGGCCTGCGTGCGCTCGTCGACCACGATCATGTTCAGGCCGCGGGGGATGGCGGCCGAGATGCGCGAGCCGTAGTTCGCCGTGTCGGCGCCGGTGCCGGTGCCGCGGCAGTTGAAGGACGAGCCGCCGTCGTCGTTGCACTGCACCTGGGTGCCGCTGCTGCCCGAGTAGACGTAGATGGCCGGGTCGTAGTTGGTCGTGCCGATGCGGCGGGTGTAGGTCGCGCCGTCAGACTGGCAGAGGCTGAAGGTGCTGTTGCCGTTGCCGCCGCAGGTGACGAACCAGCGGGTGTCTTCGCCCGAGGGGCCGACGGTGCACGACGGGGTGCGAACGCCGGTGCCGACCAGCGAGGTCGTCGCGGTGGTCGCCGTGCCCGAGATGGCCGTCGAGTAGAAGTACGACCCGTAGTTCGTCGGGACGTGCTGCACGTGCAGCGTGAAGTTGCCGCTGTTGGCGTTGTAGCCGCCGACGGCGATGTAGTACGTGCCCGCGGGCACCACGACCGCGAAGCGCGACTGGAGCGTCTGGGTGAAGCCGCCGGTGGAGCAGCCCGCGTCGTCGTTGCACGAGTTCGCGACCAGCGCGCCGGAGCTGTTCACCAGGTAGAGCCGGGTGTCGAAGCCCGAGCCAGCGGTGTCGGCGTAGAGGATCTCCTGGGTGGAGAGCGTCACGCGGTACCAGACGTTGAGCGGGTTGGTGGCGCCGCCGCAGCCCGGCGCCGGGCCGTCGAAGGTCGCGTTGGTGTTCGAGCCGGTGACGGTGGTCTCGCCCGCGGTGAGGGTGATGGCCGTCGCCGAGGTGCGGGTGTCGTTCACCGGGCGGCAGGTGCCGGTGACGCACGACGTGCCCGAGCCGCAGACGCGGGCGCAGGCGCCGCAGTTGTTGTTGTCGGTCTGCAGGTTGCGGCAGGTGCCGCTGCAGGCGGTGCCGCCCGAGGGGCAGACGCACGCGCCGGCGGTGCAGGCCGCGCCGGTGGGGCACACGGTGCCGCAGGCGCCGCAGTTCGCGGTGTCGGTCTGGAGGTTGCGGCAGACGTTGCTGCACGCGTTCTGCCCCGCGGGGCAGGTGCAGACGCCGCGATGCAGCTCAGCGAGCCGGCGCAGACGTTCCCGCAGCGGCCGCAGTTGTTGCGGTCGGTGGCGGTGTTCACGCAGGCCGCGGGGGTGCCGCAGACGGTCTGGCCGGTGCCGCAGGCGCAGGCGCCCGCGGTGCACATCGCGCCCGTGGGGCAGGTGTTGCCGCAGGTGCCGCAGTTGGTGGCGCTGGTGGAGAGGTTCACGCAGGCGGCGCCGCAGGCCGACTGGCCCGTCGGGCACGCGCCCCAGTTGAGGTAGAGGGTGTACGCGCCGAGGTTGGTGGCGCTGTAGCCGTTCACGTAGAGCACGTGGAGGCCGGCCCCCGCGGGCAGGCTCGAGACGGTGCGCGACTGGAGGCCGCACGAGTCGTCGTTGCAGACCTGCACGGGCGAGCGGGTCGCCGAGCGCTGCTCGAGCACGGTGTCCCACGTCGCGCCGCCGCAGGTGTTGGCGGTGAGGGTGGTGGCCGCGAAGGTCGGGCAGGTGACGAACCAGTAGGTGTTCTCAGGGCCGGCGCCGGCGTTGCCGCACGAGGCGCTGACCGCGCTGGTGCCGGTGGTGGTGCCCGTGAGGGTCTGCGTCCCCGTGAAGGTGGTGAGCTGGCTCAGCGTGCCGCCCGCGGGGAAGTGCTGGAAGTGCTGGGTGAAGGGCCCGGTGGCGCCGCTGAAGCCGCTCACCGCGACGTAGTAGGTGCCCGCGTCGAGGGTGCGCACGAGCTGGGACTGCAGCACGGAGCACGAGTCGTCGGTGCAGGTGCCCGCGATGGTGCCGGTGCCCGACGAGGGCGCGAACGACAGGAGCGTGTCGTAGGTCGTGCCGAAGGTGTCGACGTAGACGATCTCACGCGCGGTGAGGGTGAAGCGGTAGTACACGTCGCCGCCGGACCCGCAGCCCGACTGGTTGGTCGCGCCCGTGGTCGAGCCGGTGATGGTCTGCGCCGGGGTCGAGGTGTTGATCACGATCGCGCCCGCGGGCAGGTCGTTCGCGGGGCCCGAAGAGACGCACGCGCCGGCCACGCAGTTGCGCCCGGCGCCGCACGCGGTGCCGCAGGTGCCGCAGTTGAGCGGGTCGGTCTGGGTGTCGCGGCAGGTGCCCGAGCAGCTCGTCTGGCCCGTGGGGCACACGCACGCGCCGGCCGCGCACGACTGGCCCATGGGGCAGGCGGTGCCGCACGACCCGCAGTTGGCGTTGTCGGTCTGGAGGTTCGCGCAGGCGTCGCCGCACACGGTCTGCCCGGTGGGGCAGTCGAGGGCGCAGGCGCCCGCGCGGCACGAGCGGCCGGTGGTGCAGACGTTGCCGCACATGCCGCAGTTGTTGTTGTCGGTCTGCGTGTCGACGCAGGCCGCGCCGCAGGCGGTCTGGCCCGTCATGCAGACGAGCGAGCAGGCGCCGGCGACGCACGACAGGCCCGCGGAGCAGGCGTTGTTGCACGCGCCGCAGTTGTTGCTGTCGGTCTGGAGGTTGGCGCACACCATCGCGCCCATGCTGTCGGTGCAGAGGGTCTGCGGGGCCATGCAGACCACGCCGCAGACGCCCGCCACGCACATCTGGCCGGTGGGGCAGGCGTTGCCGCAGCCGCCGCAGTTGGCCGCGTCCGACTGCGTGTTCACGCAGGTCGCGGGGGTGCCGCAGAGGACCTCGTCCATCGCGCACTCGGGGACGCACGCGCCGCCGCGGCAGGCGTTGCCGGTGGAGCACGCGTTGCCGCACGCGCCGCAGTTGTTGTTGTCGCTCTGCAGGTCGGTGCAGGTCCCCGCGCAGGAGGTCTGGCCCGTCATGCACGACGCCGCGCACACGCCCGCCGCGCACGACTGACCCGTCGGGCAGGCGTTGCCGCACGCGCCGCAGTTGGCCGAGTCGCTCTGCAGGTCGGAGCAGACGCCGGAGCACTCGGTGAGGCCGGTGGTACAGCCGCCGTCGCCGACGACGGTGCCGTCCATGTCGACGGTGCCGTCCATGTCGATGGCGCCGTCCATGTCGACGGTGCCGTCCATGTCGATCGAGCCGTCGGTGTCGACGCCGGTGTCCTCGGGGGTGCCCGTGTCGTCAGGCGTGCCCGTGTCGTCAGGGGTGCCCGTGTCCTCGGGCTGACCGACGTCCTCGGGCGTGCCGTTGTCCTGCGGCGTGCCGTTGTCCTGCGGCGTGCCAGTGTCCTGAGTGACGCCGGTGTCCTTCGTGACGCCGGAGTCTTCGTCGGGGGTGGTCCCGGTCGGCGGGTCGCTTCCACAAGCGACCAGCGCGAGCGTCGGGACCAACCACAGCAACGAGCGGTGGGTGGATCGCATCAAAGTTCTCTCCGCTAGCGATGGGCGGTTCAGACCGCTCCCCCGGCCGCACCATTGCGACCGCCGAGGACGTTCCTCCGCCCGAATGAGTCTTGGACGTCGCATCACACATCGCCCGATCACCCGCGGTCAACAGCGGCGACGCGGCCTCGTCATGCGCTGATCGCGCGGAATCACGGCGAGCGCTCGGTCGGATCGAACCGGGGAGCGGCCTCTGTGCCGCACCGTGTGGCGATCTCGCCCGAGAGGGCGACCCGCGCGGGGAGGGCGAAGCGGGCGGCGAGGGCGAGGTCGTCGGGGTCGGGCGCGAGGGGTGCCCGGGCGCGAACCGCGCGCACGCGTAACGCGGCGTCGGAGAGCCGCGCGGCGAACGACGGGCTGCGGCGGGCCTCGGCCGAGAGGGCCTCGCGGGCGCTCACGGCGGCGTCGGGGTCGCTGCACACCAGCAGGAGGTCGCAGCCCGCAGAGACCGAGAGCACCGCGGACGCGGCGACGCTCCAGCGGTCGCTCACGGCGCGCATGAGCAGGTCGTCGGAGACCACGAGCGGAGGGGTGATCCCCGCGCAGAGCTCGCGCTTGAAGAGTCCGTCGATCACCGCGGGGGAGAGCGTGGCGGGCACCGCGGGGTCGAGGGCGTCGAAGCGGACGTGCGCGGTCATCACGGCGGCGACCCCGGCGCGGGCCGCGGCGACGAAGGGCGGGAGCTCCACCCGGTCGAGGCGCGCGCGGTCGTGAGGGAGCGTCGGCAGGGCGTGGTGGCTGTCGGCGTCGGTGTCTCCGTGCCCGGGGAAATGCTTCGCGCACGCGAGCACCCCGCGCGACTGGAGCCCGCGGAGGAAGGCCACGGCGTGCCGCGAGACGCGCTCGGGGTCGGCCCCGAAGGCGCGGTCGCCGATGACGGGGTTGGCGGGGTTGCTGTCGACGTCGCACACGGGGGCGAGGTCGAGGTTCACCCCCACCGCGCGGAGCTCCTCGGCGAGGGCCTCGGCGGCGCGGGCGGTGAGCGAGACGTCGTCGACGGCGCCGAGCGCGCGCATCGGAGGCAGCTCGAAGAAGGGCGCGCGGAGGCGTTGGACGCGGCCTCCCTCTTGATCGAGGCAGACGAGGGCGTCGCGGGTGACCTCGGCCACCGAGGCGCAGAGCGCGCGGGCCTGGAAGGGGTCGGTGAGGTTGCGGCGGAAGAGGATCACGCCGCCCAGGGCTCCGCGGCCGAGGTCGCGGGCGATGCGCGCAGGGAGCGCCAGGCCGTCGAAGCCGCCGACGAGCACCGCGCCGGCGTCGAGGTCGTGGGAGTCGAGGGGAGAGCTCATCGCGGGGGAGCGATGATTCCACGGAGGCTCCGCGCGGTGGGAACAGACGGACACGTCGCGGCGTTGCGTCGCGGCCGGGGGCTCTACACTGCGCGGACGGTGCGTCGCTCTCCGTCCGTCCTCCCCCTCGCGGGGCTCCTCCCGCTGCTCGCCGTGGCCTGCACGGGCGTGGCGGGCGAGGGTGACGCGGGGCCCGACGCCGACGTGCCGACGCGGGTGAGCGCGACGCTCTTCGTCGAGCAGGTGTTCGACGGGGCGCAGCACCCGGCGCAGGTGGGGGCGAGGTTCCTTCGCATCGCGGGGGTGAGAGACGAGGCGCTGCCCGAGCTGGTGGGCGTGCCCGCGGCGCCCGTCGCGCTGGGCTGCACCGAGCGCGGCGCGCGCGCCCTCGACGGGATGGACCCGTCGCAGGCCGAGGTGAGGCTCCTCGACGTGGGGCCCATCGACGTCGCGAGCGCGCAGACCACGCGCATGACCCCGCGGCGCTTCCCCGACCTGTGGAACGTGGTCTCGGGGTCGTTCTACGGCGCCGAGGGCGACGCGGCCTCTGGGGCTTACCGCTTCACGGGCGTCGGGGCGGTGGCGGCCAACGTGGGGAGCTTCGACGTGCAGGGCGTCGCGCCCGACGTGCCCTCGCAGGTGCGCGTGGGCGACGTCGCGTTGCCGCTGCAGGCGGGAGGGACCTTCACGCTCCCGCGCCACGGCGGGCTCACGGTGCGTTGGCAGCGCCCCGCGGCGAGCGACGAGGCCGACCGTGTGACGGTGGTCTTCGAGGGCGCGAGCACCGTGGTGTGCGCGGCGCGCGACGAGGGCTCGGTCGACATCGACCCGGCGACGATGGACGGGGTGCGCGAGATCCTCCGGCGGGGCGGCAGCGTGAGCGTTCACCGTCTGCGCTCGCGGGGCTTCACCGCGCAGGGCGTCGACGCGGGCGCGCTGGTCTTCGACCTGTCGGTGCGCGGCCGCGTGCGCGGCGAGTGACCCCCGCGGGGCGTTGACGCGGCGATCGCGCAGGGGGTTCCCTGCGGGGGTGATGAACGACGAGACGATCCTCGCGGCGTGCGGTGAGGTCGCGGCGACGCTGGGCGCGCGGTCGGCGGAGATCGAGCGCGCGCGACGTCTCCCCGACGACGTGGTGCGCGACCTCGCGCGGGCGGGCGCCTTCCGGATGCTGGTGCCGCGCGCGGTGGGCGGCGCCGAGGTGCGGCCGACCACCCTGGTCGAGGTGATCGAGCGCGTCGCGCGCGCCGACGGCGCCGCGGGGTGGAGCGTGATGGTGGGCGCGACCTCGGGGCTGATGGCGGCCTTCATCGACGAGGGCGCCGCGCGCGAGGTGTACGCCGACCCCGAGTGCGTCGCGTGCGGGGTGTTCGCGCCGATGGGCGAGGCGGCGCCCGTCGAAGGAGGTCACGTCGTGACCGGCCGCTGGCCCTTCGCGAGCGGGTCGCCGTGGGCGCGGTGGCGCATGGGCGGCGCGGTGGTGCGAGTAGAGGGAGGCGCGCCCGAGGTGCGGCACTTCCTCTTCGAGGCGTCGCAGACCGAGGTGGTCGACACGTGGGACGTGTCGGGGTTGCGCGGCACGGCGAGCCACGACGTCGTCGCGCGCGAGGCGTTCGTGCCCGCGTCGCGGAGCGCGTCGCTGCTCACGGCGAGGCCGCGGCACGACGGGGCGCTGTACGCGTTCCCCTTCTTCGGGCTGCTGGCGCTGGGCGTGTCGGCGGTGGCGCTGGGCGTGGCGCGCGCGTCGCTCGACGCGTTCCGCGCGCTCGCGGTGGAGAAGAAGCCCGGCGGCGGAAAGAGGTCCCTCGCGGAGCGCGAGTTGGTGCAAGTCGACGTGGCGCGGGCCGAGGCGGCGACGCGCGCGGCGCGTGCGCTGGTGATGGAGTCCATCGCCGACGCGGAGCGAGAGGCGCGGTCGACGGGCGCGGTGAGGACCGAGACGCGCGCGCTCCTGCGGCTGGCGGCGACGCACGCGACGGAGTCGTCGGCGCGCGCGGTCGACGCGGTGTACACGGCCGCGGGCGGGAGCGCGATCTACGCGGCGAGCCCGCTGCAGCGGCACTTCAGGGACGTGCACGTCGCGACGCAGCACGCGATGGTGAACGCCTCGACGCTCGCGCTCGCGGGGCGGGTGCTGCTGGGTCTGCCCACCGACGCGGGGATGCTGTGAAGCCCCTCGCGGGCCGCGTCGCGGTGGTCACCGGCGCGAGCCGCGGCGTCGGTCGCGGGATCGCGCTCGCCCTCGGAGACGCGGGCGCCACGGTGTACGTCACGGGCCGGAGCGTCACGCCCGGCGCGCTGCCGGGCACCATCGGCGAGGTGGCCGCCGAGGTCACCGCGCGCGGAGGCTACGGCGTCGCGGTGCGCTGCGACCACGCGAGCGACGAAGACGTCGACCACCTCTTCTCGCTGGTGACGGAGCGCGAGGGCTCGCTCGACCTGCTGGTGAACAACGCCTTCGCGCAGCCCGACGCGCCCTTCATGGGCGTTCCCTTCTGGGAGCAGCCCCTCGCGTCGTGGGACGCGATGCACGACGTCGGCCTGCGCTCGCACTACGCGGCGAGCGCGCACGCCGCGCGGATGATGGTGCGCGCGAAGTCGGGGCTGATCGTGAACGTGTCGTCCTTCGGGGCGTCGCGCTACGCGGTGAGCGTGGCGTACGGCGTGGGCAAGGCGGGCGTCGACCGGCTCTCGCGCGACTGCGCGAAGGAGCTGAAGCCCCACGGCGTCACGGTGGTCTCGCTCTGGCCGGGGATCGTGAAGACCGAGCGGCTCGTCGCGATGGGCGAGGGCTCTCCCTTCGACCTCACGCGCGCCGAGAGCGCGCTCTACACAGGTCGCGCGGTGGTCGCGCTCGCGAGCGACGCCGCGGTGATCGCGAAGACCGGGAAGGCGCTCGTGGTGGCCGACCTCGCGCGCGAGTACGGCTTCACCGACGAAGACGGCGCGCAGCCCGAGGCCCCGTGGCCGCGGTGAGCCTCACGACTCGGCGCGGCCTCCGCAGTTCGTGCACTGCACTTCATAAGCGGGCATGGGGCTGCGGCAGTACCCGCAGAGCTTCTGCCCCGGGAGCGTCTGCGCGTTCAGCGTGACGAGGAGCGGGCAGTCGGCGGCGTCGTACTCCGCCGGGGGAAAGCTCACCTCGGCGCCCGCGAAGGAGCCCTGCGGCAGGCCCATGAGCGCTTGCAGCAAGCCCTGGATCTGCTGCCCGTTGGAGTAGTCGATGGGGCTGTTCATCGGGGTGTTCAGGTGCAGCCGCAGCGCGATCACCGTGCCGCCGTCGTCGGCGGTGTGGGGCACCTTCACCACGGTGATCGGACGGCCTTGCGGCGCGGCCCAGACGTAGGCGTGGGTGGCGACGCCGACGGCGCGCGCGAGCACGCGGCAGGCCTCGCGGGCGGTCTGCTCCGGGGGCATCCGCGCGGCGCCGACGCCCTCGATCGAGGCGCGCAGCGCCGGGCCGAAATCACTGTTGAAGCGGAGGACGACGTCGACCGCGCGCGCGGGCTGCCACTGGCTCATGGCGCGCGAGTATACCGACGACGGTCTACGGCCCCATCGGGTCTGGGATGGGCACCATCCCCGGTCGGTTGAGCGGGAGGTTCGCGGGCCCCTCGGGCATCGCGCCCATCGTCACCTGCACCGTGCGCGGCTGGCCCTCGCGGAACACCTCGACGCTCGCCTGGTGGCCGATGCCCGCGCTCGACGCGAGCCACGAGACCTGCGTGTGGTCCATCACCACGTGGCCGTCGAAGCGGCGGATGACGTCTCCGGGCTGGATGCCCGCGCGCGCCGCGGGGCTGTCGCCCTCGACCTCGTACACCAGCGCGCCGTGCGCGTCGGGCAGGTGGAGCACCTGCGCCATCTGGTCGTTCACCTCGCGCAGGCTCACGCCGAGCCACGAGCGCATCACGCGGCCGTACTGACGGAGCTGCGGCACGACCACCTTCGCCATGTTGATCGGGATCGCGAAGCCCACCCCTTGCGCGGCGCGGTGCACGGCGACGTTGATGCCGACGACCTCTCCGTCGAGGTTGAGGAGCGGCCCGCCCGAGTTGCCCGGGTTGAT
Organism: Polyangiales bacterium; assembly: GCA_041389825.1. Classification (GTDB taxonomy): domain Bacteria; phylum Myxococcota_A; class Polyangia; order Polyangiales; genus JAEYZO01. The sequence goes on along the minus strand of JAWKRC010000045.1, from coordinate 23,226 downwards.
GCTCGCGTCGGTCTGCAGGAGGTTGCCGAAGGAGCCGTTGCCGAGGTGCACCTCGCGGCCCGTGCGGCCCACGGCCGAGAGGATGCCCGCGGTGACGGTCTGCGCGAGGCCGTAGGGGTTGCCGATGGCGACGACCCAGTCGCCCACCGCGGCGCGGTCGCTGTCGCCGAGGCGCGCGACGGTGAGCGGCGTGCCGAGGGCCTTGATGCGCAGGAGCGCGACGTCGAGGCGCGGGTCGCGGCCGAGCACGTTGGCGCCGTAGCGCCGGCCGTCGTCGAGCTGCACCTCGATGAAGGCCGCGCCCTCGATGACGTGGTTGTTGGTGAGCACCTCGCCGTCGCTCGAGATGATGAAGCCCGTGCCGCGGCCGAGGGAGAAGCGCTCCTGCGGGACGTTGAAGCCCCACTGCATCCCGTTCATCTCGCGGATGGCCGCGAAGACGCTCACCACCGCGGGCCGCACCGCGCGCACCAGCGGCGCGAAGCTCGCGGGGCTGCCGGGGAAGGGGCCTCCGCGGGGCACGAGCGGGCCCGCGCCGCCGTCGTCACGGCGCGCGACCTCTTCGGGGTGAGGCGTGACCGCGGGGGGCTGCGCGGGGGGAGGAGAGACGGTCGCGTCGAGGGCGGTGATCGAGGGCGAGATGCGGCCGCGGCACGCGCAGAGCGCGGCGAGGGCCGCGAGCGCGAGCGCGGTCAGCCTCGGCGACGCTTCACCTCGACTGCGCCTCGGCGAGCTTGATGAAGCGCATGCGGAGGTCATAGACGACTTGATGGAGCAGCCGCTCCTCTTCGCCGGTGAGGTTGCCACGGGTCTTCTCTTGGATGAGCGCCACGAGGTCGATGTGGTGCCGCGCCATGGGGAGGTTGGGCGCGTGGCGCTTTCCGTCGGGCCCAGGCTCGCCCAGGTCGATCAGCGCGGCCGAGGCCAGCGACAGGACGAAGGTGTTGAAGTCGATGGGGGGCATCGACCCGCCCACCTCGGGCAGCCGCGGCTCGTGGTGGTCGTCGTGGTCGTGGCGGTCGTCGGGCTCGTTCGACATGGTGGGGGATCGCGCTACCACGGGCGGCGGCGCGGGTTCAACGCCGCCGGGCGCGGAGGGTCAACCCTCGTCGTCGGCGTCGTCTTCCTCGTCGATGTCGGCCTCGGGCTCTTCGTGCTCGCCGAGCTTCGCGCGGATCGCCTCGGAGTTGTCAGCCGCGTCGGGCAGCGCCGAGAGGAAGGACTCGTACTCGTCGCGGGTGACGATGCCCTTGCGGATGTTCCGCTCGACCACGCGGCGGTCGAGGAGCATGTCGCGGGGGGTGACGTCTTTGCGCATGGTGTTCTGCTTCGCTCCGTTCGAGGGGCGGCGACCCTAAGGGCTGTGGCGCGGAGCCGTCAACCCCCGCGGGGAGAACTCAGAAAGTCAGCACAAACCGTCGCGAGCACCCCGAGACGAGGGAGGCCGCGCGAGACATACGCGGGGTATTTCGAGCGCGGCCGACCGCTGGATCGGGGGGGCGTAGCAGGGTTTGTGTTGACCTTCTCAGCGCGCGGCGCTCGACGGGAGCAGGAGGGTGTACGCCCCGGTCGCGTCGGAGGTGGCGCGCGCGATGGGGAGCACCACGCCGGGCGCGCCGGGCTCGCGGACGCGCAGGATGCCCTCGACGGTGGCGCCCGCGGCCACGGCGCCCTCGGCGTCGCGGAGCGTGCCGCGCACCTCGGCGGGGGCGTCGAGGGCGGTGTCGAAATCGCGCACGGCGGCGGTGACGCACAGGGGCGCGCTGAGGGTCGAGGGGTAGCCCGAGCGCGCCGCGGGCTCGATGAGGACGCGGTAGAGCCCCGGGTCGACGTCGAGCTGGTACGAGCCGTCGGGGCCGGTGACGCCCTCGACGCGGTTGGCGCGCGGCGCGGCGAGGCGGGCCGAGGCGTCGGCGAGGCAGGGGTGGCTCACGTACGCGCGGTGGAAGGGGATGGCGATGACGCGGGCGGCGCGCACGGGCTCGCCCTGCGGGGTGAGCGCGCGGCCCTCGACGGGGATGCGCGCGGCGGCGGTGAAGACCTGCCCCGACTGCTCGGTCACGTCGTCGCGCACCCTGAAGCCGCGGACGACGGTGTTGGCGCTCGAGGCGTCCATCGGGGCGATGACGACGTCGTAGGCGCCGGGGATGAGCGCGGCGGAGAAGGCCCCGTCGTCGTCGGTCTGCACGCGGCACTCGAACCAGGCGCTCACCCCCGGCTCGGCGTTGGTGAGCGGCACGTCGGCGCGGAGGGTGACCGACGCGTTGCGGAGGGGACGTCGGAGCTCGCCCGCGGGGCCCTCGACGGTGCCGCGGACCTCGACGCAGCCCACGCACGCGGCGAGGGGGCCCGACGGGGGCGCGAGGCCCGAGGGGCGCAGGCCGTCGATGTACGGCAGGCCCGTGTCGCTCGGGAGCTCGATGCGGAGAGACCGGCCCGAGGGGGCCATGCGGGCGAGGGCCTCACGGGGGAGGTCGACGGTGAGCCAGCCGCGGGAGGTGGTGTCGGAGGTCACGCGGAGCACCCACGCGTCGGGGGCGCCCGGGGCGAGGTCGATGGCGAAGGAGCCCGCGGGGGCGTTGTCGTCGGCGCCCGCGGTGTGGACGACGGTGGAGACGGTGGCGTTGTCGCGGGCGGGGTCGACGGCGCGGACGGAGAGGCCCGAGAGGGGGCGGCCCGCGCGGTCGACGACGGTGCCCTGCCAGCGGGTGTAGGCGGCGGGGTAGGCGATGTCGAAGCGCTGGAAGGTGCCCTGGTCGCGGACCTCGAAGCCGTGCTCGAAGCGCGGTGGGACGGTGGCGGCGAGCTCGGCCGCGGGGCGCACGACGACGTCGTAGAGGCCCTCGGTGAGGCGGGCGGACCAGGCCGCGGGGTCGTTGTTGATGAGGTCGGTGGCCGAGGCGTTGGCGACGGCGCGCACGGGGCTGGTGACGGCGCCGGTGTCGGTGGGGGAGAACTCGACGGTGGCGGCGATGGTGCGGCCCGGTGAGGTCCCGTCGGGGGCCGTGTCGTCGGGGACGGTCACGACGCCGTAGACGACGTGGGGGGCGCCGAGGGCGAGGTCGACGGCGTCTCCGCCGCGGACCTGCCGGGGGCGGGTGACGGCGGCCACGCCGCGCGCGGTGCCCACGCCGCTCGGGGGCGTGACGGAGAAGAAGACCTCGACGGTGGTGGCCGCGAGGCAGCGGCGCTGCGAGAGGTCGCAGGTGCCGTCGGGGCAGTCGGCGTCGCGGTCGCAGCGGTTGGCGGGCGTGCCGCCCACCACGGGGGATTGATCGCTGAGGCACCCGGAGGCGCCGAGCGAGAGGAGCAGGAGGATCGAAGGAAGGGTCTTCATGCGGCTACGGCTGGACGTTGAAGCGGCACCCCGAGATGGGGTCTTCGACGCCGGCGTCGGAGGTGATGTCTCCGGGGCGCGGGCGGATGAAGACCCACCAGGAGGTGAAGGCGATGTCTCCCGCGCGGGCGGGGGTGTGAAAGTTCCCGCTGAGGGGGAGGTTCGACGAGACCCAGAGGTCGACGCGGTTGCAGCCCACGGCGGGCATGGTGAGCGTGCGGTTGATCACCCGGCGCCGGTCGCCCGTAGGAGGGATCTCCCCGAGGCGCTCGGCGGGCTCGCAGCTCAGGCCCCCGTCGAGCGGCACGCAGTCGCGGTCGCCGTTGATGATGAACTGGTACTGCAGCGGGTCGTTCACCCCCTCGTCGTCGACGGGGACGTTGAACTCCACCCGCGGGTCGCTCTGGTCGACGTAGGCCCCGAGCCTGGGCTTCGTGCCGTTGATCCCTTGGATGTCCTGGATCACGGGCGGCGTGACCGGCGCCTGCGGGTCGTACTGCGTCGTCTCGGTGATGATGCACCCGCACGAGAGCAGCAGCGGTAGCGCGGGCAGACACACGGGGCGCATCGGGCAGCGAGAACCGTACCACGACGGCCTTCGCGGCCCGAAAGTCTCGTCGTTCTGGTCACTTGGTCGAAGTCTTCGGGCGCTCCTGCGCCCCCGCGGGCTGACACCCGTGTCACGGTGCGCGGCGCCCCTCGGGAACTTGCGGCCGTGCCCGCGCGGGTGTTACCCCGCGCGTTGAACGACGAGCCGATGTCCAAGCAGGTCCATTGCATCGTGAAGGGTCGGGTCCAGGGTGTTTTCTTCCGCGCGTCGACGCAGCGCGAGGCGAAGCGCCTGGGCCTCTCGGGCTGGGTGAAGAACCTCCCCGACGGCGGGGTCGAGATCGTCGCTGAAGGCGAAGACGACTCCCTCAAAGACTTCCTCGGTTGGGTGCAGCGCGGCCCGACCTCCGCCCGCGTCGACCGCGTAGAGACCCGATGGCGCTCCTTCTCCGGCGAGTACGCCGAGTTCAAGATCATCGACTGACCGCGGCCCTCGCCGCCGCGCTCGCCCTCTCGCCCGCCGCCGTGGGCGCGCAGCCCGCGCCTACGGCCTCCGAGGCCGACACCGGCGAGGCCGAGGCCCTCGGTCGCAGCGCCTCCGAGGTCGACGCCCTCCTCGGACGTCTCACCGACGGCTCCTCCGCCGACCGCGCGGCCGCGGCCGCCGAGGTGCAGCGCTCGCTGGAGTCCGACGACATCCCCGCGATCCGCGCGCGCCTCCTCGCGCCCACGCGCCTCGACCTCGACCGCGTGCGGGGCGTGATGGTGCGCGCGGTGCGCACGGTCACCGCGAACCGCCCCAACGCCGAGTACGACCTCCTGGCGCTGCTGTTGGAGCAGCCCCGGTCGCGCGAGGCCGACTTCGCCGTCGAGCGCATCGTGCTCGCGCGCGCCCTCGGTGGGATGCGCAGCGCCGACGCGGGCCGCGCCCTCGTCGCCCTCTCGGCCGACTTCAACGCCGTCTTCCGCCAGGAGGTCGGGCGGATCGTGCGCGGGCAGCTCCGCGACTACGTGCTCCCTGCGCTGATCGAGCTGCGCAACCCCAGCGAGGGGATGCGGATCTTCATGCGGCAGACCCGCGCGGCGCTGCGCCGGGTGACGCCGGGCGAGGCCGTGCAGCTCAGGGACAACGCGCTCCTCGCCGAGGTGCTGCGGGCCTTCGCGTCGATCCGCCAGCCCGACGCGGTGCGGGTGGTGGCGAGCTTCGTGAACTCCGACCGGGTGCAGGTGCGCGACGCGGCGCGGGCGGCGATCCAGCAGTACGGGCCCATGGCCGTGGTGGCCCTGCGCGAGGCCTACGAGGCCTACGAGGGCCACGCGCCCGACGCGTCGTGGGGGTGGGAGCGCACCGCGCTGGAGCTCTACGGCGCCAACGATCGCCGTCGCGGCGAGGAGGTCGCCGCCCGCTTCGAGCAGGGCCTGCGCGCCGCGCGCGAGGGGCGCCACGAGGACATGATCGGGCACTTCCGCTACGTGCTCGCGCGGCACCCGGAGTTCGACCGCAAGGCCGAGATGGTGGCGCCGCTGGTGGCCTACGCGCGCGCGCTCGAGGCCAGCGACGCGGGGCGCGCCGAGGCGGTGTACCGCATGGCGCTGTGGGTCGAGCCGTCGGGTCCGCGGTCGCGGTCGCTGCGCGGGGCGATCTTGTTCATCGAGGCCGAGCGGGCGCTGCAGCGCGGCGTGGCCGACCCGGAGCTGTACCGCCGCGTGCTGCGGGTCGACCCGGCGAACGCGCGGGCGCGGTCGCAGCTCGACGCCGTGGCGCAGGAGGAGGTGCTCCGCGCGCGCAGGCGGCACCGGGTGCTGCGGGCGCTCGGGCTGCTCGCGGTGGCGCTGGGCTTGTTGTGGGCGATGGTGAAGGGCCCGCTGCGCCCCCGCCCGAGGGTCGAGGCGCCGGAGCCCGAGGCGCCGCCCGAGGCGGCGTAGCGATCAGCGGACGTAGATGGTGAAGCGGCGGTTGGCGCCGCATTGGGTGTTCGTGCCGCCCGAAGTGACCGACGACACGTCGCTGGTGTTGCAGATGTCGGCTTGAGCGCTGGCGAAGCCGGCGAAGAAGGGGGCCGCGGTGCCCTGGATGCAGATGCGCCCGAGGCTGTTCATCGGCGCCCAGTCGCCGCCGCAGTTCATGCTGAACAGGCGCCGACCGTAGCGCAGCGTGCCGGTGGCCGCGACGTTGTTGATGCGGACCGAGACAGGCTCATCCATCGCGGTCACCGAGAACGGGGACGTGGTGCGCCACGTGGCGGGGAGCGCGAAGCGCGCGCGGAGCGTGCCGCCGACCTGCTCGAAGGTCGTGTAGCGGAACGACATCAGCGCCTCGCTCGCGCGGCCCACGGGGAGCAACGCGGCGGCGGCCTCGGGGGCCGACCAGTCGAGGTTGAGCTCGGCGTGGTCCGTGGCGCCGGAGTCGAAGAGCAGGGTCCAGCCGCCGCCGTCGGAGGTCATGTCGCAGCGGACGGTGGTGACGCCGCCGGCGGCGGGGCCGTTGAGGTCGACGGTGTACTCGCCGCTCGGCAGCGAGGGTGAGCGCGTGTGCAAGTCGTTGCAGTCCGTCGGGTTGGCGCAGGCCCCCGCGACGCAGAACTGCCCCGCGGCGCAGGCCACGCCGCAGCCGCCGCAGTTGGAGACGGACGTCGCGGTGTCAGTCTCGCACCCCGTCGAGAGCATCCCGTCGCAGTTGGCGCGGCCCGCGGGGCACGCGGTGATGACGCACGCGCTGCCCTGGCACGCGACGGTGCCGCTCGGCGCGGAGCAGGCGTTGTTGCACGCGCCGCAGTTCGCGGAGTCTGTGGTCGTGTCGGTCTCGCAGCCGTCGATCACCGAGGCGTTGCAGTTGGCGCGGCCCGCGTTGCACGCGGCGATGGCGCAGGCGCCCGAGACGCACGCGGGCGTGCCGTTCGGGGCGACGCAGACGGTGCTGCACCCGCCGCAGTTGTTCACGTCGGTGCTGGTGTCGACACAGGCGGACCCGCAGAGGGTCTGACCCGCGGGGCACACCGGGCCTGTGTCCTCAGGCACGTCGGGCACGTCGGGCACGTCCGTCACGTCGGGGACGTCCGTGACGTCGGGGACGTCGATGACGTCGGGGACGTCGATGACGTCGGGCGCGTCGGGCACGTCCGTGACGTCGGGCACATCGGGGACGTCGGGCGCGTCCGTAACGTCGGGCACGTCCATCCCCGCGTCGGGGCGGTCGACGGGCGGGACGTCGGGCGTGTCGTCGGTGGGCGCGTCGGGGATGTCGAGCGAAGGCACGTCGGGCGCGTCGACGACGGGCACGTCGACCGTCGGCAACGGCAGCGACGACGGGTTCTCCAGCGCGCACCCCACCCCGAGCGCGAGCACCGGCGCGAGGGCCCATGCCCGGTGACTGTGGCTCCGACCTTCCCTCATGGTGCCCGCACGGTAGAGAAGCCCTCGCGCGATGGCAACGGTCATCGCCCGCCCGCGCGGGGCGCTCAGCCCTTCAGGGCGTCGAGCTGCCGCCGCACGTCGTCGAGGCGCACCGACACCGTGGTGAGCTCGCGACGGCGCGCCGCGAGGTCGGCCTCGAGCCGGGCCACCTCGCCCACCAGCCCGTCGCGCTGCGCCGCGAGTCGGTCGAGCTCCCAGCGCAGGCGGTACGTCTCGGCGTGCTGCTGCACGGTCACCTCGGCGACGGTGCCGTCGGGCGGCGTGGGCGACGGCGGGAGCGGCGTGCGGGGCTGCACCATCCGACGGATCACCTGCAGGTCGCCCAGGAGGAGCGCCGCGTCGGCGGGGCGCTGCGAGGGCTGCTTCGCGAGGAGCCGCTGCACCAGCGCGTCGAGGAGGGGCGGCACCTCGGGCGCTAGGTCGCGCACCCGCGGAGGCTCTTGCGTGGCGTGGGCGACGAGCACGCGGTCGGGCTCTCCGACGAAGGGAGGCCGGCCCGTGAGGAGGAGGAACAGCACCACGCCGAGCGCGTAGAGGTCGGCGGGCGGGCCGACCTTGTAGCCGAGGCACTGCTCGGGGGAGGCGTAGCGCACGGTGCCGACGACGTCGCCGTGCGCGGTGAGGGTGCCGTCGCCGAGCACGCGCGCGATGCCGAAGTCGATGAGCTTCACCGCGCCGTCGGCGCAGAGGAAGACGTTGCCGGGCTTCACGTCGCGGTGCACGACCCCCGCGCCGTGCACGGCGCCGAGCGCGGCGACCACGGGGATCACCACGTCGAGGCACTGCGCGACGCTCAGCCGCGAGCGGCGCAGGCGCGCGAGGAGCGACTCGCCGTAGAGGCGCTCCATGACCATCCAGACGGTGCCGTCGGTCTCGCCGTGGTCGAGCACCCTCACGACGTTGGCGTGCTGCACGCGCTGCCCCGCGGCGACCTCGCGGAGGAAGCGCGCCTTCATCTTCGCGTCGGTGAGCAGCGAGGCCGCGGGGATCTTCGCCGCGACGACGGAGCCGTCGCTCGCGTCGCGGGCGTGCCACACGGTGCCCATCGCGCCCGCGTCGATGGGCGAGATGAGCTCCCAGCGGTCCCCCAGCCGTAGGCCCGACACGACGTCCGCGCCCATCCGAGGACGCTACACCCGAGTCGAGAGGCGCGTCACCGTAGGGAGAACCCCTATCGGACGACCGACAGGTGCGGCGAAACGGCGCGTTCTCCGAGGCTTCAGTAGAACCAGGGGAAGCCCGACCAGTCGGGCGGTCGCTTCTCGAGGAACGCGTCGCGCCCCTCGGCCGCCTCGGGCGTTCCGTACGCGAGGCGCGTGGCCTCTCCCGCGAAGAGCTGCTGCCCCACCACGCCGTCGTCGGCGAGGTTGAAGGCGTACTTCAGCATCCGGATCGCCGTCGGGCTCTTGCCCAGGATCTTCTTCGCCCACTCCAGCGCGGTGGCCTCGAGCTCCGCGTGGGGGACCGACGCGTTCACCGCGCCCATCGCCGCGGCCTCATCCGCGGTGTACGCGTCGCCGAGGAAGAAGATCTCCCGCGCGCGCTTCTGCCCGACCATCTTCGCGAGGTAAGCCGAGCCGTAGCCGCCGTCGAAGCTCGCCACGTCGGCGTCGGTCTGCTTGAAGCGCGCGTGCTCCTTCGACGCGAGCGTGAGGTCGCACACCACGTGGAGGCTGTGGCCTCCGCCCGCGGCCCAGCCCGGCACCACGGCGATGACCACCTTCGGCATGAAGCGGATCAGCCGCTGCACCTCGAGGATGTGCAGCCGCCCGAGCTTCGCGCGGTCGACCTCGGCGCCGTCTTCCGTCGCGGACTGATAGCCGTCCTTGCCGCGGATGCGCTGGTCGCCGCCCGACGAGAAGGCCCACCCCCCGTCGCGCGGAGACGGACCGTTGCCCGTGAGCAGCACCACGCCCACGTCGCTCGCGCAGCGCGCGTGGTCGAGGGCGACGAGCAATTCATCCACGGTCTTCGGGCGGAAGGCGTTGCGCACCTCGGGGCGGTTGAAGGCCACGCGCACCACGCCGAGGTCCACCGCGCGGTGGTAGGTGATGTCGCTGAAGTCGAAGCCGTCGACGGGCTTCCATCGCTGGGGGTCGAAGATCGCGCTGACCATGGGTGGGTGAGACGCGACTACCACGGCCGCCGATCGCGCTGCTACCGCCCCTCTCACCCCCCGCGGAGCTTGCGCACCTCTCCGACGCGGAGCGTGACCTTCTTCGCGTCGAAGTGCTCCGCGTAGGGGATCGCGTATTTGCGCGTCTGCCCGGTCATCTCCTTGAACGCCTGCGCGTCGATGGTGCCTCGCTCGCGCAGGTGCGCGACGAGACGGCGCTCCAGGTCGTCGATCGCCGCGGCGTCGACCCAGAGCTCGGCGCTCACCCGCACCACCTCGCGGCGGTCCAACAATTTCTTCAGCGCCGTGTCGATGGCCTTCGCGTCGGCCTTCAGCGTCGTCGCCACCTCGCTCGGCCGCGGCGGCGCGAGGCCCGCGCCCTTCAGCGCCGCGCGCACCTCACCGATGTACGGAAGCTCCTCCGCCGTACGCGCCTTCCACCCCGCGCGCGCCCAGAGCGCACCGTCGCGCGCGACCTTCCCGGCCTTCACCAAGGCGCTCAGCGCGAGGTCCACCAGCGCGTCGTCGCCCGCGCTCGCGAGTCCGCGTCGGTCGATCCCGCGCTCCTCGGGGTGCGCGCCGTGGTGCGCCGAGAGCGCGTGCAGCACCTTCGCCTCGACCCCGCGCAGCACGCTCGCCGCGACCCAACGATCCGCCCCCACGCGCACCACGCCGTCGTCGTCTTCCCCCGCGGTGTAGCCCGCGCGCGACAACAACTGGGCGCGGGTCAGCCCGTGCGCCCCCGCTGCCGTGAGCGCGACCTGCGCGCGGGCGACGGCGTCTCCTTCGTGCGCGGCGCGGGCGCGCTCCAGCGCGACCTCACGCTTGCGCGCGCGCTCGGCCTCGGGGCGCAGCACCACCGCGCCGCCCACGGTGCTCCCGACGGCGGCGAGGTCGGGCGAGCCGCGCAGCACCACGCGATCCCCCGGGCGCAGCGCCAACGGACGGTCCGTGAACACCCGCGCCAACCCCTTGGAGCCGGGCTCCAGAGTCTCTCCATCGAGGAGGTGCACCGCGGCGAGGGCGTGCGTCGCGCCCGCGGCGACCTCCAGCTTCGAGCGACGTCCCAACGCGCGCGGAGCGTCGCGCAGGAGCGTGACCTCGGCGTCAAACGAGCGCGTCAACGCCACCACCTCGGGCGTGAACACCCACGCCCCGCGCGGGACCTCCTCCAGGTCCACCCCCGCGAGGTTCACCGCGACGCGCGTCCCGGCGTGGGCTTCGTTCACGCTCGCGCCGTGCACCTGCAGCCCGCGCACGCGCACCGTGAGCGCGTGGTGATCCGCGCCCGTAGGTCCCACCGAGAGCGCGTCGCCTTCGCGCACGGTGCCGCCGAGGAGCGTGCCCGTCACCACCACGCCGAAGCCCTTGCGCACGAACACACGGTCGATCGGGAGCAGCACCGGACCGCTCGCGTCGCGCGCCGTCACCGCGGCGCTCGCGAGAGCGTCACGCAGCGCGTCGAGGCCCTCTCCCGTGAGCGCGCTCACGGGGATCACCGGGGTGTTCGCGTAGCCCGACGCGGAGAGCAGCTCGCGCACTTCTTCCGACGCGAGCTCGACGATGTCGTCGGAGGCGAGGTCGCGCTTCGACAGCGCGCACACGGCGGTGCGCACGCCCATGAGCGAGGCGATGGCGAGGTGCTCGCGGGTCTGCGGCATCACGCCTTCGTTCGCGGCGACGACCAGGAGGAGCACGTCGACGCCGCCTGCGCCCGCGATCATGGCGCGCACGAAGCGCTCGTGGCCGGGCATGTCGATCACCGAGGCGCGGCGGTCGTCGCCGAGGTCCATCGCGGCGAAGCCGAGCTCGATGGTGATGCCGCGGGCCTTCTCCTCAGGGAGCCGGTCGGTGTCGGTGCCCGTGAGGGCCTTCACCAGCGCGGTCTTGCCGTGGTCGATGTGACCCGCGACCCCGATCACCCGCTCGCTCTCCGCGCGCATCGCGGGGGACGCTACACGGCGCCTACCCCGGACTGAAGTCCGGGGCAGGCCTTACGCTCAAGCCCTCGCTCTGCGAGGGCTTCTCGGTGGCGTTCACACCGTCTTCAACGACCCGAGCACGATGGAACGGTGCGAAGCCGTCGCGGCGCGCAGGCTTCCCGCGGTTTCAACCACTGGGGTCTTTGCACGTCTGTGCGAGCGCCACCGAGAAGCCCTCGCTCTGCGAGGGCTTGAGCGTAAGGCCTGCCCCGGACTTCAGTCCGGGGGGAGCGCCGTGTAGCGTCTTCGCGATGCGCCCCACCCTCCCTTCCTTCCTCGCGCTCACGCTCCCGCTCGCGCTCGCCGCGTGCGAGTCCGACCCCGGTCCTCCCGGTGACGCGGGGACGCCCATCGACCACCTCGTCGTCGACGCCCCCGATGACCTCGGCGCGAAGCCCGACGCCTCCGTTGAAGACATCCCGCCCGTCGACGTCCCTCCCGCCGACGTGCCCGCGACCATCGAGCCCTTCAACGCCTCGCCGCGCGGGAATTTCCCCGGGCTTCTTCTGGGGATCGGCCACCGCGCCCTACCAGATCGAGGGCGGGCTCCCGCACACCGACTGGTCGCGCTGGGAAGAGATGCCCGGACGCATCCTCCACGGCGACCGCGCGAACGACGGACCGCAGAGCCTCACGCAGTTCACCGCCGACCTCGACGCGCTCGTGCAGAGCGGGCAGAACTCCTACCGCCTCGGCATCGACTGGTCGCGGATCTTCCCCACGCGCGAGTCGTGGCAGCGCTGCGCCGCCGCCGCGTCGATGCCCCTCGCGGACTTCCACACCGCCTGCCTCGCCGCCGCCGACCCCGCGGGCGTCGCGTACTACCACGCCGTGCTCGCCGCGATGGCGCAGCGGCGACTCACGCCGATGGTGACCCTCCAGCACTTCGTGCTGCCCGACTACCTCAACGACCTCACGCAGCCCTTCGACGGTCAGGGCTTCACCCGCGCGGGCATCGTCGACGACTTCTACGCCTGGGCGCGCTTCGCCGGACGCGAGTACGGCGCCGAGGTCGACTGGTGGATCACCATCAACGAGCCCGTGGTCATCGTCGCCGGAGGCTACCTCCAAGGGGTCTTTCCCCCCGGCGCGCCCCTCAACTGGGACCGCGTGCGCACGGTCTTCACCAACATGATCCGCGCCCACGCGCGCGGCTACGACGCGCTCCACGAGGCCGACACCTTCACCGCGGCCACCTCGGGCGACGCGGGCACCGCGCGGCCGGCGTGGGTGTCCATCGCGTCGCACAACCGGGTGTTCCGCGCGGCCAATCCCGACAACGCCAACGACCAGGCCGCGGCCGAGGCGGGGCGCTACGTCAACAACCTGCTCTTCCTCAACGCCATCGTGCGCGGAGACCTCGACGCCGACGCCGACGGCTCGGTGATGGGCCCCACCGACCTCCGCAACGACCCCTCGCTGCGCGCCCGCGCGGACTTCATCGGGATCAACTACTACGGCCTCACCCTCATGCGCGGCGTGCCCGCGCTGCCCATCCTCCGCGGGCTCCCGCAGCAGGTGAGCCTCCCGACGCCCCTCCCGAAATCCGACCTCGACTGGGACATCTACCCGCAGGGCTTCCTCCTCGTGCTGCGCGAGGCGGCGCAGTACGGGCTGCCCATCCTCGTGACCGAGAACGGCGTGGCCGACGAGGTCGGCACCAACCGTCAGCGCTTCCTCGCCGAGCACCTCGCGATCCTCGCGCGCGCCGTCTCCGAAGGGATCGACATCCGCGGCTACTACCACTGGTCGATCATCGACAACTTCGAGTGGGCCGAAGGGTTCTGCCCGCGCTTCGGTCTCTACCGCGTCGACTACGCCAGCGCGCAGCGCGCCCGCACCCCCACGCCCGCGGCGATGACCTACCGCTCGATCATCGAAGCCAACGCCGTCTCCGACGCGCTCCTCACGTCGCTGCCCGCGTACGCCCCGCCGCGCCTCTGCCACCCCGCCGACGGAGGCACGTGACCCGCGCCCTCGCCCTCGCCCTCACCCTCGCCGCCGCGACCGCCTTCGCGCAGCCGCGGCACGGGCCCACGCTCGATCGGAGCCCCGTCACCGTGCAGCTCGTCGCGGTGGAGCGCTGCTCGGGCGACCGCGCGCGAGAGACCCTCGTCAGCCACGCGCCCGCGGTGATGCGCTGCTTCGACGAGGCCCGACGTCGCGACCCGCGGCCGCTCGCCTCCGTGCGCCGCGTCGAGGTGCTCCTCCGCCTCGACGCCCACGGCGGCGCCGAGGTCACCGAGTTCGAGCCGCCCCTCCTCTCGCGGGGCTTGTCCGCCTGCCTCGCCGACGCCCTCCTCTCGTGGCGCCAGTCGGGCCCCGTTTCACCGCGCGCCGCGGTGCGCCTCGCCGTGGTCGCCGACGCTCACTGACCCCGCGAGCGACGTCGCACCCACCACGTCACGCCCGCGAACACCACCACCACGGGGAGGGCCTTCCACACCCAGGAGAAATCCTCGGGCGGGCCCTCGGGCGGAGGCGGCGACGGAGACACGCCCGCGTCGGGGCGGCGGCGGTCGTCGATGGGGCGCCACCCGTCGTGCGTGAGCTCGGCCTCGTCGATCGTGCTGCCGTCGGGGCGCAGCGTCGTGAAGTGCACCTTCGACCGGTCGACGTCGACCCGCACGTAGTGGTGCTCCGGCGCGTACACGATGGTCATCTCGCGCCGCGCGTCGCGGGGGTAGAGGGGCGCGCCGCCTCCGCCCGAGACCATGTAGCGCAGGCCGCGGTCGGCGCCGCGCTCGTACGCGTGGTCGTGGCCTGAGATCACCAGGTCGACGCGGTGGCGGCGGAGGATGGCGTCGACGTCGCCCTCGCGCATGAGCTCGTTGTCGCCGTGCGGGCCCGACGAGCGCGGGCCCCAGTGGGTGACGACGAAGAGCCAGTCGTTCGGGCCCTCGGCGCGGGCGCGGGCGAGCTCGGAGTCGAGCCACTGGCGCGCCTCGCGGGTCCAGTCGTCGTAGGAGTTGGCGAGCACGAAGCGCGCGCAGCCCCAGCGGAAGGAGTGGTCGAGCTCGGGCGAGGGCCCGTCGGGCGTGACGTGGACGTAGCGCCGGTACTGCTCGATCCCCCGCGAGCGGAGCACCGCGATCTCGTGGTTGCCGATCACCGGCGCGAAGAAGGTCCGGCGAAGGAGCGGGGCCTCGATGTCGAAGAACTCCTGCCAGAGTCCGTCGCGGCGGCCGTCTTCGACGAGGTCACCCGTGTGGATCACGAACTCCGGCGCCTCGCGCACGATGGCCTCGACCACCGCGCGGTGCGGCGCGCGCTGCGAGCGCGTGTCGCCGTAGATCACGAAGCGAAAGGGCTGCGACGCGTCGGGCGCCGTCGCGAAGCTCCCCACCGCGGGCGAGATCCCGGGGCCCTCGACGGTGAAGCCGTAGCGCGTGCCCGGACGCAGCCCCGTGAGCCGCACCTCCTGCAGCGCCGCGGGAGGCCCCTCGGCCGAGGCCACCGCCGCCCCGGCGTCGTCACCCAAGGGGCGGGCCACCACGGTCACGGGCCCGACGCGCGCGCGCTCGACCATGATCACCGCCGAGGTGCCGCGGACGTCCATGATCCAGGGGCCCTTCAAGAGACCGTCCTGGGCGTAGGCGGCGGGGCCAGACGCGGCGAGGGCGAGGCAGAGGCACGTCGCGGTACGGGTACGCACGGGCGGAGGTGCTCTTTGCCGCAACGTGCGCGGGCGTGTCGAGCCCCTACGGGCGACGCGTCGTCGTCACCGACCCGGCGGCGCCATGGGGATCGTGTTGCACCCGCGGGCGCTCATGCACCGGCCCGAGTGCGTGGGGGGCATCGGGATGCCGCCGTGGGTGCAGCACACCATCCCGCCCGCGCAGCCGACGCGGTCGTCGCACGCGGCGCCGGGGCGCGACGGCCGGGCGGGGCGTCTCGGCCTCGCGGGCGCGGCGGGCGCGTCGACGACCACGGGGACATCGGTCGCGACGTCGACGGTGGAGACGTCTTCGGCGGGGGCCGCGTCGAGGGGCGCGGGTGCGGGCGCCTCGACCGGCGCGGGTGCGGGCGCGGGCGCGGGCGTCGGCGCGCGGTCGCACGCGGCGAGGGAGAGGAGCGTGAGCGCGAGCGCGCGGGTCACGCCGGCGGTTGTACCAGCGGCGCCGTCACGGCAGCGCGTGAAGGCGCGCGAGCATCTGCACCGCGGTGAGGTTGCGCACGTTGTAGCCGTAGCGCAGGCCCTCGGCGGTGAAGTCCGCGGGGGCCGTGGAGCCGCCGCTCACGTAGACCGTGGGGTGGATGCCGTCGTCGGAGATCCCGCGCGAGGGCAGGGGGTGCATCGCCGCCCAGTAGTCGAGGAGCGGAACGTGACGCGAGGCCGCGAGGCCGCGGATGATCGTGTTGAGCTCCATCGCGCGGCCCTCGGTGACGTCTCCGTCGTTGCGGTCGGGGATGGTGCTGAGCACGGGCACCGTGCCGTTGGCGACGGTGAGGTCGACGATGCGCGTGAGGTTCGCGGTGTAGGTCGGCGTCGGCGTGCGGTCGACGTCGTTGGTCCCGTACATGATGATCGCCCACAGGGGGTGGATGTCATGGAGCTCGCGCTGCAACGGGGAGTCGTCGCCGCCGGCGAGGGCGTCGGAGGTGGTCCACCCCGCGGTCGCGCACTCGCTGGAGCGGTTGAAGGGGTTGGTGCCGCCCATCACCGTCGCGCCGCGGAAGTACGCGATGGCGGGCGCGAGCGACGCGTAGCTCCCGAGGTTCACCCAGCCGAAGCCCACGTCGAAGAGGAAGCTCCCGCTCTCGGTGATCGAGTCGCCGATCTTCGCGAACACCCGCGGGTCGTTGCCCATCGCGATGCCGCGGTCGCGCAGCGCGCGCACGTTCGCCACCGTCGCCGCGTCCCACGCGGGGAGCGCGTCACCCACGGGCGGGAGCGTCGTCGATCCCGCGTCCACCGGAGGCGGGACGTCCACGGGCGGAGGCGGGACGTCCACGGGCGGAGGCGGCACGTCGACCACCACCCGGCCCGCGTCCACCAGCGGGCGGCCCGCGTCCGCGGGTGCTCCCGCGTCTGCGACAACTACCCCTCCGGCGTCCACCAGCGGGCGGCCCGCGTCCACCAGTGGGCGGCCCGCGTCCGCGAGTGCTCCTCCGTCTGCGACAAGTACTCCTCCGTCTGCGACAAGTACCCCCCCGTCTGCGACCACTGCCTCGTCGAGGACGTCTCGTTGGACGCCGACGTCTCGCGTGGGCACCACGTCGCGCGCGAAGCCCGCGTCTGGGCGTTCGTCGGGCGCGGCGAGCGCGCGGCGGTTGGAGAAGGTGTCGCGCGACCACGGGGTCTCGTCGGCCTGGTCGACGCGGCGCGTGAACGCGGCGTCGGGCGAGAGCGACGCGTCGGCGGCGGGCGCGACGTCGCTCACGACGTCCGAGCACCCGGCGAGCAGGCACCCCAGCGCGCAAGCGCGGGCGAGCCATGTCTGCTTGGGCATGGGCATTTCCTCCTTCCCCGCGGGGCGGGTCGAGGGGTTTGTTCCGCCGACGCGTCGCGCCGGCGCAGGGGGGCGCTACGGGATCTGCATCCCGCGCTGAACGGCGGGGCGCGCGCCGACCTCGTCGAGCCAGCGGCGCAGGTGACCCTTGTCTCTCAGCGCGTCAGAGAGCGGCTCGGCGAGGTACGTCGTCGCCGCGTGCGCCCAGGTGTAGTTCGCGATGTCGGCGATGGAGTACGCGTCGCCGCCGAGGAAGCGCGCCTCGCCGAGGCGCGTGTCGATCACGCCCAGGAGCCGGGCGCACTCGGTCGTGAAGCGCTCGATGGCCGCGAGGTTCTTCTCCTTCGCCTGCACGGCGAAGTGACCGAGCTGGCCGAACATCGGGCCCGTGCCGCCGACCTGCCAGAAGAGCCACTCGAGGGCGACGTAGCGCGCGGGCCCCGAGGTGGGCAGGAGCTTCGAGGTCTTGTCGGCGAGGTACAGGAGGATCGCGCCGCTCTCGAAGAGGGTGACGGGCCCGAGCGGGCCCTCGTCGTCGACGATCGCCGGGATCTTGTTGTTGGGCGAGATGCGCAAGAACTCGGGGGAGCGCTGCTCGCCCTTCGAGAGGTCCACGGGGCGGACTTCGTAGGGCAGGCCGAGCTCCTCCAGCGCGATGGGCACCTTGCGCCCGTTGGGCGTCTTCCAGGTGTAGAGCTGGATCATCGTCGCCTCCGTGAGGGTGCGCGTCTCCGGGTGGGATGACCCGAGCTGCGGGTGGGAAGCGCACACGGTCGCACATCGCCCGCGCGCCGCGAAACAAGGGCGTTCCGCGCGGCGGAGGGATGGGGCATGGTGGCGGTCGCGATGGCGAAGCGGGGCGCGACGGGAGACATCGACGCCGAGCTCGCGGCCCTCGCGAGCGGCGACGCGAAGGCGAGGAAGAAGGCCGCCGACGCGCTGGGCAAGCGCCGCGACGCGGCCGCGGTGGAGGCGTTGATCGCGGCCCTCGACGACGGCGACGCGTGGGTGCGCGCGAAGGCCGCGGCCGCGCTGGCGGCGATCCGCGACCCGCGCGCGGTGGAGCCGCTGATCGCGCGCGTCACGCCGAAGCGCTCGAACAAGGAGCTGCTCGCGCTGGTGGGCGCGCTGGGAACCTCCCGTCGGAGCGCGCCGCCGAGGCGCTCAGCGCGATGATGGCCGCGGGGCTCCCCGCCGTGGTGTGTTGGAGCGTGGCGAACGCGCTCGGCGCGCAGGGCGAGCGCGGGGTGGCGCCTGCGTTGCGGTACCTCGACGACCCCGACCTCGCGCTCTTCGCGTGCGCGGCGCTGGGTCGCACGCGCTCGCTCGCGGCGATCGACCCGCTGGCGGGCGCGCTCGACGGGGAGAAGCGCGCGATGGTGCGCGAGGCGGCGGCCGAGGCGTTGGGGATGATCCACGACGCGCGCGCGGCCGAGGCGCTGGCGCGACATCTCGACGACGCGGAGCCCGGCGTGCGGCGCAACGCGGCGCTGTCGCTGCACTCCATGGGCGCCCGCGGGGTGGCGGCGGTCGCGCCGCACCTCTCTCGTGGAGGGGTCGCGGCGACGCAGGCGGCGTACGTGATGGCGCTGTCGGGGGGCGTCCCCGAGGCGTGCGGGCCGGCGCTGGTGGCGCTCCTGACGGTGGGAGACGCGATGACCTGGGCGGCGACGGCGTTGGAGAAGACGCCGGGCGGCGTCGCGCTCGCGGCGGGGCGGGTGAGCGAGTGGCTCGCGCTGGTCGAGGGGGGAGAGGGGGCGTGGGCGGCCGCGGCGGCGTGGAGCCTCGCGTGGTTGGCGCGGCGCAGGCCCGCGGGCTTCGACGACGGGCAGGTGGAGCGGCTGGTGCGCGCGCTCGCGTCGCGGGACGGGTACGTGCGGGCGCGGGTGAGCGAGGCGGCGGTGGCGCTCGCGCCGCGGGGCCTCGACGCGGTGCGCGCGCTGGCGCGGGGCGACGACGCGGCGGCGCGGGGCGGGGCGGTCGAGGCGCTCGCGCAGCGGGCCGAGGCGGAGCCGGGCTTGACCGAGGTCTTCGCCGAGGCGCTGGCCGACGAGGGCTGCGCGGTGTGGGCGGCGCACGCGCTGGAGCGGATCGGCCCGAGCGCGCGGGCGGCGGTGGAGAGGGCGGGGGCGCGGCACGGCGGCGAGGCGGCGGTGCGCGCGCGGCGGCTCTTGGAGCGGTGGGGGTAGCGCGGCTCAGAAGCGCAGCGCGCAGGCGGCGCCGGGCGCGCCGAGCGTGGGCGCGCACGCGAGCGAGGGGGCGGCGCGCTCGCGCGGGGCGAAGAGCCACAGGCCCGCGGCGACGGCGAGGGTCACGCCGCCCGCGACCCAGCCGGTGATGGCGAGGGCGCGCGCGGTGTCGGCGGTCTCGCGCAGGGGCGCGCAGTTCTCGTCGCGGGTGCGGCCCCCCGCGAGGCAGCGGGCGTCGTCGGCGTAGGCGGCGGCGTAGACGCGCTCGGTGACCTGCGCGGCGAGCGCGCCCGCGAGGAGGACCCTGCCGCCGAGGGCCACCCAGGCGCGGCGGCGCGGGCGGAGCGCGCGCGGGCGCGGGGCGCGCGGCCGGGGGTGGGGCGCGAGCGGGTGGCGGGACGGAGAGCGCGGACGACGTGGGATTCACGACGTCGACGTCGTAGGTGCGTGGCTCCACCGAGGGGCCGTCGACGGAGAGCGAGGCGCGCCCCACGGGCAGGCGCAGGGTGAGCGCGCCCGAGGCGTCGACGGTGAGGGCGCGACCGTCGACGGAGACGCGGGTGTCGGGGGGCGCGGTGAGGGAGAGCTCTCCGAGGTGCGCGGCGATGACGGAGAGGGCGTCGGAGAGGGCGTCGCGGTGGCGGGCGATCCAGGGTTCGTCGGGGTGTGCGAGGGCTTCGCGGAGGTGGGCGTCGGCGACGACCCAGCGGTCGAGGGCCTGCTCGGCGAGGGCGCGCTGGGCGAGGGCCTCGGGGCAGCGGCACAGCTCCCAGGCGGCGACGAAGCGGTCGAGGGCGTCGGCGTCGCGGCGGGCCTCGCGGAGTCGCACGCCCTCGGTGAAGAGGGCCTCGACGGCGGGCGTGGCGGTCTGCGCGCGAGCGGTCGCGGGGGCGAGGAGGAGGGTGAGGGCGAGGGCGAGGCGCGGGGTCACGGGTCGAGGGCGCGGAGGAGGGCGTCGCGGGTGTCGGGCGAGGCGGCGAGCACGGCGCGCAGCGAGGCGACGAGGGCGTCGGCGCGGCGGTCGAGGGAGGAGACATCGCGCGGGTCGACGTCGAGGGCGTCGAGGCGGGCGTCGACGCCCTGAAAGGTCATCCCGAGGCGGCGCGCGAGGGTGGGGCGGTGCGGCGCGTGGCGGGCCTCGGCGAGGACGAGCAGGTCGCGCAGGAGGTCCCCCGCGCGGTTGGGCGGCATGGGCAGGCGGTCGGGGCGACCGGGCGGGTCGGAGGTCGAGGGCAGGGCCGAGAGGACGGCGGCCCAGGCGTCGCGCCAGGGGTCTCCGAGGCGGCGTCGCTCGACGAGGGCGTCGAGGGCGTCGATGAGCCCGCGGGCGCCCGAGCGCCAGCGGCGGGCGGAGAGCTCCGCGAGGACGACGTCGACGTCGGGTGAGGCGAGGGCCGAGGCCCCGGCGCGGGCGCGCAGGGCGGCGCGGGCGAGGGCGTCGAGGTCGGCAGGCTCCAGGGGCGCGACGCGCACGACGAGGGAGGAGAGGTGCCAGTAGAGGTCGTGGCGAAAGCCCGAGGCGTCGTCGAGGAGGTCCTCGGCGGTGGAGGCCACCACGCGGACGCGCGCGGGGCGCGGGTGGGCTGTGTCGAGGCGCGCGGTGACGCCGTCACGCAGGAGTCGCAGGAGGCGGACCTGCGCGGCGGGCGACAGGAGCGAGACCTCGTCGAGGAAGAGCGTGCCGTCGTGGGCGGACTCGACGAGGCCGGGGGTGTCTCCGTGGCCGAAGAGGGCGGCGTCGCGGGCGTCGGGGGCGATGAGCTCGAGGTCGACGGCGATGAAGGGGCCGTCGGGGCGCGGGCCGTGGTCGTGGAGGTCCTGCGCGAGGGTGGCCTTGCCGGCGCCGGGAGGGCCCACGAGCAGCACGGGCAGGCGCGTGGGGGCGAGGGCGCGGGCGTGGTCGAGGGCGCGGGCGCGGAGCGGGGAGGCGGCGGCGAAGCGCCACCCGTCGGCGGAGGGGCGGGTGTCGCGGCGGGCGTTCCAGCGGTTGACGACGGCGCGGACCCAGTCGTGGTCGTCGCTGCCGACGGTGCGGCCGGTGGAGCGGTGGCGCACGCGGAGGCAGCGGTGGTCGCCCTCGAGGCGCCAGCCGCGCGGGTCGGCGTCGACGAGGTCGACGGTGAGACCGCGGGGCGAGAGGCTCGCGTCGAGCCAGCGGCAGAGGCCGTCGGCGTCGAGGGCGTCGAGGGCGTCGGGCAGGGCCCAGCGGCCGTCTTCGACGCGCACGGCGAGGTCGGGGCCGAGCCACGCGGCGTCGCCGCGGAGGAGGGTCGGGGTGTTGGGGCTGACGCGGAGGAGGGTGCCGCTGCGGCTGCCGAGGTCTTCGACGCGCACGACGCCGCGGTCGACGGTGACGCGCGCGTGGCGCTCGGAGAGCGACGCGACGGGGACGTCGACGCGGAGGGTGTCGCCGTCGCGGGTGACGGTGAGGGTGTCGGAGTCTCCGCGGCCGACCTCGACGACACAGTCGTCGGGGAAGGTCTCGGTCACGGGCTCGACGGACTGCTTGAGGAAGAAGGTCAGCGCCACCATCGGGGAGAGCCTTCAGTGCTGGAGGATGAGCGCGCCGTTGGTGCCGCGCGACGGCGCGGCGGCGACGGGGTCGGGCGCGCTGGGTGGGGGAGCGGGAGCGCGCGCGACGACGGCGGCGGAGCGCGCGAGGGGAGCGGCGCGGCGGGGGCGGCGGGCGTGGCGACCGTCACCCCCACGCCTCGCTCCCGTACCGGGAGGGGGAGCCGCGAGCGCAGGGGGAGAGACCTCGGTCGAAGCGCGCGCCTCGGAGTGATCCGACGGCGTGACGACCGGCGCGGGAGGTGTCGCGGGAGCGGTGGCTTCTCTCTCGCGGTACGGGAGTGGGGCCGTGGGTGAGGGTCGCCCGCTCGCCGCCGACGCGCTCCGTGACGATCGAGAGAGCAACGCGCTGCCCCCCACGAGGCACAGGGTCACCGCCGCCGCGGCCCACGCCACGCGAGACGCGCGTCGCTTCGGCGCGGGGCGACCGTCGCGGAACTCCGCGCTGAGGGCGCGCCAGCGCTCGCGCGCGGCGGGGGAGGCGAAGGGGGCGAGCGCGTCTCCGAGCGCGACGGCGTCGGCGGGGCGGTCGTCGGGAGCGCGCGCGAGGCACGAGAGCACCACGCGGTCGAGCGCGCGGGGCAGGGCGCGCGCGTGCTGACGGAGGCTCGCGGGGCGCGCGGTGGTGACGGCGATGAGGGTCTGCTGCCAGGTGTCTCCGCCGAAGGGGCGGCGGCCCGTGAGGCACTCGTAGAGGAGCGCGCCGACGGAGAAGAGGTCGCTCCGGGGGTCGACGTCGCGCGCGCCGAGGGCCTGCTCGGGGGACATGTACGCGGGCGTTCCGAGGAGGGCGCGGGAGCGCGTGAGGTCGGGCGCGGCGCCGTCGCCGAGGAACTTCGACACGCCCAGGTCGAGGAGGCGCACGCGCGGCCCCGCGGAGGTCTCTTCGACGAAGACGTTGGAGGGCTTCACGTCGCGGTGCACCACCCGCGCGCGGTGCACGACGGCGAGGGCCGCGAGGAGCGGCAGGGCGAGGTCGGCGGCGTCGGAGGGAGGGAGCGGACCGTCGCGGCGGAGGCGCTCGGAGAGGGTCTCGCCGGAGAGGAGTTCCATGACGAGCCACACGCCGTGCTCGCCGGAGCCGACGTCGTAGACGGCGACGAGGTGGGGGTGGCGCAGCCCCGCGAGCGCGCGCCCCTCGCGGAGGAACCGCGTGCGCAGCTCGCGGTCGAGCACGGCCTCGGGGCGCAGGACCTTCACCGCCGCGCGGTGGCGCAGCTCGGCGTGCTCGGCCTCGTACACGGTGGCCGAACCGCCGCGGCCGATGGGGCGCAGGACCTTCCACGGACCGAGGCGCGCGCCGGGGTCGAGGTGCGGCGCGTCGAGTGCGCCCGCGGAGTCGGAGACGGCGTCGAACATGACCGCGAGCCCGTCGCCCGACGGGCCGTGCGACCGTAACACCGCACGGCCGACGCGTGCAGCGAGAGCGACCGGCGGAGTGCCGCGCTCGGTCAGCGGCGTTCACCGCGGGTTCAATCGACAGGGGAGGGGTGGGTGCGGTGATCTCGCGTGCGGGAGAGGACGCCGGCGCCGCGCCGGGGGGGCGCGGCGGGCGGTGTGACGGCGGGGGGCGGGTCAGGTCTTCGCGGGCGCGGGCGCGGGCGCGCCGGTGGCG
>JAWKRC010000044.1:0-58852 GCA_041389825.1 Polyangiales bacterium | reverse complement strand
GACCCCTCTTCGGCGCTCTCCGCCACCGACCGCGTGCAGCGGGCGATCTTCGTGCGCTGAGCGTGCGCCCCCGCGACGCCCACCTCTGCGGCTGCGGCGCGCGCGTTCCCCTCACCCGTCGCCTCTGCCCGTCGTGCCGATCACCCCTCGTGCGCGACGCCCGCGGCGCGCTCTCGCTCTGGACGCTCGGCGCGCTCCGCCCCGGCATCACCCGCTCCATGGAGACCGCCCTCTCCCGCGCGCTGTCGCTCCCCGTCGTGGTGCAGCCCGCGGGCGTCGACGAACGCCCCTCCGCTCGGCCCGCGAGGGACGGCTGGCGCGGTCGCTCGGCCAACGTGTTCCTCTCGCAGATCGACCGTCGCGCGCGTCGCGGCGCGGTCGCCTCGCTCGGGCTCACCGAGTTCAACCTCACCCCGCGCCGCGACTGGAACTTCGTCTTCGGCCTCGCGTACCTCTCGCGCCCCGCGTGCGTGGTGAGCCTCCACGCGCTCGACGCCGACCGCCCCACGCGCCGTCGGCTCGTCTCCCGCGCGGTGAAGATCGCGCTGCACGAGCTCGGTCACACCTTCGGCCTCGACCACCACGGCTACGACGACGGCGTCGACTGCCTCATGATCGGAGACGCCGCCGTCGACTCGGTGGAGACCGTCGACGCCCGCGGCCGATCGTTCTGCGACGACTGCGCGACGGTCGTGGCCCGACGCGCGCGATGAGCGGCGCGGCGCGATCGTCGGCCTCGGGCGCGAGCCCTTCCAGCGCGGCCAGCGCGAGCGCGTGCTGGTGCGCGAGGCACGCGCGCCGGAGCGCGTGGATCGAGGCGCCGCGCGACCGTGCGATGTCGTCGAAGAGGGATCGATACGGGTCGCCGTCGAAGTCGACGGCCCGCGCGACCGCCTGCGTGTCGCGGCAACACCCCATGCAGATCGCTTCGTCGTGGACGAGCGGGCATCGCACCCAGCGCATCCCGGGTTCGCCCGTGGTCTGAACCACACAGAGCGGGCAGGCGTAGCGGCTCCGCGGGAGGAGCGTCGCGGGGTCGATGGGTGAAGGGATGGCGTCCATGCGGGGTCCGTTCGGGGGAGGTGAGGCGCGGCGGTCGGCGCGGTCACGGTCGACGTGGGTCGGGCAGCGCGCGGCGCTGGAGGCCACGCCCGGCAGTGCCCAACCCGTGGAGGCGCGGGTGGAGCGTCGCCGTGATTCGTACACTCGATCGCTTTGGCCGATGGTGACGGGTCGGCGACGCGCGATGACGGGTCCAGCGACGCGTTCTTCGGCCTCACCTCTGACGGCGGGGCGCGATCTGTGAGAGACCTTCCTTCGCATGGCGTGGTTCATCCAACGGGGCGACGGGGCGGAGGGGCCGTACAGCGCAGAGGACCTCCTGCGCGGCGTGCAGGCGGGGCTGATGCGCCCCAACGACCTGATCCGCCGTGGGGACGACGACCCGTGGCGTCGCATCGTCGACGTGCCCGAGCTCACGCCCCCGACGCCGTCGAGGCCGGGTGGCCCCAGCGTGGCGACCTGGGGCGTGCTCGCGCTGGCCATCGTCGGCATCGTGGTGGTCGCCGTCGCGGCGCTCGCCTCGCGGACGACCCCCGTCGCACCCACGGCCGCACCTACAGCCGCTCCGGCGCACGCGACCGCGACCGAGGCGCGCCGCGCGCCACGAACGCCTCCCGCGCCGTCCCTCGCGCCGCCGGATGACCCGACGCCGGTCGCGGCGCCGCCGCCGCCCGCCGACGGCGACGACGACCCAGGCGACTGGATCGACCACGGCGCTCCGCCCGAGGCGGCCGCGGCGATCGAGCAGGGCTGCACCGCGCAAGAGATGCCGACCGCGAGGCTGCACGAGCGCGCGACGCTGCGGGAGGCCATCAACCTCGTGCTCCGCGACCTCCTCCCGGAGCAGGGCGAGTCGTTGCGGCCGACCGACCTTCAGGGCTGGCGCGCGGAGTGGGCGCCTTCCGCCAACGGGCGCGGGCCAGGGATCTGCGCCGCGACGTACCGGTACCGCATCGCCGGGCAGCCGAGGGTCGCGTCGTTCTTCTTCATCCGCGGGGCTCAGCCCGTGGCCTACCCTGGCAACGAGGAGTCGAGCCGCATCGCGACCCTCGTCGACATCGCCGCTGAGCCGCGGAGGACCGACGCTCGCGACGCGTCGAACGCAGAGCTGATGTCCCGATACGCGCTCCACCGGTGGACGATGCAGATGCGAGAGGTGCTCCGGCGCTCGGAGCTGCTCGACGTGTACATGGATCCTCGCGACGACTCAGCGCTGGTGATCCGCCCGCTCCTGTCGTGCGTCGAGGGCACGGGCGAGGTGTTCGTGCGCGGCGCGCTGCGGAATCTTCAGTCCCACGAGATCCGCCGGGTGCTGTGCCACGACGCGCTCCCCACGGGCCAGCCGTCGACCAGCGTCAACGTGCCGCCGGGGCGCCACCGCCGCGCGCCGCGGGCGAACACCACGTCGGTGTAGCGAGGGTCGACCGCGCGCCTACCGCAGCTTGCCCGCGAGGTCGTTGATGACCTTGCCGAGCTCGCGCCGCGTGTAGAAGTCGTACTCGTCCCAGCGCACGACGCGCTCCAGCGGAGAGGACTCGTCCGCGGTCACCACGGCCACGCGGACCTCGCGCGTCGGAGAGGACGCGGTCGCGCCACGCGGCTCGACGACGAGGTAGGGCGCGGGCTGTCCCGCGGGGGGTTCGTTGAAGTGAACTCGCAGCGGGAAGGAGCTCAGCGCGATGGCGCTCGCGACCGCCCCGTCGGGAGACGGCAGCACGAAGAGCTCACCGACGGGGGTCGGTGCCGCGCTGCGCCACGGGGTCACGCCGTCGGGGTTGTCCCATCGCGAGGACGTCATGGTTCCACCACCGCCAGATGCGGAAGCAATGGCCACACTCGTGGGCCGTCGCAGACGACGACGGCGTACACCCACGCAGCGCCCGACGTGATCCCTGAGGTCCACAGCAGCACCCGCCACGTGGGGCACGGAACGACGAGCGCGTCAGAGCCCGGTTCGCTCGGCGCGGGTGCCATCGTCGCCACGCTACGCGGTTGCGCCGCGCGTCGCGAGGAGGCCCTCGCGCGGCGATGACCTCAAACCAGGCACCCGGTCATCGGTCCAGGAATCACCTCGCGTGACGGACCGAGACGACGCGATCTCGCCGTGACACCTCGTTCCAGGTCGTCGCCTACGCCGACCTGCCCGCCCAGGCGGTGAGGAACGGCATCGCCCGCACCCGCGCGAAGAAGGCCAAGGCCGACAAGAAGGCCCAGGCGAAGAAGCCCGACAGCGACAAGCCCACGGCCTGACCCGAGCCGCTCTGGCGCCGCGGTGATGCACGGGAGACCGTGATCGGAGAAGGGACCGATCTCATCACCGCGGCGCTGCGCTGCGCTCACCCCGCGCGGGGCTCTGGCGCGGGTCGTCACCGCGAGGAGGTCACTTCAGAGGGCGCGGCTCACATCGAGACGTAGCCGAGGTTCAGCGACGCGCGCATCCCGCTGCCCTCGCCGTCGGGAGAGAACGCGAAGGCGGTCTCGAGGCCGAGACGAAAGGCGCGAAAGCCGCCCCGCGGGCCTCGGCCTCCGAAGTTGAGCGCCGCGATCAGCGGGATCGAGACCCCTTCCCACGAGCCCGATCCGGTGGACGTCGTAGGCAGGAAGCTCACCACGGCCATCCCCGTCCACCCGACGCCGGTGCCGAGAGAGATCAGCGGCGTCGGGGTGTACTCCACCACGCCCTCGATCGCGCCGATCGAGAAGAAGAAGCACGACGCGAGGATGCTGTGGCCGTACACCGCGAGCTTGTCGTTGATCTGCACGCCCAGGTCGAGCGCGAGCCCGGGGGCCACGACCGAGACGTCCTCCTGCGCGTCGGTGTTGTAGTGGCGTGACGCGGCGCCGACCGCGAGCGTCCCGCCGATACCAAAACGGAACCGCGGCCCCGTCGGCGCGATCGTGGGCGGCGCCTCCGCGAAGCGCTGCTGCGCGCGCAGCGACGACGGCATCGAGAGACACGCGCACACGGCCGCGAGGGCGAGGAGGTTTTCATGAAGCGCGGCGCAGTGCAGCGCGTGTGCCTCGCGAGCCGACATCGCTCACGGAGGTCTGCGTCGGCGCGGCTTGGCTGCCTCGCCCCCGCGCGACGCGCCACCGCGGAGCGAGACGCAGACGTCTCGCGTGAGACGGGCCTGCCCCGCTGTAGCGCTTCACCACGGACGTCGACGTCGCGCTGCCGCCGCCGCGCGCGCGGTGGTACGACTCGGCGCAGTGCGCGCGAGACCCTGGCTTGCTCTCTCCTTCGTCGCCTCCGTCGCCGGCTGCTTCTCCGGCGGGCCCGAGGTCGTCGTCGACCACGACGCGTCGACCTCGGGGGTCGTGGTGACAGACGACGTCCAGTTCGTGGATCGCCCCGCCGTCGACGCAGGCGCCCCCGACGTCGCGACGACGCCCGACGCGGGCTCCGTCGACACGGGCTCCGTCGACGCGGGCTCCGTCGACACCGGCTCCCACGACGCGGGTCCCGACGACGTTGGCGCTCCCGACGCGGGTCCCGCTGACGTCGGCGCTCTCGACAGCGGTCCGCGCGATGCGGGTGCCAACGACACCGGTCCGCGCGACGTCGGCACCAACGACACGGGCCCGCGCGACACCGGCACACCCGACACGGGCTCCGTCGACGCGGGCACGGTCCCCTCGACCAACCCCGCCCTCCCCGCGTGGGACGCCGCCACCGTCGCGCACGTTCGTGAGGTGCGGGCCGCGGGGCAGGCGATGGGCAACCGCGCCGGGGTCTTCGCCAAGATCGGCGACTCGATCACCGAGAGCGGGAGCTTCCTCTTCGACGTGGGCTTCGGCTGGGAAGACCTCGGCGCCAACACCGCCCTCGCCCCCACCGTCGCCTTCTTCCGCGCCACCACCCTCTCGGGCCGCGACATCAACTCCTTCAACCGCGCCTCCGTCTGCGCCACCGCCGGGTGGACCACCGCCGACGCCCTCGCGGGCGGCACCAACTCCCCGCTCCAGCGCGAGCTCCGCGCGATCCGCCCCGCGTGGGCCATCGTGATGTACGGCACCAACGACGTCGACCGGCTCCCCACCGCGACCTTCCGCGCCAACCTCGAGACCATCGTCGACCAGATCGAAGCCGCGGGCACCGTCCCCGCCGTCAGCACCATCCCCGACCGCGCCGACAGCGCCGCCGCCGAGACCCGCGCCCTGGAGGTCAACGCCGCCATCCGCGCCGTCGCCGCCGCGCGGCACGTCCCGCTCCTCGACTACTGGGCCGCGCTGCAACCCCTCCCCAGCCACGGCGTCTCCTCCGACGGCATCCACCCCAACGCCTACGTCGCCGACGGCGTCACCAGCGCCTGCACCCTCACCGCCGCGGGCCTGCGCTACGGCTACAACGTGCGCAACCTCACCGCGATCCAGATGCTCGACCGGATGCGCGCCCTGCCCTGACCGTCGCCCCCGCGCCACCGGGCCACTGATCCAGGGCATCCCACTCCTTGCGAGGTCGACACACCGCGTCACCACGGCCTCGCTCCTCACCGGGAGGCCCCCGATGACCGACCTCGTCTTCGCCGCGGCGCTCCTGGGCGCCGCCGTCACCCTCGCGTCCTCCTACGCGCTCCGCGCGCTGCTCACGGGCGAGCCGCGCCCCGAGATCCCCCGCAGCGGCACCGTCGTGAGCGACACCGTGCGCGACATGGGCCAGTGGGCCTTCCTCCCGCTGGGCCGCGCGCTCTCCCACGCCGGCGTCGCGCCGGGCACCGTCACCCTCGTCGGCCTCGCCCTCGGCCTCGCCGCGGGCGGAGCCTTCGCCCTCGGCCGCTTCGGGCTCGGAGCTTTCCTCTTCTCCGCCGCCGCCGCGGCCGACTGCGTCGACGGACTCGTCGCGCGCGAGAGCGGCCGGGGCACCCGCGCGGGCGCCGCCCTCGACGCCGTGGCCGACCGCTATCAAGAGTTCGCGATCCTCCTGGGCGTGGCCTTCGCGTACCGCCACCACGGCGCGTGGCTGCTGCTGGTGCTGGTGGCCGTGCTCGGCACCTCGATGAGCGGCTTCGTCGCCTCGCGCGCCCAGGGTCACCGACCGCGATTCGCGCTGCGCCGCCCCGCGCGCTCGCTCCTCCTCGTGGCGGGCGCGGCCGTCACGCCCCTGCTCTCGGCGGCGCTGTCGTCGGGTCGCCCCGCGTGGGCCGCGGAGCTGCCGATGCTCTTCGCGATCGGCGTCGTGGCGGCGTTCACCAACGCGAGCGCGGCGCTCTCGCTCTCGGGCCTCGCCGAGAAGGCCGACCAGGAGGACCACCGGGTCTTTCCGCGGCTCGGCCCCGCGGCGGCGCGGGTGCGCGAGGGGATGCGCCAGCGCTTCAGCGCGCTCGTCTCGGCGGCCGTCGACCTCACCGTGATGATCGTGGCCGTCGAGGGCATGGGCGCGCCCCCCGCGCTCGCCGCGGCCGCGGGCGGTGCGACGGGCGCGCTGCTCTCGTTCTCCCTCGGCCGCCGGTGGACCCACGACGTCGCCGACGACGCCCTCGCGCATCAGGCCGCGCGCTACGCGCTGGTGGCCGCGACCGCGGTGGGCTTCAACGCGATGGGCGAGGGCGTGGCCGTCGCGCTCGGCGTGAACTACGTGCTCGCCCGGTTGGTCATCGCCGCCGCGGTGGGCGCGCTGTGGAGCGCGCCGATGCAACAGCACTACGTCTTCCGCCGCGACCCGACGCCCGCGGTGGGCTGAGCGCTACAGGTAGCCCCGCGCGGGGTCGACGGTGCTGCCGTTGATGTAGACCTCGAAGTGCAGGTGCGCGCCGGTGGAGTTGCCCGTGCTGCCCACGTAGCCGATGTGCTGCCCCGCCGAGACGTGCTGCCCGACGCTCACGCCGAAGCGCGACTGGTGGCCGTAGAGCGTGCGCATCCCGCCGCCGTGGTCGATGATCGTGGCGTTGCCGTAGCCGCCGTACCAGCTCGCGCGCACCACGGTGCCGCCGCGGCACGCGTAGATGTGCGTGCCCGTGCCCGCGCCGAAATCGATGCCGGTGTGCAAGGTCCACCGACCCGTGATGGGGTGCACGCGCCAGCCGTAGGGGCTGGTCACGTTGCCCGCGACGGGCCGCGCCTGACACGGACCCGCGGTGTCGATCACGCGCACGGTGATGTCGCGCGCGGGAGAGGGCTCGGCGAGGTCAGCCCCGCCGCGGGTGACCACCCAGCGGTAGGGGTAGCTCCCGGCGTCGCCTGGCGCGCGGATGCGGAAGGGCACGGTGAGCTGAAAGCCCGGCCCCACGTCGAGGGGGAAGGCGACGTTGCCCGCGCCCCAGCGGCCGTCGGTGGCGGGAGACGCGGCGTTGATGCGGTACGCGGAGTTCCAGACGTCGTCGGAGCAGTTGGCGAAGGTGATGTCGACGTCGGCGGACTGGTTCGGGTCGAGCGCGCTCGGGTGGTTCTGACCGACGAAGCGCGAGGGCGTGCTCGCGCCCGCGCAGTCTCCGCGGGGGAGCACGGTGACGCCCACCTCGGGCGTGGGCTCTCCCACGCGCGCGCCCTCGCGCTGCATCACCCACGCGAAGCCGTAGCGGCCCTGCCGCGAGGGCGCGACGCCCTCGACGGGGATCGTGACCTCTCCGCCGAAGGGGACGTCCCTCGGCAGCTCGACCCGCGCGGTGCCCCACGGAGACTCTCCCGCGAGCGCCGACGCGAGGTGAAAGCCGGCCTCGCGGGTCCACGTCTCGGCGCCGCAGTTTGCGAAGGTGACCGTCGCCCGCACGGGCTCCCCGAGGCCCACGAAGGCCGGCGGCGGGCTCTGCCCGCGAAAGCGCGCCGCGGGCCCCAACACGGTGCAGTCCGACGAGTCCTGCACGGTCACCTCGCCCTCGGGCGTGCGCTGCTGAAAGCTCTCGCCGCCGTCTCGCGCCACCGCCCACGCGTAGCGGTACACCCCGGGCTCCCGCGGCGCCTGCACCTCGAAGGGGATCGTCACCCTCCCGCCGTCGGGCACGTCCTCCGCGAGCGCGACGCGCGCCACGCCGAACGCCGCCGCGACGCCCGCCGCGGGCACGAGCGAGACCTCGCCCGCGCGCCACGCGGCGCCCGAGCAATTGTCGAAGGTCACGCTCACCCGCGCGCGGCTCCCCGGCGCCATGAACGCCGGCGGCCGCACCTCGGCCCTGAACTGCGCCGACGCGAGTCCCTCGACGCAGGCCCCGACGGCCCCGCCCGCGACCGCGTCGCCCTCCGCCCCGTCGACCGCGGCCACGTCCTCCGTCGCCGCGTCGTCGGTCGGCGCGACCTCGGCGGGGGTCGTCGCGCAGCCCGCGATCACCGCGGCGCAGAGCGTCGTCGCGAAGGGCCACCGTGCTCTCTCCACCGCGCGCTGCATCGCCGCCTCCGACTACCAGGTCATCGCCACCGGGCCGTTGCGCTCCGAGAGGTCTCCGACGCCCAGCGCGCCGAGCTCGTTGCTGCCCCAGCACCGCACGCTCCGGTCGGTCAGCACCGCGCAGGTGGTCGACGCCCCCGACGCGACGCCGCTCACGCCCTGCAGCGGGTTCGTCGCCGCGGAGCCCGGCGACGCGATCACCGTCTGCATCGTCGCGCCGCCCTCGTTCACCCGCCCGCTGCCGAGCTCGTACGCGCGGTTGGTGCCCCAGCAGCGCACCGTGCGGTCGCTCAGCGCGAGGCAGCTGAACGCGCCGCCCGCCGACACCGCCACCGCCGTGGGCGCGGGCGGGAGCCCGTTGTCGACGCCGACGTCCACCGCGGCCTCGGCCGCGTCACGGCCCGCGTCGCCGCGCGGGACGTCGTCGTCCACCGCCGCGTCGATGTCGTCGGTGGCCGCGTCGCCGACGCTCGCGTCGTCGTCCGCCGACGCGTCTCCCTCGAAGCCCACGATGGGCACGGCGCTCGTCACGCACGCGTGCGCGCAGGGCTCGAAGCGCTCGGGCACCGCGACGCCGAGCTGCCCGCGGTCGTGCCGCCCCCAGCAGAGCACCGCGCCGTCGTCGCGCGTCGCGCAGGTGTGCTCTCCCCCCGCAGCGAGCGCGACCACGCCGCGCAGCATCGACGCGCCGAGGCGCACCGGGCGCGGCGTCGGAGAGGGCTCCTCGCCCGCGGTCCCCGCGCCGAGCTGGCCGTCGACGTTCGTGCCCCAGCACCACACCTGGCCGCCCGCGCCGCGCGCGCAGGTGTGCGCGTCGCCCGCGACGACCTCGACGACCTCGGAGAGGAAGGGCACCAGCACCGGCGCCCGCGCGCAGGGCTCTGACGCAGCGCTCGACCCGCACGCGTGGGGCGAGGTCTCGACGCCGAGCTGGCCGCGGTCGTTCGCGCCCCAGCAGTACACCCTGCGCTCGTGGGTGACCGCGCAGGTGTGCCTCGCGCCCGCGGCCACCATCGCGACGCCGCGCAGCCCCGCGACGAGGGCGGGCGCGCGGCTCGGGAGCGTCGAGGCGTTGCCGAGCTGACCGCGGGTGTTGCCGCCCCAGCAGAGCGCCTCGCCCGTGCGGAGCACCGCGCAGGCGTGCGCGCCGCCCGCGCTGAGCGAGGTGACGCCCGAGAGGCCAGAGACCTGGAGCGGGTACGCGTGGCACGCGACGGCGCGGGTCTGCCCGCCCGAGAGGCGCTCGGGGCACAGGTCGCTGGACTCGTACCCGAGCTGGCTCTCGTCGTTGCGCCCCCAGCACCACGCGGTGCCGTCGCCGAGCGCGGCGCAGCCGAAGCCGTCGCCGATGGAGACCGACGCGACGCAGCGGCTGCGGCCCTGGCCGCCGCAGCCTGGGAGCGCGGGCAAGGAGACGTCGGACCCGGCGTCGTCGACCGTCTCGGTGAGCGTCCCGGTGCACGACGCGAGCGAGGCGAGGAGCGCGAGGGAGGTCGCGAGGACATGGCGGGCGCTCACCATCGCGGCCGACACTACCAGATCGCCCCGCGCCGTCGGCGCCCTGCCCTCAGTGGGCGTCGCCCCAGTTCGAGCCCCAGCCGCACTCCACCACCAGCGGCACGCTGAGCTTCATCGCCGACTCCATCGTCGACTTCACCAGCGAGGCCACCGCGTCGTGGTCGGCGTCGGGCACCTCGAAGACGAGCTCGTCGTGCACCGTGAGGAGCATCTTCGTCGTCGGGTGCCGCTCCGTGAGCGCTCGGTCGACGTTGAGCATCGCGATCTTGATGATGTCCGCCGCGGTGCCCTGGATGGGCGTGTTGGTCGCCATGCGCTCGGCCGCGAGGCGCAGCGCGCGGTTCGACGAGTGCAGGTCCGTGAGGAACCTCCGTCGCCCGAGCATCGTGTGCACGCCCTCCTCGGTGCGCGCCTTCTCCACCGTGTCGTCGAGGAACTTCTTCAGCACCGCGAAGGTCGCGAAGTACTTCGCGATGAACTCGTTGGCCTCGTCCCGCGACACCCCGAGCTGCTTTGCGAGCGACGACTCGCCCTGGCCGTAGATCACCGCGAAGTTCGTGGTCTTCGCCTTGGCGCGCATGTCCTTGGTGACCTCGCCCGCGGGCACCTTGAAGATCTCGCTCGCCGTGCGCGCGTGCACGTCCTCCCCCGTCGAGAACGCGTCGACGAGGATGGGGTCGCGCGAGAGGTGCGCGAGCACCCGAAGCTCGATCTGCGAGTAGTCCGCCGACAGGATCTGGTGCCCCGGCGGCGCGACGAACGCGCGCCGGATCTCGCGCCCCAGCGGCGTGCGGATCGGGATGTTCTGGAGGTTCGGGTCGCACGACGAGATGCGCCCCGTCGCCGCCACCGCCTGGTGGTAGCTGGTGTGCACGCGACCGTCCTTCGCGACCATCGCGGGGAGCGCCTCGAGGTACGTGCCCTGGAGCTTGGTGAGCGAGCGCAGCTCCAGGATCTTCGCGGGCAGCGGGTGCTGCGACGAGAGCTCCTCCAACACCTCGGCGTCGGTGCTGCGCGAGGTCTTCGTGCGCTTCAGCACCGGGAGCTTGAGGTCGTCGAAGAGGATCCCCTCGAGCTGCCGCGGGGAGTTCACGTTGAAGGTCTTGCCCGCGGCGGCGTGGCACTCGGCCTCGAGCTTCTTCACCTCGGCGCCCACCTGCGCGGTGAGCTTCTTCAGGTGCCCCACGTCGAGGAGCACGCCCGCCTCCTCCATGCGACCGAGCACCCGCGCGAGGGGCACCTCGACGTCGCGCATGAGCTCCCACAGACCCTCGGCCTCGACGCGCGGTCGGAGCCGCTCGGCGAGGCGCACCACCACCTCGGCGTCCTCGGCGGCGTAGCGCGTGGCGGCGTCGACCTCGACCTGGTCGAAGGTGATCTGGGTCTTGCCCTTCCCGCACACCGCCTCGTAGGGGACCATCTCGTAGCCGAGCTCGGTGCGTGAGATCTCGTCGAGCTTGTGCGAGTGCCGCTCGGGGTCGATGAGGTAGCTCGCGAGCATCGTGTCGAACTCGTAGCCCTCCACCGGCGCCCCCGCGCGCCGCAGGATCACGTCGTCGTACTTGATGTTCTGCCCCATCTTCTTCACCGACGCGTCGGCGAAGAGCGGCCGCAGCCTGTCGAGCACGGCAGCCTTCGGGAGCTGCTTGGGCGCCACCAGCCCGCGGTGCCCCACGGGGATGTACACGCCGTAGCCCACCTTCCACGAGAGCGAGACGCCCACGAGCTCGGCCTCGGTGGTGTTGAGCGAGGTGGTCTCGGTGTCGACCGCGAACGCGCCCTTCGCGCGGCACTCGGCGATGGCGTGGTCGAGCGCCTCCATCGTCTGCACGGGCTCGTAGAGCGCCTTCACGGCGGGCTCGGCGGCCTTCGCGCTCGCCTTCGCGTCGTCGTCGAGGGCCTCGACCATGCGGTTGAACTCCAGGTCGACGAAGAGCGCGCGCACCGTCGCCTTGTCGAAGCCGCCGTAGCGCAGCTTCTCGCGGTCGAAGTCGATGGGCACGCCGTCGGCCAGGCCCACGAGCTGGTACGAGAGCTTCGCGTCGGCCTCGTGCTCCTTCAGGTACTCCTGCGTCTTGCCCTTCACCTTCGAGAGGTTGGCGTAGATGCCTTCGAGGGAGCCGTGCTCGTTCAACAGCTTCGCCGCGGTCTTCTCGCCCACGTGCGCGACGCCCGGGATGTTGTCGGAGCTGTCTCCCATGAGCGAGAGGAGGTCGCGCACCTGCTTCGGCTCGACGCCCCATTTCTCCTTCACCTCGGCGGGGCCGAAGACGCGCTGGCGCATCGCGTCCCACACGATCACCTCGTCGGTGACGAGCTGCAGGAGGTCTTTGTCTCCCGTGCAGACCACCACCTTCATGCCCTCGGCGCGGGCGCGCTTCACCACCGTCGCGATGAGGTCGTCGGCCTCCCACCCGTCGCGCTGGAGCACCGGGATCTGGTACGCCTCGGCGACGGCCCGACACCGCGCCATCTGCGGCGCGAGGTCGGGCGGGGGCGGCGGGCGGTTGGCCTTGTACTCGCCGTAGAGCGCGTGACGGAAGGTGTCCGTCTCGCTGTCCATCGCGACGGCGAGGTAGTGCGGCTTCTGGTTGCGCACCAGGGAGTTCAGCATGTTGGTCACGCCGAACACCGCGTGGGTGGGCTCACCCTTGCTGTTCGAGAGCGGCTTCACCCCGTGGTACGCGCGGAACACGTAGCCCGAGAGGTCCATCACCCACAGCGTGTCTTCGTCACCCGGCACCGGAAGCGTCGTGGCCATCGCCCGCGTTCTCTCGCCCGGCGCCTCCGGGTGTCCACTCCCCGACCCATTCACCGGGACTCACCCTGGTCAGCGCCGTGACCGCAGGGAGCCTCGGTTGACCACCCCACGCAGCCTTTTCACCGTCGTCACGCGGGGATCTTCTCCTGGCACGTTGGTTGTGTGAGGGTAGCGGCATGACGCCGCAGACCGCCGTGACGACCCGCTGGCTCCCCCGCCTCCTGATCGCCGGCGCGGTGGGGTTGATGGCCGTGCCCGCCTGCATGGGCGACATCGACGACGTCAACTTCGACGACCCCTACGCCTGGCAGGCCGAAGCGATCACCTCGGCCTGCACCGCGAGCGCGATCCGCGCGGGCACGCCCTCGGGGCGGCTTCCCATCATCGACCGCGCGCTCAACTGGGTCTCGAACCGGGTGATGTACTCGCAGACCCCGCAGCGCGCGCAGGGCGGGTACCGCACCGACTGCTCGGGCCTCGTCTCCATGGCCTGGGGCCTGCCCACGCCGGGCAACACCACGCACTCCTTCGCGGGTGGCCCGTGGGACAACGGCCGCTCGCACCGCATCGCGTGGAGCGAGCTCGAGCCCGGCGACGCGCTCAACAACCCGCAGCACCACATCATGCTCTTCGCGGGCTGGCTCGACGAAGCCCGCACCCGCTTCTGCACCATCGAGGAGTACAACTGGGGCCACCCCGCCTCGATCCTCTCGCACTCGATCTACGACAACGCGCGCGGCAGCCAGATCCGCAACGTGTTCCTCCCGATCCGCTACAACACCACGCCCCCCGGCGCGTCGTCGGCGGGGAGCTCGTCGGGCGGTTCGTCGGGCGGCTCGGGCGGTTCTGGCGGCTCCGGCGGGTCTGGGGGCTCGGGCGGAACGGGCGGGTCGTCGTCGTCGGGCGCGGGGAGCTGCTACTCGAACACGCTCCAGCGCTGGATGCCGCAGCGCACCTGCGTCGAGAGCCGCTTCGACCGCGACTGGTACCAGTGCGTCGACGGCGTGTGGCGCTACGGCGCGAACGCCTACGGGATGTGCGTCTCGACGCACCCGCTCACCGCGGCGCGCAACTCGACCTGCTACAGCGCCACGCTCGGCCGCGACGTGGGCGAGGGCACGTGCCTCCAGAGCCGCCTCGACGAGTTCTGGTACCAGTGCACCGACACGGGCTGGGTGATCGACCGCTCGCTGCCGGGGTCGAACCGCGGCGTGATCGGCACCTGCTCGCAGCTCGTCCCCCTGCGCTGAGCGGCGAGGCCGCCGCGGGTCACTCGTCGGGCTTGCGCGGCGGCGCCGACGCCCGCGGCACGGGGGCCGTCGAGTGGATCTCCCGCGCGAGCTTCGCGGCGGCCTGGGCGTCGTGGGCCTCGCCCTTCATCGCGAGCATTTTGGCCTGCTGCTCGACCACGGGCTCGAGCATCGCGAGGTCGATGGTGGGGTACGCCTCGCGGCGGTAGGCCACCCGCGCCCGGTCGTCGGAGAGCACCCGCCACGCCTCGGCGCCGCGGGTCATCGCCTCGGCGCAGAGCGACGCAGACACCGACGCCCAGCGCCCCTCGGGGCCGAACTCGCGCTGGAAGTCCTCCCACGCCTTGGCGATCTCCTCGCGGCTCTGCGACCAGTGCGCCGAGAGCACCTCGAAGTGGTTGAGCTCGGCCATCTTGCCCACGCGACGGCGCAGGTCGACCTCGGCCGAGCGGCCCTCGCGCAAGACCGGCGGCCGCCACTCCAGCACCTCGAAGAGGTCGAGGAGGAACACCAGCCGCGCGAGCGTGCCCCGCGAGAGGCTCGCCGTGTCGAGCACGTGCACCAGGGGCTCGTGCGGGTCGAAGGCGTGCTCCGCCGCGCGCTGCTCCATCGCGAGGAGTTCCATCCGCGCGAGGCGCGCCTGACGGTCGGCGCGGAGCATCGGCGCGAGGCCCATGCGCGACGCGAGCGCCGCCACCACGTCGACCTCGGGCAGCTCGCGGATCACCGGCCGCAGCCCCGCGACCACCAGCGCCATCATCGGCATCCGCTGCGAGAGGAGCTTCTCCGAGGGCCGCCCCTCCTCGACCCTGAAGCGCCCCTCGGGCCACTCGAAGGCCCGCAGCGCGCGCTGCCGCTCGACGGTGCCCAGCGCGGGCGCGCCGCCGAAGATCGGCACCGCCACCGACTCGCCCTCGCGCTCGAGGTGCAGCGTCGCGTCGAACTTCACCCTGAAGCCCAACTGGTTCAGCAGCACCGGCAACAGCGGCGACGCGGGCATCTCGCCCACCGCCGCCGCGTGGCCCACGGGCTCGGCCGTGAGCGCCGCCACCGAGCGCGGCCGGTGGAACACCCCCGCGCGCGGGATCGACGCCACCCGCACCCCCACCTGCGCCGTCGGGCGCTCCGAGGGCGACACGCTCTCCCTCGGGCGCGCGGGCGGAGGCCGCGGCGGGAGCGCCGACGGGGCCGACACGCCGTCGTCGGGCGGAGGCATCGACACCGCCCGCACGCCCTGCGGGTTCGACAGCGAGCGCACCGTGGGCCCGGGCTCGCGGCGCGACGCCGAGATCACCCCCGCGGCCACGCCGTTCATCGTCGCGGCGCCCCGCGCGGCGGCCCCGCGGTCGAGGGCCACCACGGGCATCGACCAGCGCCGCTGCGCGTCGGAGAGCACCAGCCGGTGCAGGTGCTCGGGCGCCGACACCATCGCCGCCGAGACGTGGCTCGACGTGAGGGCGGCCTCGCGCAACGCCGTCGACACCATCGCCTCGACGCGTTGGGCGACGCCGTCACACGCCATCGCGAAGCCGTCGCCGGGCACCTCGATCACCCCGTCGGTCACCGTCGCCCACGGCGGCAGGAACGTCGCCCGCACCAGGAGCGCCTTGCCCGGCTGCGCGTCGGCCAGCGCGGCGAGCACCGCCTCGGCCAGGAGCGCGCGGATCGACAGCGACGCGCACAGCGTCGTGCGCGTGCGGTGGTCGATCGAGGCCGCGACGAAGCTGGTCACGTCCTCGACGAGCGGGTCGGCGTAGGCGCTCACCGCGTGCCGCGCGTGGCGCGCCGTGAGCTCGGGGCCGTCGACCAGCGCGAGGTCGGTGTGGCCGTCTCCGAGGCTCAGCGAGAGCACCAGCCCCTCCCTCGCCCGCGGCTCCACCGAGGCCACCTGGGCGAGCGCCGGGTCCACCGTGCGCTCGACCTTGAAGCCCGCCGCCCACGCCGCGCGCACCATCCCGTCCTTCGCGACGTCGGGCGCGCCCCCCGGCAGGCTCAGCACCGCCCGCGTCGCCCCTGGCCCCAGCGCCAGCGCCTCGCGCGCCCACGCGAGCACCCGCGACGCGAGGGCCTCCACCTCCGCCGCGTCGTCGGTCCAGCTCCACGCCGGCTCCGCGGGAGACTCTTCCTCCTCCTCGCCCGGCAGCGGGATCACCTCGCCGTGCATCCCGTCGGCGCAGAGCACCTCGTCGGGCAGGGGCTCCTTCCCCGTGAGCCTCAGGCTGACCCTTCCGTCTTCGACGATCGCGGCCACGACCCGAGGCGTGGCGAGGTCGAGGCCCACGAGGTGATCCATGCGCAGCTCCCACAGACCCGCGGAGGGCCCGTCGCGCCATTGTCACCTCCGCGCCGCACGGGGCCAAGTTCCCCCACGACAGCGCGCCTCGACGTCAGCTCAATACCGGCACTGCCCCGAGCCGCACGACAGCCCCGCGTTGCACCGCGGCGCCGCGGCGCAGCACGCCTGCCCCGGGTTGCCGCAGGGCTGGCAGCGCCCGTCGAGGCAGGTCTGCACCCCGAGGCAGCCCGTCGCGCTCGTGCAGCACGACTGCCCGCTCCCTCCGCACGAGGTGGTGGCCGTGCAGCGCCCCGTGAGCCACGGGCCCGCAGGCCGCGAGGTGCCGCAGCACGACTGACCGAACATCCCGCACGGGCGTCTCGGCGCAGAGGTCCGAGACGCACATGCCCGGGCCGCACATCCCGCCCGCGCAGCAGGGGTAGCCCGGCCTCCCGCAGGGGCCCGCGTCGACCCGCACCCCCGTGTCGCGAACGCCCGTGTCGATGACGGTGGGCCCCGTGTCGAGGATGGTGGGGCCCGTGTCGACGGGGGTCTGCCCGGCGTCGAAGCCGGCGTCGTCCCAGGTCCAGGGGTCGTCGGCGTCGGGGCCGGTCTTGGGCTCGGTGCCCGTGTCGACGAAGGAGTAGCGGTCGTCTCCCTCTCCCTCGATGGCCGCGTCTTCGTCGCCCACGGGCGAGACGCCCTTCGCGCAGCCCGCCGCGAGGGCGAGCGCTACGACGGTCAGGGCGACGGTGCGCTTCGTCACGGGCCGGGAGTCTACCCCATCTCTCCGCCCGCTCCCGACGCGAGCGCCTCGGGGGCGTCGCTGAGCCTCCCGTCGGGCAGGAACAACCGCACCGTGGTGCCCTCTCCGCGGCGGGACTCGATCTCGACGGCGCCGTCGTGGGCCACGAGGATGCGGTCGACGATGGCGAGCCCGAGGCCCGTGCCGTTGGCGCGGGTGGTGAAGAAGGCCTTGCGGGCCTTGGAGCGCACCTCGGTGTTCATCCCCTCGCCCGAGTCGATGATGGTGATCTCGTTGCCGTCGACGCCGCCGCGCGCGCCGCGGGTGAGGAGCACCGTGAGGTTGCCGTTGGGGCCCATGGCCTGCGCGGCGTTCTCGATCACGTTCTCGAGCGCGTGACGCATGAGGTGGGCGTCGCACGCGACCGGGACCTCGGCCGCGGGGTCGCTCCGCAGGTCGACCATGGCGTTGGCGCGGTGCGCGGGGCCCAGCGAGCGCAGCACCAGCTCGCGCAAGGGGACCATCACCCGACGGGGTTGCAGCGGGCGCGCGAGGGTGAGGAGGTCGGTCACCACGCGGTTGGCGCGGTCGCACTCCTCGTCGACGATCTCGGTGAGCTGCGCGCGGTCGGCGGCGGCGAGCTCGGGGCGGCGCAGCGAGGCGACGGCGTTCTTGATGATGGTGAGCGGCTGGCGGATCTCGTGCGCGACGATGGTCGAGAGCTCCCCGAGGGCGGCGAGGGGCTCGCGCTCGGCGAGGGTGGCGCGCACGGACTCCAGCGAGCGCTGCGCGGAGTGGAGCTCGGCCTCGCGGCGGATGAGGTCCTCCGAGGCGCGGGCGATGAAGGCGTAGGAGACCGCGGTGACGAAGAGGAAGGTCGCGTGCTCGGTGAGGTAGGGCACGGGCAGGCGGCGGATCGCGGCGAAGGCGTCGACCGCGGTGGTCATCGCGAGGAGGGTGAAGGCGCCGAAGACGGTCCAGGCCCAGCCGCCGTGGGCGCGGGCGGCGCGGTAGAAGCCGACGAAGGCCGCGGCCATGGGGAGCGCGGTGAGCGAGAGCGCCACGCCGCCCAGGGCGCTGAGCTCGGTCTCGACGTAGGTGAGCGGCTGGCCGAAGCACCACACGGCCCGGGAGAAGTGCCCGCCCGTGAAGACCAGCCCCGTGGCGGCGCCGAGCACCCCGACGCCCACCACGACGCGGGAGAGGCGCACGACCCGCCTCCAGCGCGGGTCTTCCGTGAGGTCGGCGAGGGCGACGGAGATCTCGACGAGGCTCGCGAGCACCGTGACGCCCGCGGCCACGCGCAGCGACTCGGCCCAGGGCAGCGCCGCGGGGAAGGAGTGGTACTGCGCGAGCGAGGCGATGTCGTAGACGACGCAGAGGGCCAGCAGCGCCCCGAAGAGCGCGCGGTCTCGGCCCGCCCGACGGAACACCACCAGCAGGGCGAGGTTCACCCCGAGCACGGTGTAGACCGCGATCCAGGCGATCTTGAGCGCTGCGAGGGGGTTCACGGCGCGCCGGGTGCGATCCTACCCCAAGCCCGCGCTGTGAAGTTGGCAACGGCGGGGGTCGCGTGATTCAGTCGTCCACCATGAGTCGGAGCGTGCGGGCGCGGTGGGCGAGCGTGGCGGTCGCGGCGGGGCTCTGGGCCACGTCGAGCGCGGCCTCTGCGCAGGGCGGCTACTCGGTGGTGAACAACGGGCCGAACAACAACCCCAGCGCGATCGGCGTGGTCCCGTCGGCGATGAACCAGGACGGGCCCGCCTCGCGCACCCTGGGCGCTTCCCGTCGGCTCGCGGTGAACTCCGCGCCGCGGCGCCCCGAGGAGTACGGCGGCGTCACCCCGGGCGCCCCGCACCTCGCCCCGGGCCTCGCGCGCATGGCCCGCCTGCGCCGCGGCAACGGCGCCGTGGTGGCGTGGCCGGGCTTTCAGATGACCCCGTCGGGGTCGCGGGTCTTCGTCGCGATGGCGGGCACGCCCGCGGTGACGGTGACCAGCCCGTCTCCCCTGGTGCGCGTCTACCACATGGTCGGCGCGCGGATCGTCCTGTCGAACAACCGCCGCCCGCTCATCACCGAGAGCTTCGCGACGCCGCTGCGCCGGGCCTACCTCCGCACGGTGCGCGGCGGGGTCGACCTGATCCTGGAGCTCCGCGCCCCGGTGGAGCCCAACACCAGCACCGACGTGGGCCCCCACGGGCTGCACTTCTTCTACGTCGACCTGCCGTCGTTCCAGAGCCCCGAGCTGGTGCGGCTCCAGCTCCCGAACGGGCAGGTGGTGGTGACCCCCGACGCGAACCCTCCCGTGTCGCCCATTCCGCCCGCGCCGCAGCCGCTGCCGCCGGGCGTCGACAACGAGCGCCCGCCGCCCGTCCGCCGCTGAGCGCTTCTCCCTTGCGAGCGTCTCCGGGTCGACCGTAGCGTCGATCTCGGGAGGCGATCTCATGGCGCTGAAGAACCTGACGGACAACGAGATGGTGGCGCTGTCGGCCGCGTGGGTCGACGCGAAGCGGGCGCGCGGGCTGTTGGAGGCCCAGCCCATGCTGGCCGGGCTGCTCCCGGCGATCGACGAGGCGCACGCGGCGCTCCTCGCGGCCGGCGGCGCGAAGACCGAGACGGCCGAGGAGAAGGAGCGCGCGGCGCTCTACCAGGAGTGCGTGGCCCTCGATCAGCGGCACGACCGGGTGGGGCGCGGGGTGTTCCAGCTCCTCGGGGCGCTGGCCGACCTGAGCGACGACCCCGACGAGGCCGCGGCGCTCCTCGCGACGCGCACGAAGCTGTTCCCCGAGAACTCCCTCGCGGTGCTGAGCGCGACGTGGAAGGGCCAGGCCGGCAACGCCCACCGCCTCAAGGAGACGGTGCTCTCGGACCCGGAGATCAAGGCCGCGCTCAAGGCGATCCCGCTGTCGGGCAAGCGCACGCTGCTCGACGGGGCGCGGGCCTTCGTCGACGCGGGGCTGGAGCTCGGCCGCCTCGACGACCGCCGCACCTCGCTCACCGACGCCTCGGTGAAGGCCGACGGGCGCGCCCAGCGAGGGACGGCGCGCAACCGCTGGATCGCGCTGGGCAACACCCTGGTCCACCTCATCGACGACGTGATCGGCCTGACCGGGGCCGAGCGCCACGCGGTGATCGGCGCCCTGCTGGAGACCGAGGCGAAGGCTGACGCCAGGGCGGCGTCGCGGCAGTCGATGGTGCCGACGCCTCCCGCCGAGGCGAAGGTGGGCAGCGACGCGACCGACTGAGCAGGGTCTCAAACCAAAACGGGACCGGGGTCGAGGGTGGTCCCGTTTGGTTTGAGTGGACCCGAGGGTGGGGTCGAGGGTGGTCCCCGTCTGGTTTGAGTCGACCCGAGGGTGGGGTCGACCCCGGTCCCGTCTGGTTTGAGTCGACCCGAGGGTGGGGTCGAGGGCGGTCCCCGTCTGGTTTGAGTCGACCGGGGAGCGGGGTCGAGGGCGCTACCGCCGCCAGCCCGAGAAGACCGAGCGGCGGTCGCGCACGGTCTGCTCGATCGTCTGCTGGATCACCCCGCGGAGCTTCTCGTTCAGGCGGTTCACCAACAGCTCGTCGTCGGCCTGCTCGGGGGCGTAGTCGGCCATCGAGAGGGGCTCGCCGAAGACGATCTTCCACCGCGACGGAAGGCCCGCGAGCCCCGCCGGGCCCAGCCACGGAAAGGTCGGAGTCACCGGCACGAAGGGCACCCCCAACAGGCGCGCCAGCGGCTTCGCGGGGAACACCTGCGGGTGCGTCTCCTCGGCGCCCACGATGGTCACCGGCACGATGGGGGTGCCGGTGCGGATCGCGAGCTTGATGTGACCGCCGCGCCCGAAGCGCTGGAGCTGGTAGCGGTCACGGAAGGGCTTCGAGATGCCCTTCACGCCCTCGGGGAACAAGCCCACCACCGCCTCGCGCGACAACAAGCGCTCGGCGTTCTCCTGGCAGGCCCGCACGGCCCCGAG
Source organism: Polyangiales bacterium (assembly GCA_041389825.1). Taxonomy (GTDB): domain Bacteria; phylum Myxococcota_A; class Polyangia; order Polyangiales; genus JAEYZO01. Next base: position 37,964 of record JAWKRC010000044.1, on the reverse strand, counting down.
ACGCGAGAGCCACGCGCCCGCGAAGGGGGTGTGGAAGACGAAGTCCTCCGCGAGCCAGCGGAGACGTCGCTGCGCCGGGTGCTCCTTGCGGAGCGCCGTCGCCAGCACGATCCCGTCGACGGGCACCGCGCCCGAGTGGTTCGCCACCAGCGCCACGCGCCCCTCCGAGGGGACGTGCTCGATGCCCTCGACCTCGACCTTCCACCAGCGGTCGTAGAGCGCGTCGAAGACGCCCCGCCAGCGCGACTCGTAGGCGAGGTCCAACCCGAAGTCGTCGACGTCCTGCGAGCGGTCGCGCATGGCGACCTTTCCCCAGCGGCGCAGGTAGTAGTCGCTCGACATCATCTCGCGCGACACGTCGAAGACCTCGGCCACCGCGGGCGCCGTCTCGGTCGGCGCCTCGGGCTCGGGAGACGTCTCGGGCTCGCTCGCCCGCAGCCGCTCGGCCATGCGCGCGATGAGGTCGGGAGACGCCTCGGCGAGGATCTGCTCGAAGCGGTCCTCCACCGAGAACGGCGGGGCCGGGATCGGCTCGGGCGCGGTCACGGTCACCGTCTCGATGGCCTCGGGGGCGACGTCGTCGGGCGTCACGTCCTCGGGGGTCACGTCGACGGGCATCGCGTCGACCTCGTCGGCGGGCACGCCCGTCACGGGCGGGTCGACCGCGGGCACCACCGTCGCGATCGGGGCCTCGACGGGAGACTCCGCGACGACCTCCACCGCGGCGGAGGTCACCGTCTCGCGCGCGGCGCGGGCCTTGGCGGCCACGGTGTTGCGGGCCGACTTCGCGGGCGCGGCGCGCTTCGTGGCCTTGGGCTTCTTCGCGGGCTCCGCCTTGAACGGGTCGTCGCCGAGGACCTTCTTCGCCATGGGAGTCCCTTCGGGTCTTCAGCCCGCCGCGGGCTTGAGGAGTTGCACGTCACGAAGGCTCTGCGCCCCGGCGTAGTCGAGCACCGCCTCGCGCGTCGTGAACGCGGGGCGGAAGCCCAGCTCCCGCGCGGCCTTCGCGCCGTCGGCGACGCACACCCAGCGCAGGTAGTCGACGAAGGGCGGAGGCGCCTCGGAGAGCTGCGCCGTCCACAGGGCCGACGCGAGGGGCTTCGCGAGCGGGTGCGGCACGGGGAGCGGAGACCTCCCCGCGAGGTGGATCACCGTGGAGAGCGGCAGCACGCCGTCGCCGACGATGTTGTAGGTGCCGGGCGCGTCGCGCATCACCGCGAGCTTGAAGGCCGCGAGCGCGTCGACCTCGTGGAGCAATTGCACCAGCGGGTCGAAGCCCATGAGCGTGGGCACCAGCCGGTGGCCGAGGAAGCGCGTGAGCCAGTTGGTCACCGTCGGCCCGAGGATGGGCGCGAGGCGCAAGACGGTGCAGGTGGTGCCCGGCACCTGCCGGGCGAAGCGCGCGACGGCTTCCTCCGCCTGGATCTTGTCCTGGAGGAAGCGGCTCTCGGCGCTGCCGCGCAGCGGGTGGTCTTCGGTGAGGTGGTTGGGGTTGGAGGGCAGGGCGCCGTAGATGAGCGTCTGCGACCACAGCACGAAGCGGCGGACGGTGTGCTGCCGGCACGCGTTGAGGACGTGCATGGTGCCCACGGACTCGAGCTCGTGCGCCCACGCGCGGGCGTGGGTGGGCGACGCGAGGAAGGCCATGTGGAGCACCGTGTCGACGCCCTCGGAGGCGAAGATCTCGGCGAGGGACTGATCGACCGAGGGCTGGGTGAGGTCGACCTTGTAGAAGCGGGTCTTCCTGCCCGCGGTGGGCGGGTTCTTCACGTCGATGGCGAGCACGCGGCCCACGCGGTCGTCGTCTTCGAGCAGGCCGATGAGGTTGCGCCCGAGGAAGCCGTCGGCCCCCGTGAGCGCCACGGTGCGCCTGGGGGGTGCCACGCGGGCCACGCCCCGCCCTTCGCTGCGAGCGTCGCTCATGGTGTCTCTCTCACCCCGCGGGGCAGTGTAGGCGCCCTTTGGAGGGCGCGGACCCTACCAGCGTCGCGCGCCTCGGCGCTACCCCTGCCCGGCCGGAGCGCAGAGCCCCGACACGACGGTCGCCACGCTGTCGATGAGGGCGCCGTCGACCGCCGCGGGAGAGATCTCGGTCACCACCAACAGCGCGTCGCGCAGCGAGACCGCCGCGCCCGGGATCGCGAGCATCGCCGCGCGCACGCCCTCGTCGACGCGCGCGCACGCCCTCGACGTCGGCCGCGCGGGCGTGGTGAAGACCGCGTCGAAGCCGGCGTCGCCGGTGCTGGGCGTGGCTTCGCCTGGCGCGGTCGCCCACTCGGGGCGCGTCGGGGCCGCGGTGGATGAGCAGGTCGCCGAGCGTCGCCTCGCTGCGCGCCTGCGCGCCGAGGAGGCCGCTCCAGCCGTCTTCGCGGTCGAGGGCCCCGAGGGTGTACGACACGCCCGCGGCGCGGCCGTGGAGCGTGGGCTCGCCGCGCTCGTCGACGGCGAGGCGGAGGTCCTGCCGTTGGAGCACGAGGGCCTCCCACTGGGCCGAGACGGCGTCGCGCTCGGCGCGGGTGGAGAGCTCCGCCGCGCGGTCCATCCACCAGACGGTGAGCGCGGTGAAGAGCGCCACCAGGGCGAGCGAGACGATCAGCGGCGTGAGCACGGCGGCGACGGGTCTATCACATCGCTCACCCGCGGATGAGCGGGTCGAGCAGGTCTTTCAGGGCGGGCGGCAGCGGGCGCGCGCCCGAGAGCTGCGCCGCGGTGAGCGTGAAGGCCGCGTCGACGAGGGTCATCGCCGACTTCACCGTGGGGCCGTAGCGGGCCTTGAGGTCGGCCACGAGCGCCTCTCCGTCGCGCCGCGCCTGCGCCTCGGGTCCGACGCCGTTCTGCAGGGCCATCCACACCTGCGCGCCGAGGGAGAAGCCCCGGCCGAGCTCTCCCACACGCTCGTTCAGCCACTGCCGCTCCGCCGCGAGCGCGAGGCGCGACGGCGGCAGCACCGCCGCCACGAGGAAGCGGTACCCCGCCGTGGGCATCGGCGGCGCGGGGATGGTGGCCGTGGGCGCGGCGTAGCCCGTGGGCGGGCGCGTGGTGGGGCGTCTCGGCCGCGACGAGGGAGACACCGGGGCGTCGCTCGCGGAGCCCGCCGTGATGCCGCCGGGGATCGACACGCGCATGGCGGTGCGCAGGCGGGCGGCGAAGGCGCGGCCGTCGGGCGGTCGGTCGGCGGGGTCGACGGAGAGCGCCGCGAGGATCACGTCGCTCACCGCGTCGGGGACCTCTCCCATGCCGGGCGGGGCCACGGGCACGGGGGCGGGCTCGCGCACGCGGCGCAGGAGGTCGCTGAACTCGCCGGTCTCGAAGGGCACGCGGCCGGTGACCAGCTCGCACCAGATGAGGGCGGCGGCGTAGAGGTCGGCGCGGTGGTCGACGGGCATCCCCACGAGCTGCTCGGGGGACATGTACGCGGGCGTGCCGATGAGCACGCCGCACCGGGTGATGTTGCCGCGCGAGGGGATGGAGGAGGAGGACTTCGCGATGCCGAAATCGATGAGCTTGGGCTGCTCCATCGAGCCGCCCACGAGGATCACGTTGGAGGGCTTGAGGTCGCGGTGCACCACCGACGCGGCGTGGATCGCGTCGAGGCCGCCGAGCACGCCGAGGACGGCCGCGGTGGCGAGCGCCCAGTGCTGCGGGCCCTCGCGCTCGAGCAAGAGCTCCAGCGGGATGCCGTCGACGAACTCCATGACGATGCAGGGCGAGCCGTCGTCGAGGGTGCCGTAGTCGATCACCGAGACGACGTTGTTGTGGCGCACCTTCGCCATGAGCTGCGCCTCCTGCTCGAAGCGGGAGCGCAGGACGGGGTCGGCCTCGTAGGCCAGCACCTTCACGGCCACGCGGTGCCCGAGCGTGGCGTGCATGGCGGCGTAGACCTGGCCCATCCCGCCCGACCCGATGAGGTAGTCGACGACGTAGCGGCCGAGGACGGTGTCTCCGCGTTCGAGTGCCATGGGTGATCCGCTGAGGAGACGGTTATTCGCCCCGAAGGGCGATGTCCACCGGAGACTCTGGCCAGAGGATCGTGCCGCTGTGCAGGTACACCAGCGGGCGGAGCGGGTCTTCGCCGGGCGCGCCCCCGAGCGAGACGCCGAGCCTGCCGTCGGCGAGGCGCACCTGGGCGCCCGCGGGGAGGATCCCGTGCGCGGCGAGGAGGGCCCGCACCCAGCGCGGGTCGTGCGTCGCGAGGTCGGCGCGCGCGGCCCAGGCGAGGAGGTCGCCGTTGTCGAGGGCGAACTCGGTCCCGAGGGGGCAGCGCAGGCGCTCGAGGTCGAAGGCGAGGGCCGCGGCGCGCGCGACGGGGTGCCACCGGCTCGGGTCGGCGAAGTGCGCGCACACGCCGTGGAGGAGCGCGCACACCCGGAGGCGGTGGGCGTCGAGGGTGGCCGCGCCCGCGTCGACGCCCGCGAGGAGGGTCGGGAGCGCCGTGTCGGCGGCCTCGGCGAAGGCGCAGCCCTCCCGCTCGGAGTAGCCGTGCAGGGCGAGGGTGAGCGCGGCGTGGGCGCCCACGCGGCGCGAGGCGACGGAGACCTTCACCGCGTCGAGCATGGCGAGGGCGTGGAGCATCGCCCCGAGGGCGCGGCGCGCGACGGTGCGCTCTCCCGGCGCGAGGTCGAGGAAGCGCAGGCAGGCCCGAGGTCGGCCTCGATGGCCCGCTCGGCGCGGCGGATCGCGCCCACGGCCCTCGGCCCAGACCCACCCCGCCCCGAGCCGCGCTTCGAGCGACTCGACGTCGGCGAGGGCGCGGGTGACCTGCGCGGTGGCGAAGAGCTCGGCGTCGACCGCGGAGCCCGCGGTGCCCTCGCGCGCGCCGGTGATCTCGCGCATGAAGAGCCCGTCGACGGTGGGCGCCTCGGTGGCCTTGCGCGCGATGGCCGCGCCGAGGGTGAGCACCGCGGCGGGGGCCGGGGGCCACTCGACCTTCACCTCGTTGACGTGCATGGCCGCGAGGGCGCGGGCGAGGTGCAGCGCGCGGTGGAAGGACTGCGGTTCGAGCACGGCGAGCGCGCGGTCGACGAAGACGGCCTGGCCCACGAACTGGAGCGCGAAGGGAGGGCCCGTCGCGGTCATGGCGGCCACCACCGACTCGGCGAGCTGGAGCGAGAGGGGGTGCGCCTCGCCGTGCACGGCCACGGTGCGCGTGAGGACGAAGAGCCGGTCGACGATGACGCCGGCGCCCGCCTCGGCTTCGGCCTCGGGGCGCAAGGGGTTCATCCCCCCTTCGCGCCCTTCGCGTCGCGCAGCGCGCGGAAGCGCTCGCGCGCTTCGAGGGCGTCGAGGAGCTCGCCCGGCCGCCACGCGACGCAGCGGGCGACGAGGTCGGCGCGGCCCTCCATCGCGTCGAGGAGGCGCAGGCGTGTGGTGAGGGGCTTGTGCCGGTCGCGCACGAAGGGCACGAGGAGCTCCAGCGCGAGGCCCGACGCGACGGCGGCGTCGCAGAGGGCGCCGAGGGCCTTCGGGGTCCAGCGCACGTCGGAGCCGAGCTGCGAGGCCATCCAGCGCACGCCCGCGGGCCCGAGGGCCCTCAGCCGCGCGGCGGTGTGCGCGGTGGGGTCGCCGTGCATCAAGAGCTCTTCGAGCCGGCCGCTCATGGCCGACGCGAGGTGCGCGAGGGCGTCGGCCCAGCCGGGGTCGGCCTCGGCGTGGTCGAGGAGGAGCGCCACGAGCCGCTCGGTGGTGGCGGGCCCGGCGACGAGCATCACCTCGGCGAGGGTGCGGGTGTTGCCCGGCGCGCGCATGGCCGAGGCCGCGACCGCGTCGGCGAAGACGTCTCCGTCGAGGGCCGAGACGAGGGCGCGCGCGAAGGGGTCTGAGCGGCGGGCCTGCGACGTGAGGAGGTCGAGGAGCTCGACGCCCGCGCCCGCGGGGTCGCGGGTGAGCACGTCGATGACCCGGCGGGCGAAGGCGAGGGGCTGGAGGGTGTCGTGCAGCGGCCGGTGCGACAGGAGGAGCGCGGTCTCGTGAAGGCGCCAGCGGGCCTCGTCGTCGCAGGCGGCGCGCAGGGGGGCCGCGGCGGTGGGGCGCATCGCGAAGCGCTCGTCGCCCGCGCTCGGAGGGGCCATGGAGAGCGGGACGTCGAACTCCTCGCGCTCGGCGGCGCCGTCGAGGTCCTGCGCGGAGAGCATGACGGAGCGGTCGGTGAGGGACTTGAGCTCCGAGGCCTGCATCGCGACGAGGGCGCCGTCGACCGAGGGGTCGAGGACGTAGTCGTCGAAGACCTCCATGAACGAGGTCTGCACCTCGATGTCGAAGCCCGCGGTGCCGTTGGCCCAGAGCCAGTCGCGGAAGCGCGCGATGGCCGTGACCTCGCTCTCGAGGCGCGCGAGCTCGTCGGCGAGGGCGCGCAGCTCGTCGAGGGTCATCCCGGGCCGCGGCGCGAGGGAGCGCAGGCCGGCCATGAACGCGGGCAGGAGCCAGCGCACCTCGTGGTCTTGCAGGTCGACCGCGGGCACGCCGCGCACCGAGAGGCCGTGGGCGGCGAGCTCCAGGGGCGCGTCGGCGAGGGCCGACCAGCACTCGCGCGCGCGCTCGGCCGCGGGCTCGATGGCGTGGCCGTGGGTGCGCGCCGAGCGCACGAGGGCGTCGAAGGCCCGCGCGAAGGCCCGCACCTCGCTCTTCTGCGCGCGCTGCTCCCCCGAGGGACGCCTCCCTCCGCCCGTCGACCGCAGGCTCGACCTCCCCACCCGCGGCGCGGTGCGAGCTCTCATGGCGTTCTTCCGTCGTAGCAGAGCGCACGGCGGCGGGGCAATCGTCGCTCCGTCGCGCTTCAGGTGTACCGTCGACGCCATGCGCTCCACGTCGGTGCTCCGGGCCGCGGTGTACGTCTCCCTGCTCACGGCGTGTGCGGCGGAGGACCGCACGCCCTTCGCCCTCGACGGCGGCGCGAACACGGGCCGCGACGCGGCGAGCGCGACGGACCGCGGAGTGGCCGTGACCGACGCGGGCGGTCCGATGGACGGCGGGAGCACTGTGACGCCCGACGACGTCCCCCCCGCGGGCGACGTGGTGAGCGTGTACGACACGGCGACGGCGAGCGACGGCTGCGCGACGGGCGCGACGTGTATGGCCAACGCCGAGGGCTGCCAGGCGAGGGAGACCTGCGGCAACGGCCTCGACGACGACTGCAACGGGCGGCCCGACGACGGCTGCGCGTGCATCCCGGGCACGGTGCAGGACTGCTTCCTCGGGCCGCCCTTGCGGCGGGGCGTGGGGCAGTGCTCGGGCGGCACGCAGCGCTGCGAGGGCAGCGGCGAGTTCGGCGCGTGGGGCGCGTGCGCGGGCGCCATCGGCCCGTCGTCGGAGACCTGCGACAACCTCGACAACGACTGCAACGGCTGCGTCGACGAGGGGCTGTGCTGCGGCGGCGAGCTCTCGTGCCCTGGCGCCGACGACCCGCGCGTGCCCGACGGGCGCCCCTTCGCGGCCTACGGCCTGCGCGGCGAGATGTTCTACACGGGCACCGCGCGGAGCTGGCGCTGGGAGATCCGCGGAGGCCCCTGCGACGCCGTCCTCCCTCGCCCGACCTTCACGACCTACGGGCTCGACACGCGCGTCGCGGCCTTCGTCCCGACGCTCTCGGGCGACTACACCGTGACGCTCACGGTGGTCACCGGCGACGGGCGCACCCTCACCTGCACCTTCGTCGTCCACATCGTCGGCCCGGGGATGCGCGTCGAGCTCTGTTGGGACACCAGCACCACCGTCGACCTCGACCTCTACGTGCACGACCCGCGCAACACCGACCCCTGGTTCGACAACGCGGGGATGCCCATCACCAGCGTGAACAACAACTCCTGCAACTGGTCGAACTGCGAGGCCAACATCCGCGGCACGCGCGGCCGGGTGAGCTGGGGCTACGCGAGCTCTCCGCTCGCCAACTGCGAGAGCGGGCCCTTCGGCGCGGGGTGGAGGGCCGTGGGCTCCTGCGCGAACCCGCGCCTCGACATCGACAACAACCTCGTGAAGGCGAGCGGCGTCCCCGAGAACATGAACGTCGACAACCCGCGGGACGGGGAGCGCTTCAGGGTGATGGTGCAGAACTTCACGGGCACCGCGGCGCACCCGGTGCTGAACGTGTACTGCGGCGGGCGTCTGCGCGGCACGCTCTGGCGCGGCGCCCGACGTGGTGCCCGACATCACGGGCCGCTCAAGCTACCGGTCGGTGGGCGCGATGTGGCGCGCGGCCGACGTGATGGTGCACGTCGACGCGAGCGGCGCGACCACGGGGCTGCGCAGGTCACGCCCGCTGCACCCGCGGGGTCGTCGAGCGTGGCACTGGGTCACGCGCGACGACCCGAGCTACTGGAGGCGAACGATGCACCCGTGGGAGCGATGGCCGACGGCAGCGCGCGCCGGGGCTGGCGGGCGCGGTTCGTAGTTCGTGCTCGTGGCAGCGCTGTGGCACGCGCTCCTCCTCGCGCACGTGAGCGGACACGTCTACGACGACCTGCGCCTCCTCCTTCACCGCGCCGAACGTCGTCGCGCTCGCTTCCGGGTCGCAGCGACGCGGCGGTCCCCTCCTTGGCGTGGTGCCCGCGTTCGGTGCCCGTTCACCTTGCTCATCGCGCCCGCGATTGATTTCACGGTCAACTCGAACCCGTTGCGGGTGCGGGTGTCTTCGTCGCGATCATCGGCGCGCCCCTTCGAGCGGCGGTGCTGACGTCCCTCGCGCTCACGCTCGACCGGTGGCGGCGAGCTTCTGCCCTGGCGACCGCCCTCGAGGCGTGGACCCTCATGGCGCTCGGCGCCGCCTTGATCCTGTTCGGTGCCCAAGGGAGCACCTGCTCACACGGGGTGGCCCCCTTCGAGGTCGGCTCGAGCGCGCGCTGCGTCTCTACGGCCTGGATTCGCGCGATCGATCTGTCGCTCAGCGTCTTCGTCGCCGAGGTCGTCGCGTTCGTGCGCGTGGCCTGCGCCCGGAGCGGCCGCTGTCGCGGCCTCGCGGTGCGCGACGACGCGCCGCAGCCCTGGCCCGTCTCAGCCCTGCCCTCGTGGAGGCTCACCGTCGACGATCGACTGCGCCGCTCGTGCACGCCGAGGTCGAGAGCGGATACCGCGACAACGCCCGCGCAGAGGTCGTCGCGAGGGATCCCTGCGGCGACGACGTGGTCGTGGCGCCTGTGGGTGCTGCCCCTGGCCGTGGCCTTCCGCGCGCTGCGCCTCGCGCGCTGACCTCGCTCACGCTGCTGCGTACCTTCGCCGCGGCCTACCGGCTCTTCGTGTGAGCGAGAGGGGTTCAGCCTCGCACCAGCGGGAGCAGCGCGAGGTCGAGGTAGTTGGTGCTGGTCGCGCTCGCGCGGAAGGTGCGTGCCGAGCGAGCGAGACGTCGGGTGATCTGCTCGAACTCCGCCTCGCTGGTCGGTCGCAGCGCCATCGCCACGCGGAAGGCCGCGCGAAGGTAGCCGAAGAGGGGGTGGTTCACCCGGCCGTCCGGGCGGCGGCGGAGCTCGCTGTAGATCTTCTCGAACTCCTCGTCGCGCACGCGCGTGCGGGTCGTGACGCACCAGTCGGCGGCGGTGCGCTCGATGCAGATGAAGAAGCTCACCAGCCGCGCCGGTGGCTCGCCCATGATTTCGTCGCAGGGCGCGTCTCCGCGGAACATCGTCCGTAGCGGAGGGAGTTCCAAGGCGCCGACGGGCTTTCCTTCGTACAACACCGCGACGGCGGTCTCGTCCACCGGCAGCGTCGCGCCAGAGGGATCGATACGGATCGGTACGGTGATCGCGGCGAGCTCCACGTCGGGGGGCATCACGCGCGCCAGAGATTCCACGTCGACGGCCAGCGCAGTCTCGTCGCTCATCACCGCGAAGGGTACAGGCGACGGTGAGGTCGGGTGAAGACGCTCCCGCGAGGATCCCCGCGGCGACGACGTGTTCATGGCGCCTGTGGGTGCTGCCCCTGGCCGTGGCCTTCTGCGCGCTGCGCCTCGCGCGCTGACCTCGCTCACACCTCCAGCGACGGCGCGTACAGCCACGCGAGCGACTTCACCGCGAGCGACGACGGCGTCACGCGCACCACGAAATCTCGCAGCGAGGTCAGCAGCGGGTTCGACGCCTGCCCCACCACGCCGAAGCGGCGCGCCTCCAGCACCACCCGCGCGGTGTGCGCCTCGCGCGCGCGCTCGTAGCGGCGCAGCGCCTCGGCCGTCACCCCGTGCTTCTGCACCGCGCGCGCGAGCACCACGCCGTCTTCGATCGCCTGACACGCGCCCTGACCGAGGTTCGGCGTCATCGGGTGGGCGGCGTCTCCCAGGAGCGTCACGCGACCGCGGCCCCAGTTCGCGATCGGGTCGCGGTCGTGGATGTCGGTGCGCAAGATGGCCTCGGCGGGCGTCGCGTCGATGAGCGAGGGGATGGGCCCGTACCAGCCCGCGAACATCCCGCGGAGCGTCGCCTTCACGTCGCCCGCGTCGCGCTCGCCCTCGGGGCGGTCGTCGACCGCGAACCAGTACACGCCCTCGGCGATGGGGACGTACCCGAAGCGACGTCCCCTGCCCCACGCCTCGCACCCGTCGCTCACGCGCGACGCGTCGGGGCACACGCCCCGCCACGAGGTGTAGCCCGAGTACCGCGGCGCAGACTCTCCGTGCAGCGCCGCGCGCACCGCCGAGTGGATCCCGTCGGCGCCCACGAGCACATCACCGCTCACCGTGCTCCCGTCGGAGCAGGTCGCCTCGACGACGGCGCCCACCTCGCGAAAGCCCGTCACGCCCGCGCCGAGCGTCACCACGTCTCCGGCCTCGCGCAGCAGCACCTCGTGCAAGGCCGCGCGGTGGATCGCCACCTGCGACCCGCCGAAGCGCGCGGTCATCTCGCGCACGTCGGCGCGCTGGAGGAGCTCGCCGTCGGCCGTGCGCACGTCCATCACGGTGAGCTCGCGGCCGGCGCGCTTCACCGCGTCGGCGAGGCCGAGGCTCTCGAGCGCGCGCACCGCGTTGATCTGCACCGTGAGCCCGGCGCCCACGGGCTTGATCGAGGTCGCGCGCTCCAACACGCGCACGCGGTGCCCGGCCCTCTTCAGGGCGATGGCCGCCGTGAGGCCGCCGATGCCCGCGCCCGCGATCACGATGTCACCCATGGCGCGCGAGGATGGGTCCCTCAGCGCGCCGCGCCAAGGGCGAAGGCTACGGGATGATCGGCCCCGCGTCGGCGGGCGGCTGCGGCGGGCGGTACTCCCCCGGCGGCAGCGGCGTGAGCGCGAAGTCCTGGTGGGCCACGCCGTTCGCGGTGATCGTCACCGTCGCGTCGACCGCGCGCGCGCCGGGGAACCACGCGTGCATCGTGTACGTGCCCGGCGGCAGGTGGTCGACGCGGAAGCGCCCCTCGCGGTTCGTCTGGTCGTAGAACCAGTTCGGGGTCACCACCAGCGGCGTCTGCATCCAGTTCGGGAAGTTCACCGAGTGCAGGATGTACCGCCCGGGCCGCACGACGTGGGGCTCCTGGTCCTCGCCGCGGTTGAGGAGCTGCGCGATGGTCGCGCCCATCCCGTCGACCTTCGGCAGGTGGTGCTGGTTCGTCTCGGCGTGGAGGATCAGCCGGTCGTTCAGGCTCATCGCCAGGATCCGCGGCTCGATGGTGCAGTCGTGAAAGTTCGCGTAGCGGTTGCGCGGCGGAGGGGGCCTCCCCGGCGCGCGCGCGTCGACGGTCACGATCGCCTCGGGCAGCGGCCCCGGCTCGGTCACCCCGAAGGGCCGCGCGTAGTACTCGTACGCCGCCGCGCGGCACCCGGGCCGGTTCATCGTCTCGACGTCGGCGTTCAGCGGGGTCGGCTGCGGCACCGGCCCCGTGAGCCGCACCACGCCCTCCACCGAGCCCGTGGGGCCCGAGGGCGCGACGGCCTCGGCGTCACGCGACGTCGGTGTCGTGACTCCAGCGTCGTGCGTCACGGGCGGGCGCGCCGCGGGCTCGCTGGGGCGACGGTTGCAACCGAGCGCCAACAGGGTTGTCAGGGCGAGGGTCGTGGAGGCGGGGATCGCGCGGCGACGGAGGGTCATCGCCGCGGTGCGTACCACGGGGCGTGCCGTCAGCGCTGCGCGGCGGCGGCGGCGGGGGCGTCGTCGGCGGCCGGGTCGGGGTTCGGGCCCTGCGAGGCCGCGGGCGGGGCCGCGCCGGTCGCCTCGGCGGCGAGGGTGAGCCAGCGCTGCGGCGAGAGGCCCATGTGCGCCACGAGCAGGCCCGCCGCGAGGATGGTGAAGACCACGTAGAACGAGCGCATCGGCGCGGCGCGGGGCGCGCCCGGCGAGGGCTCGCGGAAGTACATCTTCACGATCACGCCGAGGTAGTAGTAGGCCGAGATCGCGCTGTTGATCACCGCGGCGAGGGCGAGGCCCGTGTAGCCCGCGTCGAGGGTCGCGCGGATCACGTAGAACTTGCCGAAGAAGCCCGCGGTGGGGGGCACGCCGGTGAGCGACAGGAGGAAGAACGCCAGCGCGAAGCCCGCGGCGGGGTGCCGGCGCGCGTAGCCCGCGAGGTCGTCGTAGGAGACGGCCTCGGCGCCCCTGCGGCCCGCGAGCGCGAGCGCGGCGAAGGCGCCGATGTTCGTGACGGTGTACGCGAGGAGGTAGAAGAGCACCGACGCCTGCGCGCCCGGGCCCGTGACCTCGCGCGGCGCGGCCACCACGCCCAGGAGGATGTACCCCGCGTGGGCGATGGAGCTGTACGCGAGCATGCGCTTCACGCTGGTCTGCGTGAGGGCGACGAGGTTGCCCACGGTCATCGTGAGGAGGGCGATCCACGCGAGCATCGCGGGCCAGCCCGCCGTGGCGCCCGCGCTCGACGGGTCGCCGAAGACGGTGAGCATGATGCGCATGAAGGCGCCGAAGGCGGCGGCCTTCACCACGACGCTCATGTACGCGGTGGTGGCGGTGGGCGCGCCCTCGTACACGTCGGGCGTCCACATGTGGAAGGGGACGGCGCCGACCTTGAAGGCCATCGCGACGACGATGAGCACCATCGCGAGCACGGCGACCTTGAGGATCACAGCGGCCTGGGCGGCGAGGGCCGCGGCCGCGGCGACGTCTTCAGGGGGCGTCGCGGGCGTCGCGGGGAAGAGCGCCTGCGCGATGCCCGGCAGGTCGGTGTGCCCCGTGATCGCATAGAGGAGCGCCGCGCCGAAGAGGAGCAGCGCCGCCGCGAAGGACCCGAGGAGGAAGTACTTCAGCGCCGCCTCGGCCGAGCGCGGAGACGTGCGGCGGAAGCCCGTCATCGCGTACACGCCGAGCGACATGGTCTCGAGCCCGAGGAAGACCATCAGCGTGTCGTTGGCCGCCGCGAGCATCATCGCGCCCGCGGTGGAGAAGGCCATGAGCGGGTAGTACTCACCCCGGTCGAGCTTGTGCTCCTCGAGGTATCCCCCCGCGAGGAGCGACGCGAGCGCGCCGCCGAGGGCGACGGTGGCCTCGATGAAGAGGGCCGTGCGGTCGACGGCGATCCAGCCGTTGAGCACGGTGGCCGCGTCGGCGGGGAGGCCGCGGGACCACAGGGCGAGCGCGGCGGCGGCGGCGACGAAGTGCACCAGCGCGGTGGGCATCGCGAGGCCGCCCTCCTCCTGCTGGAAGGCGTCGACCAGCATGAGGACGAGGGCGCCCACCGCGAGGATGAGCATGGGCGAGAGGACGAGCAGGAGCGTCACGACTCAGTCTCCCAGGGCCACGAGGGTGTCGCGGCGCGAGGTGGGGTCGCTCGCGCGGGTGTGGGTCTCGGCCGGCGCGGGCTCGGCCTCGACGGGGGGCATCTCGGGGTCGACCGCGGGGATGCTCATCACCGACGGGTCGAGGAGGAAGGGCCGCGTGCGCGACATCTGCAGCTCGCGCAGCGCGTCGCGCTTGGCGCCGTAGACGTGGAGCACCGCGCGCACCGTCGGGTCGATGCGCGCCCTGAAGTGCGCGGGGAAGAACCCGATCGCGAAGATCATCGCGACCAGCGGGACGAGGCCCGTCCACTCGCGGGGGTTGAGGTCGTGCAGGCGGCGGTTCTTCGGGTTGGTGATCGGGCCGAAGAACACCTTCTGCGTCACGTCGAGCATGTAGACCGCGCCGAGGAGCACGCCGCCCACCGCGATGAGCGCGAAGAAGGGCCCCACGTTCGCCGTGTCGGGCACGCCGCTGACCACGCGGTACGACCAGCGGAGCACCTCGGAGGTGAAGGTGCCGGTGATGATCAGGAACTCGCCGATGAATCCGTTGGTGCCGGGCAGACCGATGGAGCTCATGGTCACCAGCACGAACATCGCGGCGTACCAGGGCATCACCTTGGCGAGGCCGCCGAACTCGGCCACGTCGCGGGTGTGCCGGCGGTCGTAGATCACGCCCACGAGGAGGAAGAGCGCGCCGGTCGAGACGCCGTGGTTGACCATCTGGAGGATGGCGCCCGAGACGCCGTGCGGGTTCCGCGAGATGAGCCCGAGCATCACGAAGCCCATGTGGCTCACCGAGGAGTAGGCCACGAGGCGCTTGAAGTCGTACTGCCGCCACGCGGCGAGGGCGCCGTAGATGATCCCGACGCAGGCGAGGCCGGCGACGGTGGGCCCGATCCAGTGCGCGGCGTTGGGGAAGAAGCCCATCGCGAAGCGCAGGAAGCCGTAGGTGCCCACCTTCAGCATCACCGCCGCGAGGATCATCGAGCCGCCCGTCGGGGCCTCGGTGTGCGCGTCGGGCAACCACGTGTGCACGGGCCACATCGGGACCTTGATCGCGAAGGCGATCGTGAAGGCCGCGAAGAGCAGGCGCTCGGTGCCCGCGGGGAAGCCCACGCGCATCAGGTCGAGGTAGCCGAAGCTGTAGTGCCCCGTGAGCTCATGGTGCTTCACCACCATGTAGATCAGGGCGACCAGCATGAAGACCGAGCCGGCGAAGGTGTAGATGAAGAACTTCACCGCGGCGTAGACGCTGTTCTTGCCGCCGAAGACGCCGATGATGATGAACATCGGCACGAGCATCAGCTCGTAGAAGACGTAGAAGAGGAACAGGTCGAGGGAGAGGAGCGCGCCGAGCATCGCCGACTCGAGCACGAGCATGGCGGCGATGAATTCCTTCTGGCGGTTACGGATCGCGCCGAAGGAGACGTAGAGCGTGAGGGGCGTGAGGAAGGTGGTGAGCAGCACCAGCCAGAGCGACACGCCGTCGACCGCGAGGTGGTAGCGGATGCCGAGGGAGGGGATCCACTCGGTGTTCTCGACGAGGCGGAACCCGCGGCTCTGCACCGAGTGCGTCGAGCCGATGAGGAGCTGCAGCGACTGGCCGAAGAGGAACAGCGACGCGCCCACGCCGTAGGTGCGCAGGAGCCTCGGCGCCTGCCGCGGGAGGAACAGCGCCAGCAGCCCCGCCACCGCGGGGAACCAGACCAGCACCGAGAGGATGTGTCGGGAGGTGTTCACGGTCGGTTCCTCGTCAGTGCCCGTTGGCCGCGTTGGCTTCGAGGCCGGCGGGCACCACCAGCGCGGTGGTGGTCACGCGTCGGCCGAAGGGGCTCTCGGCCTGGAGCGCCGCGCAGCGCGGGCGCGTGATGCTCTCCTCGCGCCGCGTCTCGGCGGTGGGCGCCTCGGCGCGCGAGAGCGCGGCCTCGGCGGCGTCCATCGGGCAGCGGGCGGCGAGGGTGTTCTCGTCGCCCGACTCGCGCATGTCGAAGAAGGCCCAGCGGTAGGTGTACCCGAGGCCGCCCGAGGCCTGGAGCACCGTGCGCCCGCCCTCGCTCGCCGTGTAGGTGATGGCCGCAGCGGGCATGAGGGTCACCCAGGCCACGAGGCCCAGCGCGCCCACGCCGATGAGCGCGCCGTACACCTGCACGGCGCCGGTCTGCAGCGGCTTCACCACGCGGCCGAGGGCCATCGCGACGATGCCCGTGAGGTTCACCAGGCCGTCGATCACGTAGCGGTCGAAGCCCGCGGCGAAGCCCGCGGAGAGCTTGGCGCCCCGCACGAAGGTCTTGTCGTAGAGCTCGTCGATCCGCCACTTGTCGCACACGAGGCGGTAGAGGCCGGGGACGCGCTCGGAGACCATGTCCGCGGGCTTGCCCTCCTGCGCGATGTAGACCCACCACGCGGCGCCGGTGCCCACGAGGAAGGCCAGCACGCCCAGGGCCATGGTGAGGAGCTCTTGCTTGTGCGCGTCCTCCATCACCGCGTGGCCGTAGCGGACGAAGGCGTCGCCCACCGCGGGCTCGAGGAAGGCCGCGAGCACGCCCTCTTTGTGCGTGAACGCGTAGGGCAGCCCGAGGAAGCCCGCCACCGCCGCCATCGCCGCGAGGACGATGAGGGGCGTGGTGAGGAGCTTCATGTCGGTGCCGTGCTCCGAGGGCGGGCCGTGACCGTGGCCGTGGCCGTGGTCGTGGTCCTCGTCGCCGTGGTCGTCGTGGCCGTGCGGCTCGTCGCCGTCGGGGTGGCCGCCCTGGTGGTGGTCGCGGTGGTCGACGTCGACCGCCGCGCCGTGCGCCTCGGCCAGGAGGTAGCGCGGCCCCTCGCCCATGAAGGTGAGGATGAAGAGCCGGCACATGTAGAAGGCCGTGAGGATGGCCGCGAGCCAGCCCATCACGAAGACGACCTTGCCGACGCCCAGCGGCGAGGTGAACGCGCGCCAGAGGATCTCGTCCTTCGAGAAGAAGCCCGAGAGCCCGGGGAAGCCGATGATGGCCGCGGTGGAGACCGCGAAGGTGAAGGCCGTGACGGGGAGGTACTTCCGCAGGCCGCCGAGCTCGCGGATGTCCTGCTTGTCGCGGCAGGCGTGCATCACGGCGCCGGCGCCGAGGAAGAGGCAGGCCTTGAAGAAGGCGTGCGTGAAGACGTGGAAGAAGCCCGCGGTGAAGGCCCCCACGCCGCAGCCCATGAACATGAACCCGAGCTGCGACACCGTGGAGTAGGCGAGCACCTTCTTCAGCTCGACCTGCGTCACGGCGATGGTGGCCGCGAAGAGGGCCGTCGCCGCGCCGGTGAGCGCGATGATCGACAGCACCGTCGGGTGGTCGAGGAAGAGGAACGACAGCCGGCACAGGAGGTAGATCCCCGCGGTGACCATGGTGGCCGCGTGGATGAGCGCCGAGACGGGCGTGGGGCCCGCCATCGCGTCGGGGAGCCAGACGTAGAGGGGGATCTGCGCGCTCTTGCCCGCGCAGCCCACGAAGAGGAGCAGGCACGCGAGGCCGCCCCAGGTGAAGTCGAGCCGCCCGACGGCCGCCGCGACGCCCTCGGAGCCGCCGAGGCGCAGCATGTCGACGAGGAACTCGCCGAGGTGCGTGTGCTCGTTGAGCGCGTCGATGAAGGGCCGCGCGTGGGTCATGTGACCGCGCAGGACCTCGAAGCTGTAGGTGCCGCCGCGCCAGGCGATGATGGTCATCCCGAGGATGAGCCCGGCGTCGCCGATGCGGTTGACGATGAAGGCCTTGCGGCCGGCGAAGGCGTAGTCGCGGTTCTCGTACCAGAAGCCGATGAGGAGGTACGACGCGAGGCCGACGCCCTCCCACCCGAGGAACATCAGCACGATGCTGTCGCCCAGGATGAGGTTGAGCATCGCGAAGATGAAGAGGTTCAGGTACGCGTAGAACCGGTCGTAGCCCTCGTAGTGGGACATGTACCCGGCGCTGTAGACGTGGATGAGCGTCCCGACGCCGGTGACCACGAGGAGCATCACGCCCGAGAGGGGGTCGAGCACCCAGCGCATCGCGATGGTCTCGGTGCCCACGCGGATCGCGCCGCCGTCGATCCTCCCCACGGGCGCGGGGAACCAGTCCCAGGCCTTGTACGAGAGCGCGCGCAGCGCGTGGTGCGCGGCCTCGGCGCCCTCGCCCGCGCCCTCGCCCGACGGCGCGTGGCCGCTCTTCAAGAGCGCCGCGAAGGCGAGCAGCGACAGGAGGAACGAGGTCCCCACCGCGGCGATGCCCGCGATGTAGACGCCCTGCCGGCCCACCTTGCGACCCCAGATGCCGTTGATGATCGCGCCGATGAGGGGCAGCGCGACGATCCAACCGAGCACCGAGTACCCGCCCGGGGCGGCCGTCAGCAGGTTGCCGAAATCGACCGGGTTCAAGAGGTTTCTCATGGCGTGTCGGCCGTTCAGCCCCGGAGCAGGTCCGCGGCGTCGGTGCGCACCGTCTTCCGCAGGCGATAGAACGAGAGGACGATCGCGAGCCCCACGGCGGCCTCGGCCGCGGCGACGGCGATCACGAAGAACGCGAAGACGTGGCCCGTCTGCGGGATGCGCGCGGCGGCCTCGACCACGTTGCCCGCGGCGTCGGTCACCGCGGGCGCCGCGACGGGGCGCTGCCAGCGGTTCGCGGCCACCAGCGTGAGGTTCACCGCGTTGAGCATCAGCTCGACGCACATCAGCGCGACCAGCGCGTTGCGGCGCAGGAGGAAGCCCGCGGCGCCGATGGTGAACAGAAGGGTCGAGAGGGCGAGGTAGTGCCCGAGGTGGAGGGTCATCGCCGGGGCTCCTTCGCGGGCGCGTCGCCCTCGGTGAGCGAGACCTTGTGCTGGTGCGCGCGGGCGACGGCGAAGGCGCCCACCACCGCGGCGGTGAGCAGCAGCGACGCGAGCTCGAAGGGGATCATGGCGGGCCCGAAGAGCTGCGCGCCGATCTGCTCGAGGGTGCCGAAGCCCTCGGGGTTGGCCTCGCGCGCGGGCTGCAGCTGCACCACCACCGAGGCGATGAAGGCCCCGACGAGCGCCACGGAGCCCGCGCCCACGGCCCTCGCCACGCGGCCCCGGCCGTCGTCGGGCGGAGACGAGCCCGGGCCGAGGAGCATGATCACGAAGACGAAGAGCACCACCACCGCGCCGGCGTAGACGATGAGCTGCACCGCCGTGATGAAGTGCCCCGAGAGGGTGATGTAGAGCCCCGCGAGCGCGAGGATGTGCACGAAGAGCCCCACCGCGTTGCGGATGGGGTTGCGGAAGGCCACCGTCGCGAGGGCGCCCGCCACCGCGATGGCGGCGAAGAGGCCGAAGGCGACGAGGCTCGCGGGCGACGAGGGGCTCACGCCGGCCCTCCGAGGTGCGGGGCCTTCTTGCCGATCGCGGCCTCGAACTCGCCGCGGAAGAGCTTGAGGATCCCGAGCATCGGCATCGCGGCGCCGTCGCCGAGCGCGCAGATGGTGTTGCCCATGATGTTGTTCGCCACGTCGTAGAGCGTGTCGAGGTCGGCGCGGGTGGCGGTGCCGCTCGCGAACTTGCGGCAGAGCCGGGCCATCCACGCGCAGCCCTCGCGGCAGGGCGTGCACTGCCCGCAGCTCTCGTGCGCGTAGAAGAGCATGAGGTTCTCGGCCGCGCGCACCATCGAGGTGGTGTCGTCCATGACGATCGCGCAGCAGGTGCCGAGCATGGTGCCGAGGCCGCGCATGGTGTCGACGCCCATGGGCACGTCGATGTGGCTCTTGCCGTGCCACGCGTGCAGCGGGTGCTTCTCGTCGGGCGCGTGCACGAGGTCCTCGGGGCGCAGCACCGGGGTGGAGCTCCCGCCGGGGATCACGGCCTTGAGGGTGCGGCCGTCGCGCATGCCGCCGCCGAGGTCGTAGATGAGCTCGCGGAGGGTGATGCCGACGGGGGCCTCGAAGACGCCGGGGCGCTTCACGGGGCCCGAGACGCCGTAGAGGCGCACGCCGCCGTCCTTGATGTGGTGAAGGCGCGAGAGCTTCGAGAACTCCTCGCCGCCGAGGGAGACCACCGTGGGCACCGTGGCCAGGGTCTCGAGGTTGTTCACGATGGTGGGCGCGCCGAAGGCGCCGACCACGGCGGGGAACGGAGGCTTCAACCGCGGCTCGCCGCGCAGGCCCTCGAGGGAGTTCAGGAGCGAGGTCTCTTCGCCGCAGATGTACGCGCCGGCCCCCGCGTGCACGACGATGTCGAGGGGGAAGGCCTTGCCCATGATCGCGTCGCCCAGGTAGCCCTTGGCGCGCGCCTCTTCGACGGCGCGCATCAGGCGCTTGATCGAGAGCACGAGCTCGCCGCGCACGTACACGTAGACCGTGTGAACGTTGAGCGCGTAGGCGGAGATGATGAAGCCCTCGACGCAGCGGTGAGGGTCCTTCTCCATGAGCGTGCGGTCCTTGAAGGTCCCGGGCTCACCCTCGTCGGCGTTCACCGCGATGTAGTTGGGCTTCTCGGGGTTGGGCTTCAGGAACGACCACTTCAACCCCGCGGGGAAGCCCGCGCCGCCGCGGCCCCTCAGGTTCGCGGCCTTCATCTGCTCGAGGATCCACTCCGGGCCCATCTCCAGCGCCTTGCGCAGCGACTGGTAGCCGCCGTTCTTCTCGTAGGCCGCGAGGGTCCACGAGTCGGGCGTGCCGTAGTTCCCGGTGAGGTACCGCGTCTGCTCGACGGGCATTGGGCTCTCTTTCCCCTCTCAGGCGTCGCGGTGGGTTCGGAGCCCCACCGGCGAGAACGATGCCTTCACCCTGTCGTCGCGGCGCTTCTTCGCCTGCTCGATGATCCCGTCGAGCTGATCAGGGGTGAGGTTCTCGTAGTAGGTGTCGTTGAGCTGGATCATCGGCCCCTGCCCGCAGGCCGCGAGGCACTCGGCGTTGAGCAGGGTGAATTCGCCGTCCTTGGTGGTCTCGCCCGGGTGGATGCCGAGCTTCTTCTCGAAGCACTCGGTGATCTCCCGCGCGCCCATGAGCTCGCAGCTCAGCGTGCGGCACACCCACACCACGTTCCGGCCGGGCTTCTCCTGCAGGAACAGGGTGTAGAAGGTCACGACCCCCTGCACCTCGGCGGTGGTGACCCCGAGGGTCTTCGCCACGTACTCGATCACCGAGGCGTCGACGTAGCCGTGCTGCTCCTGGCAGAGGTGCAGCAGCGGGATCGTCAGGGCCTGGCGGGTGGGGTACTTCGGCAGCAGCTCGTCGAAGATCGCGCGCCGCTCAGGGGTGAGTTCGAAAGCCATGGGGTCGCCTTGCTGGAGCGCGTCGCGGCGGTCACGGCGTCGGGCGACGCCCAAGACCACTCTTGCGCCGCGGAATCCCGCGAGAAACATCGGGGTCCGGGGCCGCGAGCGGGCGGGACGCTAGTCAGGGACCGGCCGTGAAGTCAATAGCGCGGTGCCCCCTCGAACGCGGCCCTCCCGCCGCGCCACCAAGCCCTTCGCCCGCCGCGCGCGAGAGTGCGGGTTTTCCCCACTGATGCCCGCGGCCCCGGCGTTGCTACCGTGCATCCCCCGAGAGGCGAACGATGCGGCTCCCCACGGTCTCACTGGTCCTGCTGGCCCTCTTCGACGTCGCGTGCGCGAGCGCGCCCGCGCCGCAGCCCGTCGCGCAGGCGACCTCCCACCGACGCAGACGTCGCCGACGGCACCGCCCCGCGCCCGAGGTCGCCGCCAACGCCGTTGCCCCCACCCCCGCCACCGACGCCGCGGTCGCGACCGCTGGCACACCTGACACGTCCCCCTCGGGGGTCAGCGGCGACCTGCGCCTCGTGCCCACGGTGCGCGCGTCGGCCTCGGCGTCGGGCGCCGTGAGCGGCGGCTTCGGCTCGCCCACCGTCCACCGCGAGGCGGCCGCGTCGGAGCTCCGCCCGCGCTGGGTGAGCTCGCGCTCGCGGCCCCGCCTGCGCTGCGAGGGCGACGCGACCCCGCAGCGCGCGTCTCCGCAGTCTCCGCTCGAGCCCACCGTCGCCATGATCGTGCGGGTGATGGCCCCCGCCGAGGCCGCCGTGCTCGCGTGCCGGCCGCCCATGAACGCCGAGGGTCGGCTCCCCGTGCACGCGCTCTTCTCCGGCCGCGGCGCGCCTGAAGAGATCTCCTTCCCCGGCGTCGACGTGAGCGCCGCGACGGCCGAGTGCCTCGGCGCGGCCCTCTGCGGCCTGCGCATGCCCGCCTTTCGCACGCCCCTGAGCGCCGTCGACTACCGCTACGTGGTGGCCGTCCCCGAGTGAGCCTGCGACCGCCCGAGCGGCGGTTGTCTCTCGCGCACCCCTTCACTAGGATGCGCGCCCCTATGCCCGAAGCCCCCCTGACGCCCGAGGCCCTGCGCAAGGCCGCCGCCGAGCTCGCCTCGGCCCGCGACGCCGACGGCGCCCTCGACCGCGTCGCCAGGGTCGTCGCCGAGGCCCTCCTCGACCAGGCCACGCACCGCACCCTCGCCGTCTCCGCCGCCGTCGTCGACGCGCGCATGGCCGACGAGAAGCTCTCCCTCGACAGCGCGGCCTCGGCCACGGGCAAGCCCTTGGAGATCCTCCGCGGCGGCGCGCGCAACGCCGCCGAGCGCGCCCTCGTCGCGTGCCTCTTCGCCCGCCACCTCGGGGCCACGCTCGAGCGCCGCGACGGCGTGCACGCTGCGAGAGAAGCTCCCGGCCCTCGACTGGCTCGAGTTCGTCGGGCAGTACCCGCCCTACACCGCGGCACGCGCGACCCTCGCCGACGAGCCCCGCGCGCGCCTCGACGAGCTCCTGCGCGCCGCCCCCGTCGACGCGCCCACCGACGCCGCGTCCGCCGCCGTGCGCGCCCTGCGCGGCGTGACCGAGGCCCGCGAGGCCGTCGCGGCCCCGAGCGCGCCCGCGAAGACGTCTCCCCGCGTCGCGCGCCGCCCCGAGGTGAGCGTCGCCTGCGAGGTCGAGGGCTTCGAGCGCGGCCCGCTCTCGCGCGCGGTCACCACGGTGGTGCCCGTCGGCGCCATCACCACGGCGCTGCGCCTCGTGTTCGTGCACCGCCGCCCCGCGACGGTGACCCTCGACGGAGACGCCCTGCGCGTCGTGGGTCACAGCGAGATCCTCGGCCGCACGCTCAACACCTGGGACGTGCGCTTTCCCCTCACCGACCTCGTCGAGCTGCGTCGCGAGACGCGCTTCCCCGCGCTGCCCGCGGCCCTGTCGGTCTTCGCCCTCGCGGTGGGCTCGATCTTCGGCGCGAAGTTCGTCGTCGAGGGCGCGCGCGCGGTGTACTTCCCCCTCATCGGCATCGGCCTCGGGATGCTCGCCGGCGGGATCTTCTTCGACTGGGTGCTGCGCGCGCTCTTCCCCGGCGTGAAGGGCCGCACGCGCCTCGTGATCCGCGGCGGCGACGCGCGCGGGCTGATCCTCACCGAGCTCCCCGTCGACGAGCTCGACCGCCTCCTCGACGCGATCGAGTCTCCGTCCGAGCGCGCGCCGCTCGTCAGCGGCTCGGCCGCGGTGTCAGCCGCTACGGTGCGCGACTCGGTGCCGGCGCCCGATCGTCACCAGGCCGCGCGCGGCTGAGGTCGACGAAGACCGTCGCGCCCTCGACCCGGTGCGCGACCTCGAAGCCCTGCGCGCCCGCCATCAGCGACGACGCCCCGCGCGCGAGCGGCTCGATCGCGCGAGAGAGATCCCGCGCCGCGGCCTCGCCCTCGCAGCGCAGCGCCGCGTGCATCGACGTGGTCGGGCCGCGGTCACTCCACAGCCGCACGGCCGTCGCGCCCGGGAGCATCCCCCGCGGGTCGAGCCGGATCACCCCGCGCACGGGCGCGCTCGCCGGGAGCGCGCGCCACTCGTCGCGCACCGCCGCCGGGAGCTCGGCGCGGCCGCTCGACGCGAGGGCGGCGTCGAGCATCGGGTCGACCGCCTCGCGCGCGCCGACGATCACCACGCTCGGCCGAAGGAACACCACCTCGGCGCGCGCGCGCCCCTCGCGCGTCGTCGATCGCAGACGCAGCACCTCGCGGCCCCGCCACGGCTCGCGCGTCGGGGTGACCGCGCCCCGCGAGCGCGCGCAGCGGAGCACCTCGTCTTCGGTGAACGACCCCGTCGCGGCGATCGCGCAGGCCTCGGGCTCGGCGCGCGCGCACACGGCCACGGCGCGGTGAACCTTGCGCGAGAGCGCCGTCGCGCAGTCGTCGCTCGGCGCGGCGCGACCCGAGGGGCGCAACCATCCCCCCTCGACCACCACCATGCCCTGCGCGGTCGGCGCGACGTACAGCTCCGGCGCGCTCGGCCACGCCTTCGCGCAGCCTCCAGCGCCGAACACCGCGACCGTGAGCGCCGCCGCCGCGAACCCCGTGCGCCTCGTCACACGGACGAGTTACCACGCGGCGCGCGCGATCGACATCACCCCCGCGGCGCCCTTGCCTCTCGTGAGCGAGCCCGCTAAGGGTCACGGTCCTATGCGTCGAATCCTTCGCGTCGCGCCCGTCGTCCTCACGCTCTCCGTCGCCGCGTGTGAGTCCGAGACACCGACGCGACCGCCGATCCTCGACGCGGCCACCGACACGGGCTCCGCCGTCGACGCGGGCGTCGACACCGGCAGTGACACGGGCACCGACGCGGGGAACCCCCTCGACACCGGCGTCGACGCGCAGACCCCGACCGACGCGCCCGACGCGAGCGCGCCCGTCGACCGCCCCGACGCGGGGCCTCCCACGGGGGAGTTCTTCTGCAACCTCCCCGGCACGGACGTCGCGGGCGTGACCGTGCCCGAGGGCTTCTGCGTGCGCCGCTTCGCGCGGGTGAGCACCGCGCGCGTGCTGGCCTTCGCGCCCAACGGAGACGTGTTCGTGTCGTCGCCCGCGACGGGCACCCCCGGCGGCGCGCCCATCGGCCGCGGGGCCATCGTGGTGCTGCCCGATGACAACCACGACGGCGTGGCCGACGCGGTGACCGACTTCCTCGGCGACATCGACAGCGTGCACGGGCTGCTCTTCGACGGCGACGGGCTGCTCTACACCCTGAGCGACGGCGTGTACCGCATGCCCTACGCCTCCGGGCAGCGCGTGGGCACGGGCACCCCCGCCACGCACACCCGCCTCGCGCAGCTCGACGACTCGGTGCGGTGGACGCACACCCTCGCGCGCGGCACCGACGGCAACCTCTACGTCTCCATGGGTCAGTACGACACCGCGACCTGCCCCGGCGGGCAGCGCGCGGGCTCGATCCTCCGCGTCGGCGCGGGCATGCCCGCGACCGGAGAGGTCTGGGTCACGGGCTTCCGCAACCCGATGTACCTGCGCTGCCGCGAGTGGGGCGCCTGCTACGCCGCGGAGCTCTCGGGCGACGGGTGGGACTCCATCGGCGGCCGCGAGAAGCTCATCGAGATGCGCCGCGGCGACAACTACGGCTACCCCTGCTGCGTCGACCACAACGTGCCGGTGCCGCCGTCGTCGATGAGCTGCGCCGACGTGGCCATCTCGGTGCAGACCTACACCCTGCACGACACGCCCTTCGGCTTCGACTGGGCCCCCGACTCGTGGCCCGCGCCCTACGCCGGGTCCTTCTTCGTGGGCCTCCACGGCTGGGTCGGGAGCTGGACCAACACCGGCGTGCAGTGGGCCCCCGTCGACGGCACCACGCACCGCCCCTCGCGCCCGACGGAGTTCTTCCTCACGGGCTTCGGCCGCGGCGGGGCCATCCCGGGCCGCGTGACCGACCTCGCCTTCGCCCCCGACGGCCGGATGTTCTTCGCCGACGATCAAGACGGCTCGGTCTACTGGGTCGCGCCCCGCACCCTCCGCTCGCCCGCCCGCTGACGGAGGTCGCCCTGAACCTGCTGCGCCCCCCGATGCAGCGGTCGAGCGCGCTCGAAATACGTCCGAGTATTCCTCGCGCGCCCTCCCTCGCCTCGGGGCGCTCGCGACGGTTCAAGGCGACCTCCTGAACTTCGGTCACGCCTCGCGCAATCTCTGCGATGTAGGTCTAGCGTCGAGCTCGCGTTTCTTCCGCGATTTGCAGGGCTTCACGGTTGCGGTATCGCTCTTGCCCTCCCCTGGGGCGCGCCCCGGGCGCAGACCTCACGAGGCAGCGATGTCGCACGACGCAGACCCCCTCCTCTCCAGGTACATCTCGCGGGTGAAGGAATTCCCCACGCTCTCCCGCGAAGACGAGCACGCGCTCGCGCTGCGGGTGCGCGACCACGCCGACCCCGCGGCGGCCGAGGCGCTGGTGAACGCCAACCTCCGCTACGTCGTGGCCATCGCGGTGAACTACCGCCGCTACGACATCCGCCTCGCCGACCTCGTGGGCGAGGGCAGCCTCGGGCTCGTCACCGCGGTGAAGAAGTTCGACCCCGACAAGGGCACGCGCTTCGTCACCTACGCGGCCTACTGGATCCGCGCGTTCATCCTCAACGCCGTCATCCGTAGCTGGTCGCTGGTGGGCGGCGGGTCGGGCCCGCTGCGCTCGAAGCTCTTCTTCCGCCTGCGCCGCGAGCGCGCGCGCATGGCGAACCTCGTGGGCGAGACCGAGGCCGCGATGGAGCGCCTCGCCGAGCAGCTCGGCACCACCCCCGAGAAGGTCGAGGAGATGATGCGCCGCCTCGACGCGCGCGACGTCTCCCTCGACGCTCCCGTGCACGACGACGGCCGCGCGACGGGCGTCGACCTCCTCGAGTCGGCGGCGCCCGCGCAAGACGACGCCCTCGACGAGGCCCGCGAGAAGGCCCACCTCGACGGCCGCGTGCGCGACGCGATGCGCGGGCTCGACCCCCGCGAGCGCTACATCGTCGAGCAGCGGATCATGTCCGACGACGAGCTCTCGCTCGCCGAGATCGGGCGACGTCTCGGCGTGTCGCGCGAGCGCGCGCGGCAGCTCGAGGCGCGCGCGCGCAAGAAGCTCACCCGCGCCCTCGCCGACCTCGCGCCCGCCGACGTCGAGGCTCAGGGCGAGGCGATCACCGAGGCCACCAGCGCGCCGTTGTAGAGCGTGTGCACGAGCCACGGGGCCACGAGCCCGTTCGTGCGCCACCGCAGCCACCCGTTCACCAGCCCCACCGCCGCGATGGGCGCGAGCCCGAGGAGGGCGCCCTGGAGCTGCATCGCGTGCATCGCGGTGAAGATCGCGGCCTGCGCGAGCGCCGCCGCCTGCGGGCCGCGGCGCGAGAACGACGCGTAGATCGCGCCGCGGTAGAGCATCTCCTCGCTCAAGGGAGCGCCCAGCGAGGCCCACGCGATCACCGCGCGCATCGGGGCGCGGGCGAGCTCCCGCGCGAGGGGGCTGTCGCGCACGTCGAGGCCCGCGCTCACCGCCGCGGCGAAGACCACGAGCCCCGCGGCGCAGACCACCGCGCGGCCGAGCCAGCGGGGCGCGACGGGGCCGAAGCCCGCGGCCTCGAACCCGTCGCGGGAGAAGGCCCCGAGGAGCCAGGCCGAGAGGGCCACCATCGCGACGTGCTGCGCCGCGAGGCCCGCGAGCACGCGCTGCGCGCCGCCGTGTACGGCGAGCGACGCGAGCACCGCCGCGACCTGCGGGACGAAGAGGGCGAGGGCCACGATCACCAGCGGGTTCCACCGCAGCGCGAGGGGCACGGGCGGCGGCGGCTCGAAGGGCTCTTCGCGCGGGACCTCGCGGTACGGCGCCGCGTCGTCGGCGACCTCGGGCGACGGCGGGCGACGTCGCAGGAGCGTCGGCGCGAACACGATCAGCGCGAGGGCGGCGATGAGCGAGAGCGTCGGCCACGCGGCGCGCGGGCCGAGGGCGCCCCCCGCGCGGAGCACCACCTCGGTGATCGACGCGGGCGACGCGGCGGTGAGCGAGACCGCCGCGCGGCCTCCGCGGGCGACGCGACGGTGCGCGGTGACGCAGCGGGGAGAGAAGCTCCCCTCGTCGGTGAGGGGCGCGGTGGTGAGCGCGCCGCCGCCGACGCGCACGCTCACGCGCACGCCCTCGGGGGCGCGGTCTCGGCCGCAGGCCTCGACGCGCACCACGCCGTCGACGGGGGCGGTGACCGCGCCGAGGTCGAGGCTGGCGCCGGGGCCCGTGGTCCACTGCGACGCGGCGGGGGTGAGGGTGCGCGCGGTCTCGACGGCGGCGAGGGCGCCGGACTGCCTCCAGGCGCCCCAGAAGCTCGCGCCCAGGAGCGCCAGGGCCAGGGCGACGACGGGCCAGCGCGCCGCGCGGGGGTGGGGCGCCGAGGCGTCGAACCTTGCGGTGGGCACCGTGGGGATCGTATCCCTTCGACCGTGTCGCGCGGTCAAGCACCACGAACCCTGAGGGGCGCGCTCGCCGCGCGGCCGCTGCTCAAGGAGTTCCTGGTGGTCGCCGCGGTGGGCGCCCTCGCGGGCTTCGCGCTGCCGCGTGTGATGCCCCCGCGTCGAGCGCGCAGCGGGGATTCCTCCCGAGGGCGCAGGCGGCGACGGTGCCGCGCGCCATAAGGGCCGAGTCGCGGCGGCTCGCGTCGACCGCCGCGCCGGTGACCGAGGTCGCGCCCGCGCCCACGCACACGACGCCCGAGCTCATCGTCGACCCGGCGGAGAACGGCGTGGTCGACGCGGGCGCGGTCGACGCGCGCGCGGTGGTTCGGGCGCGGCCCACGTCGCGCGCGATCCCCGGCGGCGGCAGCATCACGCGGCGCTCGGGCCGCTGGGTGGTCGACCTGCCGGCGGGGGCGTCTCCGCGGTCGATCCTGTCGGGCGCGCGGCTCCAGCAGTCGATGACCGAGGGCGGCCAGGGCGACGGCTACCGCGTCACCGCGCTCGACCGGCACGGGCTCTGCGCGCTCGCGGGCGTGCGCGTCGGAGACGTGCTCGAGGCGGTGAACGGCCTCCCGGTGCGCAACCCCGACGAGGCCCTCGAGGTGCTCGCGGTGAACCGCAGGGCGACGAGCTTCAGCGTGCGGATGCGGCGCGGCGGCGGGAGGTACACCATCCCCGTCGACGTGAGGGGCGCGCGGGGCGGGCTGGCGATGGAGTGAGGGCCCTCGCGGCGCTCGCCCTCGCGGCGGCGGTGGCGACGGCCGCGGGTGAGGTGCGCGCGCAGACCGACGCGGCCGTGAGCGACGCGGTGGCCGACGCGGTGGCCGACGCGGTGGGCGACGCGGGGAGCGCGGAGTCGGTCGGCGAGGAGGGCCCGCTCAACCCCGACGAGGAGCACGCGGCGCAGCGGGTGATGCCCGACCCCGACGACCCGCGCGACCCGCTCGCGGAGGAGGCCGAGCGCGCGGGGGCGACGGAGGGCCGCGAGACGCCTTCGACCCCGACCCTCGCGATGGAGATCGGCGCGCTCTCGGGCCGCGCGTGCCTGCGCGCCCTGGCCCGGTCGCACGTCGCGTACGAGCGCGTGCGGTCAGGGGTGCCGGGCATCGCGACGCCCGTGACGCTCACGGGGCCGCTGCACGGGGTGTGGCTGCGCGGCAGCGGAGAGACCGCGATGCGCGAGACGATGGACTGCCGACTCGCGGTGGCGCTCGTGCGCTTCGCCGACATGCTGCGCCCGCTGGGGGTGCGCGGGCTGCGGCACATCTCGCTGTACCGCGCGCCGTCGGCGCGGGAGCTCGCGCGGGGCACCGCGGCGCGGCACGGCGTCGGGCTCGCGGCCGACATCGCCGCCTTCGTCATGCAAGACGGCACCTCGTTCGTGGTGGACCGCGACTTTCACGGGCGCATGCGCAGGCCCGTGTGCGGCCCCGCGGCGCGCGTGCCCAACGACGGCGCGGCGCGCACGCTGCGCACGTTCTTCTGCGAGGCGGCGCGGCGCGGGGTGTTCAGCATCCTCCTGTCGCCGAACTTCAACCGGGCGCACCACAACCACTTCCACCTGGAGGTGTCGCGGCGCGCGAGCTGGCAGTTCGTGCGCTAGATCGAGTGCAGCGCGAGGGCGAGCGCGCGCACCACGTCGTCGAGGAGGAAGGGCTTTCGCACGACCTCGACGTCGTCCCACGCGCCCGCGTCGGCCGCGCCGGTCATCAAGACCCGCCCCACCCGCGGCGACTTCGCGCCCACCTCGCGCAAGAAGGCCGCGCCGGACTTCCCTTCGCCCAGCCCCTCGTCGGCGAGCACCACGTCGACCTCTCCGCGCGCGACGTGCTTGCGCGCCGCCTCGGGGCCCTCGGCGGTGATCACCCGCGCGCCGCGCAGCGAGAGCGCCACCTCCAGCAGCTCGCGGATCGCCGCCTCGTCGTCGAGCACCAGCACCCGCAGCCCCGTGCGCAGCCGCAGGTCGACGCTGCCCGCCTTCGAGAGCAGCGCGAACTCCCCCGAGGCCCGCGCGCGCGCCCGCGGGAGCGAGAGCGTCATGGCCGTCCCTTGACCCTCGACGGGCTCGACCTCGAGCCGGCCGCCCATCGCCTCGGCGAGCGCGCGCGACACCGCGAGGCCCAGCCCCCGCCCCGTGCCCGGCGCCTGCGCGGGGTCGTCGGTGGAGCGCGAGGTGTAGAAGGGGTCGAAGATCCGCGTGCGCACCGCGGGGTCGATGCCCGCGCCGTCGTCGCGCACCACCGCGGTGATCGCGCCGTCGGCGTCGCGCAGCGAGACCTCGACGCGGCCCGACGCGAGGCCCTTCGCGCGCGCGGCGCTCACCGCGTGCAGGGCGTTGATGCAGAGGTTGGTGAGCACCTGCTCGACGCGCTCGGGGTCGCCCAGCACCAGGGTGTCGCCGAGGTCGGCGTTGGGGCCCGCGAGCGTGACGCCCATGGCGCGGGCGCGGCCCTCCAAGAGCTCGACCACCTGCGCGAGGCAGGTGTGCAGGTCGAAGCGGCGCGCGCACGCCGAAGCGGGTGACCGGGTCGGTCATCGCGCCCGCGAGGGCCGAGGCGCGCACCACGCCGCGCTCGATCACGGCGAGGGCTCGGGCCGTGAGGGCGGGGTCTTCGTTGGCGCGGGCGAGCTCGACCCAGCCCCGCACGCTGGTGAGCACGTTCTGGATCTCGTGCACCGCCGCCGCGACGCCCACGTCGGAGGGCGGCGCCATCGAGCCCTCGCGCGCCATCGCGGAGGAGGCCAGGGAGGAGCTCCGCAGGATCTCGACGGAGATCCGGTCGGGCACCTCGACCCGCTCGACGGGGTCGTCGGCGGAGGGCGCTCCCGACGGGGGCGGCGGAGGCACGCGGGTCATGCGCGGCTTCGGAGCCTCCCGAGCACGGCGGCGAGGTCGTCGGGGAGCGGAGAGACGACGCGCAGCTCGCGGCCGTCGTCGGGGTGCTGCAGCCGCAGCTCGCTCGCGTGGAGGAAGTGCCGCCCGAGCGACCCGAGGGACTCGGGCAGGGCCGGGCCGCGGTAGAGCGTGTCGCCCACCAGCGGGTGCCCCGCCGCCGCGAGGTGCGCGCGGATCTGGTGGCGGAAGCCCCGCGAGATCTCGACCTCGACCAGGGTGTACCCGTCGAAGGCGCGCGCGGGGCGGTAGTGCGTGCGGGCCTCGTGGGTGCGCGTGCCGGCGCGCAGGCGCACGTGGTCGGTCACGGCCTCGACGCGCTTGGGGTCTTTGCGGTGAGGGACTAACGGCAGGTCGACGACGCCCTCGCTGGCGACCTCTCCCTCGACGAGGGCGAGGTAGCGCTTGGTGATGGCGTCGGAGAGCTGCGCCGCGCGCAGGGCCTCGAAGGCCGCCGCGGTGCGGGCCACCAGCACCAGGCCCGAGGTGTCGGTGTCGAGGCGGTGCAGGAGCCCCGGCTCGCGCTTGTGAAAGCCCACCGCCGCGGTGTCGGGGTAGCGGCCCACGAGGGCGTTGGCGAGGGTGCCGGTCTCGTCGGGCTTGAGCGGGTGCGTGGGCTGCCCCGCGGGCTTGTCGACCACGAGCAGCGCGGGGTCTTCGTGGCGCACCGTGAGGGGCGCGTCGGGGGCGGCGACGGGGGTGAAATCCGCGGGGGGCGCGGCGCCCTGGAGCTCTACGACGGAGCCCTCGCGCAGGGGGTCTCCCTTGCGGGCGCGGCGGCCGTCGACGCGCACGCGGCCCTCGTCGAGCATGAGGCGCACGCGGGCGCGCGAGAGCTCGGGCAGGGCGTCGACGATGAAGCGGTCGAGGCGCTTGCCGACGTGCGCGGCGTCGACGGTAAGCCGGGTGATGTCATCAGACATGGAAGGGCACCGCGTCTATCAGCATTCCCAGGGCCGCGCTAGCGGGGCTCCGGGGCCACGCTGCGCTAGCGACGCTCTCAACGCAGGTAGCGCGCGCGGCCTTCACCCTGACGCAGCTCGACGCGATAGTTCGCCCTCACGTCGGTGAAGGTCTCGGTGGTGCCCGCGGCGTCGGGCCAGCGCACCTCGACCCGGTCGATGGCGCAGCTCGCCCCGAGGCCGAAGTGCACGGTGAGCTCGGCGCCCACGCCCGCGAGGCCCCAGTTGCCCTGCACCTCGCGGGTCTGGGTCACCCCTCCCGCGGTGACGCGCACGCGCGCGCCCACGGCGGCGCGGTTGGCCCCGCCGACGCCGGAGCCCACGAGGCGCAGCGAGGTCCAGTTGCGGGCGCTCGCGTCGTTCTCGTAGAGGCGCAGCGAGGCGCGGCCCATCCACGCGGCGGAGCAGGTGCGCGCGAGGGAGGTGCCGAGGATCACGTCGAGGTCGCCGTCGTTGTCGAAGTCGGCGATGGCGGTGCCCACGGGGCACGCGTGCCGGATGCCCGCGGCGCGGGAGACCTCGGTGAAGCGCCCGTCGTCGCCCTGGCGGTAGAGCCAGCCGAACATGTTGGGGTAGTCGCTTCCGCCGGCCCAGATGTCGAGGCGGCCGTCGTTGTCGAAGTCGAACATCGCGTTCGAGAGCACGCCCTCGTCGCCGCCGCGCGAGGGGATGTCGAGCCCGAGGGTCGCGCGGTCGGGGCGGGTGAAGTGCGCGGGGCCTCCGGCGGCGGTGTCGTTCACGAGGAGCTCGGCGTGGTCGCTGTTGGAGCCCACGTCGGGGTGCGCGATCTCGCCGGTGTAGAGGTCGATGTCGCCGTCGTTGTCGACGTCGCCGCAGGCGATGGAGAAGGTGTTGCCGTTGAGCCTCCACGGGGCGTCGTCGATGCCGGGGCGCCAGGTGCCGCGGCCGCCGCAGGTGAACCACGCGGCGTGGGGAGGCACGGTCGCGGGGCAGCGGCCGGGGTTCATCTCGCAGTAGCAGCGGTAGGTCTGGTTGTCGGAGGGGTCGCGGTTGTCGTCTCCGCCCACGCCCGAGGTCTGCGCTCTCGTCGACGAAGCGGTCGCCCGTCGAGGAGAAGAGGAGGTTCCACGCGCGGCCGTAGGCGGCGCCGATGAGGTCGAGGCGTCCGTCGCCGTTCACGTCGCAGGCCGAGAGGCCGTAGAGCGGGCGGTTGTTGGTGACGCGGGTGAGCGAGGCCGAGGTGCTCTCGAGGGTGAGGCCCGCGGGGTCGGTGGTCTCGGTGAAGCGGCCGTCGCCCTCTCCGCGGAAGAGCTGGGATTGCTGCCCGATCGGGAGGCCGAAGGTCTCGCTGTGGTAGCCGACGTAGAGGTCGACGCGGCCGTCGGCGTCGTAGTCGAGGAAGACCGCTCCGATGGTCTGCGGAGAGCTCCCGGCCTCGGGCGTGGCGTCGCTCATGGGGGCGAAGTCGAAGTGGCCCGTTCCGTCGTTGAGCATGACCTCGCCGCGGTCGCCGGGGTCGCGGGGTTGGCCCGCGGGCGGGGCCGCGTTGGGCATGGTGCCGGTGTAGACGTCGACGTCGACGTCGTTGTCGATGTCGGCGAAGGCGACGACGGTGACGAGGCGCCCCTGG
Organism: Polyangiales bacterium; assembly: GCA_041389825.1. Taxonomy (GTDB): domain Bacteria; phylum Myxococcota_A; class Polyangia; order Polyangiales; genus JAEYZO01. The sequence continues at coordinate 4,679 of JAWKRC010000044.1, read as the reverse complement.
GTGGTGGTGCCGTCGCGCAGCGCGAGGAGGTTCGACGCGCGGGTCATGTCGACGAAGCGGCGGCCCGCGCCGTTCTCGCGCGGACGGTTCATCAAGACGCGCACGTTCCACTGCTCGGGGGGGAGCGAGAAGTCGGTGCGGGCGTTGGTGACGTCCTGCCAGAGGACGAGGTCGGCGTAGCCGTCGCCGTCGAGGTCGGCGGTGCCGAGGCGCTTGCCCGTGACGTCGCCGAGCCCCCAGTCGTTGGTCGCGTTGGTGAACGCGGGGGTGGCCGGGTCCCAGGGGGTTCCCTCGCGGCAGGTCATGGGCGGCAGGGGGTCTCCCGCGTCGGAGGCCGCGTCGGAGGGCGCGTCGGCGAGCGCGATGTCGCCAGGGGTGGAGCCCGCGTCGGAGGGCGGGACGTACGCGGTGGACTCGGTGCAGCCGGCGGCGAGGGCGAGGAGCGCGAGGGGGAAGCGTCGCAAGGAGGCCATGGCGCACGACGCTACCGCGAGGAGGGGAGCGGGTGTGAGCGGCGAGGCGGCGTCCGCGCGCGGCGCGAGCACGGGCGCGCCGCTCACCCGAACGGGGGACCGCGCGAGGGTGCCGAGACCACGGTGCAGACACCCTGTCGTGCGCACTCTGAGTGCCCCGCCGGGGTCCGTGCACCCCAGCGGAGGCACTCGGAGCGCGCCCGCTCGGGTCCACACACCCGGTGGCGAGCACCGCCGGGCACGCGGGCGCCGCGAGGGCGGTCGTCGCGAGACCCGAGAGTGCGTGCGCTGGGGTCCGCGCACGTCGGTGGAGGCACTCCGACGCAGCGCGGCGCCCGCGCCCCTGGTCAACCCACGCTCTGACGCCGTCGCGCAGCCCGCCGCCTCGCGCTGGTATGCTCCCGGGATGTCAGTCCTGTCCCTCGAAGACATCCGTCGGTTGCCGAAGACCGACCTGCACGTCCACCTCGACGGCTCTCTCCGCGTTCAGACCATCCTCGACCTCGCGCGCGAAGACGGGATCAAGCTCCCCGCCGACAACCCCGCCGACCTCGCCCGCGCGATGCACCTCGGCGAGAACACCGGCTCCCTGGTCGAGTACCTCAAGGCCTTCGACGTGACCCTCAAGGTCCTCCAGACCGAGGCCGCCCTCACCCGCGTCGCCTACGAGCTCGGCGCCGACGCGGCCGAAGACGGCGTCGAGTACATGGAGGTCCGCTACGCCCCCATGCTCCACACCCGCCGCGGCCTCGCGCTCACCAACGTCGTCGAGGCCGTCATCAACGGCCTGCGCGCGGCGCAAGACGAGTTCGGCATCCACGCCAACGTCATCATCTGCGGCATCCGAAACATCTCCCCCGAGAGCTCGCTCGAGATGGCCGAGCTCGCCGTGGCCTACAAGAACCGCGGCGTGGTGGGCTTCGACCTCGCCGGCGCCGAGTACGACCACCCGGCCAAGCACCACCGCGACGCCTTCGCGCTGATCCGCAAGAACAACATCAACTGCACCATCCACGCGGGCGAGGCCTACGGGCCCGAGTCCATCGAGCAGGCCATCCACATCTGCGGCGCGCACCGCATCGGCCACGGCTGCCGCCTCCGCGAAGACGGAGACCTCCTGCACTACGTCACCGACCACCGCACCCCGCTCGAGTGCTGCCCCTCCTCGAACGTGCAGACCGGCGCCGTGCGCGACCTGCGCTCGCACCCCCTGAAGTTCTATCAAGACCTCGGCGTGCGCGTGACGGTGAACACCGACAACCGGCTCATCACCGACACCACCGTCTCGAAGGAGCTCTTCCTCGTGCACACCGTGATGGGCGTGCCCTGGGCGGGCATCAAGCAGATCATCCTCGCGGGCTTCAAGAGCGCGTTCCTGCCCTTCCACGAGCGCCGCGCGATGCTCCGCTCGGCGGCAGACGCCATCGCGGCCTTCGAGGCCGAGCGCGGCGCCGACCTCTTCGCCACCACCGTCGAAGAGGGCCCCGCCATCAGCGCGACGGCCCCCAACGGCGCCGCCGTCGACCTCGCCTGAGCGACCGCTCCCCTCCCCCGATGCTCCCTCCCGACGTCCTCGCGCGGCTCACCGACCTCGCGCGCTCGCGCTGCTCCGACGTGGAGCCCGCGCACGATTTCCTCCACGTCTCGCGCGTGGTCGCCAACGCCGAGCGCGTCGCCCGCGCGGTCGGCGCCGACGCGACCGTGTGCCACCTCGCGGCGCTCCTGCACGAGCTCGTGAACCTCCCCAAGTCGCACCCCGACTCTCCCCGCTCGGGCGAGCTCTGCGCCGTCGACGCGCGCGTCGCCCTCACCGCGGAGGGCGTCGACGCGGCCACCGTCGAGGCCGTCGCCTACGCCATCGCGGTGCACCCCTTCTCCCTCGGCGTCACGCCCGACACCCTTGAGGCGAAGGTGCTCCAGGACGCCGACCGCCTCGACGCCATCGGCGCGATCGGGGTCGCCCGCTGCTTCGCGTCGTGCGCGTCGATGGGGCGGCCCTTCTATCACCCCGACGATCCCCTCTGCGAAGCGCGCGCGCCCGACGACAAGCGCTGGGGCGTCGACCACTTCTACAAGAAGCTGCTGACGATCGAGGAGGGCATGCACACCGAGGCCGCGCGGGAGATGGCCCGCGAGCGTACGGCGTTCATGCGGGGCTTCCTCGCGCGCTTCGGCGACGAGCTGCGGGGCGGGTGAAATGAACCGCGCCCTCCGCTCCCGGTGAAGGGAGGGAGGGCGGCGTTGGGGCGGGTGACGCTCAGCGCGTCTGCACGGGGCCGGAGTTCACCACCTCGAAGGCGGTGCCGGGGACGTTGGTGAGCTGGCGAAGGTCGTCGTCGTTCCAGCGGCGGTCGGTGCCGCCCGAGATGAACCAGTTGGAGCCCGTGTCGGCGACGATGAGCCCGTAGCGGCGCATCGCGTTGAGCATCACCCGCGCCTGACCCGTGTAGCGCGACACGTCGAAGCTCGACTTCAGTCGCAGGCGCAGGCCCATCGGGGGCGCGTTCACGTCGGCCTCGCCGCCGGGGTGCGTGGCGGGGGCGATGAAGCCGTCGCGGGTGTGGTCGAAGGTCACGCGCAGGGCGTGGCGGATCTCACCGGCCCCGACCTCGTCGTAGCGGGTGAGGCCCGCGAGGATGGGCAGGCCCGCCTGGTCGCAGGAGGTCCAGCCCGTCGGGCGCAGCGCGTTCGACGAGAGGTTGAAGACCGCGCCGGAGCCCGCGTTCCAGCCCGAGCCCGAGGGCGACGAGTGGTACATCTCGTAGAGCATGCAGGCGCCCTGCTGCACCACCAGCACGTGGTGGTCGTTGCCGCCCTCGATGGGCGCGCCCGCGGGCACGGGGTACGGGCCCGGGTCGCTCTCGTCACCGAACTCGGTGAAGTGGACGGGGACCATCGACTGGTTCTGCGGCACCACCACGAAGGGGATGCCGTAGGAGGGGTCGGAGCCGAAGTCGGCGTGGAGGTTCGGGTCGCCGTGGGCCTGGATGTTCGCGATCACCGCGTCGGAGTTCGCCGCGACCGGGAGGCTGGTGATCTCCTGGTTCCAGGGGCTGTCGGCGGGGAAGATCTGGCAGCCGCCCACCGTGGGCACCGCGCTCGACGGCGCAGGCGCGGGCGACGGGGTCGGCGCAGGCGACGGGGTGGGCGCGGGCGCCCCGGCGTCGGCGGGGGGCGGCGGAGGCGTGCGGGTACCAGCGTCCGCGGGCGGAGGCGTGGTGGTGGAGCCCGAATCGCGCGTGCCGGCGTCCGTCGTCGAGGGCGGCGGCGTCGCGGTGGAGGGCGGCGGCGTGGCGCTGCCCGCGTCCGTCGCGGTGGAGGGCGGCGGCGTCGCGCTGCCCGCGTCGGCCGGAGGGGCCTGCGTCGCGCTGCCCTCGCTCGGAGGCGTGGTCGCGCCGGTGGAGTCCATCGCGCCGGTGGAGTCCGTCGACGGGGCCTCGGTGTCGGCGGCGCCCTGCATCGGGACGCACGCGCGGTAGCGGGCGCGGGCGTAGCAGTCGTTGTCCGCGTCGCACTTGCAGTGGTCCTCGCCGGGCCAGCACTGGCGGACGTTGCCGTCGGCGTTGCGCGGCAGGCCGTCGGACGCGACGGTCACGGGCTCGGGGCACGGACGCACGCGGTACGCCTCGGAGGTCAGGGACCCCGGGTTCTCTTCGGACGCGCCGTCGTCGACCGGGGCACAGCCCGCCGCGAGGGCGAGGGCGAGGGTCGCAGACGACAGGACCGTGGTGGCGGTGGAGCGACGCATGGGGCCGCAGGAAAGCGGCGGGGACCCACCCGCGCAAACGATCAGGCCCGTCGCTACACCCGCGGTTTCTGTAGAGAATTGCGGGGGTGACGGAGCAGCCGTCGGCACCCCGCCCCGCACCCACCGACATGTGAATGACCCCTTTGCGTGGAATCCCTCCGCGCGCCTGACGAGAAGCGTGGAGACCTCCCCCGCGGGCGATGTAGGCGCGGGTGCTCGCGTCTGCGCGGTCGATTTTCTCTACGCGGGGGTGCGCAAGGCGCTTCGCAGGGCGACCGCCGCCGTGTCGACCTGTGTACCCTCGCGCGCATGGCGAGGCCGTGGCGCGCGCTGGCGTTGACCCTCGGGCTGCTCCCGGCCCCGGCGTGGGCGCGCACCCCGCCGCAGCTCTTTCCGCAGAGGCGCCCGACTTTCGAGGTGTCGTCGTGGGTGATGCTCGGCGGCGGCGCGCGGGTGAT
>JAWKRC010000043.1:0-60338 GCA_041389825.1 Polyangiales bacterium | reverse complement strand
GACTGTCCGCTCGTGCCGATGTCAGGGCTGGTCGACTCGACCGCAGGCGGGGAGACGCGAGACTGCAGGACACGTCGGCCGCACCACCTCCTCTTCTACACCGCGCACGGCCCTCGTCAGAACCGGGCGCAACTGCTCGCGTGCCGCTCCGAGGAGCTCGGGAGGTCTGCGCTGATCGAGCGAGTCGACGTCGACGCAGACGGCCTCCGCGATGACGTCCTGCACGTATCCAGGGGATGCATGAGGTTCGCGAACGATGTGCCCGAGCACTTTCCCACGGGTGACGTGGGCGGGGCGATCGTGGCCTTCCTTCGCCGCGCCGACGGTTGGATCGGATCGGACGTCCTGCACATCGTCGACGCCTCGCGCGGGTCGCACGGCGACCGACAATTCGTCCGCACGCTGCGTGCGGGGGACGCGCTGTATTTCCGCGCGGAGTACATCGGAGGGAGCGACGTCGGCTGGTGCATCGACCTACCCGCGCGCGTAGTGCTTCGTCCACACCTCGCGGAGTTCTACCGCGTCGACCCGTGTGGCGACGCTCACCTCGTCGGAGCCTTCAATGAGCCGCTGAGCGGAAGCTGCCAGTGGAGCGGTCGCGACGATGGCGGGGTGGAGGTCCGCTGTCAGCAGCCCGATCGCAGCGCGACCTTTCGCTGGGACAGCGAGCGCTTCCGCTTGATCCCCGACGCGCCGACGATGCCCGTCGTCGATCCGGACGGGCCGCTCTGCCGCCACTCCTACGACTGATCGCCGCGTCGATCACGGCCGCCTCAGCCGCCGCAACTCTTACATACTCCCGTCGCTCAGCGCCGTTGAACTCGCGCGGGTTGTCCGCCACGCTCTCGGGGCCATGTCAGCCGTCTCGCGAGGAGCCTCGACCGCGGAGCAGCAGGGCCGCGCGCTCCTCGACGGCGTCGCCTTCGCGGAGAGGTTCTTCATGGGGGAGTCCGAGGTTCAGAAGGCGCTGGTGAAGGTGTGCGCGGCGCTCGACGCCGACGGCATCCCCTACGCGCTCGCGGGCGCGATGGCGCTCAACGCGCACGGCTACCGTCGCGTCACGACCGACGTCGATCTCCTGCTCACGCGTGAGGGCCTGGAGGCGTTCAAGAGTCGGCACCTCGGGCGCGGCTGGGTGGAGCGCTTCCCTGGGTCGAAGGGGATGCGCGACACCGAACACAACGTGAAGATCGACGTTCTGATCGCGGGGGATTATCCGGGCGACGGCCTGCCGAAGCCGGTCGCATTCCCGGACCCGAGCGTGGCGCGGCGCGTCGGTGGGGTGGCCGTGCTCCCGGTCGAGCGGCTCGTGGAGCTGAAGCTCGCCTCGGGGCTGTCCAACCCTGACCGGATGAAGGACCTCGCCGACGTGCAGGAGCTCATTCGCTTCGCGGGGCTCCCCGAGACGCTCGCGGCGTCGCTCGACCCCTCGGTGCGCGCCGAGTACGCGCGCATCTGGTCGGTCACGCGCAAGACCGACGAAGACGACTGATCGCGTCACCCCCCGTCACCCCGCGCTCCGCGCGAGGCGCGCGTCGCCCTCGGCCGCCACGCGGTCGAAGCCCTCGCTCAGCGCGACGAACAGTGCCCACCGGTCGCGGACCGCGCGCGACGCCGCCGCTTCGATCACCGCCTCCTCCAGCGCCGCCACGCGCACGCCCTTCCACAGCTTGTCGCTCAGCGCGACGACGAGCTCCTCCAGCGAGCACTCCATCGTCGCCCACCGCGCGTGCGATCGGCACACCCGCGCGAGCGAAGGGTCTACACCGCGCGCGAGGAGCATCCGCTCGCCCTCGTCTTCGTGAAGCGACCCCGGCGCCGCGAGCTCGGCGGGGTGCGCGCACTTGCCCGCGTCGTGGAGCACCACCCCCGCGCGGACGAAGCCCGCGTCGAGCGCGACGCCGTGCTCCGCGAGGAGCGCGAGCAGCGCGTCGCAGGCTTCAACCACCAGCTCCGCGTGGCGTAGCAGGCGCGCGGGGGCGCCGAGCGCGGTCAGGAGCTGCACGGCGTCTGCGCGGTCGACGATCAACACGAGGGGTTCTCTCTGGTCGCGGTCACGGAGCGCGCACACCGTACCCGAGCGCGGGGCGTGTGGATCAAGCTGGGTAGTATCGACCGATGCTCGCGCTCAAAGCCACGGTCCGCGCTGGCCGACTGACGCTCGGTGAGCCCACGGACCTCCCCGAGGGTGCGGTGGTCACCCTCGTCGCCCTTGAGGGTCTCAACGAGAAGGACCACGCTCGGCTGCACGCGTCCATCGATCGAGGCATGCAGGACGCGCGCGCTGGAAGGGTGACGGACGCGCGCGTCGTCGTGGCGAAGCTCCGCGCGACCGCCACCCCGCGGTAAACGCGCCCCGCGGTACAGTCGCGCCGCCATGCCGCTCCCCCCTGGGCCCTCGCTGCCCGCGGTCGCGCAGATCGCGCAGTTCACCTACCGCCCGCTGGAGTACTTCGACGAGTGCCTCGCGCGCTTCGGAGACCCCTTCACCGTGCGCATGGGCCCCGTCGGCACCTACGTCGGCGTCGTCGCGCCCGAGCTCATCAAGCAGGTCTTCACCGCCGACCCCGACACCCTCCGCGCGGGCGAGGCGAACGCCATCCTCGAACCCGTCGTCGGGCGCCACTCCGTGCTCCTCCTCGACGGGCCGAGGCACCTCCGTCAACGACGTCTGCTCCTGCCTCCGCTGCACGGAGAGCGCATGCAGACCTACTCCCGCATCATGGCCGACGCGACCGCAGACAGCGTCGCGCGGATGCCCACCGGCGCCCCCTTCGCCGTCCACACGCACATGCAGGAGATCACGCTGCGAGTGATCCTGCGCGCGGTCTTCGGCCTCGATGAAGGCGCGACGCTGCGTGATCTGGAGGCGCGGCTCATCGAGTTCCTCAAGCCCCCGCCCGCGGCGATGACCTTCGTGCCGGTGCGCTACCTCGACTTTCCGCTGAGCCCCTACCGCACCTTCGTGCGTCGCCGCGACGCCGTCGACGTCGCCCTTCGCGAGGTGCTCCGCGCGCGGAGGGCGGCGGGCGTCGAGGGGCGCACCGACATCCTCTCGCTCCTCATGGCGGCGCGCGACGAAGAGGGGAAGCCCCTCACCGACGACGAGCTCCGCGACGAGCTCGTCACCATGCTCGTCGCCGGTCACGAGACCTCGGCCACCGCCCTCTCGTGGACGGTGGCCTGCCTCCTGGAGAACCCCGAGGTCGCCGCGAAGCTCGACGCCGAGCTCGACGCCGCGCGCGACGACGACGGCGGCCTCGACCTCTCGGCCCTCCCGCGCCTGGAGTACCTCGACGCCGTCGTGAAGGAGTCGCTGCGGCTGCGTCCGATCCTGCCCGACGTGGTGCGCAAGGTGCGCGCGCCGATGAAGGTCGCGGGCTACGAGATCCCCGTGGGCGTGAACCTCATGCCCTGCGTCTACCTCGCGCACCAGCGCGCCGAGGCGTGGCCCGAGCCGCGGCGCTTCAGGCCCGAGCGCTTCGTCGGCGCGAAGGTCGACCCCTACACCTGGCTCCCCTTCGGCGGAGGCGTGCGGCGCTGCGTCGGGATGGCCTTCGCCCTCCACGAGATGAAGGTCGTGCTCGCGGAGCTGTGGCTGCGTACGCGGTTGCGGTTGCACGCCCCGGTGAAGGTCGTGCGCCGCACCATCACCATGGCGCCGAGCGGAGGCACGCGCGTCACGCTGATCGAGCGCCGACGCGCGCCGCGTAGGGCCGTGGTGACGAGCGGGGCGGCGACGGGCTGAGCGCGGGTCAGGGCGCGGTCGCGGGGCTCGGCGCGGGCTCGGCGCGCAGGATCTGCCCGCGGATGTCTCCGTAGTAGGTCTGCCCCGTCGTGTGGAGGTTGAAATACAGCTCGCCCTCGGCGGCGACGGCGGCCATCCCCGCGATGGTCGACACGCGCGTGGGGGCGGCGCCGCCGAGCGAGGGGCTCGGGATCATGCACCCCTGCGTGACCAGCGAGAGCGGGCTGTGGCCGTGCGCGGCGGTGGCGGCGATGTGCTGGTTGGTGACCTCCACCGAGAGCACGCCGTCGGAGAGGTTGCGCTGAAGGTCGGTGGTCAGCGCGAAGTCGAGCAGGATCGGCCCGAGGATCCCCGGCCTTCCGCAGTGGACGTGGAACATGTTCACCGTCGACGCGTCGATGCCCTCGACGCGCACGTCGATCCACGCGCGGGAGAGGTCGCGGCTGAAGCGGATGACCCCGTGGCCGCGGTGCCCGGCCTCGACCCGCTGCGCGCGCGTGAGCGACGGGGTCGTCGACCGGAACGCCGACGGCACCGTCGAGGGCGTGTTCTGCTCCTCGTCGGGCTCCTGCTGCGGGCTCAAGAAGGCCTCGTACACCTGCCCCACCTCGGCGCCCCGCGCGGGGTCGAGGGCGGGCGGAGGCAGCGACGAGCGGGCCTCGACGACGGGCGGGTCGTGCGCGCCGTGGGTCGTGACGCCCTCAGCCTGCACGGCGGGCGTGGTCGGGGCGGTGGCGCAGCCGACGAGCGCGAGCGCGGCGAGGCGCGCGAAGCGGGGCGTGAGCATGAGGGCGGACCGTAGCGTGGGCGCGCGGCGGGGCGTTGGCCCTCGTCGGTGCAGCGCGTGCTCAGTTCTGGTCAGCGCGACGCGCTGAGCGTTCGCACGAAGGTCGCGGAAGGAAGGGGCCGCGGAGGAGCGCGTGGTGGCGCCGCGCCCTCGCGTCACTGCGGGCGGGTGAGCTTCGCGACGGCGGCCTGCGCGACCTCCATCAGCCGCGCGCCGTTCTGCTCCAGGTAGCGGGTGAGGCCGCGGATGACCGTGTCGCGCATGGCGGTGTCGACGCCGGACTGGCGCACGAAGCCGAGGAGCTGCTGGTCGAGGCCGAGCGATTTCACGGTTGGCGCGAGGAGGCCGAGCATCCCGAGGAGAGCGCGCCTCCGACGCTCGCGACGGCGGGGAAGCATCCACCTGGAGGCGGCCGACCGCTGCCTCGACGAGCTCGCGCAGGGCGGTGTCGACGAGGTTCTGCGCGACAGCCTGCTGGTAGACGTGCTCTCAGCGAGCCGAGCACCTGGGTCTTGAGCGAGGCGGTGAGGGCGTCGAGGTCCATGCGCGCGAACGTCACGCATCGCGGCGCGCGCCGTCAACGGAGGTGTCCACGCGAGACGCGCGCGGTGAGCAGGGGTTTGCGTGCATGACGCGCCGCCTTGCCGTCGGAGCCCTCGTCCTCGCGGTCGTCCTGGCCGTCGCGTGGTTGGCGAGGCCCCGCCCCGCGCCCCCTCCCCCGCCCGCGCCGCACGACGCGCCCGCCACGACGTGCGTCACCCGAACGCCCCCGCGCCGCGCGTGGCGCCGCCGCTGCCGTCGACGCCTCGCCCCGCGCCCGTGGCCGCGCGCGACGCGAGCGCCAGCGACCGGACCGGGTCGTGGTGCAGGGCGCCTGGGGGAGCGCGCTCGGGGCCTTCGGTCACACGGGGGCGTCCGAGGCGAACCCCGAGGGGCCCATGGCGATCGCGGTCGGGCCCGACGGGGCCGTCGACGTGCTCGACGCGCGCAACCAGCGCGTGCAGCGCTTCTCGCGCGGCGTCGCGGTGGCCTCGGCCGGGCCCGTGGGAGAGGCCACGCAGGACATCACGCACCTCCCCGACGGGCGCCTCGTCACCGTCGATCGACTGGGCACAGGCACGGTCACGGTGTTCGACCGCGACGGGCACCCGGGCGCGACCGTTCCGTTGCGGGGCGGACCGATCGCCGAAGGAGGCGCGGTGACGGGCGTGTTCGCCGACGCCGACGGGGTCTACGTCGAGAACGCGCACCGCGAGGTGGTGCGCGTCGCCGACGCGAACGGACACGAAGACCCGGCGCGCCCGACGCTGTGGGGGCGTCCGTCACGCGACGGCGCGCAGCTGCTGCGGGCCGCGATCGAAGACCGGATGGCGGGCACCGTGCGCGTGATCGTCGCGGCGCGGGAGAACGGCGCGATCAAGGACGCTGGTCGACGGTGGTTCCGTTGCGGGCGACGGTGCTGCACCTCGGCTGATGCTCGGGGAGCCGCGCGGGGCGCGTCTCACGTCGCCGCCACGGTGGCGCGATCACGGAGGAGGGCGTGCGCGACCCGGCGCTGGTGGTGGCGCGCCTCGACCGCGCGGGGCGCTCTCGACGGGGTGATGCGGTTGCCTCCGCTCGCGGGCGAGGACGAGCTGTTCCGCCCGGTCACGGTCGACGACGACGGCGGGGTCTATGTGATGGACGCCACCCCCGCGGGGTTGGTCGTGCGTCGGTATGGGTTCGCGCCGGACTGAAGTCCGGGGCGCTGGCGCGGCGCGCGGCGTCGGTTGTACCGTCCGCGTCGATGCGATTCGTCGTCGGTCGCGATCCTGGGGTTGTGCGGCGCGCTCTCTCGCCGTCGGATGCGGCGCGGACCCCGGCACCGAGCTGGTGGACTCCGACAGAAGCACAGCACGACGTCTCCGCGCCGCGTGACACCGCCGTCGCGCAGGACGTCCCCGTGGCGCGCGACGTCGTGGCGCCGCAAGACATCCCCGCGCGACGTCGTCACGGCGGTCGACACGCCGCCTCGTCCGTCGACCGCCCGGGCGTGGGCGCAAGCGCGGCCCCCGGCCGTCGACGACCTCACCCCCGACCTCACCCCCGACGGCGGCGCGCCCGTCGACGTCGAAGCCCCGCCTCCCACCATGGGCGCGACGCTGGCACGTGACCGCCACCGCGCTCAACCTCCACGCAAGCGCGGGGACCTCCAACGCCATCATCGCGTCGATGCCCTGCGGCGCGACCGTCACCGTCATCGGCGGCCCGACCACCGGCTGGTGGAACATCCGCTACGGCAGCAACACCGGCTGGGCCTCGGGCGCGTACCTCGTCGACGCCTCGGCCTTCGACGCCGCCACCTGCGGCGGGTCACCCACCACGCCGCCCACGACCATGGCCCCCGAGGTCGCGCGCATCTTCGAGCTCGCGCGGAGCGTCGGCTACTCGTACTACCGGGCCACGGCTCGTGGGGCACCAACGGGCTCAACCACGGCTCGTGCTCGGGGAGCTGCCCGTCGTGCACGCACTCCGGCCGCTACGGCGCCGACTGCTCGGGCTTCGTCGCGAAGGTCTGAGATCCTCGGCGTCGCCCGTCACCACCGACGCCGCCACCCCTACTCGACCTACAGCTTCTACAACAGCGCCACCCACTGGAGCCGCGTGTCGCGCGGATCGATGCGACCCGGCAGCGCTGGTCTACAACGCGAGCGGCTCGGGAGCACATCGTGCTCTACGAGTCAGGCAGCGACCCCTGGGGCAACGTGTGGCTCTACGAGGCCCGCGGCTGCGCGTCGGATCGTGCACAGCCTCCGCTCGGTGGGGCAACAGCTACGTCGCCATCCGTCGCGACGGGCTCTGAGCGCGCGCCCCCTCGCGTGATTGCGGCGCCGCCCGCCGCAGACGATGCTCGCCCCTGATGCGCCGCTCGCTCCCGGCCTCGCGCCTGGGTCACGGCCGCGCTCAGCGCGACGCGTGCGCCGCGCTCGTCTCCACCGCGTGGAGCACCCGGCACACCGCGCGCGCCCTCGCCCGGCCCTGGTGCGCGGCGTGGCGGGTCCTTCCTCGCCGACATGCCCGTGGAGTTCGGCGGCCCCCGGCCCGCGCGCGGGTTCAATCCGTCCTCTCTCGCCGACGCGACGCGGGCCTGCGCGCCATCGCCCTCGTCGACGCGCGCGGCGCCGTGCAGTCCGCGTCGGCACCCTCGACCCGACCCCGATCACGCTCCGCCCGGCACCCACGGCGGCGCCTCGCTCACCTACGTCCACGGCCTCGTGCACTTTACCTCCCGCCCATGCTCGGCCCGCCGCGCCCCGGCAGTGAAGGCCCGCCGGTCCTCCGCCCGGTCCTCCCCCGGGCTTCGGCCCGCCGCCGCGGCTCCTGCTGGAGTTCGACCCGGTCCTGGTGCGCCAGGCCGACGCCGCGGCCGACCGCACCCTCGCGCTCTCGGTGCTCCTCTCGGGGATCCTCATCGTCGGCGCGGCGTGGTCGTGGCGGCTCTCGCTCCGCGGAGAGAGCCTCGACCGCAACGCCCAGCACCAAGACCGCCTCGCCGAGCTCGGCAAGATGACCGCGGTGATCGCCCACGAGATCCGCAACCCCCTCGCGGCGATGAAGGGCCACGCGCAGCTCCTCGCCGAGTCGCTCGACGACGACTCCCCCGAGCGTGCCCAGGCCGACCGCATCGCCAACGCGTCGACCCGGCTCGAACACCTCGTGCGCGACCTCCTCGACTTCGTGCGCGAGGGGCCCATCGTGCGGCGCGCCTGCGACGTGGGCGCGCTCGTGCGCGAGGTGGCCGACGAGCTCTCGCTCACCGTCGAGCTCCACGGCGCGTCGAGGGTGCCGCGGCTGATGCTCGACGCGCGACGGCTGCGGCTCGCGCTGTCGAACCTGCTCCAGAACGCGGCGCAGGCCGGCGCGCAGACCGTCACCGTGACGCTCGTACACCAGGGGGGAATGCTCAGCGTCGAGGTCGGCGACGACGGCGGCGGCCTCGCGCCCGAGGACGTCGAGAGCGTCTTCGAGCCCTTCGTCACGCGCCGCACGCGCGGCGTCGGCCTCGGCCTCGCGGTGGTGCGTCGCGTGGCGCAGATCCACGGAGGGAGCGTGAGCGCGGGCAACCGACCCGGCGGCGGCGCGCAGTTCACCATGCTGCTGCAAGCCCCCGTCGCCGACGGGTGACCGCGGGCTCCTTCGCGGTCTACCCTCCTCGCTCGTGGCGCGCATCCTGGTGGTCGACGACGAGGAGGACCTGCGGGCGTTCTGCGAGGCGACCCTCAAGGGCGTCGGCCACGACGTGAGCACGGCCGCGGACGGGGTCGAGGCGCTCGAGGCGCTGGAGCGACGTCGCGTCGACCTCGTGCTGACCGACCTGCGGATGCCGCGGCTCGACGGAGAGGCGCTTCTGCGTCAAGTGCGCGCGACCTGGCCCGACATCGCCGTGGTGGTGCTCACCGCGCACGGCAGCGTGTCGAAGGCCGTCGAGGCGATGCGACTCGGCGTGAGCGACTTCATCGAGAAGCCCGTCGAGAGCCCCGCGGCGCTGCGTACCGCCGTCGCCCGCGCGCTCGGCCGCGACCCGCTCGCTGACGCGACCACCGAGACGCGGCTCTCGTGGGGCGCGCCCGCGATGGTGGCCGTCGAGACGGCGCTGCGGCGCGTGGCGCCCACCGACGCGACGGTGCTGCTCCAGGGAGAGAGCGGCGTCGGCAAGGAGGTCGCGGCGCGCGCGATCCACCGATGGAGCCGCCGGGCCGAGGGGCCCTTCGCGGCGATCAACTGCGCGTCGCTGTCGGAGACGCTCTTGGAGTCGGAGCTCTTCGGGCACGAGCGCGGGGCCTTCACGGGCGCGGTCACGCAGCGCGCGGGGCACATCGAGGCCGCGTCGGGGGGGACCTTCTTCCTTGATGAAGTGGGCGAGCTCGCGCCGTCGTTGCAGGCGAAGCTGCTGCGGGTGCTGCAGGAGAACGAGTACACGCGCGTCGGCGGGACGCGCACGCTCACGGCGAACGTGCGCTGGGTCGCGGCCACCAACCGCGAGCTCCTCGCGGCGGTGTCGGCGGGGAGGTTCCGCGCGGACCTCTACCACCGCCTGTCGGTGTTCCCGGTGCACATCCCTCCGCTGCGGGAGCGCCGGGAGGACATCGCCCCGCTCGCGCAGGCCATCGTCGCGAAGCTCCGCGTGCGCCTGGGTCGCCCGGGGCTGCGCCTCACCGACGACACGCTCGCGACGCTCTCGGCGATGCCCTTCCCCGGCAACGTGCGCGACCTGTCGAACACGCTCGAGCGCGCCGCGATCCTGAGCGACGGAGACGCGCTGCGCCTCGACGCGCCGCTGCCCGCCGCGCCCGCGGCCCCCGACGCGCCGCGCAACAGCGCGCCCACGCTGGAGGAGGCCGAGCGCGCCGCGATCGTGCAGGCGCTCCAGCGGCACGACGGCAACCGCAAGCGCGCCGCGGAGCACCTCGGGATGGGCCTGCGCACGCTCTACGAGAAGCTCAAGCGCGCTACCGCCTCTCGTAGAGAGCACCTGGAGCGGGGGTGAGATCTCCTACAGGGCGCGGAGCGATGCGCTCCGCGCTATCGATAGGCCGCTGCCGATTCCGCATCGGCGACTGCGGAATCCGCACTCCCTCCTCCGCACCCCCTCCGCACTCCGCACGAAACGCCGGTGATTCCCGCGTGGCACGCGCGTCGCTCAAGCGACCTCGCGCCACGATGCGAACGACCCCCGCCGCCCTCCGCTCCGCCGCGCTGTGCCTCTCGGCCTCGCTCCTCGCGGGCGTCGCGCGGGCGCAGACCCCGACTACGACGCGACCCTCGCCGCCGCCGCGCGGCAGGAGCGCGACGGTCACCCGCCGACGCCGCCGCGACCCTCGCGCCGCTCGCGGTCGCCTTCCCCGAAGACTTCACCGTCGCGCTGCGCCTCGGCTGGCTGACCTTCTCGGCCGGCGACTACAGCGCCGCCCGCGAGCACTACCACCGCGCCCTCGCGTCTCCTCCGACGCCTCGTCCGAGGCCAGCCTCGGCCTCGCGTGGACGCTCCTGCGCCTCGGCGAGCTCCGCGCCGCGCGCGCCCGCTTCGACTCGCTCACCGATGACCCCGCCGTGGGGCGTCGGCCCGCGAAGGCCTCGCCCTCGCCCGCGCGGCGCGCCCAGACCGTTCCGCGTGTGGGCCGGGCTCTTCGTCGGCGCGCAGCTCTACGCGGACCACCCCCAGCGGCGCGTGTCGTTCAGCGCGGCGCCCACGCTGACCTTGCAGCTCTTCGACCTCGCCCTCGTCGGCGTGACCTGGCGCGCGGTGGACTACGACCTCGCGTCGACGCCGCGGCCGGTAGGAGGCAGCCGACGATGTCCCGCTACCTCCAGCAAGGAGCTGTACGTCTCGGCGGGCGTCGTGCGCCCGGGCTACGCGCTGCGCCTGCACTACGGCCGCCTCTGGGACAGCGACAACGCCCTCGCCCCCGCCGATGTCTTCGGCGCCTCGGCGCGCGTGGCCCTGCGCGGCGAGCTCTACGGCGAGCTCAGCGTCGCGTCCTTCTCCGACGAGACCGTGGCCCGCGCGGCCGTCGCGTGGTCGGCCGCGCTCTCGGACCGCTGGTCGCTCGGGCCTACGGCCTCAGCGCAGCTCGGCGGAGAGGGCGTCGGCGGCTCCATCGGCGCGCGGGTCACGTACCAGCACCGCGGCTACGCCCTCACCGTCGCCGGGCGCTACGGCGACGAGCGGCGCGCGGTCTTCCTCGATCAGTCGCTCGGCTTCGCGACGAACGACCACATCCGCGGCGCGCTCTCGCTCTCGGGGCGCATCCCGCTCGGCCGCGGGGGTCTCCCTCGCGCCCTCCTACGACTGGCTCCGCCTCACCACGGGCGACGCGCTCCACGGCCACGGACGCCGACGCCCACTTCGTCACCCTCGGCGTGCTCGGCGCCTGGTGACCAGGAGGACTCTCGCCATGCAACGACTCCGCGACCTCGCCATCAGCGACACGGGCTTCGTCTTCGACCCCTTCTCCGGGGCCACCTACACCGTCAACGGCACCGCGCGGTGCGTCCTCGACGGGCTCAAGCGCGGCCTCGACCGCGACGCCCTCGTCGCGCTCCTGCGCGAGCGCTTCGAGTGCGGCTCCGAGGACCTCTCGCGCGACATCGACGACCTCGTGGCCTCGCTGCGCCTCTTCGGGCTCGTGCCCGGCGGCTTCGAGGTGAGCGCGTGAGCGCGCCCCTCACCGTCGCCGTCACCGGCCTCAACGCCACCGACAACCCCGGGCCCGGCGTGGGCGTGATCCGCTCGCTGCGCTACCACCGCGACGACGTCCGCGTCATCGGCCTCGCCTACGACGCCCTCGAGCCCGGCGTCTACGCCGACGGCCTCGTCAGCGACGTGTACCTCATCCCGTACCCCTCGCAGGGCATCGAGCCCCTGCGCGAGCGCCTCGCGTACATCCGCGCCGCACCGGCTTCGACGTCATCATCCCCACCCTCGACGCCGAGCTCCCGGGCTTCGTCAGGCTCTCGGCCGAGCTCGCCCGCGACGGCGTCGGCACGCTCCTGCCCACCCGCGAGCAGCTCGACCTGCGCTGCAAGGCCAAGCTCAACGAGCTCGGAGACCGCGGCCTCCCGGTGCCCGCCTCGCGCGTGCTCAGCAGCGTCACCGAGCTCTACTCGCTGCACGAGGTCATGCCCTTCCCCATCGTGGTGAAGGGCCCGTACTACGGCGCGAAGGTCGCGCACACCGTCGCCGACGCGGTCGCGGCCTTTCACAAGATGGTCGCCGAGTGGGGCTACCCCGTGATCGTGCAGGAGTTCGTCGCGGGCCAGGAACTCTGCGTGCTGGCCGTGGGCGACGGTGACGGCGGCCTCGTAGGCGCCGTGCAGATGCGCAAGACCGTCATCACCGACACGGGAAAGGGCTGGGCGGGCGTGGCCATCCACGACCCCAGGCTCAGCGCGCTCGCCGAGACCTTCATGCGCGCGACGAAGTGGCGAGGGCCCTGCGAGCTCGAGGTCATCCGCACCGCGTCGGGCGAGTACTTCGTGCTCGAGGTGAACCCGCGCTTCCCCGCGTGGTGCTTCTTGTCCGCCGGCGCGGGGATGAACCTCCCCTACGCGGTCGCCGAGCTCGCCGCGGGCCGCGCCCTCACGCCCCTCACCGACTACCGCGTGGGCACGATGTTCGTGCGCATCGCCCTCGACCAGATCAGCGACATGGAGGCCTTCTCCCGCATGAGCACCTCGGGAGAGGTCGTCCGCAGCGAAGGGAGCCTGCGATGAGCCGCCCCCTCTACGAGCGCCCGGTCATCGCCCGCCACCAGACGGGCCTGATGAACAAGTTCAGCCGCGTCGCCTCGATGCAGCCGCAGACCCACGTCGACGGCGTGCCCATCGCCACGCTCACCGAGGCCTACGGCTCGCCGCTCTTCGTCTTCTCCGAGAAGACCATGGTCGCGCGCTACCGCGAGCTGCGCGACGCCTTCGCGCGGCGCTTCCCCAAGGTGCGCGTGACCTGGTCGTACAAGACCAACTACCTCGACGCGGTCTGCAAGGTCTTTCACCGCGAGGGCGCGTGGGCCGAGGTGGTGTCCGAGTTCGAGTGGGAGAAGGCCCGCCACAACGGCGTGCCCGGCGAGCGCATCCACCTCAACGGCCCGCTCAAGACCGAGGCCACCCTCCGCCGCGTGCTCCCCGAGGGCACGCTCATCCACGTCGACAACTTCGACGAGCTCGCGCTCCTCGAGCGCCTCGCCGACGAGATGAACCTCACGCCCAAGGTCGCCCTGCGCGTGAACCTCTCGGTCACCGCCGTGCCCGCCTGGAGCCGCTTCGGCTTCAACCTCGAGAGCGGCGAGGCCCTCACCGCGGCCAACCGCATCCTCACCAACAAGCGCCTCGACCTGGTGGGCCTGCACTGCCACCTGGGCACCTTCATCCTCGAGCCCGCCGCCTACCGCGAGCAGGCCGCCAAGCTCTCGGGCCTCGCCAACGAGCTGCGCCGCGCGCACGGCGCGATCATGTCCTTCATCGACATCGGCGGAGGCTTCGCCTCGCACAGCAAGCTCAAGGCGCAGTACCTCCCCGGCGACCAGGCCACGCCCAGCTTCGACCGCTACGCCGCCGCCTGCGCCGAGGGCATGGCCGCGCTCGACTACCCCGCGGGGCAGGAGCCCACCATCGTGCTCGAGTCGGGCCGCGCCCTCATCGACGACGCGGGCACGCTGATCTCCACGGTGATCGCCAACAAGCGCATGCCCGACGGGCAGCGCGGGCTCGTGATCGACGCCGGCGTGAACGTGCTCTTCACCTCGTTCTGGTACGACCACGACGTCGTCCCTGCGCAGCCCTTCGGAGGTCTCTCGGAGCCCACCGTCATGTACGGGCCGCTCTGCATGAACATCGACGTGGTGCGCGACACCATCCAGTTCCCGCCGATGCGCCCGGGGGAGCAGGTCGTGTTCCGGCACGTGGGCGCCTACAACGTCACGCAGTGGATGCAGTTCATCACCTACCGCCCCGCGGTGGTGATGGTGGGCGCCGACGGCCGCCACGGCGTCATCCGCAAGCGCGAGCAGCTCGAGACCCTGCTCGCCTCCGAGGAGGTCCCCTCGTGGCTGTGAGCGCCGCTCACGCCGCGGCCGCCGCGGGCTGGCGCCTCGACGCCGCCCCGCGCGCCACGGCCGCCGCGCAGCGCCTCGCCGAGACGGTCTTCCTCACCTACGCCCAGCTCCTCTTCTCGCGCTCGCCCGCCGTGGGCGCGCTGCTCCTCCTCGCCACCGTGACCGCGCCCGCCGACGGACTCACCGGGGTCGCCTCGGTGTTCCTCGCCTCGCCACGGCGCGCGCCCTCGGCCTCTCGCCCGAGCAGCGCCGCTCGGGGCAGCTCGCACAACGCGCTGATGGTGGGCCTCGCGGTCGCCGCGGTCGCGCCGCTCACGCAAGCGACCCTCGGCGTGGCCGTCGTCGCGGTGGTGGCCTCGGTGCTCGTCACCGCCGCCCTGCACGTCGCCCTCGGCGTGGGCTACGGGCTGCCCGTCCTCACGCTGCCCTTCCTCGCGGTCTTCTACCTCACCGTCGGCGCGCTCCCGCCGGGCGTCGCGCACGTCACCGCGGCGGACCCGGGCCTCGTCCCTCGTACCTCCGCGCGCTGGGCTGCGATCCTCTGCGCGCCGCGCGTCGACGCCGGGCTCTTCGTGCTCGCGGCCCTGCTCCTCCACAGCCGCATCGCCGCCGCGCTCTCCTTCGCGGCCTTCGCGCTCGCGTGGCGCGTGTCGCCCGAGCTCGCGCCCACCCTCGGGCTCAACGGCCTCCTCGTCGCGATGGCCCTCGGCGCGGTGTGGTTCATCCCGAGCCCGGCGTCGTACGGCCTCGCACTCACGGGCGCCCTGGTCTCGGGCGCGCTGGGCCTCGGGCTCGCGCCGCGCTTCGAGCGCATGGGTCTCCCGCTGCTCATCGTGCCCTTCAACCTCACCGTGCCCCTGGTGCTCTACGTGATGCGCCAGCGCGTCGGAGGCAGCGGGCCGCACGAGGTCGACTTCACGCCCGGGACGCCCGAGCAGAACCTCACGTACTTCCAGTCGCGAAGGGAGCGCTTCGGCGCGGTGCGCGGCGTGCGCTTCGCCGCCCCCTTCCGCGGCCGATGGACCTGCACCCAGGGCGTCTCGGGCGGCCTCACCCACGAGGGCATCTGGCGCGACGCGCTCGACTTCGAGGTGCTCGACGCGACGGGCTCGGCCTTCGCGGGCATGGGCGCCGCGCTCGAAGACTACGGCTGCTACCGCCTCCCGGTGCTCGCGCCCGCCGCGGGCGTGGTGGTCGCGGTGATCGACACCGTGCCCGACAACCCCGTCGGAGAGGTCAACCTCGACGACAACTGGGGCAACGTGGTGATCGTCCACCACGCGCCGGGGCTGTACTCCTGCGTGGCGCACCTCGCGCCGGGCAGCGCGCGGGTGAAGGTCGGCGACCCGGTCACCGCGGGAGACGTGCTCGCGCTCTGCGGCAACTCCGGCCGATCGGCGCGGCCGCACCTGCACTTCCAGCTCCAGGCGACGGCCGACGTGGGCGCGGCGACGCTGCCCCTCGCCCTCCACGACCTCGTCGACGTGGGGCCCACGCGCTCGACCCTGCACGCCGAGCGCGTCCCGAAGGAGGGCGAGGTGGTGCGCCGGGTCGAGCTCGACGACGCGCGGGCCCAGCTCCTGCGCTTCGAGTACGGCGCGACCTGGCGCGCGCGGAGCGTGTCGAGACGTCGCGACCGCGACGAGGAGCTCACCGTCGGCATCGACCTCCTCGGCCGCTGTGTGCTCCGGTCGGTCACCACCGACGCGGTGCTCTACTACGAGCTCAGCGCCGCCGGGCTCACGGTGCACGACGTGGTGGGCGACGCGAGCTCGGCGCTGCACCTCGCGCGCGCCGCGCTCTCTCGCGTGCCCGCCGACGCCGACGACGCGCTGCGCTGGACCGACCGGCTCCCGCTGCGGCCCTTCCTGCCCGTGTGGCTGCGCCCGCTCTACGACGTGGTGAGCCCGCTGGGGGCGCCGTCTTCCCTCGCGATGACCTACACCGCGCGCCGCGACGGGCCCGCGCTGCTCGTCGAGGGCCGCTCCGACCGACGTCTCCAGGGTCGCCCCTGGGTCACCACCGCCGCCCGCCTCGCGCCCGGCGTCGGGATCGTCTCTCTCGACGTGTGCGTACGCGGGCGCCGCGCTCACGTCGCGCTCTCGCCCGCCTCGCCCGTCACCGATGTCCCTGCTCGCACGACGTCTTTCACGCTCTCAGGAGGTACCGCCCATGTCTGACCGAACCGCCCTCGCCCTCGTCGCCGCGCTCGCCCTCACCGCCGCCACCGCGAGCGCCCACGCCGACCCCACCGCGTGGCGACGGTCGTACGCCCTCGAAGCCCGCGGAGACTCCCGCGGCGCCCTCGCGGCCCTCGACGCGATGCCCTCGGCCGAGCGCGCGGGCTACGTCTACACCCTCCGCCGCGCGTGGCTCCTCTACCTCGCGGGGCGCCACGACGAGTCGGTGAACGCCTACCGCGCGGCCTCGTCGAGCGCGCCCCGCGCGATCGAGCCCCGGGTGGGCGAGCTCCTCCCGCTGATGGCGATGCGCCGCTGGCAGGAGACCGAGCAGCGCGCCCGCGAGGTCTTGCGCCTCGACGCCGACAACTACCTCGCGAGCCGACGCCTCGCGCTCGCGCTGTACCAGTTGGGCCGCTTCGACGACGCCCGCGCGATGTACCAGCAGGTGAGCGAGCGCTACCCCGGCGACCTGGAGATGGTCACGGGCTCGGCGTGGTGCGACCTGCGCCGCGGCCGGCGCGACCAGGCCGCGACGGCGTTCCGCACGGTGCTCGCGGTGAGCCCCGACGACGCGACGGCCACCGCGGGCCTCACCGCGGCGCAGGCGCGCTGACCGCGCGAGGCCTGTAGGTCACCATGTACTGCCGCGGGAGCGAGGCGATGTCACCGACGCGCTCGTAGCCCGCGGCGGTCATCTCGGCGTCGACCTGCTCGGGCGTCAGCCGCATCTCGGGCGGAGGCCCCTCGGGCGCCTCGCGGGTGTAGTCGACGATCACCACGCGACCGCCCGGTCGCAGCGAGGTGGTGAGCCCCCTGAAGTACTCCGTGCGCCCCTCGATGTGGTGGTAGGTGTCGACCACCAGCACGACGTCGACCCGCTCAGGGATCATCGCGTCGGTGGGCGTCGCGAGCACGGGGAAGAGGTTGTTGATGCGCCCCGACGCCGCGCGCTCGCGCACGTGACGCAACAGCGCGGGCTCCAGGTCCACCGCCCACACCCGCCCCTGCGGCACGAGCGGCGCGATGCGGACGGAGAAGTACCCGGTGCCCGCGCCGATGTCGGCGACCCGCGCGTCGGGCGCGAGCGAGAGCGCGCGGATCACCTCGTCGGGCCGCTGCCACGCATCGCGCGCGGGGTCGTCGAAGGTCGCCGACCAGCGCTGCACGTCGCCGAATCCGTGGTGCCCGCCGTGAGCCCGTGAGGGAGAGGTGGCGTGGTGGTGGCCGTGCCCCTCTCGCGGAGGCACGTGCGCCGCGGGGCCCGAGCACGCCATCAGCACAGAGGGGAACCACATCGCCGCGCGTCGCATCGCGGTCGATGTCTATTCGCGTCTCGCGCCGCGCACAACCGCCCGCCGTCAGCGCATCGCGGCCTGGCGGGTCACGACATCCTGCCGCCGAAGACGGGCATCGCGCTCGCGTCGCCGTAGTCCTTGATCCGCGGGAGCGTCTTCAACGTCTCCATGTCCTCGTCGGAGATCACGAAGTCGACGTCGGCGTTGCTCCGCATGTGCTCAGGGTTCGCGGTCTTCGGCAGCGGGAGCAGGCCGAGCTGGAGGCAGTAGCGGATCGACAGCCGCGGCACCGACACGCCGTACCGCGCGGCCATGGCCGCGACGGTCTCGTTCTTCATCAGCTCGCCGTGGGCGATGGGCGAGTACGCCTCGACGAGCATGCCCCTCTCGTGCGCGTAGTCGATCAGCGCCGAGGGCGTGTTGCTGATGTGCGCGAGCACCTGGTTCACCATCGGCGCGACCTCGCAGGCGCCGAGAAGGTTGTCGAGGTCGACGCGCTCGAAGTTCGACACGCCGACGGCGCGGAGCTTTCCGGTCTTGTAGGCGGCTTCGAGCGCGCGCCACGCCGCGCGGTTGCCCTCGAAGAAGCGGTCGTCGCCGCCGAAGCGCCGCCAGGGCTGCGGGCTGTGGATGATCATCAGGTCGATCACGTCGAGCCCGAGGGTCTTCAGCGACCCGTCGATCGCGCGCGCGGCCTCGTCGTAGGACTTCGCCTCCGCCGCGAGCTTCGTGGTGACGAACACCGCCTCGCGCGGAACGCCGCACGCGCGCACGGCCTCTCCGACGCCGGCTTCGTTCCCGTAGGCCTGCGCGGTGTCGACGTGGCGGTAGCCCATCGCCACGGCCGCGCGCACCGCCTCGGCGACGTCGTCGTCGCGGATCATCCATGTACCCAGGCCCAGCTTCGGGATCTCGACCCCGTTGGGCAGCGTGTAGCCCTCGCTCAGTACGGTCATCGCGGCCTCCTCAGCCCTTCGCCGCGCGGGGGGCGTTGTACTGCTCGTCGGTCACCTTCTCGAGCCACTTCACCGCCTCGCCGTCGAGCGACTCCTGGATCGCGAGGTGCGTCATCGACGTGGTGGGCGACGCCCCGTGCCAGTGCTTCTCGTCGGGGTCGACGATCACCACGTCTCCCGGTCGGATCTCTTCGATGGGCCCGCCCCACCGCTGGTGCAGCCCGCAGCCCGAGGTGACGATCAGCGTCTGCCCGAGGGGGTGCGTGTGCCAGTCCGTCCGCGCGCAGGGCTCGAAGGTGACGCTCGCGCCGCCCACGCGCCCCGGCGCGGTCCGTTGAAAGAGCATGTCGAGCCGCACCGCGCCCGTGAAGTGCTCCTCAGGCCCGCGCGCCGAGGGCTGCGAGCCGTTTCGCTTGATCTCCATGGTTCACCTCCTGTCGCGACCTTCGACGACCGCGGCGTCGCAGAAGGTGCGGCTCGCGCCGCGCGACCACTAGACCCGCGCGGGACGACAGGCTGTCCAGCCAGCCTGCACAGTGCGAGGGTGAGCCGTCACTCATGAACGCCGCTCCTTTCCCGCAGCTCCACGTGTTCCTCGCGGTGGCGCGCCACCGCAGCTTCAGCGGCGCGGCGCGCGAGCTGGGCGTCACGCGCTCCGCGGTGAGCCAGTCCGTGCCGCAGTTGGAGACCCAGCTCCGCGTGCCGCTCTTCGCGCGCACCACGCGGGCCGTGTCGCTCACCGACGCGGGGCGACGTCTGGTGGAGGGCGCGGGCCCCGCGATGAGCCAGGCGCTCGCGTCTCTGGCCGAGGTCTCGGCGCAGCCCGGCGAAGCGGTCGGGCGCGTGCGTCTTTCAGTGCCCCACGCGGCGTTGCCCTTCGTGATCACGCCCGTACTGCCGACCTTTCGCGCGCGACACCCGCGGGTCGAGGTCGAGGTGACGGTGGAGGACCGCCTCGTCGACATCGTGACCGAGGGCTACGACGTTTGCGCCGTACGCCTGAGCGAGTCGATCGAGCGAGAGGATGGTGCAGGTGGTCACCGACCCGCTCCAGCTTCGTGGTGGTCGGATCGCCCGCGTACCTCGCGCGCCGCGGTGAGCCGAAGCGCCCCGAGGACCTTGACGCACGAGTGCATCACCTTCCGCTCGGCCACCACGGGCGCGCTCTACGCGTGGGAGCTGGAGCGCGGGCGTCGCAACTGGCGCGTGCCCGTGCGCGGGCTCGTGGTCACGGGTGACACGGCGCTCCCGCTCGCGCTCGCCGAGGCGGGGGCCGGCCTCGCGTATGTGTTCGAGCCGACCGCAGACGCTCGCGTCCGCGCGGGCGCGCTCCAGCGCGTGCTGGAGCCCTACGCGCCGACGGTGCCGGGCTTCTTCCTCTACTACCCGAGCGGGGCGAGCCGCTCGGCGCCGCTGCGCCTCTTCATCGACGCCGCGAAGGAGCTCTCGCTCCGCGCGCTCCGACCGTGAGCCGGAGCGTCGACGACTACGCCTGCACCGCGACGACGAGCCGCGCGGTGTAGCCCGTCGTCGCGTCGCCGGAGATCGTCGCGACCTGGAGCGACGCGCCGTCGCTGAACACGTTGTCCGACGCGAGGCTCACCTGCCGGAGGTTCGTCACGCTCGCGCTGTAGCCCGTCGTCGCGAAGACCTCGTTGCACGCCGACTCAGGGAGCGCGAGCTGCGAGGTGCGCAGCGCGTTGCGGCCCGTGGTCGCCGCGGCGAGGCTCGCGAAGACCTCGAAGTGGATGTGCGGCCACCGCCCCGAGTAGCAGGCCGGGAAGATGCTCTGGAAGGTGACCTGCCCGCTCGCGTCGGTCTGCTGCACGCCGCGGAGGTAGTTCTCGCTCTGCGCGGCGCCGGAGTACATCGAGTAGGCCCCCGCGCGGTCGCAGTGCCAGAGGTAGATCGCGTGGTCGGCCAGCGGCGCGCAGTTGGCGCTCGCGTTCACCAGCGTGAGGATGATCGTGAGCGGCACGCCCTCGGCCACGGTGGACGAGGTGCCGAGGCTCGACCGGATGTCGCTCCGCACGATGCCCGCGAGCGCGAGCGCGTTGGCGCCGTTGGGGTTGTCGCCGGGGTACGGCCCCGCGGTCTCTTGCGGGATCGTCGAGCACGAGGGCACGCCGCTGTCGTTCGCGGGGGTGCCGCCCGCGTCGGTGCCGCCGCCCGCATCGGCCACGCTGGAGTCAGCGTCGGAGCCGCAGCCGATCACCGGGATGAGCGAGGCCCCGACGAGGAGACCGAGGATGCGCCGTCGCGAGAGCTGCGCGCCCAGCACCTGGAGGTCGTGCGCGAGTCCGCCGTGGTGGCTCTGGTCGTCGTCCATGAGTGAGACCTCCTGAGAGAAGAATGCACGGTCCAGCGCTGCGAGCGCGACGTGTGCGAGTTCTATGGCGTGCGCCATGGGGCGCCTTCACGGAATGTGACGCGCCCCGCCGATCGCGCCGCGATCGGTCCACGCGAGGGCGCGCGCTCCACCGCGTCGTCAGCGCTCCGCCGCGCGAAGGAGCGCCGCGAGGTAGAGCGCCCCACGCTTCTCCGCGAGGAGGTCGAAGACCAGCATCACCGACGCTTGCAGCGCGAGCCCCATCCCCACTTCAGAGAGGTACGGGCGCCCCTTGAGCCCCAGCGCCATCGCGACGCCGACCGCCAGCATCACGAGCTCGACGACCTCGATGATCGGGAAGTTCCGCTGCACGGCCCGCATGCGCGGCGTCTCGGCCGAGAGCATCTCCGACGGCGCTCGCTCCATCGTCGCGTGCAGCGCCGCCACCTGCGGGTCGGCGAAGGCCCAGCCGCACGCGAGCGCGCCCACGCCTGCGAGCACCAGCCCCGCGGACTTCTCTCCGTCGAAGTACGTCGTCAGCGCCTCGCCGAGCCCCATGCGCGTGACGCTCTCACGCGCGGAGCCCCGTCGCCAGAGCCGTCCGCGAGGGCAGAGGCGCCGTAGTACGATCGCCCCGAGATGAGCTCGTTCGTCCCCCCGTCCGGCGCGCCGCGGCGTCCCATCCCCGTCACGCCCATGGAGGAGGAGTGGCGACGCATGACCGTCGCGCAACGCGAGGCGTTTCAGGTCGAGGTCCTCGCCGCGCTCTCTGACCTTCAAGAGCTGATGTCGGAGGGGAGGCCGCACAAGCGCGCGAAGGTCCGCGCGATCGACACGCTGGGGCTGCACTTCAAGACGCTCGGCCGAGACGTGTACCTCGCCGAGGAGATGGCGGTGATGTACCCCGGCGAACCGGGCTTCTCGCCCGACGTGCTCGCGGTGCTCGACGTGCCGCAGCCCGACGACGACCCTCGCCTCGCGTGGGTGGTCGCGGATGAGGGACGCGGGCTCGACCTCGTGCTCGAGGTCCTGCACCACGGCGACCGCAAGAAGGACCTCGTGACCAACGTCGAGCGCTACGCGCGCCTCGGCATCCCTGAGTACTTCGTCTACGACCGCGCGCAGCAGCGCATCGTCGGCTACCGACTGCCGAGCGCGGGCGAGCGTCGATACCAGCGCATCGTCCCGCAGGCCGGACGCTACGCCTCCCGCGTGCTCGGCCTCGACCTCGCGGTGCAGGACGGGTCGCTGCGCTTCTTCTACGGCATGGGTGAGCTCATCGGCTCGGACGACCTCATCAGCCGCCTCACGGGCATGGTCGACAACCTCGGCGCGAAGGCCGACGCCGCGGAAGCGAAGGCCGACGCCGCGGAAGCGAAGGCCGACGCCGCGGAGGTCGACGCGCTACGAGGAGCCGTGATGACGGTGCTCGGCGCCCGAGGCGTGCCGTGCAGCGACGACGACCGCGCGCGGGTGCTCTCGTGCGACGAGCCGTCGACGCTGCGCCGCTGGCTCGCGCGCGCTGCGACGGCCCCGTCTGCGACCGAGGCCCTGACCCTCGACGCGGCCCTGGAGTGAAATCCCTCCGCGCTCCTGAGACGCGCGCCGCGCGCGCTACAGCGGCGAGAAGCGGACGCGCGTCCCCGCGGCGACCGTGCCCGTGTAGTTCACCCCGCGCAGCGGCGAGCGGAAGTCCTGCACGCCCACGGTCACGTTGCTCGGGCTCTGGAAGGTGAAGCCCGCCGGCGCCACGAAGCTCGTCGGGCTGTAGAGCACGTCGATGTTCGCGTTGGCCTCGTAGGCGATCACCTCGAAGGTCACCAGCGCGCCCGCGAGGTTGTAGAGCTGCGCCCCGACGAACTGCACGATCACCCTGCGGTTCGGCGCCGCGCCCAGCGTCGCGATGCACACGCCCTGCGAGCTCAGCACCAGGTCGACCCCGAGCGCGTACACCGCGGGCGACACCCCCGTGGCCGCGGGCAGCGCCCCGAAGTGCCCGATGGGCGCCTGGTCGGGGATCGCGCCCGCCCGGTTGATCACCGGCCCGAAGCTCACGATCCCGTTCGACTGGATGAACAGCCCCGTGTCGCGCGCGCCCCAGAAGCTCACTGGGAAATCCAGCGTCGCGAACACGTAGTCGTCGTCGGCGCTCCGCAGCCCCGCGAGCGCGCCGGGCTGCGAGCAGGCCTCGACCCACGCCACGTCCGACGTGGGCGTCGTCACCGCGTAGCCCGCGAAGGGCGTCGCGCACCGGCCGATGGTGCAGGTCGCGCCGCTCGCGCAGACCGTGCCGCACGCCCCGCAGTTCGTCGCGCTCGACGCGAGGTCGGCCTCGCACCCGTTCGACGCCACGCGGTCGCAGTCGTTGAAGGCCCCCGTGCAGCCCGTCACCGTGCACGTCGACGCCACGCACGCGCCCGTGCCGTTCGGCACCACGCAGGCCATCCCGCACCCGCCGCAGTGGTTGGTGTCGGTGCGGGTGTTCACCTCGCAGCCGTTGCCCGCGAAGCCGTCGCAGTTGCCGTAGCCCGCGTTGCAGCTCCCGATCGCGCACACGCCCGCGCTGCAGGTCGCGCCCGCGTTGGCGAAGCTGCACGCGTTGCGGCACGCGCCGCAGTTGGCCGGGTCCGCCGCGGTGTTCACCTCGCAGCCGTTGGCCGCGTTGCCGTCGCAGTCCGACCATCCCGCGTCGCAGGCGAAGCCGCAGCGCGCCGCAGCGCAGGTCGCCCGCGCGTGGGGCGGCGCGGTGCACACCGTCCCGCACGCGCCGCAGTGGTTGTTGTCGGTCTGCGGGTCGACGCACGCGCCGCCGCACTCGACCTGCCCCGAGAGGCACATCATCCCCGTGTCGCCGGGCGTACCCGTGTCGTCGGGGGCGCCCGCGTCGTCGGGGGTGCCCGTGTCCTGCGGGGAGCCCGTGTCGTCAGGGGTACCCGTGTCTTCGGGCGCGCCCGTGTCGACGGGCGTGCCCGCGTCGACGACGCCGGTGTCCGTATCGGGCACGTCGGTGGTCGTGCCCCCTCCGCCCGGGGGGTCGCTGCTGCACGCCGTGACCAGACACAGCGTCGCGACCAGTGGGCTCCATCTCACCCAGGGATCTCTCATCACGTCCTCCTCGCGGACCGGTGGGCGCCCACGCCGTACGCACGGCGCACCTGTCGCGACCCACCGCGAACCACGGCCCTTCCTACCACCGGGCACGGCGCCGCAGAAGGCGCGAGATTCCCCGAAACCGCCTGAAAACAGCGTCAAATCGCCCCATCGGGGCGCGCGCGACGCGGCCTCGCCGGGGCGCATCGCCCCGTCGCCGCGGCGAACCGCGGTTTGGTTCGCGGAGGCGGTGAGGGTTAGCGTAGGCGCCGCACTCACACCCCCACCGGAGAGACTTCGATGCATCGCTTGCTCTGCGGCGTGGCCCTCACGCTGCTGGTGCTTGGCTGCGGACGCTCGCAGCTCGAGCTGCCCGACGACGACGCCGCGGTCGACGCGCCCGTCGCCGACACCCCCGTCGTCGACGGCGCCGACATCCCGGACGTACCGATCGTCGACGCGCCGAGAGACGACGGCCCGCCCATCGACAACCCGAACGGGTGCAACGGCGGCCCCGCGTGCGGCGTGGGCGCGGTGTGCTGCGCCGACGGGTGCGCGAACCTCACGGCCGACCCGCTGAACTGCGGCGGCTGCGGCGTGCGCTGCGCCGCCGACGAGGCGTGCCGGGTGGGCCGCTGCGTGCGGGTGGCCGGGTGCGCGATGGGCTGCCCGATGGGGGCGCTGTGCTGCACCGACGCGTGCGTCGACGTGCTCAACGACCCGAACAACTGCGGAGGCTGCAGCCAGCGCTGCCCCGCGGGCTCGGACTGCGTCGCGGGCGCGTGCGTAGACATCCCCGGCTGCGGCGGGGGTCCGCCGTGCGGGGTGGGCACGACCTGCTGCGGCGTGCGCTGCGTCGACACGCGCGCCGACGCGACGAACTGCGGCGCGTGCGGCCGCACCTGCACCGCGGGGCAGTTCTGCGCCGACGGGATGTGCCGCACGAGCGCCACCTGCGCCGAGGGATCGCCGTGCGACGGGGGCTTCTGCTGCAACGACCGCTGCGTCGACACGCTCTCTGATCGCGGCAACTGCGGCGGCTGCGGCGTGGTCTGCCCCGCGACCGCGGTGTGCGCGATGGGGACCTGCGTGAGCGAGCCTCCCGTGTGCCCGTCGCCGTTGACCCTCTGCGGCGACCGCTGCGTCGACACGCAGAGCGACGACGCCAACTGCGGCGCGTGCGGGCGGGTGTGCGCCGACTCGGTGTGCGTCGGAGGCGCCTGCATGCCGACGACGGGCTGCGGCTTCGGGCCTCCGTGCGCGGCGGGGCAGCAGTGCTGCGGCACGGTCTGCGTCGACACGCAGAACGACCGGAGCAACTGCGGCGCGTGCGGGCGCGCGTGCCCGGCGGGGACGGCGTGCTTCGCGGGCGCGTGCACGCCGGAGTTCATGTGCAACGGGGGGCTCCCGTGCCCGCCCGGGGCGACCTGCTGCACGAACCGCTGCGTGGGCTTGCAGAGCGACGCGTCGAACTGCGGCGCGTGCGGGCGGGTGTGCCCCGCGGGCGCGGTGTGCACCGACGGCCTGTGCCGACGACCGACGCCGGGCTGCGGCGACGGGCCGGCGTGCGCGGCGGGCGAGGCGTGCTGCGACGCGGCCTGCGTCGACGTGAGCGGCGACGCGCGCAACTGCGGCGCGTGCGGGCGGGTGTGCCCGGCCCCGGCGAACACGAGGGTGTCGTGCCGCGCGAGCGCGTGCGTGAACGACGGCTGCGCGATGGGCTTCGCCGACTGCAACGGCGTCGCGATGGACGGCTGCGAGGTGAACACGCAGACCGACACGGCGAACTGCGGTGCGTGCGGCAACGCGTGCCCCGCGGGCCGGGCGTGCCGCGCGGGGGCGTGCGACCGGCCGAGCAGCGGGTCGGAGGGGGCCTTCAACCCGGTGGTGAACCCGACCTTCCTCTCGCCGGGGGTGCACGAGTTCACGACCATCAACGTGCCCGCGGGCGTGGTGGTCTACGTCGCGGGCGGAGGGGCCGACTCGGGCGTGCTCGACCTTCGCGCGACGGGCGCGGTGACCATCAACGGGACCATCGACGTCTCGGGCGGCCCCGGCGCGCAGTCGGTGATCACGTCGAGCAGCACGCGCACGGGCCGCCCCGGCGCGGGCGGCTTCACGGGCGACCCGCGCACCGCCACGCCGGGCCCAGCGTGCGAGTGGACGGCGGGCGTCCCCGGAGGCAACGGCCGCGGCTTCGTGGGCTCCACGGGCACCTGCCGCGTGGGGAGCAACACCGCCTGCATCACCGACAACACCACCCAGCTCATCTTCGCGTCGCCCGCGGCGGTCTACGGCGGCGGCGGCGGCGTGTTCACGGGCTACCGCGCCTACGGCGGCGGCGGCGGCGGCTTCGCGGGCGGAGGCCCCGGCGCCCTGGGCGCAGCCTACCCGGGCCAGTCCGACTGCGCGGGCGCGACGGGCGGCGGCGGCGCGGCGACGGGGCAGGGCGGGCGCGCGGGCGCGGGCCTCGCGGTCTACAACGGCGGCGACGGCGCGCTCGGGCAGACGCAGTGCCCGGGCGTGCGGCCGGGCATCCCCGCGTCGTGGGTGGGCGGCGGCGGCGGAGGCTCCATCGGCGCGGCGGCGGCGAGCGACCTCGCGGTGAGCACCACGTTCTACCCGGGCTCCGGCGGCGGCGGCGGCAGCGCCGACTACCTCAACCGCCCGGCCTTCGGCGGCACCTCGGGCGGCGGCGGCGGCGGCGGCGCCCTGCGCGTGTGGTCCGAGACGATCATCACGATCAACGGCAGCGTGCTCGCCAACGGCGGAGACGGCGGAGACGCGTACATCGGCACGAGCGGCATGGCCGGCTGCGACCCGCAGCCCGGCGCCGCGGGCGGCGGCGGCTCGGGCGGAGTGATCTTCCTCCGCGCGCCGCGCCTCGTGGTGTCGTCGCGCGCGCGGGTGAGCGCCGCGGGGGGTCGCGGCGGCGCGGCGAGCCTCTACGCGACGGGCGGTCGCGGCGGCGCGGGCGGCGTCGGGCGCATCCGCGTGAGCGCGACGCCGTCGAGCTGCTCGCTCCTCGGCAGCTTCAACCCGCCCCTCGTCAGCGGCTGCACGCCGACCGCCAGCCCCACCGCGGGCCGCGCCTACGTCGCCGCCTTCCCGCAGTGACCCGCTGACCGAGCGGGTCACGTCCCCGGCCGATCCCCACCCGTCGAGCACCGACGGCGCTCTGCCCTGACCCCTCGAGGGTCAGGGGCAGGGCGGTTCCGTTCCAGCCCCAGGGCCCCAAGGGCCCTACGTCAAGGCGGTGGGGGCCCAGGGGTTGGGCGGTCGGGGCCCTACGTCAGGGCGGTGGGGGCCCAGGGGTTGGGCGGTAGGGGCCCTGCGGATGGCTTCGCAGGACCAGACCTTGACCCACGGAGATCCTTGGGGCGGCCCTCGAGCCTTCGAGCGTTGACGCTGTGGGGGGGCAGAGGGGGCGAGAAACCTTGGAGGCCCAAATGGCCGACGCCCCGGGAGCCGTGAGGCCCTCGGGGCGTGGGTCAGGTCAGCAGCGCGCTCGGGGCGCGCGGCGGATCACTCCAGCTCGGAGGTGATCGCGATGTTGCCGCCCTGGATCTCGCCGCCGACCACGGAGGCCGAGCGGGCGACGGTCGAGGGGGTCGCGTCGCCGTCGAGGTCGCCGCTCGCCGCCGCGGTGAAGCTGGTCGTCGAGGCGGTGGTCGAGTAGACGTAGTAGTGGGGGCCGTCGAGCGAGAAGCCGATCGCCGCCCAGTTGGCGTTGGTCGCGAACGCGGCCGGGTTGGCCTGGATCTTCGCGCCGTTGGTCGGGAGCGTGTCGACGGCGGCCGCGGTCACGAAGGACGCGGTCGGGTACTGCTCCTGCGACTGGGTGTAGTAGGTGACCTCACCCTGGTAGATCTTGGCGATGTTGCCGGTCGCCTCGGAGGTCTTCGAGCGCTTCACGTAGCGGGTGAAGGCCGGGATCGCGACAGCGGCGAGGATGCCGAGGATCACGACCACGATCATGAGCTCGACGAGGGTGAAGCCGGCCAGGGCACGCTTGATGGAACGCTTCATTGGGGAACTCCTCCTACAGGGGGTCGGTGAGGGCATGTCAGCGGGGGCGGGGGTGCGCCGCGACGTGGCCGCGTAGGGCTAGAGCAGACCGCGTGCCATGGGTCAGAGGGGCACAGTCGACAACCGCGAGGTTGTCGGCAATGAAGCGAACCACGCGGGTGTTTCGCTGAAATCCAGGCCCGGAGAGCGAGCCGCCGAGGGAGAGGCGGGAATTCGGGCGCACGCCAAGGTGACGTCCCGCGTCACCCCCGATGACCAATTCGGGAAAACCTACATCGACGTAGGGGAGAGCACTTCGGGGGCTTGTGAGAGCTCGTCGGCGGTGACGGCGACGAACTCGTCGAGGCCGTGGAGGTCGGCGTAGGCGCGGTAGACGTGCTGGGTGCACGCGTGGGCGAGGGCGCAGTCGTCGGCGGAGGGGCAGCGGATGGCCGGCGCGGCGTCGACGCGTCGCCGTTGATCCGAGAGGAGGTAGGTGTCGGCCTCGTAGACGCGGCCCACGGGTGCCCATTGGTGGGGGTTCAGGCGAGAGCGTGAGGGGACCCCGGTGGCGAGCTCGTGACGGAGGAGGACGCAGGGCGGCGCCTCGCGCACGACCACGGGTGGAGAGGCCGCGTGGAGGGTGGCGACGGCGTCGGTGAACGACGGCGCGCAGGCGTCGAAGGCGTGCGTGTCGCGGTTGTCTTTGGGGTAGGGCATGTGCGCGTTGAGGACGAGCCCCCGCGCGCGGAGGAGCGCGTCGACCGCGGGGAGGTCGGCGAGGTTCTGGCGCATGAGCACGGTGGTGACCTCGATGTCGTCGGGGCTGACGCGCGCGAGGAGGTTGTCGATGGCGCGGAGGAGGAGCTCGAAGGCTCCAGGGCGGCCGACGAGGGGGTCGTGCGTGGCGGGAGAGGCGCCGTAGATGGGGAGGTGGAAGCGGCGTCGGGGCGGCATGGCCGAGACGACGCGCGCGGCGAGGTCGGGGTCGGCCAGGGGGAGGCCGGTGGTGAAGACGACGGCGGCGGAGTAGCCCGCGGCGGAGCCCGCGGCGAGGAGGTCGACGACGCGGGGGTAGCTCAGGGGGTCGATGCCGTTGAGGCGGAGGACGGTGGCGCCGAGGGCGCGCCCGCGCGCGACTTCGCGGAGGAGACCTTGGTGGTACCCCTCGTCGAGGTCGACGCGGACCTCTTCGGTGCGGATGGAGCAGAAGAGGCAGCGGGAGTGGCAGGGGCTCTCGACGGAGAGGTTGAACTCGCGGTCGGTCTCTCCGAAGGGGGACGAGAGTCGGACGTTGGTGAGCGGCGGGGCGGGGCGCGCGAAGCGCCACGGGGTGTCGGGGGCGTCGGTGGACGCGACGGCGTCGGCGATGCGCGCGACGGCGCGGTCGGCGTCGCGGTCTCGCTCGGGCGGCTCTCGGCGCGGGTCGAAATGGAACGAGACGTCGAAGTGGGGCGAGGCGCGCAGGGTGGCGTCGCCGCCCGTGCCGCGCGGAGAGACGAGGACGCTGTACGCGCCGCCGCGGCCGTCGACGATCTCGAAGCGCACGCCGTCGGGGCCGTCGTAGTGGACGTCGTCGAGGCGCCAGTCACCGACGATGACGTCTCCGACGTTGAAGCCTGGCGGCATTCGCGCGCGGAGGTTCGCGAGGGTGAAGTCGAGCGACGTCGTCGCGGAGAGGAGGGGCAGACGGCGGGGGTGCATGCGGGGCGAGAGTCGCCCGTGGACGGTGACGCGACCACTGCGGCGCGTCGCCTCCGCCGCGAGGGGCGCTCGGCCCGAGTGTGGGGGAAGCGCTTCGTGCCGTCTACGCACGCGGCCCGCGAGTGCCACTCCTCGCGCGCCATCGCCGCCGCGGACCGCGGCGACGTGAAGCTCGCGGCCGAGGCCGAGGGCGAGCGAGCCGCGAACGACGCGGGGTGAGGTAAGGTGTCGGCCATGGCTTCGACCTCACGCGCGGCGCTTCACGCGCTTGTCGACGGGCTCCCCGACGACGCCCTCGCGTCGGCCGCTGCGATCCTCGAAGACCTCCTCGCGAGCCAGGAGTCGGCGCCGATGAGCGCCGAGGAGGAAGCGGGCATCCGGCGCGGGCTCGCCGACGCCGCGGCGGGGAGGGAGCGGCCCGCGGAGGAAGCCTTCGCGTTGCTCCGGGCGAAGTACGGCCTCGGCGGCGCGAAGCACGGTCGCGACGCCGCCGAGTGATGGAGCCGCAACGGGCGATCCTCACCGACGCGGCGCTCGAAGACCTCGACGCCGCGATCGGCTGGCTCCAACGGGAGAACCCGCGTGCGGCCGAGGCCGTCTTCGCCGCGATCGAGGAGGTCATCGCGCTCGTCGCGTCGGGCGTTGTCGACGGTCGGCCGGCGAAGCTACCGACGGGCGAGGTGGTGCGGCGCTTCGTGGCGCGCTCCTTCGTGATCTACTACCGTCGCGACCCCGACGCGCTGCGCGTGCTCCACGTTCACGACGGGCGGCGGCGACCCCTCGAGCGGTAGCGCGCCGCGAGGTCAGAACGCGACCGCGGCCCCGCGCGCTTCGGTGACGTCGAGGGCGCAGCGCGACCACCTCACGGGAGACACGAGGGCGACCCGCCCCGGTGTTTCCGCGTGGGAGCCGGAGAAGGCATGGGTCAGTGAGTGTTGACCCCCCCATGACCCAACCGGGATGGGGAGCGACCTCGCCTTCTCGTTGCCCGTGTCGATGGACCGTTGCGCCTCGCCGACGACGAGCTCATCGACGTCGAACGCTGCTGAGGGCGCGTGTTGGTGCGCTGAGGTGACGCCGTGGCGTGGGCCTTCCTCACCGCCGACGAGATCGCGGCGTTCGAGGACTCGTCGCTGCTGAGGTGAGGCGACGTGACGCTCAAGGGCGACCCGTCGGCCGACGCGAAGGCTGCTCCAACGCCAGAGGCGGCGTGGTCGTTGCCCCGGTCGCGCCGGAGTTCGTGTCTGAGGGCGCTTTCAGCGTGGCCCAATTCGGGACACGAAATCGCTATCTCTTGAGCCACCCATGGGATTTGAACCCACGACCTGCGGTTTACGAAACCGCTGCTCTACCACTGAGCTAGGGTGGCGAAGGGGGCCGCCCTTCTACCACTGTCGCGGGCGCGCGCAAGAGGGAAGCGCGCGGGTGACACGCACCCGCTCGATGCGATACCCGGTCGCTCCATGATCGACCTGCGCTCCGACACGGTGACGCGGCCCTCGGCCGAGATGCGGCGCGCGATGGCGTCGGCCGAGGTGGGCGACGACGTCTACGGCGAAGACCCCACCGTGCGCGCGCTCGAGGCCCGCGTCGCCGCGATGCTCGGGAAGGAGTCGGCGGTGTTCGTCCCCTCGGGCACGATGGCGAACCAGGTCGCGCTGCTCGTGCACACGCGGCCCGGAGACGAAGTGGTCATCGCCGAGGGCGCGCACGTCGCCTGGTACGAGTCCGGCGCCGGCGCGGCCATCGCGGGCGTGCAGTTCGCCGTCGCCACCAAGGACGTCGTCGTCGACCCCGCCTCCCTCGACGCCGCCGCGAAGCCCCCCGCCGACTGGAACCCGCGCACGCGCCTCCTCGCCTTCGAGAACACCCACAACCGCGGCGGCGGCCGCGTGCTCCCTCACGACGTCGTCGTCGCCTCGGCGTCGCGCGCTCGCGCGCTCGGGCTCGCGGTGCACCTCGACGGCGCGCGCCTCGCCAACGCCTCGGTCGCGACGGGCCTCGCGCTCTCGGCCCTCGCCGCGCCCGCCGACACGGTGTCGCTCTGTCTGTCGAAGGGGCTCGGCGCGCCCGCGGGCTCGCTCCTCGCGGGGAGCGCGGCGCACATCACCTACGCGCGGCGCCTCCGCAAGATGCTCGGCGGCGCGATGCGGCAGGCGGGCGTGCTCGCGGCCGCGGGTCTCTTCGCGCTCGACCACAACGTCGCGCGCCTCGCCGACGACCACCGCAACGCGAGGGCCTTCGCCGACGCGCTCTCGGACGTCCCGGGTCTCGCCGCGTCGCGGCCCGAGACCAACATCGTGATGGTCGACCTCGACGACGCGCTCCCCGCGGCCGACGTCTTCGCCGCGCGCGCGAAGGAGGCCGGGCTGCTGCTCTCGCCCTTCGGCCCGAAGAGGCTCCGCGCCGTGACCCACCTCGACGTCTCCCTCGACGACGTCACGCGCGCCGCCGCGGTCGTCCGCGACGTCGCCGCGGCGCTGCGCGCGTGAGCCGGGCGGCCCTCGTCGCGGTCGCGCTCTGCGCGCTCGCCGCGTGCGCGCCCACGCGCCCTCACGCGCACCTCGCCGCGCTCGCCGCGGGAGACCGCGCGTACTCCGCGGGGCGCTTCCTCGAGGCGGCCGAGGCCTACGACCGCGCCGCGGCGGAGACCACCCGCGAGCGCGACCGCGTCGAGGCGACCTTCAGAAGCGCCGCGGCGCGGCAGCGGGGCGGAGACGTCGCCGGGGCGATGGAGCGCTACGCCTCCGTCGCGTCGACCTCGCCGCGCTACGAGCGCGGGCCGCGCGCGCTGTACGAGGTCGCCCGGATGCGCACCCAGAGCCAGAGCGCCGAGGCGCGCGAGGCGGGCTGGCGCGCGATGGGCGAGCTCCTGCGCGCGCACCCCACGACGGGGCCGGGGCGGCGCGCGATGTTCCACCTGCTGCGACGGCGGGACGAGGCCGACCCGACGGGCGCCGAGGGCGTGGCCTTCATCGAGGGTCTGCTCGCGGAGGAGGCCGTCGCGTCGGCGATGCGCGACACGCTGCTCGCCGAGCGCGCGCGCAGGCTCGAGCGCATGGGCCGCGCGGCCGAGGCCGAGGCCGCGTGGGACGAGATGCTGCGCGCGGTGCCGTACCCGCAGAACGCGCACTGGGACGACGGACACGTCGCGCTCGCGCGACTGCGGCGCGCGCGCGGCGACGCGAGGGGCGCGGTGGCCGCCCTCGACCGGATGCTCGCCGTGCGCGAGCCGTCGTACTCCAGCGGGACCTACAACGCCCCGCGCTTCGGGGCGGGCGCGATGCTGCGCGCGGAGATCCTGCGCGATGACCTGCGAGACGCGCGCGCCGCGGCCGAGGCGTTCCACTTCGTGTACGCCGATTTCCCGACCTCGCTCCTGCGCGACGACGCGCTCTGGAACGAGGGCCTCGTCAGGGAGCGCGCGGGCGACCCCGGCGCGTGCGACGTGTGGGAGCGCCTCGCGCGGGAGTTCCCGTGTCACCGGTTCGGGCGACGGGCCGCGACGCGCGCCGCGGCCTGTGGTCGCTCGGTCCCGGCGCCCCCCCGGCGCTGCGACCGCTAGCGCTCAGTCTTCGTCTTCGTCGAGGGGCTCTTCGTCGCTGTCGCCGAGGTCCTCGTCGTCGTCGTCGAAGGACCCGCCGTCGTCGTCGTCGTCCTCGTCGTCGTCGCCGTCAGAGGTCTCGTACTTCACCTCGACGCCCACGTCGGCGAGCTGGCTCTCGAGCAGGTCGAAGAGCTCGTCGACGTCCTCGCCCGACCACTCCTCCAGCGTGTCGCCGAGGAAGTCATAGAAGTCCGTGTCGATCCGACGCTCGATCTCCTCGACCTGATCCTCGGAGAACGCGTCGATGATGTCGTCGCGAAGCGTCTCGGTGTCGCCCTCTTCGATCGCGTCTTGCGCCGAGAGGCGGATCTGCTTGACCGCACGCTTGTCGAGAAGAATCTCCATACGCTCGTCTGCCTCGCTCGCGGGCCGAGTATCCCACCGCCCACACCTTGTCAACAAACACATTTCCACTCGCTTCGCGTGCTCCCGCGTGCGTCATCCGACGCTCGCTTGAGGCCGCCTCGCGCCCTCTCCTATGCTCCGCCGCAGTGCCTCCGCGGCCCCTCCGACGACGCGCCCCCGACGGGGTCGCGCTGGCCCTCGCGGCCGCCCTCGCGCCGACCGCCGCGGGCGCGCAGTCTCCGCCGCGCGAGCACGGGTTCCAGTTCGCGCCGTACCGCTTCGTCGTGGGCGCGGTCTCGACCTCGGCGCTCCTCCACGCCGACGCGGTGTGCCCCTCGGGCGACAACGTCTGCCCCTTCGGCGGCGGCGGCGGCCTCTACGTCGGCGTCGGCCGCCGCTACGTCGCCTCGGCCGAGTGGGCGCTCTCGTACGACCTCTCGGTGCGCAACGCGCGCAACATCTTCTCGTCGGCCACGCTCCAGCAGGTGCGCTTCGAGCACCGCTGGGTGCTCTGGTCGCCGCGCAGCAACCTCGAGGTCTACGGCGGCTTCGACCTCGGCGTGGCCTTCTTCGGCGAGCGCTTCGGCGTCGCCACGCTCGGGCCCCTCGCGGGCGTGCTCGGCGGCGGCAGCTACCACATGACCGCGTTCTTCTCCGTGGGGCTCATGCTGCGGCTCGAGGCGCTGCGCTTCCTCGTGCCCTTCGACACGGGCGACGGCGTGAGCCGCTCAGAGGGCGGCGTCGCGTCGGTCATCGGCACCGGCTACCTGACGCTCACGTTCCGCGGCCCCTGACGCGCCCCGCGCGCTCCGCGTATCGCTTGACGGTGGACGGCGCGCCAGTGTCCAATCCGCGCCGATGGTCTGCGGTAACTGCGGGCGGCAGAATCCGACCGGCGCGATCTACTGCCTCGACTGCGGCCAGAGGCTGCGCGACACGCAGGGCAACCTCGTCGCGTCTCCCTTCTCGGCGCCTGCGCCGGCGACCACCACCGACGCGTCGGCCACCTCGCCGACCCCGTCGCTCGAGCGCTGCCCTCGGTGCAGCGTCGAGAACCCGCCGGGGCAGCGCTTCTGCCGGATGTGCGGCTACGGCCTCGCGCAGGGCGAACCCGCGGCCTCCACGGGGCCAGGGCCAGGGCCAGCGGCTCCCCCCGCGGCGCCCGTCGCGTCTCCCGCGCCCGCGCCCGCGCCCGCGCCGAGCAAGGTGCACTGTCCACGCTGCGGGAGCGCGGTCGAGCGCGGCGTCGCCTTCTGCGGCGTGTGCGGCCTCGCGGCGGGTGAGATCCCCGGGCTCGCCGCGCCGTCTCCCGCTCCGCTCGCGCCTCCGCCTCCCGCGGTCGCGCCCGCCCCGCGCCCCGCCGCGCCGTCTCCCGCGCCGTCTCCCCTCCCGCGGTGTCGGCGTCTCCGGCGGTGTCTCCCGCGCCTGGGCCCGCGCCCGCGGGTCGCACCGACGCGCGCACCGACAACTTCGGCGCGGTGTCGATGCAGCCCACCCCGCAGCTCGTCACCATCTTGAAAGACGGCTCCGAGGGCCCCTGCCACCACCTCGCGAACGCGGTCACCGACATCGGGCGCTACGAGGGCAACATCACCCTGCCCGACGACCCGTACCTCTCGCCGCGGCACGCGCGGATCCAGAAGCGCAACGACCGGTGGTTCCTCCGCGACCTCGGGAGCGTGAACGGGATCTTCTACCGCGTGCGCGAGCCCGTGGAGCTTCACCACGGCGACGTGGTGCTGGTCGGTCAGCAGGTGCTGCGCGTCGAGCTCCTCTCCGACGCCGAGGTCTCTCTCGGGCCGGTGATGCACTACGGCGTGATGCTCTTCGGCACCCCCGAGCAGCCGCGCATCGGCCGGCTCGTGCAGCAGACCACCGAGGGCCTGCCGCGCGACGTGTTCCACCTTTACCGCGACGAGACGGTGATCGGCCGCGAGAGCGGAGACGTGGTCTTCACCGACGACGTGTTCCTCTCGCGACGTCACGCGGCCTTCAAGCTCGACCGCGCGCAGCGCCGGGTGGTGGTGCGCGACCTCGGGAGCTCCAACGGCACCCTGGTGCTCTTCCGCGGCGAGCGCGAGATCGTCGACGGCGACATCTTCCGCATCGGCCACCACCTCTTCCGCTTCGACGCCGCGCCGCGCGCCGGCGGGTCCGCCGACGGAGCGCGATGAGCGCGACCCCGACGGAACCCGAGGCTCCCGAGGCCGAGCCCGCGCCCGCGCGCTCCGACGCGCCGGAGACGACCTCCGAGCCCGAGCTGCGCCCCGAGGCGACCGCGGAGCCCGCCGCGGACCCCGCTGCGGAGCCGGCCTCTGAAGGGGAGCCCGCGCAGCCCGCCGCGGAGCCGAGCGCGGGTGAA
The DNA here is from genome assembly GCA_041389825.1 of Polyangiales bacterium. Taxonomy (GTDB): domain Bacteria; phylum Myxococcota_A; class Polyangia; order Polyangiales; genus JAEYZO01. The sequence continues at coordinate 24,331 of JAWKRC010000043.1, read as the reverse complement.
GCGGAAGCGGAGAAGCCCGAGGAGAAGTTAGAGGAGAGGTCCGAGGAGAAGCCCGAGGAGAAGCCCGGCGACTCGCAGCGGCCCGTGGCGCTGCCGAAGGAGCCCGCCGCGGAGCCGCTGCCGAAGGTGGTGGTGCGCGTCGCGGGCACGACCGACGTGGGGCGCATCCGCGACCACAACGAGGACAACTTCATCATCGCGGACCTCTCGGCGCGCGAGAAGGACCTCGCGTCGGGGAGCTTCGACGTCGGCGAGAGGGGCTTTCTCTTCGCGGTGTGCGACGGGATGGGCGGCGCGCTCGCGGGCGAGGTCGCGAGCCAGATGGCCGTCGACGTGATCCACGGGATCGTGCAGGACAGCAACGCCCCGAAGGACCGCGACGACTTCGCGCAGGTGCTCGTGGCCGCGGTGCAGGAGGCCGGGGCGCGGATCTTCCTGGCCGCCAAGACCAACCGCAACCAGCACGGGATGGGCACCACCGCGACGGTGGCGGGCGTGTACGGCTCGACGCTCTTCGTCGGACAGGTGGGCGACTCTCGCGCGTACCTCATGCGCGAGGGGCGCCTCCGCCAGATCACCAAGGACCAGTCGCTGGTCTCGAAGCTCATCGAGGCCGGCCGGCTCACCGAGGAGCAGGCCGAGACCTACGAGCACGCGCACATCATCCTGCAGGCCCTCGGCACCGCCGACACGGTCTCGGTCGACCTCTCGTTCGTCGACCTGCGCCAGGGCGACGCGCTGATGCTCTGCTCCGACGGGCTCTCGGGGCTCGCGACCAACGCGCAGATCCACGAGGCGCTCTCCACCGTCGAGACGCCCGCCGACTGCTGCCAGCGCCTCGTCGACGACGCCAACGACGCGGGCGGCCACGACAACATCACCGTGGTGGTGGTGCGCTTCGAGGGCGAGCTCGACGAGCCCGGCGCCGACGACGAGCCCATCGGGTACCAGCCCTTCGTGCTGCGCGAGCCCGTCGAGGCGCTGGTCATCGGGAGCGCGGGCGCGACGCTGAAGATCCCCGACCTGCCTCCGCCCGGCGCCGACGTGAAGAAGGCCACGTCGATGCCGCCCGGGGAGTTCTCGTCGGCGGTGACCGCGGGCCGCCCCGCCGTGCGCCCGATGGGCGAAGACGACGACGCGCCGCCTCCGCCCGAGGGGAGGTCGTTCCTCGGGTGGGTGGCGCTGGTGATCGGCCTGCTCGCGATCGGCGCGGTGGTGTGGGCGCTCAGCCGCGGGAGCAACCCCGCGACGCCCGCCCCACCGTCGTCGACGCCGGGCCGCGACGCCCGCGGTGGACGAAGACGTGGGCGAGGTGCCGTCCCCCGCGTGGGGCGCCGACGTGGGGGCCGCGAGCGAGGGCGCCGACGCGAGCGCGACGGTCGAAGGGGCCGACGCGAGCGCGGCGGTCGCGCGGCGGTCGAAGGGGCTGACGCGGGTGACGCCGCGGTGAGCGCCGACGCGAGCGAGGGACGGGTGACGCCCGAGCTGCGGTAGTCTCGGGCGCGTCGACGATGATCCGCCTGGTGCAGGGTACGGCGCCCACTCCGGTAAGGAGTACAGCTTCGAGCGCGACCGCGTGCGCGTCGGGCGCGCGCCCGACAACGACGTCGCCTTCGACCCGCACGCCGACCTCGACGCGTCGGGCAAGCACTGCGAGCTGCTCTACGAGCAGGGCTCGTGGTGGGTGGTCGACCTCAACAGCCGCAACGGGACCTTCCTCAACGGCGCGCGCGTCGAGCGCTCGCGCCTCGTGCGCGGCGACGTGGTGGAGTGCGGCCGCGGAGGGCCTCGCCTGCGCGTGGAGCAGGCGTCGACGGGCACCGCGCCCGCCGTCCTCGCGTCGGTGCCCGCGGTGGGCTCGGGCCCGCTGCCGCCGATGCCGCCGCGCCCGCACGCCGCGTCGCCCACGCCGCTGCAGAACCCCGCGCCCGCGCCCGTGAAGCCACCCGCGCCCGCGCCGCCACCCGCGATGCCGTCGCCCGCGATGCCATCACCCGCGATGCCGTCGCCCGCGCCATCACCCGCGATGCCGTCGCCGTCGTCGTTCGGCGCGCAGCGCGTCGACCGCGGCGCGACCCTCGCGGTGCACATGGACGCTCCCCCGGGCGCGCCCGCGTCCCCCGGTCAGGCCGCGGCGTCGGCGCTGCCGCAGGGCGCGCACGTCGGCCGGCGCACCGTGGCGCTGATGATCGACGAGGCGCTCCAGCGCGCGCGGCGCGAGCAGCCGTCGGGCAACAGGGGGCTCAAGGCCCTGGTGCTGGTCTTCGCGCTCCTCGCTGCGGCGGGCACGGGCACCGCCGCGTGGCTCCTCCTCGACGAAGACCGCGCGCCGCGGAGGTCGTCGCCCGTCGCGGGCCCCTCGGGCGACGCGAGCAACATCGGCGCGCGCATCGCGGCGGCCAACGAGGCCAACGTGTACATCCTCGCGATCGAGCGGGGCAACGCGCTGCGGGGCTTCTGCACGGGCTTCGCGGTGACGCCCACGCTCATCGCGACCAACGCGCACTGCGTCCACAACGCGACCGACGAGATCGCGCGCGGGGGCAGGCTCGTCGCGCTGCGCAACAAGTCTCCCGGCGCGAGGCTCGCGGCGCGGCCCGCGTACGCCGACGCGCGCTTCCGCGACCGGAGATTCTCCAGCGGGGGCAACGGCTACGACGTGGGCCTGGTGCGGGTCGACTCACGGATGCCCGGCCAGGTGCGCCTCGCCACCGACGCCGAGCTGTCGGCCCTGCACGAGGGCGACGCGATCTTCGTGTACGGCTTCCCGGGGATGACCATGAACGTGGCATCTCCCGTCGCGACGATCACCCTGGGCCTGCTCAACCGCGTGACCGACTTCTTCGACGGCGTGGCCACGCCCGCGACGGCGCAGAAGCTCCAGCACAGCGCGCAGACCTCGGGGGGCTCGTCGGGCAGCGCGATCTTCACCCCCAACGGCTCGGTGATCGGGCTCAACGCCGGGAGCCTCGCCGACGACGAGCGGCAGGTGGTGGTCGACCCGAACAACGGTCAGCGCCGCGAGGTCGAGGTCAACCGCGGGTCGAACTTCAAGTACGGCATGCGCGCCGACCTGATCCGTCAGGGCATCGCGTCGCTGGGGGAGCGGGTGCCCTGAGGCGTAGCCAGCGAAGGGGCGGTTGTCGTACCCTCGCGAGCTAATCCTTCGACGCCGACCCGGATAGACCATGGCGAAGCTGGTGATCATCGGCCCCGACGGCCAGCAGGAGCGGGACCTCCTGCCGGTCAACACCCTCGGGCGCCACCCCAACAACTCGATCCAGCTTCTCGACCGCATCGTCTCGAAGGAGCACTGCGTGGTCGAGCTGCGCGGCCCGCGGTGGATCCTGCGCGACCTCGGCTCGCTCAACGGCACGTACATCAACGACCAGCGCGTCGCGGGCGAGCAGGCGCTGCAGCACGGCGACCAGATCGCGCTCGGCAACACCCGCGCGGTCTTCCACGACCCCGCGGCGACGGGCGCGATGTCGTACCCGGGGGGGATGTCGCAGGGCGCGACGGCGCCGGTGCCCGCGTACGCGCAGGGGCCGCAGGTGCCGAACCCGGTCTTGCGCGCGCAGACGGGGCCGAACCCGCTGGCGCAGGCGCCCGCGCGGCCGCCCGCGCCGCCGTTGCCGCCGATGCAGCAGCCCGCGCCGCTCGGGCAGTCGTCGTCAGGGGGGCAGTCGTCGCTGCCGTCGGCCTTCGGTCCGAGGGTGCAGCCGGGCCCTCGTCGCGCCCGCCCGCGCCGCTGCAGGCGCTGCGCAACGTGACCATCATGCGGCGGGATGCTGGAGTCCACGTCCGCACGAAGATCGCGGCCGAGATGCAGCAGTTCCTGCCCGAGCGCTCGGTGCAGGACGTCGAGGTCTTGCGCCGCGACTACGAGAAGCTGCGGATCTCGTACGAGCTCCAGCGGGCTATCGGGTCTGAGCTCGACCTCGACAAGCTGTTGGAGAAGATCCTCGAGCGCTCGTTCGAGCTCCTGCTCGCCGACCGCGGGGTGATCCTGCTGTTCGAGGAGGGCGAGCTGAAGCCGCGGTGCAGCCGCGCGCGACGTCCGGGCCCCGAGGAGTTCGTGGTGTCGCGCTCGGTGGTGGGGCAGGTGGTCGAGCAGAAGGTCGCGGTGCTCTCGAGCGACGCGAAGGTCGACCCGAGGTTCTCCGAGTCGAAGTCCATCATCATGACGGGCATCCGCAGCTCGATGGGCGTGCCGCTCCTGCACAAGGACGAGCTCCTCGGCGTGATGATCGTCGACTCGCAGAACCCCAACGCCTTCGGCGAGAAGGACCTTCAGCTCTTCACCAACATCGCCAACCAGGCCGCGCTGTTCATCGCGAACGCGGCCCTCGCGCGGCGCATCGAGCAGGAGGCCCTCGCGCGCGCGCGCTTCGAGCGGCTGCTCTCTCCCGCGATCGCGGAGCTGGTGGTGTCGGGCAAGGTCGAGATGAAGCAGGGCGGAGAGCCCCGCACGACGACCATGCTCTTCAGCGACATCCGCGGGTTCACGTCTCGCTCCGAGACGATGCGCGCCGAAGACATCGTCGCGATGCTCAACGCGTACTTCGAGCGGATGGTGGAGATCATCTTCCGCTTCGAGGGCACCCTCGACAAGTTCGTCGGCGACGAGATCATGGCGCTCTTCGGCGCGCCGGTGTCGCACCCCGACGACGCGGTGCGCGCGGTGCACACGGCGATGGTGATGCTCGACGACCTGAGGGAGTTCAACCGCGAGCGCGAGGCCGCGGGGCACCCGGGCTTCGAGATCGGGATCGGGATCAACTCCGGCGAGGTGGTCGCGGGCTACATCGGGAGCTCGAAGGCCATGCAGTACACGGTGATCGGCGCGCCGGTGAACCTCGGCGCGCGGCTGTGCTCCGCCGCGAGGGGGATGCAGGTGCTCATCGCCGAGAGCACGTGGATCCAGGTGCGCGACCACTTCGAGGTGCAGGAGCTGGAGCCGATCAAGCCGAAGGGCATCGCGCAGCCGGTGCGGGTCTTCGAAGTGCTCCGCGCGCGGGGCTGAGCGACGTGGCGGTGCTGGATTTCGAGCGCCCGCTCGTGGAGCTGGCGCAGCGCATCGAGGCTCTGCGCGCCGCCGAGCGCGAGGGCGGAGACGACGACGTCGCGGCGCAGGTCGCGGTGCTCGAGACGCAGGCGCGCGCGCTGGAGCGCGAGGTCTTCGGCGCGCTGGGCCCGTGGGAGAAGGTGCAGCTCTCGCGGCACCCCGACCGGCCCTACACGCTCGACTACGTGTCGGCGATGTTCACCGACTTCGTAGAGCTGCACGGCGACCGTTGCTACGGCGACGACGCGGCGGTGGTGGGAGGGCTCGCGCGCTTTCGCGGCGAGCCCGTGGTGGTGATCGGCCACCAGAAGGGCCGCGGCGTGAAGGAGAACGTGCGGAGGAATTTCGGTATGCCCCACCCCGAGGGCTACCGGAAGGCCCTGCGCTTGATGGAGCTGGCCGATCGGTTCCGACGTCCGTTGGTGACGCTGATCGACACGCCGGGCGCGTTCCCAGGTCTGGGCGCCGAGGAGCGCGGGCAGGGCGAGGCCATCGGTCGTTGCCTCGCGGTGATGTCGGGGCTGAGGGTGCCCGTGATCGCGGTGGTGATCGGCGAGGGCGGCAGCGGCGGCGCGCTGGCGCTGGGCGTGGCGAACCGGGTGCTGATGCTGGAGTTCGCGACCTACTCCGTGATCACCCCCGAGGGCTGCGCGTCGATCTTGTGGAAGGACAGCGCGCGCGCGCCCGAGGCGGCCGAGGCGATGAAGGTGACGGCGGAGCACTGCCTCGCGCTGGGCGTCGCGGATGAGTTGATCGCGGAGCCTCCGGGGGGCGCGCACCGTGACCCGGCGGGCGCGGCGGCGCGGGTGGCAGCGGCGGTGGCGCGGAGCCTCGACGCGGTGAAGGGCTCTTCGCCGGAGCAGTTGGTCGAGGCGCGCTATGCGAGGTTCAAGCGGCTGGCGTCGTACGCGAGCGGGTGACCCTCACCGCGTCCACACCGCGCGCGCGATGATCGCGACGCCCAACGTCAGCACCGCGAGCGACGAGAGCACGGGCAGCCCCTTCGCCAACCGCCCCTCCAACGGCAGCGCGTCGAAGCGGCGGCGCGCGAGCACGAACATCGACCCCACTGCAGTGAGCACCGTCGCGAGCCCCAGCGAGAACGCCACCAGCAGCACCATCCCGAAGCCCACGCGGTGCAGCGAGATGGCCGCCAACAACAACACCAGCGCGCCGGGGCAGGGGACCAATCCCCCGCTCACGCCGAGCGCCACGAGCGAGCGCAGCGAGAGCGCTTCGGGCGGCAGGTGCGTGTGCGTGACGCCGTCTCCGTGGTCGTGCGCGAGGGCGCCGTGGTCGTGCGGGTGGTGGTGCGGCGCCGGGTCGGGCAGACCCCTCCAGCGACGCCAGCGACCCGGGAGCTGCGAGCGCGAGGCGCGGCCACCAGCGCGCCCCGAGAGGAGTTCCAGCGTGCGGAGGAGCTTCTCGGTGCCGAGCGTGCGCTCCACCGCGAGCGCGAAGAGGCCCAGGAGGAACACCGACGCGGTGTGCGTCACGGTCACCGTGAGGCCGAGGAGGAGCGCGTGGCGGAGGTCTCCGCGCGATCCCACGAGGTAGGCCGCGACGAGGGTTTTGCCGTGCCCGGGCGAGAGCGCGTGGCCCGCGCCGAGCGCAAAGGCGAGCGCCAGCGCCGAGAGGATGAAGCCCACGCTCCGTGACGGATCGCGCAGCGCCGCCGCGAGCCGCGCGCCCTCGCTCGCGCCGGGACGTCGGTCGATGGAGGGCGCGGCGCGGATCGCTGGCGCGCGCGAGGCGTCGAGGGCGAAGGTGAAGACGGTGTGGTCCTGGCGCAGCGTCAGCGCGCTCTCGCCAGCGCGCGTGGGGTAGGCGAGCGCGCGCCCCGCCCGCGGCCCCTCGGGGAGCGAGGTGGCGGTCACCCGCGCCGTGTCTGAGGCGAGGCCCTCGATCTCGCGCCACCCGCCGCGCTCGGTGCGGAAGGTGTCGCGCACGTCGACGGTGACGGTGGGCGAGGTCACGCGGGGGAGGGGCGCACGGAACTCCAGGATGAGGCGCAGGGTGCTCAGCCCGTTCTGGCCGGGCGGGGCCTCGATGGCGCGCAGCCGGGGGGTGAGGGCGAGGCGCTGGCCCGCGACGGTGAGGGTGATCGCGGCGGTGATCCGCGGGACGAGACCGTCGAGGTAGCGGTCGCGCTCGGCGGGGGTGACGCGCTCGTCGTGGTCGGCGTCGAGGGTCTCGATCTCGGCGTAGGCTGGGAGCTCCGCGAGGTCGAGGAGGTAGTCGACCTCGACCTCGGCGGGGTGGAGCTTCACGCCGAGGTAGCGGTTGACCGAGCTCATCCCGAGCGGGTGCGCCCGCGTTCCCGCGGGGAACGCGAAGGCCGAAGCGAGGAGCGCGAGGGCCAGGAGCGCGAGCGGGCGGGCGCGCGGCATAGGCGGTGTCTCCCACGTCTCGGCGCTCCTGTGGAGGTGTGCATTGGACGACACACGGACTCTCGGGGGATGATCGGGCGTTCGGAGAACGAAGATGGCGAAGGCGGCGGGCCTGGCGGAGCCCGAGGCGGAGAGTCGAGAGCGAGACGACGACGTGCGCGAGCGCATGACGCGTCCGCTGCTCTCCGCGGTGCAGGCGGCGGCCGACCGGGTGCAGCGAGAGTTCCGCGCGCTGGGCGGCGACCGGGTGCGCGCGCTCGAGCCCCTCGCCGCGGAGCTCAAGGCCCTGCACGTCGCGCTCTTTCAGATCCACGCCCTCTACGGCGGCGTGCTCGACCCGGGGCCGGGCGTGCCCGTCGACGCGGTGTCGCTGCTCTACACCGTCGCCGACGAGGTCTACGACGCGGGCGTGCGCGTGCGCGTCGAGTGCCGCTCGCCCGGGGGCGTCTTCCACGCCGACCCGCCCGCCGCGCGGAGGATCTTGAAGTTCCTCGTCGACCGCGCGAGCGCCGTGCTCACCGACCGGTGGGTGCCCGTCACCGTTCTCGTGAGCGCCGACGCGGTGGCCTTCGAGATCCCCTGGGAGGAGGAGGAGGGCAACCTCCTCACGCTGCTCGAAGAGCGCGCGTGGCTCGAGTCCGAGGTCGCCGCGCAGCGGGGGGTGTTCACCACCGACGGCGCGCGCGCGCGGCTGGAGTTCGCCCGCGTCCCCCTCGAGCAGGACGTCGAGACGCCCGAGTCGCTGGTGCGCGAGGTGCTCGACCTGCGGCGCGAGCGCGACACCTTCCTCCTCCAGGTCGAGCGCACCTCCAGCGAGCTACAGGTGATGCAGAGCGAGAGCGAAGACCTCCGCCGGCGCTTCAACCGGCTGGAGCGGACGCTCACCGCCGCCGCGGGAGACCTCGGCCGCGCCTTCGAGTCCATCGAGGCCCTCTCGGGCCTGCTCTCGCCCGACGAGCCCATGCGCAACGACATCGAGAGCGCCGCGCGCCTCGGCGGCGCCCGCGTCGAAGAGCTCGCCGCGGAGGTCGAGACCCTGAGCGCGTCGCAGGCGCCGGTGTGGGCGCGCGACGGCTCGGTGCCCGAAGAGACCCCGCCCGACCACGAGGCGTGGAGCCAGCTCCGCGCGCTGCAGGTCGAGCGTCCGCCGCGCTTCCCCGAGCTCGAGCGCGACGAGGACGAGTGACCCCCGAGGCCGCCACCGCGGCGGTGAAGGCTCGCGCCAAGGGCCTGGGCTTTCACCTCGCGGGCGTCGCGTCGGCCGGTCCCCTCGACGAAGACTGGGAGCGCTACCGCGCCTTCATCGCCGCCGGCCTGCATGGCTCCATGGGCTGGCTCGCCGCGAACGCCGACGCGCGCCGCGACGTCGACGGCCCCGCGGTGCTCGACGGCGCCCGCTCGGTGGTGGTCTGCGCGCTGGCCTACCACCGCGGAGACGAGCCCTCCCCCGTCGAGGGCGCCGCCGTCGCGCGCTACGCCCGCGGCCGCGACTACCACAACTTCGTGCGCCGCCGGCTGCGACGTCTCGCGGCGTGGATGCGCGAGTCGCTCGGCGCGCAGGCGCGGCCCATGGTCGACACCGCGCCGGTGCTGGAGCGCGCGTGGGCGCGCCGCGCGGGCGTCGGGTTCGTCGGAAAGAACGGCTTGGTGATCGCGCCGGGCCTGGGCTCGTGGCTGCTGCTCGGAGAGGTGGTGACCGACCTCGCGCTCGCGCCCGACGCGCCCATGGAGGAGCGCTGCGGCGCGTGCACCCGCTGCCTCGACGCGTGCCCCACGTCGGCCTTCGTCGCGCCGTGGGTGCTCGACGCGCGGCGGTGCGTCTCGTACCTCACCATCGAGCACGAGGGCGAGGTCGACCCGACGCTGCGAGAGGCGATGGGCGACAGGCTCTTCGGCTGCGACGACTGCCAGGCCGTGTGCCCGTACAACCGGACGGCGCCTCCGTCGCTGGAGAGCACGCGAGACTTCGCGCCCGACCCGCGCTGGGAAGGCGTTTCAGTGAGTGACCTGCTGGAGATGGACGAGGCCCGCTACAAGGCCCTCACCGAGGGCACGCCCCTCGCGCGCCCGGGCCGCGCGGGACTCGCGCGCAACGCGGCGAACGTTCTCGGCAACGTTGGACGAAGGGTGCACCTGCCGGTGCTGTCGCGCGCGGCCGAGGGAGACCCCGACGCGGCGGTGCGCGCTACCGCGAGCTGGGCTTCGCGTCGGGTGAGGTCGCGGGAGCCGCGCTGACCTCTCGCTTGGGCGGCGCGTTGCGCCCGCGGCCGCCGTGCGAGGCCAGGCCGCCCTTGCGGCCCGCGACGCGCGCGGCGTCGGAGCTCCACTCGTGGCCCGTGCCCGCGGCGTGAGAGGCGCGGCCCCCCTTCGAGGCGATCTCGCGCTGCTTCGCCGGGTCCATCGCGGCGAAGCCACGCCGCTGCTTCTTGCGCGGCGCCGGAGGCGCGTCGCTCGGCGGCGGAGCGTCTTGCGCGCTCGCCTCGAACACCACCGCGTCGTGCCGAAGTCCCTCATCTCGCGTGTGCATGACCATCGCCGTCGACCTCCGTCCCCAGGGCGCCGCGAAGCGTGGGGGATGCGTAGAGATTGTCTATGGGTGGCGATTCTTGTTCATGGTTTGTCCATTGTCTAGACCCAGGCGTGACGAAACGCCCACGGCCTGTCGGTCGTCGGGGCGCGCGCGGGCGCGACGGCTCGCCGCGATGGCCATTCGCGGGGAGACCCGAGGCGCGGAGGGGGAGAGGTCAGCGGGGGCGGGTGTTCTCGTCGTGCCACGGCGACTGGGCCGTGCGCGCGAGGTCGGCGGCGCCGAGGACGCCGGCGCGGTCGCCGAGGGCTCCGTCGACGATGCGGACAGAGCGGCGGAAGTCAGGGTGCGAGGTGAGGTCGATGCCGAGGCGCACGGCGTCTTTCACGTGCTCGCTCGACGCCCAGACGCCGCCGCCGAGGAGCAGCACGTCGGGGTTCAAGAAGGTCACCATCGAGCCGAGCACGCGGCCGAGGAGCTCGCCGCCCTGCTCGAGGAGTCGCTGGGCGTCGGGGTCTCCCGCGTTGGCGGCGCGCTCGAGGTCGTCGGCGGTGACCTCGCCCGTGTGCGACGCGAGGCGCTTGAGCTTGCCCTGCGCGCGCGCTTCTTCGGCGCGGCGGGCGAGGGCCGAGCCGCCCACGTAGGCCTCGAGGCAGCCGTGGCGGCCGCAGCCGCACTGCGGGCCGTCGTCGGGGCCCACGCGCACGTGGCCGATCTCGCCGTAGAAGCCCCGCGCGCCGAGCTGGAGCACGCCGTCGGAGATCACCGCGCCGCCGACGCCGGTGCCGACGAAGACGGCGAGGAGCTCCCGCGCGTGGCGGCCCGCGCCGAAGCGGTACTCGCCCCACGCGATGGCCTTGAGGTCGTTGTGCACCACCACGGGCACGTTGAGCCTGCGGTGCAGGAGCTCGCCCAGCGGGACGTCGATCCACCCGAGGTTGGGCGCGCGGGCGATGTAGCCCGAGGCGCGCTCGACCCAGGCCGCGACGCCCACGCCCACGGCGTCGATGGGCTCTCCGCCCGCGGATTTCTCCACCGCGCGCACGATGCGGTCGACGGCGTCCCTCGGTTGGGGAAAGCCCCCGTGGCGCACGCGCGCGAGGCCCTCGACGGCGCCGTCTCCCGACACGCGCCCCACGCGGATCGCCGAGCCGCCGAGGTCGACGCCGACGACGCAGCCCATCTCAGCCCTCTTCCCTCGCGCGCGAGACGACGTCCTCGACCTCGCGGCGCAGCGCGTCTCGGCGCTGCTCGCTGTTGGCCTCGAAGCGCAGCACCAGCACCGCCTGCGTGTTCGACGCGCGCACCAGGCCCCAGCCGTCGCCGAAGTTGATCCGCGCGCCGTCGACCTCAGAGACCTCGTGCGTGCCGCGGTAGTGGTCGAGCACCCGCTTCACCACCGAGAACTTCAGCTCGTCGGGGCAGGCCACGCGGATCTCGGGCGTCACGAAGGTCTTCGGCAGGTCCGAGAGCATCTCGGCCAGGGGCTTGTCCGAGGCCGCGAGGATCTCCAGCAGCCGCAGCGAGGCGTAGATCGCGTCGTCGTAGCCGAAGTACCGGTCGGCGAAGAACAGGTGCCCCGACATCTCGCCCGCGAGGAGGGCCTTCTCCTCCTTCATCTTCGCCTTGATGAGCGAGTGGCCGGTCTTCCACATGATGGGCCGGCCGCCGTGCTTCGCGATGTCGTCGTAGAGCGTCTGCGAGCACTTCACCTCGCCGAGGATCGCCGCGCCCGGGTGGCGCTCGAGCACCGAGCGGCCGAAGGCCACCATGAGCTTGTCGCCCCACACGATCTCGCCCTCGTGGTCGATGGCCCCGAGCCGGTCCGCGTCGCCGTCGTACGCGATGCCCACGTCGGCCTGCGTCGCGCGCACCCGCTCGATGAGCTCGGCCACGTTCTCGGGCAGCGTGGGATCGGGGTGGTGGTTGGGGAAGCGCCCGTCCATCTCGCAGTAGAGCGCCTCGGGGTCGAGGCCGAGGGCGCGCATGCACGCGAGGGCGAGGGGGCCGCCGGCGCCGTTGCCCGCGTCGACCACGATCCGCAGGTCGGTGCGCGCGAGCTTCACGTTGCCCTTCATCCACTCGACGTAGAGCGGGCCCACCTCGCGGTCCTCGACGTGGCCGCCGGGGGCGCGCACGAAGTCCCTGCGCTCGATGCGCTCGCGCAGCGCGCGGATCTCGTCGCCGTGGATGGTCCCCTTGCCCACGAGCATCTTGAAGCCGTTGTCTTCGGGCGGGTTGTGGCTGCCCGTGACCATGATCCCGCCGTCGGCGTCGAGGTGGTGCACGGCGAAGTAGAGGAGCGGCGTGGGGCCGACCTCGACGCGCACCACCTGTCGGCCCGTCTCCAGGAGGCCCTCGACGAGGGCGTCGCGGAGGCGCTGCGACGACACGCGGCAGTCGCGGCCCACCATGATCCGGCGGAGGCCGCGCTCGGCGTAGAGCGACCCGAGGGCGCGGCCGAGGTCGCGCGCGAGGTCGTCGGTGAGGTCTCGCTCGGCGTTGCCGCGGATGTCGTACTCGCGAAAGATCTGTGGGTTCATTGCTTCATCGCCTGCGGTAGGGGGATCGGGCTTCGACCCAGTGGGTCGAGTGAGAGCACCGATCAGAGCGCCTCGTCTCGCCCCGCCGCGGCGAGGGCGTCGACGGCCTTCTTCACGTCCTGCGCGCGGGAGCGGGGCACCACCAGCAGCGCGTCGGGGGTGTCGACCACGACCAGGTCGTCGACGCCGATGAGCGCCACGACCTTGCCCGCGGGCGCCACCACCACGTTGCCGCGCGCGTCGGGGAGCACCGCGTCGGCGCGGGAGACGTTCCCCATCGCGTCGCGCGCGCCGAGCTCCCACGCGGCCTGCCAGCTCCCCACGTCGCTCCAGCCGCAGTCGACGGGCACCACCGCGACGGGGCCGACCTTCTCCATCACGCCCACGTCGACCGAGACGTTGGGGAGCGTGGGGTACAGCTCGCGCACCACCGCGTCTTCGCGGCCCTCGGCCGCCGCGGCGTCGAAGCGCTCCAACGCCGCCGACACCGCGGGGAGGAAGCGCTCCACCGCGTCGCGCATCACGTCGACGCGGAACACGAAGATCCCCGCGTTCCAGAGGTGGGCGCCGCCCTCGACGAAGGCCTCGGCGCGCGCCGCGTCGGGCTTCTCGACGAAGGCCTTCACCACGCGCACGCCCTCGGGCGCGCCGTCGAGGGCCTCTCCGACGTGGAGGTAGCCGTAGCCCGTCTCGGGCCGCGTGGGCTTGATGCCCAGGGTCACGATGGAGCCCTGCGCCGCGGCCTCGACGGCGGTGGAGAGCGCGGCCACGAAGGCGGGCTCGTCGGCGATGTGCGCGTCGGCGGCGAGCACGATGGCGACGCCCTTCGGGTCGCGGCGCGCGATGGTGGCCGTGGCCCAGGCCACGCACGGGGCCGTGTTGCGGCCCACGGGCTCGAGCAGGACGTTCTCCGCGGGCAGGTCGGGCAGGGCCTCGTGCGTCGCGTCGGAGAGGTCGGCGCGGGTGACCACCAGGGTGCGGTCGGCGGGAGAGAGGGAGGAGACCCGCCGCGCGGTGGCCGTGAGGAGCGGTGTGACGCCGTCGCCCAGCGGGAGGAACTGCTTCGGGCGGAGCCGGCGCGAGGCGGGCCAGAAGCGCGTCCCTGAACCGCCGGCCATGATGACCGTGAAGACCTGACCCATCGTCAACGCGCGTCCCTCGTGTGCGACCGCCGCGGGGCGGTTCCGTTGGCCGTAGGGCGATAACACGCTTGAGCACCCGCCGGGAACCGCCCCGCGCCCGCGCCGAAAACTTCCCCCGGGCCCGCGCGCCGTGGTGATCCCACCGTGTGCCGAAGCGACCGACCTCCGCGCGCGCCGCCGCGTATCTCGTGGCGGCCCTCCTCCTCGGGGCCTGCGAGACCCAGCCTACGCACGAGGTCCTCGGGCTGACCGACCTCAGCCCCCGTGTGATGGAGCCCGGCGAGCGCGTGGTGCTCCACGCCGCGGGCCTGCCCTCTCCGCAAGACATCCGCCGGGTGACCGTGCGCGTCACGGGCCGCCTCTCGCGCCCCGGCCTCGGCCCCTGCGCGCGCCCCGTCTCTCTGGAGCTCCGAGACCCTCCCGAAGACGCCGTGTGGGACCCCACCACCGGCGAGTCGCGCCCCGCGAGCTACGCCACCGACCGCTCTCACTCCGTGGTGATCTCCGGCGGAGACCACCTCGAGTTCGTGCTCACCCCGGCGATGCTCCGCGCGCTCACGCAGTGCCCCGGCGAGCGCGCGACGGCCTCGCCGCGCCACGCGACGGTGTCGCTCCTCGGGCCGGGCGCGGGCGTCTCGCTCCAGGTCGACACCGCCGAGGGCGCGTCGCTCTCCACCGCGCGCCCGCTGCGCGGCGTGGTGATCGACCTGCACTCCGGGCCGCGCGACCTCCCCGGGGAGATGGCCGCGCGGCGCGAGGCCGACCGCGCGCTCTCGGCCCTCGGGCTCACCCTCGCCGAGACCGAGGTGCCCGAGGGAGGGCTCGCGGTCGCGTCGGTGGCGTCGGGCTCCATCGCCGAGTCCGTGGGCGTCGCGTCGGGCGACGTGCTCGTCTCGCTCGACGGGCTGCGGCTGGAGTCTCCGAGCGATTTCAGGCCCGGGCGCGACCGCGCGACGGCCACCCTCGCGCTGCGCCGCGGGGAGGTCCTCGAAGAGCGCCGCGTGCCCCTCGCCGTCACCCGCGGTGGACTGTCGAGCGACGGCTTCTTCACCCTGGTGCTCGCGGCGCTCCTGCTCGCGGTGGCGCTCGGCGCGCACGCGGGCGCCCCGGCCTCGCTGCGGTGGCTCGCGATGGGTCTGCGCCGCGACGACGACGCCCGCGACGCGCGCTCGACGTGGGCGCGGCTCGTCGACGCGGCGCGCTCCGCGTCGCGGGGGTGGGTCGCGCCGACGGCGGTGACGGTGACCGCGCTCGCCCTGCCCGCGGGGCCGACGCTGGTGGCGCTCGACCCCGACCTCGTCGCGTCGCAGGCGGTGGTGTCGCTCGCGGCGGTGGCGCTCGCGATGATCGCGGCGAAGGGCGAGGGCTGGCGCGCGTCGGTGACCTCCGCGGGGCGGAGGCTGCTCCTCGAGGTGCCCGGCGCCCTCGCGCTCGCGGCGGCGGCGATGCACGGGGCCGGCACGCGCACCCACGCGGTCGTGTCGGCCCAGGGCGCGACCCCGTGGCGGTGGAACCTCCTGCGCGACCCCGCGCTCCTCGCGCTCGGCGCGGCGGCCCTCCTCGCGCCGCTCGCGCGCGACGGAGACGACGACGCCACGCCCGCGCTCACCGCGTCGCGCCGTGCGCTCGCCGTGGCGCGCGGGGCGCTCCTCGCGGCGGTGCTCATGGGCGGGTGGTGCGTGCCGGGCGCGCGCGCCGAGCGCGTCGAGGCGTCGGTGACGCTCCAGATGCTGGGCGTGGCCCTCCTCGTCGCGAAGGGCTGCGCGTGGGCCGCGGCGGCCGAGGTCGGACGTCGCCGTCTCTCGCGCGTGCACCCCTCGGCGTGGGTGCGGCTCGCGCTCTCGCGCGCGGTGCCCGCGGGCGCGGCGGCGCTTGGCCTCGCGGCGCTCGCGGCGTGGGCGTCGACGCGGGTCTCTCCCGAGGCGCTCGCGTCGGCCTCGCGCGGCGCGGCGTGGGCGACCGTGGGCCTCGCGGTCTTCGCGCTCCTCGCGGCGCGCGGACCTCGCTCGGTCGAAGGCTAGAGCCGGTCGCCGAGGCGCTCGCGCAGGGCCTCTCCCGCCGCGCGCGTTCCGAGCGCGCCGCCCACGTCGGCGGTGCACGCGCCCGCGGCGAGGCACTCGCGCACGGCCGCCTCGATGTGCCCCTCGACCTCGGGCACCCCCAGGTGCGAGAGCATCATCCCCACGGTGAGCGCCGCGGCGAAGGGGTTCGCGCGGTCCTTTCCGGCGAGGGCGGGCGCCGAGCCGTGCACGGGCTCGAAGAGGCCCAGGGTGCGCCCCGGGTGGATGTTCGCGCTCCCCGCCATGCCGAGCCCGCCCTGCAGCGCCGCGCCGAGGTCGGTCACGATGTCGCCGAAGAGGTTGTTGGTGACCACGACCTCGATGCTCGACGGGTCTTGCACCATGTAGAGGCACAGCGCGTCGACGTAGACGTGCACGGGCTCGATCGACGGGTGCTCCTTCGCCACCTCGCGGAAGACGCGCAGCCACAGCTCGTGCGCGTGCTTCATCGCGTTCGACTTGTCGGCCATGTGCACGCGCCGCTTGCCGTGCTTCACCGCGTAGTCGAAGGCCGCGCGGATGATCCGCTCGACGCCGCGGCGGGTGTTGATGTCCTCGTTGATGGCGATCTCGTCGGGGGTGCCGCGGCGCACCTGGCCGCCGACGTTCACGTAGACCCCCTCGGTGTTCTCTCGGAACACCACCATGTCGACGTCGCTCGCGGCGCGGCCCTTGAGCGGGCAGAGGCGGTCGTCGAGGCAGCGCACGGGCCGCACGTTCGCGTAGAGGTCGAGCCCGAAGCGAAAGCCGAAGAGGATGTCCCTCGCGTGGTCGTTCGACGGGACGCGCGGGTCGCCGAGCGCGCCGAGGAGCACCGCCGAGCAGGTCGACTTCACCTCGTCGAAGGTCTCTGCCGGCATGGTGGTGCCGTCGCGCAGGTAGCGGTCGGCCCCGAGGTCGAGGTGCCACAGCGACAGCCCCAGGGGCCGCGCGCGGTCGACCATCTCCAAGAGGGCCACGGCCTCGCGCGTGACCTCGGCGCCGATCCCGTCTCCGGGGAGGATTGCGATGCGGTGTGCCATGGGGTGTCTCCTCGGTGAGCGGTGGTCGCTAGCACGGCCCCGCGGTCGCGCGAAAGTGCCCATTTCCCTAGGGGTTCCGCGGGCGTCAACGTCTTGACACCCTCGCGGCGAGGTGAAACGCTCGCGAAAAGGTGTGGCGCTGAAGGTCCTCGCAGCCGGTCTCAGCGACGTGGGGCTCCTCCGAGAGCACAACGAGGACAGCTTCGCGGTCCTCGATCGCCACGGGCTCTACCTCGTCGCCGACGGCATGGGCGGCCACCGCGCCGGCGCCGTGGCGTCTCGCATGGCCGCAGACGCCATGGGGGCCTTCTTC
Organism: Polyangiales bacterium; assembly: GCA_041389825.1. Classification (GTDB taxonomy): domain Bacteria; phylum Myxococcota_A; class Polyangia; order Polyangiales; genus JAEYZO01. Next base: position 7,266 of record JAWKRC010000043.1, on the reverse strand, counting down.
GACAGCACCATGCGCGACGACGCGACGTGGCCCTTCCACTTCGACCCGTCGCTCTCGCTCGAAGAGAACCGGCTCATCACCAGCATCAAGGTCGCCAACCGATCGATCTACGAAGAGAGCGCGCGCAACCCCGACCACCGCGGGATGGGCACCACCGTCGTCGGGATGCTCGTGCTCCCGCAGTCGGGCAGGGTCTACGTCGGCCACGTCGGAGACTCTCGGTGCTACCGCGTGCGGGGCGGGCAGATCCGTCAGCTCACGCAAGACCACTCGCTGGTGAACGAGTACCTCCGCGCGATGCCCGACCTGCCCCCCGAGCAGAGGGACGAGCTCCCGCGCAACGTCATCACCCGCGCCCTCGGGATGACCGAGGCGGTGATGGTCGACCTCGTCTCCGACGAGGCGCAGCTCGACGACGTCTACGTGCTCTGCTCCGACGGGCTCTCGGGCATGGTCTCCGACGACGAGATCCTGTCGTCGGTGCTGCGCGACGACGAGCCCGAGGTGGCGTGCCGCACGCTGGTCGCCCTCGCCAACGACCACGGCGGCGAAGACAACGTCACGGCCGTGGTGGTGCGGGTGATGGACGAGTCAGACGCGCCGCGGCGGTCGCGGCCCTCGCTCGAAGAGACGCGGCAGATCCCGATCCAGACCGAGCCGCAGCCGGGGGAGGCCCACGCGGCCCTCGATGATGAAGACGAGGCGACGGTGGAGCAGCCGCGCTCGTCGGTGAACCCTACGGGCGAGACGCTCCCCCCGCCGCCCCTCGGCGACGACGAGAAGTAGCGACGGGGAGCGTCGGAGGGAGGGAGGGTCAGTTGCCGCTGGCGCCCGCGTCGGCGCCGCCGCTCACGGGGTCGTCGCTGAAGGCGCCGTCGTTGTTGTGCTCCTCGGCCGGGGGCTGACGCCGCACGCGGTCGCGGAAGAGCGACCACGGGCCGCCGCCGGTCTCGTTGTCGTTGAAGCCCCACTGGCCGTTCGCGCGGCCGTTGCCCGCCGAGTCGACCCAGAAGAGGAAGTACCCCTTGCCGCGCAGCAGGCCCAGGCGGCCGCAGGAGCGCTGGCTCTCGGTCCACGAGAAGCGCAGGAGGTTGCCCTCGACGCGGCCCTCGATGCGCCCCGTCGCGCGGCACGCCCCGCGCGGGTACGAGTACTGACCCACCACCGAGTCGCCCGTCTGCTCCAGGAACACGTCCCCGATCTGCGGCGACGAGAAGCTCCCCGTGAACGACTCGTTCGCCGGCATCGGCCCCGGCACCACGTTCACGTCGGTCATGGTCGCCTGGTCGTGGCCCGCGTAGCGGTAGTCCACCCGCTGCCGCGACGCGCTGCACCCCAGCGCCGCCACCATCACCACACCAAACACCATCACTCTCCCAACGCTCATCCCTGTCGCTCCCTCTGTCGTTCCCACGGTTCGCTTCGCGCGGCGATGATGCCTCGCGCGTCTCCGCGTTGAAAGAGCCCGACAAGCCCCGCGCCCCCGCGGTAGCGTCGCGCGCCGTCGATGCCCGACCCCGACGCCGCCCCGCCCGCGCCCCCTCCAGCGTCACCTCCCGCCTGGGCGGCCGACCTCGCCTTCGCGCTCCCCGCGGCCCTCGGCCTCCTCGGCGCGGGCGGCTCCATGGGCTTCTTCGACGCCCCCGAGCTCGCCACCTCCGCGATGGGCGTGGGCGTCACGCACCCGCCCGGCCACCCCCTCTGGGTCGCCGTGAGCGCCCTCGCGCGGATGCTCCCGCTCGGGCCCGTGCCCTTCCGCGTCGCGCTGATGTCGGGCCTCTGCCTCGGCCTCACAGGTCGCCTCGCCTTCGGCTTCACCCACCGCCTCGCCCGCGCCTCGCTCGCGGAGTCTCCCGCGCTCCACCGCTGGGCCGCGCCCCTCGCGCTCGGGGCCGCGCTCCTCTCGGTGCTCGGCGTCGCGCCCTTCGCGCAGGCCACCCGCGTCGAGGTCTACGCCCTCGCCGGGCTCCTCGGCGTGGCGCTCCTCGCGGCCTCGCGCGCGCCCTCGCTCTCCCCCGCGGCGCGGGCCCGCGCGTCGGTGCTCCTCCACGCGCTCGGAGGCGCCAACCACCACTTCATCGCCATCACCACCGCGCCCGCCGCGCTCTGGGCGCTCGGAGATCGCCTCCGTCGCGGAGGCTTCACTGCCCTCCGTCGCGGGCTCATTCCCTGGGCGGTGCTGGGCGTGATCGGGCTCCTGCCCTACGCGCTCCTGCCGCTGCGCGCGCGCGCCGCCGCGAGCATCGTTCGGGTCCGAACCGTCGGTGACCTCTGGTGGACGGTCACCGCCCGCGCGTTCCAGAAGAACATCGGCGCGGGCGTGCCGGGCACCTTCGGGGAGAACCTCCTCGACGTGCTCGACTGGGCGGGCACGAGCCTCACGCCCTTCGGCCTCCTCGCCGCGGTGGGGGGCCTGTGGTTCGTGGTGCGCCGCCGCGACGAGGCCGCCCGCGACACGCGCGACGACGCGCTCGCCCTCGCGCTCGTCGCCTTCGCGGGGGTCGCCGCGCGCGCCTCCCTCGGCTTCGTCGCGCACAACCCCGACGCCGCGGGCTACCTCGTCCCCGCCGTGGTCGCGCTCGGCGCGCTCGGCGCGGGCTTCTCGTCGCGCGCCCTCGCGGCCATCGCCAACGCGCCGCCCGCCCCCGAAGGCCCGTCTCGCGCCGCCCGCGCCGTGCTCGTCGCCGCCCTCGTCGCCGCGCCCTCGCTCGCCTTCGCGCCCGCCGCGCTCAGCGCGTGGCGCGCCACCGCCCCCGACCGCGGAGACGCCCCCGAGGTCATCACCGCCTCGGCGTGGTCGAGCGTCCCTCCGCGCGCGACGGTGCTCGCCTACGCGCCCGAGACGGCGTTTCGCCTTCGCTACGCCGCGCAGGTCGAGGGCGAGCGGCCCGACGTCTCGCTGGTGATGGTGCCCTTCCTCCCGTGGCCCGGCGCGACCAACGCGCTCCTCGCGCGCGACCCCTCGCTGCGCGCGCTGGTGCTCGACCAGCTCTCGCACGGCGCGCCGCGCACCGACACCCTCACCGAGCTCGCCCAGGCCCGGCCCCTGCGCGTGGAGCTCGACCCGCACAACCTCATCGCGATGATCCCCTACGTGCTCCCGCGCGGCGTGCTCGCCGAGCTGCGCGGAGAGCCCACCACCCTCGCGGCCGTGCGCGCCACCGCCGTCGCGCACTTCGCCGCCCACGACGCCCTCGTGCGCGCGCTCGGAGAGCGGCCCGGCGACCTCGACGCGCCCAAGACCCGCGAGTACCTCCTGTGGCGCAGCTACAACGACGCCGTCTTCTTCGCAGGGCGCGGCGCACGCCCCGAAGCCCGCGCCTCGCTCCGACGCGCGCTCGCCATCGCCCCGCGGGCCGCGGAGCTCCTCGGGCTGAGCGAGGCCCTCGACGCGCCGGGCGAGGGGCCCATCGACGTGCGCCTGTGGCTGGTCGGCGGAGGCGCCCGCCGCGCCCGACGAGAGTGACCCGCGCTGGTGGACACTCTCCGCCCATGGGCGCGCGCTCCCACCCACGATCTGCCGTGAATCCCGCGGCGGAGAGCGGGCTCGCGCGTTGCACCGCGACGCGGTCATGCAGGGCTTCGCTCGCTGGGCCGTCGCGCTCTCGCTCTCGCTCTCCGCGTGCGGCGCGGGCGTCGAGGTCGACGACGTCGAGCCCACGCTCGACCTCCCCCTGAGCGCCCGCGACACGGACCGCGACCTCGACCGCGACCCTCCCGCCATCGCCGCGCACCGCCTCGCGCGTCCCGGCAACGGGCCGCGTTCGCGCTGGGTCCATTGGGGCAGTGACGGCTCGCTCGTGTACGACCGCACCGCGCGCGGAGACCGCGTGCCCGATTTCTCCTACGCGGGCTACGGCGGCGGAGGCGTCGCGCTCCCTCGCGTCGACGCCGTGGTGAGGCTCTCTCCGTCGGCGGGAGACGACACGCGGCGCATTCAAGACGCGATCGACCGCGTGGGCCGGATGCCGCGCGACCGACGGGGCTTTCGCGGCGCGGTGGAGCTGCGCGCGGGGCGCTTCCAGGTATCGGACACGCTGCGGATCAACCGCGACGGGGTGGTCTTGCGCGGCGCGGGCGCGGGGCCCAACGGCACGGTGCTCTACGACACGCGGAGGCAGGGCGGGCAGAACTCCAAGCCCACCACCCTCGAGGTCGCGGGCCGCGCGGTGGATCGCATGCCGCGCACGGAGCGGAACATCACGGATCGGTACGTCCCCTCGGGCACGTCGCGGGTGACGGTGCGCGACGCGAGCGACCTGCGCGTCGGCGACCGCGTGGTGATCACCCGACGGTGGACGCAGTCGTGGATCGACCGCGTCGGGATGGACGCGTGCAACACCCGCGGCACCCGCTACGACACCTCGGACCGTCCGTACGCCACGTGCATCCCGGGCGGCGACGAGTGGAGGGCGGGGCGCGAGATGCACGCCGAGCGCGCGGTGAGGGCGCTGCGCGGAGACGAGGTGGTGCTCGACGCGCCGTTGACCTTCTCCATCGACGATGACTTCGGCGGCGCCACCCTCGCGCGCTTCGACGCGGGCGACCGCGTGTCGAACGTCGGCGTGGAGAAGCTGCGGGGAGACAGCTTCCACCGGAACTCCACCGACGAAGACCACGCGTGGCACTTCATCGAGGTGCACGCGGCCGAAGACGTCTGGGTGAGGGACGTGACCGCCGAGCACTTCGCGCGCAGCGCGGTGGTGCTGGGCAACGGCGCCGTGCGGGTGACCGTGCAGGACAGCGCGTACATCAACCCGGTGTCCGAGGTGTCGGGCGGGCGCCGCTACGCCTTCGACATCGACGGCGGTCAGTTCGTGCTGGTGCAGCGGTGCCGCGCCGACCACGCGCGCCACGCCTTCGTGACGGGCAGCACCACCATGGGGCCGAACGTGTTCCTTCAGTGCGAGGCGACGCGCTCGTACACGAGCTCCGAGATGCACAGCGACTGGAGCACGGGCCTGCTCTACGACCGCGTTCGCGAGCACGAGATCCAGATCCACAACGAGAACCGCACGAGCGACGGCCACGGCTGGGGCGGTGCCGAGTCGGTCTTGTGGAACGTCACCGCCGACGCGCTGGTGGTGGCCTCTCCGCCGACCTCGCAGAACTGGGTCATCGGCGCGCGCGTCGGCCGCCGCGGCGGCGACGCGTACTGGGACGAGACCGGCCACGCCGTCGAGCCAGGGAGCCTGTACCTCGCGCAGTTGCGCGATCGCCTCGGTCAGGCCGCCGTCGACGCCGTCGCGCGGTAGCGGCGCGTTCTACGGCGCCGACGGGCACGGCCGCGCCGCGGCCACCGCAGACACCGCCGCGTCGTCGGCGTCGCGCACCCACGCCTGCACGAGCTCGGGCTCGCCCTGGTCGGTCACCGCGAGGGCGCGCTCCCGCGGCGCCTCGCGCGTCGACTCCAACACCGCCCGCGCGGCGTCGTGGTAGAGCAGCGCGAGCTCCCCCGGAGGCCGCGCCGTCTGCGCGCAGAAGGCCTCCTGCACGCGGGCGAAGGCGCTCCCCGCGGGGGCGCCCACCCAGTGCCCGAGCGACCCCGCCGGCGCCGCGCGCGCGTCGAGCACCCGCCGCCGCGCCAGCGCGCCCTCGTCGCCCGTGAGCCGCGCGCGACCGTCCATCGCGAAGAGGCCGAACATCACCCGCGTCACCGTCGGGCCCGCCGCCGCAGTGCGGGTCACGGTGACCGCCTCCGACGCCATCTCGCTGCGCAGGAGCGTCGCCCACGACTGCGCGCCCCCGGCCGTGCCCTCCACGAAGGTCACCCGCAAGCCCATCGCGCGCGACGCGTCGACCATCAGCTCGGCCCTTCGCTCCGGCGACGGGCCGACGTTCACCAATCCCTCGCGCCGCGCCGCCCCCTCTGGCGGAGGCACCGGGAAGAACACCCGCGTCGGCGTCTCGCGCAGCCGCTCGGCCACGGCGCGCGCGTGGTCCTCCAGCGCGGGACCCACCACCACCGGCGGAGGCGCGGTCGCCCAGCGATCGAGCGTCGCGTCGAGGCCCTCGACCTCGTCGACGATCTCGACCACCACCGCGCTCTCGCCCGTGAACGCGAGCTGCACCGCGCGCACGCACGCGACCCCGTAGGCCGCCGCGGGGCCCGACAGGGGCGCGAGCACCGTCACCCGCAAGGTCGCCGGGCCCTCGTCGCGCGTGACAGGGAGCAGCATCGCCTCGGCGTCGTCGAGGTCGCCCAGGTGCGAGCGCCACCGGTGGATGCCCCCGTGCAACGGCGCGATGTCGCGCAGACGTCGCGCGAGGTCGCGGCGCAGCGCGTGGCCCTCGGGCAGCGCGTCGATCGCGTCGGCCAGCCGCTGCGGGTCGTCCACCCTGCCCACCAGCGAGCGCACCGCCGCCTCGCGCGACTCGGCCTCGTCGCACGCGAGCCCCGTGCGCGCCCAGCGCGCCCCCGTCGACGCCGCGCGCACCACCCGAGACATCGCCACCACCGCGCGCCCCGCGGGGTCGTCGCTCTGGGCGCGGGCCTCGGTCGCCGCGAGCCCGCACCACGCCTCGACGTTCTGCGCCGCGTCGATCATCCGGCCGTCGACCCTGCGCAGCGCCGCCGCGCCCGCGGCGCCGTCTCCGCGACGCGCGCGCACCAGCCCGTCGAGGAGCGAGCGGCGCAGGTCGAGCGCGGGGTCGACGCCCGTGGGCACCGCGCGCACCGCCGCGGCCGCGCGAGCGAGGCCCTCGTCGGTGCCCTCGGCGAGATCGACACGCGCCTCCTGCAGCGCGATGAGGTGAACGATCGGGCCCTCTCCCGCGGAGCCCCGCGCCCGCGTGAGGAGCGATCGCGCGCGGTCGAGCTCGCCCGCGACGGTGGCCGCGTCAGCTTCGCGCAGGGCGCGGTCGACCTCGGCCGAGGGGCTCACCAGGCGCGCGGCGCGGCCTCGCGTGGCGGAGCCTCCGCACGCGGTGAGCGCGACGAGCACGGCCGCGAGCGCGCGGTGGAGGGTGGCGTTGTGCATCGCTTGACGGGCCGCCGCGACCCTCCTAACAATCCGCGCCGGTTTCAAGCCCAGAGGAACCTTCACGCCGATGGACCGCGGCGAACCCACCTCGCAGCGGCGGCGATTCTTCCTCCGGCGGCTGCACTCGCTCTCAGGCGTCGTGCCCGTCGGGGTCTTCCTCGTCGCGCACCTCTACACCAACGCCGCGGCCCTCGGCGGACGTCGCTCCTTCGACCGCGCCGTCGGAGAGATCCAGTCGATCCCCGCGCTCGGCGCCGTCGAGCTCTTCGGCATCCTCCTGCCG
>JAWKRC010000042.1:0-62290 GCA_041389825.1 Polyangiales bacterium | reverse complement strand
AGCGGGACGTGCTCGTCGGCCACGGAGCGACCGTCACCGCGGCGGCCTGGAGCGGCGACGGGTCGCGCGTGGTGTCGACCGACGAGGTCGGCGCGCTGCGCGCGTGGACGCCCGCGGCGCAGGGCGAGAGCGTGGCGCTCGCGGCGCACCGCGACCCGGTGTCGGCGGTGATGTTCACCAACGACGGGAGCGCGCTCCTCACCGCGAGCTGGGACGGCGACGCCGCGCTGTGGGACGCGACCTCGGGCGCGCGCCGCGCGACGCTCGAAGGCCACGAGGACCGCGTGCTGGCGATGGACCTCTCGCCCGACGGTCGCATGGTCGTGACCGGCAGCGCCGACCAGCAGGCGCGGCTGTGGGACGCGAGCGGGAGCTTCATCCGGTCGCTGCGCGGGCACGTCGGGTGGGTGCGCTGCGTGGCCTTCTCGCCCGACGGCGCGCGCGTCGCGACGGGCAGCGACGACGGCTCTGCGCGGGTGTGGGACGCGCGCACGGGCAACGCGCTCCACACGCTGCCGTCGAACGGTCGCGGCGTGCTCTCGCTCGCGTTCTCGCCCGACGGTACGCGCCTCGCCACGGGCCACCGCGAGGGCGGAGGCAAGGTGTGGGACCTCGCGACGGGCCGCGCCGTCACCGCGCTCACGATGAACCCCACCGGCATGACCGCGGTGGCCTTCGAGCGCTCGGGCCGGCAGCTCCTCACGGCGGGCGAAGACGGGCTCGCGCACCTCGTGAACGCGGTCACGGGCCGCTCCGCGGTGACGCTCCGGGGCGAGGGCCCGGCGCGACCGATCCGCGCGGCGCGCTACTCGGCCGACGTCTCTCGCGTCGTCACCGCGGGCGACGACGGCGTGGCGCGCGTGTGGAACGCCGGCAGCGCGCGGATCATCTCGACCTGCGTGGGCCACCGCGGCCCCGTCTACGACGCCCGCTTCTCGTCGGACGGGTCGCGGGTGGTGACGGGCGGCGCCGACGGCACGACGCGGGTCTTCTTCGCGAACACCGGCGACGCGCTCGCGACCTACGGGGGGACCTCTCCCGTGCGCGCGGTCGCGTGGTCGAGCGACGGAGAGCGCGTGGCCTCGGGCTGCGACGACGGCGCGGCGAGGGTGTTCCCCGGCTCGCTGACGGCGACGATCCTGCGTGGGTGCGCGCTGATGCGCGGGCGCGACGGGGCGGAGGAGGCGCGCCGCGCGTGCGGCGGGCGCTGAGTCACTCCGTGGCGTCGGGAGAGCGACGCGCGCGGTTGTCGTAGAGGCTCCCCACCGGGCTCACGGGCGGCTCCCTGCGCGGCGGGTCGGGGTCGGGCGGCGGCCGCTCGGGGTTGGCGTTCGCGGGCGCGTTGGTCGTGGGCGCGCGCTGCGAGGGGCTCTGCTCTCCCTGCCCCGGCCGCTCGTTGTTCGCGGGCGGCGTCTCGGGCTGTCGGGGCCGCGGGGCGGGCGGCTCGCCGAACTCCTGACGGAGCTTTCGGCCGAGGCGCGAGAGCATCATCGACTCGACGTAGGTGGGCATCTGCGGGATCTGCACGATCACCCGCGTGCCCTGCCGCCCGTCGACGTCGGCGCGCACGAGCTCGACGCTGCCCGGCACGGTGCGGTTGCCCTCGCGCCACTGGAAGGTGAAGTACCCGAGGTCTTGATCGCGCTCGGTGATGGCGAAGCCGAAGTCGACGCGCACGAGGCGCACCGCGGCGTTCCAGGTGACCTCGGTGGGGTAGGGCTCCTCGCGCACGGTGCGGGCGCTCGCCGCGCTCGCCGCCGACAGCCCCATCGCGCACACCGCAGCGAACAACACCGACGACCGAGGACGCATCCCACGGCCCATAGGTGAAGTCTCAGCGCGGGGGCAAATTCACTGCGGAACCACCTTCTCGTCGAGGGCCTCACGCGGGTCGATGTGCCCGAACCAGAGCGCCCCGAGGCCCGTGAGGGTCGTGAAGACGAACTGGCACACGTACATGAGGAACACGTACGCGGCGCCCTGCGAGAGCACCTCGCTGTCGGGGAAGTACATCCGCAGCGCGAGGAAGATCGAGTACTGGAAGGGCCCGAAGAGCCCGGGGCCCGCGGGGAGGAGGATCCCCATCGCGAGCACGCCCATCACGGCGAAGCCCTGCGCGGGGCCCATGTCGAGCCCGCAGCCCCACCCCAGCATCCACATCCCGAGCGCGTTCACGCCCCAGTAGACCGCCGTCTGGAGGAGGAAGGGCCCCATGAGCTTCGGGTCGGGGAGCGAGCGCAGCCCGTCGGCGAGGTCGCCCACCATGCGCGAGAGGCGCAGCGCGAGGCGCTTCGAGACGAGGCCCACCACGGCGAGGGTCGCGCGCTCGGCGAAGCGGCGCGCCGCGAGGAAGACGCCGAGGGTCACCAGCGCGGCGCCGAAGACGAAGACCGTGAGGTACCCGAGGCGCACGACCTCGCGCACGGGAAAGCCCGCGAAGACCACGCCGTCGAGCGGCAGGCGCGGCACGAGGAGGAGCGTGGCCGCGAGGAGGACGGCGACGAAGAAGCCGTCGAGCACGCGCTCGGCGGCGATGGTGCCCATGGCGGCGGAGCCCGAGACGCGGCCGTCGCGGCGCAGGAGCGCGGGGCGCACGACCTCTCCCATGCGCAGCGGCAGCATCATGATGGCGAAGAAGCCCACCCACGCGATGGAGATGATGCGCGAGGTGGGCACCCGCGCGACGGGCCGCAGGAGGAAGTCCCACCGCCACGCGCGGAACCAGTGGACGACGAGGAGCGAGGCGAAATACGCCCCCACCGTCCACCAGCGCACGTGGGCGAAGGCGCTCTTCGGAGGGACGAGGGGCAGGCCCCCGCGCCGCATGAAGAAATAGAAGGCCCCCGCGACAAGCAGGGAGAGCAGGAGTCGCGGCACCCACGGGCGGTGCGCCGGCGCGCTGGGGGTCGGGCCCGACACGGGCGTGGAGGTCACGGCGGGGGAGTTCCTGGCACGGGGAGACACAGCGGGCGAGGCCATGCTCGCGAAGAGAGCACGGCCCGCGCCGCCGTCAGGTCACAGCCGGACGACCTTGCCCTTGGGCAGGTCCTTGATGCGCCGGGTGACCGCGCGGGTGTCGAGGGTCATGGGCACCTGCGAGATGAGCCGCGCGTAGTCGAACTCGGTGTGGTCGGTGACGATCACGGCGATGTCGTACTTCGAGCCGTCGACGTCCTTGGGCTGGCTCTTGAGGTCGACGTCGCCCTCGCGGAACACGGGCACCCACGGGTCGACGTAGTCGACGTGCGCGCCCTTCTGGTGCAGCAGCTCGATCACGTCGATGGCGGGCGACTCGCGCATGTCGCTCACGTCGCGCTTGTAGGCCACGCCCACCACCAGCACCTTGGCGTTCTTCACCGACTTGCCCTGGTCGTTGAGCAGGTCGGCGACGCGGGTCACCACGTAGCCCGGCATCCCCGAGTTCACCGTGTCGGCGAGCTCGATGAACTGGGCGTTGTACTTCACCGCGCGGAGCTTCCACGACAGGTAGAGCGGGTCGATGGGGATGCAGTGCCCGCCGAGGCCCGCCCGGGTAGAAGGGCATGAAGCCGAAGGGCTTGCTCGCCGCGGCGTCGATGACCTCCCACACGTCGAGGCCGAGCTTGTTGCACATCACCGCGACCTCGTTGACGAGGCCGATGTTCACCGCGCGGAATGTGTTCTCCAGGAGCTTCACCATCTCCGCCGCGTCGGTGTTCGACACCGGCACCACGTTCTGGATGATCGCCGAGTAGAGCGTCTTCGAGACCCGAGGCACCGTGGGGTCAGCGCCGCCGAGCACCTTCGGGTGTTGTGCGTCTGCCACTTCTGGTTCGGACGGGTCGACGCGCCCTGGGCTGAACGCGAGGAAGAGCGTCTCGCTGATCTTCGCGCCGACTGCTCCAGCCGCGGCGCGACGAGCTCGCGGGTGCGCTCGTAGGTGGTCGACTTGAGCACCACGACCCAGCCTGTCGTGCAGGTGCTGCGCGATCGCGTCGGTCGCGCCGGACGATGTACGAGATGTCGGGCTCCTTGGTCTTGTTGAGCGGCGGGCATGGTACACGATGATCGCGTCGGCCTGCGCCATCACCGACTCGTCGGTCGACGCGGGTGAGCCGCTCGCGGCCACCAGGGGGCTCGAGCACCTTCGTGGACATGTCTTCGATGTACGACGCTCTTCAGCGACTCGACCTTGCGCCTACAGTTCCGTCGTAGCCCGTGACGTGGAAGCCCGCCTTGGCGAACTCCACCACCAGCGGCAGGCCTACGTAGCCGATGCTGATGACCACGACGCGCCCCTCACGGGCGACCCAGCTTCGATCAGGCTGCTCATTCTCTCTCTTGCCTCCACTCTGCTCCGACCGCGGGCCGGTGTCGTCGTCACGCCGCCGGGGACTCCGGCCGCGCGGCCGCAGCACCCTACGAGGCCCCTCGTCGAAGAGGCGCCTCACGCCTGACTCTCCGACCCTGACGCGCAGCGCCTCGAGCGCGCGCTCGACCTCGGTCACGTCTTCGGGCTTGTGCGCGTCGGTGCACGCCGCGGCGTACAGGCCCTTGTCGAGGTTGCGCTCGGCGGCGGCCTGCGCGCGGCGCCCGTAGGCGCCCACGAGGCTCATCACGTCGAGCAGGCCCCACGCGCCCGCGCCCAGGATGTCTTCGTAGCGCTCGGTGTCGGGCTGCAGGGGCGCGTAGCGCTCGGGGTGCGCGAGCACCGGGCGCACGCCGGACCTGTGCATCCGCCACATCTGCTGCTCGACCCGCACGGGGACGAATTCGTACTGGAATTCCACCAGCGCCGCGCCTCCCCCGGGGTAGGTCAGCGCCTCTCCGCGCGCGAGGAGGTCGTGCAGCACGTCGTCGAAGAGGTGCTCGCCCGCGAGGAGGAGCTCTGGCAAGGGCTCCCCGCGCTCCCTCGCCGCGGAGAGGGCTTCGCCGAGGGCCGCGTGTGCCGCGGCGCGGGTGTCGAGGCGGTTGTCCCAGAGCCCCGCGCGAACGTGAGGGGTCGCGACCACGACGTCGAAGCCCGCGCGGGCGAGCGCGACGAGCAGGGCGACGCCCTCGTCGGCGCTCCTCACCCCGTCGTCGATCCCAGGGAGGGGATGGCAGTGCAGGTCGACCAGGCCCATCGCGCGGGCGACGGGTACCACCGTTGGGGCCCTCGCGTCGAGGGCCCGCGCCGCGCGCGAGTCGCGATCAGCGAAGCGGTAGACGTGGGGATACGGTGACGGCGCACGAGGGAGCGCCGTCGACCGAGGGGATCGAGCAAGGGGAGCGAGCGCGCGCGCAGGCGCGGATCAATCCTCGTAGTCGCGCCAGCGCTCTTCGTTGCCGCGCTTGGCGCCGCGACCGCCGCGGCCGCCGTTGGCCAGGCCCTCGACCTTGCGCTTCTTGCCGTAGTCGTTCTTGCCCCCGCCGGGCTTGGCGGGCGGGCCGAAGCGGTTGCCCGCGGCGGCCGAGGGAGGCCCACCCGGGCCGCCAGGGCCGGGGCCGCCAGGACCGGGCGGACCGTTGAACGAGCGCTCGGGGCGGGGCCCCGCGGCGCGCGGCTGCGCGGCGTTCACCACGAGACCGCGGCCACGCATCGCGGCGCCCTGGAGCGCCTGGACGGCGTTCGCGGCGGCCTCGGGCGAGCCCATGGTCACGAAGCCGAAGCCGCGGCGGCGACCCTCGGCGTCGAGGGGCATGAACACCCGCACGACGGGCTCGACGCCCGCGTCGCGGAGCAGCCCTTCGAGCTCCTCTTGCGTCGCGTCGTAGGGGAGGTTGCCGACGAAGAGCGTGCGGTCGGAGTTGTCCTGACCGCGCGGCCCGCCGCCGCCACCGCCGCCGGGGCCACCCGGGCCGCCCGCCGGGCGCTCGCCCCGCTGCGGCCGCTCGGCGTTGAAGCGCCGGACGGAGAGGTTGTTGTCGCCGACGAAGAGGCCGTCGAGCTGCGACACTGCGCGCTCGACCTGCGCGGCGTCGCGCAGTGTGATGAAGGCGAAGCCGCGGAGGCGGCCCGTCATGCGGTCGCGGGGCATGCTGACGTGCTCCACGTCGACGCCTGCCTCTGCGAAGACCTGCCGCAGCGAGGCCTCGTTGGTTCCCTCGGAAAGCCCTGCGACAAAGAGCTTTCGTTCGTCGTCACTCGCGATCATCTACAACGTCTCCATGGTCCCCTCGGGCACGGCCGGGGGAGGTCTTCACACACTGCGGGTCAGAGGAAGCTCAGGGCGCACCACGCGCCCGTCGCGAAGGTCGAAGAAGGTCCAGCGTGAGTTCAGATCGATCATCGGCGTGGGTGAGTCCGCGGCGCGGGGAGGATCTCGGTCGCGGTCTCGTTGGATGCTGCTCGCCCACCCCGACGCACGGTTCGGGGGGCTCGCTCGGTCTGCCTCGCTCGATCGATGAACTCTTCAGGAAGGGTCTGGTCGTCGGTCGCCGTCAGAGGCTCCCCGCGCCAGGAGCCGGGGGCAACGCTTCGGAGCCCGCGGCGTTAGCGCTCTACCACGGCGCGGCGTGAGGTGAAACCCCCCCGCGCGAAGACCCCGGCGCTCAGGCCTTCAGGAGCGCGAGCAGCCCCTCGCGGGTGTTCACCGAGGGGTCGTCCACCGCCGCGGCGTGGAGCGCCTTGAGCTTGTCTCCGAGGAGGCGCGACGGGCCGATGCCGAGGGCGCCCATCACGGCGTTGCCGTCGAGCGCGAGCTCGCCCGGGGTGAAGGGGATCCTCGGCGACTCGTCCGCCGCGAAGGACGCCATCGCGCGCGCGGTCGCGCTGTCGCCCGCGGCGTCGAGGAGCGCCACCACGTCGTCGATGGACCGCCGCTCGGCGCGCACCAGCGCGCGACGTCGCCCCGCCGCGTCGTCGGGCCACGCCCACGGGAACAGCCCCACGAGGTGCGTCACGCGCTTCGTCTCGTCGGTGGAGAAGCGGTAGCGCTTCATCCACGCGAGCACGTCGTCCGGCGCGAGGCCGAGCAACAGCGCCGCGAGGCGGAGCACGGGGTCGCCCTGCGGGGCGGCGTCCATGCGGGCCACGGCCGCGGCCCACCCGTCGCCCAGGAGCGTCGGGAGCACGACCTCGATGATCCCGCCCGCGCGCATCACCTCGAAGGCGCGCGAAGGCGTCGTCGCGCGGAGGGTCTTCATCCACTCCTCGCGCACGCGCTCGGCGCTCACCTTGCGGAACACCCCCATCGCGCCAGGGATCGCCGCCTCGGTGTCGGGGTCGAGCGTGAACTCGAGGCTCGCGACGAAGCGCGCGCCACGCAGCACGCGGAGTCCGTCTTCGCCGAAGCGCTTCGCCGGGTCGCCCACGGCGCGGAGCACGCGGCGGCGCAGGTCTCCGAGCCCGTCGAAGGGGTCGACCAGCGCCTCGGCCACCGGGTCGTACGCGATGGCGTTCACCGTGAAGTCTCGCCGCGCGAGGTCTTCTCGCACGTCGCGGAGGAAGCTCACCGCGTCGGGCCGCCGCCCGTCGGTGTACGCGCCCTCACCGCGCAGGGTGGTGACCTCGTAGTGGGCGCCGTCGCGCACCACCGTGACCGTGCCGTGCGCGATCCCCGTCGGGATCACCTTGCGGAACGCGTCGACGACCTCTTCGGGACGCGCGCTCGTGCAGATGTCCCAGTCGGCGACGTCGCGGCCGAGGAGGTGGTCGCGCACGCAGCCGCCCACCACCCACGCGCCGTGCCCCCGCTCGCGGAGCGCGTCGCAGATCGACCGCGCCGCCGCCGGGATCACCGTCGGGTCGAAGCGCTCCCGCACCGCGCCCTACGCCTCTCCCTGCGCGGCGTAGCCCTCGGGCGGGGTCGGGTCGGCGTCGACCGCGTAGGGGTCGAGGCCCAGCGACGACGCGCGCTCGGCCCGCTGCAGCCCCGGGTTGGTCGCCGGCGACGGCTTGCGCGACGGCATCTCGCGCGAGGAGAAGTCCCGAGTGTCTTTGTAGAGCTTCGCGTAGAGCGCGTCGGCGCGCGCGCGGAGCCGGTCGATCTCGGCGCGCGCCTCGTCGGTGAGCTGCGCCTCGGGGGTCGACGCGAGGTGCTCGGCGTAGGTGCGCGCGGTGCGCGCGACCTCGATCTCGGCGCCGAGGTCTTCGAAGAGCTCGAGCGCCTGGCGCAGGAGCGTCGAGGCCCGCTGCCCCTCGGCCGTCTCGAGCCCGTGCACCGAGAGCACCTCGGCGAGCGACCGCCGCGCGACCCCGACGTGCACCCGCGAGCGGAGCTGCTCGGCGAGCTCGAGCGCCGCCTCGAGGTGCGTCAGCGCGAGGCCGATGTCTCCGTTGAGGAAATGCGCCTTGCCGAGGCCCCGCCGCGCCTCGCTCAGCAGGAGCTTGTCGCCGAGCGACGCGCAGAGCCCCTCGACCTCGGTGAGGATCCGCAGCGACTCGGCCGCGTTGCGCAGGTGGTAGTGGGCCTCGCCGACGTTGAGGAGCAGCACGGCCTGCCGACGTCGGTCGCCGATCTCGCGCGCGATCTCGAGCGCGTCGCTCCAGAGCGCGATGGCCTCGGCGGAGTCTCCGCGGTCGCTGTAGATCGTGCCGAGGTTGTTGAGCGTGACCACGAGGCCCTGCAGGTCGCTCACCTCGCGGCGCAGGTCGCGCGCGCGGATGAAGGCGTCGTGCGCGGCGCGGTACTGCCCGCTGTCCTGGTAGACGAGGCCGAGGTTGTTGAGCGAGAGCGCGATGGAGCGCTTGTCGCCCTGGGCCTCCCTGCGCTCGAGCGCGTCTTGGAGGAAGCGCTGGGCCATCTCGTAGTTGCCGCGGAGCCAGTGGGTCTTGCCGATGTCGTCGTAGCTCGCGGCGACCCCGCGCTCGTCGCCCGCGGCCTCGAAGAGCGCGAGCGCGGTGCCGAGGTGGCGCATGCACTCGTCGAGGCTCCCGATGTCGCGGTGCACGCGGCCGATGCGGTTGTGCGCGGCGCCGCCCTTCGACTTCAGGTCGAGCCTCCACGCCAGCGACAGCATCGCGTGGAAATGCACCAGCGCGTCGTCGTTGCGGCCGAGGAGCGCTAGCACCTCGCCCGCGTGGTGGTGCGCGTCGAGGCGCAGGGCGATGTCGTGCTCGCCAAGGAGCTCCAGCCCGCGCTTGTAGTGCGCGACGCTCTTCTCGTTGGCCCAGCGGGCCCGCGCGCTCTCGGCGCTCGAGAGGTAGCAGCGCGCCGCGCGCAGCGGGCGCTCGCCGCGCTCGTAGTGCCGCGCGAGGAGGTCGAGCTGCTCCTCGTTGCGCTCCACGAAGCGGAACTCCAGCCACTCGGCCAGAACGAGGTGCAGCGCCGTGGCGTCTTCGGGTGCGATGAGGGCCGCGAGCTCCTCACGCTCGGCGGGGCGCTTGAACGCGTACTCCTCGTCGCCGGGGATCACGCTGCGGGGGCGGCGCTCGACGTAGCCGCGGTCGACCAGGCCCTTGAGGAGGTCGCGGTAGTGCAGCGCGAGGTCTTCGGCGCCGCCCCAGAGCTTGGGCGGGGGCTCGTGCGTGCGCCCGAGCACCACGAGGCCGCCGAGCCAGAAGGTCGGGCCCATCAGCGCCGCGCGCTCGAGCATCTCGCGCTCGGAGGGAGAGAGCGCCGAGAGGCGCGCGCGCACGGCCTCTTCCATCGACTGCGGGAGGGTGATGCGCTCGAGGCGGTCGAGGTCGATGGTGGCCATCCCCTCGCCGTCGACCTGGATCACGCCCTGGTCGAAATAGACCCGCACGATCTGCTCGATGAGGAGGGGGTTGCCGCCCCCGAGCTCGACGGCCTTCTGGATCAGCTCCTCGGGGCAGCTCTCGATGGTCGACAGGAGCATCCGCGCGAGCACGGTGCTCTCGCCGCGGTCGAGGAGGGCGAGGTCGACGCGGCGGTGCCGCCCCGCGGGGGCGTCGCAGAAGTCGTGCATCCGCGCGAAGAGCTCGGGGCGGGCGGTGTAGACCACGACCACGGGCGCGCGGCGGAGCGAGTCGGTGAGCTCGCGCAGGGTGCGCAGGCCGTCGGGGCCCGCGAGGTGGATGTCTTCGAAGACGAGCACGATGGGCCCGCGCTGGGCGTCGACCTCGAAGAGGCGGCGGAGCACGGCGCGCGCGACGTGCTGGTAGGCGCGGGGGTCGGCGTCGAAGGCCTCGGCGAGGAGCGTCCCGCCGAAGCGAAGGCCCAGGAACACGCCGAGGAAATGCAGGATCTCGTCGACGCGGCGGTCGCCGAAGAGGTCCATCACCTGGGCGCAGACCTCGTTGGCCTGCGCGTGGGCGTCGGTGCCCTCGTGGAGGCCGAAGCGCTCGCGGAGGATCTGCGCGATCGCGGCCTGCACGCCCACGTCGGCGCGCGCCGCGCCGCGGTAGACCCGCACGTCGGGGAAGCGCTCGGCCAGGTCGGCGACGAGCTCTTGCACCAGGCGGGTCTTGCCCACGCCCGGGTTGCCGACGAGGGTCACCACCTCGCAGCGGTTGTGGACCACGGCGGCCGCGACGGCGTCGGCGACGGCCTCGCGCTCGGCCATGCGTCCCACCAGCGGTGAGCGCGCGATGGGGAGGCTATCTGTGGGGTCGATCATCGGTGCGTTCTCAGCGCGGGCGGAGGGGCCTCGCGGCGCGCCCCGCCGAACAGGCAGACGGTACACCGTGATGGGGCCCGCGATCGGGTTTTCTACGGGGTGGCGGGTGACGCGGAAAGGTTCCGCGATGACGGTGATTGTGCTTAGGCTCTGGCGCAGTGACGCTTCGCGCGACCGGCGCTCGGATCGGAGCCTACACCCTGCGCGAGCGACTCGCCCTCGGCGGGATGGGCGAAGTGTGGATCGCCGCCGACGCGTCGGGCGCGTCGCTCGTGCTGAAATTCCCGGGCGGCCGCAACCCCCGCGACCCGCTCTACCAGGAACTCCTCCGTAACGAGGCCGCCCTCGGCCGGGCCACGGCGCACCCCAACGTCGTGCGCGTGGTCGAGCTCGGCGAGCACGCCGGAGAGCCCTTCCTCGCCCTCGAGCACGTCGACGGCGTCGACCTCTACCGCCTGCAGCGCGCGCTCCAGCACACCCAGCGCCGGATGGAGTCTCCCCTCGCGAGCCACCTCGTGCGCGAGCTCCTCGCGGGCCTCGGGCACGTCCACGCGCTCCAGGGCTCCGGCGGCGACGGGCTCGTGCACCGCGACGTCTCGCCCTCGAACGTCTTCCTCTCCGTCGAGGGCGACGTGAAGCTCGGCGACTTCGGGATCTCCACGCCCGTGCGCGTCACCACGCCCCCGCCCGCGCTCGGCGCGACGCCCACGCCCCCTAGCCTGCCCCGCGTGCAGCGCGGCAAGCTCGCGTACATGGCCCCCGAGCAGCTCCTCGGCTTCGGCGCCGACCCGCGGGTCGACCTCTTCGCCGCGGGGGTGATCCTCGCCGAGCTCCTCACCGGCCGCCCCCTCTTCGCTCACGGCAGCGACGCCGGCACCGTGCTCTCTGCGCGCGAGGGGCAGATCGAGGCCCTCAACGACCTCCTCGCCGACCACCCGCCGAGCCTCGTCTCGGTGGTGCTCCGCGCGCTCGCCCGCTCGCCCGCCGAGCGCTTTCAGACCGCCGACGAGTTCCGCGACGCGCTCCTGCCCCACGCGGGCGACCCCGCCGAGGCCCGCCCGCTCCTCGCCGCGCTCGTCACCTGGGGCCGCGCCGCGACGCGCGCCCTCACCAACCACGACAACCTCGCCGTGAGCGCGGGCGGGCGCGAGCGCCGCCGGTCGACGCACCCGCCCCCCGAGCCGCAGCACGCCTGGGCCCCGGCCGACGCCGACCAGACGCGCGAGGTGCCGCTGGCCTACTACGAAGTCGTCGGCGCGGGAGGCCGCGCCCGCGGTCGGTACACCTTCGCGCGGCTCCTCGAGCTGGCCTTCACCGGGAGCATCGAGCCCGACGAACGCGTGGTGGGCCCCGACGGCGTCTCGCGCCGCGCCGACGAGATGCCCGAGCTCGCCGCGCACCTCCTCTCGCGCCACGTCACGCCGCCCGCCGTCGAGGGCGCGCAGGCTGACTGGGCCGACGCCCTGCCCGCGTGCACCTTCCTCCACGCGCTCGCGCGCGCCGCGCTCGCCGAAGAAGACGGCATGCTCGTCGCCGAGGCGCCCCCCGCGCGCAAGGAGGTCTTCCTCCGCGACGGCCGCCTCACGCACCTCACCACCAACCTCGCCGCCGAGAGCCTCGGCGAGTACCTCGCGCAGGCGGGCCTCGTGAACCCGGGCGAGCTCGACATGGCCATGGCCATCCTCCCGCGCTTCGACGGCGACCTCAGCCGCGCCCTCGTCGAGCTCGGCCTCGTCGACGCCGCGCGGCTCGGCCCCATCGTCGCGCGCCACGCCCGCGAGCGCTTCTACGACCTCTTCCGCTGGCGCCGCGGCACGCTGCGCTTCTACCGCGGCATCGCGCCGACGGGCCCCGGCCTCGCGCTCAACCTCGACGTCTTCGAGGCGCTCCGGCGCGGCGCGCAGATGCTCGACGACCCCGCGGAGCACTTCGCGCCCTGCCTCGACAAGCGCGTGGGCCTGCGCGACACGCGACGCGCCCTGCCCCGCCTCGGGCTCGGCCCGGTCGCGCTGCAGCTCCTCGGCCTCGCCGACGGTCACGTCACGGTGCGCGCGCTGGTGCAGCGGCTCTCGGCCGAGAAGCGCGCGCCGCCCGCCGAGGTCTTCCGCGACCTGCACCTCCTCATCGAGGTGGGCGCGGTCGAGCTCCGCTGAGCGCTCTCGCGCGTTGCGCTCTCGCGCGAATGGCGATAGTCCGCCCGTCGGGCGCTCGCCGTGAACGACTCCTTCTCGCCGCAGACCGTCGCCGTCGTCGCGCTCGCCTCCCTCGTGGCGGGCTTCGTCGCGGTCTTCGGCGGCGGGATGATCGCGATGCGCCCCTCGGGGCAGCCTCCCGGCGAGAGCGCGCACGAGCCCCCGGTCGCGCCCACCCCCGCGCGGCGCGAGCCTGACGCCGGCGCTGTCGCCGCGAGCGCCGACGCCGACGCGGGCCCCGCGAGCCCCGAGCCCGTCGACGACGCGCGCAACGGCGGCGCCGCCGCGCCCGCGGGCAACGTCGAGGTCGCCCCGCTCGGCATCTCCCGCTGCTGGGGGCAGGACGCGGGCACGAGCTCGACGCCCGGCGCGTCGTGCGGCTCCCTCGCCGACCTCGACCGGCACTTCGCGTCGAAGCGCGCCGAGCTCGCGGCGTGCACGCGCGCGCACGGCCGGATGCCCTTCGTCATCGACCTGCGCTTCTCGACGGGCTCGGTGCGCTCGTGGGGGGGCCCGTCGAGCACCATCGCCAACGCGGGCGACGTCGCGGCCTGCGTGCGGCGCGCGACGCAGCCCATGCCGCTCGCGCAGATGGCCCACGCCTTCGACCGCTACATCGTGACGGTGCCGCTGACCTGGTGAGCCGGGCTCAGCCCTCGCGCTTCGCGAAGTCGTTCATGAAGTCGGCGAGGGCCCTCGCGTCGTCGACGGACACCGCGTTGTAGAGCGACGCGCGGACGCCCCCCGTCGAGCGGTGGCCCTTCAGGCCGATCATCCCCTGGGCCTTGGCCGCGGCGACGAAGCGCGCGTCGAGGGCCTCGGTCGGGAGGCGGAAGACCACGTTCATCCACGAGCGCGAGCCGGGCGCCGCGGGGCAGCGGTAGTAGTCCGGCGCGGCGTCGATGGCCGCGTAGACGAGCGCGGCCTTGGCGCGGTTGCGGGCCTCCATCGCGGGCGCGCCGCCCTGGTCGCGGGTCCACGCGAGCACGTTGCGCAGGAGGTAGATCCCGAAGGTGGGCGGGGTGTTGTAGAGCGAGCGCTCCGCCGCGTGCGTCGCGAAGCGGAAGATCTTCGGGATGTCCGTCCGCGCCGTGGCGATCCACGCGCGGTCGACGATCACCAGGGTCACGCCCGAGGGGCCGAGGTTCTTCTGCGCGCCGGCGTAGATGAGCGAGAAGCGCGGCACGTCGAGGGGCCGCGAGAGAATGTCGGAGGACATGTCGGCCACCAGCGGCGCCTTCGCGTCGGGCCAGCGGTGGTACTGCGTGCCCTCGAGGGTGTTGTTGCTGGTGATGTGCAGGTAGGCGGCGCCATCGCCGTCGGGGTGCTCCGCGGGGATGCGGGTCCACTCCCGGTCGAGGCCGAGCACGTCGCGCGCGTCGCCCACCGTGCGCGCCTCGGCGAGGGCCTTCTCTCCCCACCCCCCAGAGACCGCGTAGTCGGCGCGGCGCCCCGCGTGGAGGAAGTTCATCGGCACCGTCGCGAAGGCCTGGCTCGCGCCGCCCTGGAGGAACAGCACCGCGTGCGAGTCGGGCACCCCGGCGAGCTCGCGCACCAGGGCCTCGGCCTCGTCGTGCACGCGGCCGTAGGCCTCGCCGCGGTGGGAGTGCTCCATCACCGAGATGCCCGTGCCGTCGAAGTCGAGGAGCTCGTCCCTCGCGCGCTCGAGGGCGGGGCGCGGCAGGCCCGCGGGGCCCGCGTTGAAGTTGATGATCCTGTGCGTCTCGCTCACGTCGCTGCCTCCGCCGCGGCGCGCGCGGCGCGCGGACGGTACGCCCGCTCCCCTCGCCGCTTCAAACCCGCGCCGCGGTGAACTACCTTCCCGCGCCCTCATGCGACCGCGACCGGAGCCCACCGTCGACGCCTCGGTGCTCGCGCTTCCCCCTGGGATGCGCGACCTCCTCCCCGCCCGCGCCGCCTCGCGCCGCGCCACCGCGCGGGCCGTGCACGAGGCCTTCTGCCGCTGGGGCTACGCCGCCGTGGTGCCTCCCGCCTTCGAGCGCGAGGCCGTGATCGCGCGCGCCGCCGGCGGGGCGGTGCGCCGCGAGCTGGTGCGCTTCCTCGACCCCGACTCGGGCGAGGTGCTGGTGCTCCGACCCGACATGACCCCGCAGATCGCGCGCATCGTCGCGACGCGCCTCGCCGACGCGCCGCTGCCCTTGCGGCTCTCGTACGAGGGCAGCGTGGTGCGACGCCCCTCGGGCCGCTCGCGCCGGCAGCGGCAGGTCTCGCAGGCCGGGGTCGAGTGCGTGGGCTGGGCCTCTCCCGACGCCGACGTCGAGGTCATCGCCGCGACCGTCGAGGCCGCGCGCGCCGCGGGGCTCACCGACCTCACGGTCTCTCTCTCGCACGCGGCGGCGCTGCAGCCGGCGCTCGACGCCGTGCCGGAGTCTCTGCGCGAGCCCGTGGCGGCGGCCCTCTCTCGCCGCGACCGCGCGACCTGGGCGCCGATGCTCGCGTCGCACCCCGAGGTGATCGCCGAGATCGACGCGCTCGACGCGCTCTCGGGAGACCCAGGCGAGCTGTCGTCGCGCGCGAGCGGGCTCACCGACCCGCGGCACCGCGAGGCCCTCGCCCAGCTCGACGCGGTCGCGCGAGGCCTAGCGGACCACGGCCTCGCGCGGGTGACCGTCGACCTCGGCGAGCTGCGCGGCCGCGGGTACTACACGGGCGTGTTCTTCGAGGTGCTCTCTCGCGAGGTGGGGAGCCCCATCGCGGCGGGCGGGCGCTACGACGACCTCCTCGCGCGCTTCGGGGCGCCGCTGCCCGCGACCGGCGCGGCCATCGACCTCGAGGCCCTCGAAGACGCGCTCGCGAGGACGAACCGGCTCCCCGAGGGCGCAGCGATTCGGCGCGTTCTGCTGGTGGGGCCGAGCGGGTCGCGGGGGTCGCGCGCGAGGGCCTTGCGCGCCGAGGGGGCGTGGGTGACGGAGGCGGAGCCCTCGCACAATGTCGACGCCCTCGTCGCGTCCGCGACCTGGGACCTCGTCGAGCGCGTGGTGTCGCCGTGAAGGCGGTCATCCTCGCGGGAGGCAAGGGACGTCGGCTCGCGCCCTTCACCGTGGCCTTCCCCAAGCCGCTGGTGCCCGTGGGCGACCGCGCCGTGCTGGAGGTGTTGATCCGACGGCTCGCCGCGTCGGGCATCACCGAGGTGGTGCTCTCGGTCGATCACCTCGCGGAGCTCATCATGGCCTTCGTCGAGGGCCACCCCTCGCTGAAGTCCCTCGCGCGCTTTCGCTACGTGCGCGACGAGCGGCCGGGCGGCACCGCGGGCCCGCTGGCGCGGA
The DNA here is from genome assembly GCA_041389825.1 of Polyangiales bacterium. Lineage (GTDB taxonomy): Bacteria > Myxococcota_A > Polyangia > Polyangiales > JAEYZO01. Next base: position 46,326 of record JAWKRC010000042.1, on the reverse strand, counting down.
GCGAGGGCCTCGACGAGACCTTCCTCGTCGCGAACGGAGACCTCCTCACCGAGGTGGACTTCGACGACCTCGTGGCGCACCACCGCGCGACGGCTGCGGCGCTCACCGTCGCGGTGCACTCGAAGCCCGTGAAGCTTGGCCTGGGCGTGCTCGACATCGACGCGCAGGGCCGCGTCTCGCGCTACCGCGAGAAGCCCGAGCTGCGCTTCGTGGTCTCGATGGGCGTGTACGTCTACGAGCCGCGCGCGCTCGCGCACATCGCGCCGGGCGAGTACCTCGATTTCCCCGACCTCGTGCAGCGGCTCATCGACGCGGGCGAGGTGGTGTCGGCCTACCGCACCGACGCCTACTGGCTCGACATCGGCAACCCCGACGACTACGGCCGCGCGCAGGACGACGCGGCGCGCGGCGTCGGCCCCGTGGCGCGCCTCCACGCGGAGTCGCGGTCGTGAGCGCCGTGCGCGTGCCCCTCACCGACGTGACCCTCGGTGAAGAAGAGGCCCTCGCCGCGGCGGAGGTGATCCGCTCGGGCTGGGTCACGCAGGGTGAGCGCGTCGCGGCCTTCGAGCGGGCCTTCGCGGAGATGGTGGGTGTCGAGCACGCCGTCGCGGTGAGCAACTGCACCGTGGGGCTGGAGCTCGCCTACGCGGCGGCGGGCGTACAGCGCGACGACGAGGTGATCGTCCCCGCGCTGACCTTCGTGGCGACGGCGAACGCCGCGCGGAGGCTCGGCGCGACGCCCGTCTTCGCCGACGTGCGCTCCGACGACGACCTCACCGTCGACCCGGGCGACGTCGCCGCGAAGCTCTCGCCGCGCACGCGCGCGGTGGTGGCCGTGCACTACGCGGGCTTCGCCGCCGACGTGGGCGCGATCCGCGCGGCCCTCGACGCCGCGGGGCGCAGCGACGTGACGCTCGTCGAAGACTGCGCGCACGCCCCCGCCGCCAGCGCGCGAGACGGGGTGGGGCGTTGCGGAGCGCTCGGCGACGTCGGCGCGTTCTCGTTCTTCGGCAACAAGAACCTCACCACGGGCGAAGGGGGGATGCTCACCACCCGCGACGCGTCGCGCGCGACCGCCCTCCGACTCGCGCGCTCGCACGGCATGACCACCGGGACGTGGGACCGACACCGCGGCCACGCCTTCACCTACGACGTGGTCGAGGTCGGCACCAACGCCCGCATGGACGAGACCCGCGCCGCCGTGGGCCTCGTTCAGCTCGGCAAGCTCGCCGCCGCGAACGCGAGACGCGGCGTCGTGCGGGGCTGGTACCTCGACGCGATCGCGGCGCGCCCCTCGCTCGCGGAGGTCCGTGTCCCCTTCTCACGCGGGGCGTATGGAGGCTCGGCGCATCACCTCTTCGTGGTGCTCCTGCCCCACGGCGTCGACCGCGCGGCCGTGATGGCGGGGCTGCGCGAGCGCGGCGTGCAGTCGAGCGTCCACTACCCCCCGACGCACCGCTTCTCGGCCTACGAGGGCGCGCGCGTGACGCTCCCTGTGACCGACGCTGTCGCGCCGCGGCTCCTCACGCTCCCGCTCGGGCCGCGCATGACGAGAGACGACGTCGACGTCGTGCTCGACGCGCTACAGGCGACGCTCGGCCACCACCCGTAGCGTGGTGCTGTACCGGCCACGCTCACGGGTCACCTCGTCGACCCTGAAGCGCGCCTCGACCGCCGCGAGGAGCGCGCCCTCGTCGAGGTAGCGCGTGTGCTCCCGCGCGGTCGCGCGCAACCCGTCGATCGCGAGCGCGAAGGCGCCGCGGGGCCCCACCTCGGCGAGCACCGCCGGGCCGAGCGCGCGCACGCCGCGGGCCACGCGCGCGGGAGACTCCCTCGCCCGAGCGACGGCCGGCGGGTGCGCGGTGACGAAGAGCCCGAGCCTCCCCGCGGGGCGCAGCGCGCGGGCCCACTCGGCGACGCCGCCCTCGACGTCCATGAAGTAGTCCATCGCCGAGAGCGAGAGCACTGCGTCGACGCTCTCGCTCTGCACGGGCAGGAACTCTCCCACGCCCTGCACCGCCCACCACGCGACGCCGCGCTCCTCCAAGGGCCCACCCGCGCCGCGCGCGCCAGGGTCGACCGCGAGGTAGCGCGTCACGCCCGCGGGGAGGTACGCGCGCTTCGCCCCGTCGCCGCCGCCGACGTCGAGCACCGTGCCCGCCGGACGCAGCGCGCTCACCAGCGCCGCAACCCGCGGGTCGACCGAGGCCACGGTCGCCGGAGCGCCGCGTCTCCGCGCGCGCCACGCGTCGAGCCCTCGCAGCGCCTCTCGCCAACGCCGGTGCACGTCGTCGCCGACGCGAGACGCGAGCGCCGCCGGGAGGAGCGACGGCGCGCCGTCTCGCTCGACGTAGAGCTCTCCGCAGCCGCCGCAGCGCCACGCCTCGGCGAAGGCCGACTTGCACATCGGGCACGCGAGGAGGTCCCCCCATCCCTCCGGCACGCCCGCGTTCACGCGCCGCCGTCCTCGCTCGCCGCGACGCCGCCGTCGGCGTCGAGGCCCACGTCGCACGGCGCGCCGGCCCTGCCCCACGCGCGCATCCGCTCGACGGCCTCCACGGGCCACCGCGCGGGCCCATCGAACCACACGAGGTTCGACACGCTCCGCGCCTCGCTCGAGCCCGCGCCACGCTGCAACACCGCGAGCACCCGCCCCGCGCGCGCCCGATCCCGACGGCACCGCGAGAGCGCGACGCGCTCCACCACGCGACGCGCGAAGGGGAGCCGCTCCTCGTCGCCCACGCGGAACACCTCGGCCACGGTGGTCACGCCGTCTCCGCCCTCGGCCGCGAGCCGACGAACGGCGTCGCTCTCTCCGACGCGCGCGGGGTCGGGCTCGTCGGCGAGGTGGGCGACCAGCCACGCGCGCTCTCGCTCGCGCATCCGCGCCGCGAGGTCGACGTCGACGCTCGCGTCGGGGTCCTCTGTGACCTCTGCGCGCGGCCCGGGGTCGAGCACCGTGATCGAGCGCCCCCGCGACGACGCGCAAGCCGTGAGCGCGACCGACAGCGCGACCCACCGCGGGAGCATCGCCTACGCCCCCTCGCCCACGACCGCCGCGGCGCGGCCGTCGATCTCCAGCGGCGCGCGCGACTCCAGCGTCGCGTAGCGCACCATCGCGAGCACCGCGGCCCCATCGGTCGAAGCCGCCGCGCTGGTGACTTCACCCACCGTCTTGCCGTCGGAGACGACCGGCGCTCCCTTCGCGGGCGGCGCGCCCCCGACGCGCAGCGACACCAGCCGCTTCTGCACGTGTCCGCGCATCTCGAGCCGGCAGACCACCTCCTGACCGAGGTAGCAGCCCTTCTGGAACGACACCGCGCGGGGCGTGATCGAGGCCTCCTGCACGAAATTCGCGGAGTCGAAATCGACGCCGAAGCGGGGCACGCCGGCCTCGACGCGCGCGCGCTCCCACGCCTCGTCGCCGACGACGACCAGCTCGCCGCGGGCCTCGGCCTCGCGCGCCCACGCGACCAGGGCCTCGACCGCACCGGGGGCGACGTACAGATCGACCCCGCCGCGACCGAGCCTGTCGTTGCGCGCGCGCAGCCCTACGGGCGTCGCGAGCTCGGCGGCGCGCGGCCCCTGCACCGTGAACACGCGCAGGTCGCTCGGCGTGAGCGTCACGTCCTCCATCACGACGTAGCGGTCGAAGTGGGCGGCGACCTCGTCGCGCCGCTCCGACGGCATCGCGAGCAGGATCTCGTCGCCGAGCGCCGTGGCGTGCAGGTCGGCGAGGATCTTTCCCTTCACGGCGACGGCCGCGGCGTACACCGAGGCGCCCTGCGCGAGCGCGCGCACGTCGTTGGTGACGATCCCGTTGAGCCACGAGGCGCGGTCGGCGCCGCCGACGGAGAGCACCGAGAGGTGATCGAGCGCGGAGAGGCCCGCGCCCTCTCGGAGCGCCGCGGATTGAGCGTCGGGGTCTCGCGTGGGGATGAGGGTCGTCACGGCGCTGCACATAGGCCCGCCCCGCGGGGCGGCGCAAGGGGTCAGGGCTGCGCCTCGCCGAGGGCCGACGTGATCCGCACGCCGAGGTGGTTCGCGACGCTGCGCTCCACGCGGTCTGAGGGTCGGTTCACCACGCCGCCCTCGCGCGCGATGTAGAGGGCGCTGCTGCCGCCGCCGTCGAGGTTCACCGCGTCGGAGACGCCGAACTCCTCCATCAGCGGGATCATCTCGAGCGAGCCCACGCCCGGGATGCCCGCCCAGCGACCGTCGATCACGGCGATCACGAGGTGCTGACCGTTGGGCGTCGCGCCGAGCGCCGTGCGCGGGTGGTTGCGGTACATCCCCAGCGGCTCCTCGGGCTCGAAGACCACCTCGCCGCCCCAGAGGAGCGCGGGCCACCCGGTCACCACCTGCCGCGCCCACGCGACGCCGCACGCGCGCGGGCTGTCGAAGGAGGGGAAGAAGGCCACGCGCGTCCCGGCGTCACCGTGCGCGAAGGCGACCGAGGCCCCGCAGCGGTCGCGGTACGCGTCGCGCCACACCTGCCCGTCGCCCATCGCGAGCCCGCAGGTCGAGGCCTCGAAGAAGTTCGCGTTGATCGCGATCTGCGCGCGCTGCTCACGGGCGAAGTCGCTCACCGTGGAGCGACGGTCGCGCGGGCGCGTCGCGACCACGTCGACCTCTCCGCAGGTGAGGTCGACCACGACGACGTGCGCGTCGAGCGAGCCCTCGCGGCGGTGCACGTGCTCGACGCAGGGGTACGGCCGCGTCACGAGGTCGACGGCCCCCGCGCGCGACGACGCGAGGAGCACGACGGATGCGATGGCGTGTCTGAGGGCGCGGGTCATCCTCACTCGGCGCGCGCGCGACGGATCGCGGCGACGCCCGAAGCGAGCGCACGGCGAGGCAGGCCCACGCAAGCCCCCGCGGCCCGGCGGGAGGCCCCGCGCCGAGGAGCGAGGCCGCGGCCACCGTGGGCTGTGCGGCGGTGTCTTCACGCGCGGGCGGCGCTGGCGCGACCGCGACGCGCGCGTCGGCCGGGGTCGGGCCGAGCGCGAGCCCGTCGGGGTCGGTGAGCGAGAGCGACAGCGCGCGCTCGCCCGGCGCGTCGCCGACCCATCGAGCGACGAAGTGACCGACCGCCCCCGGCGGCGTGGCCTCGGCGAGCGAGGCGATGTACCCGCGCGCGCCGTCGGACCACTGCGCGAGCGGCGCGCCTCCGCCAGCGCCCGTCGGGCGCCACGTCACGCGACCCGTGTTGCGGACGTAGACGTCCACCTCGCGCGGCTCGCCCGCGACCGCCGCGACCGTCGAGGGCGCGCGGACCACCTCGCCCGCCCACCGCGCCGCGCCCGGGAGCACCCGCACGCCCACGTGGCTCCGCGAGGGGAGCGCGGCGCGCGCGTCGGCGTGGTGCGCGGCGCGGCCCGCGAGCACCATCGCGCTCGCGTCGCCCTCGCCCACGCTGAGCGCGTCGGCGCAGTCGAACTCCAGCATCAGGGCCGCGAGCTCGCGCGAGGTCGCGCCGTCGACGGACACGAAGACCATGCGCCGCCCGTCGGCGCTCGTCCCGACCGCGCTGCGCGAGGTGACCGCGTCGTCGCCGGCAGACTCCGACCCGCCGCGGACGATCCACGCGCCGCCCCCGTCGAGCGCGGTGGGGAGCGCGACCGCGGCGTCGTAGGCCTCGGCGAAGGCGTCGGTGCCCATGGGCGCGTCGCCGTCGCGCGTCGCCACCACGCGGAGCTCGGGGCTCGACAGGTCGACGAGCACGACGTGGATGTCGCGACTCTCAGTTCGCCTGTGGAGGTGCCGCATCGCGGGGTGCGGCGCGCGCCAGCGGTCCCGCGCCTCGGCGAGGGGCGACGCCGTGAGCGCCGCGAGCAGGACCACGGCCCCGATGCGCACCTTGTCGTACATGTGCGTAGAGAGCGGTCTGCGCGTCGCGGCGGCAAGAATTCCCACGGTTCGGGCCGCAAACTTGCGGGCTCACGGCCGAGCGGCGGGGGTGCTTCGCCGCGTCGCGGCGGTAGAGTGGCGGACGATGGCCGCGCGGTTCCGATGGTGGTGGGGCGCTTCGCTGCTCGCGCACGCGTCGCTCCTCGGCGTCGTCGCGGGCGCCGCGCCGCCGCAGGCGCCCGTCGCCGCGCCGCCCCGCGTGGTGGACGTCGACCTCAGCCCTTCGGGCCCTGGCGCCGACGACGCGCGGCGCGCGGAGGGGATCGCCCACGCGGCGCCGACGTCCGCGCCGAACCCTCGGCCGGGCGGGGAGCGCAGCGCACAGAACCTCTCGGCGGCGAGGAGGGGCGAAGGCGGAGACGGGCGCAGCGAGGCCGCGGCGCGGGTGATGGCTTCGCGCGCCGACGCGGTGGACCTCGACGACCGACTCGCCAACGCCGTCGGCGCGACGCAGGAGCAACGCATCCGCACGGCCCGCGACCGGCGCTCACCGCAGGACGACCGGCGCACGCCGAACCCGGGCGACGACCCGTGGGTGAGCACGGGGCACGGGGTGCTCCTCCTGCGCGTGCCGCGCGCGAACGCGATTCCGCGCGAGGGCCTGCGGACCTCGGCGGGGGCGGCGGAGCTCCAGGGCGCGCCCTCGACGCTCGGGGATCGGCCCGCGGAGGGCGGCTCCGACGCGCGGGGCGGATCGGACACGCTCGGCGGCGGCGCGCGCACCCGCGTGGGGGCGGGCGTGGTCGGGTCACACGGCTCGGTCGCGCGCGTCGCGGGTCCGGTCGCGACGCAGCGCGCGCTGATCGAGCAGGGGCACGCGTCGACGACGGCGGACCGCGCGTCGGAGCGAACCGCCGACGACGCGGACTCCGCGATGCTCGCGGCGACGCTGCTGCGGAACCACGTGAGCGCGTCGACGCAAGACGGCCCGACGCGCGGCGCGGGCTCGGGCGGCGTGGGCGGCGGCGGTGACCCCGGGTCGGGCGGCGAGGTCGGCCGAGGCGGACGCACGGCGCCGCACGGCAGCGGCGACGGGTGGCTCTCGCTCTCGACCGATGACCCGCGCTACCGGCGCTACTTCGCCGAGGTGCGCCGCGCGCTGCACGCGCTCTGGCGAGACGCGTTCCCGCGGGACGAGGCGCTGCGAGGGAATTTTGGGACGGTGATCCTGGGCTTCGTGATCGAGCGCGACGGCGCGGTGCGCGCGGTCGAAGTGCGCCGCCGGAGCGGCGTCGACCGCTTCGACGCGAACGTGCGCGGCGCGGTCGCCCACGCGCGGCTCCCGCCCATCCCCGCGGAGATCGGCGAGGAGCGGCTGCGGGTGCGCGCGCCCTTCGAGTTCCGCAACCCGGTGGTGCGCTGAGCGCTCAGACCAGCTTCGACGCGACGTGGTCGAGCGCGGCGATGTCGTAGACGTCTTCGTCGAGCGCGGGGACGATGACGTGCCGCGGGACCGACGCGAGCTCACGCCGGGCGCGGGCGACCTCGGCCTCGTCGCGGCGGGCCCAGACGAGGGTGTCTCTCCAGGCGCGCGAGAAGGCGTTGCCGAGCTCCGACGAGGGCTCGACCCCGTTCTCGTGGAGCACCGCCGCCACGCGGTCGGGCGCGGGCGGAGGGACGTCCTCGGCGAGGCGCACGCGGTTCATCACCAGGGCCTCGGCGGTCATCCGGCCTTCCTTCAAGCGGTCGACGAAGAACATCGCCTCGCCGACGGCCATGGGGTCAGGCGAGGTCACCACCACGAAGGCCACGTCGGGGCTCATCAGCGCGTCGCGCACGCGCTGGGCGCGCTCCTTGAAGCCGCCGAAGAGCCCCTGGATGTCGCTCAGGAACTCCGCCACCGCCTCGAGGAAGCCCGCGCCCGTGAAGGACCCGAGGCCCTGGAGCACCCGCGCCATCGCCTTCGAGATGAGGTTGAGCGAGAGCTTGCCCGTGCGCTCGAAGGCGCCGACGAAGGCGCGGATCGCGGGCGAGTCGACGGCGTCGACCATCTTGTCGGGGGCGTTGAGGAAGTCGAGCGCGTTGGAGGTCGGGGGTGTGTCGAGGACGATGAGGTCGTAGCGGGGGTCGTCCTTGAGCGCGTAGAGCTTCTCCATCGCCATGTACTCGGGCGTGCCCGCGAGCGACCCGGCCACCTCGCGGTAGATCCGGTTGGAGAGGATGCGGTCGCGCACCGTCGCGCTCGACGCGTAGCGGCTCACCAGCTCGTCGAAGGTGCCGCGCACGTCGAGCATCATGGCCGTGAGCTCTCCGCGGTCGCCCTCGCGCCCCCACGCCTCGGGCGGCACCACCTGCGCCTCGGAGTGCATCTCGCGCAGGCCGAGCGAGGTCGCGAGGCGCTGGCGGGGTCGATGGTGAGGCAGAGCACCCTGCGGCCACGGCGCGCGGCCGCGAGGGCGAGCGCCGCGGCGACGGTGGTCTTTCCGACGCCGCCCGAGCCGACAGTGACGAGCACGCGCTTCGCCTCGAGCAGGTCAACCAGGGAGGTCCGCATCAGGGCCGGGAACCCTAGTGTACCGGCGCGCGAGGGCGCAACCGGCTCGTCGCGCCCTTCAGCGCAGCTCGAGCGCGTACGCGTCGCCGCGCAAGCCGCCGTCGTCGCGACCCCAGAGGATCAAGACCCGACCGCCCCACTCCAGCGCGACCGCGTCGGCGCGGGGGCTGGGCGCACCCTCGGTCGGGAGCGCGACCCACCGACGCGACGCGCGATCCCAGCACGCGCCGTCGCCGCGGAGCCCCGCCTCGTCGCGTCCGCCCCAGACCACCACCGCGGTCGGGGTCACCACCACCGACGCGCCCCAACGCGGCGAGGGCATCCCCTCGGCCGAGAGCTCGACCCACGACGCCGTCGCGCCGTCGAACCACGCGCAGCGCTCGCGCCCCCACACGAGCAGGCCGTCGTCGAGCGCCGCCGCGCCTGGGCCTTCACGCACCGCGGGCGCCGCGCTCACGTCGACGCTTCGCCACGCGCCTGCTGAGAAGATCGCCGCGTCCTCGGCGCCGAGCGCGAGCGCCTCGCCCGCTCCGCCCCACACGAGCACCCCCGACGACAGCGCGGCGGCGACGGCGTTGTAGCGCGCGCGAGGGCCGCGGGGCGCGAGCGCGGTCCACCGATCGCTCGACACGTCATAGGTCGCGCCGTCGTCGAAGGTGCCGTCCTCGGCGTCGCGGCCGCCGAAGACGAACACCCCGCCCGCGGTCGCGGTGAAGGCCATCGCGGCGCGGGCCGACGGCGCGCCCTCGGTCGACATCGCGACCCAGCGATCGTCCGCCGCGATCCAGCAGGCGCCGTCGTCGAGCGGTGAACGCCCCGCTTCGCCGCCCCACACGCAGAGCCGGTCTCGCGACCACGCCGCCGCGTGGCCCGCTCGCGGAGAGGGCTGCCCCTCGCGGGCGAGCGGAGCGAACGCGCCGTCGTAGCGCCACCCGTCGGAGAGCTCGGTGTCGGCGCGGCCGCCGAAGATCACCGCGCCGCGCGGGGTGCGCGTCACCGTCACCCATTCGCGGGGCGCGGGCCCCGACACGTCCACCGTCGTCCACCGCCCCTCGCACGCGCGCATCACGCCGAGCGTAGCCGTCGAGGACTCGGGGGAGAAATTCGCGCACCCCGCGGCGTACGCCGCGAGCGCGAGGATCATCAACGTCGTTCGCATCACCGATCGCCTCCTGCCCGCGCGTTCCTCCGGCGGGCGGGGCGGCTGTTCGTGCGCGGTCGAAGCGTGTTGCGTCAGAAGTGCGAGGGGTGGTCTACAATCCCCGCGATGCCGTCATCGGGCGGACCCGCGAGCGGGGCGACGATCCAGTGCCCGGTCTGCGCGGCGGTGCTCCCCGCCGACGCGAGCTTCTGCCTCCAGTGCGGGAGCAGGCTGCCCGACCGGCTCCTCGGGCGCGGGCTTTCCCCGACAAGGGCCTCCGGGTTGACGCGGCCGCACGGCACCATCCTCGGCGCGGCCGCCAAGGCCGTGACCGCCGCCGCCGAGGCGCGCGCCGTCGAACCCGCTGCGCACGATCCCGCGACCTCCACGGGCGCGCCGCCGAAGGTGCCGAACGCGCAGCGCACCATGCTCGGCGTGCCGCTCGAGCCGCCTCCCGGCGCTCCGGCCGCGAACGCGCCGCCGCGAGGCGCGCAGGCGACCCTGATGGGGGTCTCTCCGCAGGCCGCCGCTGCGGTCGCCGCGGTGCACGGCGCGCCGCCACCGACCTCGGGCCGCACCATGATGGGCGTCCCCGCGCGCGGGTCGCGCCCCGGCATGTCGGCGATCGCGGTGCCCGACGCAGACAACACCGCCCGGCGGCGTCGCGAGAACGCGCCCATGATCGGCGTCGCGTCGCCCGAGCCGGGCCCGCCTGCGCCCCCGCCCGAGCCCGCGCGCCCCGCGCCCCTGCCGTCGCCGCCCCCGTCGCTGCGGTCTGACTCAGGGGACCTGGTCGTCCCCGGTCTCTCGCCACGACCGCGTCGCGGCGCCGCGTTGCTCGTCGGCGGCGCCCTCATCCTCATCGCCGCCGCCGCGGGCGGCTACCTCGCGTGGAAGCGTTCGAGCCCGCTCCCGCCGCCGCTCGCCGCCTCGGTGCGGCTCCTCCAGGGCGGCGTGTTCGAGGCCGAGGTGCACCTCGACGGGGCGACCGCGGGCACGAAGCTCCGCCACGCAGGCGTCGAGCACGAGGTCGGCGCCGACGGGGTCGTGCGCTTCCCGCTTCAGGGCGTCTCGCCCTCGCAGGTGGGCGAGGTCGAGGCCCCCGTCGAGATCGTCCACGGCGGCGCCGTCGAGCGGCGGACCCTTCGCTTCGTCATCGGGTACCGCGTCGACGTCGACCTCTCGCACACCGCCGACGACCCGCCCCGCGCGCACCTGAACTTCCGCGTCCCGCCGGGCGCCACGCTCGAGGTCGCCGGTCAATCGATCCGCGTCTCGGGCGGCGTGGGCATCGCGGCGATCCCGGTCTCGTCGCCCATCCCGCTCGACGCGCCCGACCCCGTGCGCCGCGAGCGCTACTCCGTGAGCGTGCGCACCGCCCGCGGGGAGCGCATCGAGGGCAGCTACGAGCTCCGCCTCCGACGCGCTGAGCTCCGCATCACCGCGCCGGGCGCGCTCTCCCTCGCCCGTCAGGCCATGGTGACCGTCCGCGGACACGCGCAGGGCGCGACGCGCGTCCGCGTCGGGGCCGCCGCCGCGACCGTGCGAGACGGCGTCTTCGAAGCCGAGGTCGCCGCGCCCGACACGGTCAACCAGGTCGAGGTGACGGCGTGGGCGCCGGGCTTCGCGCCCGCGTCGACCCGCATCACGGTGTACCGAGGGATCACCGCCGACGCCTACCTCGCCAGCGGAGGCGGCGACCGCGGCGTGCTCGCGATCGCGACGACCCCGCCGCCGGCCGCGCGCACCCGCTTCCGCGGGCAGGTGCTCGTGCCCACCACGCCCGGCATCGAAGTCCCCACCGCGCAGGTGCTGGTGCAGGACCGTCGCTGCCCCGAGGGCCGCTGCGTGGTCTTCGTCGAGCTGCCCTCGGGCGTGTCGCTGCGAGAGCGCGAGGCCGTCGACGTCGTCGGCGAGACCCACGGCGCGCGCGGATACCTCACGCCCTCAGGCGAGCGCCGCTCCGCGGCGGTGGTTCGCGCGCTCCTCGTGAACGGGCGGCCGTGAGGCCCGCGGCGCTCGCGGCGGCCGCTGCCCTCGCGCTCGCGACCGCTTCCGCGGGGGGATGGCCCGAGCCGCGGTGTGCGACGACCTCCACGGGCGTCGGACACCTCCCCGAGGCGAGCCCCGACGGCTTCGAGGAGGTCGAGCTCCCCGGCGACGCGACCACGGGCCTCGCCGCGCTCCCCAGCGGCGGCTTCGCGGTGGGCGTCTCGGGGCCTTCGGGCGTCGCCTTCCTCGACGCGCGCGGAGAGGCCGTCGGCGTCGCGCGCGCCGACACCATCGTCGACCGCGGGCTCCTCGTCAGCGCCGCGGGCCGCGTGTTCGGCGCCTCGTCGTCGCAGCTCTGCGCGTTCGCGCGCGACGCCACGCTGCGCGTCTGCACCCGGGTGAGCTTCGGATCCTCCGCGGCGCCAACGCTCCTCGCCGACGCGGGGCTCGCGACGGTGATCGACCGGCTCAACGACGAGGCGACCCTCACCCTCTTCGACGCCGAGGGCGAGGCGCGCGGCGCGCTCACGTTCCGCCGCGACCGCGACCAGGCCGCCACCGAGGCGGTCGCGACGCCCGACGGCGGCGCGGTCTTCGCGATCTCCGAGGTCCTTCACTTCGTCTCCCGCGATTTCGCGGTGCGCCGCGCTCGCGCGCTCGGCGAGGTGCGCGCGCTCGCGGCCACGCCGCGCGGCATCGCCTACGCGACCGACGACGCCCTCGTGCTCGCCGACCGCGACGGCGTCGCGCGGGCGCGCGCGGAGCTGCCCTCCCCCGCCCGCGGCCTCACCGCGCTGTCTGACGGGCGCGTCGCGGTGCTCACCGCCGCGACGGGGGTCGAGGTCACGCTCTTCAGCGACGCCGGCGAGCGCCTCGGCGCGATCTCGGTGCCGGGGCGCGACGAGGTCGACGTTCGCGCAGCCGACGAAGGCGCGGTGCTGGTCACCAGCGACGAGGGCGTGATCGCGCGCCTCGACGCCGACGGGACGACGCGGTGGCGCGTGCAGGTGCCGCACGGCCGGCTGCGTCCGCCCGCGCTCCCGATGCGCGGAGGGGGCTTGATCGTGGCGACGACGGGGCGGAGGCTCCTGCGCCTTCGGCCCCGCGGCCCCCACGGCGATGCGCACTGACGACCTCGACTACGAACTCCCTGAAGACCTCATCGCCGCGGAGCCCCCGCCCGAGCGCGACGGCGCGCGGATGCTCGTGCTCCGCCGCGGCGCGAGCGCGCTGGAGCACCGCGCCGTGCTCGACCTCCCGACGCTCCTGCCGCCGCGCGCCCTGCTGGTGGTGAACGACACGCGGGTGATCCCGGCGCGGCTCCGCGCGACGAAGCCCACGGGCGGCAAGGTCGAGGTGCTGCTCGTGCGCGCTCGACGCCGACGCGCGGCGGTGGACGGCCCTCGCCCGCGCCTCGAAGCCGCTCCGCGCCGGGACCGTGGTCGAGGTCGCGGAGGGGCTCTCCGTACGCGTCGGCGAGCGCGACGCCGACGGCGCGCTGGAGGTAGACTCCTGGGCGACGACCCCTGGTCCCTCATCGACGCGCACGGCGAGGTGCCGCTCCTGCCCTACATGCGGCGGCGCCCCACCGACGACGACCGCGCGCGCTACCAGACGGTCTTCGCAGACCGCCCCGGCGCCGTGGCCGCGCCCACCGCGGGCCTGCACCTCTCCGAGCGGCTGCTCGCCGCCCTCGACGCCGCGGGCTTCGAGCGCGCGCGGGTCACCCTCCACGTCGGCCCCGGCACCTTCGCGCCGGTGACCGTCGACGACCTCGACGCGCACCCGATGCACGCCGAGTGGTACGAGGTCCCGCCCGCGGCGCGCGAGGCCGTGGCCGCGGCGAAGCGCGAGGGGCGAGCGGTCGTCGCGGTGGGCACCACCAGCGTGCGCGCGCTGGAGTCGTGGGCCGCGACGGGCGAGGCCATTGGCGACACGCGGCTCCTCATACAGCCGGGGTACAGCTTCAAGGTCGTCGACGCGCTGCTGACGAACCTGCACCTGCCGCGGTCGACCCTGCTCGCGCTGGTGATGGCGCTCGCGGGGGTCGAGCTCACCCGGCGGGCCTACGCCGAGGCCGTGGCTGAGCGCTACCGCTTCTTCTCCTACGGCGACGCCACCCTGGTGCTGTAAGAGGGCGCCCCATGGACGCGATGACCACCCCAGGCTTCGGCTTCTCCGTCACGGCCACCGACGGAAAGGCCCGCCGCGCCGTGCTCACCACGCCGCGCGGAGACGTCGAGACGCCCTCGTTCATGCCCGTGGGGACCATCGGCACCGTGAAGGCGCTCACGATGGAGGAGGTGCTCTCGACCGGCGCGGGGATCGTGCTCGGCAACACCTACCACCTGTGGCTTCGGCCGGGCGCCGAGGTGGTGCGCGACCTCGGGGGGCTGCACGGCTTCTCGCGCTGGCCGAGGGCGATGCTCACCGACTCGGGGGGCTTTCAGGTCTTCTCGCTCGCGAAGCTCCGGCAGATCGACGACGAGGGCGTGACCTTCCGCTCGCACATCGACGGCGCGGTCAAGCGCCTCACGCCCGAGGAGAGCGTGCGGGTGCAATCGCTCCTCGGGAGCGACATCGCGATGGTGCTCGACGAGTGCCCGCCGGGAGACGCCGACCGCGCTGCCGTGCAGCGGGCGATGGCGCGCACGACGGCGTGGGCGGCGCGCTGCCTCGCGGCGCCGCGGGGGGAGCGCCAGGCCCTCTTCGGCATCGCGCAGGGCGGCGTGTACGAAGACCTGCGCCTCGAGCACCTCGACGCCATCGCGGCGATGCCCTTCGACGGCGTCGCGCTCGGCGGGCTCTCGGTGGGCGAGTCGGTCGACGACATGCACCGCGTGCTCGACGCCGTCGCGCACAAGATGCCCCACGGCCGGCCGCGCTACCTCATGGGCGTCGGCCACCCGAGGGACCTCCTCGTCGGCGCGCTCGCGGGGGTCGACCTCTTCGACTGCGTGCTGCCCACGCGCAACGCGCGCAACGGGCAGGCCCTCACCTGGTCGGGGCGGGTGAACATCAAGCAGGCGCGGCACAAGCTCGACCGCGGCCCCATCGACCCGCGCTGCGACGGGCCCTGCTGCGACGGGCGCGGCGGCGTGTACTCCCGCGGGTACCTGCGCCACCTCTTCCTCGCGGGCGAGATCCTCGCGTCGCGCGTCTTGTCGCTGCACAACATCTATTTCCTCGGGGCGCTCATGCGCGGGATGCGCGCCGCCATCAGCGAGGGGCGCGCGGCGGCCTACGTCGACGAGACCCTGCGCGGGATGCGCGAGGGCGACGAGGTGGGCCCCGCCGACCCGGCCTCGCGACGTCGCGCGGCGCCCTGAGTCGCGACACGCAATTCGCGACGTCGACGTCGTGTGGATAACCCGCCCCGCCCCGCGCGGAAGTGGCGCCCGCCGCTCGCGCCCTGGGACCATTCCCCCCATGGAGACCACGAGAACCCAGGCCGCCGACCGCAGGGTCCGGCGCACCGACGACCTCGCCCTCGCGCTGCGCTACCTCCTCTCGTCGCAGCGAGAGCGCGCGGGCCTGACGCACCTCGTGCTCGCGACCTCCGAGGGCATCCTCCTCGCGTGGGACGGGCCCCGCGACGACTGCGAGGAGCTCGCCGCCTACGCGCCCTTCATCGCCCGCGGCGAGGGCTACGCGCTCGACCCGCGACGTCTCGTGGGCCTCTCGGTGCACCCCTTCGACGTGCGCGACGACCGGCTGTACCTCCTCCTGCGCGGGGAGCAGCCCGCCGAGCGCGTCGCGGCGATGATCCTGTCGAGCATCGAGGGCGTGGCGCGCATCCTCGCGCGCTGAGCGCTCAGCCCCCGCCGCGGCGCACGCGCACGTGGCGGATGAACACCGGGCGGTTCGGGCGGTCGCTGCCGTCGCGCGGCACGCGCGCGATGGTCGCGACGAGCTGCGCCGGGCGGCAGCGACCGAAGATCGAGTAGCTGCCGTCGAGGTGGGGCTTCGGCGCCTCGGTGATGAAGAACTGCCCGCCGTTGGTGTTGGGGCCGTGGTTCGCCATGCACAGCAGGCCCGCGGCGGAGTGGCCGTTCACGTTCTCGTCGGGGATCTCGTAGCCGACCCCGCCCGTGCCCGCGCGCAGCACGTCTCCGCCCTGGATCATGAAGTCGGGGATCACCCGGTGGAAGATCGACCCGTCGTAGAAGGGCCGACGCGTCCACCGCGCGGCGACCGGGTCCCAGAAATCGCGCGTGCCGCGGGCGAGCCCGACGAAGTTCGCGACGGTGTTGGGCGCCTCGCCGCTCATCAGGTCGCAGGTGAAGCTCCCCATCGAGGTCTCGATCTCGGCCACGAGCGGGCCCGTCCCCTCGAGGCCGCGCGTCGCGTCTTCGAGGCTGAAGTGACCGCCGCGGGGGTCGGGCCGGTCGGGGTCGCGCATGCGCGCCTGGAGCGCGGCGCCGTCTCCGTCTCCCGCGGGCTGCGCGGGGCTCGGCGCGGCCGACGGTGCGCTCGGCGCGCCCGCGTCTCGCACCTCGGGCACCACCAGCGTGGGCGCCCCCGCGTCGGCGGCGACCGGCGCCGGGGTGGGCGTCGGGTTGCGCGTGCGCCAGAGCGCGAGGAGCGACGCCGCGAGCGACACCCCGAGGATGGCCGGGAGCACCACGTTGAAGCCCAGCCACGACGGGAGCTTCGACGCGGGGGCCGCCTCGGCGACGGGCGATCGCTGCGCGTGGCGCTCGGTGCCGTGGGCTGAGGGCGTCGGTGCGCGGCGCGGCGGAGGCCGCACCGACGGCGTCACGCGCGGCGGGGCGGCGCGGACTTCACCCCGTGCGCCTCGGGCCTCGGAGGCGGGCGAGACGGGGGACGGTTCGAGTGTCGGGCGTCGCGCTTCGGCTTCTTGTTCGACATCGGTGCCACCGCGCCCCATCGAGACGCAGCGACGATGCCTACCGCACCTGCGGCGTCGATGACCAGCGCGACCTCACGCCCGTAGCCAGCCCTCGACCTCGCCCAGCGCCGCGCCCACCCGCGGAGACGACCAGCACAGGGCCTTTCCGTCGACGCGGCGCACGCGCCCGGCGCGGGCCGCGGGGATGTCGAGCGCGCGAAAGACCTCGGCGTCGCGCTCGCTGAAGGGGTGCGGCTCGTCGGGCAGGAGCACCACCTCAGGCGCGCGGGCCGCCACCTCGTCGAGGGTGACGCGGGGGTAGCGCACGTCACGCTCGCCCACGCGCGCGTCGCTCCACGCGGCGGCACGGCCGAGGTCGGCCGCGAGGGGGTAGCGGCGACGGCGGTCGCTGAAGACGTTCTCTCCGCCCGCGAGGTCGAGCACGTCGGAGATGAAGGTCTCGCCGCTCACGGTCATCAGCGGCTCCATCCAGATCGGGCAGAACACCCGCACGGGGACGCGCGCGCGGCGGCGGGACTCGGCCTCGGCGACCTGCCGCGCGAAGGTCGCGATGACCGGGTGCGCGTCAGGGTCCATCCCCATGAGGGTGGCGAGGTCGCGCGTGAGCGACACGGCGTCGTCGACGGTCTTCGGGAACGACAGGTGCGCGGTGATCCCCCGCGCGAGGAGCCCGCGCCAGAGCGCCTCGGTGTTCTCCTCCTGGTTCACGAGCACGAGGTCGGGCGAGAGCGACGCGACCGCGTCGAGGGAGGCGTCCTTCGTACCGCCCACGCTGGGCAGGGGCTCGACCTCGCCGCGCGGCTCGACGCAGTAGTCGGTGCGTCCCACCACGCGGTCGCCCGCGCCGAGCGCGAAGAGCGCGTCGGTGACGCTCGGCACGAGAGACACCACGCGCCGCGCGGGGCCGTCGAGCACGGTGAGCGTGTCTCGGGCGCCCGCGACGCGGATCACGCGAGGGCCATCACGCCGTCGAGCCAGGCGTCGTCGCCCGCGGCCTTCGAGAGCTCGCCGAAGCGCACGCCGTGGCGCGCGAAATCCCTCCGCAGGCGCGGCAGCGTCGCGCGGATCACCCGCAGGGTGCTCTCGTAGGCGCGCTCCTCGATCTCCTCGCGGTAGAGGAACTTCATGGGCGAGCCGGAGAGGATCCGCATCTCCTCGCCCTCGGGCCTGAAGATGTGGAAGGCCACGCTCGGGAACATCTCGGCGATGGTGTTGGCGGCCTTGTCGAAGCGGCCGTTGATGAGGGCCTTGAGCCCCTGCATCGTGCCGAAGAGCCCGCCGCGCTCGCGCACGTAGCCCGCCTGCCGCGAGAGGATGGGCACCAGCGGGTCGACGAGGAGGCACATGGTCGCGCCGTGCTTCACCGCGATGCGCATGTTCGTGGTGCGCGTGAAGGCGCCGTCGATGTACCAGCGGCCGCCGATGCTCTCGGGCGTGTAGAAGGGCGCGAGCGCGCACGACGCGCGGATGGCCTTGTGGATGGGCACGTCGGTCCACCCCGGGTTGCCGAAGACCACGGCCTCGGAGGTGTCTTGATCCGTCGCGCCGATGTAGAGCGGGCGGCGGGTGTCTTCGAAGCTGTCGCTCATCCCCGGGCGGTTCATCACGCGCTCGAAGTAGGCGCGGAGGCGGTCGCCCGCGAAGGCCCCCGTGGGGATCGCGCGGTACACCGCCGAGAGCGGGTTGCGCGCGCTGCCGAGGCCGATGAGCTCCGACGCGAGGCGCGCGGCGCGGGCGCCGAACTCCTTCACGTTGGGGTCGAAGAGGTCGAGGCGGCCGATGCGCTCGACGCGCTCGTTGCCCTTGCGCAGGCCCTCGACGATCTCGTCGGGCGACACCCCGTTCGCGAGCAGCGCCGCGAGGAAGCTCCCCGCGCTGATCCCGAAGAAGAGGTCGAGGTCCGACAGCCGCCGGTCGAGGAGGAAGCGGTCGAGCGCGCGCAAGACCCCCACTTCGTACAGAAGCCCCTCGATGCCGCCGCCCGCGAGGCAGAGCGCGACCTTTCCTCGGCCCTGCGCGTTCACCATCCCGTCGAGGTGCTCGATGAGCTCCCTCGGCGAGAGGCCCTGCACCGGCGCGGGCAAGCGGCACCGCCCCGCGCGCCACGCGACCTTCGCGGCCGCCGCGTCGTCGTCGAGGAGCACCACCGTGCGCTCGCGCGACGCGAGCCCGTGCGCGTCGTGCAGCGGGAAGAGCCGGTCGAGGAGCGCCCCCGCCTCGTCGACGCTCACGCCCGTCTCGGCGCGCGCGTCGAGCACCACGACGTCGACGGGCCGCGCGGTGAGCCAACGAAGGGCGCGCGAGGGGTCGCGCTCGACGATGAAGATCCAGCGCGAGGGCGCGCTGGGGGCGGGGGTGGCGTCGAGGGTGTGGTGCCCCGCGCCCTCGCCCATGCTCCGCGCCGCGCCAAGCTCCGTGAGGGGAGCGACGGTGGCGCCGAGGTACAGCACGGTCCGCATGCGTGGGGTCTCCTGCGCCGCGCCATGGGCGCGAAGACCGGCGCCGCGAGGCGACGAAGCTAGCCGCCGACGGGGCCCCGCGGCAAGGGCGACGCGATACACGGTTGCCCCGGGGCGACCCCGTGTTGTCTACTGAAAGCCCACCGCATCGCGGCGGAGCCACGGAATGGACGAAATCGACGTCAGGGATCTGAAGAAGGCGCTCGTGGCGGCGGGCCTCGAGGTGTTCAGGGTGCGCGGCGACGAGGTTCACCTCGCCGAGCGCCAGAACGTCCAGCTCATGGAGGCCGGCGTGCGCGTGCGCGGCGGCGCCGACCCCGCGGTGACCGTGGTCGCGAGGGCGCAGCGCAACGACGCCCCCAACCTCGCGGCCGCCTCCCTCTTCGACCTGGTGCGCGACCACACCCGCGCCCTGCGCGACCACGGCTACGACGAGGTCGCCGCCGCGCCGCGCGAGATCCGCTCGGTGAGCGACGAGGCCCTGCTCGACGTGTGGTTCGAGGTCACCCTCGCCCGCAAGGTGGGCTCCATCGACGAGGCCGTGCGCGAGGCGCGCACCGCCATCGCGACCGAGCGCTACATCGTCCCCCCCGAAGATCAGCGGGCCTGAACCGCGGCCTTGCGCTTCGCGAGGCGCTCGTCGCGTCGGCGGCGCGCGGCGTCGATGCGCGCGCGGTCGTCGTCGCACTCCGGCGTGAGCGCGGGCACGCGCCGCGGGTTGCCCGTCGCGTCGATGGCCACGAAGGTGAAGAGCGCCTGCACGCAGCGGCGTCGCGCGCCCGTCGAAGGGTGCTCGGCGAGCACCTCGACCTCGACCTCCATCGAGGTCCCGAAGGCCGCGTTCACCCGCGCCTCGAGCACGGCGATGTCGCCGATCTCGAGGGGCGACTCGAACTGAAGGTCGTCGACCGCCGCGGTGACCGTGGGCCCGCCCGAGTGGCGCATCGAGCAGATGCCCCCCGCCATGTCGCTCCACGCCATCACCTGCCCGCCGAAGGCCTTCCCCAGCGCGTTGGCGTGCTCGGGGAAGAGCAGGTGCGTCATCACCGTGCGCGACGCCGACGGGGGCTTCGACCCCGCCTCGCTCACGCGCGCCTCCGACGTCGACGCGCCGCCGCGAGGCCCAGCGCCGCGAGCGCGAGGCCGCCGTAGCCGCCCGCGCGGCCGCGCCCTCCGGGAACGCTGCACCCGCAGCCGCCGGGGAGCTGCTCGACCACGAGGTCTCCGCCGTCGGGGTCGCCCGCGCCGCCGTCGGGGGTGGTGACGCTCACGTCGCCGAAGACCCCACCGCCGTCGCGCGAGGTCACCCCCGCGTCACGGGAGGGCGCGCCCGCGTCGGTCGCGGCGATGGGCCCGGCGTCGACGGCGTCGTCGTAGCCCTCTCCGTGGAGGCGCAGGGTGATCAGTGGCACCGACGGAGACGACGTGGGGATCGCGAAATCGGCTTCGTACATCCCGACCCGCGTGGGGGTGAAGCGCACCGACATCTGCCGCGCGCCGCCGCCCGGCACGCAGAGCGGGTCGATCACCGCGGTGAAGGCCGGGTCGGTGGGCGCGGTGGGCGAGAAGAGGGTGGTGACCGAGCCGGGGTTGCCGAGGGAGATCACCTCGCGGCCCTGCAGGCCGAGGCGCACGCGGCCGAGGTTCACGTCGTAGACGGGCTCGCTCGTCGCGCCGGGGAGCTGGAGGCGCACGTTGCGGTCGGCGCTCATCTGCTGCTCCATCGCGCTCGCGAAGGGGATCGCGACGTTGACGAGGGTGGAGCGCGTGGGGAGCGGGGCGTTGTACTCGACCTCGACGCGCAGGCGGATGGAGCCGACGTAGCGGAGCACGCCGCGCCAGGTGGCCGGCATGGTCATGTCGCCGTTGGCCGTGGTGGCGACGTCGGCCTCGGGGTTGGTCGCCGTGATCGCGGTCATCGCCTGCGGGAAGGCGATCTCGTTGGTGCGGACCGTGGTGGTGAGCTCGTAGCTCACCCAGATGCGGTAGTGGACGTTGTTGACGATGGGCGCCGAGACGTCGCCCTCGCGCAGGAGCCGCTCGCTCGCGGTGATGCGGACGGCGGTGTCGTCGCCGGTCCAGGCCCAGGGGGTGAAGGCCGTCGCGCCGCGGTCGTAGCGGTCGGCCATGCCGATGAAGCCCGCGATGGGGATGGGGAAGGTGCCGCCGAAGAGGCGGAGGTTGAGCACGAGGCGCAGGCCGTACTGCACCGTGAGGATGCCGCCGTTGCGGTCGCCCACCGCCGAGACGCGCATCGACGGGGGCCACCGGACGCGGATCTCGCCCGGCATCACCCAGTCGTAGTCCCCCATCAGGAGGAAGTTGTAGTCGAGCCCCAGGGTCGAAGACCCCACCGTGTCGCGGAAGCCCGGGCCGAAATCCACGGGGCCGCGCGCGGAGAACTCCACGCGGCTGGTGGCGGCGCGCACGGCGCAGACGGGGTCGTCGGCGCGCGCGACGGCGGGCGCGAGCGCGAAGGCGAGGGCGGCGAAGGCGAAGGCGAAGGGTGCGGTGACGCGTCGCATCGTGGGAGACTCCGCGGCGGCGAAGGATGCGCGCCCGCGGGACGTCGGGCGCGGCCGCCACGCTAACACGGCGCGCAGATGAGCTCGACGGAGCCGACGGAGCTTTCAGACGACGACGACCCGGGCGAGGAGCCCCCGCGGGGCGCTCCGTGGGACCTGCCCCTCGCCGAGTGCCCGCTGGTCTTCATCGACTGCGAGATGACCGGGCTCGACCCCGAGCGCGACCGCCTCGTCGAGGTCGCGATGCTGCGGGTGAAGAACGGCGCGCCCGAGGCCCGCTTCGCGTCGCTCATCAACGGCGGCGTGGCCTCGCACCCCGACGCCCTCGCCGTGCACGGGATCACCGACGCGCAGGCCGCCGAGGGCCCGACCTTCGACGTCGTCTCGGAGGACATCGCCGCGATCCTCGAAGGCGCCGTCCCGGTCATGCACGACGCCGGGATGGACGCCGCCTTCCTCGACCGCGCCTTCGCCGAGGCGGGCTCTGATCGGCGCGTGGGGGCCTGCGTCGACACGCTCCTCCTCGCGCGGCGCGCCGTGAAGGCCCCGCGCTACGGCCTCGGCTCGCTCTGCGCCGCCCTGGGCCTGCCGCCCGTGCGCTGGCACCGCGCGAGCGAAGACGTCATGGCCCTGCGCGCGCTGTGGTCGCCCCTCATCGAGCGCCTCAAGCCCGTCTCGGCCCGCGACCTCTGGCAGGTGCGCGTCGGTCAGCGCGGTCGGGTGCGCGTGCGCGACGCCATCGCCGCGCGCTTCGCCGAGTCGGCCGGGCGGCGGCGCCTGCTCTCGGTGGTGTACCGCACGCCGGGCCGCGACCCCGTGACCCTGCGCGCGCGCGTCGAGCGCTGGGCCGAGCCGCACGTGTGGCTCGTGCCCGAGGGCCGCGGCGCACGGGGCCTGCGCGTCTTGCGCGCTGATCGGGTGCTCCACGCCGTGGAGGTGTGAGCCGCTCGCCCTCGCGACCGCGCCGTCGGCCCCCTCGCCCGCGCCGCTCGGTCTCGACCTCGGTTGCGCGCCCTCAGGCGCCCCGCGCAGAGTGGGCGCCGCGATGGGCGCCGCGAGCGACGACCTGCGATCCCTGGTGCTCGACACCGTGCGCGAGGCGCTGCGCTCGTGGAGGCTCCCCGCGAGCCTCGCCCTCGGCGTGGGCTTCGGGCTCCTCGAGTCGAAGTTCACCGGCCGCCGCGGGAGCTTCTTCTTCGGGCCCGGCGCCGCCCTCTACACCCTCCTCCTCGCGCCGCTCCCCTGGCGCGCGCTCCTGCCGCTGGAGGAAGACGGCCGCCGCGCCGAGAAGGCCCTGCGCGCCCTCGCGGCCCTCGCCGCCGCGACGATCCTCTTCTCGGTGCTCGTCGCGACCTACCGGGCCTTCGCCAGCGCCGCGCACATGCGCGAGGTCTACGCCTTCGGCGCGCGCCGGGAGCTCCTCGTCACCTGGCTCCTCTTCATCGTGGGCGGCTGGGGCCTCGCGCGCGACATCCAGCTCGAGCAGCGCCTCGACCGCACCCTGGGCTCGCACGAGCGCATCGCGGCGGAGCTCGCCGCGGCGCGCCTCGACGCCGTGCGCGCCGACCTCGACCCGCACTTTCTCTTCAACGCGCTGAACGCCATCGCGTCGCAGTGCGCGAGCGACCCCGCCGCCGCCGAGCAGAACGTGTGTCGCCTCGCCACGCTCCTTCGCGCCGTGCTCGACACGCGCCGCCGCGCGCTGCACCCCCTCGACGACGAGCTCGCCCTCGCGCACGACTACCTGGAGCTCCTCCGCGCGCGCTACCCCGCGCTGCGCTTCGACGTGCGCGCGAGCGACGACGCGCTCTGCGTCGACGTGCCCCCGCTCGTGCTCCAGCCCTTGCTGGAGAACGCCGTGCGGCACGGCCGCGTGGAGCTCGGCGCGGTGACCCTCTCCGCCGCGCGCGACGGCGACGACCTGCGCATGGAGGTGTCGAGCCCCGGCACCTACGCCGGCCCTCGCGAGGGCGGCATGGGCCTCGACCTCGTGCGCCGCCGCGTCGCGCTCGCCTGGGGCGACCGGGGTCGCTTCGAGGTCCGCAACGAGGGCGAGCGCGCCGTCGCGTCGATCGTCGCCCGCGGGGCCGCCGCGCCCCGACACACCGCTGGAGCCCACGCATGAACGCACGCGCCGTGATCGTCGACGACGAAGCCCCCGCCCGCGAGCGCCTCTCGCGCATGATCCGCGAGCGCCTCGCGGGCCGCGTCACCGTGGTGGGCGAGGCCGCCGACGGCGAGCAGGGCCTCGCGCTCATCGAGTCGCTCTCGCCCGACCTCGCCTTCGTCGACGTGCAGATGCCGGTGCTCGACGGGCTCGGGATGGTCTCTCGCCTCCCCGCGCCCGCGCCCTGGGTGATCTTCACCACGGCCCACGACCGCTACGCCGTCGAGGCCTTCGACGCGGGCGCCGTCGACTACCTCCTCAAGCCCTTCGACCAGCGACGTCTCGAGCGCGCCGTCGAGCGCGCCGAGTCCTTCGGGATGCGCGCCCGCTCCGAGGAGCTCCTGGGCCCGCTGCGCGAGCGCCTCGCCGCGCCGAAGCCCCTCGCCGACCGGCTCCCCGTCTCCTTCAACGGCCGCGTGCTGCTCCTCCCCGTGGGAGAGATCTCGCACTGCGTGGTCGAGCACGAGCTCGTCACCGTGCACACGACGCGCGGCGACTACACCACCGACTACACCCTCTCGGCGCTCGAGGCGCGGCTCGACCCCGAGCGCTTCTTCCGCGCGCACCGGGCGCTGCTGGTGAACCTCGACCACGTCGCCGCCGTCGACGACCTCGCGGGGGGCCGCGCGGTGCTCATCACCCAGGCCGGCGCGAGGCTCGCCGTGTCGCGTCAGTCGAGCCGCAAGCTCCGCGCGATGCTCAAGGTGTGAGCGCGCGCGCCGCGGTGAGCGCCGACCCGTAGAGGGGCAGGTCGGGCTCGATGATGATCCACACGGGCATCGCGGCCACGAGGTCGCTCATGCGCCCCTTCGTGCGAAGCCCGCGGAGGAAGGGGCCGTCTTCGACCGTCAGGAGCGGCGCGAGCCGCGGCGCGATGCCGCCCGCGAGGTAGACGCCGCCGCGCGAGAGCACCTTGAGCGCGAGGTTGCCCGCCTCGGAGCCGAAGGCCCCGAGGAAGAGCTCGATGGTCTCGACGCAGAGCGGGTCGTCGCCCGCGACGGCGTGGGTGCCGATCACCGCGCCGGGGTCCTCGCACTGAAGCTCCTCGGCGACGGCGGGTGACTCCGGGCGGCCGAGGGAGCGCAGGTACGCGTAGAGCTCTGGCAGCCCCTTGCCCGAGACCACCCGCTCGACGGAGACGCGCCGGTGCAGCGCGCGCAGGTACGCGAGGAGGCCGTCTTCGCGCGGGTCTCGCGGCGCGAAGTCGACGTGGCCGCCCTCGCCGGGCAGCGCGCGCCACCCGCCGTCGACGGGGATCAGCGTGGCCTCGCCGAGCCCCGTCCCCGCGCCGATGACCGCGCAGGGCGCGCTGGGGTCAGCCTCGCCGCGCTGCACGGGCACGAGGTCGTCGGGGCCGAGCGCGGGCACGCCCAGCGCCGCCGCCTCGAAGTCGTTGAGCACGCGCGCGGCCCGGAGCCCGACGTCACGCGCGATGGCGTCGCCGTCGACCACCCACGGCAGGTTGGTGGTGCGGCAGACGTTGTCGCGCACGGGCCCCGCGACGCCGAAGGCGGCCGTGAGCCCGTCGCACGGGTGGTCGGCGCAGAAGCGGCGCACCAGCGAGAGGAGGTCGGGGCTCTCGGGGCTGTCGTAGCGCTCCCGCGCCTCGACCGTGACGCGGGCGCCCTCGACGCGCGCGAGCGCGAGGAGGGTCTTGGTGCCGCCGATGTCTCCGACGAGGACGCGCATGGCCGTCAGTACCGTGAGAGGCCCGAGGGCGCGGGCGGGAGGTGATCGGGGTCGATCTCGGGCGCGCGCGCCGCGAGGGGGTGCCCCTCGCGCACCATCACCAGCCACACGCCGAGCACCGCGAGCGTCGACGCGGGCATGGAGCGGAAGGGCTCGGCCAGCGACGGGCGCAGCGCCTCGGCCTCGGCGGCGGTGATGCTCTTGCTCGCCCAGGCCTTGAGCACGGTGAACCCGCGGCGGCGCGCGAGCTCGACGTAGCTCGGCGCGCGCAGGCGGTTGGGCTCGCCGATGTGGCTCGTGAGCGCCGACCAGCGGCGCTCGGAGAACAAGAGGAAATCGAGCGGGTGGTCGAGCTCGAACCCGTGGCTGCGCAGGTCGACCTTGTGGACGATCACCGCGTCGGGGGTGGTCACCTCGCGGAGCTGGCGGTGTAGGCCCTCGACGTCGCGCACGTGTTCGAGCACCGCGCGCGAGATCACCAGGTCGTAGCGGCGCCGCGCGTCGCGGGCCTCGTCGAGGCTCGGGAACACCCGCACCGCGTCGATCATCCGCCGCGCGTCGGCCCACGAGACGCCCTCGCCCGAGAGCGCGAGGAGCCGCTCGTACATGGGCCGCAGGCGGTCGTGGTCGCGCACCTGGATGTCGAAGCGGTCGCAGCCGTCGACGGACTCCGCGCCGCGCAGGCGCGCGAGGAGCGCGACGGCGCGGGTGTCGCCGGGCCCGAGCTCCATCACCGTTCGACCGCGGAAGAGGTGCTCGCCCAGGCCCGCGGCCTCGGCGACGCGCGCGTAGTCGTCGACGACGGCGGTGAAGTAGCGGGCGGCCTCGTCGCCGTCGACGCCGCCGCCGCGGCCCCCGACGCGCGTGAGGCGCATCAGTCCGTCGCCCACGCCCGGCGCGACGCGGAACAGGGTGTTGCGACCGCCGAGGTAGAGGCCCGCGGCGGTCATCCACAGGCGCTTGGCGCGCGGGAGCTCGGTCACGGCGCGCGGTTCTATCCCCGTTCGGCCCCCGCGTGAAGGCGCGTTGACCCCGCGCGCCCGCGCGGACCACCATCCGCGCCCCATGCCCGACGCCCCGCGCTGGTTCGACGCGCTCCTGCGACCCGGCCTCTCTGCGCTGCGCGCCTACGCGCCCTCGCACCCTCCGCGCGACGCCGTGCGCCTCGACGCCAACGAGTGCCCTTGGGCCCTCGACCCCGACGCGCGCCGCGAGCTCGACGCGGCCCTCTCGCGCGTGGAGCTTCACCGCTACCCCGACGCGCGCGCTGCGCGGCTCCGCGAGCGCCTCGCCGAGAAGACCGGCGCGCACCCCGACGACCTCGTGATCGGCTGCGGCAGCGACGAGGTGATCGCGCTCCTCCTGACGGCGCTGTCTCACCCGCGCGCGGGGCGCGAGCGCGCGGCCGTGATGTTCCCCGAGCCGACCTTCGTGATGTACCGCGTGACGGCGATCGGCGCGGGGCACGACCCCGTAGGCGTCGCGCTCGACGACGGCTGGGACCTCGACCTCGACGCGTGGCGCGCGGCCCTCGACGCGCACCGGCCGCACGCGGTCTTCCTCGCGACGCCCAACAACCCGACGGGCAACGACCTCCTCGCGCGCCGCGATCGAGGGCGTCGTCGACGGAGCGCCCGACGCGCTCGTGGTGATCGACGAGGCCTACGGAGCGTTCTCGACCCGCGACCACCGCGACCTGCGCGCGCGACCGAACGTCGCCACGCTCGGAACGCTCTCGAAGGTCGGCCTCGCGGCCGCGCGCGTGGGCTGGGCCGCGCTCCCGAGGGGCCTCGCCGCCGAGGTCGACAAGGTGCGCCAGCCCTACAACCTCAACGCGCTCTCGCAGGTGGTGGGAGAGCTCGCGCTGGGGCCCCTCGCGCCCTCCATCGAGGCCGCCTGCGCGCGGGTGGTCGACGCGCGCGGCGCCCTGCGAGACACGCTCACCCAGATCGACGGCGTGACGGTCTCACCGTCGGCGGCGAACTTCCTGTGGGTGGAGCTCCCGCGCGACGCGGGGGAGGTGCACGCGGCGCTCCTCGCGCGGGGCGTGGTGGTGCGGAGCTTTCACGCGAGCGGCGGACGTCTCGCGCGGCGGCTGCGGGTCACCGTGGGCACGACCGACGAGAACGCGCGCTTCGTCGAGGCGCTGCGCGCGTCGCTATGAGGGCCGGCGGCGGTACGCGCGCAGCGAGGCGGCGTGCGTGTAGTCGAGCCGCACCTCGTCGATGGTCTGGAAGAGCCACGGGCGGCGGTGGCTCCCGCCGTTCTTGGTGAAGACCACGTTGTCGCCCACGAAGTTCATCGCGTGCATCGGGGCGCCGCTGGCGTCGTGGAAGACCAGCATGTCGCCGAAGGCCATGGACTCCATCGGCACCTCGACGTAGTCGGCCGCGAGGCGCGCGGCGAAGCCCTCGGTGCCGGGCAGGTCGGTCGGAGGGTTGGGGTCGAAGAAGTGCAGCGCCGTCCAGAAGCAGTCGTAGCCGGGCTCGTCGGCGCGGGGGAAGGTGTCGAGGCGCGTGCGCGGGAAGGGTGGGAGCAGGTCGCGGACGGGCAGCCCACCCGTCGGGCTCCGCCGAGCCTCTTCGAGGCGCGCGTCGACGGCCTCGACGCTCGATCCGCGGCTCCACCACCGGCGCAGGGGCGCCACGTCGGCGCCGGGCGCGATGTCGAGCGTGGCCGACAGGCCGTAGCGCGTGCGGAGCACCTCGAGCATGCGCAGCCGATCGCCCGGGTCGGTGAGCGCGTGACAGACCAGGGGCTCGTCGGCGAACCACTCGTGGTCGCCCTGACGCCACGTGAGGTTGTGCAGGAGCTGACGGGCGCGCATCGAGAGCCCCGGCGCGTTCGACCAGGTGCCGAAGGAGAGAGGGCGGCGGTACGGCTGGCCCAGCGTGGGGTTCTCGGGGTGTCGCCCGAGCACGGCGTAGAGGCGCTGCCGCACCGTCGCCGGGATGTGCTCGACGACCGACACGATCGGCACCACCACGCAGCCCGAGGCGTCGCAGGTGGCCTCGCCCACCTCGGCGAGCGCGTTCACCGTCAGCCCGCCCTCGCGCAGCTCGCCCACGGCCTGCTCGGCGGTCATCCCCGGGAAGACCCACTGAAGGGGGAAGCGGTCGCAGGCGTCGAGGCCGACGTGCCCCGCGGGCTGCTCGAGGAGCCTCGGCTCGACGCGGAGCGACCCGGGCGAGCCCCCGATCACCGGGGCCTCGGCGTCGGTCGCGCCCGCGGCGGCGGGGCGGTCGCTCGCGCTCGGGCGGCGCGCGCCGCGGTCGAGGGTGTGGATCATCGACACGCCCACGAAGACCAGCGCGAGGGTCGAGACCACCATCGCCACGCTGCCCGCGCGGCCCCCCGGCGTGCTCGGGCGCGGAGGCTCGGGCGCGGGGGTCGCCCTCACGGCGGGTTGCGGCGCCGCGCGCACGTTCGGCGCAGAGGTCGCCGAGGGAGGGCGGGGCGCGCGGGGCCGGGCAGAGCGCGGAGGGGTACGAGACACGCGGTTGCAGCCCTGGAGCGCAAGCCGCGTTCCAGCCCGTGAACGGGTGGGCGCAGGCGGAGCGATCCGCGGATTTCGCGGCCTGCGCGCGACCCGCGGGGTCGAGGGGCAGCGTGGCCCGCGGAGGCCCTCCCCACGCGATGGAGCGCTCAGCCCCAGCGCGCCCCACCCGAGGGCTCGCGCTCAGCGGGGCGGGAGGAGGCCCGAGGCCGAGAGGTACTCCAGGTAGTGGTCGGGCTCGCGCTGCGCCTCGAGCGTTCCGTCGTCCACCGCGTCCTTGAGGGCCTTCATCAGCTCGCCGAGGAGCGGCGACGGCGGCACGCCGAAGCGGTCGCTGATGAGCGTGCCGAGGCCCTTGGGCAGCGGCGGCACCTTCGCGTCCTGCTCCTGGATCGCGCGCACCCGCGCCGCGAGCTCAGAGATCGCGTCGAGGCCCTTCTTCTTCCGCTCGGGGCGCTTGGTGGTGATGTCGGCGCGCGACAGGTCGAGCAGGTCGCAGAGGCCGCCGCCCATCTCCTTCGCGAAGCGCCGCACGGCGCTGTCGGTCCACGTCGCGTCGTACTGCGCCGCGCGCAGGTGGTGCAGGATCAGGAAGCGCACCGAGCCCGAGAGCGCGTCTTCGCCCTTGAAGATCGGGATGCGCCGCTGCATGCGGTCGAACATCGCCGCGCCCACCTCGGCGTGCCCGAAGAAGTGCACCTCGCCGTTGGGCTCGATGCGCCGGGTCTTCACCTTGCCGATGTCGTGCAGCAGCGCGGCCCAGCGCACCTCGGTGCGGGGCACGGCCTGACGCACGACCTGGCGCGTGTGCTTCCAGACGTCCTTGTGGCGCCACTCGCCGTCGCCGAAGCCCACGAGCGCCTTCACCTCGGGCAGGAGCGCGTCGAGCGCGCCCGACTCCAACAGCACGTCGAGGCCCGCGTCGGGGTGACGGCCCATCAGCACGCGCTCGACGGCGCCGCGCACCTTCGGCACCTCGACCAGCTTGAACCACTCGGGCGTGCACCGGAGGATCCCCTCGGGTCGCTCACCCTTGTCCGCCGTCTGCGCCGCGGCCTCGAGGGCCATCACGGCGAGGTCGACGGGCGCGGTCGACGCCAGGGCAGCGGAGCGTTCTTCAGACTGGTTCACGGGGTCACCTGTGGGTGCGCGGTCGCGCGGTCGCGACCACAAGGGGGCCGCGGAAGGGGCGCGCATGATAGTGACCATTCCCCCGCGACGCCAGCGACGCCAGCGGCGGGCGCAGCGGCGGGCCTCACAACGGCGGTATGGTCACCGACCGCCATGCGCGCCGCGCTCTCGCTCTCGCTCTCGCTCGGCCTCGCGGCCGCGTGCTCCTCCACGCCCGACGCGCCCGCCGACGCGTCAGTCGACGCCCGCGCGGACCTCGACATCAACGCAGACGCTCCCGCGGCGACCGACGTCGTGACCGACGCGCCCGCGCTCACCGACCTCGGCCCGCTCGTCGTGACGCCCGGCACCTGTACGCCGTGCCTGCGCGACGAGACCTGCGGCGGAGAGCCCGGCACCTGCGTCCCGCTCGGCGTCGACGTCGCTCCGGGCCTGCGCGAGTGCCACCTGCCCTGCGCGGCCGTGGGCGCGCCCTGCGACGCACCCGTCCCGTCGACCTGCACCGAAGACGCGCAGGGACGTCCTCGCTGCGTCCCCGACGCGCCCGCGGCGTGCGTGCCGATGAGCAGCCGCCGCGGCGCCGCGTGCCCCGACGAGGGATGCACCGGCCGCTACTCGCTCTGCGTGAACCTCGACGCGACGCACCCCTCCCTCGGGCGCGCGGGAGACGTCTGCCTCGGCCCCTGCGCGCGCGACTCCGACTGCGACGACGGCGCGCGGCGCTGCCGCGAGGTCGTCACCCGCGACGGACGCAGCACGCGCGCGTGCGTCCCCGACGACCGCGTGGGGCCCGAGGCCTGCGGGGTCACGCCCGTGAACGCGTCGGGCGTCGGAGGTCCGTGCACGTCGGGCTGCGCCGCGGGGCTGCGCTGCTCCGCCGCCGACGACGCCGGGGCGATGGCCTTCTGCACGCGCGACTGCGACGACGACGCGCAGTGCGGCGACGGCGCGCGCTGCCTCTCGCTGAACGGCGCCCGCGCGTGCGTGCCCACCGACTGCGCCTGCCTCGCGGGCGCGCGCTCCGCCCTCCTCGACCGCGCGCTCGACCAGGGCTCCCCCGCGTGGACGCGCTGCGACCTCTACTTCTCCGGCGCCACCCTCGACGCCTTCCCGTCGTACGTGACGCGCGACCGCTTCCGCCTGCCCATCTTCGACCGCGTGCACCGCGACTGGCTATACGGCGCGCGCTGGGCCCGCGACCTCGGCCCCGCCCTCGACCGCGACGCGACCACGCTCTCGGGCGCGATCCGCGCCGCGGCGGGCCTGCGCGAGACCGGCGCCACCACCGCGCTCCCCTCGCCCACGCCCCTCACCGACGCGGGCCCGCTCGTCGACGCGATCGCCGAGGTCTTCTCTCTCCGCGGGCAGACCGCCGACCGCGCCGCGATCGCCGCCGACGCGTCCGACCTCTCGCCCGCGCTCCAGTCCGCGATGGCCCGCGTGCTGCGCGCCGCGATCGCCGCCGCGCGCGCACGCGACGAGGGCCTCGCGCGCTACCCCGACGCGCTCCAACGTCGAAGGCTCTTCACCGTCGCGCCCTACGTGCTCCTCCCCACGTCGCGCTTCGACGAGCGGATCAACCTCGGCGACCCTTACGACCTCGGGATCTTCCTCGGCGACGTCACGCTCCCCGCCCGCGCCGCCGCCGACCTCGCCGCCACCGTCGAGTCCGTCGAGTGGAGCGCGCTGCGCGGCGCGACCGCGACCTTCACGCAGGCCACGCCCCTCGGCGCCGTGGTGGTGCGCGGCGCGGGCGACGACGCGTGGAGCGCCGACGATCACCCGCGGGTGCTCCTCGGGGTCGACCTCGGCGGCGACGACACCTACACCGCGCCCGTCGCGAGCAACGTCGACGTCGACACGCCCGTGAGCGTGATGGTCGACCTCGGCGGCGACGACGCTTACGGATACCCCGAGCGGCGGTCGACCCTCGACACCGCCGAGACGCTCCCCTCCGACGCCGACGGGCGACAGATCGCGGGCGGCACCACCGCGGCCTCGATGAGCCGCACCGGACGTCAGGGCAGCGGACGTCTCGGCGTCGCCCTCCTCTACGACCTCGGCGCGGGTCGCGACACCTACCGCTCGCTGCGGATGTCGCAGGGCTTCGGCGCGCTCGGCGTGGGCGGGCTCTACGACGACGGCGGCGACGACACCTACGCCGTCGAGGCCGCGGGTCAGGGCGCGACCGTGGCGGGCGTCGGCGTGCTCCTCGACGCGGGCGGCGACGACGACTACTCCGCGTTCACGTACTCGCAGGGCTTCGCGTACACCGGCGGCGCGGGGCTCCTCGTCGACCGCGGCGGGAGCGACGGCTACACGGCGCGCGTCACGCCGAACATCTACCCCTCGGCGCAGAGCCCGACGACGAACAACTCCATGAGCCAGGGCGTGGGCTTCGGTCGACGCGGAGACGGCGCGCCCGACCGGGTCAACATGTCGGGCGGCCTCGGCGTGCTCCGCGACGCGCGCGGGAACGACCGCTACACCGCGAGCGTGTTCGCGCAAGGCTCGGGCTACTGGGGCGGCATGGGGCTCCTCCTCGACGGCGCGGGCGACGACCGCTACGACGCGCGCTGGTACGTGCAGGGCGCGGCGGCGCATTTCGCCTACGGCGCCCTCGTCGACGGAGGCGGGCGCGACGACCACAACGCCGAGGCCGTGCGGCAGAACATGACCCTCGGCGCGGGCCACGATTTCTCCCTCGGGCTCTTCGTGTCGCTGGGCGCGGAGCCCGACGTCTACCGCGCGCCCAACCTCGCCCTCGGCGCGGGCAACGCGAACGGCGCGGGGCTCTTCTTCGAGGCGGGCGGAGACGACCGCTACGAGGCCGCGTCGGCGCTCTCGCTCGGCAACGCGGCGCTCGAATCGCTCACCGACCCAGGCCGCTTGATGCGCCCCACCGCGGGCGTCTTCGTCGACGGCGCGGGCGCCGACACCTACGCGCGCACCGTGGGGAGCGGCCCCACCAACGACGGCCGGTGGACGCAGCGCACGCACGACGAGGCGCCGTCGGAGCGCGGCTTCGGCGTCGACGGCGCGGGCGACACGGGGCTCTGAGCGCGATGCCCACGGTGCACTTCACGCGCACGGGGTACGCGCTCGACGCGCCCGACGGAGGCGCCGTGGTCGACCTCTGCGACGAGCACTTCAGGGCGGGCGTGCCCTTCGCGTGCCGACACGCGAACTGCGGCTCGTGCCGGGTGATCGTCGAGGAGGGAGAGGCGCTCTGCGAGCCGCCCGAGGCGAGGGAGCAGCGGCTCTTGCGGGTCTTCGGCGAGCCCCAGGGCTTGAGGCTCGCGTGTCAGTTGCGGCTGCGCGGAGGCGACGGGGTGGTGCGCCTCCGCGTGGTGCGCTGAGCGCTCAGCCGTTCGACTGCACGACCATCGCGAGGCCGAGGCGCTTGCGGAGGCGGAGGTACTCCTCGCTGATCGCGTAGGCGCGGAGCTCGCGCAGGCGGTCGGCGTGGGGGAGCGACTGGCCGTCTTCGGGCGTCGCGCGGATGACCGCCGAGGCCATCACGAGGTCGTTCGAGAGCACGAAGCCCGCGCGGTCGGCGGTGAGGTCGACGCCCGCGGTCCAGCGCTTGAGGTCGAGCGAGGCGTCGCCCGCGAGGAGCTTCTGCACCAGCGAGGTGAGCGACTCCAGCGCGGCGCCGGTGATGTGCTGCTTCACCGAGGCGAGCGCGTCGGCCACGGGGGCCTGAAGCTCCGCGCTCACGGGGAAGCTGGGGTTGACCGCGCGGATCGCCGCGAAGAGCCACGCGCGCAGGCCCGTGCCCGTGGGCACGAGCTGACGCACGATGTGGCCCTGGCGGAAGTACGCGAGGCGCGTCCCGGCGATGAAGGCCAGGGCCTTCGAGGGGCCGCCCGCGAGGGCCGTCGAACCCAGGTAGAGCGACGGCGGATCGGTGAGCGCGAAGCTCACGCCCGAGTCGTCCGAGGGCTTCACGTACACGGTCGGGGTCTTGAGGCCCAGCACGCCCGCCGCGTAGTGGATCGTCTGGGCCATCTGGCCCTCGTCCTTCGCGGGGTCGATGAGGTCCTTCGACGAGAGGCCGTAGTCGCCGAGGCCCACCGCGCGGGCCTTGAGCACCGCGGGGAGGATCGTCGCGAACACCGACGTGAGCAGCGGGTCCTGCGTCGGGTGCGCGAGGTCGGCGCGCCAGCGCTCCTCGTTGAGCTTCTCCTGCGCCGCCGCGGGACCCTCGGTGCGGAACTTCTTCCAGAAGCTCTCCTCCTCGGGCTCGGCCCCCTTCACGCTCACGAGCGCCTGGCACATGCACCACGCCTCGTCGGGCCGCTTCGCCTCGGTGAACACCCGGCGGAGCGCGTGCAGCGACTCCACCCGCATCGGGTTCTTCGCGAGCACCGCGCGCTGCGCCTCCACCGCGCGGTCGAAGTACTTCTTCGAGTCGGTGGTGTAGAGCGACGCGAGCTTCTCGGTGAGCGCGTCGTTGGTGGGGTCGAGCTCCCGCGCTCGCTCGTACGCGCTGATCGCCTCGGCGGGGTTCTTCAGGTGCGCCTCGTTGAGCTCGCCGAGCTTCGCGTAGAGGTCCGCGCGCTGCGCGTCGCTCGCGCCCTCGGGGAGCTTCGCCAGCACCTTGCGGTAGCTCTGCTCCAGGCCCGACCAGTCCTTGCGCGCGCCCTTCACCGACGCGAGGCCCTCGATGGCCAGCGTGAGCGAGGGGTCGTGCTCCAGCGCCTGGACGTAGTAGTCCACCGCCTCGTCGGGCCGCCCGAGGTGCACCTCGCAGAGCTGCCCCGCGGTGAGGTAGTAGCGCCCGAGCTGCGGGCGGTCCTCCACCAGGTCGGTGAAGCGCAGGATGATCTCGACGAGCCGACCCCAGTCCTTCTCCTCGGAGTAGAGCTGCATCAGCTTCATCAAGATGCGCCGATCGTCGGGGCGCATCTCCAGCGCCGAGACGTAGCTCCGCGCGGCCTTCGCCTTGTCGCCCAGCTTCGTCGCGACGAGGTCGCCGAGCTCGATGTGCAGCGCGAGCTTCTTCGCGTCGCTGTCGGCGATCTCGACCTGACGTCGCTTGAAGCGCGCGACCTCGTCCCAGCGGCCCTCGGCGCCGTGCGCCTCCACCGCGAGCGCGATCACGCGCTCGTCGTCGGCGTCCACCGCGTGCGCCTCGTGCAGCGCCTTCACCGCGGCCGACACGTCGCCGCCCTTCAAGAGCGCCTCGGCGTAGGTCGCGAGCGCGTCGACCTTCTCGGCGCGGTCGAGCTCCTTGCCGTGCGTGCGCAGCAGCTCGTCGAAGTAGGTCCGCGCCTCGCCCCACGCCTCGGCCGAGGCCGCCGCCTTGGCCACCGAGAGCAGCGCGCCGCGGTCGTCGGGGGCCGCCTCGCGCGCCGACTTGAAGGCCTCGAGCGCCGTCGCCCGCTCGCCCGACCGCGCCAGCGCCTCGCCGTACATCAGCGCCAGCGGGACGCCCGCCGCGCCGAGCTCCTTCACCCGGCCCGCGCGGCCCGCGAGGAGCTTCGCCGCCTCGGCGAAGTCCCCCGCCTCGAACTTCATCTCGCCGAGGAGCGCGCTCGCGTCTTCGTTCGTCGCGTCGAGGAGCACGGCCTTCTCGGCCGCGTCCTGCGCGCGGGTCTTGTCCTTCAGCCGGTCGCGCGCGCGGTGCGGCCACCTCGGCCCACAGCGCCGCCCGCTGGTGCCCTCGGCCGCCTCGATCTCGCGCTGGAGCAGCTCCACCGCGCCCTGCGCGTCACCGCGCGCCGCGTACAGCTCGCGCAGCCGCGCCGTCGCCGCCACCGAGTCGGGGTCGGCGTCGAGGGCCTGCTTGTACCGGTCGATCGCGCCGTCGCGGTCGCCCTTCTCCTCCAGGAGCTTGCCCGCGCGCAGCAGCACCTCGACCTTCTCCGCGGGCGTCGCCGCGCCCGCCGCGAGCTGGTCGTAGGCCTCGGCCGCAGCCCGCGCGTCGCCCTGGAGCGCCGCGACCTTGGCCATGCCCTCGAGCGCCGCCGCGTTGGCCTTGTCGACCTCCAGCACGCGCGAGAAGCAGCGCGCCGCGCGCTCGGGCGCGCCGATGGGGTCGAGCAGCACCTTGCCGGCGCTCAGGTAGAGCTCGGCCTGCTTCGCCGGGTCATCAGGGAGCTGCGAGGCGTGGCGCTCCAACAGCGTCGCGAGCTCCTCCCAGCGGCCGAGCACGCGGTAGAGCCGACCGAGTCCGCGGAGCGCGCCGTCGTTCGCGGGGTCGATGGCGAGCACGGCCTCGAAGGCCGCAGCGGCCTTCTCGCGGTCGACGAACTCCTCCTCCTGCATCGCGCCGATGCGGCCCCAGAGCTCGACCTTCTGCCGCGGCGTGGCCGCGACCTCGACCTGCGCCTGGAGCACCTTGAGCAGCCCCTCGTGGTTGCCCTGTCGCGCGTAGAGGCGCTCCAGGCCCTTGAGGGCGTGCAGGCTCCTCGGGTCGGCCTCGCGGGCGCGCTCGAAGCACTCGGCCGCCTTGGAGACGTCCGAGAGGCGGTCTTCGTAGGTCTCGGCGACCTCGCACAGGGCCTCGGCGCGGGCCTCGCCCTCCACCGCGTCGGCGCGGCGCTCGAGGAGCTTCACGATCCCGGCCCAGTCCTCCGAGCGGACGAGCAGGCGCTCGTACACGCGCGCGGCGAGCTCGTGGCCCGGGTCTTCGGCGAGCACCTCTTCGAGCATCTCGCGCGAGCGCGAGGTCTCGTTGAGCTTCGACTCCAGCACGTCGGCCGCGTCGGCGCGCGCGTCGCGGGCCTTGGCCGGCGCCGTCGCCGCGTCGGCGCGCTTCAAGAGGGCGCCCACGAGCTCGGGCCACTGGGCCTGCTTGCGGTAGATCCCCGCGGCGGCCTCGAGGGCCTCGTCGTCGCCGGGCTGCAGGCCGATGACCTGCGTGAAGCACGCGAGGGCGAAGTCCTGCCGCTTGACGCGCTCCAGGTACCAACGGCCCGCGCGCTTGTAGAGGGGCACCTGCTCGGCCGCCTCGCGCTCCTTGATGGCCTCGGAGATGGAGGACAGCACCTCGCCCCACTTCGCGGTGTCGTCACCCACGAGGCGCTCGATCTCGCCCGCGATGTCGTCGTCGGCGGGAGACGCCGTGATCGCCTCGGTGAGCGCGACGACGGCGTTCTCGTTGTCCTTGAGGTCGCGCTCATAGAGGCGGCCGAGCTCGACGAAGAGCCGGGCCTTCTCGGTGGCGAGCGACTCGGCGTCGATCTCTTCGAGCAGGAGCTCCGCGCGCTCCTCGGGGGTCGCCGTGACTCGGCGGATCTCCTTCGCGCGCGCCGCGGCGAGGTCGTCGCCGCCCTCCATCGCCGCGATGGACTCATACACCCCGCGCGCCGCCGCGAGGTCCTTCACCTCGGCCTCGAGCACGCGGGCCGCTCGGAAGAGCAGCGCCTTCTTCGCCGAGGCGTCGCTCGCCCCGTCGGCCACCTCGCGCAGCGCCGCGGCCACGTCGGGCCACGTCGCGCCCGCCCCGCCCGCGGACTCCAGCGCGAGGGCCTTCTCGTCGTCGGCGGGAGACTCCGCGAGGGCCGCCTTGCGCGCCGCGAACTCCTCGGCGCTGACCTCGGCCTTCTTGCCCTTGGCCGCCTCCATCAGCGCGCGGAAGAACTCCCCCGCGGTCGCGAAGCGCTCCTCGGGCTCCTTGGCCATCGCCTTGAGCACCACGGCGTCGAGGTCCTTCGAGACCCAGCCGCGGGGCGCGACCTTGCTGGGCGCCTCGGGCTCGCGGGTCATGTGCGCGACGACCTGATCCGCGATGGACGCCGCGTCGGCGAAGGGCGCTTTGCCCGTGAGCACCTCGTAGGTGAGCGCGCCGAGGGCGTACACGTCGCTGCGCGCGTCGGCGGGGGCGCCCGTGCGGATGCGCTCCGGCGCGAGGCCCTTCGCGCTGCCCATCAGCACCAGGAAGCTCGCCGCGTCCAACGCGCCGTGCCGCGCGCCGCCGAGGCGGTCGATGCCGAAGTCCACCAGCACGCCCGAGAGGCCGCCGTCGCGGCGCACCAGCACCACGTGATCGGTGCGCAGGTCGGCGTGGGCGAGCCCCGCGGCGTGGACCTTGTCGAGCCCCTCACACACCGCCTGGAGCACGCCCTTGGCCTCGTTGACGTGCATCGCGCCCGCGCGGGCGAGCCGCGCCGACAGGAGCTGCCCGTCGATGTGCTCCGCCGCGACGTAGGGCCGACCGTCGGCGAGGGTGCCCGCGGCGAGGATGCGCTGCACGGCGGGCGAGTCGACGTTGCGCAGCGCCCGCTGCGCCAGGAGGAAGCGGTGGA
Source organism: Polyangiales bacterium (assembly GCA_041389825.1). Lineage (GTDB taxonomy): Bacteria > Myxococcota_A > Polyangia > Polyangiales > JAEYZO01. The sequence continues at coordinate 8,194 of JAWKRC010000042.1, read as the reverse complement.
GCCCGCGGCGGTCGCGCGCGCGGCCCTCGCGCAGGAGCTTGATGTGTACCTGGTGGCCCTCGCCGTTCGAGGCCAGGTACGCAGCCGAAGCCCTCGTCGTGGGTCTTCTTGAGCACCTTGAAGCCCTCGACGAGGGCGCCAGGAGGAGGTCGTCGGCGGCGCGGCCCTCGTACACGGGGCGCAGCCGCGGCTCGGCCTCGCGGTCGGAGAGGACGATGGCGTCGGCGAGGGCCTCGTGGAGGTCGTCGCGCACGCAGCGCTCGGCGAGGGCCCGGGCGAAGACCTGCTTTCCGGCGCCCGCGGCGACCTCATCGGGGGCGAGGCCCAGGAGCTCGGACGACAGTCTCTGCATCGCCTCGAGGTCAAAGAGGCGCTCGACTCGGCTCGGAGGATCTCAGCGGGTGCGACGGATGCCATTCGGTCTCCTGCGGGTGTCTGCGGCGGGCCGCGGTGCTCCGTGAGGGCGGAGGGCGGCGAAGCGGCGGGATACTACACGAGCGCGGCCGGAGAACAGCGCGGCGCGACCGCGCCGCGGGTCCGCGGTTCGACGACCACATCTCGGCGGCGCGTGAAGGTCGACGACGTCCGCGCGCCACCTCGCCCAATCAACGGTCGCGCCGCGGTGAACCTACGGGCGAGACCCGCGCGTCGAGGCTTCACCCCCGACGCCCGGGGGTCCACCTCCGCTTCCCGGGGTTCAACCCCTGCGCGACGAGGGTCCACCTCCGCCTCCCGAGGGTTCAACCCCTGCGCGACGAGGTCCACCTCCGCCTCCCGAGGTTCAACCCCCGCGCTCGAGGTCCACCTCCGCCTCCCAGGGTTCAACCCCCGCGCGACGGGGTCGAGGGCTGCGCGCCGTCCAGGACGCACCGGTCCGTCCGTCGTTTTCACCACTCGAAATGCACCCCTCGCGACCTGTAGCTCCCGAGAGGAGGGTGCAGCCATGGCACACCCCGACGACGCAACCAACGGTGCTCCCCCGCGACTCGACGGCGACACCCACGCGACCACGACCGTCACCGACGACCCCTTCGACCGCGTCCATCAGCTCCGTCGCTCCGCGGTCATCGCGCCGGAGTCCGTCCCCGCGAGGCCGCAGGGCGCGGTGCTGCTCCCCGCCGCGCTGCGGCACCGCTCCCTGTCTCGCGTCGCTGAGCGCGACATCGCCGAGCTCCTCGAAGCCCTCACCGAGACCTCGCGGCGTCCCCCCGTGGACGCGAGAACGAACACACCGCGACGCGCGGGCGCCCTCGCGGAGCGTCTCCAGACGCTGCTCGACACCGAGGCCCGGCTCGCCGCGGCGCTCGCGATCACCCAGCAGCAGCGGGAGCTCGCGCTCTCCGACGCGCACCGGCTCGTCGTCGACCACGTCGAAGACGTCCGCTACGCCGCGCGGCGCGACGCCAACGTCGCCAGCCATCACACCGCGGCCCTCGCCTACGCCGAGCTCTCTGCGCGCGCCGTCAGAGCTGGGATCGCGCGATCTCGTGAGGCGAAGAAGAACGCGAAGGCGGCTCCACCACGACGAAGGGCCGCGCAGACACGCAGCGCTGATCGTCGCCTCGCGTCGACACCGCCGCGGCCTCGTTGTCGCGCGCGCGCTCGCAGACAACGCGCGCGCCGTGTGGAAGTCTCCCCCGCGATGACACGGCTCCGCGCGAGGGGGCCACGCCGCGCGGCCCTCGCCCTCACCCTCGCCGCGACCTTCGCCTCGACGCGCGACGCGCGCGGCAACGGCCGCTTCCCCACGGCGCAGATGGTCCAGGTCGGCCCTGGCCCCGACGCCTCCACCGTGGTGGTGCGTACGACCTTCGGGCTCCTGCGCTCCGACGACGACGGCGCCCACTGGGCGTGGCTCTGCGAAGACCTCTTCGGCTACGGCGCGCAGGCCAACTGGGACCCGCCCTTCGCCATCACCCGCGGCGACGACGGCGCCGCGCTCATGGTCGGCCTCCCCGCGGGGCTCGCGCGCTCCCTCGACCACTGCACCACCACCCGCAACGCCGACGTCGGCATGACCTTCACCGCCGACGTGACCTCCACCGCCGACGGCCGCTCGCTCTACTGGGTCGGCGCCAACGGCGTCGACGCCAACCGCGTGTTCTTCTCCTCCGACGGCGGCCGCACCTTCTCCCCGCGCGGCACCGCCCCCGAGGGGATGCTCATCCTCACCGTCGAGGCCGCGCCCACCGACCCCGACCGCGTCTACTTCACGGGCATCACGACGGCCTCCACGCAGGTCGACTACTTCTTCCGCAGCGACGACGGCGGCCGCGCGGCTCCAGCGCATCGACCTCGACCTGCGCGGAGGCCGCACCGCGTGGATCTCTGCCGTCGACCCCACCGACCGCGACACGGTCTACCTCCCGCGCCGTCGTCGACGAGCCCCGACGCGGGTGATCCATCCTCGGCAGCCCCACGATCCTCCTGCGCTCGCGCGACAGCGGCGCGCTGACGAAGCTCGCCCGCTCCCGCGGGCGATGCTCGGCTTCGCGCTCTCCGGCGACGGCCGCACGGTCTGGACGGGCGGGCCCCACGAAGACGACCGACTGCGACGCAGCGTCGACGGAGGCCCCTGAGGCGCGTCTCCGACGCCCGGTCCGCTCTGCCTCCGGTGGCACGCGGGCGCGCTCTACGTGTGCAGCAACTACCTCACCGAGGGCTACAGCCTCGCGCTCCACCGACGGGCCGAACGCTCACGCCCTGCTGCGCTTCACGGAGCTCTCTGCGCCCACGGGGTGCGCGCGCGGCACGCCCGGCGCCGACCTCTGCGCGCCGCGATGGCCCGTGGTCGCGCGCTTCTTCTCGACGCCCGACGCGGGCATCCACGGAGGCGTGAGCGTCGACGCGGGCGCCACGACCTCGCCGCCGAGCGACGAGGGCTGCGGGTGCTCCGCCGTCGGATCGCGAGGCGGAGACGTCGGCGCGTGGTGGTGCCTCGCGGCGCTCGCGGCGTGGGTGTCACGCCGACGTCATCGGTGACAGGCGCGTGAGGTGAGGCACCGAGTCGCGGTCAGGTGTGCGCCGCGGCGGGGATTCTGATAGACGGGGGGCCGCCGCGAGCCCGCTCTCCCACTTCACCTCGCGGAGGAGATTCCTTCGATGAAGAAGTCGCATCTGTTCCTGGTGGCCGGCGCCCTGGTGGCGGGCTGTAACAGCGACCCCGTCAACGTGGGGACGAACCCCGTCGACGCGGCGACCTCTGACGGCAGCGGATCGGATCGGCCCACGGTCGACAGCGCCGTCGACGCGGGGAGCGACACGGGCACCCCGACGTCGCGACGCAGGATACGGGCACCGACACCGGCCCGACGGACACCGGCGCGATGGAAGACACCGGCGCCGACGCGGGTACCCCCGACGACACGGGCGCGATGGAAGACACGGGCACCACGGACAGCGGCTCGGCGGCCGACGCGGGCTCCGACGCGGGCTCCGAGACCGACACCGGCATGATGACCGACACGGGCCCCGCGGACGTGGGCACCGACGCCGGTCCCGCCGACACGGGCACCGACACCGGCCCCGCCGACACCGGCGTCGACGCGGGCCCCATGGACGCGGGCTCCATGGACGCAGGCGGCGGCGACGTGGTGGTCGTGAGCGACGTCTGCGCGGCGAGCACCGAGGTGTGCAACGGCCGCGACGACGACTGCGACGGCGTCATCGACGAGAACGGCTGCGGCGGCCACCTGCTCATCACCGAGTTCGCGGCGCTGCCCGACGAGGCCGAGATGGTCGAGATCTACAACCCGACCTCGACGGCCATCGACCTCTCCGACGTCTACCTCTCCGACGTGAACACCTACTCGTGCGTGGTGACGCGCAACTGCCTCAACGACATGGGCGCGTCGCCACGGCGAGCGGTGACGAGCTCCGACTTCGTCGCTCGCTTCCCCGCGGGCGCGATGATCAGGCGGGCGTACGTGACGATCTCGCTCATCCAATCCGGCGAACTTCAACTCCTCTACGGCCGCTGCCCGGACTTCTACCTCCGCCGCTCCCTCCCCGATGGTCGGCACCTGCACGACGTCGGCCGTCATGCGCGCCGCCCGCGACACCGCGGCGAACGTGGGCTCCTCGGCGGGTCTCACCAACGGCGGCGAGCCCGTGATCCTCTTCCAATGGACCGACGGCGCGGACCGGGTGACCGACATCGACGTCGTGGTGTTCGACTTCTCCGTCGGCCACCAACAGCCAAGCCCGGATGCAAGACCGGCTGCGCTTGATGACCTCGGGCGGCACGCTGATGTACCGGCCAGACACCGCGGTCGCGATGCAGTCGCGCTCCTCGGCGAACAGCAACAGCGGCACCGTCGAGCGCTGCGACTACTCCGAGGGCACCGAGACCCGCACCGGCGGCAACGGCGTCGGCGGGCACGACGAGACCAGCGAACGCGGCGATGACCTTCCCACGCGCTCGTCCGCGGCGCCCGTCGACGGCGGGATCGTGGCGTGAACGGCTCGACCCCCGGCGCGATCAGCACCTGCAACTGACGCCCTCTCCCTCGCCTCTCCCCGACGACCTCGCGCGCGGTCGGTGACACCGCGCGCGGGGCTGTACTACCACTCCGCCCGTGAACCACACCGCGCGCTGGGCCCTGCTCGCCGTCTGCTTCCTCCTGCCCGCGGTGTCGTTCCGCGTCGGAGGGATCGCGCTCTGGATCGTCCTGGCCGTGGGTTACGCGGTGGTCACCGCGGGCGCGCTCTACGCACTGCACGACGACGGAGAGCTCAAGGCCGCCTTCCGCTACCAGCAGGGCGACCCGGCCATCGGGCTCATCACCGGCGTGATGATCGCGTACCTCTTCAAGGGCGCGACGGAGCACCTCATCGCGCCGGTGCCGTTCCTGCGCGCGTGCACGCTCGACGGGCCGCTGGTCGACAACCCCGACGCGACGGGCGTCCACGTCTTCACGGAGCTCGTGCGCACGCACGCGTGCAAGGCCCTCGGTCGCTCGGCGGCGCTGCCGACGGGTCCGCTCCGCGCCATCGCCACCCTCGGCATCGCGATCCTCGAGGAGGTCGCGTGGCGCGCGGGCGCGCAGCGGTGGCTCTCCGACCGCCTCGGGAGCACCCGCGGCTACGTGGCCGCCGCGCTCCTCTTCCCGCTCTCGCAGCTCCTCAAGGGGAACGTCTCCCTCGCCCTCATCGCGCTGCCGGTGGGCTTCCTCTGGGGCGCGCTCTTCCGCTGGCGGGGGTCGCTTGTGCCCTCGATCCTCTCGCACGCGACCTTCAGCTACTTCCTCCTCGGGCAGTGGGCGCCCTTCGAGATCCGGAACGTCATCACCCTCCATTGACCGGAGGGTGATCGCTCGGGATGCTCGCGGGATGCGAGCGTCGCTGACCGCCGTCGCCCTCGCCGCGCTCTGCGCCTGCTCGGGCAAGGAGCGGCCGGACATCCTCGGCGACTGGGACGGCGGCGCGGAGGAGGACACGGGGATGTACCGCCGCCCCGACGCGATCCCGATCCGCACGCCCGACGTGTCGTGCGGCGGCACCGCGATGACCCTCACGCGACGTCGCGCGACGGCGATCCTCCTCATCGACCGCTCGGGCTCGATGGCGCAGCAGACCACCGACGGCCAGGTGAAGTGGGACGCGCTCCTCGCCGCGCTCCGCTCCGTGCTCCCGCGGGTCGAGTCGAACCTCGCGGTGGGGCTCGCGGTGTTCCCTCAGCCCGCGGCGCGCGACGCGCCCGACGTGCCCGCGACGAGCTGCGCGGTGTCCGCCCGCCTCTCGGTGGAGCCCGCGTACCGCACGGCGAACCAGATCCTCCAGTCGCTCGGGTCGAACCTCCCGCTCGGCGCGACGCCGACCTACGCCGCCCTCGACCTCGCGCGGCGCTGGTACCAGTCGGTGCCCGACCTCGACGGCGAGCGCTACGTGATCCTCGCGACCGACGGCGCGCCGAACTGCAACGAGTCGGTCGTGTCGGCGGGTTGCCGCTGCACCTCGCCCAACCCGAACGTGTGCACGCAGAACAACGTCTGGGCTCCCATCAACTGCCTCGACGGAGACCGCACCGTCGCCGCGGTGCAGGCGCTCCAGACCGCGGGCATCGCGACCTGGGTGATCGGCCTGAACGGCGTGCAGGACTACGGCGACGTCCTCGACGCGATGGCCGCCGCGGGAGGCCGCCCGCGCGCGACGCCGCCGCGGTACTACTCGGCCGCGACGGCGACGGAGCTGGTGAGCGAGTTCTCGCAGGTGACCTCGTCGCTGGTGGAGTGCCGCTTCGCGCTCGACCACGCGCCGCCCGACCCGACGCTGGTCGACGTGCGCCTCGACGGCGCGAGCCTCATCCACGACACGGGGCAGCTCGACGGGTGGGACTGGTCCGGCGACGGCTACCGCGAGATCCGCTTCTACGGCCGCACGTGTGACACGGTGCGAAGCGCGTCGGGCGGCTCGCAGTTGGTGGCCGCGTTCGGCTGCCCGGCGCCGGTGCCGCCGTAGGGGGAGCTTGTCGATCGCGCCTGAGGGCGCGAGGTTGGGTCGATGGACGCGGTGTTGAGGGAGGCCGACGCGTACGGTGTCCTGGTCGTAACGGCGTTGGTCGCGCTGACGACCCTCGTCCTCTCGCGCGTGCTCGTGCACCTCGGCCGCATCGACGCGGGTGGGCGCTCGCCTCTGTCACCGCATCGGGATCGCACCGCGCGGCTCGACTCGCCGGCCGCGCCTCCGTACCGATCGCCCACGCTCTCCACGTCGACGGAGGAGAGCGCGGCGCGTCGCTGCCAGGCGCCTCCAGCGTGGTCTGTGTGCCTCGCGTTCATGCTCGCGGTGGGAGCGCTGCACCTCGTCGCGCGAACATCGCTCGACACGCTGCGCGCGACGGGCCGCTGCGACGACCTCACCCTCGCCCCGTGGTCCGCGTGGGACGACGGCGACGTCGCACGCGCCGCGCTCGCGATGAGCGTCCCCTGGCTGCGCAGTGAAGCGCGTACCTGCGTGGAGCGCGGAGAGCGCGCGCGGTCCATCGACTCGCTCGACGACAGCAAGCGCCGAGCGGGTGTTCCGCACGTTGATCCCGACGCGCGGTTGCACCGCGGCGGCCGAGGGAGCCCTTCGCGCGGGTCGACTGCGCGTGGCCCGCACCATCGCGCGCTCGTGCCACACCGACCCCGCGACGCAGATCGCGTGGGCGGCGAGCTACGCGCTCGCGGAGTGGCCGTACCACCCCGACGACGCGCCCCTCGCTGCGCGGCGACTGCGCGAGGGAGAGAGCGCGGGGCTCGAACACGTCGTCTTCGGCGACCGCAGGGACTTTGGCAGCCGGGATGACTTGAGAGACCTGGTCGGTCGGGACTTCTGCTTCGAAATGGTGGTGGTGCCCACCGTCGCCTGTGATCAATCGTCGGGGCGCCTCCGATGCGAGCGCGAGGACGTGATCGACGTCCTCTGGGACGGACCTGGCGGCCCACCCGACCCGCGTTGCTATGCACCGAGCGCCCGAATGCGCGACGAGGAACGCCGCGCGGCCCCTCTCGTCGCGGCGGTGCGGGCGCGCCTCGATGGTGAAGCGGCCACCGCGATCGACGCCGCGCCCATGTGGTTCGCGCGCTACCCCGAGCTCGCCCAGTCCATCGTCAGGCTCGACACAGCGAGTTCGCTCGCCGTGAACGCCAGCGAGGGGCTCCAGCAAGCGTCGCTCGACTTCGACGGCGCGACCTTTCTCCCGACCCCGCGAGAGCTGGGATCGACTCGAGCGGGGTGGACCGCGCGATGGGACGCGACCGGCCGCCCCTTGGTCTGGACGGGTCCACGGCGCGCGCGAACCTTGTCGCGCCTGCTTCGCTTCGCGGTGCGCCTCGACGGCCGCGCCCCCTTCGGGACCTCCCCGCGCGCGGACTTCGGCGCGTGGCGGTGGACCCGGGCCGCGGGCGACGCGCTCGACGCGCTGCTCACGATGGAGCGCGAGTCCGGTCCTGACGGATCAGAGACGGTCCCGCGTCGCGACAGCGAGGAGGTGCGCCGCGTCGCAGGTCCTGCGATGCGCGCGTTGTTCGACGCGCACACGACGCCGTCGCCCGAGATGCGAGTCGCGGCGATGATCGAAGCCGAGGACTGGCCCGCCGCCGCGGTGCTCGCGCGGGGAGCGCTTCCGTTCGCGCAGCGCGGAGACATGCGCGGCGTACTTCGCGCGCTCGGGGCGCCGTCGCTCGTCGCGGTGCGGGCCTTCGCGGACCTC
>JAWKRC010000041.1:0-64607 GCA_041389825.1 Polyangiales bacterium | reverse complement strand
TCGGTGTTCGCGTCGCTCACCGGCACGTCGACGCTTGCGTCGAGCGCAGGCACGTCGCTGCCCGCGTCGGTCATCGTCGCGGGCACATCAACGCCCGCGTCGAGCGTCCCTGCGTCGCTGCCCGCGTCGGTCATCACCACGGGGACATCAACGCCTGCGTCGCTGCCCGCGTCGGTGACGATGGGGCCTCCCGCGTCGGTGCCCGCGTCACTTCCGGTCGGGAGCGTGCCCCACGAGAAGAGACGGAGCTGCGCGCGTGTGACGCCATCGCTCAACACGCGTCGGTACGCCAGCGCGAGCACCCCCGCGCCGTCGCTCGCGAGGCGGAAGTCCGTCCCCACACGGCCCGCGCCGCCGAGAGACGCGGGCGTCGCGTCGAGCACGCGGCCCATCGCGTCGACGCGCGCCGCGGCGATGTCGCCCGACGCGGGCCACGCGACCGTGTACGAGGCGCCGTCCCACACCGTGGTCGGGGCTCCGCCGGAAGCAGCGACGGTGATGGGCGACGCGTCGACCACGGTGCCGTCGGCGCGCACGCGCAGGCCCAGCACCGAACCGTTGGCGGGACCGAGCACCCACGAGACGAAGAAGCCGTCGCCGTCCGAGGCCACCGAGACCGCCCTCAAGGGCTGGGTGAGGCACCCGCCCGCGACCGCGCCGATCGACCGCGTCAGCGGCACCGCGGCGTACTCACCGGTGGGCAGGAGCAGGGACACGTTGAGGTCACAGCTCGTCGCGCCGGTGACGCCTTCGGGGCGAGCGATCCACGCGACCGCCAGGAGCGAGCCGCTCTCCGCCACGCCGTACGGGGGGAGGTCGCTGCGGTTGGTGAAGACCACGGTGCTCGTGACGGCGCCGCTCGGGCGGAACAGCCGGGTGGTGAGCTCGTGCGTCGCCGAGCCCCACATGTCTGAGATCGCGACCCCGAGTGGACCGCCCGCCCCAGTGAACACCCGACGCTCGTCGGACGTGATCAGCGTGTCAGTCCCCACGGGGGAGAGCTCCGCGCTGAAGCGCCGGAGGTACGCCAGGCTGTCGGAAGTCACGACGACTCCGTGCTGGCCGCCTGCGCTCGCGAAGGTGTTGACCTGAAGGGACCGCCCGAGCGAGCGACCGCGGACGTCGACGCGCTCACCCGAGCGCGACACGCGCGCGGCGAAGGCCCCTGCAGACTCTTCCCACGCGATCGTGAAGTTCGCGCCGTCCCAGTCGAGCCCGACGTCCGTGGCGCTCGTCCCGCCCATGGTGGTGAGCGCGGGGTGCGCCGGGATCAGCACTGCGCCGTCGAGTCCGATCGTCGCCGTGTGCAGCGCGGGGGTCGTCGAGTTGATCGCCCACGCCAGCTCGAGGCCCGCGCCGACCCGAACGCGCGCGGCCCTGCCCGAGATCGCCGAGCCGAGGGTGCGCGACACGGGCGCAGGCTCCACGAAGCTCCCCGCGTCGAGGAGCTGACGCGTCGTGAACACCGAGCCCGTGTAGGCATAGCGCGCGATGAGGTAGCCCCCGGTGACGCGCTCGGCCCACGCCGCCTCGCCGAGCGGGTTGGTCGTGCCGGGGCCGAAGTCCACCGCGGCGCCGACCGCGCCGGTCGCTCCCGCGACGGTGGCGACGAGGGTGCGCGGAGCGCCCGAGGTGGGCGTGGCGTCGTCGCTCCAGACGAGGAGGTAGTTGGTCCCGTCGGTCGCCACGTCTTCGAGCAGCCGCGCGCGGGGCGTGGTGGCGATCACCCTCGCGGGCGCGTCGAGCACCGCGAGGTCCGCGCCGAGCCGCGCGTAGGTGAGCTGCGGGTACGCGAAGGTCGACGTGTAGTCCCCGCTCGCGGCCACGAGGTAGCCCGAGGTGGCGTGGGCGATGCGCACCCGCGTCGGGCTCACGACGCTCGGCGTCGGCACCGTGGCCCGGTCGCGCACCGCGCCCGCGGTGGTCACCCGCGTCACCTCCACCGCGCTCGCGCCCGTCACCGCGTACGCCACGACGAACTCGGTCCCGTCGAAGAGGCCCGCCAGCGTCTCGCCGTCGGCGCCCGCCCGGCCCGTGCCCTGGATCGTCACCGCCGTCGCGTCGAGGCGCGCCCCCGTCGCGTCGAAGCGCGCCGCCGCCAGCCCGCTCGACCCCTGCCACACCACCAGAAAGCGCGCCCCGTCGCTCAGCACCATCGGCCGACCGACCACGCCGCTCCCCAGCGACGTGACGCCGAACAAGCCCTCGGCCTCGGAGCCGATGGCCACGAAGCCCTCTCCGCTCCCCGAGACCCCGCTGTTCCACGCGACCGCGCGCACCGCGCCCGCCGCCGCCATCGCCTCACGCCCCAAGGCCTGCGCCCGCGGCGCGGCCCCCGGCAGGTCCGGCAAGAGCGTCAGCTCCGCGCCGAGCGTGAGCGCCGCCGCGCCCTGACCGACCGGGTCGTCGGGCGGAGCGCTACAGCCGACTTGAGACGCGAGGAGCGCCACGAGCGCTCCTCCCCCACACAGCCCTCGGGTCGTTCGCATGGCGAATGATGGATGCCCGACGCGCGCTCCGTTCAACGATCGCTCGTTCGGCGACCACGTTCCCCTCTCCTCAACGGGCGCACCGTGGGAGAGCCCCCTCCCTTCACGCGCCCGCGCCGCCTGCGTCATCGTGGCGCCTCCGCGATGACCCGCTCTCCGCTCGCTCCTCTCGCGCTCGCCCTCGCGGCCTCGCTCGCCGCGGTGGCCCTCGCGCTCACTCTCGCGCCCGCGCCCGCTCCGACGGACCCGCGCCCCGCGCGCCGCGCCGCGCAAGACGCCCTCGCGCGCTCGCTCGCGGAGCAGTGGCGCAACCTTCCGCCCGCGGGGAGCGATCCGTTGCGCTTCTCGCAACGCTTGGAGGCCCTCGCCCTGCCGCTCCGCGCTCCGATGGGCCTGCGTGAAGCGCAGGCGCTCTCGCCCGAGGGCACCGTGCTCGGGAGCGTGACCGTCGACGGACCGCTCCCTCGCTGCACGCCGCGCGTGGTGTCGCACGCGGTCCCGTCGGGGCGGCTGGTGCTGACGTTGATCGACGACTGCGACGCGCCCTCGCCCGCGGGCTCACCCGCTCGCGCGTGGGGCGCCGCGCTCGGGGTGCTCGCGCTGGGCTTCGCGCTCGCGGCGTGGCTGCTGCGGCAGGGCGAGAGAGACGTCTCGGGCCGCGTCGCGAAGCTGGTGACGGCGGCGGAGCGCGTGGGCGCGGGGGAGCTCAACGCGCGGGTGCGCCCCTCGGGCGGAGACGCGGTGGAGGCGTTGATGCGGGCCTTCAACCAGATGGCCGAGGAGCTGTCGCTCTCGCGCTCGCGCGTCGACTACCTCTCGCGCATCGCGGGATGGCAGGACCTCGCGCGGCGCCTCGCGCACGAGATCAAGAACCCGCTCACGCCCATCCAGCTCGCGGTGCAGGAGGTCGCGCGGAAGTACCCCGGCGACGACGAGCGCTTCGCGAAGACCCTCGCGACCGCGAAGGAGGTCGTCGAGGAGGAGGTCGCCACGCTGCGACGTCTCGTGGGCGCGTTCTCGGAGTTCGCGCGCCTGCCCGACGTGAAGCCCGCCGCGGGAGACCTCAGGGACTTCGTGCGCGAGATGGAGACGAGCCGCGCGTTCATCGACGAGGCCGCGGGGAGCACCGACGTCACCGTGCGCTTCGAGGCGGGCGAAGGGGCGCTGCCGGTGATGATCGACCGGGTGATGTTCCGCAGGGCGGCGGAGAACCTGGTGAAGAACGCGGTGGAGGCCGTGGGCAAGCGCGGCGGCAACGTGTGGGTGCGCTGCGAGCGGAGGGAGGTCACGCCCCCCGCGGAGGAGGGGCAGGCGCCGCGCGCGGCGGTGTCGCAGGCGTGGCTGACGATCGAAGACGACGGCCCCGGCGTGGCGCCCGCGCACCGGGAGAAGGTGTTCGACCCGTACTTCACGACGAAGGGCGATGGGGGCACGGGGCTCGGGCTCGCGATCGTGCGAAAGGTCGCGCTCGACCACGACGGAGACGTGGGGCTGGAGGAGCGCCCCGGCGGCGGCGCGCGCTTCGTGCTGGTGCTGCCCGTGAGGGAGCCGGGGAAGAGCGGGAGGCTGTCGTTCGTGACCTTCACCGGGGCGACGGGGTAGCGCCGCGGTTGCGGGGGCCGCGGGAGGCGTGAGAGCTTCCGCGCCCGCGATGAGAGCGTGGCGACGAGGCGTGCAGGCGGCGGTCGTGGCGGCGGGTGTGGCGTGCGTCCCGGCGACGGCGGGTGCGACGCACCCGGACTGGGAGGGCGAGAAGGGCATCGAGTTCCAGCTCGTGCTCGGGGGCGGGGCCTTCGCGCAGTCGAGCGACGCGGTGTTCGTGATGCCCATGGAAGACGGCTCCCGCGCGGCCTTCACGGGCGGCTTCGCGGCGCGCATGACCGCGGGGTACCGCTTCGTGCCGTACCTCTCCGCGGGCGTCGGCGCGGGCGTGCAGACCCTCACCGCCACCGGGCAGTTCAGCGCGCAGGAGGCCGCCTTCGGCGCGAGCGACTCCCTCGTCTCGTGGAACGTCGGGCTGTGGGTGCGCTTCTACCCGCTGTCCCTCCTCGACCGCGAGCGGAGGACCAACCCGCGGGTGTTCTTCCAGAGCTCGGGCGACCGCCGGCGCATGGAGCCCTGGTTCGCCGTCGGCGTGGACTTCACCTCGGGCATCCAGCGCACGCGCGAGTACACCGAGCCCCAGAACCGCTCGCAGTGGACCACCACCTTCATCGGCGCGCCGGTCTCGGCGGGCTTCGACTACCGCCTCACGCCGCAGCTCGCGGTCGGCCTCGCGGCGGGCGTCACGCCCATGGCCGGGGCCGACACCTCGCGCACGCTCCAGGTCTACGACGCGCGCACGAACATCCTCACGCGCAGCACCGTGAGCTACGCGCCCGAGTCGGGGGGCAACCTCCAGCTCTGGGTCGGCGCCGCGGTGCGCTACACGCTCACGTTCTGAGCGAGCGCGGGCAGCACCTCGCCCACGGGCGCGTCGACCTTCACCGTCGCGATGGCGTCGGCGCGGCCCTCACCCAGGTTCACCACCGCCACGGGGGTCCCACGTGACTGGGCGCGCAGCGCGAAGCGGTAGCCCGAGTAGACCGTGAGCGACGAGCCGGCGACGAGCAGCGCGTCGGCCGCGTCGAGCGCCGCGAAGGCCCGCTCCACCCGCGGCTTCGGGACGTTGTCGCCGAAGAACACCACGTCGGGCTTCAGCACCCCTCCGCACGCCGCGCAGCCCGGCACGCGGAAGCCCGCGACGCGCTCGGCGTCGAGGTCGGCGTCTCCGTCGGGCGCGAGCGAGTGCTCCCAGCGGTCGGCGCCGGGGTTCATCGCGAGCAGGCGCGACTGCAGCGCGTCGCGGTCTTCGAGGGCGCCGCAGTCGAGGCAGCGGGCCTCGTGGAGGGCGCCGTGGAGCTCGATGGCGTCGCGGCTCCCGGCCTTGTGGTGGAGGCGGTCGACGTTCTGGGTGATGAGCGCGGTGACGCTCCCCGCGCGCTGCATCGCGGCGAGGCTGTGGTGCGCGGGGTTCGGCGCGAAGTCTCGGAAGCGCGGCCACCCGAGGACGCTGCGCGCCCAGTAGCGGGCGCGGGTGGCGGGGTCGGTGACGAACGCCCGGTGCTGGATGGGGTTGCGGGGTTTGAGACGGGTGACGGGCCCGCGATAGTCGGGGATGCCCGAGTCGGTGGAGACGCCCGCGCCGGTGAGGACGCAGACGCGCTTGCCGGAGAGGAGGCGCGCGAGGTCGTCGAGGGAGTGGCTCACGAGGGGCGAGAGGGTGCCACGCGGGAGGGGACGGCGCGGGCGGGCGAGCGCGGAGCCTTGCGCGCGGTGCGCGGCGCGTGGTGTGGTCGCGGCGCCCCGCGATGAGCAAGCGACCCGTCGCAAAGTCACTGCGGGAGTACGGGCGCGGCGTGGTCGGCTGGCTGATCTTCAGCCTCCCGCTCCTGTACACCATGGAGGTGTGGCAGGCGGGGATGACCTTCACCTCGGCGCGGCTCCTCGCGGCGGTGGGCGGCACCTTCGGGCTGCTCCTCGGGTACAACCGGTACGCGGGGCTGCGCCGCGACGCGAACTTCGCCGAGGTGGTCATCGACTCGGTGGAAGAGCTCGGCCTCGGCCTGGTGGTGGCGCTCGTGACGCTCTGGGCGCTCGGGCAGCTCCAGGGCGACACGCCCGCGACGGAGGTGCTCGGCAAGGTCGTGGTCGAGGGCCTGACCATCGCCGTGGGGGTGTCGGTGGGCACCGCGCAGCTCGGCGGCGACGACGACCGAGACACGGGCGAGGGGAGCGACGGAGGCGACGAGCGCCCGACCTTCCTCGGGCAGACGGTCATCGCGCTGTGCGGCGCGGTGCTCTTCGGGGCGAACGTCGCGCCCACCGACGAGATCGTCCGCATCGCCGTGGAGTCCACCCCGGCGCGGCTGCTCGCGCTGACGGCGCTCTGCCTCACCGTGAGCACGTTCATCCTCTTCTACGCCGCGTTCGCGGGGGCCGACCGCTTCGTGGTGTCAGAGGGGCGCGCGCGGGTGGCCGTGCAGGCGGTGATGGTGAGCGCGGTGTCGTTCGTGGCCTCGGCGGCGCTCCTGTGGCTCTTCGGCCGCTTCGACGACCAGGGCGGCTGGGCGTGCCTCGCCGAGACGGTGGTGCTCGGGGCCGCCGCCTCGCTCGGCGCCTCGGCGGGGAGGCTCCTCATCCAATGAGCGCTCCCGAGAAGAACTGGCTCGAGTGGGCGGTCTTCGGGGTCTCCCTCGCCCTGGTGGTGACCGTGGTCGCGGCGCTGCTCGTCGACGCCCTCGGCCCGGCGCCGTCGCCGCCGGACCTGCGCCTGAGCCTCGGCCGGCCCGAGCGGCGCTCGGAGGGCTACGCCGTGCCCGTCACGGCGACCAACCAGGGCGGCCTCACGGCCCGGGCGGTGAGTGTCGAGGTGCGGCTCGAAGGCCCCGACGGCGCGGAGACCTCGCAGCTCGAGGTCGAGTTCGTGCCGCGCGGGTCGCGGCGCCGGGGGTGGGTGACCTTCGAGCGCGACCCGTCCCGGGGCGCGCTGCGGGCGCGGGTGGTGAGCTACCAGCGGCCCTGAGGCGCGCCCGACGTCGACGTCGCGAAGGTGCTATCGCGACGTCGACGTCGTCCGTGCCGCGGCCGCGGGTCACGCCGTGGGCTTGTCGCTCGCGGGCTTGGCGTCGCCCGCGGTGTCGTCCTCCCGCCCCTCGCCCTCGGCCTCGGTGGTGGCGCGGCGGGCGCTGGCGGTGAGCGCGCGGAGCGCGTTCATCACCGGGGCCATCTCGGAGGAGTAGCCGTTGCGCGAGAGCGAGCGGGCGAAGTCGAGGGAGCGCTCGACGGGCTTCGCGAGCGACTCCCCCGTGGCGAAGGCGTGGTCGCGGAAGTCCCGCGCCATCGCGTCGAGCGTGTCGGCGATGGACTGGCACGCGCGCATCGTCGCGATCTCGCGCTGGAGGTGCTCGACCTCGAAGCGCTCGGGGTCGACGCCGCCGTCCTGCTCGCCGACGCCGTCGAAGAGGCTGCGCAGCCGCTCCCAGCGCTTGTGCGCCGCGGTGAACTTCGGCGACGCGTCGGGGGTCTCGCTCGGCGGCGTCGAGAGCACGTCGAGGAGCGCGCCCATCGCGCCGAGGAGGTTGAAGGTCGCCCGCGCGGTGGGGCTCGCGCGCTGCGCGCCGTGGAGGCGGCGCAGGTCCGGCCAGCGCTGCCGCGCGCCCTGGAGCATGCGCTCGGTCTCGGCGAGGTTCTCCTCGACGGAGGCGTCGACCGGCGCGACCTCGGCGGCGGGGTTGGTGGTGCAGGGAACAGCGACGGTGGTCTTCTTCGACATGGCGTCCTCACGGTGAGCGTGGGGTGCGCGTCCCGACCGTCGGGCGCTGTCTGCCTCGCTCATGGGTACTGAGGGCGAGGAGGGATTTCTGTCCGCGAATCGACGTCGGTCACCGAAGGGCGCGCCGGAGGGCTTCGAGGCTTCTCGAAGCGCCGCAGAGCGACTGCCGCGTGGTGCCGAGCGCGTCGGCGAGCTCGTCCCAGGTCGAGCCGTCGAGGCGCGGCGAGCGCGTCGCGCCACGCGGCGAACGCCGCTCCCCGCGACCACCAGGACGTGATCAGGAACCGCAGCCTCAGGTCGGGTACTTTGTCGTTGCTAGGTGGGGCCAGCATCCATGCGCGCAGCCCCTTCCGTCGAGCCGACGCGGGGCGTAGGATCGCGTTCCGGCGAACAACCAGGTGTAGGCTGAAGCGTAACGTCTGGCCGTTTCACAGCGGAAGTCGCGTCTCGGCCCGTAGGTCGAGTCGTTGAGCGTCGACGGCTCGGGGAGAACTTCGTCCCCGGTTCGAGCGGTCCATCCGCCCAAGCGCGTAGTGCAGCATCGAGCCTCGCCAGCGCGTCGATGATGTGGTTGAAGCCAGGTTCGCACTGCTCAACGCTACGAGCTTCCTCGCGTCCGGGCCGAAGTCCAACCGCAGGAAGAGGTCGGAGCGCCGACGCCGAGTTCCTTACCTGTGGCAACGGCGCGCAACACTGCCGCGTAGGCGTCTCTCGCTGCGGCTGACGTGAGCTGGCGTCGCCACCTGCAACACCTCCACGCCCTCGGTCTCCAACGGCGCATCAGTGGCCTCGCCCTCGGTCGCAACCTCTTCGCGGATTCGCGTGAGCGAGATCGACATCGCTCGGTCTCCACGCCTCTGCCCCCACGAGCGAGACCGCTGGGCGTTGGTCAGTACGCGAACACCGCCCCGTGACAGCGCACCCCGCCAACCGCGCCTTCGATCATGCTCCGCGTGCCTTCCTCCTGGTCGCGGTGCAGGTCTTCGACGAACGGCGCCTTCGACAGGCGCACGCGCAAGAATTCTCGCTGTTCTCGCTGAGGATGCTTTTGCAAGGCCTCGCGAAACGTCATCTCGCTCCACCCACTGATCGAGCACCGCGTGTGGCGGAGGACTCGGGCGAGGCCGACGCCGTCACGCCTGGAGAGGAACGCCGCGGAGGCGCTCTGCGCCGTGGCGCTCGAGGCGACCGAGAGCTCATGCAGAATTGGCTCCATCAGAACGGTCGTCCCAGGGCGAGGTCGTACTGGTCGAAGAAGCCTCGGGCCGGACGTCGATGCGCCCATCCGCGTCGAGCACCGGGCTGTCTGACGTGCCGATGCGAGCGATGCCTGCTCGACGCGCTCCGTGCGCCGGAAGTAGTGGAGCGCAACGTCGGCGTGCGTGACGCGCCCGGCTCGTTCCTTCACCGCGAGCCAGCCGTTGAGCACGTGGTCACTGTGCCCTACGAGCACCTGCACGCCAGCGGCCGCGCGCGATGAGTCACCCATCGCCATTGTCCGCGAGGATGCAGGTGCGCCTCGGGGTTCTCGATGAGGACGACCGCCCGGCGAGGTCGCGAGGAGCGCGACGACCACGGGAGCGCAGCTCGCCGGCCCACGTCGTGGGTCGGAGCAGGCGTGTCGACGCTGAGCCGGGGCGAAGCCGAACGACAACCGCGCGACGCTCAGCGTAGACAGGCTCTCGGGATACGTACGCCGGGAGACCTCGCCCAACCACGCGGTCACTGCGACGGAGACCGTGGCTCAACGTCGCTGTGCCGGAGACTCTCTGAGACCGGTCGACTCCCGCGGCGTCGAGGAAGGCGACGGTGAGACTGCCATCCGCGCCGAGGTCCGCGCGCTCGACCTGTGACGCCGACAGCGCGTGCACGACGAGGTCGAACGCTCCGCGCCGAGGTACGCGAAGGACTCGCCGAAGAGCGCCAGAGGGGAATCTCGCGGGCGCAGCCCGATAGGTAGCAGGTCGGCGCCCTCGCGCTCCAAACTGCCATGCGTACTCTTCGCCTTCGACATCGCGTAGCTGATCCCAGGTCGTCGACCTGCAGACCTGGAGGACCCGACGCGGTGCCGAGGCGAAGGAGGTGCGTTGAGGAGGAGCCCCGAGGCTAGAGCCACCGGTTGAAGGGCGGAGGTTGCTCGTGCGTCGCGCAGCAGGAGAGCCTGGATGACGCTCGATTTGCCCATCCCGTTGAGGCCGTACCGTCGCTGGTCGGAGTGTGATCTCTTTGGGCGAAGATTGAGCGCGTGAGCGCGATCGAACGAAGAGGTTCATCACGGTGCCTGCAGCGTGTCGCGCATGCTCGACGGCTTCAGCGGAGGACCTTCCGCGTCGCCAGTACCTTGGGTGATCGTTCTCGAAGGGCAACCCCGGTGAGCAGCTTACGGCCGCCGCTACCACATGTCGCGACGCCGATCGGAAGAGCGCATGCCTCGGCGAAAGGCGCCCGATGGTCACCGACCACCTCGAAGAGAGCCTTGTTGATGGACTCCTCGACTGGCCCTCGTGGGAGTTCTTCGAAGGTGTGAGCGCCGAAGATGGCCAGGGCCGTCGTCATCGCCCAGCGAGTGCTCACCGAGCTGACGGAGGGCCTTCTCCGGCGAAGCGTTGAGGATCTCCATGTGACGATTCCAGAGTCGTCCATGCTCCGCTCCCTGTACGAGCCATAGGGGTAACGCTGAACGCGACGAAGCGGGACGAACTCCATGTCGAGCATGCGTTCCGAGTTGACCGAGCCGCTGGTCGCGCCGCTCCCGCTCGGCGAGTTCTTGTAGCAGTCACAGCGTTTCCATTCCCGTGCCCGTAGAGCGCGTGGCGGATCTCCTGTGAGACAGGACGAGCCCGCCCGTGTTGATGCGCTTGAAGATGTGGAAGCGGAGTTCTGGCGGCGTCCCGGCATGATCAGATGGGCAAGGCCTGTTTCGATGCGCAGCTGCATATCGGGGTAGTTGCTCGAAGGTCTTGCCCTCGAACTGTTGGAGTACTCGAGCCCTCGTAGCAGTCGCTTGCCCGGGTCTTCCGGGACCATGAAGTGTTGGAGGGTCGACAGCCGCTGCAGCCCGTCGACCACAAGCCACCGATTATCGTCGGTAGCGTCGAAGTAGAACATCGGGAGTGGAATACGAAGCAGGATCGACTCGATCAGACGGCTCTTCTGCTCATGGCTCCAGAGGTGCGCCCTCCGTTGGAAGCGGCTGCAAGTCGATCTCGTCATGCTCACCCGCTAGCAGTTCGATGGTAAGCGGCTTCGATGATCTGCGTCCGCGTCGTGTCATAGGGCGCTCGACCGCGACGTCCTCATCTTCCTCCTCGACCCCTGCCCCAGCGACCACTTCTGACTCCGTGAGCTCGACGTCGGCGTTGGGCGTGTCGATGTTGGACGTTGCACCGTTCGCGTTCTCTCGGATCTGCCCGTGCGTCTTGCGGTACAGGTCGAGGGCCGCGCCCTCTGCACGCAGGTTCGCCCGCATTCCTGCCGCGGTGAGGCGCCACTCCCACGCACGGTCGCCCCCATCAGCCCCGCGCGCAGGAGGAAGCGCGCCCACCGCACTTGGTTCTTCTGCCGATTCTCGCCCGAGGCGAGCGTGACCTTGCGCTCCTCGGGGCTGACCCCGGCACGGTCGTACACCTCGTCGTACAAGTCCCGCGCCCAAGCATGCACACCACGTGTCTGCGCGCTTCGACGATTGCCGGGAAGAACCTTACAAACTCCGGCCTGCAGTTCTCGTCATGCTTGCTCACCCTTGCGTTGGCGCGGCCTCCGCGCGCAGACTCTATCGCGGCGCAAACCTGCGCGATGTCACGCTGCGCGTCTCGCTCGCTACATGTTCCCCGGACCTCGTGGACCGACGTCGACGCGGAGCGCCTTCGACGCAGAGCGCAACCACTTCCTGCTGATGTACGTGGTGGGACGGCTGTCGCGATACGTCGGTGCACGGTGACCGAGTCTGGTTGCAGGACAACACCGACCGGGCAGACGTCGTCGCCGCGGGCATCCCAAAGGAGGCGGTGGTGCTGGGGTTCGGCCCGCCCGAGGTCCGCCCGTACCGAGCTACGCGGTGGCCGAAGGGGGACAGCGGCCGACGTCGCGAAGGTGCTGTCGCGACGTCGACGTCGTCCGTGCCGCGGCCACGGATCACGCCGTGGGCTTGTCGCTCGCGGGCTCGTCGTCGCCCGCCTTCCTCCTGCTCGCCCTCGGCCTCGGTGGCGGCGCGTCGGGCGCTGGCGGTGAGCGCGCGGAGCGCGTTCATCACCAGGGCCATCTCGGAGGATCCGTTGCAGAGCGAGCGGGCGAAGTCGAGGGGCGCTCGACGGGCTTCGCGAGCGACTCGCCGGTGGCGAAGGCGTGGTCGCGAAAGTCCCGCGCCATCGACGTGTCGGCGATGGACTGAGCACGCGCGCATCGTCGCGATCTCGCGCTGGAGGTGCTCGACCTCGAAGCGCTCGGGTCGACGCCGCCGTCCTGCTCGCCGACGCCGTCGAAGAGGCCGCGCAGGCATCAGCATTGCGCCGCGAACTCGGCGACGCGTCGAGGGTCTCGCTCGGCGGCGTCGAGAGCACGTCGAGGAGCGCGCCTGCGCCGAGGAGGTTGAAGGTCGCCCGCGGTGGGGCTCGCGCGCTGCGCGCCGTGCAGGCGGCGCAGGTCCGGCCAGCGCGCCGCGCGCCTGAGCATGCGCTCGGTCTCGGCGAGGTTCTCCTCGACGGAGGCGTCGACCGGCGACCTCGGCGGCGTTGGTGGTGCAGGGAACAGCGACGGTGGTCTTTCGACATGGTGTCCTCACGGTGAGCGTGGTGCGCGTCCCGACCGTCGGGCGCTGTCTGCCTCGCCTGGGTACTGGGGCAGAGGATTTCGTCCGCGGAGTCGACGTCGGGTCACCGAAGGGCGCAGCGGAGGGCTTCACGGTGGTCACCGATGGGGTCGCCGTACGATCTCCCGGCCCGCATCGACGACGAGAGCAGGCGCCATGAACGATGAGAAGCAGCCTTCGCCGACGAAGGTCGGCGACCTGACCTCGAACAGGCCTCGACGAGCTCGAGACCGAAGAGAACGCGGTTCCAGCCGAAGATGTCGTCGCGGCGATGGCGGCGATGATCGAAGGTTCGCAAGGCCGTCGCGACCGTCCGCTTCTCCAGCGCGCACGCCCTCGGCGGCGGGTGTCGCGGTTGCGTGAAAAAGTGATGGGGGTGGAGTCAGGGCGGGCGTCACGGAGCGCGGGGGATGGGTGCGAGGAGCACGGCGGGCGTGCTTCGGAGAGCACGAGGGCGGGCGTCACGGCACGGGATGGGTGGAGGAACGGCGGGCGTGCTCGAGGAGGACGGGAGGCGTGCGTGGCGGAGCGGGAGGCAGGCGTCACGGAGCACGGGGTGAACGCGCAGGAAGCGCTGGCCTTGACCGAAGCGCTCGCAGCGCCTCTCCTCGCGCGATGGAGCCGTGGAGCGTCCGCGCGGTGATCGAGCAGGTCGACGAACTCGTCGGTCAGGACATCACCGTCCTCGGGCAGCTCTTCTTCGGTGAAGACGGCCCCTTTCTCGGGCACGTCCCCGGCGGCGAGGGTCGCGCGGGCGCGTCGTGCATCCGCCTCTCGGTCGGCGACGGCAGCCTCGACTTCGACCCGCGCCGCTGCGAGCAGCTCAGCGGACGGCGCGTGCTCGTCGAAGGTACGCCCGCTCGCTCGACGGCGGCTCACTGGAGCGTGACGCTCCGCGCGCGAACGCTGGAGCCCGCGCGCCCTCCACCCGGACTCCGCTGACCGCCGCGCCCCTCACCCCCCCGTCGCGCGCATGTTCACCGCGCGCGCGGTCACCTCGGTGCAGCCCTTCCACGTCGCGTCGGGCTTCATCGCCCACGCTTCGTCGAGTCTCTCTCGCACCGCATCCCCACCCGCCTCGATCGCGTCGACCACGCTCACGCCGTCGTTCGTCGCGAGGCACGGGCGCAGCACCCCGTCGCTCGTCACGCGCAGCCGATCGCAGCCCGCGCAGTACGTGTCCGTCATTCCCGTGATGAAGCCCGCGCGTCGGTCGCTCCCGTCGCGAGCGGCCACGTACCGCGCCGGTCCGCGCTCCGCGTCGCGCGCACCGTCGTCGTCGCGCAAGAGCTCGCCGAGCGCGCGGCGCATCTCGCGCACCGTCACGAGCTTCTCGCGCCACACCCGCGCGCCCTCGCCCACGCCCATCACCTCGATGAAGCGCGGAGTGATCCCGCGGTCCCAGGCCCAGCGCGCGATCGACGAGAGCTCACCGTCGTTCTCTCCGCGGAGCACGACGGTGTTGGTCTTCACCTCGGTGAAGCCCGCGGCGAGGGCGGCGTCGACGCCCGCGAGCACGGCGGAGAGGTCTCCTCCGCGGGTGACGCGCGCGAAGGTCTCGGGCACAAGCGAGTCGAGCGACACGGTCACGCGGTCGACGCCCGCCTCACGCAGGGGAGCCGCCAGCGCGGCGAGGCGCGAGGCGTTGGTGGTGAGCGCGAGGTCGGTGACGCCCGCGGACTTGATCCGACGCGCGATGTCGACCACGTCGCGGTGGAGGAGCGGCTCTCCGCCGGTGATGCGAACGCGGCGCACGCCCTCGGCGACGAGGGCGCGGGCGAGGCGCTCCCACTGCGCGACGTCGAGGCGCTCGTCGGCGGGGAGGTATCCGTCGCGATGCGAGGGGCGGCAGTAGACGCAGGCCATGTCGCAGCGGTCGGTGAGCGACACACGGGCCATCGCGGGCGCGGCGCGGGGGGTCATCACCGGGAGCGCGACGCGCATCGGGGCGAGTGCATACCGCCATCGCGCGCGGAGGTCACGGGCGCCAGCGCGGCGCGGCCGCGCCGCGGGGGTGCGGTTTGACCTCCCACGTCACACCGACGGGGGCGCGGTTCGAGACCCGGGACCCGCGGCGCTCCGCGGCAGCGCATGCTCGAAAGCCTCGCGCACGCGAGGCGACACCTACGGTAGCCCGGGGTGCAGGCGCGGCAGCGCCAAACCCCGGAACACCCGCGATACCCTTCCCGACGACGACGACGTCCGCGGTCGCACCGCACCCACCGCGCGGCCGTCGCCGCGCGTCCTCGCCGCGGGCACGATGCTCTTCCCGAGGCCCGCGAGGTGGGTGATCGAGCCGCACCCTCGCGGCGCAGCCGCGCCGCGCTGGCGATCGACTACGGCTCCTCCGGCGTCGCTGGAGGCTCCGCGGGCGCGGTCGACGGCGCGATGCGCACCGCGAGCGCGCGCACCCGCTCGGCCGCCTCGGCGTCGGTCGTCTCGGGCGGCACCATCAGCGTCTGCGGCTCCGGCGGGGGTGTGTTCCTCGGGCGGAAGGTGATCCCCTGCGACTGCGCCTCGCGCGCCGCGTCGGGGCCCACGATGGGGTTGGCCGCCATCCCCCGCGCGATGGCGCGCAGGCGCGCGAGCGTGTCGTTCCCGATGATCCCTCGCTCGAAGATCGAGAAGCGCGGCACCGGCGCGGGGAGCAGCGTCGCGAGGTAGGCCGACTCCAGCACCGTGAGCTGCGAGGGCTCCTTGCCGAAGAAGAAGCGCGCCGCGGGGCCGATGCCGTAGATCTCAGGACCGAACTCCACCACGTTCAGGTACAGCTCCAGGATCGAGCGCTTGTCGAGGGTGCGCTCCAGCCACCAGGTGAGGGCGACCTCCTGGAGCTTTCGCACCAGGGTCTTCTCCCGCGCCAGGAACACGTTCTTCACGAGCTGCATCGAGAGCGTGCTCGCGCCGTAGGCGAAGCGGCCGAGCGACACGTTGCGCACCAGCGCCCCGCGGATCTCGTCGGGCGAGAACCCGCGGTGGCGGAAGAAGCCGCCGTCTTCGCGCTGCACCACCGCGGCCACCACGAAGGGAGAGACCTGCTCGTAGGGCGTCCACGCGGGGGCGCTGGGGCCGGTGATGAACGCGCGCAGGCCGTCGGGCTGCGTCACCCGCTGCACGAAGGGCGCGGTGAAGCGCGCGACGTCGACCTCGCCCGACGCGCGCACCACCCGGCACGCGTCGGCCACGTTCGACGTGAGCGTCGTCGCCGACAGCGCGCGCGTGTCGAGCACGAGCCGGGCCTCCATCCCGATCGTGCCCGAGAAGGTGAAGCCCGCGAGGGGCCCCAGCACCGCGCGCGGGAGGTTCCTCCGCGGCAGGTCGCAGTCCGTCGGCGGCACGTTCACCGAAGCATCAATCGCCGTGTACCCCTCGCCCCGCTCGACGCTCCCGCCCGCGAGGAAGCGCACCCCGTTGATCGCCACCTCGATGCGCTGCGTCGACACGCGTCGCCGCGCGCCGAGCTCCACCCGCACCGCGCCGCGGAGCGACGCGCTCAACCCGTCGACGGGCTCCCGCGCGAGGCCGCGGTGCTCCAGCCCGAAGTCTTCGAGCGAGAGCTCGCCGTCGATGTCGAACACCCGCGCGTCGTCGGGCCGCACCCGCACCCGCGCGCGCGCCACGCCGTTGCCCGTGTCGTGCCACGGCACCGACGGCACCCACCGCGCCACGCGGCTCAAGGGGATCGCCGCCGCGTCGAGCTCCGCGCGCCACCGTTCACCGTCGCGCGTCCACGTCACCGCGAGGGAGGGCGCGCCGCCGAGGTCGTCGCCCAGCTGCGCGCTCACCGACTCCAGGGTGCTCCCGCGCAGCGACGCGCGCACCGTCGCGGGCCGCAGGTCGGCCACGGTCTCGCGCCCCTGCCGCAGCCGCACCGCGCCGTCCGTCGCGCTCAGCGTGCGCTGCACCGCGGGCTCCGCGCTGGGCTCCGCGGTCGCGCTCGGCTCTCCGTCGCCCCTCGCGTTTCGCACCGCCGCGAGGGCCGCGTCGACCAGCGACGGGAGCGTCTGCGCCGCGCGCGCGTCGGCGTCCACCGCGAAGCCCACGCACTCGACGGACTCGGCGCCCGCGCCGCGCGTGGCCTCGCAGCGCCCGGTGCGCGCCGTGACGTCGGCGTGGCGCACGGTGAGCTCCTGCCACCGCGCGCGGCTCACCGCGGGCTCCAGCGCGAGCTCGCCCTCGAGCATCCGGGCCTCGACGGCGCGCTCGCCCGTGACCACGGCCTCGACGCTCACGCCCGACGCGCGCACCACGCCGAGCGAGAAGCGACGTCGCCCGCGCGTGGCGCTCACCTCACGGCGGAGCGGGAGCCGCGCGACCTCGTCGAGGGAGCCGCGCACGATCACCCGCACGCCGCTCACGCGGAGGTCGACGGGCTGCTCGGCGCCGATGAGCACCGAGGTCCAGCGGAACGACGCGGCCACGCGCTGCACCCGCGCGCGGTGGTGGCCGCCCGCGCCCTCGACGCGCACGTCTTCGACCAACACGCCGTCGCGCGCGAGGGAGATCCTCCCGACGGAGCAGGTCCCCTCGACGCGGCGCTGACACGCCGTGAGCACGGCGCGGCGGGCGCGGGCGCGCGCGAGGGGCCCCACCGCGAAGACACCCGCGACGATCAGCACCAGCGTCGCGGCCAGTGCGGCCTTCGACCCGCGAGACACGGCGCAGTGATTACCCCCCGCGGAGGGAGGGCGACAGTTTCCGGCGGGGCCCATCGCGCCGCACCCCCGCGCGCGACGTGGCGGCGTCGTCGCACCGTGTGGGATTGACCCCCGGGCCTTCGTGCCGTTCCAATGGGGCTCTCCCGCCCTCCTCGCCCGAAGGGACATACCTTTCCATGGACCGCCGCCTCTCTCTCTCGCTGGCGCTGCTCCTTTGCGGAGCTGCCGCGTGCGCGCCCACTGACATCGACGGCGTCGTCGCCACCGACGCGGGCCGACGCGACACCGGCCGCGCCGACACCGGCCGCAGCGACGTCGCGCCCATCGACGCGACGGGCAACCCCGACGGCGGCGGCACCGACGTCACCCCAGGGAGCGACGGCTCCACGCCGAGCGAAGACTCTGGCGGAGGCACCACCGACGCGGGCGCAGACGCCGGCCCCGCCGACAGCGGCCCGCCCCGCTGCGGCGCGGGCATCGACTCGGACATGGACGGCGTCAACAACGACGTCGAGTGCGCCGAGGGCACCGACCCCTTCGACGCCGACACCGACGACGACGGCGTCCCCGACGGCGCCGAGCGGGACTACCCCCGCGTGTGCGTGTCGCCCATGCAGCGACGTCCGCCGCAGCAGTGCATGACCGACGCGAACTGCATGGCGGGCGAGGTCTGCGCGGGCCTCGACCCGCGGCGCCGCGACAGCGACGGCGACGGCGTCGACGACGGCATCGAAGACCCCAACTACGACGGCCGCATCGACACCGCCCGCGGCGAGACCGACCCGAGGCTCTCGGACACCGACGGAGACGGCCGCGGAGACGCCATGGGCGGCGTCGCGATCTGTCGCCCCTCGGGCCTCGCGACGGTGACCCAGCTCGGGCTCCCCGGCGCGGGCGTGCAGGCGGGCTACGACCCCCGCTGGGGCACCGCGCGGCGCGTGACGGGCACCATGATGCGCTCCGGCGTGGTGATGGAAGAGGCCGCCACCAACGTCGCGGGCGGCGTGTTCAACGTGCCGAGCATGGGCGACGTGCGCGCCGAGGCGATGCGCGTCGAGACCACGGTGACCATGGCCCTCGGCGCGGGCACCACCCCGGTGCTCGTGGGCCGCGCGTTCACCACGCACGAGATGCACGAGGCCGTGCAGTCGACCTACCGCGTGGCGCAGACGAACTACGCCTCGGTGCTGCGCGACCGCGTCGCGGGGCTGCTCCTCGGGGCCTCTGCGACCGCGGGCCCCGCCGTCGGGATGAGCACGGAGTTCATCGTCGACGTGACCACCGTGCGCCGCGGAGGCACGGGCCTCGGCGCGGGCACCACCGACGTGATGATCGCCGTCGCGCCGCGGGTCGACTACGAGAACAACGCGCGCGACACGGCCATCCGGTCGATCGACCTGGTGAACGCCACGGGCGTCGCGCAGTTGGACCGCGGCCTCGGGTCGCAGTGCCAGGTGTTCCGCGCCGACCGCATCCCCTCGGCGGACTTCTTGTGGACCGTCGACACGTCGGGCTCGATGACCGACGACCAGGAGCGCCTCGGCCGCACCGCAACGCAGTTCTTCACCCGCCTGAGCGCCGCGGGCGTGGACTTCCGCGTGGGCGTCATCACCGCGGGCTCGACGACCCTCAACCTCGACTCGCCGGGCTTCACCTGGATCAACGGCACCGACGCGGGCGGCGCGCTCGCGCTCTGTCGTCAGGTCACCGTCGGCACCTGCCCCACGGGCGGCGCCGAGAGCCTGCGCCCCTACGCCATGGGCGGCAGCGGCGAGGAGCCCACCGCCGCGGCGGTCATCGCGCACAACCTCTTCACCCGCCGCGGGATGATGGGCGAGACCAACCCCAACCGCCGCTTCAGGGCGGGCGCGCGGGTGGTGACCTTTCACGTCACCGACGAGCCGGGGTCGAACGACTTCTCGCGCTACTTCGACATGACCACCGACCCCCAGAACGGCCGCGCCTGGGGCACGACGTACAACGCCGCGTCGCTCGGGAACATCATCGACTACTTCCGCCGCAACAGCATCCTGACCTTCGGGCTGGTGCCGCGGAGCACGACGCCGTGCTCGAACAACGCCGTGGCCGACCTGCCGCGCTGCGTGATCGAGGGCAACGGCGGCGCGGTCATCCCGATCAACACGGCCACCGACGCCGAGATCGCGGTGGCGATGATGCGCATCGTCGAGGCCATCGCGGGCGCGTCGAGCCAGTTCGTGCTCGAGCGCACGCCCATCACCAGCACCATCAAGGTCCGCGTGCGCGGGATGGACGTCCCGCGGTCGCGCGCCGAGGGCTTCGACTACGACGCCGCGTCGCGGGCCATCGTGTTCTACGGCACGCGCTTTCGCCCCAACGTGGGCGACGAGGTGGTGGCCTCGTACCGCGTCTGGCAGCCCTGCCCCACGGCGGGCGCGACCTGCCGCTCCGACGCCGAGTGCTGCGCCCCCAACACCTGCATGATGGGCCGCTGCACGCCGCCCTGCGCGCCGACGGGCTCCACCTGCACCACCAACGGCGACTGCTGCGCGCCCAACGTCTGCACCGACGGCACCTGCCAGCCCGCGCCGATGTGCGTCCCTCGCGACGGCGCGTGCACGCCGTCGGAGCTCGGCGACAACTGCTGCCCGCCCTTCGTCTGCGTCGCGGGCCGCTGCGGCGAGTGCCTCGCCACCGACTCGACGTGCTCCCGCAACGCCGAGTGCTGCTCCGGCGTGTGCACGGGCGGCCGCTGCGTCTGCCGCCCCACCGGTGGCCGCTGCACGTCCCCCATCGACTGCTGCTCGCGCTACTGCGTCGACGGCCAATGCGGCCCGGGCTGAGCGGAGAGCGCGCGGTGGGGGTGAGGGCCTTCCCGCTCACCCCCGCGCTCAGCCCACGCTGCCGACCCAGACCCGGTACGACACCACCACCGCGTCTCCCGGGTGCGGTCGGTACACGCCGCCGTAGAAGACGATGGCGCGCGACGCGGCGTCGTAGTCGAAGCCCTCGGCGCGCGAGCGCGGCACGGGCTGACCGCGCACCGTCACTCTCAGCGTCGACGACACGGGCGTGCGGTCGAGCGCGTACGCGCTGGTGGAGCCCGCGACGCCGTCGACGATGCGCAGCATCGCGGCCGTCACCTCGGCGTCGGTGGCCGTGGTGATCGGGATGAACGCGCCGCCGTTGGCGAGGATCACGCACTTGGGCAGGTCGCGCTGGTCGCCGCGCGAGCACGACGTGCCGAAGTCGTTGACCATCCCGAAGGTGCGCACAGACGCGGTCTGGAAGAACTCGGTGATGGTGCCGAGCTGCGTCGCGCCGTCGCCGCCCCAGCGAGGGATGTCACGGCCGAAGTAGCGGGTGACGTCGTTGGTGCCGGCCTCGTCGGTCACGAAGAACATCACCACGCTCGACCCGAACCTGAAGCGTCGGTCGGGGTTGGTCTCCCCAGCCTGCGCCCGCGCCAGGAAGGTCTCGTACGAGATCACCCCCGCCGCGAGGGGCTCCTCCATCCCGCCCGCGAAGGCGTAGGGACGTCGGTTGTCGAAGCCGTTGCCCATGTACGCGCCGGTGGTGACCTCCCACGCGAGGTCGCGCGCGCCCGTCGGCGACGCCCCCGAGATGAAGCGGAAGCCCGGCGCGTCGAGGTTCAACATCGACGAGCCCGCGGTGAGCACCCCCACCCTGAAGTCCACCCCCGCGCCGTTGAGGTTGTTGAAGAACCGCACCGCGGTGTTGCCCAGGCGCTCCTGGTCGTCGCTCATCGAGCCCGACGTGTCGACCAGCCAGAGGAAGTCCACCATCGGCGCGTCGCCCGCGCTGAAGCGCTGACACCTGAAGTCGAGGTCGCGCGTCGAGTCGGCGAGGCCCGTGGTGTTCGTGAGGTCCCTCGCGCGGATGCCCGTGGGCCGCGACGGGTCGTCGTAGTCGTCGACGGGCGCCACCGCCACCAGCGCCGTGACCCTCCCGCGCGTCGGCCGCGCCACCGTCGTCACCTCGACGTAGAGCGCCGTCGCCTCGGGGTACGCCGGTCCCCCCGCCGCCACGTCGACGTCGAGCAGCCCCGCCGCCACGCGGTCCCTCAGCGCCCCCGCGCTCCCGCCCGCCGCCACGCGGTAGAGCGAGGTCACCGCGGGCAGCTCCTCGTGCGTGGTCACCCGCTGGCCCACCAACACCGGCACGCCCATCGCGGCGCTCACGAAGCCCTCGACGCGCTCGGCCTCGGCGCGCACGTCGTCGCCGCCCGCGAGGTCGACCACCGCGCCCGCCACGCCCGCAGCCACGTCGTCGAGCAAGAGCCCCTCGGCGCCCGACATCCCCGCCACGCTCCGCGCGGGAGACCCCCTCCACGCCGCCTCGCGCGCGACCTGCACGCCCGTCGCCCCGAGCGGCGAGCGGTCGGGCGTCGCGAGGCCCTCGGCGCGGCAGATGTCGAGGCCCCCGTCGCCGTCGCTGCGCCCGTCGCCGTCGGTGTCCCACAACCGGGGATCGGTCTCACCGCGGGCCTCGTTGATCACCCCGTCGGCGTTGAGGTCTTCGTCTCCGTCGCGCACCCCGTCTCCGTCGCTGTCCCGCGCCGCCGGGTCGAGCCCGACGCACGTCTCTCCCGCCGCGCAGTCGCCGTCGCCCACGCACACCCGCGACGGCCTGCGCTGCGCCGCGCGGTCGCCCGCCACGCACGCGCGGGGGTAGTCCACCTCGCGGCCGTCGCGCATCCCGTCGCCGTCGGTGTCGGCGTCGTAGGGGTCCGTCCCGAGCGCGCACTCGCGGTCGTTCGGGAGCCCGTCGACGTCGCTGTCGACCATCGCCGCGCAGCGCTCCGGGTCGTTCGCGTCGGCCCCGAGGTCACCGACCGCGCCGGCGTCTCCGGCGCCTGGAGAGAAGCCCGGCGCGGGGCCCGACGTGCACGACGCGAGCGCGGCGATCAGCCAGCTCCCGTAGATCCGCGCGCGTCGAGGGCTCCGCATCACTCCATGGGAGTAACCGAAAGCCCTCGCGGTCGCCACTGACGAGGCCGCGGGGCGGGCCGTGATACACCCTCCGCGCGATGCGTCTCCTCGGCGGCCTCGTGCGCGCCTACGGCGCCCTCACCTCGACGGTCTACCGCGCGCGCCAGGTCGAGGCGCGGCTGCGCTCCCCCGAGGTCACGGGCGGAGAGCCCGTCGCCCGGCCCGACGCGCGCGGCCGGCGCAACATCCTCTTCGTCACCGTCGACCAGCAGCGCTTCGACGCCCTCGGCGCGCTCGGAGGAGCGGTCGCGCGCACGCCCGCCCTCGACGCCGTCGCCCGCGCGGGGGTGACCTATCACCGCGCGCACGTCCACAACGTGGTGTGCATGCCGTCGCGGTCGACGATGCTCACGGGGCAGCACCCGCGCACCCACGGGGTGGTCACCAACGGCGTGCCCCTGCCTCACGACGCGCCGAGCGTGGCGGCGTACCTGCGCGCCGCGGGCTACCGCACGGCGCTCGTCGGCAAGGCCCACTTCGACCCGCACCTCGACCCGTGGCTGGCCTACGAGGAGAACCAGCTCGCCGCGCGCGGAGACGGCCCGTGGAGGGGCTTCGAGCACGTCGCCCTCGCCACGCACGGCCCGCACGGCGGCCACCACTACGCCCGCTGGCTGCGCGAGCATCACCCCGAGGACGTGCGCGGCTTCGCGGGCGTGCTCACGGGCGACGGCGGCGGAGACACCCGCGCGCCCGAGGTCGCGCACAACCCCATCGCGCGCGAGCGCTACCACACCGACTGGGTCGCCGACCGCGCCCTCGCGTGGCTGGGCTCGCTCCCGAGAGAAGAGCCCTTCTTCTGCTGGATGAGCTTCCCCGATCCGCACCACCCGTACGACCCGCCCTACGACGAGGTGCGACGTCGCCTCGACTGGAGAGACGTGCCGCTCGCCGCGGGCCACCCGGGCTCGCGCGAGCGGGTCGAGGCCCTCCTCGCGACGAAGCCCGCGCACTGGATGGGCTACTGGCGCGGGAGCTTTCGCAACGCCGAGGGAGGCCCCACCACGGTGGTCCCGTCGCGGCTCACCACCGATCAGCTCCGCGAGATGGCGGCGATGATCCACGTCGAGAACGAGCTCATCGACGAGGCCGTGGGGCGGGTGATGGCGTGGCTGCGCGAGAGGGGTCTCGACGAGCACACCGACGTGGTCTTCACCTCCGACCACGGGGAGCTTCAGGGCGACCACGGGCTGTGGTTCAAGGGCCCGTACCACGTCGACGCCCTCGTGCGCGTGCCGCTGCTGTGGCGACCGGCGCCGCGCGAGGGCATTCCCCCCGCGTCGGTGCGCGCGCCCGTGGGGAACGTCTCCCTCGCGCCGACCTTCTGCGCCATCGCGGGCCTGCCGGTGCCCTCGTGGATGGACGGCGCGCCGCTCCCGCTCTCGGACGACGCGCCCGAGGCGCGCGCGTGCGAGCGGGTGATCACCACCTTCGACAGCAACTTCGCCGACGTGGGGATGCACCTGCGCACGATCTTCCGCGACGGGCACCTCTGTACGGTGTACGCGCCGAGCGCGCGCGAGGGCTGCGGGGAGTTCCCGCTCTACTGGGCGCTGTGGCGGCGGGGCTCGGTGGTGCCGCGCTACGACGGGAGCGAGGGCGAGCTCTACGACTGCGAGGCCGACCCGCAGCAGCACCACAACCTCTGGGGCGATCCGTCGCGCCGCGCGCTGCGCGACGCGCTCGTGGCCGACCTGCGCGACCACCTCCCGCCCTTGCGGAGACGTCTGCGCGTCGCGGCGCCGACGTAGCCCCTCACGCCTCGTCGGCGCGCAGGTCGACGTGAAAGCGCGTGCCCTTGCCGAGCGCGCTCTCGACGCTCACCTCGGCGCCCATCGCCTCGGCGAGGTGCTTCACGATCGCGAGCCCGAGGCCCGTGCCGCCCGAGTGCCGCGAGCGGCTGCCATCGACCCGGTAGAAGCGCTCGAAGATCCGCGGGAGGTGCCGCGCTTCGATCCCGGGCCCGTCGTCCTCCACGGTGAGGCGCACGCCCTCGTCGCGGCGCTCGGCGCGGAGCGTCACCGTCGCGCCCTCGGGGCAGTACCGGATCGCGTTGTCGACGAGGTTCGTCACCACGTGCTCCAGCGCGCGGCGGTCGACCACCACCGGCGCGAGGTCGTCGGGCACCGCGTTCACGAGCGTGGTGCGGCGCGCGTCGGCGGCGAGGCGCATGAGGTCCAGCGCGCGCGCGCACTCCTCGGAGAGAGACGCGGGCGCGAGGTCGAGGCGCAGCTCGCGCGCCTCGAGGCGAGAGAGCTCCAACAGGTCTTCGACGAGGCGGTGCAGGCGCTCGGCGTGGCGGTCGATCATCCCGGCGAACTCCTCGGCGGTGTCGGGCTGCCGCGCCGCGCCGAGGAGCAGGGTCTCGGTCGCCGAGCGGATCGCCGCCACGGGCGTTCGCAGCTCGTGCGAGACGTTGGCGACGAAGTCCCTGCGCACGGTCTCGAGACGGCGCAGCTCGGTCACGTCCGAGAGCAGGGCCACGGCGCCCGTCTCCGGGTCTTCGACGGGCGCGACGCGCACCATCACCCGCCGCGGGCGGATGCCCCCCATCGCGATCTCGCGCGTGACGGGCGAAGCCCCCGCGCGCACCGCGGTGAAGAGCTCGTGCAGCTCGGCGCTGCGCAAGACCTCGATGGGGGCCCGGCCCTGCACGCCTCCGCCCAGGAGGAACATCTCGCGCACGGCGCGGTTGGCGAGCACCACGTTGCCCGTCGCGTCGGTGACGAGCACGCCCTCGGCCATCGACTCGAGGATCGCCCCGAGCCGGTCGCGCTCCCTGCCGAGCGAGCGGAGCGACGCGGCGAGGTTGTCGGCGAGGGCGTCGAGGGCCTCGGCGAGGGCGCCCACCTCGTCGTGGTCGCGAAGGCGCGTGCGCACCGAGAGGTCGGCCACCATCGCGCGGGCGCTCGCGGTGAGCGCGCGCAAGGGTCGGGCGGCGAGGGAGACGGCGAGCCACGACATCCCCGCGGCGACGACGAGGCCGATGAGCCCGCCGATCCAGAGCATCCGACGCGTGGCCGCGCGGGTGGTCTCGATGATCGCGGGCGAGACCGAGACGCGCACGACCCAGTAGCCGCCGGGGCCGTCCATGCGCACGGCGGCGTAGCGCAAGGGTCGCAGGAGCGTGTCGCTGGTGCGCGAGGCCACCCCCGCGCCGCGCTCGCGGGCCGCGCGCACCTCCGGCCGCGCGCCGTGGTCTTCGAGGGTGGCGAGGCGCGAGGCGGGCACCTCGCTGTCGGCGAAGACCCTCCCGTCGGGGTCGATCACGGTGACCCGCGCGCGGGCGCGGGCGGCGAGCTCGCGGGTCATGGACGTCGCGCGCTCGGGGCTCCACCCCGACACGCCGCGGAGGGCCACGGCCGAGAGTCGCGCGTGGGTGAGCATCTCCTCTTCGGCGTGGGCCGTGAGGTCTCGCTCCAGGGCGCGGGCGATGAACCAGTGGGCGCCCACGAGGCCGACGGCGACGAGGGCGACGGAGATGAGCAGGAGCCGCGCGCGCAGCCCGAGGCGGGACCAGCGCGCGGCGAGGGGGTTCTATCGCGCTCCTCGGCGGGAGGAGGCGAGTCGCAGACAAGGCGCGAGCGGCGTGGAGGCCCCCTCCCCGGCCCCTCTCCTGCGTGCGGGAGAGGGGAGCCAGCTTCACCGAAAACTGCAACGGCCCTCGTGGGAGAAGCCACATGGGCGTTGGAGGGCGAGGTGGAGGCCCTCATTTCCGGCCCCTCTCCCGCGTGCGGGAGAGGGGAGCCAGCTTCACCGAAAACTGCAACGACCCTCCTCGCCGCAAGCGCGAGTGTCGTCGCGGGGAGAGGGGATGAGTGTGAGGGCGGCGGCGCCGTTCTGCCCAGCACCCGTGCCTCTTCGCCAGAAGGGTCAGGGCAGTTTTCGGTGCAGTCAGCTCCCCTCTCCCGCACGCGGGAGAGGGCCGGGGGTGAGGGCCGCCGCCCTACGGTTTCCGTGCGCTCTCGCGCGCCCGCCCCACGGCCCTCGGTTTCACGCGCTCGGGGCGTCGCCCGGAGACGACGCGAAGCGGTAGCCCACGCCGCGCACGGTGTGGATGTACTCGCCCGCGACGCCGAGCTTCTCGCGCAGGCGCTTGATGTGCGTGTCGACGGTGCGGGTCTCGACGTGGAGCTGCAGGCCCCAGACGTCGGAGAGGAGGGTGTCGCGCGACTGCACGCGGTTGCGGCGGTCGATGAGGGTGGTGAGAAGGCGGAACTCGAGCGCGGTGAGGGTGACCTCGGCGTCGTCGACGTAGACGCGGTGCGCGGTGCGGTCGATCTTCAGCGCCGAAGTGCACGACCTCGCCGCCTCGCGGACTCTCCCTCGGTGCGGCGTGCAGGATCGCCCGCACGCGGAGGACGAGCTCGCGCACGCTGAAGGGCTTGACGACGTAGTCGTCGGCGCCGAGCTTCGAAGCCGACCACGCGGTCGATCTCCTCGCCCTTGGCGGTGGTCATGATGACGGGGACGTTGCGTGTCTGCGGGTCGGACTTGAGGGCGCGGCAGACCTCGGTGCCGGGCCCGTCGGGGAGCATCAGGTCGAGGAGCACCACGTCGGGGGCGAGCGCGTGCGCGGCCTTCATGGCCTCGCTGGCGCGGCCCACGGCGCGGGTCTCGAACCCGGCCTGTTGCAGGTTGAACTCCAGGACGCGCACGAGGTCGGGCTCGTCCTCGACGATGAGTACGCGGGGCTTGGGGTCACGGGGCCGAGTGAGTATCCCACTCGGTGACGAGCCCGAAACGCGGGCGTCGCAGCGAGAGGGAGATGTTCAGGGAGGCGCGCAGGGGGTCGAGGGCGCGAAGGGGTTGCCTCGCAGTGCCGACCTGACAGAGCCTGTGCGACCTACGGAGACGTGAAAATGGCCGATGTTTCGCAGTTTGACTCGCCCAACAACGAGCTTGAGGGCATCGACGAGACAGCAAACGCTGATGGGTTCGCGGAGTATCCGCTCGACTCGTTGATGATCCGCCACGAAGCGCGCACCGTCCACGACGTGCTCCGGCGCATCGAGCGGGAGCAGTTCATCCTCGACCCTGACTTTCAGCGAGCATTCGTGTGGGAGGAAGATCGCCAGAGCCGGTTGATCGAGTCGGTACTGCTGCGGATCCCGCTCCCGGTCATGTACCTCGCGGAGAACCCTGACGGGAAGCTCGTCGTTGTCGATGGCCTCCAACGCCTGACGACCTTTCAGCGCTTCGTCGGCAACAAGCTCAAGCTCGACCTCCAACACTCCGACCTGAAGGGCAAGCGGTTCCGAGACCTGGAGATGCGCCTCCAGAACCGCATCGAGGACACCAACCTCATCCTGTACATCATCGACGCGAAGGTGCCCGAGCGGGTGCGGCTCGACATCTTCGAGCGGGTGAACGGCGGCATCCCGCTGACGCGACAACAGATGCGGAACTGCCTCTACAACGGCCCCGGCACGCGGTGGCTCTCGGCGCGGGCCGACCTCGACGAGTTCGAGAAGCTCTTCTCGCCGAACAACCTCCGCAACATGAAGCGAACGATGCGCGACCGAGAGCTGGTGAACCGCGTGGCCGCGTTTCGGGTCCTGGGTTGGGACTCCTACCGCGGCGACATGGACCAGTTCCTCGGCGACGCCTTGACGCGTCTGAATCAGATGAGCGAGGCCGAGCTCGCGGCGCTGGCCGAGGAGTTCGCTCGGGGCCTCGCGAACAACATCCTGCTCTTTGATCGCATGGCGTTTCGCCGACACGCGGAGGGCGAGAAGAAGGGGTCTCGCTTCAACGTGGCGCTGTTCGACGCGTTCTGCACCGTGTTGGGGCGCTACGATGCAGAGAGGGTGACGCTGGCGCGCGACGCGCTCCGGGCGATGTTCTTCCGTCTCATGGAGGACGACGAGTTCGTCGCCTCGATCGCGTACGGCACGAACCAGACCGATCGGGTGCGGGCCCGCTTCGGTAGGGCTACGGCCGAGGTCAAGGAGGTGCTCGGTGATCCGTGAAATCACGCTGCAGCACTTCAAGTGCTTCGAGCGCCTCACGCTCCCGCTCGGGGACCTGACGATGCTCTCGGGGGTGAACGCGTCAGGCAAATCGACGGTGGTGCAGGCGCTCGCGCTGCTGCGCCAGTCCGTCTCTGACGCTGAGTGGTCCGGCGAGCTGCTGCTCGACGGGACCTCGGTGCAGCTCGGCACCGCGGCGGACGTGATCGACAAGGTCCACGGTCGACGCACCTTCGCGCTGGGTCTCGCGGGAGAATCTTTCTCGGTGCGGTGGCAGTTCGGCGACCCGGAGACGCAAGAGCGCGACGCGATCTCGGTCCCCCTCCACGCGGTGACCTGGCGCGAAGGGGGCGAGTGCGTCGAGGCCGACCCCTCCGAGGCGTGGAGGGGGCTGCTGCCACGCTCGCTGGAGACGCCCCGCGCGCACGCTCTGCGAGACGCCCTCCGCACGCTGGACCACATCGGCGCGGAGCGCTTGGGGCCTCGCGAGACCTATCGCCTGGGCTCCGAGTCGTGGCACCAGGTCGTAGGCGCGCAGGGCGAGCGCGCACCCGGCGCTCTCTGGTGGTTCGGCGACGACCCGGTAGACCGCGCGATGTGCGTCGGCGACGCGCCGCCCACGGTGCGTGGCCAGGTCCAGGCGTGGCTCGACCTGTTCTTCCCTGGGGTGGTCTTTCAGCTCGACCGCGTGCCCAACGCGAGCGCGCTGACCCTGGGGTTCCGCACCAGCACAGAGACAAACTTCCACCGCCCTCAGCACGTTGGATACGGCATCACTCACCTACTCCCCGTACTGGTAGCGGGTGTGCGGTCGACAGCCGGGCGGCTGCTCGTGGTCGAGAACCCCGAGGTGCACCTGCACCCCGCTGGTCAAGCGGCGGTGGAGCCTTTTCCTCGCGCGCGTCGCGTCGCGCGGGGTGAAGGTCGTGGTGGAGACTCACTCGACCACGTGCTCTCAACGGCGTCCGCCGAGCGGTCCGCGACGGCGTCGTGCGTCACGACGCGGTAAAGCTGCATTTTCCGCGAGCGCGCGATCGCCGCGCGCAGCGGTGAGGCGCAGGTCGTGTCGCCTCGCCTCGACGCAGAAGGCAACGTCGACCACTGGCCGCGCGGCTTCTTCGACCGAGTTCGACCGCGACCTGAACTATCGCCTCGGGCCCTCGGGGGTTGAGCCGTGTACATCGGTTTCAACGAGCTCGCTGCACGGGCAGTTCGAGCCCCACGAAGGCCCGTCTGCTCTGCTTCGACTCCTGGCGCTCGCAGATCGGTCAGCTCGCGGCGCGGAGCTTCACTGCGCCCGCGGCTGCTTCGAACGACCGCTGCGCGGTGGAGAGGTGAGGTCCGTCGCCTTCTTGCGCCGCTCCGCGGGAGACTCGCGGCGAAGGCTCCCGCTGCGGTGGCTCACGACGGAGGGGCCGTTCCTCGACGAAGACCGCGCGCACGACGCCGATGTTTGGTTTGAGCACGACGGCGAGGTGGTCACCGACACGATGCTCGGGGAGCTCGCGCACCGCAGCGCGGTGACCTCAGTGTGTGCGGTGAGCGCGTCCCCTTCGGCGATGGAGTCAGACCCGCTCGTCGTGGCGCGCGTGAACGACGACGGCACACGCGCTGAGATCGAGCTCCGGAATCACATCGCAGAGCCTCCGCTCACGGAGTGGATCGCCGCGTCCCTCGCGCCGATGCGCTCGTGGCGTGAGCTGAGTGAGAGGGCGCGCCAGCGGTGCGAGGCGCTGCGGTTCGCGAGGGATGCGTTCGAGCCGCTGCGTGACCAGCCGTTTCATCCAGGGGTCGCTGACGGGCTGCTTCTACGTTTGGTGGTGCTCGACGAGCTTCGCCTTTGTGAGGGTGAGTCGGGTGAGCTCTCGCCGCGTGGGCAGGAACTCCGTCGAATGCACTTCGTGGGCGACAAGGCATGGTTCTCGGATTCGTCTGACTCCGAACGGGTGGAGTTCAAGCAGGAGTTGACCTTCCCTCACCCAGATCGGCAGGGAGCGACGCTGTTCTGCCCGCGGCACGGAAAGGTGAAGACGCCGCAGATGCGGATCCACTACAGCGACCCCGACGGTGACGAGAGGACCGTCTACGTGGTGTACGTCGGGCCAAAGATCACGAAGCGGTAGGAGCACGCCGCCCCTCAGCGCCGCAGCTCCCAGATCGTGTCGCCGTCGTTCGCGCCGATCGTCGCGCCGATCGTCGACACGTACAGGCTCGTCCCCACCCCCGCCGAGGCCCGCTCGTACAGAACGTCGGTCGCGCTGCTCCCCGCGCAGCCCATCACCACGCGCAGGTCCGTCCCGTCGGGCTCCACCGCGAAGACCATGGTCCCCACGGTGAACACCACCACGCCGTCTCCGTCGCGGCGCACCGCGCTCGCGCCGCCCACCAGCGTTCCCCCGTAGACCGAGGTGGTGGTCCCTCCCGACACGCGCAAGATCCGCCCCGCGCTCGTCACCAGCACGCCCGCGCCCGACCCGTCGGCCGCCACGCGGAAGGCCGACGCCACCCCGCTCACCCGCGATGTCTCGTTCCCGCTCGCGTCGAGGAAGAGCACCGCCGAGCGCAAGGGAGACGTCGCCACGAAGCCCCCGCCCGAAAGCGCGAACAGGCCCTGCACCCCGCTGTCGGTGCACGACCCGCCGCCGCCGATGCCGCCCACCGTCGACAGCGTGCTCACCGCGCCCGCCGCGCTGATCCGAAGGAGCGCGTTCGTGGTGATGTCCCAGATCACCACGTCGCCCGCGGGGGTGCGCGCGATCTGCTGCGAGGTGCAGGTCGAGAATCCCGTCGGCGCCGCGAAGGTCGTCACCACCCCGTCGGGCGCGACGCGCAGGATCCTGTCTCCGCTCGCGCCGTTGCCGTAGGGGTCGTGCGCGTAGAGCGTGCCCGCGCCGTCTCCCACGAGGCTGCCCACGCCGCGCATCGCCGCGCCCGTCGCGTGCGCCCGCACGCTCATGAAGCCCGACCGCGGACCGAGCACCGGCCCGCCCGCGCAGCTCGACCCGTCGATGTCGACGCAGAGCCCCGCGCGGCACTCTCCGCTCGCGCAGTCGGTGTTCCCCGCGCAGCGACGTCCGAGCGCGCAGCCTCCGCACGAACCGCCGCAGTCGAGGTCGGTCTCGCCCCCGTTCATCACCCCGTCGTCGCAGCGCGCAGGCTGACACGCGCCGCCCGCGCACACCCCGCTCGCGCACGCCACCCCGCACGCGCCGCAGTGGAGCGGGTTCGCGTCGGTCGTCGTCTCGCAGCCCGTCGAGAGCTGCCCGTCGCAGTCGGCGCGGCCCGCGTCGCAGCGGTCGACCGTGCACACCGACGCGACGCACGCGCCCACGCCGCCCGGCACCGCGCACGCGCGCCCGCACGCGCCGCAGTGCTGCGCGCTCACGCGGGTGTCGGTCTCGCAGCCGTCGTCGCCGCCGTTGCAGTCGGCGAAGCCCGCGAGGCAGGTGAGCCCGCACGCGCCCGCCACGCAGGTCGGCGCCGCGTTGGGCTGCGCGGGGCACGCGCGGCCGCACGCGCCGCAGTGCGAGGTGGAGGCGCGGGTGTCGGCCTCGCAGCCGTTGGCGCCGTTGCCGTCGCAGTCGCCGAAGCCGTCGGTGCACGCGGCCACGACGCACGCGCCCATCGAGCACGCGCTGGTGGCGTTGGCGAGGTCGCAGGCGCGCCCGCACATGCCGCAGTGGTTGGCGCTCGCGCGGGTATCGACCTCGCAGCCGTTCGAGGCGTCTCCGTCGCAGTCGCCGAAGCCTGGCTCGCAGGCGTACTCGCACGCGCCCGCCGTGCAGCGCGCGACGGCGTGGGGGCGCGCGGCGCAGGCGTTGCCGCACGCCCCGCAGTGCGCGGTGGAGGCGCGCAGCTCGACCTCGCAGCCGTTGGAGGCGTCGGCGTCGCAGTCGCCGAAGCCTGTGACGCAGGTCGCGACGGCGCACGCGCCGTTCATGCACGCGGGGGTGGCGTTGGCGGCCTCGCAGCGCCGGTCGCAGGCGCCGCAGTGGGAGAGGTTCGTCTGCGCGTCGACACACCCGCCCGCGCAGCAGAGCTGCCCCGCGCCGCAGGGCTGCGTCGCGCTGCACCCGGCCACGCAGACGTTGCCGACGCAGAGCGTCCCCGCGGCGCAGTGGGTGTCGCTCGCGCACTCCACGCAGCGGCCCGTCGCGGTGTCACAGCGCGAGGCGCCCCGTCGCTCGCGCAGTCGCCGTCGCTGCCGCAGCCCACGCGCACGTCGGGCACGTCGGGCACGTCGGGCACGTCGGGCGCGTCGAGCGCGACGGGGACGTCGGGGGTGTCCGTCGCGGTGGTCGCGTCGCTGCCCGCGTCGACGGCGGGGGGCGTGACGGCGGTGGTGCCAGCGCCGCTGCACGCGGCGAGGAGCGCGACGCACGAGGTCACCCAGAGCAGCGGCCCACGCATAGACCGACGACGCTACCACCGCGCGGTGCGCGAGATGTCCTCACCCAGCACCTCGTCGCAGCGCCGTGCGCTCGAAGCGAGCGCGTCTCCGCGTGGCGTGCCGAGGCTGCGGCGCTGCGCCCGAGCCAAGGCCTACCTTGACGCGCGGAGGCTGGTCGTCGCCTTCGGCTTCCCCGCGGAACCCCGTCTCCCCACCGGGGACCGCCCCGTCCTCCACCAGGGACCGCCCCGTCCCTCCACCAGGGACCGCCCCGTCCTCCCACCATTGCGCCGACGGTGGGACCATTGACCGCCCCGTCCCCCCACCAGGGACCGCCCCGTATCCCCACCAGGGACCGCCCCGTATCCCCACCAGGGACTACCCCGCCCCCCACCAGAGACCTCACCCATACCGTCCCCCACCATTGAGACCTCGTGAAACCGCTGTTCTACAGCCGTTTTCAGAAATCGACGTCACCCCCGCAACCTCCGCGACACCCCCCTCGATGAGACCCCCACGGCGCCACCTGCGCGCGCCGCGAGGAGCCCCCGATGGACACTTCGCCTCTCCCCTCCCGCCCGCCGCTCGCGGCCTTCACCCAGATCGAGCCGTCCCTCACCCGCTGGGCGCGGCGCACCATCGCGCGCATCCTCCCGCGCGGGCACGCGATCGCCGTCGACGACGTACTTCAAGACGTCTTCGTCGCCTGGGTCGAGGAAGACTGTCCCCACGCCGACGACCCCGTCGCGCTGGAGTCCTTCCTCCGCGGGGTGAGCGTCTACAAGGCCCGCGACGCCCGACGCGCCGTCCTGGCCCGTGCGAAGCACGAAGCCGACCTCCCTGACGCGGGCGACCTGCGCCCCTCCGCTGACGACCCCGAGCGAGGCGCCCTCGCCCGCGAGCTCCTCTCCCTCCTCACCGATGACGACCGCGCCCTGATCGTCGCCCACGCCGTCGACGACCGCAGCTTCCCCGAGCTGGCCGCCGCCGCCGCGAGCGCGAAGCCGTGGACGCTCCGTCGCCGCTACGGCGCCGTGATCGACGGCCTCGTGGACGAAAACGACGTCGTGCGTGTCGCGGACCCACCCCCTGACGCGATGGAGACTGTGAGCGCCACGGTGGCGGCTCACTCCAACGAGGAGAACGTCCATGAACAAGCAGAACAAGTCGGTCCCGTCGTCCATGAGCCAGGAGCCGGAGGTGCAGCCGCGCAGCGACGCCTCGGCCCCCGAGCTCGGTACCCTCGCCGCGATCCGCGAGGCGCCGTACGTCCCGCCCGAGGACGTGCCCGAGGCCCCGAGGGGCGCCGCCGTGCCCCTCGACGCCGACCAGAAGCGCACGGAGATCACCTGGGTGCCCGACAAGGCGCAGCCCACGCTGATCGACGCGCTCGACGAGATCGACGCGCACGAGGGCGAGTTCACCGGTCCGCTCTGCTCGGTGGCCCCCAAGGTCACGACCGCACCGGGCCTCGCGCGCCGTATCGAGGGGCTCACGGTCACCACCCGCAAGGCCGAGAAGCTCCAGGTCGCCTCGAAGGGGCAGCTCGAGGTCGCCCGCTCCGACGGTCACGCCTTGGTGAAGCGCGTCGCCGCCGCGATCCGCTACGCCGCCATCGACGACCCGGGGATCATCGACCGCTGGCCCGCCGTGATGCGCTACGAGAACTCCATCGCGGAGCGCATCGCCGAGGGCAAGGACAAGGCGAAGCGCGCCCGCGAGGCGTCGAAGAAGGCCGAGGCCAAGAAGGCCGAGGCCAAGAAGGAGAACGACAAGCCCTCCGAGGGCTGACCGCTCACGAGCGCTCCGGGGTGCAGGTCGCGCGCGGTGACCTGCACCTCGCGGCGCGCGAGGTGACACCGCTCTCGCCCTTGGCCCATGATGCCCCGCGATGCCCGCGCCCGACGCGACCGCCCTCGACTGGACGGGCCGCCTCTCGGACCCCGCCCTGGAGCGGGAGTACCAGCGCGAGACCTTCGACCAGAACACCCGGCGCTTCACCCAGGTGTCGCTCAGCGCGAGCGCCGTCTCGATGCTCGGCTACGCCGTCCACGACGCGCTGCTCCTGCCGCCGTCGATGCTCCGCGAGGCGCTGCTCATCCGCCTCGCGGTCTTCGGCCCCGTGGGCGCCGCCCTCGTCGCCCTCACCTTCACCCGCGCCTACGCCCGCGCCCAGCAGTACGTCGGCCTCGCCTTCGGCCTCTCGTGCAACGCCACCGTGGTCGCCATCGCCACCCTCGCGCCGCCCGCGCTGCACGTCCTCTACGCCTCCTACGCGGTGCTGTTCACCACCCTCGGGCCATTCATCGCCCGCCTCGGAGTGCGCGCCCAGCTCGCCTTCACCGCCCTCGCCGTGGCCCTCTACGCCGTCGCCGCCCAGGGCTTCATGGCCCAGGAGCCGAGGGTGTGGGGCGCGATCCTCGGCACCACCGTGGCGCTGGGCTCCTTCGGCGCCATCGTGGCGCGCGAGCAGGAGGCCCAGGCCCGCGTGCGCTTCCTCCAGGGGCGCGAGGTGCAGGAGAAGACCGCGGCCCTCGCGGCGGAGCGCGCCCTCTCCGAGAGGTTGTTGTTGAACGTGCTCCCCGCGCGGGTGGCCGTGCGGCTGAAGGCCGAGGAGCGCCCCATCGCCGACGGCTACGGAGACGTCACGGTGGTCTTCGCCGACGTGGTGGGCTTCACCGCGATGAGCGCGCGCCTCGAGCCCGCCGAGGTGGTGCGACGTCTCGACGCCTTCTTCACCGCCTGCGACGCCCTCGCGCGCGAGCACGGGCTCGAGAAGATCAAGACCATCGGCGACGCGTACATGGCCGTGGGCGGCCTCGACGAGCGCAGCCGCGACGGTCACCCGCGGCGGGTGGTGGCCTTCGCGCTCGGGCTCCTCGGCGCCGTCGAGGACTTCAACCGCGACCTCCACGAGGACCTCGCGGTGCGCGTGGGCGTGCACACCGGCCCCGTGGTGGCGGGGGTGATCGGCACGAGCAAGTTCGCCTACGACGTGTGGGGCGACACGGTGAACACCGCGAGCCGCATGGAGTCGCACGGGGTCGTGGGCGCGGTGC
The DNA here is from genome assembly GCA_041389825.1 of Polyangiales bacterium. GTDB lineage: Bacteria > Myxococcota_A > Polyangia > Polyangiales > JAEYZO01. Next base: position 28,927 of record JAWKRC010000041.1, on the reverse strand, counting down.
AGGTGTCAGAGGCGACGTGGCTGCGCGCGCGCGACGACTTCGCCTTCGAGCCCCGCGGAGAGATCGACGTGAAGGGCAAGGGGGTCATGCGCGCGTACCTCCTGCGCCGCGGGTGAGGGCCGCGCAGACGGTGACGACGGCCCGCGGGTCGGCGTCGCCGAGGGGAGAGAGGTCGTGCCGCGCGCGCCAGCGCTCCCGCGACGGAGCGAAGGGGGAGCCGTCGAGGGAGAGGTCCACCGCGCGCACGGCGACGGACTCGACCCAGCGCCAGCGGTCGACCCCGCGCGGACAGAGCGCCGACGCGAGCGTGACGGCCCGCTCGTGGAGACACTGCTGCGCGATGTCTTCCGGCGCGAGGGCGTTCCACGGGTGAGGGACGCCCGCGGTGAGGGCGTGGTCCAGGGCGCGTCCGCGGCCTCCGAGGGCGAAGGCGAGCACGACGTCAATGTCGTGCATCGCGGGGGCGACGGAGGCGAGGTCATCGAGCGCGCGGTCGACCTCGCGCGCCGCGGCGAGGGTGAGGGGCGCGACGACCTCGGCGTGGGCGCGGGCGTACGCGGGGAGGCAGAGCGCGACGGCGCAGCGGGCGATCTCGCAGAGCTCGGGGTGGGCGAGCGAGAGACGTCGCAGCGACTCGCGCGCGGGGACACCGCTCGGCGCGATGGGGTCGCGCGCGGCGGCGGTGAAGTCGTCGACGGAGCCCCACGCCCACGGGAGCGACTGGAGCGCGAGGGCGGCGTCGCCCGCGCGCGCGGCGAGGGCGGCGATGAGGGGAGCGTCGGAGCGCGTCGGGTCGACGCACGCGGGCGGCAGCGACGCGCGGGCCCACGCGGCGTAGCGCGGGTCTTGGAGCGACGCGGGGCCTGCGAGCGGGACGAGCGCGAGCGCGTGCAGCGCGGCGTCGACCACCACCGACGCGGGGCGGGCGCTCACACCCGGAGGAGCGCCCCGAGGATCGCCATCCCCACGGTGCTCGCCCCGAGCGCCACGCCGCCCACCGACGGGAGCAGCCGCGGCTGCACCTCGGGCTCGGTGCGCCAGGTCACCACGGGCTCGCCCTCGAACTCCAGCCGCGTGCCCGAGACCTCCACCTGCGAGCGGCGCAAGGGGTGCCGCGCGAGGGCCATCCCCTGCTTCACCACCCCGAGGAGGGCCACGCGCTCACCCAACCGCAGCCGGTGCTCCTCGGCCATCGACTCTCCGTCGGCGCCCTCGGACTCGAAATCGATGCGGCACTTCGACGGGTCGAGGGTCACCCGGCCCGAGTCGTCTTCGATCCAGAAGCTGCGGTCGCTGCGCTCGACCCGGTGGAGCACCCGGCGCGCCTTCACCCCGCTCCCTTCGTAGCCGTAGAAGTGCGCCTCGCGCACCGCGAGGGGGACCTGACCGAAGAGCCCGTCGATGGGGTGCTCGCAGCCGATGACCCCGACGATCTTCACGAAGCCCTCGCGGGCCTCGGCGATGGGGGTCACCGGGAGGGACCTCAGCGCCCGCACCTCGGCGAGCGTGAGGGGGCCGAGCTGTTGCCGGTAGTGCTGCACCAGGCTGCCCGCCGCCGCCGCGCCAGAGATCGCCGCGCCGACGAGCAGGGGCGCGAACATCAGGTCGCCCGAGGCCCCGAGCTGGGCCGGAACAGCCCGGTCATCACGCCCAGGATGCGGAACGACGCGTACTCGCCGCGGCGCACGAAGATGGGAGAGAGGGCGCGGTTCTCGGGCTGGAGGCGCACGTGGTCCTTCTCGGGGTAGTAGCGCTTGAGGGTGGCCTCGTCGCCCACCAGGGCCACGACGATCTCGCCGCGCTGCGCCTCGGCGGTGCGGCGCACGAACACGATGTCGCCGTCGTGGATGCCCGCCTCGATCATCGAGTCGCCCTTCACCCGCAGCGCGAAGCTCTCGGACGGCTTCGCGGGCAGGAGCGAGCGGTCGAAGTGGATCGTGCGCTCGCGGTGCTCGATGGCCTGGAGCAGCGGGCCCGCGGCGATGCGGCCGATGAGGTCGAGCTTCACCATCCCGTCGTCGCCCGCGTCGAGGTCGAGCTGGATCTCGCGCTCGGGGCGGTCGTCGCTCCACTCGTCGGAGACCACCCGCAGCGACGACATCCCCACGTCGACGGGCACCAGCGCGCGGGACTTCATGTCTTCGCGCTTCAGGTAGCCCTTCTTCTCCAGCGCGCGCAGGTGGTCGCTCACCCCGTTGGTCGAGCGGATGCCCATCTCGGCGCCGATCTCGCGCAGGGTCGGGGGGTAGCCCCGCATCCGGATCGAGTGGCGGATGAAGTCGAGGATCTTCGTCTGTCGCTCGGTGAGCTGCGTCTGCATGGTGAACCCTGCGCTCCCTCTCTCATCGCGACGCGCGACGGAAGGGCACCGTACTGAACGCTCGCGCAGCCTGTCAATTTCGTCTCTTGTCGTTCTCTGGCACCGCGCAGCCCCCCTCTGCTACGCGATCAGCCCGTGGGAAGGCCCCGGCCAGCCTCGCTCCTCCTCGCGCTCCTCGCGGCGGCGACGCTGTGTCTCTCCCTCCCCTCCCTGGGCCTGGCCGACCCCCGGCGGCCCACCCCCTCGGGAGCGACCCGCAACCCCGGCGTGCGCCGTCGGCCCCCGGCCCGACCCGCGAGCGCGTCGTGCGGCTACGCGAACCGCGGCTCCCTCGACCACGGCCGCGCGCTGCGGGAGAGCGCGTCGCTGCGCTTCCTCCCGGGGCGCACGCTGCACTTCGGCACCGACGAGCTCGTGGGCCTGTTGGAGCGCTCCGCGCGGGGCCTGCACCGACGCTTTCGCGCGCGCCTCACCGTGGGAGACCTCTCGGCCCGCTGCGGAGGCCCCGCGGCGCAGCACCGCTCGCACCAGTCGGGGCGCGACGCCGACGTGGCCTTCTTCGTCCGCCGCGTGACCCGCCGCGGCGTGGGCGCCCCCGTCGAGCTCACCGACTACGTCGTCTTCGACGGCCAGGGCCGCAACGCCGACGGCACCCTCGCCTTCGACACCGCGCGCAACTGGGCCTTCATCGAGGCCGTGCTCACCGACACGCAGGCCCGCGCCGCGCGGGTGTTCGTGTCGTCTCCCTTGCGCGCGCTGCTCCTGCGGTGGGCGCGCGAGCACGGGGCCTCGCCGCACGTGATCGAACTCGCGGCGAACACCCTGGTGCAGCCCGCGCGGGTGTCTCCGCACGACAACCATTTCCACGTGCATCGGGTGCCCCGCGGGAGACGCCGCGTGCCGCGAGGGCGTGGTGCTCCGTCGACGTCCCGCGCCGCGACGCGCGCCGCCCCGGCGCGACGCGCCCCCGCGCGACGCTCCGGTCGATGACCCGGGCCCGAGCGCTCCTCGCGGCGGCGGCCCTCTGCGCCCTCGCGCTGGTCACCGCGCACTTCGCCACGCGCCCCCTCGGCGCGGGCGACGTCTTCTGGATGGTGCGCGCCGGAGAGGAGTTCCTCTCGTCGGGCGCGATCCCCGACCGCGAGGCGTGGTCCTTCACCGCCGCGGGCACCGAGTGGAACAACCACGAGTGGCTCTTCGAGGCCCTCGCCGCGCTGCTCCACCGCGCGGGAGGCCTCGGCGCGCTGCGCCTCCTCACCCTCGCCCTCTTCGCCGCGCCCCTCGCGCGCGTCACCCTCGCCGCGTGGAGGCGCCTCGGCCCGGGGTGGTCCGTCCTCGCGATGTCGGCGGGCCTCACCTTCGCGAGCTTCAAGCTCATCCCCGCGCCGCAGACCGCGTCGATGGCGGCGTTCACCTTCGCGGCCTTCGCGTTCCTGCGCCGCGACGAAGCCCTCACGCCCCGCCGCGCCGCGGCCCTCGGCGCGACGCTCCTCGTGTGGGCGAACCTCACCGCCGAGGCGCTGTCCTTCGCGCCCTTCCTCCTCGCCGACCGCGCCCTGTGGCTCGCGCCTCGATGGAGCGACGCGAAGCTCCGCGCGCGGGAGCTCACCCTGCTCGCGCTCTCGACCCTGATGCTCGCGGTGACGCCGCCCGCGTCGTCGACGATCGAGTACGCGCTCACCGGCTCCCGCGTGAACCGCTCGGTGAACGCCGAGTTCGCGCACCTGTGGGAGCCCGCCACCACCGTGCCCGGATTCTTGAAGGTCCTCGCCGCGGCGGTGCTCGTCGCGTGGGTCGGGCTCGCGATCACCCGTCTGCGCAAGGGCGTCACGGCGGCGTCTCTCCGCGCGCTCTCGGCCGGCGCGATCGCGTCGGCGATGGTGCTGCTCTTCGAGCGCAACCTGTGGATGGCGCTCCTCCCCGCGGCGGACCTCGCGGTGGCGCTCCGCGACGCGCTCGCCGAGGAGCCGCGCGAAGGCCGACGTGGAGCGCTCGCGGCGGGCGTGGCGCTCTTCGCGGCCTTCGGCGCGGCCATCGGGTGGAGCCCGTCGGTCACCGCGCGCGCTCACGACGGGGCGTACTACCGCGCGCACGTCGACGACCGCACGCTGCCCGCGGCCTGCGTCGCGGGGCCGTCTCCGTTCCCCGCGGGGACGAAGCTGTTCACGAGCCGGCTGTGGGCCTCGTACGTGCTCTACCGCTGGCCGGGGGTGCGGGTGTTCATCGACGGGCGCAACCGCGAGTACCCCGAGGTGCTGCACCGCGCGGCGGTCGAGACCTTCGCGGGAGGCCCGCGCGCGCAGGCCGTGCTCGAAGGCTCGGGCGCGCAGGTCGTGCTCGCGTGGCCAGGGTGGAACGCCGCTCCGTCGGTGGCCCGCGCGGGGTGGCGCCCGCTGCGCGTCGCGGGCAACTGCGCGCTCTACGCGCGGTGAGTCAGCGCTCGGCGAGGGCCTGCACGCCGACGAGGCCCGAGCCCGCGAAGACCCGCACCCGCACCGTGTACCGACCGCCGTACGAGGGGCAGTAGCGCAGCGACTCGACCCCGCGGTGCGTGCTGTCTTGCGCCACGCGGTGACCCGTCGGGTCGAGGAGCTCCATCGCGAGGTCGGCCACCGACGGAACGCCCGCGGCCACCACGTCGACGCAGCGCCCCGAGGCGAGGGTGAGGGTCTGGGTGTGCACGGCGTTGGTCGCGAGGGCCTCGCGCTCGAGCGCGGTGATCGCCACGCGGCCGGGGCGCGTCTGCGCGAAGCGGCGCACCTCGGAGGCGATGAAGTCGTGGCCCTCTCCGATGGTGAAGGCCGAGCCCGCGTCGGGGTCGAGCCGGTCGTCGCCCACGCGGGCGACCCGCGCGCCGGCGTCGCGCTCGGGGCGCTCGGCGGCGACGAAGGCCAGCGCCCACTCGCTCTCGCCCTCGACGTCGACGTCGACGTGGTAGGGCCCCGGCACGTCGGAGCACAGCGTCGCGCGCGCGGCCTCTCCGCGCGAGTTCGCCAGCGGGACCGCGTCGCCCAGCGCCACCGCGCGCCCCGACACCCGCGCCCGCACCTGCGACGCACCCGTCGCCGCGCCGAGCAGGGTGAAGCACTCGCCCTCGGGCAGCGCCACGCTCACCACGCGCTGCACCGGACGTCGCTCGCGGCCCGAGGCGCGGCCGATCACCCGCGCGTCTCCGCGCGCGGCGTCGACCAGCTCCTGCGCGGTGGGGCCCGCGGGCGCGTCGGCGCGGGCGCCCGCGTCTTGCGCGCGCGCCGCGAGGGGGAGGCACAGCGTCACCAAAGCAAAGGTTCTCGCTCGCACGGCGGCGGAGAATACCGCGGAGACCCGTCGAGGGTTACCATCCCCCCGCGATGCGAGCCGCGGCCGAGACCCCCACCGCCCTCGACGAATTCCTCTCCGAGCGCCCGTGGATCAGCCGCCTCGCGTGGGCCGCGATGGGCCTCGCCGCGTGGGCCGTGCTCACCACCGCCGCGTGGCTCCACGCCGACGGCCGCGGCTTCGGCACTCACCAGCAGCTCGGCCTGCCGCCCTGCACCTTCGAGGAGATGACCCGCGTCCCCTGCCCGGGCTGCGGGCTCACGACCTCGTTCACGCACATGGCGCACCTCTCCCCGTGGCGCGCGCTGCTGGCGCACCCGATGGGCCCGGTGCTCTTCCTCATCACCCTGGGCGTGGCGATCACCGCGCCGTGGGCCGCGAAGCGCGGCGTGGCCGTGCACCGCGTCGCGCAGCACCCCTGGGTCACCCTCGCCCTCGGCCTCGCGCTCACCCTCGGCCTCGGCACCTGGGGCTGGCGCGTCGTGCACAAGTTCTTCTGAGCGCTCAGCGCACCCGCACGCGCATCCCGGGCTCGCGGGCGGTGGGCAGCGCCGCGTTCCACCCCGGGGGCATCGCGGGGGGCGCCCACTCGAAGAGCCACGCGGCGTCGCGCGGGGCGAGGTTCACGCAGCCGTGCGAGCGCGGGCGCCCGAAGCCGTCGTGCCAGAACACCCCGTGCATCGCCTGGTCGCGGTTGAAGAACATCACCCACGGCACCCGAGACACCGTGTAGAGCGACGTGACCGTCGTGAGCATCGCGTCGTCGACGTTGCTCATGTCCGTCGTCGCGAGCTTCGACCACACGCGGAACTCCCCGGGCAGCGTGGGGTTGCTCGCGCGGCCCGTCGACACCAGCGCGGCGTACACCGGCGCGCGGCCCTCGTAGGCCACGATCACCTGCTGCCGCCGGTCGACGTCGACCCAGCGCTCCCGCGCCCCGAGGTCGCCCGGCGCCGCGCCCGGTGAGGGTCGGTTCAGCCACCGCTCCAGCACCCAGCCCGCGTCGAGCCGCGCCACCGCCCGGCCGCGCACCTGCCGCACCTCGCGCACGTGCACGCCCTCGCGCTCGCCGAGGGCCACCATCCCCGCGACGCTCCCGCGGTCGTGCAGCGCGCCCTCGATGGTCGGCCACGCGCGCACCGCGCGGCGCGTGAAGCCCACGCCGTCGACGGCCTCGCCGGGCTCGTAGAGCATCCCTACGCGCTCGCTCGGGCGCGCCCAGTTGAGCTCCCGCAGCGCCACCCAGCGGCCCGTCACCGTGTGGACGTAGGTCGCCCCGTCGAGCCGCGCCGTGCCCGAGACGGCCACCGACATCCCGCGCTCGAGCTCCTCGGCCCAGTTGTCTTCTCGGGCGTCTTCGAGCCGTCGGTAGGTGCGCACGCCCGCGCGGCGCGCGAAGGCGTAGGAGTGCGGCACCACCGCGCCCGAGGGCACCACGGGCTGCGCGGTCGCCCGCGGAGGGTCGGCGCTCAAGGGCGCCACGTCGCTGCAAACCCACGCGTCGTCGCCCACGCGCACCCAGACCGCGCGGCACCCGTGGCCCTGCGTGGCCTCCAGCGCGGGCAGGCGCGCGCCCCGCGCCGCCGTGCCCCTGCGCGGAGACTGGCTGTCGGGCCGCTGGCGCAGCACCTCGCCGTCGCGCTCGATCAGCACCGAGCGCGCGCTCGACGGCACCGCCACCCCGTCGGCCGTATCGCTCGCTCCCGCCCGGCGCGTCACGCCCGAGGGCGAGAGCGGCACCCTGCGCGGAGGGATCTGCCCCCGCGCCGACACCGCCACGGCGAGCAGCGTGAGGGCCGCGGCGGCGCGCGACGGTGCGGTGCTCATCTCCCGACGGCGCCTAGCAGATCGGCGCGAGGGTCTCCAATTCACGGTGGGGCGGTGGGCGCGAGGGTGGTCACGCCCGCGCCCCACCACGCCTGCCCGACGTTCTGCACCAGCGTCGCGCGGCCCGTCGTGAGGTCGAGGGTGTAGAAGCCCCCGACTCGCTGAAGCCGAAGACCTGCGAGCGCCAGTACCCGAGGCCCCAGGTGCGGTCGACGCCCGTGGGGCCCACGATGGTCGCGCGGCCCGTGGTGGGCTCCAGCCGCGCGAGGTACTCGACCTCGCTCTGCACCACCGTCGCGAAGGTGCCGCCGCCGCGCACCGAGACGATGTCTCCGCTCGACCCGAGGCCGCCGCCGTACTGCCCGAGCACGGAGGTCGCGCCCGTGCGCTGGTCGACGCGGTAGTACCCGCCCGAGCGGTTGGCCGCGACGAGCACCTCGCCCTCTTCGAGCTCTCCGCCGGGGATGAACGACAGGCCGTTGAAGGTCGCGCCGTCGAAGGGGGCGATGTACACGCAGCGGGCGTCGGCGGGGTTCACCCGGTAGATCGCGTTGAAGGTGATGCCCCACATCAAGCCGTCGGCGTTGATGGCGATGTCGGTCATCTCGTGCGAGCGGAAGTCGTTGGGCCAGCCGAAGTCGCCCACGCGACGCACCGAGAGGTCCGAGGGGTTGATCGCGAAGAGGGTCTGCGACGTGTGGGCGTACACCCGCACGTTGTCGAGGAGCGGCGGCACGTCGGTCACCGCGGGCGCGTCGGTCACCGCGGGCGCGTCGGTCATCACGGGGACATCGACGGGCACGTCGCCGGCCGCGTCGGCGCGAGCGCCGCTGTCAGAGACGAACTCTCTCGGGGGTTCGGAGGAGCACGCGGCGAGGAGGGCCGCGGTCAGGAGCGTCGCGCGTCGCATGGGGAGGCCGCGAGCGTCGCCGCGGCGCGGCGGGCGGGTCAAGCGCGGGGCGCTATTCGTTCTCGCCCTCGCCCAGGGCCTTGAGGAGCTGTGACCGGCGGCTCGCGGCGCTCTCGGCCTCTCCGAGGGCGAGCATCACGCCGCTGTCGGTGAGGCCACCGAGGGCGCGCATGGCCTCGGAGCCCCACACCACGCACCCCCCGCCGGCGCGCTTGGCGGCGTACATCGCCTCGTCGCTGCGCTGGAGGAGTTCTTCTGCGTCGTGCCCGTGCTCCGGGAAGAGCGCGAGGCCCAGGCTCGCCCCCGTGGAGAGCTCGAGCGCCCCGCCGCCCATCTCGGGCAGCACCACCGGGCGGAGGATCTCGCGGTGCAGGGCGCCCGCGACGCGGCGGGTGGTGGAGAGGTCCATCACGGGCTCGAGGAGGCACACGAACTCGTCGCCGCCCCAGCGGGCCACCGTGTCTGACGCGCGGAGGAAGTCTTTGATGCGCGCCGACACGGCCTTGAGGAGCGCGTCTCCGACGTGGTGCCCGTAGCGGTCGTTCACGGGCTTGAAGCGGTCGAGGTCGACGAAGAGCACCGCGAGCCGCTCCCGCCGGCGCTCGGCGCGGCGCACCGCGGCGGAGAGCCTGTCCTCCACCAGGGCCCGGTTGGGCAGGCCCGTGAGCTCGTCGTGCAGCGCCGCCGACGCGGCCTCCTGCACGATGCGCGAGCGCGCGATGGCGTGCCGCAGCGCACGGTCGAGGCTGCCCGGCGTGTACTCGCCCTTCACCAGGTAGTCCTGCGCGCCGTGCTCGATGGCGCGCATCCCGAGGTCCCGGTCGTCGACGGCGGTGAGCACCAACGTCGGCGCGAGGCCCACGCACCGCCGAACCTTCAGGTACGTCTCGAAGCCTCGGCTGTCGGGCAGGTTCAGGTCGAGCACCACCACGTCGGGCGCGCGCTGCGCCACCGCCGCGGCGACCTCGCTCACCCGCCCCACCGCGTGCACGTCGTATCGCTCGAGCCCCCCGCGCAGCAACGTCTTCCCGAAGATCAGGCGGTCCGCCGCGTCGTCTTCAAGGAGCAGCACCTTGATCGCATCGCTCATGGCTCTCGCGTCTTTCTCTGGCTCCAGCGCCGCCCTCGTCTGATGCCGCTGAGTCTACTGACCCCTCGCGCGAGCCCGCAACGCGGCCACTGTGCGAGAGGTAGGCGCGTGACGGTGCGTCTCCCCGTGGTCGAGACGTCACGGCGCAGACTTGCGCCCCCGATGGTTTCGCATACCGTGGCCCGAACTATGGGCCCTTCCTTCCGCCGCGGCGTCGCCCTCACCCTCCTCGCCCTCCTCGGCTGCGGCGGCGCGCGAGGGAACATCTCCAGCACCTCCGCCGCTTGCATGGCCGGCGCGCAGGAGCCCTGCACCTGCGACGACGGCGCCGACGGCGTGGCCGCCTGCGGCCTCGACCTCCAGTGGGGCGCCTGCGTGTGCAGCGACGCGGGCGGCGGCACGGGCATCGACGCCGCCTCGCCCGACGTGCCCCTCCCGCCCACCGACATCCCTGTCTCCATCGACCGCGTGGCCCCGCCCGTCGACACGGGCGCGACCGTCGACACGGGGGTGGCCCCGGGGCAGCTCGGCTCCGGGTGCGTGCGCCTGAGCGACTGCAACACCGGCGTGTGCCTGCCCTCCAGCCGCTGCTCGCGCACCTGCGCGGGGCCCTCTGACTGCCCCACCTCCATCGGCTGGACCTGCACCTCGCTCCCCGGCCTCGGGCCCGTGTGCGACTGCACCCCGCGCGGCGCCGAGACCTGCAACGGCCTCGACGACAACTGCAACGGCGTCGCCGACGAGGGCTTCGACCGCTGCGACGGCGCGTGCGTCTCGCTCGCCTCCGACGACGCCAACTGCGGCCGCTGCGGCGTGCGCTGCGGCGGCGGCACCCGCTGCGTGGGTGGCGTGTGCGCGTGCCCCGCGGGGCAGCCCCTCGCGTGCGGAGGCGTCTGCGTCGACCCCAACAACGACCCCAGCCACTGCGGCGGCTGCGGCCGCGCGTGCAGCACCTCCCAGCGCTGCAGCGCGGGCTCCTGCGTCGCCGCGGGCCCGACCTGCCCGTCGTTCTGCAGCGCGAGCTCCGACTGCAACCCCTGCCGCGGCGCGGGCGACCCGGCGGGCACCTCGTGGTGCTGCAACAGCGGGATGTGCCTCCTCACCGAGGGCACCTGCGGGCTCACCGACGCCGGCGTCGTCGACGTGCGCCTGCCCGACGTCGACCTCAACGACGTGAGTCTCTTCCCCGACCTCAACCTGCTCGACTGACGTCGCGGCGCGCGTCGGCCACCAGCGCCGCGCCCGCGAGCAGCACCAGCGCGATGCCCGCGGCCGCCCACGCGCCCGGCACGTGCTTGAACACCGCCGCGTCGACGCCGATCGCGAGCACCACCTGCAGCCACCCCGCGGCCCCCACCCGCGCCGCGCGGTCGAGCGTGTACGCCCGCGTCAGCGCGAGCTGCCCCGCCGTCGCCGCGAGGCCCATCGCGAACACGCCCAGGATCTCACCGCCGTGAGGCCAGCGCGGCGCGCCCTCGGTCGCCCACCACAGCCCCGTCGCGAGCGCCATCACGCCAGTCGCCACGGCCGAGAAGTGCACCACCACGCCCTCGGGGCTCTCTCCCGAGAGACGTCGCAGCGACACCATCGCCATCGCGCTCGCCGCGCTCGCGAGGAGCGCCACCAGGCCCGCGGGGTCGCCCGAGACCATCCCAGGGCGCTCGATGAGCACGACGCCCGCGAAGGCCAGCGCGAGCGCCGCGCCCACCGCGCGACCCACGCGCTCCCCGAGGGTCACCCGCGCCGCGAGGGCGATCCACAGGGGCGTGGTGTTCAGGAGCGTGGTCGCCGTCGAGAGCGGCAGGTGCGTGAGCGCGTAGAAGGTGCAGAGCATCCCCGCGCTGCCGAAGAGGCTGCGGCGCCACATCACGCCCTGGTCGCGCACGCGCAGGGTGGCGCCCCGACCGCGCGCGACGGCGAGGGCGACCGCGAGCCCGATCACCGCGCGGGAGAGCGCGAGCGAGGGCCACGGCACGCCGCCCATCCCCCGCGCGAGCGCGTTCATCGCCGTGAACGACCCCGCCGCCAGGGACATGTACCCCAGCGCGCGCAGGGGCTGGTCGCGCGCGACGAAGCCTCCCTCGCTCAAGGCCCGAAGCCGTGGAGCGCGAGGAGACGTCGCTCGCAGAGCTCCTCCATCGCGTAGCGCACGCCCTCGCGGCCCGCGCCCGAGTCCTTCACGCCGCCGTAGGGCATCGCGTCGACGCGGAAGGTCGGCGCGTCGTTCACGATCACCCCGCCCACCTTCAGCGACCAGAACGCGCGCCGCGCCGTGTCGAGGCTCGCGGTGAACACCCCCGCTTGCAGCCCGTAGCGCCCCGCGTTCACCGCGGTGATGGCCTCGTCGATCTGATCGAACGTGTGCACCGTCACCACGGGGCCGAAGACCTCGTCGTCGTGGACCTTCATCCCCGCGCGCGCGCCCTCGACCACCGCGGGGGTGACCTTGTTGCCCTCCCTCGCGCCGCCGCAGAGCACCGTCGCGCCCGCGGCCTCGGCCTCGTCGAGCCACTGCCGCACGCGCTTCGCGGCCTTCTCGTCGATCATCGGTCCGCAGCGCGTCGCCGGGTCCATCGGGTCGCCGACGGGGGTCTTCTTCGCGCCCTCGACGAGGGCGTCGCGCACGCGCTCGTAGTGACGTTCTTGTGCGCGTACACGCGCTGCACCCTGATGCAGACCTGACCGGCGTAGGCGAAGGCCCCTCCCAGCGCCGCGGCCACCGCGCGGTCGACGTCGGCGTCGTCGGCGATGATCAGGGCTGCGTTGCCTCCGAGTTCGAGCGTGACGCGCTTGCGCCCAGAGGAGGTCACGGAGCTTCCACCTGACGGGCGGCGTCGCTGCCGGTGAACGAGAGCGCGGGCGAGGCGCGGGTCGCGCACCATCGACTCTGGCCACGTCGCTCAAATGGCAGCACCGAGAGGACGATCTCCGGGATCCCTTCCGTCGCGCGCTGGGCTTCGGCCACGACCTCGGCGAGGAGCATCGCCGTGAGCGGGGTCTGTGCGTGGGCTTGAGCACTGGGGTGCCCAGCGCGAAGTGTCGGCGCGAGCTGGTGCGCCACGAGGTTGAGCGGAAAGTTGAACGGAGTGATCGCGAGCATCGGCCCGACGGGCAACCCACGCGCAGAGGCCGACCAGTGCCTGCGCCCTTGGGCTGACCGTCGAGGTGGAGGGCCTCGCCGAAGAAGCGCCTTCTTCGGCGGCGAGGGTGAAGGTGGCGAGGGCGCGGAGACCTCTTCGCGCGCGTAGAAGAGGGGCTTTTGCCGACTCGCGGCAGAGGGTCTCGGCGAAGCGGTCGCGGCGCGCGGCGATGCCGTCGACGACGCGGGTGATGAAGTCGCGGCGGAGGTGCGGCGGGGAGCGAGGCGCATCGAAGGCCGCGGCCGCGCGGGCGACGGCCTCGTCGACCACGGCGGCGTCGGCCTGACCGACCTCGCCGAGGGCAGCGCCGTCCCAGGGGCGCGGGACTGTGACGGGAGTGAGGGTCTGCAGCAAAGCTCGCCTGCGACCCAGAGCTTCGCTATGCGCGCGGCTATACCACCCTGCCCCGAAGGCCGCCCCACCCTCCGGCGATGCCCGCCGAGGGGTTGGCATGGAGGGTCGGAGGGCATAGCTCTGAGCAGGCCGAGGCATGTTCCCGCTGGCGCGAGGGCATGGGGGTATGCCTTCCGCACCTCTGTGCCAACCCTTCGGCGGTGAGCGATGGGATCGCGGGTCGCCGGGTGACGGGCGCGGTCAGGCGGTCGGAGCGTCCCGCGGTGAGCGCGGCGTCGATGCGGTCGGCCTGGCCTCGTGGGAAGTCCGCCTGCGGTCTCACCCCGAGCGCGGACAAGGGGCGCGAGCGCGCGGCGAGCGCGTCGCGCGTTCGAGGGCGAGAGCACCCGCGCCGACGTCCAGGGCGCGCGAGCGAGCACCGCGGCGGCGGCCTCGCGAGCGGCGAAGTGAGCGGGGGTCGTCGGCAGCTTCGCGAGCGAGATCAGCAGTTCGAGGCGAGTGCGCGGCAGGTCGCGGAGCGCCCGCGGCGTCGCGGAAGCGCAGGATAGGCGAGCGCGTCCTCGCCGCGCGCGACGCGGTGACGGGCGAGCGCGTGCTGCCAGCGGGCGAAGAGGGCAGCGAGTGTAGCGGGGTCTTCGGCGTCCCAGGCAGAGGTGCAGGCGTCGAGGGCCGCGGTGGGGTCGGTGGGCGGAGCTCGCGTCGAGCGCGTGCCGGCGTCGTAGACGGCGCGCTCGAGACGCGCGAAGGGCGGTCGACGGGGCGCTGGGGCTGTCGGTCTTGGGAGGGCGCGGGTCGGCGTGTATCCGCGTGCCTTCAACTGGAGCGCTCGCTCATGGAAGGCGTGGTGATCGTCGACGAGACCGAGGGCGGCGTAGCCGTTGACGATTCGTTCGAGCGCCTCGGCTTGGACCTCGATCGCGCCTGTGCGCTCGCCGAGCCGCAAGCGACGTTGCTGGTGGCCGAGGAGCAGAGACTGCGTCAAGACGCTCCCACGCGATGAGGGCTCGCTCTTCCTCAACAGAGGACGTGACCATCGGCCACCTGCCCGTCGCGCGGCGACGCACACATTGCAGCGCTTCCCCCACCTTGCGTTCGGCGAGCGCAAGCGTCCGAGCCGCAGGAGTGTATCCGCCGCGCGAGAACAACTCGGTCCTGGTGCATCTCTTCTACAATCTCGGTTTCACCGGAACGCGTTGACGAGCGCTTGATCGAGGCGCTGGAAGGCCAGCACACCTGGTCGAGGAGCGGCGCTGTCGACACGCTCCAGCACACGATGTCCAGGCGCGCCCTGACGCGCCCGCTCGACGAGGCGCCCCAAGCTCCTCCACGCGACCAAGGGCGCAGAACATCGCGCATCGCCCTACGCCAACGCTCTTCGTCGTGGGCTTCCAGATTTTAGGTCGGACCTCACCTGGTCAAGCAACTCCAAGCGCTTCTCGATAGCGTTTGAGGCGCTGAAGCATCCACGCCCTTCTGATCAACAACCCAGTGCGTTGATTACGCCTCCAGACGATCTCTTCATCGATGCGAGCGAGCTCTTCATCGAGCGACACTTCTTCGGGCACGTCCTCGACCTCCGCGTTCGCTCGACGATGTCCGTGCGAGGAACCACGCCACGTCGCCGCGGTAGCTCCACAGGTTCGAGGCGAGGCTCGCCACCCGCTCCATCGCACCGAGCGACACCCACAGTAAGAGCGCCACCTCCTCGCCGCGCAGCGTTTCTCGCCGCACGTCGAGCGACCGCAGCACGCGGTCCTCCACCCCGTCGTCGAGCCGCGCGGAGATCACCTGCGCGTCCCCGGTGCGCTCCCAGCAGCACGGCCCACGGGTCGTTCGGTGTCGGGGCGATGCGCGTCGAGACCAGCGCCCCGTCGAGCCTGCCTTCAGCGTCGCCTCCACCCGCGCGCGCAGCGCCTCGCTCGCCCCGACGCACACCACGAAGCCGCGCTGTCGGTTCGTCCGAAAGCGCGCCGCGCGAGCTTCGACGCCTGCGCTCGTGCGGGAACGCGAGCGTCTCTTCGCTCACCTCAGTCGCCCCGGCTCTGCCCCGCGGCCGCCGCCGTCATCCAGAGTTCCTGGAGTTCACGTTCGACGTTCGCGGTCTTGGTCCCCTTCGCGACGAGGAGGTTGGTGGTCCTTGCCGGATCCATCCCTCGACGAGGTCCTCCATCGCCGGGTGAACGCCGTACCAGACCGCGCGGTTCACGTACTCGACGACGTGCACCGTATCGAGCATCTCCGAGAAGCCCTGGATCGTCCCCCGCGATTGCACCAGCTTGAGCGCGGCCTGCTTCCACGGCTCGTTGGCGGTGCGCGCCATCGTCTGCTGGAGCCGGATGCGCGCGACCTCCAGCGTGGCGAGGTCGAGGCGCGCTTTCTGGTGGTCGATGCACAGCTCGAAGCCCGCCGAGAGCAGCCGCAGGAACTCCCGCGGGATGCCCGCGGACAAGAGCGCCGCCCGATCGATCACGCCCTGGTCGAGCACCAGCGATCGCTCGGCCAGCTTGTCGAAGATGCCGTTGAAGAACTCCCGCGCGGGGCCGAGCAGCTCACGGCGATCGAGCGGCAAGAGCGCGGGGCCCACCGCGCCAGGAAGCTCCACCCGCTCGGCCACCTTCACGTTGTGGATCGCGGAGGACTCCACGCGCTGCACGAAGGACTCGGTGAAGTTGAGGAAGTACGGGTACGTCAGCACCGCCGCGCAGGGGAGCGAGCGCAGCGCCTCCATCCCGTCGCGGAAGATCGACTGCACCTCCGAGGGCACGACGTACTTGTCGAGGTCGTCGATCACCAGCAGCAGGAACTGCGGCCCGTCGACGCGCACCGCGAGCGCGTGCTCCGCGAAGGCGATCAGCGCCGAGGCGACCCGGTGCAGCTCCGTGACGCTGTAGTGCTCCTCACGGAGCACCTGCGCGCGACGCTGCGGGTCACGGAGGATCTCCTCGCTCAGCTTCAGGAACTGCGCGTTCAGCTCTACCCGCGGGTTCTGGAAGGTCTCGGGCGCGGTCGGGGTGCCCGGCTTCTTGTACAGGCCCAGCCAGTCCTTGAGCGTCTTGTCGACGCCCGCGATCGCGACGCCGGCGACCTCGGTCCGCTGGTCGAGCTTCTTCTCTACGATGAACTGACTCATCTGTGAGACGAGCATCACGAGCAGGAGCCGGATGTCGGCCGCGCCCACGGGGATGTGCCGCGCGGCGTGGATCACCACCGGCGCGAAGTGCTCGGTGATCGCGGGGTCACTCGCGATGCGGGCGAGGGTCATGGTCTTGCCCGCGCCCTTCTGCCCCGTGACGAAGACCTTCTCCGCCCCCTTGCGGCGGCGCACGAGGAGGCGCGTGATCTTCGCCCGCTCAGGCGCGCTCGGCGGGAGCGCAGGGTCGGGCTGCGCGCCGGGAGGCTCGACGTAGAGGTCCCGGGTGACCGCGCGGGTCAAGCCCTGGTCCTGCACCTCGTCGAAGAGGTCGGCCGCCTCCTCCACGGTCGTCGCTCTCTTCGGGGTCTCAAGGGGTGGGCGCGAACCGGGCCGCATCGTCGCGGCTCTATCACGCTTGCCGCTGTCGCCATAGGGAGGGGCGACACCGCCCGCCCAGCCCGCGCCTCAGTCTCCGAAGGAGACCGAGCTCTTCGAGTCGGCCTTCTGCTCGAAGTACTGCATGTCGATGAAGAGCCCCGCGCAGAGGAGGAGCGCGCGCTCGTCGGGCGTGAGCGAGGGGTTCTCGTACTCGATGCGGAAGGTGTCGGCGTCGGTGAACATCTCCGTGAGCATCCCGCTCCACTTCTTGAGCACGGCGGCCACGCGCTGACCCCCGCGCTCGAAGGGGAAGGTCCAGGGCTTCCAGAACGGGGAGCTCACGGTCATCAGCACGCGGCCAGAGACGTCCTCGACGTCGAAGCGCTTGTGGAAGAACGCCCAGCGCTGCTGCAGCGCGCCCACGGGACGTCCCCCGGCGTCGAAGACCTCGAGCCGCTGGAAGAAGAAGCGGAAGGGGTGCACCGCCCGCAGGATCACGTTGCGCATGTTGTCGAAGACGTGGATCTCGTAGCTGCGCCAGTGGCCCACGAACTGCCGCATCAGCATCGCGCCGAGGCCCTTGCCCTGCTCCGCCGCGTAGAGGATCACCGCGCCGTTCGGGTCGAGCACCTCGTACTTGTTCCGCGACTCGTAGCCGATGAGCTCCGCGAGCTCCTTGCGCTGACGGAGCGTGAGCGAGGGGTAGTGCGCGAGCGGGGCGAGGTTCGACATGGCCCACACTCTACGTCGGCGCGGCCCCGCCGCGCGGCGCGACGTCGACCACCCACCGCGCCGAGGGCGCGCCCGTGACCTCCGCCCGCTGCGTCGTCGTGATCGCCACCGGGAGGAAGCGCTCGATCACCCGCGCGTTCGTCGTCGTGTGCGTCGACGGCGCGGTGGTCACGAAGCGCCCGCCGCCCGCGAGCGCCATCGGCACGAGGAGCTGATCGGCGAGGTGCTCCCCCACGGGCACGTCGGCGCCGAGCCACGCGCGCGCCTCCTCCGCCGCAGCCGCGCCGACCGACTCCGCGCTCCGGCCGCGCTCCCCGTGGTGCATGAAGATCTCCGTCGCGCGCTCGCACGCCACCTCGACGAAGGCCACGTTGCCCGGGCCCCACTCCCGCGGGAGCGGCTCGATGACCCGCGCGCCCTCGTCCCACCCGAGCACGTCGAGCGCGGCCTTCACCTCGCGCGCCGCGATGGAGCCCGACAGCGCCGCCACGCGCGCCACGACCCGGCGCGTGAGCACCGCGCCGCGCTCCATCAGCTCGACCCGCGCGAGCGAGCGCGACGGCGTCACGCGCACCGTCGCCCGACCGCCGCCCGCGGGGTAGAAGCCCGCGCGCTCCAGCGCACACGTCACGGTCGGACCCATGCGGTTCACCACCGGCAGGAACACTCGCTCGATGAAGTCGAAGGACGGCGCCATGGTGTTGTGCGTCCCGCCCTCGAGCGTGAGCTCCGACGGCGCGGCCGCGGTGAGCAGCGCGGGCAGCACGGCCTGGAGCACCAGCATCGCGCTCCCCGCCGAGCCCACCGTGAAGGTGTACGCCCCCCCGCGCACCGCCCCCGGCGCGAAGTCCACCGCGCGTGAGCCCAGCTCCGCGCCCTCGACGGTCGCGCCGCCGACCTCGGCCGCCGCGCGCAGCGCCGTGAGGTGCTGCCGGAGCAAGCCCGGCTTGGCCCGCCCCGCCCGCACGTTCACCACGCGGAAGGGGCGGCCCGTGACCAGCGAGAGCGCGAGCGCCGAGCGCAGGATCTGCCCTCCGCCCTCGCCCTCGGAACCGTCCAGCGTGATTCGCTCCGTCATCGCCGCCTCGCTCAGCCCTTCACGCACACCACCTGGCGCAGCGTGTACACCACCTCGACGAGGTCGCGCTGCGCGCGCATCACGGCCTCGATGTCCTTGTAGGCGCCGGGGGTCTCGTCGAGCACGTCGGCGTCCTTGCGGCACTCCACGCCCGCGGTGGCCCTCGCGTGGTCGTCGAGGGTGAACACCTTGCGCGCCTTCGTGCGGGTCATCGCCCGGCCCGCGCCGTGGCTGCACGAGCAGAAGCTCTCGGGGTTCCCCTTGCCGCGCACGATGAACGACCGCGCGCCCATGCTGCCCGGGATGATCCCGAGCTCGCCCTCGCGCGCCCGCACCGCGCCCTTTCGGGTCACCAGCACGTTGCGCCCGTAGTGGTGCTCGCGGCTCACGTAGTTGTGGTGGCAGTTCACCGCCTCCAGCGACGCGTCGAACGCGGGCACCAGCCCCGTCGCGCGCACCGCGGCCACCGTCGCGCGCATCATCAGCTCGCGGTTGAGCCGCGCGTACTCCTGCGCCCACCCCACCGCGGCGAGGTAGTCGTCGAAGTGCTGCGTGCCCTCGGGCAGGTACGCGAGGTCCGCGTCGGGCAGGTGGATGAAGTACCGCGCCATGTCCTCCCGGGCCTTCTCGATGAAGTACGACCCGACGCGGTTCCCCACGCCGCGCGAGCCCGAGTGCAGCATGAACCACACGCGCTGCTCCTCATCGAGGCACACCTCGATGAAGTGGTTGCCCGTGCCGAGCGTGCCGAGCTGCGTGCGCTCCGGGCCGCGGCCGAGCCGACGGTGCTTCGCCACGATCGCCGCGTAGCCCTCGCTCAGCGTCGCCCACGCCTCGTCCACCGCCGCGGGGACCTCTCCCCACGCGCCGCGGTCGTTCGCGCCGCCGTTGTCCGTGCGCCCGTGGGGCACGGCCCTCTCGATCGCGTCGCGCAGGCCGAAGAGGTTGTCGGGCAGGTCGCTCGCCGTGAGGCTCGTGCGCGCCGCGATCATCCCGCAGCCGATGTCGACCCCGACCGCCGCGGGGATCACCGCGCCCACCGTGGGCACCACGCTCCCGACCGTCGCGCCGATGCCGACGTGCACGTCGGGCATCGCGGCGACCCACTGGTGCACGAAGGGCATCTCGGCCAGCCGACGGAGCTGCGCGAGCGCCTCGTCCTCCACGCCCACGCCCCGCGTCCACGCCTTGATGGGCCGCGTCTTGGCGCCCTCGAAGATCTCGTACGTCCGCTCGCTCATGGCTCTCTTCGCCTCCTGCGAGACCCCCATCGCAGCGCCCGTGCCGAGCGATGTTTCCCCGTGAAATCCCCACACCGCCCCGCGCGGACGATCCTATGGTATCGGGTGATCCTATCCAGATGGATAAGCCCCGCCCCACGGTGGTGATCGGCCTCCTCGGCCCGACGCTCGACTCCGGCGCGCAGGAGAAGCGCTGGGAGCGCTGGCGCCCCACGGTCGCGGTCTGCCAGCACCCCGACCTCGTGGTGTCGCGCTTCGAGCTCCTGCACCCGCCCGCGTACCTCAAGCTCGCGCGCGTCCTGCGCGACGACATCGCGCGGGTGTCGCCCGAGACCGACGTGCGCCTCACGCCCCTCGCGATGGCCGACCCCTGGGACCTGGAGTGCGTCTACGCGGCGCTCCACGACTTCGCCCGCGCGTACCCCTTCGACCCCGAGCGCGAGGACTACCTCGTGCACATCACCACCGGCACGCACGTCGCGCAGATCGTGATGTTCCTCCTCACCGAGTCGCGGCACCTCCCGGCGCGGCTGCTCCAGACCGCTCCGCCCACGCGCGACACGCGCGACGCAGACTCGCGAGGCGCGCCATCGACCTCGACCTCTCGCTACGACCGCCTCGCGTCGCGCTTCGCCGCCGAGGCGCGCGACCGCGCCGGGGGTGCTGAAAGCCAAGCATCGAGACCCGCAGCCCGGCCTTCCAACGCGCTGATCGACCGCGTCGAGCGGGTGGCCGTCGCGTCGCGCGCGCCGATCCTCTCCTGCGGGGCCGTCGGCGCTGGCGAAGTCGCAGCTCGCGAGAGGATCTGGCAGCGAAGAAATCGCGGCGGCAGGTGGTAGGCGCCTTCGTCGAGGTGAACTGCGCGACGCTGCGGAGACGGCGCGATGTCGACGCTCTTCGGCCACGCGAGGGGCGCGTTCACGGGCGCGCTCACCGCGCTGGAGGAGCCTCTTGCGAGGAGGCCGACGAGACGTGCTCTTCCTCGACGAGATCGCGGGCTGGGCCTCGACGAGCGGGCGATGCTCCTGCGCGCGGTCGAGAGGAGAAGCGCTTTCGCCCGATGGGGAGCGACCGGGAGGTGCAGGAGGTGATTTTCCGGCTGCTCGCGGGCACGCACCGCGACCTCGTCGCGCGGGTCGCCGAGGGGCGCTCGCGAGACCTCCTCGCGCGCATCAGCTATGGACACTTCGCGCTCCCGGGCCTGCGAGAGCGACCGGAGGACCAGGCCCGGCCTCGACTACGAACTTCGCGCAGGCGGGGCGTTCGCTCCGGGGTGAAGGTGACCATGGCCCGCGAAGGCTTCGCGCGCGCGCTTCATGGCGCTGGCACCTCGCCCAGGCCTGGACCGGGAACTTCCGAGACTTCTCCGCGGCGGTGACGCGCCTCGCGACGCTCTCACGGCGAGGCGGATCGACCTCGCGGGCGTCGACGACAAGGTCACCGGCTGCGCGCGCCCGGTGGCAGAGCTCGCGCCCGCTCGCCTCACCCGCGGAAGGCCGTCTCCCGACGCGACGCGGTCGTGCGCGGCGCGCTGGTGATGGAGGCTGCTGACCGCTTCGACCGCGCGCAGCTCGCCGGGGTGCCGGGTGTGCCGCTGCGCGTCGCCCACGCTGTCGGTAGCGAGACCGGTCGCTCTTCGCGGCGTCACGCGCGCAAAAGACCTCGACCAACGACGCCGACCGGCTGCGCAAGTACCTCGCTCGCTTCGAGAACGTGAGTCGGCCGAGGCTGATCGCGACAGGGTAGCCCTGATCGCCGCGCGCGGCGGCGCACGATGCCGCGGAGCCCATGCGCGTGCGTTGCGGAGACTGCGGCCCTTCATCCCCTCGGGCGACGTCGACCTCTCGTCGAGCCTCGCCCGATGCCGCGCCTGCGACAGGCTCTCCGACGTGCGCGCGCAGCTCGCCCGGGTCGGGCCTCGCGATCACCGCGACGCCCGCGGCGGTGCGCCCTCGCCCCGACGGCCTCGCGCTCACGGAGCTCGGTCCGCTCACGCCTCCCGTCGCGCGGCTACCCGCGACAACGACCGCGCGCCGCGCCCGTGCGCTCACCCCGCCGAGTGGTTCTCCCCCTCCGCGATCTTCATGGTCTTCTTCTGCCTCGCGTGGGACTCGTTCCTCGCCGTGTGGTGGTTCATGGCCCTGCGCTCGGGCCACTACGGCATGGCCGTCTTCACCCTCGGCCACGTCATCGCGGGCGCGTGGATCACCTACTCCACGGCCTCGGCGCTGGTGAACCGCAGCGAGCTCACGCTCACCGACGACGCGGTGTCGGTGCATACGGCCCCTCCCCGTGGGGCGGCAACGTCACCCTCGCGCGCCGACGATGCGCCAGTGGTTCTGCGTCGAGTCCGCGCGGCAGCCGCGCGCCGTGGGCGGCGCGAAGGGGCGCTACCGGCTGATGGCGCTGATGCGCGACGGGAGCACGCGGGGCTGTGGTCGCTGCCCGACGCGCAGACGCGTCTCCGTGCCATGCGGGGCTCCGTCGCGAGGGGAGCTGCCGGGGTAGCGCGCGAAGGACGAGGGCGGGTCGACCATCACGGTAGGGGTCCTCGCATGGGACTGCTCACCTTCGGCCTCAACGTCACCCTCGACGGCTGCGTCGACCACCGGGAGGATCGTCGACGACGAGACGCACGACTTCTTCACCCGGCTCATGGACAAGGCGGCGCGATGCTCTGGGGCCGCGTCACCTACGAGATGATGGAGAGCTACTGGCCCGCGGTCGCGCTTCGGCAGGTCGAGGCGCCCACTTCCCGCGATGCGCGCGTGGGCCACGACAGCGGAGGCCAAGCCGAAGTACGTCGTGTCGTCGACGCGAGAGGACTTCCCGTGGACGAACAGCCACCGCACCACTCGACGACCTGCGCGCGAGCGTGCAGCGGCTCAAGGACGCGACCCCGCGGGCGTGCTCCTCGGCAGCGGCGCGCTCGCGACGGGCCTCGACCGGCTCGACCTGATCGACGAGTACCGCTTCCTCGATGCGCCCGAGGATCGTCGGTAACGGGCCGACCTTGTTCAAACGGGCTGCCCGGCCGCGCGCTGTGCAGCTCGACCTCGTCTCGTCGAGGCCGCTCGCAACGGCGTGCTCGCCGTGCGCACTGCCGCCGCGCGCGCTGACCGTCGCGCGGCCCCGTCGGGCGGAGCGTCGATGGCTCTCGTCTTCGCGATGACGCCGCCGCTCGCGGTGATCGGACAGCTACTGCGATCGCGGCGGAGGTGCGCGTCGCGGTTGCCGCGACGAAGTGGCTCTGGCAGTCGACCCGGGCGCGGCGGTTGAAGTCGAAGCCCCTGGTAGTGGTCGAGCATCACGAGCCCGCTCGGCACAGTGGGTGCTTCAAGAGGACGTCGCTCCGTAGCGCTCGTACTCGAAGCGCCGATCCCACCGATGCGGGTCGGCGGAGTGGCAGCGATCAGGATCGCCCGGAGGTATCGCGGCACCAGCGCTTCGAGGGCCGGCGGGTACACCCCCCGCTCCGCGCGATAGCGGAGCACGGCGTCGCTCACGAGCGTCTCGACGCGGCGCTCCTCTCGCTGGCGAGCGCCTTCTGTCACGCGGTGCGCGCCGAAGGAGAGCGCCAACCACGCGACCCACACCAGGGTCGCGCTCCCTGCCCGTCGCAGGTTCCGTCGGTCGCGCGTCAGCGCCGCGTGCGCGGTGACGGGCAGGCCGACGAGCACCGTCATCAGCACGCAGCCGAACCAGAGCGTGGCCTCGACGGTCTTCGACGAGACACACGGCGTGCGTCGCCCAGCGCGCGGCCGGGGGGAGGGTGACGTGCGCCGCGACCCAGACCGCTTGCGCGTAGTCGATCGGCGCCCGCTGCGCGACGAACGTCGGCGCGCGGTAAGGTGTGCTCGCGGCGGGCTCGGCCATCGCGGAGCGGGATCGTACAACCGAGGCGCGAGGCGCGGGCGAGGTCAGGGCGCCGTACGGCTTCTCCACCACTCAACCGAGGACGAACGGATGACCACGATGCGCGCCGTCGTTCTCGACGCTCCCGGGCCGGCGACGGCGCTTCAGGTCCGGGAGATCCCGAAGCCCGCGCCGAAGACGGGATGGGTCCTGCTGCGCGTCGAGGCCTTCGGGCTGAACCGCTCCGAGCTCCACACGCGGCTCGGGCTCGCGGGCGACGCGGTGACCTTCCCGCGCGTGCTCGGCATCGAGGCCGCGGGCGTGATCGAAGCCGCGCCCGGGACCGACCTCCCCGTGGGGTCGAAGGCCGTGGCGATGATGGGCGGCATGGGGCGGTCCTTCGACGGCGGCTACGCCGAGTACGCGCTCGTGCCCGCGCGCTCGGTGATCCCCGTCGACACGGCGCTCGACTGGGCCCGGCTCGGCGCGCTCCCCGAGGTGCTGCAGACGGCGTGGGGCTCCCTCACGGTGGGCGTCGGCCTGCCGAAGGGAGGGACGCTGCTCATCCGCGGCGGGACCTCGTCGGTCGGCCTGATGGCCGCGCGCCTCGCGAAGCGCGCTGGGGCGACGGTCTTCTCCACGACGCGCCGCCCCGAGCGGGCGGAGACCCTGCGCGCCGCCGGGGTCGACCACGTGGTGGTAGACGACGGCCACGTCGCGGCGGCGGTGCGGGCGATCCTCCCCGAGGGCGTCGACGGCGCGCTGGAGCTGGTGGGCGCGCCGACCTTGCGAGACACGCTCCGCGCGTGTCGCCGCGGCGGCACGACCTGCTTCACGGGGATGCTGTCCAACCAGTGGATCGTCGATCAGTTCTATCCGATCGAGTACATCCCCACGGGCGTGCGGCTCACGGCCTACGGCGGCGACGCGAGCGACCTTCCGAGCGGCGTGCTGGCCGAGACGGCGACCGCGATTCACGAGGGCGTATTCGACTGGCCGGTCGAGGTCTACGCGATGGACGACATCGCGCGCGCCCACGACGACATGGAGCACGACCGCGTGGTGGCGAAGCAGGTGGTGCTGACCCGCGGGCGCGCGACCTGACCGCGGCGCGTCTCGACACACCAGCCGCGTGACGGGCACGCCCGTCTTCGATCGCGCGCTTCTCTCGGTTCGACCGCGTCGACCGGTCAGCGCAGCCAGATGCGGGCGGTGGCGCCGTGGGCGCTCGTGGGGCCGCAGTGGACGACCACGTTCCCGTTCACCGAAGAGATGGTGGTCGCCTCCCCGCAGAAGCTGCCGGACGCGGAGCAGAAGCCACCGTTCGTGCAGGGATACCCGCAGACGCGTGCGCTGACGGCCCCCGCGGCGTTCACCGGTGTGACATGGAGAACCTCTGGGCGCGGACGCTACCGGAGGCGGCGCCGTCTCGTCACCGGCGCGACTCGGCTGCGCGCGTCAGAGCGGGATGTCCCCGCGGTCGTCCGCGCCCAGGGCGTCGGGCGGCTCCGCGGGCGCGGGCCGGTCGTTCTCGGCGACCCGCTCGATGAGCTGGTGGCTTGACGGGCGCGCGCCTCGGCGGGTCTATCGGCGGATGCTCTGCCGGGTACTCGCCCTCGGCCTCGTCGGCTGCACGCCCTACATGGGGAGCGCGGCGTCGACGCCGGGCGACGTCCACGCAGCGCTCATCGACGCGACAGTCACCGACGCGACGAGCGTCGCTCCGGCGGACCGCGCCGTGGGGACGGACACTGACACGACGAGCGACGATGGCGTCGGAGACGCTGGCGCGCCGGAGGACGTCACCCGCTGCGACGACGTCACCGTGGACCTGCGCTCGGACGAGCGGCACTGCGGCGCCTGCGGGCGCGCGTGCGTCAACGGGGTTTGCGCCGACGGGGCGTGCGCGGTGCGACCGCAGCGGAGCTGCGCCGACGCGGCGACTCCTGGCTGCGGGCTCGTCGAGGTCGGCGGCGGCGAAGTCACCCTGGGCGGCGAGGCCATGTGCAGCGACCACACGTCGCGCAAGCGCGGGTGCGTCCTGCAAGCGACGCCGCCCGTGCCCGACGTGCGCGTGTCGACCTTCTGGCTCGACGCGCACCTGGTCACCGTGGCCCGCTACCGCGCCTTCTTCGCGGGGCGCGCGACCCCGTCAGGGGTCCCGGCTCCGGTGCGGTACCCCGACGGGACGACGCTCACGGTGGGCGCCGCCCAGGAGCCCGAGACGACGCTCACCAACCGCTTCTGCAACTGGACGCCC
This sequence comes from Polyangiales bacterium, assembly GCA_041389825.1. Taxonomy (GTDB): domain Bacteria; phylum Myxococcota_A; class Polyangia; order Polyangiales; genus JAEYZO01. The sequence continues at coordinate 3,291 of JAWKRC010000041.1, read as the reverse complement.
TACGCGGCGCAGCGGGAGGCGCACCCGATCAACTGCGTCGACTGGGCCGCGGCGCAGCGCTTCTGCCAGTGGGACGGCGGTCGACTGCCGACCGAGGCCGAGTGGGAGTACGCCGCCCGCGGACGCGCGGTCGACGGACTGACCGAGGGGCGGGTCTACCCCTGGGGCGACGAGGTCCCCGCCGGAGACTGCGCGCGTGGCGCCTGGCTTGGGTGCGCGGGCGACGATGGCGCCGTCACCCGCCGCGTCGGCGGCAGCGCTCCGGTCGGTGGGATCTTCGACCTCGTGGGCAACGTCACCGTGTGGGCGGCCGACACCACCGTCCCCTACGACAGCGGCACGTGCTGGCGCGGCGACCTGCGAGACCCCCTCTGCAACGTCAATGGAGGTCTCCCTCGGGCGCTACGCAGCAGCGCGTTCGGCGACCCCCCCGACACGGCGCGGGTCTACGCCGCGAGCCGCACCTGGAACCTGCCCAGCGCGCGCGTCGCCGTGACGGGCTTCCGCTGCGCGCGCAGCCCGTAGCGGCGATCGTGGCCGTGCCAGCGCTTTGGCTTTCGTGCTCCCCCTTGGCCCTTCACCAGCTCCCTCCCGCTCCCAGCAGCGGGGCCTCGTGCATTTCACCCCCGCGAAACCAGCGGGCGAAAGCGGCAGACCACCACTGCGACTGCGGGGTGACGTGCACAGATCACCCAAGAGGTGAAGCGATGGGCAGGGGGTGTTGAGCCCCGGGAGAGCGAACCGAGCAGCGCGGCGAGCCCGGTCGCCACCGCGTCGACGGCGGGGGCGCGGCGTTCGAGCGCCGCGTACGCCTCGGCGAGAGAGGCGCGCCTTGCGCGCTCGACGCGCTTGATCTGGTCAGGGCGTGGAGGTCGTGCGCGGGCATTCGGGCGAGAGCAGAGCCGGTCGCGACGTAAGGCCCGCCGGGAGAACAACTCGTCGTTCCGTATCCTCGCCCGCCGGTCGCCCCCACGGCTTGCCGCCTCGGCGAGGGAGGCGCGCTGCCTGCGCAGCTCGACGCGCTTGATCTGGGCCAGGGCGTGGAGGTCGTGCGCGGGCATCGGGCGAGAGCAGAGCCGGTCGCGACGTAAAGGGCGCCCGCGACGTCGCGCATGGGTCGCGTCATCGCGCGACCGCGCGACGATTGTTCCCCATCGTTCATCGCTCGTATCTTCCGCCCATGCCTACGGCCGCCCTGGTCTTTCCCACCCTCGGCGGAGGGCTCCTGCTCCTGGCCGCGGTCCTGGCGGTGCGTAGTTGGGCACGCTTCTCCAGGTGGGTCGCGGCGACGGGCTCCGTGGTCGGATTCCGCGTGCGTCGCTCGCGGCGCAACGGGCGCGTCCGCACCTATCACCACCCTCAAGTGCGTTACGTCGTCGACGGCCGCGAGCGGGTCCACGAGTCGTCGCTGAGCACCAGCAGACCTCGGCGCGCGGTCGGTGAAGCCGTCGCCCTGCTCTACGACCCGCGGAGCCCCGACACCGCGTGCATCGACGAGCTCGGGGAGAAGTACTTCATCCCCATGATCCTCGGCGCGATCGGCGCGGTCTTCTGCGGCGTAGGGGTCTGGCTGGTCCCGCCCGCTCCGATGTGACGACGACGCCGACGGGGATGACCTGTTGAAGGTCACCTCGCGTCAGGGGGCGAAGGACTTCACGCCGATGCTGGCCGCGGTCATGTGACGACACCCGCGGGCGCGCCGACCGCTACCGAGTTGTTGCAACTTCTCCTCCTCCTCCTGCCAATGCTCGTCGCGGCCTTCCGGTCAATGGGGTTACCGGGCCGTTCCCTCATTCATCGCTCACCCCAGAGGAACCTCCATGAAAGACTCCGCGCTCCGACTCGTCCTGGCCCTGGCGTCTGTCACCGCGTGTTCGTCGTCGCAGACGTCGCCGCCCGCCCCTGCGCCCACGCCCGCGCCGGCGCCCGCGCCCGCGCCCGCCCCCGCGGCAGACCGCGTCTGCTGCGAGATCTTCGGGTACGGCGCGCAGATGGTCGAGTGCTGCCAGCGCGTGGAGTGGACCACCGCTGAGCAGTGTCGCGTCTCGGATCAGGTCGTGGGCGGCGGCCGTCGCGTCGTGGACAACGCCCGCTGCGAAGCACCGACGCCCTCCACCGAGGGCGGTGACACGCCTACCGCGGATCGCGAACGCGCGGCCTGCGCCACGGCGGGCGGGCAGTGCGCCGCGGTGAGCGACTGCCTCCCTCAGAGCGGTCGAATGATCGAGGGCCAGTCGTGTGGCGCCGCGCATCTGGTGTGCTGCCGCCCCGGGATGTGACCGGGCGCTCGATCGGCGCGCCGCTCCGACGCGCCCCACATCGACCTTGACCCAGCCTGCAACGATGTGGAGACCGCGACGGGACATCCGACAAGGCTGGGCGGGGTGATCCCCACGCGCTCGTCGCGGGTCAAGAGGCGAGAAGCAGCAGCAGGCCCACCACGAGGAACCCGACGCCGAGGCCGTAATACATCGTCGTGTTGCCCGCCGGAGGCACCTCGAGGGCGGCCTGGGAGGGGTCGCTGGGGTTCACCAGCACCGAGACGCTGGCGCCCAGGGGATACCGGGAGACCAAGGCCCGCGCGCCGCCGTCGGTGGCGTCGACCACCTGCGGCCCCCACTGGATCCGGTCGCTCTCGAGGGTTTGACCGTTCACCTGATACTGAAAGCGGACCCGGGGGATGGTCCCCGGCGCCGACTCGCCGTTGCTGGGTACGTCGACGAGCTCGGAGTGAACGATGCGCCCCGGCACCTTGGGCCAGGAGAGCGCCTCCCGCCGTTGGCGCGCGAGCCGCGCCGTGTATGGGAACATCGCGACGCCTCCGCCCGTGAGGGCGAGACCCACCAGAGATTGAATCGCACTCATCGCAGCGCTCTCCTTGTCCTTTGACCAGGGGACGGTGAGGGGTGGGCCGCGACGCTCCGCGAAGCCCACCGCGGCGGAGCGCGTCGCCAGGAGGCTCGACTCCGACGGACGCCCGCGTTGCGTCACCCTTTCCGGGCGCGACCGAGCCGCGCGATCACGGTAGCAGCGTTCCGCGTTCAACGGACAACGCAGAAGCCTCATGCCTGACTCCCGAGGGCCGCGCAGGGATTTCGCGGGGCGCGCACCGCGTGCCCGTCGATACGTAGCCTGTATGGATGAGCCGCCCCGACGCGTCGCCGGCGTTGACCTTCCGGCGCGGAGCGGGCCGCGGTCATGTACGGCCCGTGAAGGACGCGGCCGCCGTGTTCGACCCTCCCCCGCGCCGGATCTGAGCCCACATCGATCGGCTGAGGTGGTCGTAGACAA
>JAWKRC010000040.1:0-65224 GCA_041389825.1 Polyangiales bacterium | reverse complement strand
CTCAGCCCACCTCGTCTCGCACGTCCATCAGGGCGAAGCCCAACAGGTTCGCCCCTCGCCACTGCCGCGGGTCGTCGGCCCCGGGGTCTCCCTCGCGCAGCCCGATGCCCCACACCACGTCCTTCGGCGCGGCCTCGGCCAGCACCTTTCCGCGCGTGTCCGCGAGGAACTTCGCCAGCGCGCCGTCTTGCGTGAACTTCGCGCGCAGCCCGCGGACCATCACCGCGTAGCGCTGCGCCGCCCAGCTCGCCTCGCCGAAGGGCGTCACCTCGCGACCCAGCGCCTTGATCCGCCCGGGGTCCTCCGTCGCGGCGATGGCCTCCATGCGGGTGACATCACCGAAGAGCCGCGCCTTCTCGAACATCATCCATTGCTCGGTGGAGGTCCACACGCGGCCGTCGAGCGCGAAGCGGCAGGGCCACCAGTTCGAGAGCACCCCCTTGCCCCACCCGTGGGCGTCGGGCTGGTGCGTGTAGAAGAGCAACAGCTCGAAGCGCTCGCCCGCCTCGACGGCCGACGCCAGCGCCTCGGCGCACCGCGGGAGCGCGCTCACGAGAAGGTCGCCGCCACGTCGCGCTTCGCGAGGTACGCGATGATCCACACGTAGAGCGCCGCCACCGGGACGGTGGTGACCATCACCGCCGCGCCCCCGTCGCGCCCCGCGGTGAGCGCGCCCACCACGGCCAGGAGCGACGAGAGCACCGAGAGCCCGCACGAGATCATGTAGAGCACGCGCGCCCAGTTGCGCTGGTTCCACAAGCCCCGCGCGATCACGAAGCCCAGGAGCCCCCCGAGGAAGAGCACCACGGCGACGGCCACGCCCCCCGCGGCCAGCATCGGGCCGAGCTGCCGACCGAAGTCGTACGGGGTGTTACCCCCCTGCGACGTCGCGAAGCCCCCGAAGGCCACGGCCATCACGCCGAAGGCCAGGGCCATCAGCATCAACATCCCGCCGCCGAACATCCCGAGCACGGCGAGCACGGTCACGCCCGCGGGGCGCTCGGGGCGCATCTGCGGCCCCTGCCCCCACGGGCCGCCACCCCCGTACGCGGTCTGCGGGTACTGCGGCGGGTACTGCGGCGGCTGGAACTGCGGTTGGAATCCACCGGGCTGCATCGCGCTACCTCATCCCATCGGGGTGCAGATCTCGACGAGGGCCCCGTTGAGGTCGCGCACCCACGCGACGGTCTGGCCCCAGGGCTTCTTCTCGGGAGACTTCACCGCCTTCGCGCCCGCCCCCGTCGCCTTCGCCCACGCGGCGTCGACGTCGTCGGTGGTGAGCGCGATCTCGGCCGCAGCGGGGTGCTCGTCGGGGCGGCTCGGTCGCAGGGTGATCCCGTGGTCGAGCGCGAGGGGCTCGGCCGCGAAGGCGAGGGCCGTCGCGCCGGTCTCCATCTCGGCGTAGGTGCCGCTCTCGTGCACGAAGCGGCGCGCGAGGCCGAAGGCGCGCTCGTAGAAGTCCACCGCGGCGGCCACGTCGGGCACGTACAAGATCACCCACCCGAGCTTCATCGTGCGTCGATCAAACGCCACGGTGCCCGCGACCGCAAGGGGATCGCGCGAGGCGTCACCCCATCTGCCCGCTCGTGAAGGCGAGGGCCATGAGCCGCGCGGCGAGGTCGGTCTCCGTCGCGTTGGAGCTCACCGACCCGCGGCTCGCGCCCTCGACGAAGGCCAGCGAGAACGACGTGCGCTTGCGCGGCCGCGCCACGAGCCGGTCGTCGAAGCGCGCCTGCGGCGCCCGCGCGCGGAGGATCTCCACCGCGCGGTCGAAGCGCTCGCGGCTGGTGAGGCCCTCGACGCCGACGGGGCGAAGGGCGTTCTGCGCGAGGCGCGCGCCCTGACGGTCTGCCCCGGCGAAGAGGTAGACGGCCTGCTCGCGCTCGCGGGCGTAGCTGAAGTGCGACACGTCGACGGTGTGCGGCGCGCGGCGCGGGTTGCGCGAGACCACCACGCGCTCGACCTGCTCGCTCTCCCGCTCGGCGTCAAAGGTCGCGCGCACGATCACCTTGAGGTGCGCGTAGGGCACGCGCAGGCCGCCCGGGTCGAGCGTGAGGTGGTCGTCGTGGAAGGCCAGCGCCACGTCGCCCGCGGGGCTCCACGGCCGCGCCGCGGAGAGGTCGCACGCGACGGCGCCGAAGCCCCGGTCGCGGAGCGCTGCGACGAGCGCGTCGGCGGCGTCGGGTTCGCGCACGTTGGCGATGACCCAGGGGGCCTCTCCGGCGAGGCGCATCCGGAGGTCGTACGCGGTGACGTCGGTGAGGGGCGCGAGGTCGGCGGCCCACGACTGCGGGTCGAGGTCGACGGCGACGGGCGCGTCGCGGTACCCGCCGAAGGAGGCGCGCTCGGGCCCGCGGGTGATGGCGACGGCGAAGGGCATCGGAACGTCTGGGGCGAAGGTACGCGAGGAGGGCCGTCGAGCGCATCCAGAGCGAGAGGGCGGACGTACACGGGCGGCGGCGCTCGCGCGGCGCACGGCGTCGGTGGCATACAGAGGGACTGAGAGCGTGTTTGCGCCGAATTCCCGACGCCTCGCTTCAGATCCACGTCGTCGGTCGGCGTCACGCCACCTCGCAATACCCCCAGTATTGCTTCGGCGCCGTTCCTTGCCCGACTTGTGTCTCTTCGCGATCCGCCGGGTTTCGGCGTAAACACGCTCTGATGGGCACGCTGCGCATCACGGGAACGCTTCTGTTCAGCCCGCAGGAGCGTTGGCCCGAGGGCCTGCGCGCGGCGATGTCGTTGGTGGCGTCGTCTCCGCAGCCGATGGTGGTGCTGTGGGGCGCGGGCTTGCTGGCGGTGCCGAACGCGGCGGCGGCGACGGTGGCCGAGGTCGACGCGTGCGCGCTCATCGACGGCCCGACGCTGTGGGGCGAGGCGTGGATGGTGGTGGAGCCCTCGGCGATCGAGGCCGCCCGCGGCGACGCGGCGGTGGTCGACGTCGACGAGTGGTGCGGCGCGCCCGCGCGGGTGTCGATGAGCGCGGTGGAGGGCGGCGGGGTGCTCTGCGTGATCGAGCGGCGCACGCGCGAAGAGGCAGCGCTCGACCGGCTCGCGGTGACCCTGTGCCACGACCTGAAGGCGCCGCTGCGGGTGGTGTCGCAGCTCGTCGAGGGTGTGGAGGACGACCTCCGCGCGGGCGTCGCGGCGGACGAGGCGCTCGCGCACGTCGCGGTGCTGCGCGACCGGGTGCGGCGGCTCGGGTCGCTGGTCGACGGCGTGGTGGCCTACGGCCGCGCGGGGGAGCCGACGCCGGTGGAGACCTTCAGCGCGGCGGAGGTGCTGAGCGACGTGGTGTCGCTCTTGTCGGCGCGGGCCGAGGCCGCGGTGACCATCGACGACGCGATGCCGACGCTCACGACGGAGCGCGTCGCGCTGCAGCGGGTGCTGCTGAACCTGGTGAACAACGCGCTGACGCACGCGGGCCGCGAGGGCGCGACGGTGGAGGTCGCCGCCGAGGTCGAGGGCGAGATGGTGCGCTTCTCGGTGCGCGACGACGGCCCGGGCATCGCGCCGTGTGACCGCGAGCGGATCTGGTCGGCCTTCGAGACGCTGGGCCGGGAGGGCTCGGGCGCGGGCCTCGGGCTCGCGGTGGTGCGGAGGCTGGTGGAGTCGAAGGGGGGGAAGGCGTGGGTGGAGGACCGCGAGGGCGGCGGGGCGACGTTCGCGTTCACGTGGCCGCGGGGGCGGTAGCCGAGGGACGGAGCGTCCGATCCGGTCAGCGCAGGCCGAAGCCGCCGCGGAGGACGAAGCGGCCCGCGCTGAACGAGAGCGAGGGAGAGGTGATCCCGAGCTCGCGGCCCGCGGGCAGGCCGTAGGTCGACAGCGACGACGGGATCGCGAAGCCCGGGATCGGGATCGCCGGCAGCGCGTCGTTGAGCGAGCGCTCGACGAGGTCCTGCACCACGAAGCGCAGGCCGCGCACGAGGTCCTCGCGCTCCATGCCCGTGATCGAGAGCGTGTCGAGGGAGACGTGCAGCTCGTCGAGGGCGATGCCTCCGAAGCGAAGGTCGTTGCCCACCAGCGTCACCGTCGCGTGCGCCCGCGCGCCGAGCGACACCTGCAACGGCGCAGACATCCCCGGCAGCGCCAGCGACACGGTCAGACCGCCCAGGTCGAGGATGACGTTGTTGCCCGTCCCGAGCTGCGCCACCGGCGGGAGCAGCGCCGCCACGGTCACGTTCGTCCCCGCGGGGAAGGCGTCACCCAGGCGCGACAGGGGGATGCTCGCGTCGAGGAACCCGCCCCTCCACAGCGCGTGCAGCGCGCCGTTGAGCACGCCCGGCTGGAGCGTCACCGTCGCGGGCGTGGTGAGCGTGACGTCAGAGCCCGTCCCCGGCGGGAGCGCGATGCCGCGCGAGGGCGTGGCGCGCGTGGCCGTGGTCGAGAAGCGCGTCCCGAGGCCGAGGCGCAAGCGAGACGTGTTCGCGTTCAGGCTCGACAGCCCGAGACCGAAGCGCAGCGGGACGTTCCCCGCCCCGTCGAGGCGCGGCACGTTGAAGCTCGCGCCCAGCGACGACACATCGAGCCCACCCAGCACGCCGTCGAGCACGCGGGTGAAGTTGTCGCTCACGTAGCTCCGCAGGAGGTTCGACACCTGATCGCGCAGGTACCCGTTCACCAGGCTCGCCACCACGTTGACGATGGTGCCCGTGATCCCGCCGAAGTCCGTGCTGATGGTGCCGACGCTCACCGTGGTGGTGCCCGAGCGCACCGTCGCGCGCGGCCGACCGCCCGAGGCCGACAGGTCGAAGGTCACGCCCACGTCCACCGAGCGGAAGGTCACCCACCCGCTCGTCGAGAGCGTGCCCGAGATCCCGAGGCTCACCCGCAGGTTCTCGAAGCGCACCGTCGCGCGCAGCCCGCCGTTCACCAGCGTGAGCGACGTGGTGTTCGGCCCGTTGATCTGGCTGTCGCGGTAGTCGACCCGCGAGCGGAAGATGCACGTGCAGCGGCCGAACACGCAGACCTCCTGGTCGCAGGAGTTCTTCAGCGGGTTCGCCGCGAGCAGCGTCGCGTGGAGCTGATCCCTCAGCCCGCGGCTGTTCACCACCGTCTGCAAGAGGTCGTCGACCGAGGTGATGGGCGAGACGGGGTTGCCGTCGTCCACCGCGGCCTGCGTGGTGCTGAGCGTGACCGCGTCGTCGAGCAGCGCGTCCTCCGCGAGCCAGTTGTTGCTCACGAGGTACGTGCACGTGCGGCTGTTCTCGATGCCCTGGGTGTCGGTCGCGCTCACGTCGACGAAGGTCATCCCGAAGCGCGAGGGCACCGTCGCCGTGAAGGTGCCGTCGTTGCGCGGCGTGACCGCCTCGCCGTTCACCGTGAGCGAGCGCACGCCCGACGTGTCGCTGAGCGACCCGGTGATCATCAACGGAGACCCCGGCGCGTGGTTCACCATCGTCGCGTCGCCCGGCGTCGTGCACTGGATCGCCGGCCCGCTGCTGTCGACCACGAAGCTCGTGCTCTGCGAGAGCGCCACGCCCCCCTCGGTCTCACCCGTCACCCGTACGGTGATGGTCTTCATCCCCTCGGCCGCGTACGAGAACACCCCCGCGCGAACGGCGGTGCCCACGGGCGCGCTGGTGAACTCCAGCGAGGGCGACGCGATCGCGTTGCCGAAGCGGTCGTTGACCACCGCGCGCACCTCGACCTCCTCGTTGAGGGCGTCGATGGGCTGGTCGGGCACCCGCGCGATGGTGAGCGTCGCGGGCAGCCCCGGGCTCACCGCGAGCGACGCGCCCTCGGCCATCGCGCCCGGCACCTCGCAGCGCACGGTATACATCCCCGCGCGCTCGGCCCGCACGTCGTTGCCGGTCACGGTCACGCCCTCGCCGCTCGGCGTGGTCTGCACCGTGGGCGCCGCGTCGGTGACCTCGTTGCCCTCAGCGTCGGTCACCGCGCAGGTCGCGCGCACGGTCTCCCCCGCGCGCGCCTCGGAGCGGTCGAGCGTGGTGGTCACCCGCGCGGGCGCCCCCGGCGTGATGCGGATGCGCGCGGGCGTCGCGTCGCTCAGCGCGCCGAGGGAGCACCGGGCGGTGACCTCTCCGACGCGCACGGCGGTGTAGACGCCCATCGCGGTCCGCACGCTCTCGGCGGGGTCGAACGCGATGGTGGGGGTCATGCCCATGGGCGGGTCGACGGGCTCGCCCGCGGCGTTGCGCAGCGCGCAGGTCACGGTGAGGGCCTCGCCCGCGCGCGCCGTGTCGGGCGCCTGCGTGTCGATGGAGACGGCCACCGTGTCGGGGCCGGTGTCCGTCGGGCCGGTGTCCGTCGGGCCCGTGTCTTCGGGGGCGCCAGCGTCGACGGGGCCCGTGTCTTCGGGGGCGCCAGAGTCGGCGGGCGGGGGGTTGGTCGACTCGGTGGAGCCCGAGCACGCGACCAGCGCCGTCAACAAGACCGAAAGGAGGGGTAGGGAGCGCGCCGACATGGACGCACTCTATAGACGACACCTCGCCTGAGGGGAAACGCCGCCCCCTCGTGACGACCTCGCGCCCGCCCCCGCGTTGCGCCCCGCGCTCGGGTTCACCGATACTCCGCGGCGTGGAGGCCCCTACGATGCGCGCAGTCTGCCTTGGGTCCGTCGTCGCCGCGCTCTTCGCGGCGGGCTGCTCTGACGCTCAGGGGTCGCTCGGCACCGAGCAACCCGACGCGGGCCGCGACGTGCCGATGGTCGCGGTCGACCGCCCGCCGCCCGAGCCGCCGCTGCTCGCGGTGCAGCCTGAGCACGGGTCCTTCCTCGGGGCACGGCGGTCACGCTGCGCGGGTCGAACTTCACCGAAGACGCCGTGGTGCGCTTCGGCGGCAACCTCGTGCAGCCGCGCGACACGAACCTCGTCGACCGCAACCGCCTCACCGTGCGCACCCCCGCGGGCCGCCCCGGGCCCGTCGACGTCACCGTCGAGGTGAACGGCCGCACGGCGACGCTCGCCGACGGCTTCCGCTACGACGCGGTCTACGTCGACCCCGCGCTCGGCCCCACCACGGGCAACGCGCGCGTGAGCCTCCACGGCATGGGCACGCGCTTCGCCGACGGGATGCGCGTCACCTTCGACGGCCTGCCCTGCACCGACGTGACGGTGACGAGCGACGTGCTGGCCTCGTGCCTCACGCCCGCGCACCCCGACGGCCGCGTCGACGTCGCGATCGACAACGGCGACGAGCAGGTCACGCTCTCCGAGGCCTACGTCTACGCCGACAGCGCCGACGCCGTGGGCGGAGGTCTCTCGGGCGGCCCCCTCGCGGGCAGCCTCACGGTGACGGTGCTCGACGCGATGACCGCGGCGCCGATCCCGTCGGCCTTCGTGTTCCTGAACGACGCGCCCGCGGCGGTGCCCCCGTCGGCGGGGCAGACCAGCGAGCGCGGGCAGGTGACGCTCTCGCCCATGGGCATCACGGCGCCCGTCACGGTCACCGCGTCGGAGCGCTGCCACACCACGGTGACGGTGCAGTCCTTCGACGCGCGCGCGGCGACGATCTACCTGCAGCCGTTGATGCTCCCGGGCTGCGGGATGGGCTCGGGCTCGGGCGACCCCCCGCGGCAGGTGTACGCGGCGAACATCTCGGGCGAGCTCGTGTGGGCGGGCCCCAACGAGTTCGCGCCCAACACGTGGAACAACATCCCGACGCCGCGCGAGGGCTTCCGCCGCGTCGCGTACGTGTGGGCGTCGCGGCCCGACATCTTCACCGCCGACCCGACGGGCAACGCGCTCACGCAGCAGCGCGGGATCGTCGTCGAGGTGGTGCGCGAGGGCTACGGCGGCCGGGGTTATCCCTTCTCCATCGCGGCGCGCCCCGCGGCGCTCGCGGTGTACGCGCTCGCGGGGATCGAGAACGTGGTGCCCGCGGGCTCGACCACGCCGGTGCGCTTCACGCCGTGGGTGATGGGCGTCGCGCGCTCGGTGCTCGGCGCTCCGCGCGCGGAGATCGAGAACGTGGTGATCGACATGAACATCCCGCTCGACCACGAGACGCCGCTGACGGTCTCGCCCGTCGAGGACGAGTCCGCCGACGCGCCCGACACCTTCACCGCGAGCGCGTTCATCGACCTGGGCGGCGAGGGGGTGATCCCGCTCCCGCACGTCACGGTGACGGGCTTCGGCGCGGGGGAGTTCCGGCTGTCGGGCCTCCCCGCGTTCAACCGCAACCTCGCCGACGCGCGGCTCACGGTGCACGCGCGGATGACCTCGGGCCCGGTGACGGGCCCCACGGCCTTTCAAGACGCGCCCGCGCCGCTGACGGGGCTGGTGATCTCGGGGCTGACCTCGCCCGACGAGGCGGTGCCGGTGCGTGGGTGGCTGGGCATCCCCCGGATGACCTCTCCGACGGCGGGCGGTCGGTTGCCCGAGGATCGTCGCGTGACCTACGAGGTGCCGGGGCTCGCGCCGGACTTGTTCCTCTTCACGATGCAGTGGGCGACGGGCTCGTGGCAGCACTTCGCGCCCGCCGCGACGCGCGAGGTGCGTTACCCCGACCTGTCGACGCTGATGGGATTGAACGACCTGCCCTCGGGCGCGGCGATGACGCTCTCGCTGGTGGGATTGCAGATCCGCGGCTTCGAGTTCAACCGCTTCACCTACGCGTCCATCGCGCCGGGCTACTGGACGGCCTACGCGGGCCGCGGGTCGTACGTGACCCGGTAGTGCGGCAGGGCGAGCGACGCGCGCCGCCCGCCCTACCCACCGCCCCCTTCAGTTCACCATCACCTTCTCGAAGCGCAGGTCGCCCGCGCCTCGCGAGACCCTCACGGTGTCGCCCGGCGCGTACTCGCCGCTCAGGATCTTCTGCGCGAGCGGGTTCTCGAGGTGCTGCTGGATCGCGCGCTTCAGCGGGCGCGCGCCGTACACCGGGTCCCACCCCACCTCGCCGAGGAAGTCCTTCGCGGCGTCGTCGACGGCGAGCTTGAGGTCGCGTCGCTCCAGCCGGCGCGCGAAGCCCGCGAGCTGGATGTCGACGATGTGACGGATGTCTTCCTGCGCCAGCCGGTGGAACAGGATCGTCTCGTCGAGTCGGTTGAGGAACTCGGGCCTGAAGCTCCGTCGCAGCTCCTCCATCACGGCGCGGCGCATCTGCTCCTCGCTCGCGCCCTCGTCGAGCAGGTGCTGGCTCCCCACGTTGCTCGTGAGGATCAGCACCGTGTTGCGGAAGTCGACGGTGCGGCCCTGCCCATCGGTGAGGCGCCCGTCGTCGAGCACCTGGAGGAGCACGTTCCACACGTCGGGGTGGGCCTTCTCGACCTCGTCGAAGAGGATCACCGAGTAGGGTCGACGGCGCACCGGCTCGGTGAGCTGCCCGCCCTCCTCGTAGCCGACGTACCCGGGAGGCGCGCCGATGAGCCGAGCGACGGCGTGCTTCTCCATGTACTCGCTCATGTCGATGCGGACCATCGCCTTGTCGTCGTCGAAGAGGAACTCCGCGAGCGCCTTGGCGAGCTCGGTCTTGCCCACGCCCGTCGGGCCGAGGAACAAGAACGACCCGATGGGACGGCGGTCGTCACCCAACCCCGCGCGCGCGCGGCGCACCGCGTTCGACACGGCCACCACGGCGTCGTCCTGACCCACCACCCGCTTGCGGAGCTGGTCCTCCATGCGGAGGAGCTTCTCCTGCTCGGACTCCAGCATCCGCGTGACGGGCACGCCGGTCCACTTGGCCACCACCGCGGCGATGTCCTCGGCGGTGACCTCTTCCTTGAGGTACGCGCGGCCCGACGACTGCGCCTCGGCGATCATCGCCTGCGCGCGCTCCTGGTCGCGCTCGAGCCCCGGGATCACGTCGTACTGGATCCGCCCGGCCTCTTCGTACCGCCCCGCGCGCGTCGCCTGCTCGAGGTCCAACCGCGCGCGCTCGAGCTTCTCCTTGAAGCCGCGCACCTGCTCGATGAGCTCCTTCTCGCGGAGCCACTGGGCCTTCATGCCCTCCACCGCGGCCTTGCGCTCGGCGATCTCTCCGCCGACGTCTTCGAGCCGCGTGATCGACGCGCGGTCCTTCTCGCGCGAGAGCGCCTGCCGCTCGATCTCGAGCTGCGTGAGCTTGCGCTGCTCCTGATCGATCTCGAAGGGCATCGAGCCGATCTCCATCTTCAGCTTCGACGCGGCCTCATCGACCAGGTCGATGGCCTTGTCGGGCAGGAAGCGGTCGGTGATGTAGCGGTTCGACAGCGTCGCCGCGGCCACGAGCGCGCCGTCTTGAATGCGGATGCCGTGGTGCACCTCGTAGCGCTCCTTCAGCCCGCGCAGGATCGCCACGGTGTCTTCGACCGTCGGCTGACCGACGTACACCTGCTGGAAGCGCCGCTCCAACGCGGCGTCCTTCTCGATGTGCTTGCGGTACTCGTCGAGGGTCGTCGCGCCGATGCAGTGCAGCTCTCCGCGCGCGAGGGCGGGCTTGAGCATGTTGCTCGCGTCCATCGCGCCCTCGGCGGCGCCCGCGCCCACGAGGGTGTGGAGCTCGTCGATGAAGAGCACGATGTTGCCCGCGCCCTCGACCTCCTTGAGCACGGCCTTGAGGCGCTCCTCGAACTCGCCGCGGAACTTCGCGCCCGCCACCAGCGACGCGAGGTCGAGCGCCACGATGCGACGGTCCTTCAGCGACTCGGGGACGTCTCCGCGCATGATCCTCTGCGCGATGCCCTCGACGATGGCGGTCTTGCCCACGCCGGGCTCGCCGATGAGGACAGGGTTGTTCTTCGTGCGTCGCGACAGCACCTGCATCACGCGGCGGATCTCCTCGTCGCGGCCGATGACCGGGTCGAGCTTTCCGTTGCGCGCGAGCTGCGTGTAGTCGCGGCAGTACTTCTCCAGCGCCTGAAAGGTCCCCTCGGGGTCCTGCGTGGTGACGCGCTGGCTGCCGCGCACCTCCTTGAGCGCGGCCATGAACTTGTCTTCGTCGAGGCCGAGGCGCTTGAGCGCCCCCGCCGCGTCGCGGTCGTGCTTGATCGCGGCGAGCACCAGGTGCTCCACCGAGAGGAAGTCGTCCTTGAGGCCCTTGGCCTCGTCTTCGGCCTTCTGGAGCAGCACCGCGGCGCGGCGCGAGAGCGAGGGCTCGGAGCCGCCCGTCACGCGCGGGAGCTTGTCGATCTGCCGCGTGAACTCTTCGATGAACGCCTTGGGTTGGAGCCCGGCCTTGCGCACCAGCGCGGGCACCGCGCCCTCTTCCTGCTGGAGCAGGGAGAGCAGCACGTGCTCGGGGGTGAGCTCGGGGTTGCCGCGTCGAACGGCCTCGGACTGCGCGGACGCGAGGGCCTCGCGGGCCTTCGTGGTGAGTCGATCCATACGCATGGGGATGTTGCCTCCGTCGATGTCGTCTCGCGGCGAGTCGCACGCTCCCCGCGGCCCATCGATCGTAAGCACCACCCCCGCGCAGGAAACCCCGCGGTCAGCGCATCTTCAGGAAGATCCCCACGCCCACCGCGCCGAGCACCAGCACCGCGACCAGCGCGAGCAGCGCCGTCGGGAAGCGCTTGGGCGCGGGCGGCGGCGGCGCGAGCTGGTTGTAGCTGCTCGGGCCGGGGATCTGCGCGCGCGGCTGCGGGTTCACCAGCGAGATGGGCTGCGACTGCGGCGCCGACGGGCGCGGAGGCTCGTCGGAGGGGTCGCCCTCGAGCGCGTCGGCGAGGTTGCCAGGGGGCGCGCTGTTGGGCCGCTGCGGCGCGTCGCTCCACCCGCCGAGCGAGACGCTGCCGGGCACCTCGCTCTCGCTCACCAGCGCCGAGGCCCACTCGTTGAGGTTCTCGAAGGAGCCCGCGTCGAGGGGCTGCGCGCCGTCGGCGACGGCGACGTCAGAGAGGTCGGCCCGCGCCGCGCCCGGCGACGGGCTCTTCGGGTCACCGAGCGAGGTGAAGCGCAGGAGTTCTTCTTGGATGAGCTGGTCGATGTCGCCGCCCGAGGTCGAGGCCGCGCCCGCGGTGACGGTGCGGGCCTTCTCTTCGGCGCGCGCCGCGACGACCTCGTGCACCACGCGCGCGAGCTCGCCCGAGGTGGCCTTCATCCGGTGGCGCACGAGGAAGGTCGCGAGCTCGTCGCTGAACTCCTCGGCGGTGGTGAAGCGCTGAGACTTGTCGCGGGCGAGCGCGCGGCGGAGCACGCCCTCGAGCTCGTCGGGCACCGCGGGGTTGAGCGCGCGCACCGCGGGGACGGTCGCCTGCTGCACCAGCTTGACGGTCTGGTAGTCGGTCTCGCCCTGGAAGAGCTTTCGCCCGGCGAGCATCTCCCAGAGCATGATGCCCACGGCGAAGATGTCGGCCTGGGCGTCGGCCTCTTGCCCCATCGCGGTCTCGGGGGCGAGGTAGCTGAACTTGCCCTTCACCACGCCGGGCTCGGTCTTCTCGACCGAGTGCGCGGCCTTGGCGAGACCGAAGTCGACGATCTTCACCTCGCCGTTCTTCGAGATCAGGACGTTGGGCGGGGAGATGTCTCGATGGACGATGTTGAGGTGCTTGCCGTCGGAGTCGGTGAGGTTGTGCGCGTAGAAGAGCCCCTCGCAGACCTTCAAGGCGATGTGGCACGCGAGGTTGATCGGGAAGGGCTGCCGCGAGCCCCGCAGGTACTCGACGACGCTCTTCAGGTTCACGCCGTCGATGTACTCCATCACGATGAAGTACGTGTTCTCGACGTGGCCGATGTCGAAGACCTGGACGATGTTCGCGTGAGAGAGCCGCGCCGAGAGGCGGGCCTCGTCGAGGAACATCCGGATGAACTTCTCGTTGGCCGCGAGGTGCGGCAGGACGCGCTTGATCGCGACCTGCTTCTTGAACCCCGCCACGGAGACGCTCTCTCCGCGGAAGACCTCGGCCATGCCGCCGGACTCGAGCCGCTCGGAGACCTTGTAGCTGCTTTGCGCGCGTGCTTCGGAGGCCGCCATTGTGGGTGTGTGGCCGCGCTGGAGTCGCGTGCAGTACGGCGCGGTTCGACACTGGCCCGAAAGCTCCAGGGGTGTCAAGCACTCGCGCTGTGCGATTCCAGCGTGAGCGGACGGCGTTCGCGTTGATTTCGGGGCCCTGGGTGGCGTAGCCCTCGTGCGCACGATGCGACGGTGCTGCGTGCGGTGGGAGCGGTCGTGGGGGGGTGTGCCGGCGGACCCGGGGGCGGGCCCGAGGCCCTTCAAGCTCCCGGGTGACGCGGAGCACTATGGGAGGCCGCGGCCCTTCGACGTGACGCACCTGCGGCTGCGTCTGCGCCTCGACGTGGCGGCGAAGGCCGTCGACGCGACCGCGGAGCTCACGGTGTCGCGCAAGGACCGCCGCGCGCGCACGCTGGTGCTCGACGCGGTGGGCTTCACGGTCGCGCGGGTGACGCTCCGTCGGGGAGAGGGAGAGCCCGACGAGGTCGCGTGGCGCTACGACGGAGAGGCCCTCGCGGTGACGGTGGGCGAGCTCCCGCGCGGAGAGAGCGCCGTGGTGGCGGTGACCTACCGGGTGAAGCCGCGGAGGGGCTTGTACTTCCTCGCGCCCGACGAGGCGGTGCCGACGCGCGCGCGGCAGGTGTGGTCGCAGTGTCAGGACGAGGACGCGCGGCACTGGTTCCCCTGCCACGACGCGCCGCACATGCGGTTCACCACCGAGGTGATCGCGACGGCGCCCCGCGGGTGGACGGTGCTCTCGAACGGCGCGCTGCTCGAGCGCGTCGACGTCAACGCGTCTGAGTGCGCGTGGCACTGGTCGCAGGACGAGGCCCACCCGAGCTACCTCGTCGCGCTCGTCGCGGGGGAGTTCGCCACCCTCGACGACACGCGCGACCCATCGCTCCCGATCGCGTACCACGTCGACCCGGGCCGCGAGGAAGACGCGCGGCGCACCTTCGGCCGCACGCCCGACATGATCGCGCGCTTCGCGGAGCTCACGGGCGCGCCCTACCCCTGGCGCCGCTACGACCAGGTGGCCGTGCACGATTTCATCTTCGGGGGGATGGAGAACACCACCCTCACGGTGGTGACCGACCGCGCGCTCATCGACGCGCGCGCGGCCCTCGACGCGACCGCCGACGACCTCGTCGCGCACGAGCTCGCGCACCAGTGGTTCGGCGACCTCGTCACGTGCCGCGACTGGTCGCACGCGTGGCTCAACGAGGGCTTCGCGACCTTCTTCGAGCACGTCGACGCCGAGATGAAGTGGGGCCGCGACGGCTACCTCTACAACCTCAAGGAGCACGCCGAGCTCTACTTCGCCGAGGACGAAGGCTCGTACCGACGTCCCATCGTGTGCGCGTCGTGGGCGTCGCCCATCGACCTCTTCGACCGGCACCTCTACGAGAAGGGCGGTTGGGTGCTCCACATGCTCCGCGCCGAGCTCGGCGACGAGGTCTTCTTCGAGGGCGTCGCGGAGTACCTCCGACGTCACCGCGGCGGCGCGGTCGAGACCCGCGACCTCGCGCGCGCCCTCGAAGACGTCTCGGGCCGCTCGCTCGAGGCCTTCTTCGAGCAGTGGGTCTTCCGCGCGGGGCACCCCGAGGTGGAGGTCTCCGTTCGCCACGACCCCGACGCGGGCGCGCTCACCGTAGGCGTGCGGCAGACGCAGCGCGCCGACGCCGTGACGCCGGTGTTCCGCTTCACGGTGGAGGTCGTCGTGGTCGACGACGCGGGCGCCGAGTCGCTGCACGCCCTCGCGGTCGACGACGTCTCGCACGCCTTCACGCTCCCCTGCCCGCGCGCCCCGAGGCGCGTCGCGGTCGACCCCTCGACCTCGGTGCTCGCGCGCTGGCGCGTGGAGGTCCCGCGAGACCTCCTGCTCGACGCGCTCGCGAGCGACCCCCGCGCGGCGGTGCGATGGCGCGCGGCGCAGGCCCTCGCCCGCAAACGCGACGACGACGCCGTGGTCGACGCCCTCGCCCGCGCGATGGACTCCGACCCCTTCTGGGGCGTCGCCGCCGAGTGCGCCGCGGCCCTCGGCGAGCTCCGCACCGCGGCCGCCTTCGAGGCCCTCTCCCGCGCGCTCACCGACGCCCCGCACCCCAAGGTCCGACGCGCGGCGGCGCGGGCGCTCGGAGACTTCCGCACCGACGCGAGCGCCGCGCTCCTGTGCGCGCGCCTGCGCGACGGAGACGCCAGCGTGCTCGTCGAGGCCGAGTGCGCGCGCGCCGCGGGCCGCACGCGACGTCCCTCCGTACTCGAGACGCTCGTCGAGGTCTCGTCGCGGTCGTCGTGGCGCGACGTGGTGCGCGCGGGCTGCGTCGAGGGCCTCGGCCACCTGCGCGACGAGCGCGCCCTGCCCGCCGTGATGGCCGCCGCGCGCTACGGCGTGCCCTCCTCCACCCGCCGCGCCGCCGTGGGCGCCCTGGCCGAGCTCGGCGAAGGGAAGACCGCCGTGCGCGAGGCGCTGGAGTCCCTCCTCGACGAGCTCGACCCCTACCTCTCCCCCGAGGTGCTGCGGGCCCTCGCGCGGCTGCGCGACCCTCGCTCGGCGGGGCCCATCTCCCGCTGCGCCGACCGCGCCGACGACGGCCGCGTGCGACGCGCCGCGCGCGAGGCCCTGCGCGACCTCAACGCCCGCGAGGGCGGCGACGAGGTGCGCCGCCTGCGTGACGAGCTCGACGCCTTGAAGGAAGAGTCACGCGCCCTCCGCGACGCGCTGCGGCGCGTCGAAGCGACGCTCCGTGAACCGACCACGAAGGGCGCGTGAGCCCCGTTGACGGCTGAATGACCCGGCGTATCCTCGCCCTTCACCGCAGCGCAAACGCCTTGCTCCACCGCTCCTTCATGGGGCGATGGCCCACCCAGGGCTTCATCACACATCACGAGACATCAGCTCGGAGAGATTTCGGATGGCGAGTGACAACGCGCGCAAGCTGTTCGTGGCGGGTCTGCCCGACAGCGTGACCGAAGAGGCCCTGCGCTCCCTCTTCGTCGAGTCGGGCTCAGACGTGGCGGAGCTGACGCTCCCCCGTGATCGCATGACGGGCCGCCCCCGCGGCTTCGCCTTCGTGCGCCTCGGCAGCACCGAAGACGCCGAGCGCGCCCGCTCGGTGCTCGACGGCCGCATCGTCGACGGCCGCGCCATCGCCGTCAGGCCCTTTCAAGACGAGCCCCCTGCGCGCGGCGAGCGGGCGACCGGCGACCGCCCCGAGCGCCGCGGCCCCGGCGGCCCCGGCGGAGGCCCCGCGCCCGACCGCACCCTCTACGTCGGCAACCTCCCCTACGACACCACGCAAGAGGAGGTCGAGCAGGTGCTCAACGGCTACGGCGCGGGCCCCGTGCTGCGCGTGCACCTCCCGCTCGACCCCGAGGGTCGTCGGCGCGGCTTCGGCTTCGTCACGCTGGGCAGCGCCGAGGCGGCGAGCCAGGCCATCGACGCGCTGCGCGACGCGCAGCTCCGCGGGCGCAAGCTGGTGGTGAACCTCGCGCACCCCAAGGGCGCGCCGGGTGGGCCTGGCGACGGGCCGCGGCCTCCGCGGTCGTTCGGCGGGCCTCCGGGCGGGGGTTACGGCGGGCCGCCCGGGGGAGGCTTCGGTGGGCCTCCGGGCGGGGGCTTCGGCGGGCCTCCGCCGGGAGGTCCTGGGGGGCCGGGTCGCAACGACCGCAAGGGCGCCAAGGGCGCGCCCCGCAAGGACGAAGAGGGCGCCGGCCGCAACCGCGCGACGCGACGCGACCGCGAGGAGCGCTGGCGCGACGTCGACGACGACGAGTGACCACCGCCGTGACCGCGACCCTCGCGGTGTGGTACCGCCCCTGCGATGGAGCGCCTCCTCGACCGCCTCGAGCGCCGCTTCGGGCGCTACGCCCCGGATAACATCACCGCCGTCGTCGTGACCCTCATGGGCGTCGCGGGCGTCTTGGAGCTGTTCCGCCCGGGCTTCACCGGCGCGCTCACGCTCGAGCCCGCGACGGTGCGTAGCGGTCAGCTCTGGCGCCTCGCCTCGTGGCTGATCCTCCCGCCGAGCTTCTCTCCCATCTGGCTCTTCTTCGCCGTGTGGTGGACGTGGTTCTGCGGCAGCCGGCTGCAGTCCCTCATGGGCTCGTTCCGCTACGCGCTCTACTGGCTCACGGGCTGGGCGGTGACCACGGCGCTCGCGATGGCGCTGGGGCTCACCACCACCAACAGCGCGATCCTCATGTCGCTGTTCTTAGGCTTCGCGACCTACGAGCCCGACTTCGAGATCCTCGTGCTGTTCG
Organism: Polyangiales bacterium; assembly: GCA_041389825.1. Taxonomy (GTDB): domain Bacteria; phylum Myxococcota_A; class Polyangia; order Polyangiales; genus JAEYZO01. The sequence continues at coordinate 48,127 of JAWKRC010000040.1, read as the reverse complement.
TGCTGCCCGTGCGGGTGAAATGGCTCGCGTGGCTCGACGCCGCGGCCATCGCCTGGCAGGTCGCCACGGCCTCGGGGTGGTCGCGCCTGCTCCCGCTCCTCGCCGTCGCGAACTACCTGCTCTTCTTCGGCCCGACGCTCCTGCGCGCGCTGCGGGGTCAGGCGCGGCAGTCGGCGCGGCGCGCGGCGAAGGCCATCTCCCGCGACGAGGTCGTGCCCGCCCGTCGCCGCTGCGCGAAGTGCGGCGTGACCGACGACGACCGCTCGGTGGAGTTCCGGGTCTGCACCTGTGAGAAGTGCGGGCGACCGACGGACTTCTGCCTCGCGCACGCGCGCGATCACTGAGCCCTCGACGCGGGGTTGCTGTCGCTCGGCGCGACGGTGGTAGACTTTTCGCCTCTCATGTCGGTGGCCCCCGCCCGAAGCAGCCTCCAGCCGAGCGAGCACCGGCTGGGGCGGTACACGCTGCGGTACCGGATCGCCCAGGGGGGCATGGCCACGGTGTACCTCGCGCGGCTCGACATCTCGGGCGGCTTCGCGAAGTGGGTGGCGGTGAAGACCATCCACCCCCACATCGCGACGACCCCGCGCTTCGTGTCGATGTTCCTCGACGAGGCCCGCCTCGCCGCGCGGATGAACCACCCGAACCTCTGCACGGTCTTCGACTTCGGCGAGAGCGACGGCACCTGGTACATCGCCATGGAGTACCTCCACGGCGAGACCCTCGGCGTGCTCGCCCGCGACGGGTGGACGCGGCAGACCCCGCCGCCCTACGGCCTCGTCGCCAAGGTGCTCGCCGACGCCGCGCGGGGCCTGCACGCCGCGCACGAGCTCAAGCTCGAGACCGGCGAGAGCGCGGGGGTGGTGCACCGCGACGTCTCCCCCGAGAACATCTTCGTCACCTACGACGGCACCGCGAAGGTGGTCGACTTCGGCGTCGCGCGCTCGCGCGTGCAGTCCTACGACCGCACCGCCACGGGCGAGCTCAAGGGCAAGGTCGCGTACATGTCCCCGGAGCAGATCCGGGAGTCGTCCATCGACCGCCGCACCGACATCTGGGCCCTCGGCGTGGTGCTCTGGGAGGTCACCGTCGGCCGCCGCCTCTTCCGCCGCAAGAGCGACGCGGCCACCGTGCTCGCGGTGCTCCAAGACGCCGTGCCCGACCCGCGGCGCTTCCGCCCCGACTACCCCGAGGGCCTCGCCCTGGTGGTGCGCCGCGCGCTCGACCGCGACCCCTCGAAGCGCTTTCAGTCCGCGCTCGAATTCGCGCGCGCGCTCGAGCAGTGGGCCGCCGCCGCGGGGGTCTCCACCGACGCCGACGAGGTCTCATCGTACATGCGCGACCTCTTCGCCGAGCAGATCGCCGTGCGCGAAGACCTCCTGCGCGCCGCCGCCGTCGACGCACCCCTCGAGGCCGTCGACGCCCTCTGGCAGACCCACTCCGGCGACGAGATCGGCCGCGCCGCGCTCGCGCTGCGCTCCGAGCCCCCCGACGACGAGCCCACGCTCCACGTCGAGCGCCCCTCGCGCGAGCCGCGCGACTCGGTGATCCCCCTCACCCGCAGCGCGAGCCGCCCGCCCGCCGAGCCCGACACCCTCCGCGACCGCCTCGAGTCCGACCGCCCGCACACCGCCGCGACCCGCACCGCGCCGCACCGCGCCGTGGCCCGCTCCGTCCCGCCGCCGCGCCGCCCCGCGAGCCTCGCGCTCCTCGCCGCCCTCGCCGTCGCCGGGCTCGCCGTCGCCGCGGCCATCCTCTGGTTCGACCGGCCGCGAATCCCGAACACGACGTCGCGAATCCCGCTTCGTGTTCGCCCCGTGCCCGTCGCCCCCGCCGTGCCCGTGGTGGTCCCCTCGGGCGCGGGCCAGCAGTCGCCGTCGTCCGAGCCCGACCTGCCCGTGGTGCGCGTGCCCGCGAACCTCGCGCCCCTCGACCCCCCCGACGCCTCCGCGGAGCGCCCCTCGACCCCGCGCTCCGCCCCGACGCGGGCCGCGCGCCCGGCGCCCGCGCCCGCGCCCGAGCGCGTCGACGCCACGCCGCGCGGCTACCTCACCTTCACCGCGACGCCCACCGCCGAGGTGTACGAGGGCCAGCGGCTGATCGGCACGACGCCCATCACCGACCGGGCCTTCTCGCCGGGGTCTCACACCTTCCGCTTCGTGGCGGTCGAGGGCGGGGCCGAGCGCGAGATGAGCGTCGACGTGAGCCCCGGCGGCAGCGCCGTGGTGCAGGTGCGCCTCCGCCCGGAGTGAAGGCCTCCGGGCGCGGCGCGGCGGTCAGAGCGCGATGTGGCGGAGCTTCATCTGCACGTCGCTCGACCAGTGGTTGGCGAACGCGCGCACGCAGGTGGAGAGGTAGCGGTCGTAGTCGTCGAAGACCTGATCGCCCCAGCGCTCGCGGATGGTCTTCTCCTGGAGGCGCATGCGACGGAGCCACTCGGCTGTGGTCTTGCCGTAGTGCACGCGGCGGGTCTTGAGCTCCTCGACCTCCCAGTAGGGGTTCACCGCGGCGATGAGCTCCTCGAGGCGGGGGTTGAGCCCTCCCGGGAAGATCACGTCGGCGGTGAACTTCAGGTCGGCGATGTCTTGCCGCGTACGCGGCACGCGGTTGCGGAGGATGGCCTGGAAGCCGAAGCACGCGCCGGGCTTCACCCAGGTCGAGAGCTTGCGGAAGTACTCGCGGTAGATCTCGATGGCGAGGCCCTGGTTGGCCTGCGCGGGCGAGCACAGGTGGTCGATCATCTCGATGGAGATGAGCGCGTCGTACTTCTCGCGGGGCTCGTAGTCTTTGTAGTCGACCACGTGGATGTCGACGCCGGGGAGCTTGCGGGCGCGCAGCTCGCGGGCCTGCTCGGTGGAGAGGGTGATGCCGTGCGCGCGCTTCACGCCGCGGTGCACGAGGTACTCCAGGTTGGCGCCCCACCCGCAGCCGATGTCGAGCACCAGCGAGTCGGGGGTGACCTCGGCGTAGTCGTGCAGCACCCGGGACTTGTTCACCTGGGCCTGCTCGAGGGTGTCGTTCTCCCCCTCGTAGACCGCGCAGGTGTAGTGCATCCGCTCGTCGAGCCACAGCCGGAAGAACTCGTTGGAAACGTCGTAGCTGACCTCGACCTCGCGCTTCGTGGACGTCACCGATGCACCTCTCTGGGAGTGGGGTTTCGCCCTCCCGTACCGGCACGCCGCGCGGTCGTCAACGCCACGGGCGTTACGCACCCCCGTCGAGGCCGAGGGTCGAGCGGCAGGGCTCGCGCAGGGTCTCTTGCTCCTTGAGGGCGTTCAGGGCGTCGACGAGGCGCTGCACGCCGGGGGGCGCGCCCACGCACTCGGGGCCTCCGCCCACGCGGCAGGGCTCGCCGACGTACACCTGCGCCGCCCCCCGGCGGAGCAGCAAGACCTCTCCGTCGACCGGGCGAGAGTCGACGCCGTAGAAGACGTTGCCCATCGCGAAGGCGGCCTGCACCTCGGGGTCGGCGAGGGCCGCGGCGACCACGCCCACGTCGACGCCGCCGCCCCCGCACGCGGGGATGGTGGTCTCGCAGCGCAGGGCCGCCCCGCCCGCCACGGTGCGCTCGAAGAGGAACCTCCGCGGCGCGCCGAGGGTGACCGTGTCGCGCGAGGCCACGAGGCCGCCGTCGGTGGTGAGCACCACCATCCCGTCGAGGCTCGACGCGCAGGCGACGTCAGAGGGCACGTCGCGGTTGAGCGAGACGTCGGTCAGGTCGACCACCTCGGGCGTGGGCCCGCGGTCGGCGATGAAGGTCTCGGGGCGGTTGACGTCGAAGCTGGGCGCGTCGGTGAAGCCCGCGTCGGTGCGGCCCGCCGCGAAGGGGTCTGGGGGCGTCGACGAGCCGCAGGCGGCGAGGGTGACGAACGCGAGGCCGAGGGCGCGCCGGGGGAGCATCGCCGCCCGGTCTACCGCATCACCCGACGCGCGCCCAGGGGGGCAATTGCGACGGCCGCACGGGCGCCGCCGGGGGCTCGGCCAGGGTGCGTCGGAGGCGCTGCAGGAGCGGCCCGAGGGTGGCCGGGTCGCGGGCGTCGACGGCGACCCCGCCCTGCGCGCGGGCGAGCGCGGCGGCTACGCCAGGGGGCGCGGCGTCGCTCTTGTTGAAGACCAGGATGCGCGGGATGCGCTGGAGCTCGAGCTCCTCGAGGAGGTGCTCGGTGGTCTCCATGTGCTCTTCGTAGCGGCTGTCGGAGGCGTCGACGACGTGGACGAGCACGTCGGCGTCGGCGGTCTCTTCGAAGGTCGCGCGGAAGGCCGCGACGAGCTCGCGCGGCAGGTCGCGGATGAAGCCCACGGTGTCGGTGAGGATGGCCTCGTGCAGCGCGCGCGCGGGGTCGTCGTCGGCGAGCGCGTCGTCGTTCGCGGTGGGGAAGCTCAGCCGCCGCGAGCGCGGGTCGAGGGTGGCGAAGAGCTTGTCTTCGGCGAGCACGCCCGCGCCCGTGAGGGTGTTGAGCAGGGTGCTCTTGCCGGCGTTGGTGTAGCCGATGAGGGCGGCGACGGGCATCCCCGACTTGGCCCTGCGCGAGCGGCGCTGCCGGCGCTGCGAGGCGAGCTCGCGGAGCTGCGCCTCGAGGTGCGAGATGCGGTCGCGCGCGCGGCGGCCCGCGATCTCGAGCTTGGTCTCGCCGGGGCCCCTGCCTCCGATGCCGCCCGTGAGGCGCGAGAGCGAGTCGTCTTTCTGGCCGAGGCGCGGGAGCATGTAGCGGAGCTGCGCGAGCTCGACCTGCAGCCGCCCGTCTCGGGTCTCGGCGCGCTGCGCGAAGATGTCGAGGATGAGCTGCGTGCGGTCGATGACCTTGAGGTCTGACACCGCGGCGATGGAGGCCGCCTGCGAGGCCGAGAGGTTGCGGTCGACGATGAGCACGTCGGCGTCGCGCTGCATCGCGCGGAGCACCACCTCCTCGAGCTTGCCCTTGCCGAGCACCCACCGGGGGTCGATCTGCTCGCGCACCTGGGCGACCTCGTCGACCACCTCGACGCCCGCGGTGCGCGCGAGCTCGCGGAGCTCCCGCAGCGAGTCTTCGACGTGTCGCGCGTGGCGCTTGTCGGAGACGTGCACGAGCACGGCGCGGCCGTCTTTGCCCACCACGGCGCGGGCGCGGTGCACCCGGGCGAACTCGGCCTCGAGGTCGCGGATGAGCGCCCCGAAGTCGACGTCGAGGCGGTGCACGGGCGTGGGGCCCTCCTCGCGCCAGAGCTGCCCCGTGGGGTTCTCGGGCAGGAGGTGCGCCCACGAGACGTCTCCCACGGCCCCGTCGGGCTGGCACTGGATCGCCACGACGAGGTCGAGGCGCAGCCGTGACAGGTCGACGAGGTCGTCGTGGGTCAGGGCTTCGCCGCGCAGGTGCGTGTGCACCAGGCGCAGGCCCCTGAAGCGACCCGCGGCGGCGCGCAGGCGGCCGATGTCGGGGAGCATGAGCTTCGTCGCGTCGCCGACGATGACGTGCTCCACGGCTCCGCCGCGGTTGACCAGCGCACCGACCTGGCGGCCCGTGGAGCGCGAGGCCTCGACCAGCGAGCGCGCGAGCTCGGGGGAGGTGATGCGGTCCGACGGTACGCGACGACGGTAGATCCGCTCCAGCGCCTTGAGGTCGCTGGGAGCGAGGCCCGAGGTGTTGCCGAAGATTTCGATGGGAGTAGCGGCTCCTTCCCTGTCGGGGGGACATGGTACCCCCCGGCGCGCGGCGAGGCCGAGCTTCTTGCAAAACGCTCTGAGGCCCGCCGCCCCGCCGCCGCGTCGGTCAGTGGAACTGCAGCGCCTCGCCGAGCTCGCTCTGGAGGTACACCCGGAGCTTGTCCTGCAGGCGCTTCTCGAGCTGCCGCACGCGCTCGCGCGAGATCCCGTAGCGCTCGCCGATCTCTTGCAGCGTCGCGGGGTCGTCGGCCACGAGCCGGTCGCGGAAGATGGTGATGTCCTTGCCCGACAGCGTCTGCTCGAAGGCCGCGAGGCGCGCGCGCACCATGTCGTCGAGCTCGAAGCCCGACAGCGCCTCGTCGACCGACGCGCCCGACGCGGGCAGCAGGTCCATCCGCGTGGTGGCCTTGCCGTCTCCGTCGCCCAGCGGCGCGTCGAGGGAGACGTCTCCGCCCGACAGCCGACGGTCCATGTCGACCACCTCGTTCTCGGGCACGTCGAGCCGGCGCGCGAGCTCCGACGAGGTCGGGTCGATGCCCATCGACGCGAGGCGCTGCTTCTCCTTGTTCAGGTTGAAGAACAGCTTCCGCTGCACCTGCGTCGTGCCGAGCTTCACCAGCCGCCAGTTGTTCAAGATGAACCGCAGGATGTACGCCCGGATCCACCACGCCGCGTACGACGACAGCTTCACGCCGCGGTACGGGTCGTAGCGCTTCACCGCCTGCATCAGCCCGATGTTCCCCTCCTGGATGATGTCCATGAGGTTGCGGTACGCGCGGCGGTACTCGTACGCGATCTTCACCACGAGCCTGAGGTTCGCGGTCACCATCCGCGCCGCCGCCTCGACGTCTCCCGTCTCGGCGTAGCGCACCGCGAGCGCGTGCTCCTCGTCGGGCGTGAGCAGCGCGTGGCGCCGCACCTCGTGCAGGTACGCCTGCATCGGGTCGTAGCTCCGCAGCCCCGCGTCGCTCGACTTCGCCTCGGGCACCTCGACGTCGCGCGGCTCGCCGTCGGCGCCCTCGCCCGCGATCTCGCCCACCATCACGTCGTCGTCGCTCTCGTCGCGGGCCTCGGCCTCGGCCTCGGCCTCGGCGCCCTGCGCGGGCTTCTCTTCAGCCCTCGCGGTCTTGGGCGCGGCCTTGCTCTTCGCCTTCGCCTTCGGGGTCTTGGGCGCGGCCTTGGTCACCGCGCGGCGCGCGCGCTTCGCGGGCGGAGTCTCGTCGCGGCTCGGGGTCGTCGCCTCGAGGTCCGTAGGGGTAGCCTTGGATGCCACGGCGGTGCTCCTCAGGAGTTCGGTCTCGCTCATTATCACGACCTCGCGTCGACGGGAGCCCAGCGCTCCGTGGTGAGAGGCCGAAACCCACGCGCGCGGTGCGGTGTTCCCCCCTCGCGCGGGGATCAGGCGACGAGCGTGAGCGGCGCCAGGAGCGCGATGACCGCGTCGTCTTCGGGGGCCGAGAGCGCGACCCTCACCCGCACGCCCGCCGCGTCGTGCTCCGACCACACGAAGGTCGGCTCGTGCGCGTCGTCTCCGCGCCGCGCGGCGCCGACGTAGCGCTCCCTGCGCAGCACCGCCTCGACGCCCTGCGCGTCGATCATCCCCGCGGGCGACAGCCCCGCGACGAAGGGCAGCGCGTTCACCGCGCGCGCCGCGTCGGGACCGAGCTTCACCGCGCGGCCTCCCTGCGACGCGATCACGTCGGCGGCCCTCCACGCGGCGCCCACCCACATCCTCGGCGCGGCGCCCGCGTCGACCTCGGCGCGCGTCACCACCGCGTCGTGCATCCACCCCGCGACGACGCCCGCGTTGCCCGTCGCGAACGCGCGGTGCAGCCCCTCTCGCGCGCGGCGCGGCAGCACGAGGTACGCGTCGTCGGCCGACAGCTCGGGCGCGGCGGCGAGCGCGACCCGAGCGCCGGGCCCCACCGCCGTGAGGTCGTCGACGGCGGCGAAGGCCACCGTGAGCGGGGTCTCGGCGAAGGGGTAGGCGCTGCGCTCGGCGTGGGCGGCGTGGCGCCCGGGCGGGGGCACGAGGCGGAGCAGCATCGCGGCGCACCATACCCGCGGTCGTCGGGGGATCAACTTCCGCACACGGAGGGCGCGGGAGGTACCCTCCGACGTCACGGTGCGCTTCGACCCTGACGCCGACGACCTCGACGCGGCGCGCGAGTATTTTCACGCGCGCGCGGTGCAGGGCTTGATGGACGGCTACCGCTGGGAGGGCGCGGTGGAGCCCTTGACGGAGGGCGACATCGCGTGGGGCGCGCGCACCTTCGCGGTAGACCCCGAGGGCGCGCGGCGGCAGTCGGTGTACGTGCTCGCGTCGGGACGTCGCGGCGGGCGCTTCTCGCGCTACGTCGCCGAGACCGAGTGGCCCTTCGTCACGGGCCCGCACTGCGAGCTCGAGGACTTCTTCACGCGCCGCGGCGTGCCCTACGTCGTCGCGGGTCGCTTCACGCTCACGCGCGAGTACGCGGCCATCGCGCGAGCGTTCGACGACCGGCGCGCGGCGCGCTCGGGCGCGCACTACATGAACCACATCGACGAGGGCCTCGCGGTGCTGCGCTGGGTGGGCGCGAGCGAGCGCGCGATGCGGGCGTGGTGCCTGCACCCCTTCCTCCAGGCCGACGAGACGCTGGCGGAGTGGTACCCGCGGGTGGCGGAGCTCACCGACGACCCGCGCGTGCTCGCGCTCGCGATGGAGTACCGCAACGTCGCCAACGCGTACCTCTCGCGCAGGGAGGTGCGCGCCCTCGACGACATCGCGCTGGGCCCGCTCGGAGAGGTGCACGACATGCTCCGCGCCGACAAGGCGCAGAACGCGAAGGACTTCATCCTCTACCACCGCGCGACGCACCCGCGGCGCGAGGCGCTGGAGCGGTACTTTCACCTCTGGCACGAGCGCCTGGGGATCACCCGCGAGGTCTTCGCGCGCTGGTTCGAGGGCCTCCAGGTGAAGGACGTCGCCCCGCTGCCGAGCGACTGGTAGCTACGTCGCCCACCCGAGCGCTTCGAGCCGCGCGCGCGCGCCCTTCAGCCCGAAGATGGCTCCCCCCTCGGGGGGCACCACCGGCGCGAGGAGCACCCCCGCGAGGAGCGCGGCCATCGCGAGCGGCGCGCGCGGGTCTCCCGCGGCGACCTTCGCCTCGACCGCCCACACCCGCTGCGCGCGGGCCACGAGGAAGTCCATCCCCGCGCCTCCGATCGCGCGCACCGCGGCGTCGGCGGCCTCGCGCGCCGCGGTGGCTTCTTCGATCGGCACGGTGTGCACGCGCACCCGCGTCGGCTCGGCGGGTTCTCCCTCGCGACGGAGCGTGAAGGTGAGCGAGGCCGCGGCGGGGAGCCAGCCCTCGCGGTCCGAGATCGTCTCGACGAGGCCGAGCTCGGCGCGCACGAGGGTGAGCGCCTGTTGGGCCCAGCGGAGGCGCTCGACGCGGGCGTCGGGCGGGGCGGCGAGGAGGGTCCAGTGCAGGGCGGGGTTCATCGCGGTCGGCTCGCGCATTAGCATCGCCGCGTCAGGAGGTGATTGTCATGGCGGTGTGCAAGGGATGCGGTGACGAGGTCGACGCGCTGGTGACCGTGAAGGTCGGCGGCAAGGCGAAGAAGCTCTGTGAAGACTGCGCCGACCGCGCGCGCGAGGAGTCTGAGGTCGCCGAGGCGAGCGAGTCGGTGGTGCAGCAGATGATGGGGTTCAAGGGGCGGCGCTGAGGGAGCCTGCCGCGCGAGCCCCCGTGATACCGTGCGCCCGCTGGTGGACCTCGCGACCCGCGCGCTGACTGTGCTCCTCGCGCTGAGCGCGTGCCGCCGCGCGCCGCGCCCCTCTCCCCCTACCACCGACGTCCCTCCCGTCGCGGTGGACGTCCCTCCGCCGCCGCGGCCGCTGGACGTCCCCCCGCCGCCGTCGGCGCCGTCGATGTACCGCCTCGACCCGCGGCGCACCGGCCGCTCGGGCTGGCGCCTCCCGCTCGACCCCGTGGTGCTCCGACGTCTCCCCGCGGGCGGGCGCGTCACCACGCAGCCCGTCGCGCTCTCCGACGGCACGATCGTCACCACCTCGCACGACGGCGTGGTGCGCGCCTACACCCGCGCGGGGGAGCTCCGCTGGCAGTCCGCCACGGGCGACAGGATCTACAGCACGCCCCTCGTCGGAGACGACGGCGCGCTCTACGTCGGCACCGACGCCGACCGCTTCGTCGCGCTCACCGCGCGCGGTCACGTGCGCGTCGCGCTCGGCACCGACGACGACGCCGACACCTCTCCCGTGCGCGCGCCCGACGGCGCGCTGCGCTTCGCCGCGGGCCACACCCTCTGGAGCGCCGACGCCGACCTCACCGTGCGATGGCGCCTCGACGTGGGCGGAAAGCTCTTCTCCTCCCCCGCGGTGGGGGCAGACGGCGTCACCGTGATCGGCTCGCAGGACGACCACCTCTACGCGGTGAACGCCGACGGCACCGTGCGCTGGAGCTTCGCCACCGAGGGCGACGTCGACTGCACCCCCGCGCTGGGGAGCGACGGCACGGCGTGGGTCGGCAGCGACGACGGGAGCGTGTACGCCGTCGACGCGAGCGGCGCGCAGCGGTGGCGAGCGCGCGTGGGCGGGTACGTGCGCGGGGGCGTCGCGCTCGGGCTCGACGGCGCGGTGGTGGTGGGCACCTGGGGGCCGCGCCCGAGGGTGGTGGCCCTCGACGCGGCGACGGGCGAGGAGCGGTGGAGCGTGCCGGTGGCGGGGCCTCCGACGCGGGACTACGGCGTGGCGAGCGCGGCGCTGGTCGACGCGCGCGGCGACTACGCGATCGGGACGCCCGCCGACGAGGTGCTGCTCATCGAGCGAGGCGGGGGCGTGCGCGCACGGGTTGCGCTCCCCGCGGACGTGGACTCGGCGCCGATGCTGGTCGACGATGCTCTCATGGCCGTGGGCTGCGACGACGGGGCCGTGTACCTCATCGGAGAACGCACCGCGGGCGACGCGGGCTGAGGGAGCGTGAGATGGCGGAGATGAAGTGGGACCGCAAGCAGGGCAGCGCGCCGTCGGTGCTCGCCATGGTGCTCGCGGGCGGCGAGGGGAAGCGTCTGCACCCGTTGACGGGCGACCGCGCGAAGCCCGCGGTGCCCTTCGGGGGGCGATACCGGATCATCGACGTGGTGCTGTCGAACCTCGTGAACTCGGGGATGGTCCGCATCAAGGTGCTCACGCAGTACAAGAGCGCGTCGCTGGAGGAGCACATCGCGCGGGCGTGGCGGCTCTCGCCGATCCTCGACAACTACATCGAGACGATCCCGGCGCAGCAGCGCACGGGGCTGTCGTGGTTCCGCGGGAGCGCCGACGCGGTGTGGCAGTGCTTCAACGCGGTGGAGGACGCCGACCCTGACTTCGTCGTGATCTTCGGCGGCGACCACATCTACAAGATGGACGTGCGCCTGATGCTCAACTGGCACTTCGAGACCGACGCCGAGCTCACGGTGGCGGCGGTGCCGGTGCCCTCGCACGAGGCGCGCGCCTTCGGCGTGCTGAAGATCGACGACGAGGGCCGCGTGATCGAGTTCGTCGAGAAGCCCGCAGAGCCGCCCGAGATGCCCGGCCGCCCCGGGTGGTCGCTCGCGTCGATGGGCAACTACATCTTCAACGTGGCGGCGCTGCGCGAGGAGCTCGCGCTCGACCAGGCCGACGAGGGCAGCGCGCACGACTTCGGCAAGAGCATCGTGCCCGGGATGGTCTCCCGCGGCCGCCGCGTGTACGCGTACGACTTCGGCCGCAACGTGATCCCCGGCGAGGGCGAGCTCACCTACTGGCGCGACATCGGCACCATCAAGAGCTACTTCGACGCCAACATGGACCTGGTGAACATCAAGCCGGAGTTCAGCCTCTACAACAAGCGCTGGCCGATCCGCACGGGGATGAGCTTCGAGCCGCCCGCGAAGTTCGTGTTCAGCGACCAGAACAACTCCCGCGTGGGCATCGCGACGGACTCGCTGGTGTGCGACGGGTGCATCATCTCGGGCGGGCAGATCCACCGCTCGGTGCTCTCGGCGGGGGTGCGGGTGAACTCCTTCGCCCACGTCGAGCAGTGCATCCTGCAGGAGCGCGTGCAGGTGGGCCGCTACGCGCGGCTGCGCCGGGTGATCGTCGACAAGGGCGTCGAGATCCCCGCGGGGATGCAGATCGGCTTCGACCCCGACGAAGACCGCAAGCGCTTCACGGTGGACGAAGACGGCATCGTGGTGATCCCCAAGGGGGCGCGGCTGTAGGCGATGGAGCCGTCGGAGACGGGGTACCTCGGGGGCCTCGGAGACGCGCCCGAGTGGTATCGCGCACGGCTCGCCGAGGCGCAGACCTTCGCGGTGCGTCTCCCCCTGGTGCGTGTGGGCGTCCCTGCGAGTGGAGCGCGGTACCAGACGGAGTTCGACGACCTGCTCGACGTCGGTGTGCTCCGCGCGACGCACAAGAGCCCGCGTTCACGAGCGATCGAGGAGAGGCTCGGCGCGACGGACGCGCTCTACCTCCACGCGGGCCGAGGGCACCCGGCCTACGGGACCTGTGTGTTCGTGCTCGCCGACGTCGACGGCGCGGAGGCTTCACCCGGGGGCCTGGGCTCGTTGCTCTGCGAGCGTGGCGCGAGCGTCGACGACGGAGAGGTCCACGACGGCTGCCTCGCGCCGATCGCCCACTGCGACGAGGCGAGCCAGCGGCGCTACTACGTCGAGACCACCTGGAGGGGCGTGTGGCGAGCGCCCGCGGGGTGCTTCATCGCGGGGTACTTCGGCGACGTCGCTCGCGGCGGCTTCTCCTCGTATTTCCACGAGGGTGACGACGGACGGCCACACCACCCCGACCCCTACGGCGTGTTCACGAACCCGAAGGTCACCGACTGGCGAGCGTGGACCCTGGAGGTGCGCGTCGCCGGAGACGTGGACCTCCACCGCGCGCTCGACGAGGATCGACTGCTCGCGTGGGGCATGACCGACGACCTGCGGCGGCGCGCGGACGAGCGCCTCGCAGACGGAGGGAGCTGTCGGTTCTTCCTGCGCTTGCGAACACGCGCGGCAGAGCTGAAGCTCGGAGATGACTTTCAGGACGGCGCGCGTGTCGTTCGGGCGAGCGACGAGTTCGTGAGACGATGGGTCGAGCCATGAGCGGGTCGGAGCATCGAGTCATCGCGTCGGCGGACGCCCTCCGTAATCGGCGCGCGTTCGTCGTCGGGCGGCCGATCGTCGAGGCCACCGATGGGCGTCTCTACGTCGCCGACCCCGAGTCGCGCGCGCTGTCTGCGAGCGCCGAGATCAGCGCCGCAGAGTGGGAGGAGCACGTCGACGGCGGGCTCTTCCTCGCGCTCGACGTGGCTCTGCCCGCTGAGCACGGGAAGGTGCTGGCCTTCTTCTCCGAGACGCTGTGGTCCGAGCTGCGGGCCACCGTCCTCGGTCTGCCGGACCCGAGGTTGACGCTCGGGAGCGGGGTTCGGGTGCTCTACGAGTCGCGGGGCGCGCTGCGTAACCTCCGTATGCGCGCGGCGAGGGCGCTGATCGATGACCTCGGTGCGATCGTACAGAACGGTGCTCGTCGAGCGCTCTCGCTCGCGGAGAGAGAGCGCGGAGAGACGTTGGTCTCGTGGGCGCTGGACCTCGCGCCAGACCCTTCGATGGAGGCGAACGAGGCGGCTGTGTTGAGGGTCATCCTCCGCGAGCGATCGAAGGCGCAAGGCGCGAAGATCGAAGGCGCCTGGAACGCGGGCTGCGCGGTCACCGGCCTGGAGCGCGACGACTTCGCTCGCGACGTGGACGAGGTGCGCGCGAGGAACGGGACTCCAGCGCGTTCGAGATCTGTCGAGGTGAGGGAGAGCGTCCACGACTACTTCGGTCCGAAGCGGGCGGCCTGACGTGGCGAACACCGAGACTCTCTCGACGGGGATCGCCGGCCTCGACCTCGTGCTCGACGGCGGGCTTCGAGGACTTCGTCGCCTGGGAGACAACGTTCACAGCGGCGTCCTGCTCGTCCGCGGAGGACCGGGTTCGGGCAAGACCATCCTCGGGGCGCACCTCGCGGCGGCGCTGGCGATTCCCGGAGGGCTGGACATCGTCTGGTGTTGCCTGGAGCTCCTCCCGACCGAGCTGGAAGCGCAGCTCTCGTCCTTCACGAAGACCAAGGACGTTCAACTGCACTTCGCGGCGCGCGCGCCCGAAGGTTCCGTGCGGCACCCCGCGGGCTATGTCGAGATGGCCGCGGTCCCCTTCGGCGAGGGCGATCACCCGGAGTTCATCCGTCAGCTCGAAGCGATGCTGGATCGCGCTCAGGCGATGCGGCTCTCGCCCAGGGTGCTCGTGATCGACTCGCTCTCCGACGGGTATGGCGTAGGGAGCCACTTCGACCGCTTCGACGCCGACGCCGTGTGCAAGCTCGCGGCGGCGCGCGGGATCTTCGTCGTGCTGTTGGAGGAGACCTCGCAACCAGGGCCGTCACCGTGGAGCTTCGCGGCCGACACGGTGCTGGAGCTCGCGACGCGCACTCCGACGCGGCCCGATTTCAGGCACGACCGAGCGCTCTGGGTGACCAAGCACCGCTTCGCGATGTCAGACTCGGGGCCCCACCCGCTGCGCTACGAGAGCGGGGCCGTCGCGCTCGACCCGCGCATCGAGGCGTGGTCGCGGATGCTCCCGACGGACGAAGCGCGCCGCCGCTGGTTCGGTGTTCCTCCCGATGTCAAAGGGCCTCAATGGCGGAGTGAAATTGAGGCACTCGGTGATTGGCCTGGCCCCGCCGGCATACTCGCCGCTGCGATCTCACGAAACGCAGATGGCGCGTTCCAATGCGCTCGTCAATTGCTCGCCGAGGCGTCCAAGTATCTTGAAGTTCGATTCGAGGTTCATGGCCAAGACCTCCCCTCGAACGCCCTTCAATCCCACATCCACGCGACCGATCATTCATTCACTATTTACACATCGACCGACCTAAACTCACCCGAACGACTATTGTCCGATATGCTCGGCGTGCTTCGTCAGTTCAGAGCCAATTGCTTGATACTCGGTGGCTTCGATCGCCTCCAAACGGCGGATACTCGAACCACATTCCTCAGGATTCTGGATGTACTCCTCCCCTTCTCGCGCTCTCTTCGGTGGCTCGTCGTGCTGCACGGCAGGGTCGAGTTGAGCAGGACGATCCAAGAGATGCTGAGCATCCCCACAGAGGATTTCGTCAGCGCCGCCGAGATTCGCTTCCATGCCTCGATATCCAGGGATGAGAGATCAAGAGGGCATTCTCAACCCAAGTTCACGCTCAATTTTCTTTTTGACGCAACTCGAAGCCGCCACGCTCCTCTATCAATAGAGCTGGCCTCTCCCTGACCGAACAAGAGCTCGACAGGCTTCCACTCCACCCCCATGACCCACGCCGAACTCATCGACCGCTTGCGCCGCTCCGAGCGTCAGCTCCCTCCCAAGCTCTTCGACGCCCTCGTCGCCGCGGGGCCAGCGATCGTCCCGGAGCTCATCGCCGTCGTCGAGGGCTTCGAAGACGACCCGAGCCTGGCTCCCGTCCGCGCCGCTGAGGTCCTCTGCGAGATGCGCGCGCCCGAGGCCGTCGACGCGCTCCTCACCACGCTCGTCGAGAGCGACCCCCTCAGCGTCATCCACGACCGGCTCATCGCATGCCTCCCGAAGTACGGCCCCTCGCTCCTCGAGAAGGCCTGGGATCAGCACGAACGCACCGACGACGACGAAGCCCGCGCCTCGCTCCGCGCGATCATGGCCACCCTCGGCGTGCGCGACGCGCGGCTCTACGACGCGCTCCTCGCGGACCTCGACGTGAAGCCCGACCGCGCCGCGATGCACCTCTCCGACTACGGCGACGCGGCGGCGCTCCCGCACCTGCTCGCGACCTTCGACCGCATCACTCTCAGCAGGGACGCCGCCTTCCCCGCGGGAGAGTTCGTCGAGCTCCAGGGCGCGATCCAAGACCTTGGCGGCTCGCTCTCTCCAGCGCAGCAACGCAAGCTCGACGACGCGCTTCGGGTGCAGCGCGCGATGTACGCGCCGCTCATCGACTCGCTCGCGGAGAAGAGACCCCCAGCGATCGCGAAGGCCAAGGTCGGCCGCAACGACCCCTGCCCCTGCGGCAGCGGGAAGAAATACAAGAAGTGCTGCCTGCCGTAGCGCCCTCAGCGCCGTTCAACCCCGCGCATCTCCATTGCGCATCCGCGCGCCCGGCACTATGCCCGCGGGCCGATGAACACGGCCTTCCTCGACGCGCTCCGTGACCGCCCCATCGTCGCCGACGGCGCCATGGGCACCCAGCTCTACGAGCGCGGCGTGCTCTACAACCAGAACTTCGAGGAGGTCTGCCTCTCGCGCCCCGACCTCATCCGCGGCATCCACCGCGACTACCTCCGCGCGGGCGCGCAGCTCATCGAGACCAACACCTTCGGCGCCAACCGCTTTCGCCTCTCGCGCTTCGGCCTCGAGCACAAGGTCCGCGAGCTGAACGAGGCCGGCCTGCGGCTCGCGCGCGAGGCCATCGCCGAGGCCAACGTCACCACCGCCTGGGTCGCCGGCTCCATCGGCCCCACCGGCCTCACCCACAAGGGCCCCTCGGCGCAGGACCTCATCGACGTCCGCTCGGCCTTCATCGAGCAGGCACAGGGCCTCGCGGGCGCCGACGTCATCATCATCGAGACCATGCGCGCGCCCGAAGAGATGCGCGTCGCCATCGAGGCCGTGCGCGAGGCCGCCGACCTCCCATCATCGCCACCGTCTCCTTCGACACCTTCGGCGCCATGGCCGACGGGACGCCCCCGAGGCCATGGCCGAGAAGCTCGCCCAGTGGGGCGCCGACGTCATCGGCGTGAACTGCGGCGACGGCCCGGCGGGCGTCTACGACTCCGTCGAGCGCATGAGGGGCGTGGGCCTGCCCCTCGCGGCCATGCCCAACGCGGGCATCCCGCGGCGCGTCGAGGGGAGGTTCATCTACATGGCCAACCCCGAGTACTTCGGGGTCTACGCGCGACGGCTCATCCGACTCGGCGTGCGCCTCATCGGCGGCTGCTGCGGCACCACCGTCGAGCACATCCGCCGCGCGTCGAACGCCGCCCGCATGCACGCGCACGAGCAGGGCGGGTCGATCTCCGCGGGCGCGAGCGCCGAGGGCCCCGCCGACCCCGGC
This sequence comes from Polyangiales bacterium, assembly GCA_041389825.1. Taxonomy (GTDB): domain Bacteria; phylum Myxococcota_A; class Polyangia; order Polyangiales; genus JAEYZO01. The sequence goes on along the minus strand of JAWKRC010000040.1, from coordinate 31,340 downwards.
GTGCACCAGGGCGTGGAGTCTCCCGCCCCGCTGCCCCCCGGCGTCGAGCCCGTCGCGCTCGCCGACAAGTCTCCCTTCGGCTCGAAGGTCGGGAAGAAATTCCTCGTGAGCGTCGAAGTGAACCCGCCCACCGGGATGGACGCCTCGCGCGCCATCGCCGCCGCGAAGCACCTCGTCGCGAGCGGCGTCGACGTCATCAACATCGCCGACGGCCCCCGCGCCAGCGCGCGCATGAGCAACCTCGCCCTCGCCGCGCGCTTCATTCAAGAAGGCATCGAGCCGCTCCTCCACGTCTGCTGCCGCGACCGCAACACCCTCGGCACCGTGAGCCACATCATGGGCGCGCACGAGCTCGGCGTGCGCAACCTGGTGATCATCACGGGCGACCCGCCGAAGATGGGGGATTTCCCAGACTCCACGGCGGTGTACGACCTCGACTCGATCGGGCTCCTGCGCCTCGTGCGCGGGCTGAACCACGGCCGCGACCCGGGCGGAAAGGCCATCGGCGGCGTCACCTCCTTCGTGCTCACCACCGGCGCCGAGCCCGCCGCGATGGACTACCCCCGCGAGCTCGCGCGCTTGAAGCGCAAGGTCGACGCCGGGGCCGAGCTGGTGCTCACGCAGCCCGTGTACGACCCCGCGGTGCTCGACCGCTTCCTCGACGACGTGAAGCCCCTGGGCGTGCCCGTGATGGTGGGCCTGCTCCCGCTGGCGAGCCACCGCAACGCGGAGTTCCTCCACAACGAGGTGCCCGGGATGCGCGTGCCCGACGCGATCCGCGAGCGCATGCGCCGCGTGGGCTCAGGCCCCGCCGCGCGCAAGGAGGGCGTCTCGATCGCGCGCGAGATGCTCCTCGCGGTGCGCGACCGCGTGGTGGGCGCCTACGTGATGCCCCCGCTCGAGCGCTGGGAGATGGCGCTCGAAGTGATTGACGGCGCTACCTGACGGGGTGATGGTCCCTCCCCCGTGACGCGGGCGGGAGGATCGCCCGACGAGGAGGAACGACATGGCCGACATCGACATCTCGCACAACCACTCGCTCGGCAAGGAGGCCGCCAAGGCCAAGTCCAACGAGGTCATCGAGAAGATCCGCAGCGAGTTCGGCGTGCAGGGCAACTGGGACGGCGACGTCTTCCGCATCACCAAGCCCACCACCGGCACCTTCACGGTCACCGACAACAACGTGCGCGTGCAGGTCGAGCTCGGCTTCGCGATGCGGATGATCAAGGGCAAGATCGAAGACCGTATCAAGAGCGAGCTCCGCCGCGCCCTGGGCTGACCTCCCTCCGCGCTCGTCCGAAGCCACCACCGCGACGTCGACGCGCCGCGCGGGCCTCGCCCTCGTCAGGGTGGGGGCCTTGTGCCGCGGCGCGCTCCTGTGCGAGAACGCGCGCGCGTTACGGACAGGACCCACGCGCTTGGGCTCCCTGCCCGCCACCCTGCACCCTCTGAGACCTCTCCATCGTCGCGGCGCGCTCCCCCATCGGGGCGCGTGACCGCGCGCGGGCGGAGCCTCGCGGAGGGCGCGCGGATTCCCACAGGAGAGCTTCATGATGCGTGCACGTTGGTGGCTGGCGACCGCGCTGGCCTTGACCCTGGGCTGCGCCGGCGGCGAGCAGCCCGTCGTCGAAGAGGACTCGGGCTTCGTCGACGACACCGGCTCCGACAACGACGTCGGCAATCCCCCCGACACGGGCCCCACCCCCTGCGGCGCGGGCCAGACCCGCTGCGGCGACGTCTGCGTCGACACCGCGTCCAACAACGACAACTGCGGCTCCTGCGGCAACGCGTGCTCCGCGGGCCAGACCTGCACCGCCGGCGCCTGCGCGTCGCAGACCGACTGCCCCGCGGGCCAGACCCGCTGCGGATCGTCGTGCGTCGACACCGGCTCCGACGCCGCCAACTGCGGCGCGTGCGGCAACGCCTGCCCCACCGGCGACACCTGCACCGGCGGCACCTGCATGACCCCCGTGAGCTGTCCGTCGGGCCAGACCGCGTGCGGCACCGCCTGCGTCGACACCAGCGCCGACGTCGCCAACTGCGGCTCCTGCGGCAACGCCTGCGCGGCCGGCGAGGCCTGCTCCAGCGGCGTGTGCATGGCCTCGATGTCGTGCCCCTCGGGCCAGTCCCTCTGCGCCGGCGCGTGCATCGACCCGCAGACCGACGTCGCCAACTGCGGCGGCTGCGGCACCGCCTGCGGCGCGGGCGAGCGCTGCACCGCGGGCACCTGCATGGCCATGGGCTGCCCCTCGGGCCAGACCCTCTGCGGCGCCTCGTGCGTGAACACCGGCACCGACACCACCAACTGCGGCGGCTGCGGCCGCGCGTGCGCGCCCGGCCAGACCTGCTCCAGCGGGATGTGCACCGGCGGCATGACCGGCTGCCCCTCGGGCCAGACCATGTGCGGCGCCGCCTGCGCCGACACGCAGACCGACAACGCCAACTGCGGCTCCTGCGGCACCGTGTGCCCCGCGGGCCAGGTCTGCCGCGCCGGGTCGTGCTCCACCGACACCACCTGCCCGTCGGGGCAGTCGATGTGCGGCTCGTCGTGCGTGAACCTCCAGACCAGCGCGACCAACTGCGGCTCCTGCGGCAACGCCTGCCCCTCGGGGCGTAGCTGCTCGGCCGGGTCGTGCGCCTGCGCCTCGGGCCAGACCCTCTGCGGCTCCACCTGCGTGAACACCCAGACCGACGCGTCGAACTGCGGCGGCTGCGGCACCGCGTGCCCCTCGGGTCAGACCTGCACCTCGGGCTCCTGCGGCTGCCCCTCGGGCCAGACCGCGTGCGGGTCGTCGTGCGTGAACACCCAGACCGACCGCGCCAACTGCGGCATGTGCGGCCGCGCCTGCGCGTCGGGCCAGACCTGCACCGCGGGGAGCTGCGGCTGCCCGACGGGGCAGACCCTCTGCGGCTCGTCGTGCGTCGACACCAGCACCAGCAGCGCGCACTGCGGCGGGTGCAACCGCCCGTGCATGACGGGCACCTCGTGCACCATGGGCGCGTGCCGCGGCACGCCGCCGGCGAACGACACCCGCTCGGGCGCGACCACCATCAGCCTCGCGCAGCCGTCGCAGACGATCAACGCCGACACCTCGGCGGCGCGCAACGACACCACGGGCGCGTGCGGCTGCACGTCGGGCAACGACGTCTTCTACCGCTTCACCCTCACCCAGCCCGAGATCGTCTACGCCGACACCCTCGGCTCGACCTGGGACACCTCGCTGTTCCTCCAGAACAGCGCCGGCGCGAACGTGACCTCGCCGGGCACGGGCCAGCTCACCTGCAACGACGACGCGTCGCTCTGCCGCGTGGGCACCACGGTGCGCTACTCGCTCATCGTCGCGCGGCTCAACCCGGGCACCTACTACCTCGTGCTCTCGGGCTGCAGCGCGGGCGCGGCGGCGATCCACTTCCAGCACCTGCCGGCGGGCAACGGCGCGGCGACGGCGATCAACCCCACGAGCGCGGCGCAGACCGCGTCGGGCACCGTGTCGGGCACGGGCACCGTCACCACCTCGTGCTGCTCCGGCGGCGCCGAGAACGCCCTGTGGTGGGTCACCTGCCCCTCCGCCGCGGCCACGACCTTCTGGGCCTCGACCTGCGGCACCACCACCGCCTACGACGTCGAGATCGCGCAGTACAGCGCGCTGCGCTCGGCCGCGGGCGTCTGCAACGACGACGTCAACGTCGCCTCGTGCGGCCGCGGCTCGACGGTCACCGCCTCGGTGCCCGCGACCACCGCCAACCAGGCCGGGCTCAACACCCTCATCGTCGACGCCTGCTCGGGCAGCGGCGCCTACCAGGTGCGCTACGCGGTGAACACCTGCCCGACGGGCCGGTCGCTCTGCGGCACCTGCGTCGACACGCAGACCGACAACAACAACTGCGGCGGCTGCAACCGCGTCTGCGGCACGGGCACCTTCTGCCGCGCCGGGTCGTGCGTGACCCCGCCCTCGAACGACACCCGCGCCGGCGCGACCGCCATCAGCCTCACCAACCCGCAGGTGCTCCTGTCGGCGAACACCACCAACGCCCGCAACGACACCACGGGCCCGACCTCGTGCACCTCGGGCAACGACGTCTTCTTCCGCTTCGTCCTCACGGCCGACGAGATCGTCTACGCCGACACCGTGGGCACGACCTGGGACACCTCGCTGTTCCTCCAGAACAGCGCCGGGACCAACATCACCGCGGCCAACCTCACGGGCGGCCAGGCCTACGACGACGACGGCGGCCTCGCGGGCTGCAACACCGGCCTCCAGACCCAGATCATGGCCCGCCTCTCCGCGGGCACGTACTACCTCGTGCTCTCGGGCTGCGCGTCGGGCGCGTCGACCGTCCGCTTCCAGCACCTCCCGATCGGCAGCGGCACCCTCACCGCCCTCGCCGCGGGCACCAGCACCCCGTCGGGCACCACCCCCACGGGCACCGGGCGCATCTCGGCCTCCGTGCTGCTCGGGCAACACCGAGAACACCTACTTCTGGCACACCTGCCCGTCGTTCACCGGCGGCGCCTTCACCGCCTCCACCTGCGGCCGCGCCACGTGGGACACCGAGCTCGACCAGCGCTCGGCCACCCGCACCGGCTCCACGGGCTCGGTCTGCAACGACGACGGCGGCAGCTCCTGCGGCCTCCAGTCGAACCTCTCGACCACCATCCCCGCGGGCCAGGGCATCCACACCCTGTACATCGACGGCTGCAACCCGGCCGCGGCGCGTACTCCATCACCGTCTCGCGCCCCTGAGCGCGCCCGCCTCGTAGCCCCGCCCTCCCAGGGCGGGGCGCCCTGCTCCACCCCCGACGTCACTGTCGCGACACCCCGTCGCGACACCGCCGTCGTTCGCCTACCGCAGCACCCGGCCGCCGCGAGGGTCGACTCCGCGAGCTCCACCGTCGCGCCTGCCACCGCCGCGCCGCGCGAGCGCTCCAGCGCGCCCAGCGACTCCCGAAGCGCCGTCGAGAGCCTGCGCCGCTCGCCCTCGCCCAGGGCCTCGCCCGGCGCGCGCAGCACCGCGCCCAGGGCCAGCGCCGCGCGCGGCAGCCACGCCGGGGTCTCTCCGGGCCCGACGCCCCCACCCGCGCGGCCACGTCGTCGACCCATCGGCGCACCCGCGCGGCGTCTTCGGCGCCCGCCTCGCGCGAGAGCCACAGGGCCCGCAGCGCCAGGTCGTGCAGCCTCGGGTCGCGGCTGGTCCGTGGGCGGGGTCGTCCAACCACCGCCGCAGCACGGCCACCAGCGCGCGACGCGCGTCGCGGTCGGCCTCGGCGTCGCGGGGTCGACCTGCTCCGCCGCGGCGAGGGCGCGCACGGCCCGCGCCGTGGCCTCGATGTCGACCTCGGCGGCCGCCCGCGCGCTCGGTCACCCTCGGGCGTGCGCAGCGCGAGGAGCGCCGCGCGCGCGACGCGCACCCGCTCCAGTGCCGCGGGCGCGTGCGACACCTCGGTCATCGCCGCGTAGGCCGTGAGCGCCCACGCCGTCGCCCGACCGCTCGCGCGGAGTGCGTTGTGATCGCCAGGCACCGTCCACCCCGACGGGCCGCGGAAGCGGTCGAGCGCGACCAGCAGCGCCACCTGCTCCGACGCGGGCAGCACGGCCCCCGCGCGGTGACCGGCCATCAGCGCCGCGAAGCTCGCGGCCGTGTCGATCCCCGTGGGGGCTCTCCCCGCGCCGGGCCGATGCCGCGCCCCGCCGTCACCCGGTCGCGCAGCGCGCCCGACCACGCGGTCACCAGCTCTCCGAGCGCCATGCGCTCCGCCGCCGAGGGCGCGCGCCAGATCCTGTCATCGACCACCCGCGGCGGAGGCGCGGGGCGACGGTCTCTCACCAGCACCCACGCCGCGGTGCCCACGAGCGCGAGGGTTCCCGCCGCCGCGAGCGCGAGCAGCCGCGGCCGCACCGGGCGCCGCGGGCTTCGCCGCGGCAGGATCGCCGTCGCCTGCAGCTCCATCGCGCGCGGGATGCGCCGCCGCGCCTCGGGCGCTGCCCTCCATCACCGCCGAGAGCTTCGCGGTGAGCGTGTCGGTGCCGTCGTCGACCTCGGGCCTCGGCGACCTCGGCCACCGGAGCGGGCGCGGGGGTGGGTGTTGGGGTCGCGGGCTGGGCCTCGACCTCCTCGACCTCGACGTCGTCGTCGGCCTCGACCTCTTCGACGGCGGCCTCGCTGGGCGCACTCGCGCGCGTCGCCGACGGGGGCACCACGATGGGCGGCGCGCTGTCTTCGATGGGCGTGAGGTGCGGGTGCAATCGCGCGCGGGGGAGCTCGCCCGTGACGGCCTCGTCGGCGGGCAACACCGCGGGCGTGACCTCGACTCGAGCGGGCAGGGCCGCGGCGGGGGCGAGCTTCACGGGCTCCATGCGCGTGGTGGGGGCCTCGCGCTTCACGGGCTCCATGCGCGTGGTGGGCGCGCCGTGCACGTTGCGAAGGCGCGAGACGACCTTGCGCGGGCCGAGGCCGCTGAGGTCGGCGGTGGCCGTGAGGTCTTCGATCTCGTCGGGGTCGAGCCCTTCGCGGCGCCGGGCATGGGGATCTGGGGCGGCACCGCGGCGCGGGAGGCGCGCCCCGCGGGGCGCGGGCGAGAGGCTGCCGCGCGGGGGCACGGGGCGGCCTGAGACGCGCTCGGAGGGAGCGATCGACGCGCGCTCGGAGGGAGGCGGCGACGACGAGGGGGCTGCGTGGCCTTGGGGTCGAAGATGCGCAGGAGGTCTCCGACGGCGGCGCCCGCGGTGGGGGGGCGGCGCGCGGGGTCGGGGTCGATGCAGCGCAGGAGCCAGAGGTCGAAGGCGCGCGGGAGGGTGACGTTGTGGCGCGCGGCGAGGGTCGAGGGCTGGGGGTGCGCCTCGCGGTCGGGGATGCGCGCGAAGAGGGTCGCGGCGGTGTTGCCCTCCCAGTAGGGGGCGCCGACGAAGAGCTCGTAGGTGATGAGCGCGAGGGCCCAGATGTCGGCCGCGGGCCCGGCCTCTCCCGCGCGCAATTGCTCCGGGGACATGTAGAGCGGCGTGCCGACCTTGCCGGGGGACGAGAGCTCGGTGTCGGTGACGAGACGCGCGACGCCGAAGTCGAGGATCTTGAGCCGCGGCGGGCCGTCGCTCGGGAAGGTGAGGAAGAGGTTCGCGGGCTTGAGGTCGCGGTGGACGATCCCTCGGGCGTGGACCTTGTCGAGGGCCGACGCGACCTGCTTGAGCACCGTGAGGACGAGCGCGGTGGGCGGCGGCGCGCCCGCGTCGAAGCCCTCGTGCACCCAGGTCGCGAGGTCCTTCCCTTGGAGGAGCTCCATCACGAGGAAGGGGATGGACGTGGCCTTGTCGACGTCGCAGTCGATGATCTGCACGATGTGGTCGCTGTCGATGCCCGCGCACACGCTGGCCTCGCGGTAGAAGCGCTCGACGTTGACCCGGCTCCCGCTCACCTCGGGGCGCAGGAGCTTCAGCGCGAGACGTCTCCGCGTGGTGGCGTGCTCGACCTCGTACACGTCGGCCATGCCGCCCGCGCCGAGACGTCGCACCACCTGGTACTTCTCCGCGAAGACCGCACCAGGCCCCAGCGGACGCGACGTCGCATGGGTCGACGTGCGATCGGCCTGACCTTCAGACGCGCTCACGACTCCAGCGCGGGACTCTACCCCACTCCGTCGCCCGGCCGCGAGCCCTCGCGCGCCCACCACCGCCACAGCGCGAGCGCCCCCACCACCATCAGACCGAGGGGGAGCGCCGCGAGCCACGCGAGGGCGCCGCCGCCCTGCACGGGCTCGACCCGCGCGCACTGCGGGCACGCCATCGCCGAAGCCGGGACGGCCACCGCGAGCATCCCTATGAACGACCGCGCGCGCACGGCGGTCACCTTGACACTCACAGAGGCAGCGGGCATAGACCCGCCCGCTCCGGCACCACTCCGATGGCACTCGCGCAACCTCATCCGTCGCCCGCCGACGCCGAGGTCACGACGCTCCCTCGCGCCACACCGTCGGCGCGAGACCTCGTGGCGCTCACCAAGCCCCGCCTCGCCTCGCTCGTGCTCTGCACCGCGGCGGGCGGAGCGCTCCTCGCGGGCGGCCGCCTGCGCGACGCCTCGGTGGCCCTCGCCCTCGCGGGCACCACCCTCGCCGTCGCCGGCGCGCACGTGCTCAACTGCTGGCTCGAGCGAGACCTCGACGCGCGGATGCACCGCACCCGCAACCGCCCCCTCCCCGCGCGGCGCGTCGACCCCACCCTCGCCCTCGCCTTCGGCGTGGGGCTCTCGCTGCTCTCCATCCCCGTGCTCTGGGTGGGCGTCAACGCCCTCACCGGCGCGCTGGGTCTCCTCGCGCTCCTGAGCTACGTCGCGGCCTACACCCCCATGAAGACCCGGAGCCCCTGGGCCCTCTGGGTCGGCGCCGTCCCCGGCGCGCTGCCGCCGCTCATGGGCTACACCGCGGTCACCAACACCATCGCCGCCCCGGGCCTCGCCCTCTTCGCGGTGATGTTCTTCTGGCAGCTCCCACACTTCCTCGCCATCGCCGTGCTCGGCCGCGAAGACTACGCCCGCGCGGGTGTTCGCACCGTGCCCGCCGTGTGGGGCGACCGCGCCTCGCGCTGGCACACCTTCCTCTGGACCATCCCGCTCATCGCGGCCTCGCTCGACCCGTCTCTCCTCGCGCGCACGGGGTGGCTCTACCCCCTCACCGCGGGCGTCCTGGGCGGAGTCTTCCTCGGCTCGGGCCTCCACGGCCTGCGCGCGCGCGACATGCGCCGCTGGTCGCGCCGCGAGTTCCTCTTGTCTCTCCTCTACCTCACGGGCCTCTTCCTCGCGCTCGTGGTCGACCACCGCGCGCCATGACCGCCGCGCGCGACGCCGCCGACGTCGCCGACCCGCCCACCGAGACGTCTCCGTCTCCCGCGCCCTCTCCTCGCTCGCTCCCCTCGCGCGCCCTCGACGCGATGGCCCGCCACCCGCTCCGCACCGCCCTCTGGCTGGCCTTCGTCATCGCGCTCCCCGTGGTGCTCACCCTGCGCGCGCGCGCCTCGCAGGCGTTGCCCGTCTACGGCACGGTGCCCGCGTTCAGCCTCACCTCGCAGGCCGACCGCCCCTTCGGGCTGAGCGACCTGCGCGGCCACGTCTGGGTCGCGGATTTCTTCTTCACCTCCTGCCCCTCGATCTGCCCTCGGCTCACCCGGCACCTGAAGCGCGTGCAAGACCGCACCGCCGACCTCGGCGACCGCGTGCGCATCGTCTCCTTCTCCGTCGACCCCATCGTCGACACGCCCGCGCAGCTCGACGCCTACGCCCGCCGCTACGGCGCCGACACGCACCGGTGGACCTTCCTCGCCGGGCCCATCGACGCCGTGCAGCGCGTGGCGGTCGACGGGTTCAGGGTCGCCCTCGAGGCGAACCTCACCCCCGTCGAAGCCCGCGACCAGCAGTTCAACATCCTCCACGGAGGCCACATCCTCCTCGTCGACGGCGACGGCCGCATCCGCGGGTATTTCCGCGCCAACGACGAGGACCTCGACGCGGTGGTCGACGCCGCGCGGAGGCTCGCGTCCCGATGACCACCAGCGAGTTGCTCGCCACCAACAACGCCTTCCTCAACGGCGCGAGCGGCGTGTGCCTCGGCCTCGCCGTGCGCGCGATCCGCCGCGGCCAGCGCGAGCTGCACCGCAAGCTCATGCTCGCCGCGCTCACCTGCTCGGCGCTCTTCCTCACGTCGTACCTCGTGCGCGTGGCGCTCTACCCCTCGCGGCCCTTCCCCGGCCACGGCGGCGTGCGCGTCGCGTACTTCGCGCTCCTCATCTCGCACATGGTCCTCGCGATGGCCGTGCCCCCGCTGGCCCTCTACGCGCTGTGGCTCTCGGAGATCAAGAAGCGCTACGACGCCCACCGCCGCGTCGCGCGCGTGGCCTTCCCCGTGTGGATGTACGTCTCGGTCACGGGCGTGCTCGTGTACCTCATGCTCTTCCACTGGCCCGCGTAGCGCCGCCGTGCCGCCCGACGCCTCCGTCGACGGGCACCGCATCGACGCCCTCCTGCGCCTCGTCTCGTGGGTCACCGCGGGCGCGCTCGCACTCACCCTCCTCGCCTTCGCCCTCGCGCTCCTGTCGAAGCGCCGAACGCTCTCCACCGCCACGGGCTCCGTCGCGGGCGTGCTCGCGCTCGTGCTGGTCATCGAGCTCCTCATCGGGCTGCGCGCGCGCCGCGACCTCGACCACCGCTGGAGCGCCCCGCGCGGCCCCGACGTGGTGCGCGTCGAGGTGCTCGCGCGGAGGTTCTCGTGGCAGTTCCGCCTCGCGGGCGACGACGACCTCTTCGGAACGCCCGACGACGTGGTGACCCTCGACGACGTGACGCTCCCCGCGGGGCGCCCCGTGGTGATGGCGCTGCGCTCCCGCGACGTGGTGCACGGGCTGTACATCCCGCAGCTCCGCGCGCGCAGCGACGCGATCCCCGGTCGCACCACGCACCTGTGGTTCACCGCAGCGCGACCCGCCGAGGTCGAGGCCGCGTGCAGCTCGCTCTGCGGCCCCGCCCACTACCAGATGCGCGCCGCGCTCCACCTCGTCTCGCCCGCGGACTTCACCGCCCGCACGCACGCGCTCTCGGTCGAGCAGCGACGTCGCCGCGAGGCCGCGACCGACGCGGGCGCGCGCGAAGACGACCTCGCCTGGCCCTGGACGCCGCCGTGAACCACCGTCGCGTCGCGCGGCTCACGCTCTCGCTCGGCGCGCTCTCGGCGCTCGCGGGGGGCGCGCTCGCGATGCTCCTGCGGTGGCAGCTCGCCTTCCCCGGTCGCCCCGTGCCCATCGTCGGCGCGGCGTTGTTCCCCCTCGACGACGGCGCGGTGGGCGCGCGGCGCTACACGGCGCTCCTCACGATGCACGGCACCGTGATGATCTTCTTCGCGCTCGGCCCGATGCTCATCCAGGGCCTCTCCACGGCGGCGCTCCCTCGCCTCTGTGGCCGCGACGACATGGCGCTCCCGCGATGGTCCGTCGCCGCGCTCGTGTTGCAGTCGCTCGCCACGCTCCTCCTCGTCGCGAGCGCGCTGTCTCCGCTCGGCACCGCCGCCGCGGGGTGGATCGGCCTCGCCCCGCTCTCCACCGACGCGTACTCCCCAGGCTTCGGGACGTCTCTCTGGCTCGTCTCGCTCCTCGTCGCCGTCGCCTCGACGCTCACCCACGCCGCGAACACCGTCGCCACCGTCGTCACGCGCCCGCGCGCCGTCGCGTGGACCTCCCTCCCCCTCGCCGCGTGGGGGTGGTTCTTCGCGGCGGTGCTCAACCTCCTCTTCGCGCCCGTGCTCGCGGCCGTGAGCGTGTTGCTCCTCTCCGACCGCGCGCTCGGCACGCGTCACTTCATCGCCGCGATGGGCGCTCCCACCTCCGCGGGCGGAGACCCTCCTCCAGCAGCACCTCTTCTGGGTCTTCGGTCACCCCGGAGGTCTACGTGCTCATCCTCCCGGTGTGGGGCCTCGTCGCCGACGCGCTCTCCCGCGCCGCCGATCGCCCTCCGCAGGCTACCGCGCGGTGGTCGCGTCGATGGCCGCGGTGACGGCGCTCTCGGGCGCGGTCTACGGCCACCACCTCTTCGCGACGGGCTTGAGCGCCGGCCTCGCGCAGGCCTTCATGACGCTCACGCTGGTGATCTCGCTGCCCTCGTCGGTCTTCGTGTGGAGCTGGGCGATGACCGCGCGCGGGGCCTCCCTCACCCCTCGCCCGCGTCGCGCTACGCGCTCGCGACCGCGGGAGTGTTCGTCGCGGGAGGGCTCACCGGCCTCCACCTCGGGGTGATCCCGACGGACCTGTACCTCCACGACACGCACTTCGTCGTCGGCCACCTGCACCTGGTGATGGCGGCCTCGCTCCTCTCTCGGCCTCTTCACCGCGCTGCACCACTACGCGGGCGACCTCTTCGCGCGTCCGCTCTCGCTGCGCGTCGCGCGGTGGCACCTCGCGCTTCTCGCTCGTCGGCGCGCTCGTCGCGTTCGGCGCGATGCTCCGCCTCGGATTCATGGGGATGCCCCGCCGCGTGTGGTCCGTCTCCGCCTACCGCTACCTCGACGCCGCGCGCGCGTGGAACCTCGCCGCCACCCTCGGCGCGTACCTCCTCGGCGCTGCGCAGCTCCTCCTCGCGGGCGACCTCGTTCGTGCGCTGCGCGCTCCGCGAGAGCCATGACCGCGTCGCGCCTCGCCGCCCTCTGCCTCGCCGCGTCGGCGCTGATGTTCGTCGCGACCCTCGCCGTCGCCGCGCGCGTCCTGCGCCACCGCGACACCGGGATCGCTCCACGCGCCCGCGCTCACGCGCCTCCCTCCCGTCGCGGCCGACACCCTCGGCGGAGAGAGGTCTCGTCCGAGACGCTCACCCTCGGGCGCGACCTGTACCTGCAACACTGCGCGGGCTGCCACGGCGCGCGCGGTCACGGAGACGGCCCCTCGGGCGTGGGCCTCGTCCCAGCGCCACGGACCTGACGCGCGGCGTGTACAAGTTCGCGTCGGTGCCGTCGGGGGGCTTCCCGACCCTCGACGACCTGCGTCGCACGATCCACACGAGGGCTGCGCGGCACGGCGATGCGACCGTGGCCCCTGAGCGCGCGCGAGGCGACGGCGGCGTCGCGCTACGCACAGTGGCTCTCTCCGCGGTGGAGGCGCGAGCGCTCAGGCACGCCCCTCGACCTGCGCTCACCAGCGTGGGCCGACCCCTTCACGAACGACCACGCCGCGGGCGTCGCGCGCGGAGAGGCGGTCTACCACGGCCTCGCGCAGTGCATCGCGTGTCACCCGTCGTACGTGCCCGTCGAGCGGGTGCGCGACCACGCGATGGCGCTTCAAGGCACGCGCGACGTCGCGCTGCGACCCGACGTAGAGACCTCGCGCGCGGTGTACGAAGAGGGCCACCGCGCGTGGGCGCTCGCGACGGACTTCACGCGCCACCCGGTGCGCGCTGGAGACGACGTCGCGAGCCTCGCGCGCTCCATCGCGATGGGCCTGGGTGGGACGCCCATGCCGACGTGGTACGGCGCGCTCCCTCCGAGGGACATCTGGGCGCTCGCGCACTACGTGAGGGAGCTGTCGACTACGCCCGCAGCGCGTCGTCGAGCTCGCGGTTCACGAAGCCCTCGATCTTCGCCTTGAAGGGCCGCGCGAAGAACGGCAGCTCCAGCCGCACCGTCACCTCGCGCTCGCCGAGCGTCACCGTGCCCTCGCCTCCGCGGTACGCGCCCACGGCGGTGCGCTCGTCGCGCCAGCGGTAGTGCGACGAGAGGTCGAGCTGCGGGTAGCGCGTCGCCCAGTGCGCCACGCGCTCGCTCACCAACGACCTCAAGGTCGCGAGGTCCTTCGTGTGCGCGCGGGTGAAGACGAGCTCCATCCCGCGACGGATACGCCGTGTCACACGGGCGAGCAACTCCCCCGCGCGGGATGGGATAAGCTGCGCGCCCGATGCGCCGACTGATCCCTTGCGCCTTGCTTCTCCTCACCGCCTGCGAGAGCGAACCCGCGACCCAGACCCCCGACGCCACCGTCACCGACGCGTCCGTCGACGCCGCGACCGACGTCGCGCCCGACACGTCGAGCCCCGACGGAGACGTGGTCGATCAAGACGCCGGCCCCGCGCCGGGCTGCACCTGGGACGGCGGCGGCGAAGACGTGCCCGAGCCCACGCTCTACACGCCGCGCTGGGCCTTCGAGCCGTGGATCTCGAAGGACATCTCCGACCGCGCCGACACCTACGCCTTCGTCGACGGCTTCCGCGACCGAGACATCCCCGTGGGCGCCGTCGTGCTCGATAGCCCCTGGGAGACCCACTACAACACCTTCGTCCCCAACCCCTCGCGCTACGGGGATTTCAACGCGCTCGTCACCGACATGCACTCCCGCGGGGTGCGCGTGGTCCTCTGGATCACGCAGTTCGTGAACCGGCAGTCGTTCGACTTCGAGATGGGCGGAGACACCTACGTTGGCCCCTCGCCCAACCTCGAAGAGGGCCTCGCCTGCGACTTCTTCGTCAACGGCGGCGCCACCTACACCTGGTGGAAGGGCCGCGGCGCGTCCCTCGATTTCTACAACCCCCGCGCGCGAGCGTGGTGGCACCGTCAGCAAGACCCGCTCTACACCGCGGGCATCGACGGGTGGAAGCTCGACTTCGGAGACTCCTACGTGAACACCCCCACGGTGCAGACGGCGGCGGGCACGGTCCCCCACCAGGAGTACTCCGAGAGCTACTACCGGGACTTCTACGCCTACGGCCAGCAGCGCCGCGGGCGCGAGTTCGTCACCATGGTCCGCCCCTGGGACGAGTCGTACGAGTTCAGCGGGAGGTTCTTCGCGCGCAGAGAGCACGCCCCCGTCGCGTGGGTGGGTGACAACCGCCGCGACTGGTACGGCCTCTCCGACGCGCTCGACCACATCTTCCGCTCCGCCGCCGCGGGCTACGTGGTGGTGGGCTCCGACGTCGGCGGCTACCTCGATTTCGACGACCGCAACATGCTGTCGATGGACCGCATCCCCTTCTCGCAAGACACCTTCGCGCGCTGGGTCGCGGTGGGCGCGCTCAACCCCTTCATGCAGCTCCACGGCCGCGGAAACTTCGCCCCGTGGACCGTGCCCGAGCGCGCCGAAGAGACCACCACCCTCTACCGCTACTGGGCCAAGCTCCACCACCAGATGGTGCCCTTCTGGTTCTCGCTCACCCAGGAGGCCTACGCCGCGCGCACCGCCATCCTCCACCCGCAGGGCGAGATGGCCTCGTGGGCGGGCGACTACCGCTACCTCATCGGCGAGGCCCTCCTCGTCGCGCCCGTGCTCGACGGCAACGGCACCCGCAGCGTCACGCTCCCCGCGGGCCGCTGGTACGACTGGTGGGCGCCCTCCACCGACGCCATCACCGGAGGCATCACCCTCGCCGCCGTCGACACCTCGAACCGCGCGCGCGTGCCCCTCTACGCCCGCGAGGGCGCCATCCTCCCGATGGAGGTCTCCGACGACTCCACCGGGCTCGGCACCGCGGCCCAGGCCAACGCGCTCACCGTGCTGGTGTGGCCCTCGACCACCACCACCCGCTTCACCCTCCACGACTCGGGGATGAACCGCGACGAGCGCACCGGCGTGATCGAGCAGACAGACTCCATGGGCGCGGTCACCGTCACCCTCCCGGCGCTCACGCGGCCCGTGTTCCTCCGTGTGCGCGCCGACCGCGCCGTCACCGCCGTGACCGTCGACGGAGCGGCCGTGACCTCGCGCGCCGACCGCGCCGCCCTCGACGCCAACCCCGAGGGATGGCTCAGCGACGCCGCCACCCGCTCGGTCTGGGTGCGCCTCCCCGCGGGCGCCGCGCGCACCGTGCGGCTCGGTGGCTGAAGCCCGCGTGCACCGACACCGCGTCGCCGTCGTCATCAACACCCGCGCGGGTCACGTGCGCCGTGACCCGGGGGTCGTGCACCGCGTGACCGAGGCCGTGGGCCGCGGCGCGACCGTCATCGCCGCGGGCACCCTCGCAGACCTCGACCGCGGGCTCGAACGCGCGCGCGATGAAGACGTCGACGTCGTCGGGGTCGTGGGCGGAGACGGCACCGTCGGCGTCACCGTCACCGCCGTCGCCCGCGCGTGGGAAGGGAGAGAGCTCCCCGCCGTGGCCTTCCTCCGCGGAGGCACGATGAACACCGTGGCCAACGCCGTGGGCGTGCCGCGGGGGAGGCCCGAGGCCCTCGCGCGACGTCTGCGCGGCCTCGTGGAGTCAGGCCGCTTTCGCACCGCGCCGCGGGGCACCGTGCGCGCGCGGGAGCGCCTGGGCTTTCTCTTCGGCACGGGGTCGTGCAGGGCTACCTGCGCGAGTACTACGACACGGGTGAGCCCTCGCCGGTCACCGCCGCGCGCGTGCTCGCCAAGGGCATCGCCTCGGCCGCCACGGGCGGCGAGATGATCGCTCGCATGGCCCAGCCCATCCGCGCCTCGGTCGACTTCGGCGAGGGCCTGCGCTGGTCGACCCGCGACTGGCTCACCGTCGCGGGCGGAACCATCGACCAGATCGGCCTGGGCTTTCGGCCCTTTCACCGCGCGAACGAGCGCAGCGACGTCTTCCACCTCCTCGGGATCCACTGCTCGCCCTTCGGCTTCGCCGTCGACCTGCCCCGCGTGTGGCGCGCCGCGGGCCTGCGCGAGGGCAAATCCCTCGACCACCTCACCGCCCGCGCCACCGTCACCGCCGACGCCCCATCGCTCCCGTACATGCTCGACGGAGACCTCCTCGACGGCCCCCCTTCGCTCACCCTCTCCGCGGGCCCCGCGCTGCGCCTCGCGGTGCTTGACACACCCTGGGGCCGCTTCTAGGGTGCGCCCCGGCCGACGCCACCCCCCTCCCGCGAAGCTCGAACCCGTCTCCGCCCCGCGACCGCGCACTCCCAGCGCACCCGTCGCACGTCACTCCCCACGACCAGCCATGGCCTTGAACGATGACGCCGGCGCGACGCATTCCACCTCCGCGTGAGCGCACGGGCCCGCGGGCTCTCTCGAGAGTTTCGGCGACGCCGCACGCAACCCCCACCCGCCGCGCGGCATTCACCGCCGGCACTCACCGCCGGCGCAAAGCCGGCAATGGCAGTGAACCGCGATGGACGTGATCAACCTCCGTGAACTGAAGCAGAAGCCCATGCCCGAGCTGGTCTCCATGGCTCGGGAGCTCGACATCGAGGGCGCCGCGGGGCTCCGCAAGCAGGAGCTCATCTTCGCCCTCCTCCAGGCCCACGCCTCGCGCAAAGGCGAGGTGGTGGCGCACGGGGTGCTCGAGTGCCTCCCCGACGGCTTCGGCTTCCTCCGGGCCCCCGACTACAACTACCTCCCGGGCCCCGACGACATCTACGTCTCCCCCTCGCAGATCCGCCGCTTCAACCTCCGCACGGGCGACGCCGTCACCGGCACCGTTCGCCCCCCGCGCGACAACGAGCGCTACTTCGCCCTGCTCAAGGTCGACCAGATCAACAGCGAGCCCCCCGAGGCCTCGCGCGACAAGATCCTCTTCGACAACCTCACGCCGCTCTACCCCCAGCAGCGGCTGAACCTCGAGTTCGACCGCAAGAACAACAGCACCCGCATCATCGACCTGCTGGTGCCCATCGGTAAGGGCCAGCGCTGCCTCATCGTCTCGCCCCCGCGCGCGGGCAAGACCGTGCTCCTGCAGAACATCGCCAACGCGATCTCGACCAACCACCCCGAGGTGAAGCTCATCGTCCTCCTGATCGATGAGCGCCCCGAGGAGGTCACCGACATGCAGCGCTCGGTGAAGGGCGAGGTCATGAGCTCGACCTTCGACGAGCCCGCCACCCGCCACGTGCAGGTCGCCGAGATGGTGCTCGAGAAGGCCAAGCGCCTCGTCGAGCACAAGAACCACGTGGTGATCCTGCTCGACTCGATCACCCGCCTCGCGCGCGCCTACAACACCGTGGTGCCGCCGTCGGGCAAGATCCTCTCGGGCGGCGTCGACGCCAACGCGCTGCACAAGCCGAAGCGCTTCTTCGGCGCCGCGCGCAACCTCGAAGAGGGCGGCTCGCTCACCATCATCGCCACGGCCCTCGTCGACACCGGCTCCCGCATGGACGAGGTGATCTTCGAGGAGTTCAAGGGCACGGGTAACAGCGAGATCCACCTCGACCGCAAGCTCATGGAGAAGCGGATCTTCCCCTGCCTCGACATCAACAAGTCGGCGACGCGCAAGGAGGAGCTGCTGCTCCCCGAGTTCGCGCTCCAGCGCGTGTGGCTGCTGCGCCAGCTCCTGCACCCGCTGAACGTGATCGACTCGATGGAGTTCCTCCTCGACAAGATCACCCGCACCGAGACGAACCGAGAGTTCCTCGAGTCGATGAACCAGTAGTCCCCCCCGGCGCGGGCCACGGCAACCCCCCGCGCCGCGCACGGCCCCCTCCGATGCTCCTCGCGGCCGTCGGGTCGCGCCTCCCTCCTCCTCACGCTGACGCCCGCCCTGCGGCGCGGTGGCGCACCCACGCTTCTCCCCAGGAACACCGCCGTTCCGCGCCTTCGAGCCCCTCCGCGCGAGCCCTTACCGACGAGGTGACGGTTTGCTAGGGTCCGTCGGTGCCTTCCCCTGATGTCGAGGCCGCCGCGCCCGACTCGTTGTTGACCGCGATCCGTCAGGCCACCCGAGAGCGACACGCCACCCTCGACGCGGGGCTCGACCTCCGGCCCGAGACCCTCACCCGCGAGCGCTACGCCGAGGTGCTCCGCCGCATGGCCGCGGTGGTGCGGCCGTTGGAGTCACGGCTCCACGCCGTCGAGGGGATGCGCGCGTGGCTGCCCGACCTCCCCCAGCGGAGGAAGGCCCAGCGCATCGACGACGACCTCGCGGCGCTGGGCGACGCGCGCGCGGTGGATGCCGCGGAGGTGCCCGAGGTTCGCGACGTGGCCGAGGGCTTCGGCTGCGGGTATGTGCTCGAAGGGTCGACCCTGGGAGGCGTCGTGCTGGCGCGCACCCTGGGCCCGACACTGGGCCTCACACCAGAGCACGGCATGAGCTTCTGGACCTCGTACGGCCCAGAGGTCGGAGCGATGTGGAAGCGCTTCACCGCCGCGCTCGACGCCTGGTCGCGCACCGCGTCGCCCGCGCAGCGAGAGGCCGCCGTCCAGAGCGCCGCGCGCGTCTTCGACGCGTTCATCGCCGCCTGCGTGACGACCACCCAAGAGGGAACGCCACCGTCGTCGCCGACGGGCGGGGCGCCGTCGCCCCGCGCGGAGTGAGGTCCTTTGCCGAACCGCCACTCGATACGCCTGCTGCTCGTCGACGACAGCGAAGACGACCGACTCTGGATCGCGCGCCTGCTCTCCGACGACCCCCACCGGCGCTACGACATCGACGAGGCGGCCTCCATCGACGACGCGATCGCGAAGCTCTCGGCCAGCGCCTACGACCTCGCCGTGGTCGACTGGGAGCTGCCCGACGGCAGCGGCGTCGAGCTCGCCCAGCACCCCGCCGTGGCGAACCAGCAGCTCCCCATCATCGTCATCACCGGCAACGAGCGCCCCGAGCAGGGCACCCTCGCCCTCGGCTACGGCGCCGCCGACTTCCTCCCCAAGGACGACCTCACCCCCCGCGCCCTCGCCCGCGCCTGCGCCCACGCCATCACCCGCGGTCGGCTGGAGCGCGAGCTCGAGACCCTCCGCCGCGCCGAGGTCGCCTCGGCCCGACGTGAGCGCGAGGCCCGCGTCGCCGCCGAGGTCGCCCTCGCCGAGGAGCGCAAGGCCCGCGAGCGCGTGGCGGCGTTGCAGTCCCTCTCGAACCAGCTCGGCGCGGCGACCACCAGCGCCGAGGTCGCCGCCGCGGTCACCCGACACCTCCCGGTCTTCGAGCACGCCTCGGCCCTCAGCGTCTACGCGCTCCAAGGAGACGCCGTGCACCTCCTCGCCGCCGTGGGCCTCTCCGACGAGGCCCTGCGCGCGTGGGCCACCGTGCCGCTCTCGCAAGCGACCCCGCTCTCCATCGCCGCGCGCACCCGCAAGCGCGTGCGCGTCGACACCCTCGACGAGCTGCGCGCGTACGGCCCCACCGAGGGAGCCCCCGACGCGAGCTGGCTCGCTGTGCCCTTGGCCTCCCAGGACGAGCGCATCGGCGTGATCGGGCTGCGCTTCCCGCGTGATCGCATCCCGCCCGCCGACGGCCTGGAGTACATCGACCTCGTGGCCCGCCACGTCGCGCAGGCCCTGCACCGCGCGCGGCTCTACGAAGAGGCCCAGCTCGCCGCCGAGTTCGAGGAGCGCCTCCTCGCCGTGGTGGGCCACGACCTGCGCACGCCCCTCTCGGCCATCCTCATGGCCACGCGCCTCCTGCGCGAGCGCGCCCCCGACGAGCGCCTCGTCGAGCGCCTCAAGCGCAGCGCCCGGCGCATGGCCGAGCTCATCGCCGACGTGCTCGACCGCGCCGCGATCCGCCGGGGCGTGGCGAGCGAGCGGGCCGAGAACCGCCGCGACCTGGAGTCCGTCGTGCGCGACCAGGTCGACGAGCTCCGCACCGCCATGCCGCAGAGCCACATCGTGCTCGACGTGCGCCGCGCGCCCGAGGCCGACGCCGACGCGTCGCGCGTCGCGCAGGTGGTGTCGAACCTCGTGCGCAACGCGGTCCAGCACGGGCAGCCCGGCGCGCCCGTCACCGTGCGCCTCGACGGAGACGACCCGGTCACCCTCTCGGTGCACAACCACGGCGCGCCCATCGCGCCCGACGACCTGCCGCACCTCTTCACCCCCTTCAAGCGCGGCCGACGCGCGGGCGGAGAGGGCACGGGCCTCGGGCTCTTCATCGTCAAAGAGACCGCCGCGGCCCTCGGGGGCGCGGTCACGGTCCGCTCCGACCCGACGGGCACCACCTTCCCCGTGAGCTTGCCGCGGCGCGCCGCGGCACGAAACAGCCCTCCAGCGACGCCATGAACTTCGTCTCGCCCGAAACCCCCATCGACCTCACCAACTGCGACCGCGAGCCCATCCACATCCCGGGGCAGGTGCAGGCCCACGGCGCGCTCCTCGCGCTCGACCGCGCGACCTTCACGGTGCGGCAGGTGAGCGACAACGCCGCGCAGTACGTGGGCCTCACGCCCGCGGCGCTCCTGGGCGCGCCCCTCGCGTCGCTCCTCGACCCGCTCGACCTCGCCTCGGTGCAGCGGGTGGTGCGCGACGGCGCCGACCGCGCGCCCGCGCACGCCTTCTGCGGGCGGGTGGGCGACGGAGAGGGCCTCGACGTGATCGTTCACGCCGACGGGCCCGTGGTGATCGTCGAGGTCGAGCCCTCGCACCGCTCCGACCTCGTCGCGCCCGACTTCTACGACTTCGCCTCGCGCACCATCGCGTCGCTCCAGGGCGCGCCGAGCACCCTGGCCTACTGCCAGATGCTCACCGAGGCGATCCACGACCTCACGGGCTACGACCGGGTGATGGTCTACCGCTTCGCCGACGACTGGTCGGGGCACGTCGTCGCCGAGACCATGGCGCCCGGCAAGGGCCTCTCGCCCTTCCTCGACCTGCACTACCCCGCGAGCGACATCCCCGCGCAGGCCCGCGCGCTGTTCTTGAAGAACACCGTGCGGATGCTCCCCGACGCGCTCTACACCCCCGCGCGGCTCGTGCCCGAGACGAACCCCACGACGAGCGCGCCCCTCGACCTGTCGCACGGGTTCCTGCGCGGCGCGTCGCAGATGTACACCGAGTACCTGGTGAACATGGGGGTGCGCGCGTCGCTCACCCTCGCGCTCACCGACCGCGACCGGCTGTGGGGCCTGGTGGCCTGCCACCACTACGACACGCGGCGGGTGTCGTACGGCGTGGGGGTGGTGTGCGCGCTCCTCGCGCGGGTCGCGTCGCTGCAGATCACCGACAAGGTCCACGCCGACGAGGCCGAGTACCGCGGGCGGATCCAGGGCGCGCACGCGGCCATCGTCGAGGCCCTCGCGGCGGGCAGCGACGTGGCGGCGACGCTCTCGCGGGCGGCGGGCACGCTGCGGGGCTTCGTCGAGTGCGCGGGCGTCGCGGTGGTCACCCGCGCGGGGGTGAGCGCCGAGGGGGTCGTGCCGCCCGAGGCCCACCTGAGGCGGCTGGCGACGCTGTTGTCGGGAACGGCCCGCGACGAGGTGGTGGCGACCGAGCGGCTCACCGAGGTCTACCCCGAGGCGAGGGTCTTCGAAGACCTCGCGTGCGGGATGCTCGCCGTGCCGCTGTCGTCGGCGGGCGAGTACGCGATGTGGTTCCGCCCCGAGGTGACGCGCACGGTGAAGTGGGCGGGAGACCCCCACAAGCCCGTGACGGTGGGCCCCATGGGCGACAGGCTCACCCCGCGAAAGTCCTTCGCGCTCTGGGTCGAGACCGTGCAGGGCGCCTCGGAGCCGTGGACGCGCCTGGAGGTCGACTCCGCCCGCAAGCTCCTCACGTCGATCACCGAGCTCTTGTTACGGCGCAACCAGGAGCTCGAGCGGCTCAACACCGAGCTCGCGCGCAGCAACCAGGAGCTCGACGCCTTCGCCTACGCCGCCTCGCACGACCTGAAGGAGCCCCTGCGCGGGATCTACAACTACGCCGAGTTCCTGCGCCGCGACGCGGGGCCGCGGCTGGTCGACGACGACGTGAAGAAGATCGACTCCATCGTCCGGCTGTCGCAGCGGATGCAGGGGTTGATCTCGTCGCTCCTGGAGTACTCGCGGCTCGGCCGCGGCGAGGCGAAGCCCGAGGTGGTCGACCTGAGCGCCCTCGTCGCGGGGGTGGTCGAGTCGCTCTCGACGCAGGCGCAGGAGAAGGGCGCGTGGGTGACGGTGTCGTCGCGGATGCCCACGGTGCACGGCGTGCCGAGGTTCTTCGAGCAGGTCTTCGCGAACCTGGTCTCGAACGCGCTGAAGTACAACGACAAGGCCGAGCCGCGGGTCGAGGTGGGGGTCGTGCCCGCGGGGGCAGCGGCCTTCCCGCAGCGGGCGCTGGGCGCGCCCTACGCGTTCTTCGTGCGCGACAACGGCATCGGGATCGCGGCCCGGCACCACGACGCGGTCTTCAGGATCTTCAAGCGCCTGCACCCGGCCGACCGCTACGGCGGGGGCACGGGCGCGGGCATGACCATCGTGAAGAAGCTGGTCGATCGCATGGGCGGCGAGGTGTGGCTAGACTCCGAGGTCGGCAAGGGCACCACGGTGTGGTTCACCGCACCCGGAGAGCCGGAGGTAGCGCCATGAACCGAGAGATCCTCCTGGTCGAAGACAGCGACGACGACTACGAGTCGTTCCGGCGCACCTGCGACGCCGTGGGCTTCAGGGGGGCGGTGCGGAGGTTCTGCGACGGAGACGAGGCGCTGGAGTACCTGCGCTCGCTCCCGCTGAGCGGGGGCGACCGGTCGGCGGCGCCGGCGCTGATCCTGCTCGACCTGAACCTCGCGGGCACCGACGGGCGCGAGGTGCTCGCGCAGATCAAGGGCCACCCGGTGTTGAAGATGATCCCGGTGGTGGTGCTCACGACCTCAGACAACGAGCGCGACGTGGCCTTCTGCTACCGCAACCACGCGAACGGCTACCAGCTCAAGCCGATGGACATCGACAAGCTCGAGTCCGACGTGCGCGCGATGGTCGACTACTGGTTCTCGGCCGCGTTGCTCCCGACGCCCACGGCGGCGTAGCGCGCGGCGCCGACAGACCGCGGGAAGGCCGTCGTCGGTGGAAGGTTGGCGCGTCGCGCGGTCGACCCTCTCCCCCGAGCCCTCACCGCGAGCCCTCACCCCCGGCCCCTCTCCCGCAGAGCGGGAGAGGGAGCAAGCCACCGAAAACTGCCCTGCCCCTTCCCGCTGCGAGAGCGTGTGTCATGGTCGTGAGAGGGGTGGGGTGAGGGTGCCCTCGCCATCCAGCACTCACGCCCCTTCGCGAAAAGGGTCAGGGCAGTTTTCGAGGTGCGATGCACCTTGTCTGCGCTACTCTTCTCCCCTCTCCCGCAGCTAGCGGGCTGCGGGAAAAGAGCCAAGAGCCGGCGTCGGTGAAGATGGAGGTCACCGGGAGCGGTCGAGCAGCTCGAGCTGGGCAAGGGGTGAGCGGGATGAGCGGTGGCTCGTGAGCCAGAAGCTCAGCGAGACAACGAGAGAGATCGGCGGTGAGGGCCTTCCAGAGCGAGACGGGAGAGATCGGCGGTGAGGGCTCAACGAGAGAGATCGGCGGTGAGGGCTCAACGAGAGAGATCGGCGGTGACGGCCACCGCGCGCGGATGCACTCGTCCCAACCGTCACTTCCCCGGCGACGAGGAACAGCGCGGGGTTACTCTCCCGCGCGATGAAGGTCCATCACATCGACTGCGCGACGATGTGCCCGGTGTCGCGTCGGATGATCAACGGCGACGGGTCGTTCACCGAGCGCGGCGCCATGGTCGCCCACTGCCTCTTGATCGAGACCGACGCGCACGGGCTGGTGCTCGTCGACACGGGGATCGGAACCGACGACGTTCGCGAGCCCGCGAAGCGCCTCGGCGCGCCCTTCGTCGCCGTCGTCGGGATCAACAAGCGCCCCACCACCACCGCGCGCGAGCACGTCGCCCGCCTCGGGTACGACCCGAAGGACGTGCGGCACATCCTCGTGACGCACCTCGACCTCGACCACGCGGGGGGGCTGCCGGATTTCCCTGACGCGACGGTGCACCTGCACGCGCGGGAGAAGGACGCGGCCCTCGCGCCGACGTGGCGTGAGCGCGAGCGCTACCGCGCGTGCCACTTCGCGCACGGCCCGAAGTGGGCGACCTACGACGCCGAGGGGGAGCCCTGGATGGGCTTCGGCGCGGTGCGAGACCTGCCGGGCTTGCCGCCGGAGATCCTCGCGGTGCCGCTGCACGGGCACACCCGCGGCCACGCGTGCGTGGCGGTGCAGAGCGAGGGCAAGTGGCTCCTGCACGCGGGCGACGCGTTCTTTCACCGGAGCGTGGTCGACCCGAGCGAGGGCCCGATGCCCGCGGGCCTCAAGGGCTTCGAGGCGCTGGTCGCGATGGACGGGGAGCGGGTGAAGCAGAACCACCGCCGTCTGCGGGAGCTGGCGCAGGGCCACCGCGACGAGGTCACGGTGTTCTGCGCGCACGACACGGTGCAGTTCGCGAGGATGGGCGGGGTGTAGCGAGGGGCGGCGGCGCTCCCCTCCGCCACGGTGAACGCGGCGGAGGGGAGGTGCCGCGGCGGGGATCAGCCCTCGGTGGGCTTGTCGCTCGCGGGCTTGTCGCTCGCGGGCTTCGCCTCGGCCTTCTTGGCCTCGGCCTTCTTGGCGGCCTCGCGGGCGCGCTTCGCCTTGGCCTTGCCGTCGATCACGCGCTCGGCGTGGGCGTCGGCGTAGCGGATCACCGCCGGCCATCGATCGAGGATCTTCGAGTCGCGCCTCGCGGCGAAGCGGAGCGCGTCGGCGATGCCCTTGATCACCCAGTGGGCGTCGGAGCGGGCGACCTTGAGCTGCGTCGACGACGCGGCGTGGAGCCGCTCGGACTTGCGCGTGGTCACCGTCAGGGCGGCGATGCGGCGCGCGAGCCTGGGCGCCTCGGAGGCGTCGGGCGCCGAGGCGCCGCAGAGCGCGGTGAGCTCGCCCGACTGCGCCGACGCCTCGACCAGCGCGACGTCGAGCTGGGTGAGGGAGTCGTCGGAGACGAAGCGCAGCTCGCCCCGCTGATCCTCGTCGAGCGACTCGACGCCGTCGGGCGACTCGGGCACCTCCTCTGGCGGGACGTGCGGCGACTCGCGGATCGTCGCGATCACGCCGTGCTTCGACGGCGCCTCGGGCGACGGGCTGGTGTTGGTGGTCTCGGGGGGACAGTCGTTGTGCTTCTTCATGGTCGGTCTCCTCTCTGGGCTGAGCCGCCACCGTGGCGCTCACTCTCTCCATCGCGTGAGGGGGTGGGTCCGCGACACGGGCGACGTCGTTTTCGTGCGTGAGCGCCTCCACCGCGCGGTCGTAGCGGCGGCGGAGCGTCCAGGGCTTGGCGCCGGAGCCGGCCGCGAGCTCGGTGAAGGCGCTCTCGTCGACGGCGTGGGCGAAGACCAGCGCGCGGTCTTCTGGCGAGAGCCGAGAGAGCAGCTCACGCGCGGAGACGTCGCGCTCGGGGTCGTCGGTCGCGGCGCGGTCCTCCGTGGGGAGCTCGCCGCCGTGGTGACGGTGCCGGGTGAGCGCGGCGCGGCGGGCGTCGAGGGCCTTGTGCACGGCCATGCCGCGGAGGAGTGCGATCAGCGCCGCGGGGTCGTCGGCGTGGGGGCGGCCGGCCTTCACCCAGGCGAGGGCGACGCTCTGGAGCACGTCGTCGACGGAGACGCGGTGCGCGTGGCCGACGGGGAGCACGCGGCGGATCGCGCGGCGGGCCCAGGCGGAGAGGTCGGGGAAGACCGCGGTGAAGGCGTCGAGACGACGGGCGGGGAGGGTAGTGTCCATCGGAGGGCTCCTCGCGGCGCAGGCGTGGCCGCGCGGGAGTCCTCGGAGGGAGGGGTGCGGAGGTTGTGTGGGGGCGTGACGTTTTCCACGAAAGGCCTATAGAAAAGGCGTTTCGTGAGGGCGAATCCCCCGCGAGAGGTGTCGAAAATGTCCGTGGCAGGTGTCGACACCCCCGCGGGACGTCTCCGACATGGTCAACGGAGGTGTTGGACACCCCCGCGGCAGGTATCCGATACCGCCGAGGGAGGTGTCGGAAATGGTCGCCGGAGGTGTCGACACCCCCGCGAGACGTCTCGGACACCGTCGACGGAGGTGTTGGAGACCTCTCCGAGAGGTTTCGAGACCGCGCGGAGAGGAGTCAGCGCCCGCCTCGCGGCGGTGCTCACCCCTCGGCGGAGCGCTTGTCTTCGACGTGGACGACGGTGGGGGACCTCCCGTCGAGGTCACGCTTGCCGCGGCCGAGCATGCCGATGACGAGGTCGCTGGGGTCGGCGCCCGCCTCGTCGGGGGAGACGTAGGTGAGCATGTCGGGGTGGTGCCCGTAGACGACCCACCCCGGCGCGTCGTGGAGGTGGATCACGCCGAAGTCTCCCGCGGGCGTGCCGACGTGGACGGGCCCGTACTGGGCCATGATGGCCGTAGCTTGCGTGGCGAGGTCGCCGTCGGGGAGCATCACGATCACGCAGGTGTCGTTCGCGAAGAGCGCCCAGCTCTTGGTGTCGCCGCGGATGATCTGTCGCCAGAGCTCGGGGGTCGAGGTCGCCATCACTGCCTCCCGGTGAGCGGCGGAGGATACGGGGGGCGAGGGCGCGGGGCGACGGGCACGCGGGGGTGATGTGCGAGTCACCCACTTCGGCGCGGGAGGCCACTGTATAAAACGCATCCCCACGACCAGGGGAGCGAGGGCAGGATGAGCGGTCACGGCGCGAACAAGGGGAGCCAGAGGTGGATGCAGCGCGCGGTCGAGCACCATCACGGCGTGCTCGATGAGGCGCTCCGGCGCGCGGGCGTGATCGAGGCGACCGACTCCATGGAGTGGTTCTCGCCGGTGAAGTCAGAAGGCTTCAAGGAATACCGCGACGGAGAAGCGCTGCAGAAGCTTGGGGTGACCGGCCCGCTCGTCGTCCCGCTCGCGAGCTTCTGGCCAGCCCGCGGTCCAGTGTGGGACGCGCTGGGTGTCTCGAAGCAGGGACGACTCATCCTCGTCGAAGCGAAGGCCCACCTCGACGAAGCGAACTCTCCCGCGTCGCGCGCGGGAGAGAAGTCACTCGGTGTCATCCACAGCGCGCTCCAAGAGGCCCGAGCGCACTACGGCGCCGTCTCCGCCAAGCCCTGGGGGGAGCGCTACTACCAGTACGCGAACCGGCTCGCGTTCCAGTACTTCCTCAACGTGCGCAACGGGCTCCCCACGCGGCTCGTCTTCCTCGACTTCTACAACGCCACCGACGTGGGCGGGCCTTCCTCCCCGCAAGAGTGGCAAAACAAGACGCGCGAGATCCACGATCACCTCGGCCTGCCGTTGGACCTCACCGCCCACGGAGTCTTCCACGCGTACGTCGACGTGAACGACCTCACGGCGCACAGCGTGATCCGCACTCCGCTGAGCCTCGACGACCCTCGTTGGAGCGCGCTGCGCACCGCGTACGGCGACGCGTCGACGATCCCCTCGCTCCTGCGCGACCTCGCGGCGATGCCTCCGTTCAACGACTACCGCTCGGAGCCCTACTTCTCCCTCTGGAGCGCGCTCTGCCACCAGTACGATGTCTACACGGCCTCGTACGCCGCGGCGCCGCACGTCGTCGCGGCAATGCGCGCGCACCCGGGCGGGTTCCACGCGGCGCTCCTACAGCTCGTGGCGTGCATCGAGATCGCCCGCGCGCGAGGCCGCGGCCCGGCGGTGCCGACGGACCTGGAGGCGGCGTACCAGAGCGCGCTCCGCGAGCTCGTCGACCTCTCGCACATGGTGACGCGACGCCCGTGCGACGAGGGGACCTTCCGCGTCGCGACGGCGGCGCTCGCGGTCGCGCACGGCCACGTCGACATCGCCGACGCGCTCATCGAGATGGAGCCTGACGTCCTCCACGACTTCACTCGCTGGCGCTCGGAGCAGTGAGGCTGCACGCATCGGGTCATGCGAAGAGGACGACCTTCGTCGGCGTCGGTGATCCGCCGCGCTGAGGAGCGATGATGTTGCTGCGCCCCAACGAGGGAGCCGCGCTGATCGCCGCCGTCGAGGCGGGTTACCTCCGTCGCGACGCGTGGCAGGCGTGGGCAGAGCGCAGGATGCTCGCGGACGGCGCGATCCCGCCGTGGCTCCACGCGCTCTCGACGTCGCGCGACGTCGACGAAGCGCTCGCCGCGCTGTGGGAGGGGCTCCACGAGAGCGAGAGGGCGAGCACCGACGCGCTCACCGCGGAGATCGACGGCACCTCGCTGCGCCTCGGGTTCCTGTTCCTGCGCCATCAGCGAGGGGAGATCGACGTCGCGGCGCTCCTCTCGGCGGCGGGTGAGCTGACGGATCGCGCGAACTACGACCGCCCGACCTGCGAGGCCTTCTTCATGCTGCTGAACGAGGCCGACGCGGGACGCGCACCGACCGAGCGGGTCGAGGCGCTCTTCGCGGAGCACGCCGAGGCGGCGCGACGCTGGCTCGCGGTGTTGGACGCGTGACCACGACGCTCGTCGCCGAACTCCTCACACCGACTGCGGGTCGGTCTTGCCGCTTCGCGAAGGTGTAGTTGTGGACCTCCGCCCCCAAGCCCTCCTACATAAACGGTTCACTTCGAGACGCATCCATGGAAGGTCTTGCACTTCCGGGGTTTGCGGCTGCCGCCGCAGCACCCCGGGCTACCGTAGGTGCCGCCGCGTGCGCGAGGCTTTGAGGCAAGCGCTACCGCGGGGCGATGAGGAGCTGGTTGCGGCTTCGGAGTTTCGTGGGTTGGGCGCCCCGCGTGTCGCGGTGACGAGAGTGATCGCGCGGCGTCGATGCGCGGATCGATGTGCCTGGCACCGCCTCGCAGGTCTCGACGACGAGCACTGCGTTCCGCGGCAGCGCTCACCCGAAAGCCTCGCGCACGCGAGGCGACACCTACGGTAGCCCGGGGTGCAGCCGCGGCAGCGGCAAACCCCGGAAGTGCAAGACCTTCCATGGATGCGTCTCGAAGTGAACCGTTTACGCAGGAGGGCTTTGGGGGCGGAGGCCAACCGGACCGAACGCCCTCGCAACGCGGCAAGACTGACCCGCGGTGGGGATCAGCTCTGGCGAGTGATCGTCGACTCGATCCATCGCCTCCCTCGTGAGTGGTAGCGTCTCTCGGCGAGGCGCCCGTGCTCCATCAGGTCATCCTCCGTCGACCCATGATCGCGAAGACCCCCTCGCTCACCAACCTCGACGACGTGCTCCCCGAGCGGTCGATCGCGGCGATGCGTGCCGTCTCGACCGGGCTGCGCACGCTGGGCGTGCGTCACCTCCTGCTGGGAGGCATGGCCGTCGGCGTCTACGGCTACCCCCGCAACACGCAAGACGTGGACTTCATCATCGGCCCCGAGGGCTGCGTGGAGGCGACGCGGGCGAAGCCTACCTCTCCCCGCCGTGCTCGCCCTCGCCGACGCGCAGGTCGTCCGGTCGACACCCTCGTCTTGCGCGACCCCGCGCCGCTCCTCGACCCGGTCTTCGTCGAGGACCTCGACGACGCGCTGGATCATCCGCTCATGGTCGACGGCGTGCCCGTCGCGCCGCTGGAGGTGATCGTGGCGACAGCTCCTGCCAGAAGGCGCGCGACGTCGCCGACATCGTCGAGCTGCGCACGGCTCGACCTTCGACGCTGATCTCGTGAGGCGCTTCGTGAAGCGCGTGCTCCGTCCGCCGCTGCCCGACGACCTCGAGCGCCACCTCGCGCAAGCCGAGCGCGAGCGCGAGGGTGAAGCGCGTCGACCCCACGTCCGGGCGCGGAGCGAATGCTCCGCGACGGTATGGTGCGTCCGATGACCTCGCCATGCACAGCGACACCGCCCTCCTGACGCGCCCCTCCCACGGACGAAGAGAAGTCATCGGACGCACTGCATCCGTCGCGGAGCATTCGCTCCGCGCCCGAGCCGTCCTGGGCGCGGCTGACGGATCCCTCGCGGGCACCGGCCGGTGGGACCGCAGGTGACGCATCACCCGCTCCGCACGCCACGCCGCAACTCCCTGACCGCGCGCCCCCGGTCGTGGCCCAATGACCGCCGAAGGCTTCCTTCAGGAGGGCACACCCCGATGCGTACGACACGATGGGCGACGGCGGCCGTGGCACTCGCGCTCGGCTGCTCCAGCGGCGACTCCGTGGTGGGCGGAGACGCCTCCACCTCCGACATCGCCGCCGACACCGGTCCCGCCGACACTGGCCCGCTCGACACCGGCCCCGCCGACACTGGCCCGCTCGACACCGGCCCCGCCGACGTCCCCGTCGACGCCCCCGCGGACGTCGTCGACGCTTCCACCGACGTCCCCGTCGACGCGCCCGACGACGTGACGGACGTCGTCGACGTCCCCGTCGACACGGGCCCGATGTGCACGGGCGGCACCACCGACTGCGGCGGAACCTGCGTCGACACGCAGACCTCCACCGACCACTGCGGCGCGTGCAACAACGCCTGCCCCACCGGGCAGATGTGCGCCGCGGGCACCTGCGCGCTCTCGTGCGCCGCTCCGCTCACCGTCTGCGGCGCGGGCGCGATGATGAGCTGCTACGACACCGCGACCAGCACCGAGCACTGCGGCGCCTGCGGCAACGCCTGCCCCACCCGCGCCAACAGCGCGCCGTCGTGCACCGCGGGCGCGTGCGGCGTGACGTGCAACACCGGCTTCGGCGACTGCAACGCGATGAGCGCCGACGGATGCGAGGTCGACACCCGCTCCGACGTCGCCAACTGCGGCGCGTGCGGCAACGCGTGCGCGTCGCCCGCGGGGGCGAGCGCGACGTGCACGTCGAGCGCGTGCGGGTACGCCTGCAACACCGGCCGCGCCGACTGCAACACCACCGCGTCGGACGGCTGCGAGGTCGACACCACCAGCAGCGCGGCCAACTGCGGCATGTGCGGCAACGCGTGCCCCGGCGGCGCGCACGCGACGGGCGTGTGTACGTCGAGCGCGTGCGGCGTGACCTGCGACGCGGGCTACGGAAACTGCGACGGCAACGCGGCGAACGGCTGCGAGGTCGACACCAACTCCACCAACTCGCACTGCGGCCGCTGCGGGACGACCTGCGCCAGCGGGCAGACGTGCATCGCCGGTCGCTGCGAGTCGGTGTCGTGCCCGCCCCCCGCGGTCTGCACGGGCCCGTCGTGCCCGGCGTGCACGCGGGTTCTGTTCAGCGAGGACTGGGAGTCGGGCGTCGGGGCGTGGAACCTCCCGCGCGGGGGGAGCACGCCCATCACCACCATCACCGACAGCTCCGACTGCCGCGGGAGCTTCCTGCGCGAGACGGAGCTG
>JAWKRC010000039.1:0-65985 GCA_041389825.1 Polyangiales bacterium | reverse complement strand
CGGGATGACCCTTCACATCGAGAAGGGCGTCGCGGTGGGGGCGTGCCTCGCGCTGACGGGCGCGTACGTGACGGTGTCGGGCCTGTGGGGCGTGCTGGTCACCGACCTCGTGCAGTTCGTCTTGATGCTCGCGGTGACGGTGGTGCTCGCGGTGTCGGCGGTGGGCGCCGCGGGAGGGATCGACCGCATCGTGGCCGAGGTCCCGCACGACCGCCTCGCGGTGTTGCCCCCGGTCGACGCCGAGTGGATGCCCCTGGTGACGCTCGCGGTGTACCTCGGCGTGCAGTGGTGGGCGGCGTGGTACCCCGGCGCCGAGCCTGGCGGTGGCGGCTACGTCGCGCAGCGGATCTTCGCGACGCGCAGCGAGCGCGACGGGGTGCTGGCGACCCTGTGGTTCACCGTCGCGCACTACGTGGTGCGCACGTGGCCGTGGGTGCTCACGGCGCTCGCGTGCTGGGTGCTCTACCCCGAGCTTCGTGGCGGAGGCGACCGCGAGGGGGCGTACGTGCGGGTGATGATCGAGCACCTGCCGCGGCCGCTGCGGGGCGCGATGATGGCGGGCTTCGCGGCGGCCTACATGAGCACGGTGGCGACGCACCTCAACTGGGGCGCGTCGTACCTCGTGAAGGACGTCTACCTTCGCTTCATCCAGCCCAACGCGTCGGAGCGCGAGGGCGTGGCCGCGGGGCGCGTGGCGACTGTTCTCACGATGGTGCTCGCGGCGGGCGTGACGATGGCGCTGTCGTCCATCGAAGAGGCGTGGAAGTACCTGCTCGCGCTGGGGTCGGGCACGGGGCTGGTGTTGATCCTGCGGTGGTACTGGTGGCGGGTGAACGCGTGGAGCGAGGTGTCGGCGATGGCCGCGTCGCTGGTGTCGTTCGTCGCGCTGCGGCAGCTCACGCCGTGGCGTCCTGATGACCCGCGGGGCTTCGCGTACCTGATGCTCGCGACGCTCGCGGTGACGACGGTGACCTGGGTGACGGTGACCTTGCGGACGGCGCCCGAGCCGAGGGAGAAGCTCCACGCGTTCTACCGGCGTGTGCGCCCGACGGGCCCAGGGTGGAGGGTGATCGCCGAGGAGACCGGGGTCGCCCCCGAGGGGCCCGACCTCGGGGTGCGCTTGCGCGATTGGGTGCTGGGCGTGGTGATGGTGCAGGGCGCGCTGCACGGCGTGGGGCGGATGCTGCTGCGCGAGACCGCCCTGGGCGCGGGGCTGCTCGCGGTGGCGGTGGTCGCGGGCGCGCTCCTGTGGCGCGACCTGCGCGCGATGGAGTGAGCGGAGGCGCTACGGCGTCACGCCGACGGACTGCGTCTCGCCTGCGCGGAGGGTGACCGTTCGCTGACGAACGATCGCCTCTCCGCCGTCGCCCGCGAAGCGCGCGGTGACGACGTGTTCCCCCGCGGGCAGCTCGTACGACCGCGGAGACCCCGCGAAGGGCGACCCGTCGACGGACACCATCGCGTAGGGGATCGTGCTCACCCGCAGCGTCGCGCTCGGCGCCGCGGGCGCGGCCACCGGGAGCGCGGGCGCGATCACAGGGGCGCGCGCGCGGCCCTCGCGGCGCGCGGGCGTGACGGCGGCGCGTGGACCGTCGGCGGCGCGGGCGCGGGCACCACGGGCTCGACCGTCACCCGGGGTGAGCGCGGGCGGGAGCGGTGACGGGCGGGGCGACGGCGGGGTCACACCACCGACGGCGCCCGCGCCGAGGAGACGCGCGGTGCGCGGCGAGGGTGACCGCGAGGCCAGCGCGGCGAGGGCGGTGACGGCGACCGTGCCCACGACCCGCGCGGGGGACGAGGACGGCGCGGTGACCTCGGGCGAGGGCGACGACGGGGCGCGCGACTTCGCGCCTCGCGGTGGGCGCGAGCGGCGAGCGCGGGCTCAGGGGCGGGCGGCGCGGGCGTCGGTGACGCTCGTAGGCGCGAGGAGGTCGCTGAAGGCCGCGCGCATCCGGGCGCGGTCGCTGGCAGGCGTCGACCGTCGACGCGACCCGCGCGCGGCCGCGGCAGAGCGTCGGCGCCGCGTCGCAGAGCGCGTCGAGCACGTCGGCCACGGAGGCCGGGCGCTCGTCGGCGTCGCGCCGCGTGCAGCGCTTCGCGAGCGCGCGCAGCGGCGCCGTGGAGGCGTCGTCGGGCGCGAGCTCGAGGAGCACGTCGAGGAGACGTCCCAGCCCGTAGACGTCGGTGCGCGCGGTGGCGTCGCGGCCTTCGAGCATCTCGGGCGCGATGTACCGGAGGTTGCCCACGACCACCCCGGTGGTGGTGCGCGACGCGCGCTCGGCGGCCCACGCGATGCCGAAGTCCGTGACCTTCACCTCGCCCGCGCGTGAGAGCAGCACGTTCTGCGGAGAGAGGTCGCGGTGCAGGATGGGCGCGGGCTCCCCCTCGTCGTCGCACGCCGCGTGCGCCGCGGCGACGCCCCGCGCGGCCTCGTGCGCCACCCACGCGACGCACTCTGCGTCGAACGCTCCCCCGTCGCGCGCGCGAAGGGCCTCGCAGAGCTGGTGCAGGTCGAGCCCGTCGACCCACTCCAGGAGGAGGTACGGCCCGTGCGCGTCGCGCCCCGCGTCGAGGAGCGCCACGAGGTTGCCGTGCCGCGCGCGGGCGTGGGCGCGGGCCTCGTCGTCGAAGCGCGCGCGGACCGCCTCGGGGCGGAGCGCCTCGTCGCGCTTGGGCCGCTTCAGCACCACGCGCTGGGTGAAGCCCCCGGGGAGCGCGCGCTCGCAGAGCCAGAGCCAGCCCATGCCGCCTTCGGCCAGGGCCCGCACCACCCGCAGCCCCGCGGGCGGAGGCGGCGGCGCGGCGCGCTCGGCCTCGCGGGCGAGGGCGCTCACGGCTGACAGAGAAGGGCGAGGGTGCCTGCGCCGCTGGTGGTGCTGCTCCAGCGCGCGGTGCGGCCCCCGGTGAAGGTGAGGGTGACGGTCTCGCCCGCGAGGGCGTAGCTCACGCTGCCGCCGGCCTGCGGGCAGCGGCCCATGCAGCGCACGATGTCGCGGGCGCGGGTGGTGGCCTCTCCGCGGCGCGAGCTCGTGCGCCACTCGCCGTCGAAGGACACGCACTGCGTGGCGACGGTCCAGGTCACCGAGAAGCCTCCGTCGCGCTGGAGGGTCGAGCCGCGCGGGCCGACGATGGCGGTGCGGGAGGTGACCGTGGCGGTGACGGCGCCGGAGCCCACGCCGAGGGTCACGTCGGCGTCGAGGTCGACGCGGGCGCCCTCGGCGACGAGCCCCGCGGAGCGCGCCGTCGCGCGGAGCGTGCCGTCGCCCGCGGTGGAGAAGGTCACGGTGACCGCGCCCGAGACGCCCGAGACGTTCCCCGGGCCGTGGCAGCCGTCGAGGGTGTAGGTCGCGGCGGGCCCCGCGCTCGACGCGGTGACGCAGGAGCTCGGGCGGAACAGCACCTCGGCGCGGCGCGCGGCGAAGGCGGCGGCGACGGCGGGGCGCAGCGCGAGGGGCGTGGGCGGGATCGCGAGCCCGTCGGCGGCGGCGACGAGGAGCGCGGCCTCGGTGTAGGCGCCTTCGATCTCGTCGGCGGCCTCGTCCTCGACGCCGTCAGAGGTCGGGGCGGGGGCGCCGCACCCGAGCGCGAGGAGCGCGGCGGGCAAGCACCATCGGCGGGGGAGCACCATCGAGGGAGGCATTCTTTCGCGGATCGTGCCGACGCTCCAGCGCGCCCCGAGCGTCGCGACGTCGCCGCGCGGTGCGGCCTCGCGGCGACGGGTGTCGCGCGTCGTCTACGGGCGTCGCCCGATGCGGGTTCCACGTCGCGCTGCGGTACTCTGCGGGGCCTCGGCGCGATGGTGTCTCGGTGCGTGCGCGGCCCCTGGGCCCTGGTGCCTCTCGTCCTCGCGCTCGGGTGCGCGTCGCCGCGGGAGGTGTCGGTGCGCGTGCGGCCTCCGCCTGTGCCCGAAGGCGGCGGCGAGCCCGCGGTCTTCGCCGACCTCTTCCGCGACGGAGAGCGCTGCGTCGTGGTGGCCGCCGCGCCCCTCGACAACACCCCCGAGCCCGTGCGCGCCACGGCGTACCGCGCCCGCGGCGTCGTCCGCGAGGGGGCGCCCTCGTGCCTGGGCGCGCCTGGAGAGGTGCTCCTCGAAGGGCTCAACCCCTCGGCGGCCTACCTCGTGGAGATGGTGGTGCTCGACCCGAGCGACTACGCGCCGGGCCCCGTCGACGTCACCCGCGAGCGCATCGGACCTTCAGTTCTCACTTTGCCGAACAACCCCAGACGACTTCATCTGCCTCTCCGACCCGACGCATCACCAGGTGCTTGGCCGCCACCCTCGGAAAGCGCGCGGTGGCGGCCTGCCGCGCGGCTGCCCCCTGGGCCCCTGCGCCCTCTCGATGCCTACGGAGGGTATGCCCCGTCGGATCGCGCTGACCGCGTACGCGGCCCGTCGTCGCCTTCGGCGCGGCAGGGCTATGCGACGATCGCGTGCTCTTCCTGCGCGAAGAGGGCGCGACGGCGACGCCCCCTCCCGGCGCGGTGCTCCCGCGCGCGGTGAGCGAAGAGGGCGTCGACGCGCCCGCCGTCGCCCGCGAGGCGCTGCGGGCGGCGCGGGAGCAGTTCCTCGCGTCGGCCTTCGGCGAGGCCGCGGTGACCTTGCAGCGCGCGGGGTCGAGGGCGACCGAGGGGCTCCTGCGCGAAGACCGCGCGCTCGCGGTGGAGCTTCAGCTCTGGGCGGGCGCGTGCGCGGCGCTCGCGAGCGACGGGGCGGGGGCGCGGCAGGCGTTCTTGCGGGCGCTGGCGTACCAGCCCGAGGCGACGCTCCCGCCGGGGGTGTTCCCGCCCGAGGTGGAGCGCGCGTTCGACGAGGTGCGCCGGGGCGTGGTGCTCGCGGGCGCGACGGCGCGCACGGTGCGCACGGTGCCCGCGGGCGCGCGGGTGGAGGTCGACGGACGACCCGAGGGCCGCACGCCGGTGACGCTGCGGTTGACGCCCGGCGTGCACCACCTTCGGCTGGAGCGCACGGGCTACCGTCGCTGGGTGGGTCCGCTCACGGTGGAGGGCGCGGCGATGGGCGACGTCGAGGTCGTGCTCGCCGAGGCCACGGTCGACGAGCTCCGCGCGCAGCTCGGTCGGCCCGAGGGCTTGCACGAGCTCCCCGAGGGGGCGGTGCTGGCGCGGGCGCGCGGGGTGTTCCACGTCGACGCGGTGGTGCTCGCGCGGAGGGACGGCGGCTCGACGCGCTGGCCCGCGCGGACGTCAACGCCCGCGTGGCCGTGGGTGGTGGGCGGCGCGGCGGTGGCGGCGGGCGTGGGCGTAGGGCTGTATTTCCTCCTGCGCCCGGCGGAGACCTTCAACATCGTGGCCCCCGCGCAGTGAGCGCGCTCGCGCGCAGGCTGTGCGCGTGGTGAGGGAGTGGCGCTGCGCCGCGGGAGCGAGTAGGAGCGACGGTCCGCGGTCGCCCGATGTCTCGCCGTTCGTCACGAAGCCCGTTGCTGCTCGCGTACCGCGCGGCGGCGATCCTCGCGGTGGGGGCTGCGTTCTTCACGGGCGGGCTGATGGCGATCTCGCGCGCGCCCAACCGCTGGGAGGTGCCCTCGCGCATCCCGATCGGGGTGCGCTTGATCGGCGCGGTGAACGACGCGGGCGAGGTCGAGCCGCTGGCGGCGGTGATCCCTCCCGACGCGCCGAGCGAAGACGCGGGCCCCGGGTGGCCGCCGCCGCTGCTCAACCCCGACGCACGCCTGCGCCGCGCGTGGGACCTCTCCCTCGGTCGCCCTGGCGCGCGGGAGATCCTCTTCACCTTCGACGACGGCCCGAACCCCGGCACCACCGACCGGCTGTTGCCGATGCTGTCTCGCGCGGGCATCCACGCGGCCTTCTTCGTGTGCGGCTGGCGAATGGAGTCCGACGAGCCGTTGCGCACCCGCACGAGAGACATCCTCCGTCGCATCGTGGCCGAGGGTCACGTCGTGGGGAACCACACGGTGCACCACCGAATCCTCCCGCGGCTGAGCGCGGAGCAGGTGCGCTACGAGGTCGAGCACAACGCCGACCTCATCGAGGAGGTGATCGGCCAGCGCCCGCACCTCTTCCGCCCGCCCTACGGCGCGTACAGCGAGGACGTTCGGCGGCTGCTGG
The DNA here is from genome assembly GCA_041389825.1 of Polyangiales bacterium. Taxonomy (GTDB): domain Bacteria; phylum Myxococcota_A; class Polyangia; order Polyangiales; genus JAEYZO01. Next base: position 59,901 of record JAWKRC010000039.1, on the reverse strand, counting down.
TGTCGAAGCGCAACGAGCTGTGGCTGTGGTCGATCGACCCGCACGACTACGACCTGGTGGGCGACAGCGACGCGGTGGCGGCGCGGGTGACGCTGGGCATCGGCAACGGCGGCGGCGGCACGGTGCTGCTGCACGACACGCACGCGTGGAGCGTGAACGCGGTGCCGAAGATCCTGCGCTGGATCGAGCAGACGAACGAGGAGCGGGTGCGCGCGGGGAGGGAGCCGTACCGCATCCTCGACGCGGCGACCTACCTGGAGGGCGCGCGCGGCTACCGATGATCCAGGCGGCGGAGCAGGCGGCGGAGGCGACGGCGTCGCGGTCGAGCCGACGAGACGCGGGCGCCGCGGTGGAGCCGACGACGGGGCCAGTGACCGAGGCGAGCGACGGCGGCGCCGAGGCGCACCCGGCGACCGTGGTGGACGCGGGCGCCGCGAGAGACGCGGGCGCGGCGAGGGATGTGAGCGCGGTGAGGGACGCGGGCGCGAGAGATGTGAGCGCGGCGAGGGATGTGACCGCGAGGGACTGAGGTCTGGGGAGGCCAGGCCAACGTCTGGCCCCAACGCCGCGCGCGTGCGACGGTGGCCGCGGGATGAACAAGCCCTTCGACGTGATGGCCCGCGGGCTCATCGAGGGCGCCCTCTCGGGCCCGTGCGTGGTTCGCGTCGAGGAGTCGGTCGTCGCCGACGCGCGCTCCATCGACGCCCTCGTGGAGCCGATCGACGCGCGGCGCGGCGAGCTCGCCGAGCGCGGCCTCCTCGGTCGACTTGGGGAGAGCGTCGGCGCCATCGAGCCCTTCCACGACCCGCCGTCGATCGAAGACGTCGACGGGTGTCTGTTGAAGGTCCTCGCGCTGCACCAGCGGCAGCTCGCGGCGTGGAGAGCGCTGGACCGCGCGGTGCGTGGCGCCGCCCCGCCGCGCCCGAGCTTGTGGATCGTGAGCGCGGGATCGCCCGACGCGGTGATCGCCGGGTGGGCGATGGAGCCCATGCAGGGGTGGCCGAGCGGATGCTTCACCACGAGGTCAGCGCTCGCCCCGCGGGGGCTCGTCGTGAGTCGACTCCCGCGAACCTGAGACACGTTGCTCGCGCGGTGGATGGGGTCGGGCGACACCCTGCGGGGCGCGGTGGAGGACCTGCGCGCGCTCCCTGACGGCGCGTGGGAGCGGCGAGTGCTCACCCCGCTGCTAGAGCTGTTGCGTCAGGAGCTGCCGCGCATGGGGGTCGGCGTGTACACTCCCGAGGAGGACGCGATGCGATACGCAGAGGCCCAACGCATCTACGAAGAGAAGCTCCGAGAGCGAGAGGAGCAGGGCCGCGTCGAGGGCCGCGTCGAGGGCCTCACGCCGCTCGCGCGCTTGTTCGAGCGAAAGCTCGGGCGCGCGCTCACCGACGCCGAGCGCGCCTCCCTCGCGGGTCGGTTCGATACGGTAGGCCCCGCGCGCCTGGGAGACGTCGCCTTCGAGCTCGACGGGACGGCGCTCGACGCGTGGCTGAACGACCCGACCTCGACCTGACCCGGTCAGAGCTCGCCTACACTCCAGCCACGCTGGTCAGAACTCGGTGCGGATCTGCCACGGGGTCGTCGGGGCGGGCGTCGTCGCAGCCGGGGTCGCGCTCGCTCCAGTCGGGGCGCTCCGCCTTCGGACCCGTGTCGGGGCGCTCGTGACCCTCGTCGGAGACGGCTCGACCCTCGGCGGGACGTTCGCGACCCTCGGCGGGACGTTCGCGACCCTCGGCGGAGTCGGCTCGACCCTCGTCGGGGCGCTCGCGGGCCTCGTCGGGGTGCTCGCGGGCCTCGTCGGGGCGCTCACGGGCCCCGCGGGCGCAGGGCGCAGCAGCAACAGGGCCACCGCCGTCACCCCGAGGAGCAGCGACAACCCTACCGCCACCCAGAGGAGCGACGTGCTCCGCGGCGCGGGGGGCGGCGCGCTGACGACGGTACGGTCGAAGGCGACGGGGACGTCTCCGCGCGTTCCGTCAGGGAGCGTCGGGAGCTGTACGGGCGGCTCCGAGGCGTCTTTCACGACGGGCACCGACGGCGCGGGCGCAGACGGCGCGGGCTTGCGCGGCGGGGGGACCGTCGCGGCGGGCTCGGGCGGCGCGACCATCTCCGGCGCCCACTTCGCGGCGACCTCGGGCGACGCGAGGGGCAACAGCGCGTGGCCGAGCGCGGCCATCGAGCGGAAGCGGCCCTCGCGCTTGCGCTGCATCGCCTGGAGGATCACCGCTTCGAGGGCGGGGTCGACGGCGGGGTTGATCTCGCGCGGGGGCCGCGGGTCTTCGGTGAGGATCGCGGAGACCGTGGCGAAGACCGACTCGCGCACGAAGGGCAGCTCGCCCGTCGCGCACTCGTAGAGCACCACGCCCAGGGAGTACTGGTCGCTGTACGCGTCGACCCAGCGCGCGCCGCGGGCCTGCTCGGGGGACATGTAACAGGGCGTCCCCATCATCGTGGAGGTGGAGGTCAGGCGCTGCGCGGCGAGGTCGTCAGGGGAGCCCACGCGCGAGATGCCGAAGTCGACCACCTTGGGGTGACGCGCGCCGCGGCGGTCGCGGGCGATGAAGATGTTCTCGGGCTTCAGGTCGCGGTGGATCACCCCCGCGTCGTGCGCGGCGATGAGCGCGGCGATCACCGGGAGCATCAGGTCGGCCACGGTGCGCGCGTCGAGGGGCTTCTCGCGGTCGATGAGGTCGGCGAGGGACTCCCCCTCGAGGAACTCCATCACCAGGAATGGCACGCCGTCGCAGTGGCTCACGTCGGTCACGTCGACGACGTGCTCGTGACGGATGCGCGCGGCGGCCTCTCCCTCGCGGAGGAAGCGCGCCACGGACTCGCGGTTGAGCACCGCCTCGGGGCGCATGACCTTCAGCGCGACCCGCTTGCGCAGGGCCGTGTGGATGGCCTCGTACACCGCGCCCATGCCGCCGCTGCCGAGCTCGCGGACGATCTCGTAGGCGCCGAAGACCTGCCCCGGTCGGAGGATGTCTGCGTCCTCGTTGGGGGCCTCTTCGGGCCAGCCCGACTCGGGGCGTGGGAGGGTCTCGTTCACGGTCCCGCTACCGGCGGTCAGTGTCGCAGGCGACCGCCATAGGCTCAACGGTGGGGAAATCCCCTATGGCCTCGGGAGGGTCCAGTAGAAGTAGGCCGAGCGCACGGCCTGACCCATGCGCGGCCGCCAGGTGTTCCCGCGGAAGACGATGGACCGCGCCTCGCTGTCGTAGTCGAAGCCGTCGGCGCGCGACCGCGGGACGAGCCTCGCGTCGACGGCCACCCGCAGGGTCGACGACAACGGAGGCCGGTCGAGCACGAACTCGCTCGCGGCCCCCGCCACGGCGTCGACGATGCGCGAGAGCGCCGCGCTCACCTCGGCGTCGAGCGCGGTGGAGAGCGGGATGTACGCCCCGCCGTTGCCCGTCACCACGCAGGGGACGAAGTTGTCCGTCGAGGGGCACTGCGAGCGGGAGAAGAGGTTGGCCATCGCGAAGGTCAGCCACGCCCGGTCGCGGAAGTACTGCGTCACCCCGCGCACGCGGTCTTCGCGCAGCGAGCCCCAGCGCACGCGGTCGAGGGCGAAGAACCGCTGGTCGTCGTTGGTGCCGGCCTCGTCGGTGACGAAGAAGGCCACGCGCGTCGCGCGCTCCCTGAAGCGCCGCGCGTCCGACGGGTCCATCGCGCGGCGGTCCATCGCCTCGGCGGTGACCACGGCGGCGGCGAGGGGCTCCTCCTCTCCGCCGAGCAGCGGGTACGGCGAGAGGGTGTCGCGCGGGTCCTCGCGGAAGCGCTGGTAGGTCACCTCCCACGACAGCCGCTGCGGCCCGTCGGGGTCGCTGCCGTTGATCCACGCGAAGCCCGGGTCGTCGAGGTCGGGGCCCGCGGGGTCGCTCCCCGCCTGCACGACGCCGACCCTGAAGTCGATCCCCGCGGCGTTCATCTCGTTGAAGAAGCGCTCGGCGGTGTTGCCCAGGCGCTCCTGGTCGTCCTCCATCGAGCGCGAGGTGTCGACGAGCCAGAGGAAGTCCGCGGTCACGGCGCGCGTCGCGTCGGTGCGCTGACACACGACGTCGAGTTCGTGTCCCGCGCGCGCGAGGCCCGTGGCGTTGGTGACGTCTTGCAGCCGGATCGCGGTCTGCGCGCGGGCGTCGTCGAAGCGGCCCTCGGGCGCGGCGGCGACCATCACCACCGCGCGCCCCGCGTCGGCGAGGAGGGCCGTGGTGATCTGGAGCGTGAAGGTCGTCGCGGCGGTGAAGCCCGGCCGCGCGGGCCCGGGGTTGAGCCCGGCGACGTCGCGCGCGAGCCGGTCGCGGAGCACGGCCGCGGTGGTGCTGAGCGACGCTACGCGGAAGGTGCTGCGACGGATGGGGTCGTTGTCGACGGTGGTGCCCGCGCGGCCGACGAGCACGGGGGTGGCCCCGACGCTCTGCGCGGCGCGGCCCTCGATCTCGTCGGAGATCGTGGCGAGGTCGCGGCCGTTGGACTCCAGGGTGAAGACCAGCGCGGCGACGTCGTCGCTCGGGGCGTCGGTGGCGATGAGCCCGCGGGTGGACTCGTCGTTGACGCGCGGCGTGCTCCACCCTCGCTCGAACGCGAAGCTCGCGGGCGCTCCAGGGACGCGCACCACGGTGGGCTCTTCGAGCGCGTAGCCCGGGCAGAGCGGGTCGGCGGGGTCGGCGACGACGGTGACGGTGCAGGCGACGAGGCCGCCGTCTTCGAGCGCGTAGGGGGTCGAGACAGAGACGCTGTAGGTGCCCTCGACGTCGGGCGTGAGGGTGGCGGTCGGACCGGTGGAGTCGCTCACCGTCGCGGTGGAGCGGCGGGGCGCGGAGCGGAGCACCCACGCGAAGCCCTGGTCGACGGGGGTGACCTCGTCGACCTCGACACGCAAGGGTGCAGAGACGCCGACGCGGGTGCGGACGGTGAGCGGTCGGCAGCGGGGGTCGGGCGCGGGCACGTCGACGACGGAGGCGTCGATGGGCGCTGGGGGTCGACGCGCAGGCCGGTCTTGGCGCCGCACCCGGCGGCGAGGAGCGAAGCGAGGGAGGCCCCAAGGAACGAAGCGCGCGCCATAGGGAGTCTGTTATCGCAGGCGCTGGCCCGCGTCACCTGAGGGGCGCGAACGGTGGAGACCACGCCGCGGGTGTGGAGGCGGGGGCCGTCGCGAAGGTGCGAACCGCCCTGCCCGTGGAGTACCCCTGGCCATGGGGCGATCGTTTGGGCCGCGAGGTGAGGGGAAGAGGGCCGCGGAGGGGAGCACTTCTAGAAGACGAGCTCTGCGTCGGGGTCGTCCAGGAAGGTGTTGAACTCTTCGAAGGTGGCGAACAACGGCGCGCTACCAAAAGCTTCCAGTGCCTCTGAAAGGTACGCGCACGCCCTGTCCGAGTCGTCGTCGAGGAGCGCCGCGTCGACCCCACGCAACGCGGTCGTGACGGAGGCATCGATGCGCCCGAGCGCGGCCTGCGTCTGACGCTCAAGCTCTGCGCGCTCCAGTGCGAGCGCGACCATCGCGTCGGCGCAGAGGGCCTCGATGCGCTCTCGCTCTCGTTGAGAGAGGGCAGCGTTCTCAAGGATCGCGACGCAGCTCTGGAACACGAAGCCTGCCGCCATCACCCCGACCATGGGGACCAGGAACGCGATGGCGCCCGAACCCCCTGCGACTGCGACTCCCTTCGCACACAACGCGCCCACCGTGTTGCGGACGACTGTACTCGACGCGCGCTCGGCGAATTCCGCTGAGGAGATCTCTCCACGAGCGAGCGACCAGACCGCGGCTCCGACCTCGACGGTGCTAGCGATCACTACTCCGCCCGCCGCGGACTGCGCGAAGTGCGCCGCGCCCGACTCGCGCGCGACGGATCGCAGCGCGACGGCTCCGACCGCGCGCCCCGCCGACGCCCTGGCGGCCCCCAATGACTCATCGAGCGTTGCCTGAGCGGCGTCCTTCACCGACATCTCGCCGTTGTGTACGGCGACACCGTGACGCACGGCGGAGAAGAGACCCGCCATCAGCGCCGCGTTCCCCGCCGCCGCCACCGCCGCGGCTCCGCCCTCGACGGCGAGAGCCTGCCCCTTCCGGATCGCGGCGTAGGATTTCGGATAGCGCGTGGCCCACACGGTCTCGTCGTGCGTCGACCCGCCAGAGCTCACTCGACCGTATCGCAGCTCGCCGCGCACACGCTGCGCCGTATCCGCGTGATCAGGGCTCTCCTCCGCATGACGGCGGGCGTCGGCGCGCGTCGCGTCGAGCTGGTCCCGTGGCACGACCTTCTGCATGCCGCGGTACTTCTCGTGGCTCTGAGAGTCGGCGAGCCAGCCACCGTCGTCGCTGTTCTTGAGCTGCGCGCGCGCTTGCACACTCGCGCCTCGCATGATCTCGATGTCCTCTGGAGCGGTAGGCCGGCCGTGCTCGGCCGTGACACGCGCGCGGACCTCCGCGCCTTGTCGCGCGGCGCTCGCGTTGAACTTCGCGGCTTCGATACGCTCGAAGATTCCACCCTTGACTGTGTGTACGCTCCCTCGCGTGTTGCGCGCGGCGAAGCGAGTGAGGGCGTCCATCCCTTCACCCATTGCGTCCGCAGCGTGGGCGTGATGCTGGGTGTTGATGCTCCCCAGGAGCGCTGCGCCGTCAGCGTCGCGCTCACCGCGCCGGTCGTTCTTCATGACGCCGTCGCGGAGATCGCGCGAGCCTCAGCTTGAATGGCCCCGTCGATGACGTTGCTCAAGGCGGGGTGCAGTCGACCTTCCTCGTCGAGCACCGGCGCCTGCAGCATCGTCTTGAGGTAGTGGACCGTCTCGGTGACGACTCGGAGGTATCGCCGGTCGCCGACGGTCCAAGTCGCCAGATCGACGCCCCGAGAGCGCATCAAGCTCTCCATGCCGTCGAGCAGGGACGAGAGGCGCTGGTCGAGCATCGAGAGGGCCGAACGGAAGCGCGCGCAGACCTCGCGGATACCGTCGAGGGCGAGATACGCATTCACCATCTCCGCCACGACACGCAACGCTTCCGCGCGCTTGGAGCGTGCTTCATCCAGCTTCGCCTGCATGGCCTTGTTCATGAAGAATCCGCCCACCGCTAGGACGGGCGCAGTGACGAGGCCGCCAAGGACAACCATGCCTCCTGCCATCCCGAAACCGCCTGCAGCGAGCGAACCGCCGCCAAGCCACGCGAGCGTCGCGTTCGTGGCCGCGGCGCCGCTCAGGCCTGCGATGGCTGTGCCTGTGGATGCTGCCGCGAGCGAGGCCGTGCCGAACGCTGCACCAGCGCCAATCGCCATGCCGCTGACGGCTCCTGCGGCGACCGAAGTCGCTGCCGAGCGCGCAGCGCTCACTTGGTGCTCCAGCTCCGGCAGGCTCTGCGGATCGAACGACGCCGCCGAACCATCGCACGCTGCTTCACCAATGAGATGGGTGTTCTTCAAGAGTCGAAAGAGGGTGACGAAACGACCAAGCGGCCTTTGCCACAGGTCGATGCGGCATCGCCCGAGCTCCTCAAGCTCGCTCGCTGTGCGCCGTCGCTCTCGTTCCAGACGATCTTGGGCTTCTTCGAGGCGCCTTCGAGCATCTTCCATCAGCTCGTTCGCCTCGCGGTTGGCCGAGACGGCGTTCGCGCCCTTCTTGATGCCGAAGGCTGAACTCGCAAGCATCGCGACGGCGACAGGAATCAGGGGAAGGGGCATGGGATCAGTCCTTCCTCGTGAGGAGGGCTTCGGCTTCGCCAACCACCGCGAGCATTCGCAGCGTCCAGTTCTCCAAAGTGAGCAGCTCGACTTCAGAGACGCCCCACGTCCGCGCGATCTGACGCAGGAAATCGCTCTCGGACGAATGGAGCTCGCCGTCTGCGTGCGCGATGCCGAGCAGTTCGAGGAGGGCGATGCGACGACCACGGTGAGTCCTGAAAACGCTGGTGAGCTCAGTCACCGAGCGATCGTCCGCGGGCGGGTCACTACCGAACCCCAGCTCGACGCGCAGCTGAGAGAGCAGCGTGGCCTCCTCTGGGGCAAGGTTTCCGTCGGAAGCGATCAAACCCTTTGCCAAGGCGTCGAAGGCGCGCCGTTCGTCGTGCGAGAGCTGCTGCAAGAACATCGAAACCTCCCGCCAGACAAGGACCCGCGGGGTCGCTCGCGCGTCAATGGGTCACGAAATACACGCTGGTACGGCAGATTGGTCGTGTCGTGATCATCCGCGGCCTCGGCGAGTACACACTCCGCTACGCGCGATCACGCTCACCCCTCGTCCGGCACCGCGACCGCGCGCACGCGATCGCGCAGCGCGTCACGGAACTCCCGCAGCTCACCCTCGGTCAGCGGCTCCAGCATCCGTGGCAGCGGCGCGGTCGGGAACTGCCCCAGCAACCACGCGATCACCCCCGGGTCGATCCCGGCGTCCTTTCGCAGCGCCAGCGCGAGGTCGTTCTCCGGCGGGAACCCCGCGCGGTCGAGGTAGAGCAGGTCGACGAGGTCCCTCGGCTCGCTGCGCGAGAGCAGGCACGTCAGCTTCGACGCGCGCAGGTCCGCCAGCGACTCCACCCTCACGCCGTCGAGGGTCTCTACCGGAGCGAGGTCGCCGTGCGACTCGAGCATCACGTCGACCTCCAGCGCGGCCCCGTCGACCACCGCGCTCGCGCGGACGAAGGTGCCCGCGTCGCGCACGATCTCCAGCGTCACGCCGCAGGCGCGAGCGATCTCAGGGGCCTCGCGCACGAACGCGCGCACGGCCTCGGAGTCGTGCCCGATGAGGTCGACGTCGCGCGAGAGCCGGTGCGACAGCCAGGCGCCGCTCAGCGCGGCGCCGCCGCCGAGGTGCACGTCCACGCGTCGCTGGCACTCGCGGAGCAGCGCCAACGCTCCGTCAGAGATCACGCGGCGGTCGAAGCGCTCACGCACCTGTCGCCTCGCGCGGAGGCCACGGGTGCTCGGGCATCCCCAACAGCCACGCCCACATCTCGCGCGAGCGGCCGAGGTGACGCGCGAGCGAAGGCCACAGCGCGCGCACCTCGTCGGGCGTGACGTAGACCCACACGTCGCGCGTGTTGGCCTCGCGCAGCAGCGCGCCCATCCAGTACGCGCGCTCGTCGTCAGAGCCTTCGGCGATCGCCCGGCGGAACTCCTCCACCGTCGCGTCGGTCCACCACAGGAAGTACGGCCGCGCCGAAGGGTCGAGCAGGTCCGCGCGCGTTGGGGGCAGCGGTGCGGGCGCGCCGTTCATGACAGCAGCGTACTACCACGACCTCAGTACGGAGCGTTCGGACCCCAGTGGGCGCGGAGGAACTCTCGTCGCCCGGAGTTCTCGTGGTACTCGTTGTAGCGCTCGGGGGAGGTCCGCCAGAAGTTCTGGTGGTAGTCCTCGGCGACCCAGAACACGGGGGCGTCTTCGATGGTGGTGGTGATGGGCCCCTCGAAGCGGTGCGAGCTCGCGATGGCCGCGCGCGACCGCTCCGCTGCCGCGCGTTGCTCGGGCGTGTGGACGAAGATCGCGCTGCGGTACTGGTGGCCGACGTCGGCGAAGGCGCGGTCGTGCGCCGTGGGGTCGATGCGATGCCAGAACAGGTCGAGGAGCTGGTCGTAGGTCACGCGGTTGGGGTCGTAGAGCACGCGCACGGCCTCGGCGTGGCTCGTGCGGTGGTTGCTGACCTCTTCGTAGGAGGGGTGCCGCTCGCTCCCGCCCGTGTAGCCCGAGATGGCGTCGCGCACGCCGTCGAGGTGTTCGAAGGCGGCCTCCATGCACCAGAAGCAACCGCCCGCGAAGGTGGCGACCGCGAGGCCCGCGGGGGGAGGGCCCGCCGCGCGGGTGCCTCCCTCGTCGTCGTCGTCGGTGGGCGCGGTGGGCGCTTGCGCGGCGGGGGTCGTCGCGGAGTCGTTCGCGGGCGTGGTCGGTGCGTTGGTGTTGGGCGCGGTGGCGGGCGCCGGGGTGTTGTTGCGTTGCGTGCCGCATCCGGGCGCGCTGCACCCGAGGAGTGACGCGACGACGACGAGCGCCCAGGGGCGCAGGAGTGAGGTCATGGGCAAAGCTCCCGGTTGGCGCGGCGCGCGGGGTGAGAGACGCGCTGTGTTCGCTCGGTGGGAGTGGTCGTCGGAGGGGGCGGGTGCGTTACGGCGCGCGCTCGAAGGGCGCGAGCGCGTCGAGGAGCGCGCGGTGCAGCGCGCCGTTGCTCGCGACCACCGCGCCCGAGCGGAAGTCGTGCGCGCCCCCGTCGAGGGCCGTGAGCGCGCCGCCCGCTTCGGAGACGAGGAGCATCCCGGCGGCGAGGTCCCAGGGTTTCAAGCTGCGCTCCCAGTAGCCGTCGAAGGTGCCGTCGGCGGTGAGGCAGAGGTCGAGCGCGGCCGAGCCGCAGCGGCGCACGCCCTGGGTCTTCATCGTGAGGGCGGCGAACTCCGCGAGGTTGTTCTTCGGGTTGGTGCGGTTGTCGTACGGAAAGCCCGTCGCGAGGAGCGCGTCGTCGAGCGCGTTCACGGTGCTGACACGGCAGGGTGAACCGTCGCGGGTGGCGCCGTGCCCCTTCGCGGCGACCCAGGTGTTGCCCAGCGCGGGCGCGTGGACGCACGACGCGACGAGCTCGCGCCCTACGGCGAGCCCGACGCTCACGGCGAAGAACGGGTGGCCGTGGACGAAGTTGGTGGTCCCGTCGAGGGGGTCGACCCAGAGCGTAGGGAGCTCGTCGCGGGCCTCGCGGCCTCCGCCTTCTTCGGCGACGAGGGCGACGTCGGGGAGCGCCGCGGAGAGCTCACGGCGGAGGAGGTCTTCGCTCGCGCGGTCCCAGCGCGTGACGAGGTCGATGACGCCCTTTCGCTCGACGTGGAGGGCGGGAGAGCGCCAGCCCTCCATGAGCACGGCCCCCGCGGCGCGCGCGGCGCGTTCGAGGACCAGGGCGGTGTCGTGAGGGTTCATCGCGGCGGAGGGTGTCACGGATCTCCGCCGCGATGCGTGTGAGCTCAGAGCGCTTCGACGAGGACGGCGATGCCCTGGCCGCCGCCGATGCAGGCCGAGCCCATCGCGTACTTCAGCCCGCGGCCGCGCAGCGCGTGGACGAGGTGCGCCGTGATGCGCGCGCCCGACGCGCCGAGCGGGTGACCCAGCGCGATCGCGCCGCCGTCGACGTTGGTCTTCGCGCGGTCGAGGCCGAGCTCCTTCTCCACGGCGAGGTACTGCGGCGCGAAGGCCTCGTTCACCTCGACGAGGTCCATCTGCGAGAGAGACATCCCCGAGCGGTCGAGCGCCGCGCGGATCGCCGGCGCGGGCCCGATGCCCATCACCTTCGGCTCCACGCCCGCGATGCCCCACTGCACGATGCGCGCGAGGGGCTTCAGCCCGCGGGCCTTCGCGAACTCAGCGCTCGCGAGCACCAGCGCCGCCGCGCCGTCGCAGATGCCCGACGCGTTGCCCGCGGTGACGACGCCGTCCTTCTTGAACACCGGGTTGAGCTTCGCGAGGGCCTCGATGGTGCTCTGCGGCCGCGGGTGCTCGTCGGTGGTGACGGTGACCGTGCCCTTGCGGCCCGCGATCTCGACGGGGGCGAGCTCGTCGTTGAAGCGGCCGGCCTCGTTCGCCGCGGCCCAGCGCTGCTGCGAGGTGAGCGCGTACTGGTCGCACTCGGCGCGCGAGATGCCGTACTGCTCCGCGAGGTTCTCGGCGGTGAGCGCCATCGGGAGGTTGCAGTAGCTGTCGGTGAGCGAGCTCCAGAGGGAGTCTTCGAGGGCCGGGGCCTTGCCGAAGGCGAAGCCCTCGCGCGCGCCGCGGATGATGTGCGGCGCCTGCGACATGTTCTCGGTGCCGCCGCAGAGCACCACCTCGGCCTCGCCCAGCACGATCTGCTCGGCGGCGTTGATGACCGCCTGGAAGCCCGAGCCGCAGAGGCGGTTCACGGTGAGCGCGGGCGCGGTGATGGGCAGGCCCGACTTCAGCCCGACGTGCCGCGCGAGGTAGATCGCGTCGGCGCTGGTCTGCTGCACGTTGCCGAAGATCGACTGGGCGATGTCGGCGGGGGCGACGTTGGCGGCGGCGAGCGCGGCCTTCGACGCGTGCACCGCGAGGTCGGTCGCGGTCACGCCCTTGAGCGCGCCCGAGAGCGTGCCGAAGGGGGTGCGCTTCGCCGAGAGGACAACGACTTCACGAGAGAGCTTCGCCATGGTGAGGACTCCGTTCGAGGGGGTGAGCGAGTGACGGGTGAGGGGTGAACCTTGGGGCTACGCGGGGGCGAGGGCGAGGCGGCCCTGGCCGAGCACGGGCTCGTCGCGGCCGACCACGCTGGTGCGGAACCACCCCTGGTCGCCGTCGACCCAGAGGGCCGTGCGCAGGGTGTCTCCGGGCCACACCGGCTTGGTCATGCGCGCGGCGAAGTGGGTGAGGCGGCGGGGGTCTCCCGCGCAGAGGGCGCTCACCGCGGCGCGCGCGGCGAAGCCGTAGGTGCAGAGCCCGTGGAGGATGGGCCTCCCCCCGAAGCGCTCCTTCACGAGCGAGAACTCGGGGTCGGCGTGCAGCGGGTTCTTGTCTCCGAGGAGGCGGTAGAGCAGCGCCTGCTCGGGCCGCGTGGCCTCGGTCACGACGTGGTCAGGCGCGCGCTGCGGGGGCCCCGCGTCGCGCGGGGGAGGGTCTCCGCCCCAGCCGCCCTCGCCGAAGACGATGATCCCCCACTCGGTGTCGCACACGACCTCGCCCGTCTCGTCGACGGAGGAGGTCTCGACGACCACCTGGGCCATCTTCTTGAGGTCGTACACCGCCGCGACGCGCGCCGTGGTGCGCAGCTCCGCCGAGGGCGGAAGGGGCCTTCGCGCGGTGACCTTCTGGTGCCCGTGCACCACCTTGTCGAAGCCGACGCCGAGGCCGCCGAGGGTGGCCATGACCGCGTCGTAGGCGGGCACCACCGCGAGGGTGGGGAGCACGAGGGGGCCGCGGCCTTCGTAGGTGAGGTCGAGCTCGCTCGCCGTCGCGCCCACGGCGAGGGCGTAGAGGATCGCGAGGTCGGGGGTGACGCGAGAGGCGACCGGGTCGCCCGTGAGGCCGATCACCGAGGGGTCGAGGGCCATGGCGCGGGGAGAGGTATCCCGCGGCGAGCGGGGCGGTCAACGCGGGAGGGTCGGGAATTCCCTGATGGGGTTTCACCCGATTGCGGCGGTGTGGGCGCATCGCGCACTGTAGGGGCCGACGCGCGTCTCGCTGGTCGATGGGTGGCCGAGCGCGCGCGATGGAGACAGCGATGAGCAACAACCCCGCCGCGAAGGGCGCTTCGGTCGAGTCGGTCCGCTACCACTACGACGTCGGCAACGCCTTCTACCGGCTGTGGCTCGACCCGACGCTCACGTACACCTGCGCGCTCTTCGAGCGCCCCGACGAGCCGTTGGAGTCCGCGCAGAACCGCAAGATGGACCACTACCTCGACGCCGCGAAGGCCCGCGGCCTCGACCGCGTGGTCGACATCGGCTGCGGCTGGGGCCCGCTCCTTCGCCGGGCGGTGGAGCACCACGGCGCGACCAAGGCCGTGGGCGTGACCGTGAGCGAAGAGCAGGCCGCGTATGTGCGGGGTTTGAACGACCCGCGCATCGAGGTGCAGCTCCAGCGCTGGGAGGAGCACGAGCCCGAGGCCCCCTACGACGCGGCCTTCTCGATCTGCGCGATCGAGCACTTCGCGCGGCCGGGGCTCTCCCGCGCCGAGCGGGTGGCGATCTACCGGGGCTTCTTCAAGAAGGTCCACGCGATGCTGCGGCCGGGCGGCACCTTCGGGCTGCAGACGATCTGCTGGGGCTCGAAGCGGCCCGACGAGAAGGTGCTCGAGGGGCTGTTCTTCCTGTCGACCGAGATCTTCCCCGACTCGGAGTGGCCGCGCTTCGCGGAGCTCGTGCACGCGAGCGAGGGCCTCTTCGAGATCGAGAGCGTGCGCAACGACCGCCAGCACTACACCCGCACGCTGAAGCACTGGCGCGAGAACCTGCGCGCGAACCGCGACGCGGCGCTGCGCGTGGCCGGCGAGGAGAACGTCGCGCGCTACGAGCGCTACCTCGACTTCTGCCAGGTGATCTTCGACGAGGACTACACGGGTCTCCTGCGCTTCGTGATGCGCCGCGCGGGCTGACCGGAGCGGCCGCCCCACCCGAGGACGCGTCGCGACGGCGCGGCCCTCTCGGTACGTCGATCGCGCCCGTACGAGCCCGAGGGCTCTACCCATCTCGTACCGTTTCAGGCATCACCACTCCATGCGCGGGTGGTGCTTCCTGGTCGTCGCGGCGTCGCTCGCCGCGTGCAGCAGCAACGACTCCGTGGTCGGCGGCGACGCTGGCCCCGCCGACACGGGTCCTCTCGACACGGGTCCTCTCGATACGGGTCCCCTCGACACAGGTCCTCTCGACACCGGCCCCGCGGATACCGGTCCTCTCGACACCGGCCCCGCGGATACCGGTCCCGTCGACACCGGCCCTGCGGACACCGGCCCGATGTGCACCGCGAGCGAGACCGTGTGCGACGGGCGCTGCGTCGACACGCAGACCGACGCCTCCCACTGCGGCGCGTGCGGAACCCCCTGCGCCGCCGGGAGCGCCTGCCGCGCGGGCGCCTGCGAGCTCGTCTGCCCCGCGGGTCAGACCGTGTGCGCGGGCGCGTGCGTGACCCTCGCGAGCGACCCCTCCCACTGCGGCGCGTGCGGCACCGCCTGCGCCGCCGGACAGACCTGCGCCGCGGGCGCCTGCGCCTGCCCCGCCGGCACCACCCTCTGCGGAGACCGCTGCGTCGACACCCAGTCCGACGCGGCCCACTGCGGCGCGTGCACGACCGCGTGCTCGACGGGCGAGGTCTGCGCGATGGGAGCCTGCCGCCTCTCGTGCCCCGCAGGGCAGACCGCGTGCGGGAGCGCCTGCGTGACCCTCGCGACCGACGCGCTCCACTGCGGCGCGTGCTCGACCGCGTGCGCCGCCGGGCAGTCGTGCGTGATGGGCGCCTGCGCGTGCCCCGCCGGGACCACCCTCTGCGGAGGCCGCTGCGTCGACACGCAGACCTCCACGGCGCACTGCGGCGCGTGCGACAACGCCTGCGCCCTCGACGGCGCGACGGCCGCGTGCGTGGCGGGCGCCTGCCGCGTGGCGGGCTGCGACGCGGGCCGCGGAGACTGCGACGCCGACCGCACCAACGGCTGCGAGGTCACGCTCTCGGGCGACGTGATGAACTGCGGCGCGTGCGGACGGGCCTGCGCCGTCGCCAACGCCACCGCGACCTGCGCGATGGGCGCCTGCGCCGTCGCGAGCTGCGCGGCGGGCTTCGCGGACTGCAACGCCTCCGCGGCCGACGGGTGCGAGGTGAGCACCGCGAGCGACGCGTCGAACTGCGGCGGGTGCGGAACGGTCTGCCCGAGCGGGGTGTGCGCGTCGGGGGCGTGCGTGGCCTTCGCGAGCTGCCAGGCCATCAAGACCGCGCAGCCCTCGGCCGCGGACGGTCGCTACACCATCGACCCCGACGGGAGCGGCCCGGGCGCGCCCTTCGAGGTCTACTGCGACATGACCACGATGGGCGGCGGGTGGACCTACGTCGCCACCGTCACCAACAACGGCGACGGCGCGAACGCGGGCCACTGGCTCGTCACGACGCCCACCCCCAACGCGTGGGAGAGCACCAGCGCCACCTTCGGAACCCTCGACCCGACGGCGAACGCGGACTACCGCTCGCTGGCCTTCCACGCGGTGCCGGGGCGCGCGCTGATGGTCACGCACCGTAACCTGTTCCTGCTCGCGACCGACGGCGCCTGCCTCGCCGACCGATCGCTCCAGGCCGCGCTCGCCCGCCTCGACTGGACCTGCGCCGGCTCGCAGAGCTTCACCGCCCACCCGGCGTGCACAAACGCCTGCGTGATCGCCAGCCAGACGCCCCGAGCGGGAGACCTCGCCCTCCTCGCGGGCACCGCACGCGCGCGGCTCTACCTCAAGGCCGGAGAGGCCGACGGCGCGCAGGACACCAACCGCGACCGCGCGTACATCTCCACCTCGTACCGCGACAACGTCGACTATCCCACGGGGCTCGGGGCCTTCTGCAGCGGCGCGTCGTGCAACCCTCGCACGGGCGAGGCCGACGTGAACGACCGCTCCGACGCCATCACGCCCGCCGCCGGGACCGAATTCTACGGCCTCTGGGTGCGGTGACGTCGCCCCTCTCCGCTCGGCGCGGGGCCCGTGTACGCTCGGCCGCGGAGGTCCCATGCACGCGATGCTTCGTCCTTCGACCCGGCTGGCGGCCCTCGCCGCGCTGACCCTTTGCCTCGCAGCCTGCGGAAGCAGCGAGAGCGTGGTCGGCGGCGACGCCGCCACCGAAGACGTCTCCCTCGACACCGGCGCGCTCGACACCGGCGCGATGGACTAGGGCGCCCTCGACACCGGCCCCGCCGACACGGGCCCTGAAGACACCGGCCCCGCCGACACCGGCCCCACCGACACCGGCCCGACGCGCTGTACCTCCGCGACGGACTGCGCGGGCAACGCCGACGGCCCCGCGTGCGACACGACCTCGGGCCGCTGCGTACCCTGCACGCCCACCGACGACCGCTGCCCCGCGGGGCAGTACTGCTCCAGCGCGAACACCTGCGCGAGCGGGTGCCGCGACGACGCGGCCTGCGCCTCCACCGCGGGCGACGCGGGCGCCGCCCCGGGCCGCTGCGACGACCACCCATATGTGCGGCAGTGCGTCGTCAACGACCACTGCCCGCCCGGAAACCTCTGCGTCGGCAACACCTGCGTCGTGGGCTGCTCGCCCGAGCGCGGCTGCGAAGCCGGCTCCACCTGCTGCGACGGCGCGTGCGTCGACCTGCAGAGCAACACCGCCTCGTGCGGTACCTGCGGCACGCGCTGCGCGGTGCCCAACGGGGCGCCCGCGTGCGTGAACGGCACCTGCACCATCGCGACGTGCACCGCGCCCTTCGCCGATTGCGACACCACCGCGTCGACGGGCTGCGAGACCGACACCTCGCGCACCGTCGCCCACTGCGGCGGCTGCGGCATGAGCCTGCGCCGCGCGCCCCAACGCCACGGCCACCTGCACGGCCAGCCGCTGCGAGTACGCCTGCGACCGGGCTTCGCCGACTGCGACGGGGCCCCTCGAACGGATGCGAGGTCGACACCCGCAGCGACGCCGCCCACTGCGGGATGTGCAACCGCGCCTGCGCTGCCCAACGCCGCCGCGGCCTGCGCGATGGGGGCCTGCGCCATCACCACCTGCAACGCGGGCTTCGGCGACTGCGACGGCAGCGCGAGCAACGGATGCGAGGTCGACACGCGCACGGCGGTGTCTCACTGCAGGATGTGACAACGCGTGCCCCGCGGTGCCCAACGGCTTCCCGGGCTGCCTCGCGTCGGCCTGCGTCGCCTCGTGCGTGATGGGCTTTCAAGACTGCGACGGCAACACCACCAACGGGTGCGAGGTCGACATCCGCAGCGACGCGACCAACTGCGGCGCGTGCGGCCGCGCGTGCTCTCCGGCCAACGCCACGGGGATGTGCGCCATGGGCACCTGCCGCGTGACCGCGTGCTCCGCGGGCTTCGCCGACTGCGACGGAGACCCCTCGAACGGATGCGAGGTCAACACCCAGACCAGCGCGGGCAACTGCGGCGGCTGCGGGATGGCGTGCATGGTCTCGAACGCCACCGCGGCGTGCGTGTCGGGCGCGTGCGCCGTGGGGAGCTGCAACGCGGGCTTCGGCGACTGTGACGGGATGGCGGCCAACGGCTGCGAGACCGACACGCGGACTACGGTGACGGCCTGTGGTGGGTGCGGGGTGGCCTGCTCCCTCGCGAACGCGACGCCCGCGTGCGTGGCGAGCGCGTGCGCGGTGATGAACTGCAACGCGGGCTTCGGCGACTGCGACGGCGCGGCGGCGAACGGCTGCGAGGTGAACACGCAGACGACGGTGGCCCACTGCGGCGGGTGCGGGATGGCGTGCCCGACGCGACCCAACACGGTGCAGTCGTGCGCGGGCGGGGCCTGCGCGTACGCGTGCGCGGCGGGCTTCAACGACTGCGACGACGTGGCGAGCAACGGCTGCGAGACGAGCGGGCAGTGCGTCTACCCCTCGTGCAACGCGGTGCCGCGCACGCGACCGTCGGGGGTCTACACGCTCAGCACGGCGGGCCAGCAGTGGTCGGCGTACTGCGACATGACCAACGACGGCGGCGGGTGGACGCTGGTGTTGAAGGCCAACGGCGCCGCGACCACGTTCAACTACGACGCCGCGCTGTGGACGAACACCGCCACGCTGAACCCCACGAGCACGGCGCTCGACACCACCGAGGCGAAGTTCACGGGCTTCTCGACCCTGGCCTTCACCAACGTGCGGATGGTCTTCCGCGAAGGGAGCACCGACCGAGGCGTGGTGCTGGCGCTCTCGGGCACGGCCCTTCGCGACCGCTTCGCGGGGGCGTCGGTGGGCACCTCGCTCGGGCGCGCGAACTGGTACCGGCTCCTGTCGTCTCCGTCGTTGCAGCCGAACTGCAACGCTGAGGGCGTGAACGTGGGCGTGGGCGGCTACCGCCGCGTGCGCCTCGGCATCGTCGCCAACCAGGAGGGCGACTGCGCCTCGCCCGACAGCTCGCTGGGCTTCGGCTTTGGCGGCGACACGAACTCCTGCGTCACGGCGAGCTTCGCGTCGACGAGCGTGGGCAACGTCGCCACCTGCGGCGCCGACAACGGCGACCGTAACACCCGCCCGATGGGCTACCTCTTCATCCGCTGACCGAGTGCGCGCGGCGATGCGCGTCGCCTGGGCGCCGTCCATTGTCGCTCGCGTGCGTTGAGCACGCGTCGCTCCTCAGGACGCGCCCATGCTCGCGCCTCACCACGCGCAGCGCATCACAACGACGCGGGGTGCGGGGCGCGTGGCGCCTGCCCTCGCGGTTCGGCTGGGGGCGCTCGTGCGAGCCGGGGGCCTTGGGCTGCGAGCGCCGCGTCGCCGTCGCGACGCGTCCTCTCCGTCGATGCCCAGAGACAGTCGCGACGCGTCCGTCACTGCCGTCGCCACTCACCGCCAGCGCGCGATGTACCGAGACGGACGTCCGTGGACCTCGGTGAAGTTCCCTGTGACGTAGAGCGCGCCGTCGGGGGCGGCCGTCATCGCGTACACCGCGGCGGGCTGATCGGGACGTTCGCCCGAGACGCCGGTGCCCATCGGCCAGAAGCGTGCGCCGTCCCAACGGACGATGCCGTGCGAGGGCGCGTCGAAGTCTCCGCCGACGTAGAGGTCACCGCCGCAGGCCGCGAGGACGTAGACGCTTCCGCGGATGCCCTCGATCTCCTCCCAGCGCGTTGCGGCGACGTTCCATCGCGCGAGTCCCGCTGGGAACGATCCGGCGGCGTAGAGCGTGTCGCCGACCCACGCGAGCGCGCGCACGGCTGGCGGTTCGAGGATGCCGCCGCCGTCCCGCGAGAGCCCTTGGGCGAAGGTCGACCACGCGCCGCGCCGCGTGTCGTAGGCCACCACACCTCCCGCGAAGACGCGCGGGAGTTCGTCCACGCCGAGGAAGCTCCCGCCCACGACCACGGTGTCACCGCGAGGCGCGAGGGCGAGCACCTGCTGCGACGCGTGCATCATGGGCGTGCGGACACCCGTCGTCGGATCGACGCGAGCGACGCTGACAAAAGGTGACCTCGCGAGGAGACCTCCTGCGACGAGCAGCGAGTCACCCCACGCGGTGAACGCTGAGATCGACGCGTGCGTGTCGAAGGCAGGGCTGACCTGGGTGAGCGCGCCTTCGTCGACGCGAAAGACACCACTTGCGTGCGCGACGTAGAGCGCGTCACCGAGCGACGCGACGCGACCCGAGCCCGCGAGTGGTACGGAAGACGCTGCGCTCCATCGCGACGTGGTGACGTCCCAGAGCGCGAGCGCCGAGGTGGGAGCGCTGCCGGGGCGCGTGAGGTCGATGCTCACCGCGACGCGCGTCGCGGTCGCCGCGATGGAGTATCCCGGCCCGTCGAGGCCCGCGGCGGCAAGGCGGTGTCCCGCGCGCGGCGTGGTCGGCGCGGGCAGTCTTCGACGGGCGCGGTCGCGACGTTGGTGGAGCACCCGACCATGAGCGAGAGCGTGAGGCGCGCGCACCACCGTCATGGGATGCGCGGCGACAGTCGCGTGACGTGAAGGGATCGCTGAACTACGCGCCGCGTTTCAAGCACGCCGCGTAGCCCATCACCGTCGGTCCGCTCTTCAGCGGCGACGGCGTCGGGAGCCACCCGCGCTCCACCCGCGCCGCGAGCAGCGCCGCGGGCGTCGGTCGCTCGCTCCACACGGCGACCGCCGTGACCGCGCCCAGTCAGGTCGTGTCGTACACGAGCCACAGGTCGCGCCCGTACGACACCACCACGTCGTGCGTGTACTCGTCCTGCACCACCACGTCTTCGATCATCGCAGCGGGCTCGCGCGACAGGCCCCACCGCACCACCGACTCCAGCGTGAAGTGCGTCGCGACCTCCGCCGCGACCGCCGCGAGGTGAGCTCCGCCCAACCCCGCGCGGTCCTCCAGCGGAGGCCCCTCGCTCACTGAACGCTCCGCACCATCGCCACCCACGGGCCGCGCCGCTGGCGCCACGCCGCCGACACCGCCGACCAGCGCGTCGCCTGCTCCAGCTCCAGGAGCAACCGCGCCACCGCCGCGTCGGTGTCCGCCGCGCGCACCTGGGCCACCCACCCCGGACGCCGCTGCCGCCACGAGTCCTGCACCGAGCTCCAGCCCATCGCGCCCTCCAGCCGCAGGAGCTGCGCGCCCATCTGCCGCGGGTCCTGGGCGGAGCTCACCGCCGCCACCCACGCGGGCCGCTGCGCCACGAACGCGCGCGACACCGACGCCCAGGTCACGTTCTGCTCGAACTCCAACATCCCCCGGCGCAGCGCCGGGTGCACCTGCGCCCGCGCCACCCGCGGCGCGACCAGGGCCGCCGTCAACGCGCCGAGACCCGCCATGAACCCACGACGTGAGACTTCCATCGATCCTCCTCCGCGCGACCCTTGCGCCGCGCGGGCGATGGTACGCCCCTCACCGTCAGTAATCGACCAGCGCCTCGACCTCGCCCGCGGGCCGCAGCGGCAGGCGCAGCGGGACGTTCCCGTCTTCGCGCGGGCCGTAGAGGTAGCGGTAGCGCGCGAGGTTCTGCACCACGCGCCGCACGTACCCGCGCGTCTCGTCGTAGGGGATGCGCTCGACGAAGACGTCGAGGTCTTCGTCACCGAACTCGCGCACCCAGCGGCCCATCGCGCCGGGCCCGGCGTTGTAGCTCCCCACCGCGCGAGGGAGCACGCCGTGGTACTGGCGGAAGAGACGTCCGATGTACCAGCCGCCCACGCGGATGTTGTAGGCGGGGTCGAACAACATCGACTCGCGGAACTCGATGTGGAGCGTCTGCGCCACGCGCCGCGTCGTCGGCGGGATCATCTGCAACAGCCCGATGGCCCGCGCGCTGGAGACATCACGGCTGTTGAAGCCGCTCTCCTGACGCATGATCGCGTAGAGGTACTGCCGCGGCAGGCCGGCTTCGTCCTCGGCGGCCTCCACCGCGGCGGAGTGCGGGCGGGGAAAGCCCGCGTCCCACACCCAGCGCGTGTTCGCCGTGGGCAAGGGGTCGAGCGCGCCCGCGTGCCGCGACGACAAGAGGAACGCCCGCCGCGCTTCGCCCAGCGAGAGCCACGTGCGCGCGAGGGCCTCGTCGGCGCGGTCCGACGGGAGCGTCGCGCGGATGCGCTCGTCGACCTCGTCCAACGCGCGCGCGGCGTCTTCGTCGAAGCCCAGGGCCCGTAGCCACTGCGCCTTGGGCGGGAGCGTCACGGTGGGCGCGGGCCGCGCCTCGGGCGGCGGAGGCGGAGGCTCCACCGTCTCGTTGCGCTCGCGGAGCCGCGCCTCGGAGAGCAGCGCGTACCAGGTGAGCGGGCGGTGCGCGATCATCTCGCGCCACCCGCGGATCGCCGCGGGGACGTCCCCCGAGCGGGCGCGGGCCATGGCCGACCAGTACATCCCGCGGCCGCGCTCGAGGTGGTGCGACGACATCTCGCCCGAGCGCGCGAGGGCGTCGACGCTCTCGGCGAAGCGGCCCGCGGTGTAGAGCGTCCACCCGAGGTGCCACGCGGCCTCGACGCGCAGCCGCGACGACGCCGACGGACGGAGCTGCAAGAACTCCCGAAGACGTCGCACGGCGGAGTCCGTGTGTCGGTGGTGCGCCTCGAGCCACGCGGCGCGGTACGCGGCCTCGTCGCTCCACCGGCCCGACTGCGTGCGGGCCACGACGTCGAAGGCGCGCACCGACTCGTCGTCGCGGTCGGCGCGGGCGAGCGAGCGCGCCGCGAGGAAGGCGTCTTCATCACGGTCGGGCCCGTCGGGGTGACGCGCCGCCATCGCGAGGAAGCGGTTCGCGTCGACGTAGCGCGTGCGCATCCCGTAGCAGGCGCGACCCAGGAGGTGCAGACGTCTCCCCTCGGCGCGGCCTCGCTGCGGAGGGAGCGGTTCGAGGATCGCGAGCGCCTCGGCGTAGCGCGCGCGGTGGATGAGCGTGCCGGCGCGCTGCATCTGCTCGTCGACGGTGAGCGTGAGGTTGGCGCGTCCGAGCGCGGCGAGGGCCTCGCGCGCCTGCGCGGCGTCGGGCTCGTCGACGGCGAGCTTGCGCCACGCGGCGAGGGCGCTCGCGTGGTCTCCGTTCGCCTCGAGCGCGCGGGCCGCGAGGGACCACGCGCGGGCGTGGTCGATCCCGGGGGGAGGGTGCTCGACCCACGCGCGCATCACGGCCGCGGCGGCGGCGTGGTCGCCGGCGGCGAGGGCCTGCACCGCGGCCTGGGCGCGGTCGCGGGGCCCACCTCCGTGCGCGGCGAGGTGTTCGTATTTCGCGCGCGCGTCGGCGTGGCGGTCGAGGCGCGCGAGGGCCTCGGCCTCCATGCGCAGGATGTCGACGGAGAGCGCGGGGATGAGCGGCGCGAGGCCGTCGAGGAGGGTGAGCGCGCGGGCGTGGTCCCTGCGCTCGACGGCGACGCGCGCTCGGAGGTAGCGGATCTCGCGGGTGCGGAGCGCGGCCTCGGGGAGGCGCTCGCAGAGGGCGTCGGCCTCGGCCCAATCCTCTCGGCGCACCGCGGCGACCACCGCGTCCATGGTGGGCGTGACGGTGGGGACGTCCGCGGGCGCGTCGGCGGCGGAGGGCGCGTCGACCGAGGCGTCGACGACGGCGCGGGGGTTGCGCGCGTCGAGGGTGCTGGTGCGCGGCGGAGGGCGCTGCCCGTTGCGCGGGCACGCCGAGAGCGCGCCGAGCGCGAGCAGGAGCGGCAGTCGTCGGTGCATCGCGCGAGGCCGAAGGGGGTACCACACGCGGCGCGGCGGAGGGGGAATGAGCCGTCGCGGATCAGCGGCCCGCGCGCGCGAGCGCTACCTCGCGCGGCGGGGTCGCGCGGTCGTGCGGGTCCGTCGCGCGCGCGAGGCGCAGCGAGGTGGTGAGCCAGGCGCGGTCGGCCTCGGCGGCCGCCAGCGGCGCGACGCCGAGCGCGTCGAGGGCGATCCGCTCGTCGAAGGTCGACGCGTAGCGCGCGCCGCGGAGGTCGTCGCCCGACAGGAGCCTCGCGGCCTCGGCGACCTCGGGCCGCCCGCGCAGCACGTCGCGCAGGACGTCGCCGCCGGGCGCGCGCAGGAGCGAGGCCAGCGCGAGGAGCTGCCCAGGTCGCGCTGCTCCCGCGCGAAGGCCTCGCGCCGCGCGTCGTCGGCGGGGAGCGCCTCGGAGAGCGCCGCGCGGAGGAGCGCCTCGGAGAGCTCGCCCCGAAGCTCCAGCGAGGGCCACGCGCGCAGCGCCGCGCGCAGGTCGTCGACGACCCCCGCGGCGTCGGTGAGCCCGTCGTTGGCGCGGAGCAGGGCGGCCCTGCGCCATGCGCGGATCGCGTAGGCCGCGGCGAGGGTGGGGGCGTGCCCCGTGGCCTGCGCCGCGTCGACGACGCGGTCGGCCGCGCGACGTCGGGCCTCGGCGCTGCGCCGGGCCTCCTCCCTCTGCGCGGGCGTCTCGCTGAGCGCGCGCGCCCGGTCGGCGTCTTCGACGTCGACGTGGGCGACACGGGCCATGCGCTGGGCCACGGCGTCGAGGGCCGACTGCTCCTCGGTGGTCCGCGCGAGGCCCTGCGAGGCGGCCCAGGTCTCGCCCGACGAGGGCGAGAGGGTCTCGAGCTGCTGGGTGAGCTCCCGCGCGCGCCGGATCAGCGGCGACGCCGAGAGCTCGGTCACGCGGTCTCCGCCGTGCGCCGCGCGGGACGCGAAGAAGAGCGCCGTGAGCTCGTTCGTGTTCGGGCGCAGCGCGCGCAGGCGGAGGTCGCCCTCCAGCGCGCGGGCGTAGGCGAGGGTGACGGTGGGGTGGATGAGGTTGCTGATGACCGTGGCGCTCTCGGGCGCGCGCCGCAGGGCGCTCTCGATCCCCTGGCGCGCGGCCTCGACGCGGGCGACGTCGCCCGTGCACTCGAAGCGCTCGAGCTCGAGGAGCGCGGCGTTGTTCGCGCCCGCGGGCGTGAGGAGCTCGTCGGCGGAGTAGAGCCCGCGCGCCTCGGAGAGGAGCCGGTCGGCCTCGGCGAGGCGGTCTTCGCGCAGCGCGCGGTGGGCCTCGACCTCCTTGCGACGTCGGCGCAGCGCGCTGGTGCCGTCGTCGGCGCGGGAGAGCCAGCGCTCCTCGTCCTCGATGCTGCTCGGGAAGGTCATGCGGAAGGCCGCGATGGCGCGCTTCTCGTCCGCGTCGGTGCTCGCCTCCCAGGCGCGGTCGGAGATCTCTCGCGCGCGGGAGAGGAGCCCGAGCTGGCGGTACACCGCGGCGACGGCGACGTGCTCCCGCGGCCCGCCCTCGGCGAGCGCCTGCGCGAGCAGCGCCTCGCCCTCGCGCTCTCGCCCGAGCTGGTGCTCCGCCTGCCCCATGGCGAGGCGGTACTCCATGGACCCCTGGCTCTCCGACGCGACGGAGAGCATCGCGGCCCGCGCGCGCTCCAGGGTCTGCTGCCGCGCCTCGCCGCTCTGCTCGTTGGCGCGCGCGACGAGCCAGCGGCCCCGCGCGAGCACCGCGGTCACCACCGGCGCGTAGCGCACGCGGCGCGCGTCGAGGCTGCGCAGCTCGCCGTCTTCGCCGAGACGGGCGCGCACCCACTCGCCGAAGGCCTCGCGCTGCTGGTCGTCCGACGCGCCCCGGAGCCGCTCGGCGATCTCGGCGGGGAGCGTGCCCCGCTGGGCCTGGTCGACGTAGCGCTGGACGAGGTCGCGCCGGCGCGCCTGCGCCTCGTTGGAGAGGGCGCGCATCGCCGGCAGGCGCAGCGTCGCGAGCGCGTCGACGAGCGCGTCGGCCTCCTCTCCGCGGCCGAGCGCGAACATCATCTCGGCGCGCGCGCTCTGCACCTCGGGGGGCGCGAGGGCGAAGTGGCACAGCGACTCGAGGCTCGCGAGCGCGGCGCGGCGCGCGGCGGTGTCACCGGCGGCGTAGTCGCGCACCGCGAGGGCGAGGGCGACCTCTTGATCGCCGGGGTCCGCGGCGCGCTGGGCCGCGAGCTGTTCGCGGTCGCCCGTGCGCAGCGCCTCGGCGCGCGCAGCGTCGGCCTCGCGGGCGTCGGCGCGCTGGAGCGCCTCGACGACGCGGGCCTTGAGCGGGCCGAAGAGGGTGAGGCCCGCGCGGGAGTCCCACGCGCGCAGCGACTCGGCGGCGTAGCGGGTGGTGGAGCTGTTGATCAGCGCGGCCTCGACCCACCGCGCGGCGCCCTCGGGCGTCACGGCGTACACGCCGTCGAAGACGCGGCCCGCGCGCTCCAGCGCGTCGAGGGGCCAGTCGTCGCTGATGCGGGTGGTGATGGCGCGCTCGACCTCGACGGCGGCGGCGACCCAGCGGCCGTGGTCGTCGCTCAGCGCCGTGACGCGCCGGAGGGTGTGCAGGAGCGACGCGCGGAGCTCGAGGGCGTCGACGGAGCCGTCGCCCAGCTCGGATTGCCAGCGGGCGAGGGCGTCGGTGGTCACGCGGCGCACGGCGTCGGTGCGCGCCTCGGCGGGCACGGCGTCGTAGAGGCGCACGAGGTCGAACATCGCCCCGCGCTGGGCCGTGGTGGCGGGGCTGTGGACGCGCGCGGCGAGGATGCGCAGCGCGGCCTCGGCGGCGAGGCCGGCCTCGGCGGGGGCCGTGGAGCCGTAGGTGCGCGCGACGGACTCGTAGCGGCGAAGGGCCTCGTCGGGGGTGTGCGAGCGCGCGTAGGACTGCGCCGCGGTGAAGGCCGACGCGGCGTGGCGCGCGGGGGACGCGTACCAGGACTGCGCCGGCGCGGCGAGGCCGAGGGCGAGCGCGGCGCCGGCGACGAGCCTGCGGTAGTTGCGCGTGAGGCGGCTGAGCGGCTCGCGAGCGAGGAAGTAGTACCGCTGGTGCCCCGCGTCGCGGACGCGCCACGCGTCGATGGGGATGAGCGGGACGAACAGCAGGGTGAAGAAGCGGGTGGCGATGTAGGAGCCGTCGTCGCGCGCGTCGCGGGAGCCGTAGAGCATCGTGCCGACGCCGTTCATGGTGAAGAGCGAGGGCGCGGACTTCACGGGGCGCGGCCCGTCGAGGGCCTTCTGGAGGAGGGCGCGGGTCTCGGCCGAGCGAGGGCCCTTGAGCGCGCGCCGCGCGTCGCGGTCGAGGGCGTCGAAGTCGTGGTGGCGGAGGTCCCAGTGCGTGAGGAGGATGGCGTAGACGCCCTCGGGGTCGGTCTTCGCGGCGCGCAGGAAGGTCTGGAGCGGGTGGTCTTCGGGGGCGAGCGAGAGGGCGTGGCCGAGGCTCGCGCGGGCCTGCTCGGCCATGCCCGCGGCGGCGTAGAGGGCGGCGAACTCCAGCATGAGGCCGGCGAGGTCGCCGGGCGGGATCGCCGACGCGGCGTTCTCGCGGTAGGCGGCGCGCACGCCGGGGACGAGCTCGTGCTCGGCGCGGCGCCACAGGTCGAGGAGCCGCGCGCGCTGCTCGGCCCAGTCGGCGCGCGTCGGGTCGGGGCGCAGCTCGGCGGAGTCGAGCGCGTCAGCGATCTCTTGGAACAGTCCCGTGGTGGTCTGCTCGGACATGGTCCCCCCGGTGGATGGGATGAGTAGAGAGAAGGCGGCGACGACCTGACACCAGCGCGCGCGGGATGTCTACGCCCCGCGCGAAGATCATCGCGCGTCGGGCGAGGTGCCGCGCCCCGGTCACGCGCGTCGCAGGCGCTGACCCCCGCGCGTTCTCATCTCCCTCCCACCGTGCGACAACCTCCGTCCATCATGGACGGGACGCTCCTCTCCGCGGGCACCGTGGTCGACGGTCGCTACACCCTCCTCACGCGGCTCGGCGAGGGCACCTTCGGCGAGGTGTGGCGGGCCGCCGACCAGCGGCTCACGGGCCGCCCCGTCGCGCTGAAGTTCCTCAAGCCCGAGTTCAGCGATCGGGCCGAGGTCGTCGCGCGCTTCGAGGCCGAGGCCGACGCCCTCGCGCGGCTCGCCCACCCCAACGTCGTCGCCGTCTTCGACCGCGGACACTGGGACCGCCGACGCTACTTCGTCATGGAGCACGTCGACGCGGGCACCCTCCGCGGCTGGATCGACCAGCACCGCGCCTCGAACCAGCGACCCGGGCTCATCGACGTGCGCAAGGTCTTCGACGCCGTCTGCGCGGGCGTCGAGGCCGCGCACGCCGTGATGACCCCGGGGCCCATCGTCCATCGAGACCTCAAGCCCGACAACGTGCTCCTGCGCGCGCAGCCCGGCGCCGAGGTGCTGGTGAAGGTGCTCGATTTCGGCGTCGCCCAGCTCGGCGGGCGGCAGGGCACCAGCACCGGGATGCTCCTCGGCACGCCCGACTACATGGCGCCCGAGCAGGCCATGGGGAACGTCTCCAACGTCGGCCCGTGGACCGACGTGTTCTCCCTCGCGGTGCTGCTCATCGAGATGCTCACCCTCGAGGCGCGCTCGACGCCCACCGAGGTGTGGTGGGGCACCACCCTGCGCCTCTCGGGGCAGGTGCGCCCGCTCCTCGCCGTCGCCCGCGGAGACGTGCCCCCCGAGGTCTGGGACGTCGTCGCCCGCGCCCTGCACCCCGACGGCGCCGCGCGCTTCCCCAACGCGGGGATCTTCCGCGCCGCCCTGCGCGCCGCGTGGGAGGCCGTGCCCCACACCGCCGTCGGCCCCACCACGGCCATGTCCGTCGTGCCCGCGGCGAACTTCCAACGCACCGTGGCGATCCCCGAGATGTCGGCGATCGCCACCGCGAACACCGCGTACGCCCCCGCGCCTCCGTCGAACCCCTACGGCGCGCCGCCTCCGGGCGCGTTCCCGCCGCCGTGGCCGAACACCAGCACCGTCGCGCGCCCGACGACCGGCAACAGCGCCTTCTCCTCCTTCGTCATCGGCGGCCTCGCCCTCTGCCTCGTCGCCGCCACGGCCGTGTGGCTCTCCATGCGCCCCAGGCCCCGCGCCGAAACCCCCCACGAGCCCGCGCCGCCCGTGGCCGCGTATGACCCTCCGCCGTCGCCGATCCCCGCCGCGCCCACGCCGCCCCCCGCGCGCCCCGCCGCCGACCCCGACGAGGTCGTCGCGCTGAACCTCTCGCCCGACGCGCCCTGCCTCGGGCCCGCCAACGCGCCCGTCACCCTGGAGCACTTCTCGGACTTCCAGTGCCCCTTCTGCGCGCGGGTGAACCCCACCCTCGAGCGCGTGCGAGAGACCTACGGCGACCGCGTGCGGATCTGCTGGCGCGACTACCCCCTGGCCTTTCACCAGAACGCGATGCCCGCCGCCGAGGCGGGGCGCGAGGTGCGGCGGCAGCTCGGCGACCGGGGCTTCTGGCGCTTCCACGACGGCCTCTTCGCCGCGCAGCGCGGGATGAACGAAGACTCCGTGGTGCGCGCCGCCGTCGAGGCGGGAGCGAGCGAGCGCGCCGTGCGACGCGCGCTGTCGAGCCACACCCACGAGCCCGCGATCCGCGCCGAGATGGACGCGCTCACCGCCGCGGGCGTGCGCGCGGGGACGCCCACCACCTTCGTCAACGGTCGACAGCTCCGCGGGGCGCAGCCCTACGAGCGCTTCGTCGCCGCCATCGACCGCGCCCTCGCCGAGCGCCGCTGAACATCAAAGAGAGCGCCATGGACCCAACGCCCCCGTTCCGCTTCACCCGCGAGAGCCGCATCGTCATCGACCGCGACGGGCACGTCTTCCACGAGGGGCTGCGCGTCGCGCACCCGCGCCTCGAAGAGGCCCTCCTCTCGTGGGTCGACTGGGACGACGCGACCAGCCGCTGGGTCCTGCGCAACGCCCTCGACTGGTGCTTCGTCACGGTGGAGCACACGCCCCTCGCGGTGCGCGCCGTCGACGCCTCGCCCGACAGCGACGTCGTCACGCTCACCCTCAGCGACGGGACGCGCGAGGCCCTCGACCCCGACACCCTCCGCGTCGAGCTCGACGGTGTCGTCTACGCCCGCGTGAAGAACGGACGCGTCCCCGCGCGCTTCGACCGTCAGCCCGCGTTCCGCTTGCTCTCCCTCGCCGAGGGAGAGGGAGACGACGCGCGGCTCACCCTCGGAGGCCGTGACTTTCCCCTGCGCCCTACGGGGCCGGGCGATCGCGGCCTCGACGGCGGCGCCGCGGGGTGATACGCGACGACCCCCGATGGTCGCGGTGACGCTCTACACCCGGGTGGGATGCCACCTGTGCGACGACGTGAAAGACACGCTCGATCGCGTGCGCCGCGACCGTGACTTCGACCTCTCCGTGGTCGACGTCGACACCGACCCCGCCCTCGTCACGCTCTACGGCAACGAGGTCCCCGTGGTGAGCGTCGCGGGTCGCAAGGCCTTCAAGTACCGCGTCGACGAGGGGGCCTTCCGCGCCGCGCTCGACCGGGCCGAGGCCGCGGTCGCGTGAAGTCTCCCGCGCGATCTCCATGGGCGACGGCGGCGGTGGGGGCCTTCGTGCTCCTCGCGCTCGCGGCGGGCGTGGGCTTCGGCGCCGCCGCCCTCGACGGGGAGCACCGCGCCGACAACGCCCTCACCGCCCTGCTGCGCCCCGACTACACGGGCGACGCCCTCACCGCGCCGGACTTCACCCTGAGCGACCCCAACGGACGTCGGGTGTCGCTGTCGTCCCTGCGCGGAAAGGTCGTCGTGCTGCACTTCTGGTCGCGCGACTGCCCACCCTGCATCGAGGAGATGGCCGAGTCGCTCCCGGCCTACGCCGAGACGGTGCGCGGCCGGAGCGACATCGCCCTGGTGCTCGTGGGCGTCGACCGCTGGGAAGACGTCTCCGCGCTGGTGCCGCGCAACCTGCGCGCGACGCTCCTGTTCGACCCCGACCGCTCCGTGGTCGAACGGAGGTACGGCACGCGGCTCTTCCCCGAGACGTGGATCATCGACCGCGAGGGGGTCATCCGCGCGCGCTTCGACCGCACCCTCGACTGGACCAGCGCGGCCTTCATCCGCTACGTCGAGTCGTTCCTGTAAGGGGCGTCGAGGCCGCGCGGCGTGCTTGACGCTGCCGGGGGACCCTTCTACACCCGCGCCCCATGCATCCCGTCATGCTCACCATCCCCGGGTGGGCCTTCAAGGTCATCGTCCCGCTGCTGATCCTGTGGGGGATGTACTCCATCGTGGTGTCGGTGAACCGGGCCTCGCCCCCGCCGCCGCCCCCGAAGAAGAAGCGCGTGCGCGGCAAGCGCGTCGACGACGACGGCGCCCCCGTCACCGACGACGAGCCCGCGCCCGAGAAGCCCAAGGGCCGCTCCTTCGACCTGCCCGCCGACACGCCCATCAACGCGCTGGTCTCCGTCGCGATCGGCCTGGGCGTCTTCGGCTTCGCCGCGCCGGTGACCTTCACGGGCGGGCCCGTCGAGAAGCTCTTCCAGCTCCTGCGCGCGTTCATCTCGGGCGTGGTGTGGCGCGGCGCGTGGCAGTCGCTGCCGATCTACTCCTACGGCGTGATGCTCGGCCTCTCGCTCGTGGTGGGCTGGTACATCGTGCTCGGCCTCACCGAGCGCCAGGGACTGCCCCGCGACAAGATGGCCGACTGCTACGTGTTCACGGCCTTCGTGGCGGTGCTCGGCTCGCGCGTCCTGTACATCCTCACGAACCTCAGCGAGTTCCCCGACCTGTGGTCGATGCTGAAGCTCCGCTCGGGCGGCCTGGTGGCCTACGGCGGCTTCATCGGAGGCCTCCTCGGCAGCATCATCTACCTGCGCTCGCAGAAGATGCCGCTGTGGCCCTGGGCCGACGCCGCGGTGCCCGCGCTCGGCACGGGCCTGATGATCACGCGCCTCGGTTGCTACATGTACGGCTGCGACTTCGGCGCGCCGCTGCCGGCCAACGCGCCTGGGTTCCTGCGCTCGCTCGGGAGCTTTCCGCACTGGGCCGACAACGCGGGGTCGCCCGCGTGGCACCAGCACGTCCACCGGGGTTTCACCGCGACGCGCGAGGTGTGCGAGCGGGTCTACCACGGAGAGTTCCGCCCCGACGGGCTCTGCCACATCTCGCGGGTGGCCGAGCACTCGGCGCCGGTGCACCCGACGCAGCTCTACGAGTCGTTGGTGGGCGCGACGATCTTCGTGACCCTGATGTGGCTCTGGCGCCGCCGGAAGTGGGAGGGCCAGATCTTCCTCGCCTTCGCGATCCTGTACGGCATCGCGCGGCCGATCCTGGAGATCATCCGCGACGACGCCGAGCGCGGCTTCGTGGGCTCGATGTCGACCTCGCAGTTCATCGGCATCGTGACGGCGGCGATCGCGATCCCGCTGTACATCTACCGCTCGAAGACGGCGAAGCGCGCGCTCCCGGTCGACCTCTTCGCGCCGGTGGACCAGCAGCCGGGCCGCGCGAAGCCGGGCGACGCGGCGTCGGCGGCCGACGCGAAGGTCACCGTCGACGACGTGAAGGCCGAGGCGAAGAGCGAAGAGAAGGCTGAGGCGAAGGCCGAGGCGAAGGGCGACGACGCGACGAAGCCGCTGCCGAAGTCCGAGGAGTAGTCGCGGCGCGGGGGGGGGCGCGAGGGGGAAGCAGCGGGGGGCGACGACCGTGGGGCGGTTGGGAGGGAGAGAGATGAGGGGAGGCAGGGTTTTCATTTCTGGCGCCCGCGGGGTGAGAGGAGGCCCACGACCGGAAAACCGCCCTGACCTTGCTGTTGCGAGGCTGCGCGTCGGGCTGCGAGGATGGCAGCCGCGATCCAGAGGCACGTGTCTACTCGCCCTCGGGCCTACGCAGCAGACGCGCGTATACGTCGCCCGGCACTCAAGGGTCGTTGCAGTTTTCGGTGCAGCGCTCCTCTCCCGCGTGCGGGGAGAGGGGCCGGGGTGAGGGTCGCCGCGGTGTCGATCGCGCACCCCCCCACTTACGGATTAAGCCATCACCTCCGCCCACGCCGCGCGTCGCTCCGAGAGGGACGCGTCAGCGAGCGTCGCGCTTCCAGTAGTACCATGCCAATAGGCTGCGCTCCCTCCGCGTCGGAGCCGCTCGCGCTGCGCCCCGCGCCACGCAGGTCCTCCGTCGTCGCAGGTCGCCACCGGGGTCGCGCGCCACTACCGGCGCTGGCGGTCGCACGCTCCCCACGAAGCGCACTCGCAGGCGCCGCACGCCACGAAGCTCGCCTGACCACCAGCGACGGCACGTTCGCGCCGCCGCGGAAGGACGATCGAGACTTGCACGGCGTCGTCCTCCCAGAAGCACACCGATCGCGAACGAGCCGAGGCCCGAGAGCGTGAGGTACCCGCGCACGGGCAGGGGAAGTCAGGCCGCGTCGATCGCGCCGTCATAGGGCTTCGCGGGCTTCAGAGGCTGACCAGCAAAAGGGCCTTCACACAAATCTCGTGGTGGATTACGCGCCTACGTGTCTGCGCGCGGCTCTGGGGATTGTACTGCCGCTGTGCCCTCGGTTCGGTCGCGGTGCGCCGGAGGTGGCGCCGGAGTCCTCGCGCGTGCCGCTTGATTCGCCGCGCTCAGTTGAGCCAGTGCTTGCGCTGCTCGTGGAATGTGAGCGCCAGCGAGGCCATCACGAACATCGTCTCGACGCGCTCTGCCCCGCGCACGCTGAGGCATCCCCTCAGATCGCACCGAAAATCCCGCGGAAGATGGAATGCTGAGCGAGGGTGTTCTCAAAGGCGGTCATCAGGTCCCGCAGCCGCTCCTCCTTCATGGTCGGGATGGCGCGGTACCAGAACGACCCCTGGCGGAAGAGCGAGTGGGTGCGCTTCTTCACGGTGTTGACCTTGAGCTTCTTGTCCAGGCCCAGCGACTCCGCGGCGGCGCCCAGGAGCGTCAGCAACGCCTCGGCCATCGCGACCAGCAGCAGCAGGCGGTCGCGCCGCGCGGGCACCGAGATGTGCGTCGCCGACAGACCCAGGCCGAAGTGCAGGTCCTTGGTGTCTCGCAGATTCTCTTCGATCGAGAACCGACGACCGTAGAGGTCCTTGATCTTCGCTCCCGTCAGATCCTTGCGGCTGCTGGCGAGGTACCACGCGTCCTTCATCCCCTTGGCGCGCACGATCACGATCCGCTCCACCGACGTGTCGTCCGCCGTCACGCCAGCACCGCGCAGCTCCACAAGGCGCCCGTCCGGTCGCAGCCACTCCGCGGCGGTGCGTGCCTCGCCCGATGCCGAGGTCACTCGAATGTTCCCGCGGAACCGGATCACGTAGTCGAAGCCCAGCTCCCCGCGCAGGTACTGGTACAGCTTCTGGTCGCCGAAGCCGCGATCGGCCAGGACCGTCACGCGCACATCCTCGGGCACCGCGTCGCGGAGCCGGCGAAGCAGGTCGTCCTCGTAGTCGTTGCGCCGGGTCTTGAGGCCCTTCTTGGCGACAGTCTTCCACAGCAAGGGCGTGGCCCGGCCGTGCGTGGTGATGACGTTGAGGACCAGCGTGGTCTGCGCGTCCCCGTCGAAGTCCGTCCAATCCATCGCGACGACGATGTCCTTGCGCTCGGCGAGAACGAACGACACCCAGAGCGGGGCGAGCACCTCGACATCCACCCCGCGGTTGCTCAAGAGGCGGTCGACCTGCTTGATCGCGTGCTTGGGTTCGAGGCCCATCGCCACCGCGAGGCCCTCGCCGATCGCGTGGATCGCGAGCGTCGCCCCGTGAAGTACCCCGAGGACGCCGTTCGCCACCGACCACACGCGCTGCGCGTGAAGGTCATCGCCGATCAGGTCCTCGACGAACTCGTAGATCGACGCCGGGTCGAGCTTGTGCGAGCGGGGACGAGAGGGGATCTTCGAGGTGTCGAACGGGGCTGCCATGACCCCTCGTACAACGCCTGGAATCCCGGCGAAATCGGAGGGGATGCCTCAGCCGCGCACGGGCATCTGGCGCAGCCCGGAACAACCCTTGAAGAAACGCGGCCGCTCCGCGATGGCCTTGCGCTCGCGGTACACCTCACGGCCCTGCGGCGTCTGCATCGACTTCATCCACGCCCGCGCGTCGTGTCGTCCTGATAGTGGGAGCGTCTCCACGTCTGGGGCACCGTGCTGATCACCTTCAAGTGCTCGCGCCTGGCACGTCGCAGGTCGTCCAGGTCGATGTGGTCGCTGTCGACCAGCCTGATCGGCGTCACCCCAACGTAGGCGCTCACCCGATCGCGCATCGGCCACACGCTGCCACGATCGTTGCCGCGCGAGGTCACCTGCACGCCGAGGATCGCCGCGGGGCCGCCGCGGCCACTGCCGACGGTGAACTGCACGTTGTGAGCGGGCGCGAACCCGCCGTGAGGCGCCATCTTCATCATCCTCGCCTCGGGGTCGGTGGTCGAAGCGCGGCTGGCACGAGCGGGCTCCGAGGGCTTGCGCGTCGCCTCGCGCGCGGCCGCGAGCTCACGGGCCACCTGCGAGGCTTGCTCGACGCGCTGCTGAAGCTGCCGCGCGTGGCGCTCGCGGGCGCTGCGACTGCGCTCGCTCAGTGGGGGCTCCTCCATGCGCGCGAGCGTGGCCTTCAGGTGCAGGGCCGCCTGCTCACGGCATTGCTGCAGCGCCTGCTCGGCGCGGAACGAGCTCGTCGAGGCGTTGGCCATCACCTTCATGCCGTCCTGGGTGATGTGCTGCGAGGGCAGCATCAGCAGTCCCGGCATGCACGAGGCCTTCGTGGTGACGTCGCACAGGACCTCGACGATCGCGTCGCGGTTGCGCGCGAGGAACCCGAGAGTTTGGCGCGCGAGACCGTCAGGTCGCCCACGATCCATCGGTAGGGCATGTCTCGCTGGACGTCGCTCGATCTCGCGGCGTGCACAACGCCGTCCCACAGCGCGGCATACTCCACAGGGTGAGCAACATGCGCGGGTCGAGCCAGTCGTCCCTGACTATAGACGGCGCCGCAGATCCGCATCGTTCTGACGGTCAGCGGCCGCGCCGATTTGCTTCCCCTGGCTCCTGGTCCTGGGGTAGATCGTCGGGCAAGGTCACCGCGGGCAAGGCGTGGGCCGCCGGGTCTAGCCACCCGTCGACCCCTGTGCCCGCTCGACGAGACGGACACGCCCGCTCACCGTCGCGCTCCGCCCGCCGCGTCATCTTCCCGCGCGTAAGTCCGATCGACCTCGCGTGCCCCTGCTCATGCTTCGTTGCGTACGCCTGCGACGGGCTCTTCTCGCCTTCGCCTCAGCTGCTACCGCGGCCACGCTACCGCACCGACCGCTGCCGACGAGACGGCTACCGACGCACCCACGCGTCGCCAACCGTCGACACCGGCGCTCGCGCGAGGGACGCCTCGACGCCCGAGACCGCCAGCGCGCGCGGCGGCAGCGCTCGCGGCGCGCTTATGCGACGTTCGATCAAGGTTCACCCCCGAGGCCCGGCGCCGACCACTGCGCCCCCTGTTGCAGCCTCGCGGAGCCGGAGTTCAGCGATCACCCTGCGGTGGAGACACCCCAGACGACACACTCCCTTCGGTGCCCCTGGCGCAGCGCCGCCGCTTGCGGCGCCCAGCCGCTCGGTTTGATCCTCAACCGACTCGCGCGCAGTCGTGCCCGCGCTCGCGACGGCTGCCGCGCGCCTCACGCTCGAGGCTCGGGCGTGACCATCGACGAGGAGACGACCCGCAAGATCCGTCGGCTCTCTCTTCGCCGAGCACTGGCCCGTGGGCACCGCGGCGCAGACCGACGCACCGCGACGTGGTCGTGCAGGTGCGGTGGGCCGAGCTCTGCCGCCGCCGCGGTGCCCGCGCCGCCATCCGCTGCTTTCTGCCGAGCACGCGGCAGAGGTGACTTCATCCACGACACGCTCTGCACGCCGCAGTACCCCCACGCTGCGCCACGCGGCTGTACTTCTGACATGTGCCGCGGCGCGGGGGCCACCAGGGTGCGCACCGTGCGCGAGATCGTGGCATGTGCGACCCCGCGCCCCGCCGAGGCCTACCTTCGCCTGGAGATCTTTCCGGCGAGCAGGCGCAGGTGGATCCGGGCCTTCATCGGCCAGCGCGATGTGCCCGCGCGGACGACGTGGGCCTGTGGCTCTTCAGATGGTGCTGTCCTGGCTCGCGGATGCTCTTCGCCGAGTGCGTCTGATCACCAGGGCCAGCGTCGCTGCGTCGCTCGCTGGTGCGCGCCCACGCCTCGGCGGCTCACCGCAGCAGTGGCCTTCTCGACAACGCCTCGCTCGGGGAGCTTCGCCGCAGCACGATGGCGACGCGGCGCGGTTTCACCCTGAGCTGACCGACTGGCCGGCGTTGCTCCAGCGGTGCACCGAGCCCGCCTGTGCCGGGTGGCGCAAGCCCACCGACAAGGGCCGCGGAGCGCGCGCGGCGCGGGCTGATCGGTGACCGCTTCCTGGCCGGGCGACACCTTCGGAAGCGCAGCGACGCGGCGCAAGACGGCAACCGCGAGCTCGATGGGCTTCTGGCGAGGACATCGCCCTCGGCGCGTCCGGGTACGCGCGGCGGTATTGAGCAGATCGTCGGCGCGATGTACGCCCAGGAGCGAGCGCCTGTTGCCGCCGCCCGACCCCACGCCCGAGGTGCCGCAGACGCTGCCCGTGGTGACCGGACGCGACGGCCTTCGCGCGCTTGACACTCAACCTGTACTTCGGTGCTCCCGCAGTGGCTCCGCAGGGGCTCACGCTGGTGGCTGACGACGACCGTGTGCGCGTGCTCGACGGCGAGGTCGCAGCTACTGACCACCCGGGCGCTGCTGGGTCGTCGACAGACGATCGAGGACCACGCCCACCGCGCGGCGCTGTTGGCCCAGCGCGCCGCCAGCACAACTCGGCGGCGCGACCGGCTGCGCGTCGAGATCCCCGGCGTGACGCGCTGCTGGAGCGGTGGGTGCTCGCCGGGCGCAACGTCGGCAACGCCGTCGCGCGCACCGTCGCCGCGCTCGACCTCTGCATGGCCTGAGCGGATGCGCGCCGCGGTGGCTGAAGCCTCACCCGAGACGGTGACCCCGGCGCGCGCTGGGCGCCATCTGCGCGGCTGCGCGCGGCCGTGGAGCGCAGGCCTGTGCAGATCGCGCCCGTGTTCGAGCGCACGCGCGACACCGACGCGGATCTCGGCGCTGTCACGCGACCTTGGGGATCACGATGATGACGACGCGGACCGGGACCTCATCGAGCGCCGCGCGATGGGCCGCGCCGTCGACCGAGCGCTGCGCACGCTGCTGCGAGACCTGCACCGCGACCGCGCCCACGCCCACGCAGACCCTGGAGCGCATCTTCGACGCCGGAGCGCCGCGCCCGCGAGCCAACAACCTCGCGCATGGCGCCGCACGCGTTGGCCATGGTCGGCACGCCTGTTCGACCGCTTCGACTTATGTCCTTCCCTCGCGCCATCGACCTGCGCCATGTACGAGTCGCTGCACACGATGGTCTTCGCCTCCCGCGGCGACAACGCCTGCGCGCGGCGCCGGGACGGGCAAGCACCACCCTCGCGCAGCACCTTGCGCCGGCCGCCTCGCACAGGGCCTGACGCGTGCTTCGCATACCCTGTCGATGTGCTGCTCGCGGACCTGCTGCGGCAGGAGTCCACGCCCGCGCTGGAGCTACCGCCTTCAAACGCTACACCCTGCCCGCGTGCTCGCGGTCGACGAAGTGGGCTACGGTCCTCTACGAGCGCGCGCGGCGGACCTGCTCCTCCTTCACGATCATCTGCCGCCGCCGAGGCGCGTCGCGCAGCACCGTGGCGACGACCAACCTCGCCTTCAAGCAGTGGCCCACCGTGTTCCCCAACGCGACGTGGCTTCCGGTGCCCTGGTGGATCGTCATGAGCGGTGCCACGTGATGGACATCGAGGGCGACTTCGGCGCGGCAAGCGTGACGCCGCGGCCCCGAGCGATAGATCCCCTCGCGCGGCGTAGCAGCGGCGGCTGGGGTGACGCCCCCGTCATGGCAGGGCGACCAACGAAGGGTAGACCCACCTTGAGGACGCTGATCGCTGACGGCGCCTGCGGCGAGCGGGTTCCCGCGACTTCACCCGCTCACCGCAGCCGCCACTGCTGCGTCGCGATGCACTCTCAGCTCGGGTACTCGAGGAGTGGGGAGCCCCCGCCTCCTGTCCGGGGATCGGGGGCAGAGCCCCCGTCGCCCGTCGCGATCATCGGCCGCCACCATTCCCGGCCAGCTGCGGATCCATGCGCTGCCGTTTACACTCACGACCTTGCACGGCCTTGGCGTCCAACAGGAACGGGTACGCGCTGCGACATCCCCATCCCGAAGTTCCTCGTCGTGACGTTGCGCGCTCGCCCCCGTTGTGATCGGCGCGCCCTCCACGCTGCGCTTCGCCCGCGTTCTTCGCGTTGCCCAGCGTCGTCGCGCTACGGTGCGAGGCTGTGGACGAGGTCTCACTCCTTCAACACCTGCGCGAGGTCGAGGCGCGGCACCTCGGCGTCAACGCACTGAGCAACGTCGACGCCGTGCGCGCGGCCCTCGAAGCCCGGCGTGCGCAGCTCGCACAGGCCCGCACCACGGAGCCTGAGGGGGTCTTCACCGTCACGCTGAGCGACCCGTGCGAGCGCGCGATCTTCCTCGCGCTGTGCCGACGCCTCGGGCTCAACCCGCACCGGCACGCCCGGCAGCGACGCTCCACCGTGGTGGTCTCCGCGCCCGCGCTCTTCTACGAGCGCGTGCTGTGGCCCGAGTTCGTCGCGCTCACCACGCCGCTGCTCGCGCACTTCGACGCGCCTGGCCGACGCGCGTGCTGGAGCGAGGTGCTCGCCTCACCCACGAGCGTCGAGCCTCACGAGCGGCCCTGAGGTCCCTCGCGACGCTCAGGCCGCCG
Source organism: Polyangiales bacterium (assembly GCA_041389825.1). Classification (GTDB taxonomy): domain Bacteria; phylum Myxococcota_A; class Polyangia; order Polyangiales; genus JAEYZO01. Next base: position 20,763 of record JAWKRC010000039.1, on the reverse strand, counting down.
CGGCGATCGCGCGCTTGCGCTCGGCGTAGGCCCGGGGTGAGAGCGACAGAAGCTCGCGGTGAGGCGTGGTGCGCAGCGCCTCGAGCGTGTCGAGCAGGTACCGCCGCGGGTCCAGCCCGAGCCGTCGGCAGCTCATCATCAGGCTCCACAGCACGCAGCCCTTGTCGGCGCCCTCGAAGGTGCCGCGGAAGGTCCACGCCTTTCGGCCGACCACCACGTGGCGCAAGAGCCGCTCGCTCTCGTTGTTGGTCCACGGCACGCGACCGTCGCGCAGGAAGTGGGTCAGACCCTTCCAGTGCCGCAGCGCGTAGTCGAAGGCCTTCTGCATCGGGCTGCGCTCGACCAGGTCACCCCGGTGCTCGAGGAGCCACCGGCGGAAGTCTTCGAAGATCGGCACGAGCTCACGCTCGCGCTCTCGCAGCCGCGCCTCGTCGTCGAGGTCCTTCCATCGTCGCTCGGCGGCGGCGACCTTCTGGTAGAAGGCCAGCGCGTGGTCGGCCAGGGCGCGGTCGGTCTCGCGGGCGTCGAAGAATTTACGTCGACCATGCGAGCCGCACAGCGCGACCAGGAGGCCCATCTGCTCGCTCTTGGAGCCGACGTGCACCTTGGCCGCGTCGGCCGTCACCACGCCGCGGAAGTCGGCCATGCCGTCGAGCACGTGGTCGGCGTTGTCGGCCATGAGAGCGCGGAAGACCACGTGCCCCAGGCCGTGCAGCACGTAGAGCGTGCGGCGCTGACACTTTCCCTTGGCGAGGATCTTCACGCCGGTGCCGTCGATGCCGAGCACCGCGTCGCTCGACAGAAGCTCCTGCTGCATCGCCTCGACCACCGGGCGCAGCGTGTCGCTCACCCTCGCGCCCACCCGCGACAGGGTGCTGCGGTCGATGTGCAGACCCTCGCGCTCGAGGATGCCCGCGAGGCGGTGGAAGGGAAGGTGGTCGGCGTAGTGCATCACGGCGATGTCCACCGCGAGGCTCGACCCCACCGTGCCCGGACCCGTCGAGGGAGGATCCTCGGCCACGGCCGTCTTGACGCCGCCCTGCTTGCAACGCGGGCAGGCCATCTTGGGCCGATGCGTGACGTGCACCAGGAAGCGCGCCGGGATGCGCTCCACCACGCGACGGGTCTCCTCGTCGATCACCGCGAGCGCGCCGCCGCAGCAGGCGCAGGTGGTCACCTCCGGGAAGATCGTGTCGTGCTCCTCGTCGAAGCAGCCGGGCTCCAGCTCCAGCCGCGGGCGAGGCTTGCGCACGGCGTCGCCGCGCACCTGCGCTTGGGAGGCTCCTGCTCTTTGGGTCGCCGCGTTGTCGTTGCCCGCCGAGAGGTCCAGCCCGGGCAAAGTCGTAGACAGGTTCCGACCACGCGCTCCTTGCGGTCGCCGAAGAGCTGTCGCTTCAGCCGCGCGATCTCGAAGTCGCGCGCGGAGAGCTCGGCGCGCAGCTGGGCGAGGGCCTCGTCGCGCGACGCGATCGTGAGCTCCAGCGCGGCGATGTGCCCGCGCTGAAGCTCGATCGTCGCCATCGCCTCGGCCAGCTCCATCGCGCGGTGAAACGAGCGATGAGGGAGAGGAATTCCAAGGCCGTGTCGATTTTCGATCAGGGCTTGTCGCCCGCGAGCACCAGCGCGAGCTCGGCGCGCTCGATGTGCACCGAGCGGTCGCCCTCGAGCACCGCGGACGGCACGCGGAAGTGCCCGCGGTCGAGGCGTTTGTAGAGGATGACCAGCCCAGTGCCGTCGTGGAACAGGAGCTTGCAGCGGGTGCGGTCGCGGTTGGTGAAGAGCACGACGGCGCTGCGCAGCGCGTCCAGGCCGAGCTGCTCTCGGGCGATGGCCACGAGCACGTCGAAGGAGCGACGGAAGTCCACCGGGTCGACCGCGGCGTACAGGGGTCGCGTCGCGGGGACGACGATCACGCGCGCTCCAACGCGCGCACCCAGGCGCGCAGGGTGTTGGCCTCCAGCGACGCGGGGAAGCGCAGTGCACGGCCGTCAGGCCACCGCAGCTCGCAGATCGGCGCGGCCTCCACGGCCACGGCCACCAGGCGTGGAGGCGCGCGGAGTGCTGGGCGCGGGCGTGTCCTCGGCGCGGGCGCGGCGGCGCCAGCGCAAGCAGCGGCAGTTGCCTGGACCCTGTGGGCCTCGGCATAGCTAATGGCTTATGCCGCTGCGAGACAGCGCTCCAGACGTGCTCACGCCATGGGACTGGAAACGGACCTGGTGCGAAGGGTATCAACCGAGGCTCAACGGGAGAGCGACGTCGCCCAAGGGGATGTTGCAGAATTGGCGCGGTGTGCACCATACAGTGCCGCCGAAGGCCGTCCAAACACCGGGCGGGGTGCCTGGGCGGGAGGGCTGTCCTTTCGCTGATCGTGAACAATCTGCTACCCCAAACGCTGGGGACAACGCACACGAACCGCGGGAGAACTCCATCCGCGCGGGCGGACGGGCGACTGCAGGGATGCAGACCCGAGCCTGCGCTGGCGCCAGGGATCCAGAGCATCGAGGTGGCAGCAGGTGATGGAGCCGTCTTCACGCGCCGGCTTCGCCCACTCCCGTGCCAGGATGGCGCGCTGTGCAATGAGTTGAGCGGATGTCCGGCTGGCTCGCGCGGCTGGCGCGTCGACCGCGTCGAGCGCGTGCTCGTGGTCATGTGCGGAAGTACATCGCGCCGCCGTGACGGCGTCGCGCGCGTGGTGGACGCGCTGTGCGCCGCGCCGTGGAGACGAAGGCTTCTCAGAGCAGCAGTGTCGGCGCGTCGGCGGCGGAGGCCACGCCTTCCAATCGAGGGAGTACACGGGCGCGCTCGCGTGCGGGTCGGGATCGCGCGGAGCACCCACGCCACCTCATGCACGCCGAGCGTCGTGACGGCCGCGCCTCGCGGGGAGCGAAGACCGATCGATTGCCGTCGTCTTGCGCCCCGGCAGAGTGCGGCGCTGTCCTCGGGCTCAGGAGGAAGAGCGGCGCTCCTCGTGGAAGCCGAGCGCGACGCCTGACGCGCGGTGTAGAGGTCGTCCTGGAGCCAGGCGACGAGCGCGTCGATGCTCGTCGAGGTGGTGAGGGTGAGGCGCTGGGCTCGACGCGCGCCCAGGCGAAGCGGTGCTCGCGTGCACGCTGCCGACGTCGCGGAGGCGTAGAGGACGCGTTCGCGGGGCCTGGTGGAGCGGTGATGGTACCGCTACGCGAGCTGAACTCGGCGGGTTTCACGAGACCGCTTCGCCGCCGAGAGGATGCGCTGCTGTCGGCCTCTTCCCACGGGACCGGCGTCACCTTGCCTGCGTCGATCTCAGCCAGACGCCGTCGGGCTTCCTCTGCCCACGCTCTCGACGCCCTCGTCGTCGGCCTGAGTCGTCGAGGCTGTCGAGCAGCTCATGACCACCATGGTCGGCTCGGGGTCGACAGCTTCAACGCAGCGGCCAGGACGTGATCGACCTTGCTCATCACCTCGGTTGTACTCCCCTCGGGCCAGCAGAGTCGGCACCGACCCTGACACTGGGAGGGTGCCCGACATGAGCGTCCGGTACTTCGCGAGCCCCAGACAGCGCGGACACGCAACGATCTGATCAGACCAGGAATCATCTCGTGACCTCGTTGTCCAGCCGGCCTTGATGTCGACGACGACGGCGAAATCCTCTTCATGACATAGCTGCTGCCCTGGCGGGGAGAGACGCTCGATCGCCATCTACCGCGACGGCGTTGATTTTCACCATCCCCAACCGCAGGACGAGCCCGCGCGCGTCGTGTGGCTCGTGGCCAGCCGAAGACGTGAAGCCGGGGTCGGTCGGCGGGTGGCATCCCACGCAGGCGCATCGCGCAGCGCCGCGCTGCCGATGGAGATCGGCGCCTTCTCGCGGAACGCCACCGTAGCCATCTGGCGTCGAGAACGCCGAGAGGCGGGCCGTGGGGTGATCAGTACATCGGAGCTCGGCGGGGATCTCCGCGTACAGCCTCGGTGAGGCGCGCGGTCGCGGAGGGCCTGTGGCGCCGCGGCCACCGCGGCGCCCAGCGCTCCGTCGCCGTGCGTCAAGCCCACGTAGGGGAGCCGAAGAGCTTAACCCGCCACCTCCGTCGCGGAGTGCTGGAGCAGTCGCATGACCCGGGCCTTCCCTACTGACGGGACCGTCGTCGAACAGACGCAGCCCGGCGTTCATCGACGCGTGCGTCCACGGCTCGTCACAGGAGTGGGGCGCGGCCTGAATACGTCTCCACGCCGTCCAGCGGCCTGTCGGTTGCCCAAGAATCTTCCACGACGCCGTGGGAACCGCGCGGCCAGCGAGCGCGCCACGCCGCCGCGCCTACCACTGACGCGAGGCCCGTCGTGGTGTGGTCCCCCGCGTGGATCAAGAGATCGCCCGCAGGGAAGAGCGACAGGGGGATGTCGACGTCGTGCGTGTCGGACACGACTCACCAGGCGCACCCACCCGGCACCCGCGGCGCGTCGGACATAATGATGGCCACGTCGTTCATCGTCACCATGTCCTCACGCTCGCACGGTTGGAGGTCGTCCGTCCGCGACGGGCGGAGCATTGGCGACGAGGTCAGCGCTTTTCTGGTTCAGGATGAGTACGCCCGTTACGTCGCCTACTCGCCTTCCCGCTGGCGCGCCTGATCAACTCCTCGAACTGAGGTGTGGAGCGTCGGCGCGTCTGTCGCCAGCCACGCGCGTACCCGCGTCGATGCCCACCTCGATGAGCGCCTGATGACATCCGCGGCGTCCCTGAGACGCGGCGACTTCAGCCGAGGTAGACCAGCGCTCAGATCGGGGCGACAGGAACGTCGACGCCGGTCCGGGCGACGAGCACATCACCGAGCGCCTCCGGCTGCAGCTCGAGAGAAGGTCGACTAGCACCCTGCTGGATCTGGATCGGGATGCCGGGCTTCACGCGACGATCCCCGTGGTGCTCGAAGGCCTCGTCGCCCAGTTTAGAAAGTCGACATCTCTTCGTGGCGCGGGTAGCTGTGCGCGCTCATCGCGAGGCCGCCCACCAACGCATGCCGGACGCCGAGGCGAGTCATCGTCCGACGCGGTCCGCATGGCGTCGATGACCTTCGGAGCAACTTACCTCCCCTACGGCAGACAGGTCCGCGTTCAGTTCCTCGGCAGCATCGCGCTTCTCATGATGGAGAGGTGAGGAAGGTCATACTGAACTGCATCCGAACATCGCTGACCGCGTCATCGCCGAGAATGTCGATGGTTATGCAGCCAGCGGCGTGGCGAAGCGGGAAGAAGATCGACATGCTGCCGCCGCCCTGCAGTCCTCGGAGAGCGGCGCGTCCTCGGGCTTCCAGGGAGAAGAGCGGCGCCTGAAGTCTGAGCGCTACGACGCCCGACGGTAGAGGGTGCTCGTCCGCACAATGAGGACCGCGCGCTGACAGCGTGGTCGAGGTGGTGAGGGTGAGGGCGCCGGCTCGACGCGCGCCTCGTAGCGAAGGTGCTCGCGCACGCTGCCGACGTCGCAGGCGTAGAGGACGCTGTTCATGGGGGTTTTTCCGCGATCGGTGGGTCGCATCGGATGAGCGGCGGTGGTTCGGTGCAGCCTCGACGTTACCGATGGACACGGTCCGCGCCGGTCGAAAGCTCAGCGCGGGAACTTGAGTCGGCAGGACACTCGCACTCAGTGTCGCAGAGCGCGCGAAGGTGACGACGGGCGAGTACCCCTCCGAGGTGACGGTCGCGAGTGGTTCGCGCGTCGAAGTCGCCGAGTCGCGCAGCACCTCTTGCCTTCATCACGTGATCGTTCTCGTCGTCCTCGTTCAGCAGGGCTGAGGAGGGCCGACGAGGTCGCCCTGCTGCTTCCTGTCGCGGGGATGCGCCCGCGCGCTGTTTGACGCGGCGATGGCGTCGTTCCCTCTCCACCAGGCGAGATCCTCAAGTCTCGCTCCCGTTCAGTCCACGGGCGACGCGCTCGCGAGGTGCTGGTAGTACTGTCCCTCCGTGGGCCTCGGACGTACCGGCCGCACCACCGGGGTGTTTGGAGCCGGGGCCTCGATCCGCAGACATCGACTGGCCCACCTCCTCGGCGTCGGAGAGCCAGTAGCACTGCGCACAGTGGGAGCACTTCTACGAAGGACGGAGGGCGAGGCATCGAAGGCGCGATGCGCTTCCCGTCGGTCCAGACGCGCGCACCGAAGGTGTTGCCCGACATGAGCGTCCGGTACTTCGCGAGCCCTCGACAGCGCGGGCACGCAACGATCTGATCAGGGCCTGGAGTCATTGGACCTCCTCCTCGTCGACGGACGGTTCAGCGAAAAGCGTGATCAACGCGAGCTGCCCGCCTCGGAACTCGTAGCGGATCTTCGTCGCGCCCGCGTCCACGAGCAACCACCGCCCGCCATCGCAGGCCCTGCGACCGAGAACGAGAAGCCGCCTCGCGGCAGCGCCGCTCCGCCTCGTCGTAGGACGCGAAGATCGCGACGCCCGCCCAGCTCGGGTCGACGGCGGCGAAGCTCCTCCGCGGGAACGACGTGCAGAACACCACGTCGCAGGTCTGCGCCGCGTCGAAGCCGTAGCGAGAAGCCCCGGTCTGCGACGAGAGGCCCAGTAGACGTCGCGTGCTCGTGAGGCGATCAGTCGTAGACGACCTTCTCGATCCCGCAGCGCTCCAACACGCCGAGGATCGTGTCGTCTTTCAGTTTGCGTCCGAGCAGCGTCGAGAGGTTCATCGTCACCCTGCGGAGCTCGCTCGGATCATCGCAGCCCTCCACGCCCGGCAACGGCGACGGACGTGCTGCGACCCTCCCACGGCTTCAAGGGCGAAGACACGCGCGGATCGTCACGCGAGTTCCGGTCGAGCCGCTTCTTCAACCGACGCCATCCCAGGCGAGGCCGGCCGAGCTCCATGGAAGAGCAGGCAGGCCGGCTGTCGTGGAACGGTCCCTCGCCGGGCGAACATCGGTGCGACGACGGACACCCGACCGAACGCCTTCGAACACCCACTGCGCGCCGTCCACGATCATCACGTGGTCCTCGTTCGGCGGGCGCCAGCGCCAGACGGCCGTGACCGCTTCGAGCAGCCTGTCGTGGTCGCGGAGGCTGAGCAGCGCCGAGCCGGACCGCAGCACCACGCCGGGTCGTACCCGCCAGCGCCGTCGAGCACGGTCCAGTGAGGTGCGCGACAGCACCGACGCGAGACGCACGCACGGAGATCGGATGCTCGAACGTGGGGAGCCACAGGAAGCGAATCGCCTCCTCGGTCTGCGACGGAGACAAGAAGCTGGGTTCGTCCATCGCGCTGAGGTGCCGCGAGTACCAGGCACGAACGTGGAAGTCCCGGTCCGCGTCGGTCGGGTCAAGGTCTCCCTGGTCGAAGTAGACCGTTCCGCCGGGCGGCGCCGCGGTCTTGTAGCCGGGAAGGCTCCAGGCTGGCTGAGGCGGAGACGATGATGTCGTTGACGATGTGGACATCCACGAAGAAGTCGAGATCGCACGCATCGCACTCGGCGTAGCCGTCGAACAGCCCTGTGCCGTCGGGCGGACGTCCGCCAGCTGCCGCTCCGCCTTCGAGGGACCCACGGGCAGGTCGAGCCGAGCGAGAGCTCGACCATGTACGCGGTAGCCGAACGCGCACTCGACGAGCGTCATCGACGACGCGCCGCAGTGAGGGCAGGTATCCGCGCGCAGAGGTTGTAGGTGCCCATCGGTCACGCGGTGGTCGGTGGGGTCGGTGTTGGGTTGATGCGTCGCAAAGGGCGCGACGGGATGGCGGTAGGTGACGCGGGTAGGAGGCGAGTCGGTCTATGATCCAGCGTTCTCCAAAGAACGCGACTTCCTCGCTTCGTGAATCGCACTTTGAGGAAAGGTCGGTCTCTCCGGATTCTCCGGCGCAACGACGACGTCGCGTTCGGGCTGCACGCGAGATCGCGAAGAAAGGAGACGAGCGATCCGAATCTCTCCGGCCCATCGATGTCAGACGGGACGAACCGCTGACTCCCATGTTCGCTGAAGAAGTGACACGCGAAGTCCACGCCATCCCGTCGTAACGTGAGGACGGGCCTGTTGCCTCGCTGCATTCAAGCGCGAGCGTCGCGGTTGCCGGGACCGTGGTACCGGCCGGCCATCCGATGTGAGTGCAAAAGGAGTCTGCCCGCGGTGCGAAGACGTTAGCGGTGCATTCCCACGCTGGCGTCGGCGTTCAAGATGTAGATGTCTCTGTAAGACTTCCGTCGGACTGGAAGAGTCGCGACATTCGCTCCAGGTCACCATATCGTCCGTCCGGATCACGGCTGGCCGATGCAGCCGCAGCCGTGTCGGGCTGGCGGCGGCAAGCGAAGGATCGGCACCATCGGTTTGTTAGGCATCTGGATCGACGCCACGTAGTGTGTCCGCGGGATTCGTACTGCCACACTCGTTGACTCCCAATACTTGGAAGCCGAATGCCTCCACAAGCGCGATCAGGGCCCGACTCCGCCATAGGATAGCTGTGCGGGTCGATATAGCTTCAGCCACCCTGCCTCGACCGCTTCGCAGCCGAGGGTCTCGTAGTCACTTCCTTCGATGTGCCTCGAACAACCGATAGAAGTCCCATCGCCCTCCCAGCTGACCATTAGATAAGCTCCGAAACCGCGATCGGGACTGAGTCACGGATCTCCAGCCAGTGGGCACGCTGCTCTGTCGAGGGCCACGAGAACGCTCCCTTGATCTCGTCAGGGACCAACCTGCACCCACTTCGGGGGTCGAGGTTCGGGCTTCTACATCCTTGACACGCTTGATCTCGGCATACAGCGCTCGAAGCATCGCGAAATCGCTGCTCTTTCATCGTTTACAGAAAACCGACACCAAACTCCTCCATCATCGATTCCTCCGCAGCCTAACGGCTGGCCGATGTGCCGCCGCAGTGGGCGCATCGGGTTGGCGATGGCGAGGTGGAAGCGGTCGGCACCTTCGGGTTGTTTGGGGTCGGTTCTACGGCGTCGCCAGCACATCTTTGAGAAGCGAATCAACCGATCGAATCCGCGCTGACTTGAGCGCCCATTCGCTGCGGTCGGCTGACTTGGACGAGAGCGTCCGGAGAGCCTCATCTTCCGGCTGCAGCGGCGAACGTTGTGGTCGAAAGTCGAGGTCATCCGTCTGGGAGCCGAAAAGCCATGAAACAAGTTGGGTGACGCGCGTCGCCCTTCGAGACTCCGGGGAACTTCGCCTCAAGCAGTCGCTCAAGGGCATTGGCTTCGCTCCATTCGGGACCTGCGCATCGGAAGGACAAGTCAAGGAGTGAGTATCCGTCGTCCGTTTTGGAACAGGATACGTTAGCCAGCGAACGCGCATGGCCGTAGTTATGAGGAGCTTTCCCGGTCGCTGCAGGCGCGGGAATGCTTTTCCTTCGTCAGACGTGGGTTCTGCTGTCCTTGGACCATCTCGACCTTGGCAATTTCTGACATCCAGAGCAGGATTTCTCCTTCAATGGCCTTCTGACGAAGCGTAGCTAACGCTGCACCGTAACGCGTTTACGTACTTCCCGTTGTCGAGGCGCCACAGATGGTCAATCACTGGATAATCGAGGAACACTTCAGTCACTGCGGTACTCCTCATGATCTGTTCTGGCTAACAGTCCGTTTGGCGCTTCGCTGACGTCGGCCGCTCGGTGTTCAGTCGTCCTTGCTCTTCATCCGCGGCTCACGATCAGCGCGACCGGCTCCTGCCGCCAATCACTCGCCGTCGCGCTGCCCAACATCTCGGCCTGCCCGCGCTCTACACAACCACCTAACGCTCGCTTGCAGACCACCGCTGTCCACTCCCCAACCTCCCGCCACCCGGGCGGTTCCTCAGCTCCTTCTCGCTCGCCACCCTCTACTCCGCCGCTCCCGCCGCATTCGGGCCCCCTGCCCTCCGGTCAACGTCGCTCACTGTTCCCCCGAACCTCCCCCGCTGTTCCCCATCCCCTCCCGCACTCTCCGATCCTGTCCGCCACCCTCTCGGAAACTCCCCGACCGTCTCCGATCCCTCTCCGACCCAATCGGAAACCCTCCCCGACCCTCGGAAATAGTCCCCGACCCATTCGATCCCCTTCCAGCACCGTCTCGGAAACAGTCCCCGACCCTTTCCGGATCCCCTCCCCTGGACCATTCCCTCTCACGAAACCCCTTGTTCGTAGCCACTCGGCACAATTCGACGTCGCCCCCCGCAATTTGGCCACCGTCCTTCGAGGAATCCCGCGCGGCACACCCCTGCGCCGCGAGGAGCCCTCCGATGGACACCCCCGCCCTCGCTTTCACTTCCTGCGCCGACGCCCTCGCGTCCGTGCTGAGTTCACCGCTCCGGGCGCGTCGTCATCCCTCGCGTCCTCCCTGCGGGCCACGGCCACCGCGTCTCCGTCGACGACGTCCCAAGAGGTCCTCCTCGCCTGGGTCACCGACGGACGCCCCCACGCCCACAACCCCGCCGCCCTCCAGGCGCTCCTTCGCGGCATCACCATCTACAAGGCCCGCGACGCCCGCCGCGACGCTCCCTCACCGCCCACCGCTACTTCTCCGTTCGTCGACGTCGACGACCGCGCCGCCCTCGGACGATCCTGCAGAGCGCGGTCACCGCCCGCGTAGGCCTTCGCGCGCCCTTCGACGAGACCGCGCCCTGCGCTCGCCTGTACGCTGTCGACGAGCGCCCTTCACTGAACTCGCCGCCGTGACGCGAGCTTTCGTGATGCTCCGTCGTCGCTACGACGCCGCCGTCGCCGCCCTCACGGACGAAATCGGATTACCGTCCAGTCGCGGGCGACCCTGACGCGATGGAGAGTGAGCGCCACGGTGGCGGCTCAGCCCAACCAGGAGACCAACCATGAAGAAGCACAACGACCTCCCCTCTGTGACCACCAACAGCAGCGCGTCGCCGGAGCCGTCGGCGTCGAAGCACGGCCTGATCGCGACGATCCGCGAGTCGCCGCACGTCCCGCCCGACGAGGTGCCCGAGTCGCCCGACGGCGTCGAGCCGATCAGCCTCGAGCAGCAGTGGTCCGACGTACCCTGCGCTCGACGACCGCTTGCCGGAGCTCACCGACGCAGCGATGGAGATCGAGCCCAGTCCGGCGAGCCTGACCGAGCTCTGCGGGGCCTCGGCGCCCGACACCACCGAAGCGCCGGGGCTCGCGCGCGGCGCATCGCCGACCACGGTCACCACCTCAAGGCGCAGGACCTTCACGTCGCCTCGGCGACGCAGTTGAAGGTCGCCCGCTCCGACGCTCACGGGATGGTGAAGTCCGTCGCCGCGGCGGTGCGCTTCGCCGGCACGCACAACCCGAAGGTGCTCAAGCGCTGGGCAGCAGTGCTCCGTTACGACAGCGCCCACGGCCAGAGCGTGGCCGACGGACGCGAGAAGGCGAAGCGCGCCCGCGAGGCCGCCAAGAAGGCCGAGGCGAAGAAGGCCAGCGCGAAGCCCGAGGGCGACAAGCCCGCGAGCGACAAGCCCTCCGAGGGCTGAACGCGGCGGTTCGAGGTGGGGCAGCGAGCGGCGGCCCCTACCACCGGTCCCGCATCCGTCACCGGATGTTCATCATCACCATCGTGCATCCGTTCGGGCAGTACCTCCCCGGGTGGATCCAACCATCGCGCACGATGGACTCCCACCCAGGCAGCCGGGTGCTCCTCGCGAAGGCGCGCACCTCCTCGACGCTCGCTGTCTCTCCCGGAAGACAACATCTGCGCGTCGCAGTGAGGGCAGATGTCCCACCGGGGAAGACCGCATCCCGCGCGCCTTGAGGATCGCCATCGCGCCGCGAAAGCTCCGGAGCTTCAACCGGAGATAGGTGAAGTTGCCCACCGCGCCGACTCCCCGGCGGCGTGCTCGGCCCACCACGCGCGCCACCTCGCTCTTGCGGAGAGCCTGCCCTCGACGTAGTCCTTCAAGAGCGAGAGCAGCTCGTCGTCCATCGAGCGCGATCTCGTCGCTGATGCGGCCACGGGAGCGTGTCGCCCGCAGCGCCGGGTTCGACGCCACGACCGCGTCGTAGTCGTCGAGGCCGACGATCGCGTCGCAGCGCCTCGTCCACGAGAAAAGCTGAACCCTCCGGCGGCGTACGGCTCGAGCTCGTCCAGCACCGCGTCGGCGACGGTGAGGTCGAGGATCGTGCTGTGACCCGGCGCGCGACCACCCACGTCCACACGCGATGAAGCGATCGGAGAGACTCGCGACGAGGTCGAGCAGGTCTTCAGACTGCGACCCGCCGTCGAGGCCGACCTCCCGCCACGCTCCGTGCGTGCCACCCGCCGAAGCCCACGCTCGGCTCGCCGTCGTCCTCGACCCAGACCACGAGCGTCGCGTCGGGCTGCCCCGAGGGAGCCGACGCCTTCACCACGAGGCTCCACCGCTCGCATACCCCGCCGCGCGCTCCATCTCCGCCATCGCGCGCAGGTGCGGAAAGCGCGCGAAGAGCCGCTCCCCGAACGCTCGGCGACGTCCGGTGAGCGCGCTCTCCTCCAGCGCGCGTGCGCGCCGATCTGGCAGCTCCGGCTCGCGCACGCGCCCGACGCTACCGCCGGTCCTTCACGCTCTCGCCTGGCGCGTCGGTCACCGGCGGGTTCGTCGCCGGCGGCTCGGGCAGCTCCCTGTCCACCGCGGGCATCTCGTGCGCGCCGCGCACCGGGTGGCGCGACGCGTCGATGTACCGACTCATCGCGCGCACCGCGGGAGAGAAATCTCCCGCCCTGAAGCGCGCGCGACCCACCACAAACCACAACTCAGGGTGCGACTCCGTCCACCGCGGCTCCTCGCGCGCGAGAAGCTCCAGCACCTCGGCCGCCTCGGTGAAGCGCGCCACCTGGTCGTTCTGCAACGCCGCCCGATACAACAGGTACCCGTGCAGCATCCGCAGGCTCGCGCCCGAGCGCTCGCGCACCGTCACCGGCATCGAGAGCATCGCCTCCAACCCACCGCGCCAATCCCCGCGGTCCACCGCGCCCTGCACCGTGCGGAAGGTCTCTTCCAGCAGGCGCGCGCCCTCGGGTGACATCTCGGCCCCAGGCACCGGCGGGTCCAGACGGATCGTCGCCTCGCGCGCCGTCGTGATCGCGTTCCAGATCCCCGCCGCGCGCACCAGCTCGGGCACCGCGATCGACCCGCCGTCGGGACCACGGATCGCAGCCGCGCGATCGAGGAGGTCCCCCGCGCGGCTCGGTCGGCCCGCGGCGAGGAGCGACACGCCCAGGTTCGACAAGAGCCGCACGCGCTCCGTGGGATCGCTGGGCATCGAGACGGCGTCCTCGACGCGGCCGTAGCGCCAGCCGTCGGAGTACATCGTCTCGACGTACCCCTGGAACGCGTCGAAGCCGATGAGGTCGCGCGGCGCCGCGAACTCGATCAGCGCGTTGTCGTCGGTGTTGATCGGCGCGGGCCTCCGTCGGCACGCGGGCGGGCGGCACTCACCCAGGCCGTTCGCGCGGAGGTCGGGCCTCCACTCGCCGCGCTCCAGGCGCTCGTCGAGGTGCGTGAACTGGCGCACCTCGGCCCGCGACGAGAAGAGCATCCGCGCGAGGAGGTCCGTCGCGTTGGCCGCGTGCGAGGGCTCGATCGCGCGACGGATGGCAGGGTCGGACAAGCGCTGGTCGAGCGTCGCGGGGTCGAGCGCGATGGGGCTGAACGACCCGAGGATGATCGTGTCGGAGCTGTACGCGTCGGCCGCGAAGACCCGCATGTGCGGGAACACCTCGGAGAAGGTGCGGTAGATCGTCTTGATGTTGTCGGGCGACATCTCGTAGAGCTGCACCCACTGCACGAAGATTCCGCCCGGCGCGAGGGAGCGCGTCGCGGCGCGGAAGTGGTCGACCGTGAAGAGGTTCGACACGCCCGTGATCCACGGGTTCGACGGCTCCGAGATCACCACGTCGTAGCGGCGATCCGTCGACGCGAGGAAGTTCCGGCCGTCGTTGTTGAGCAGGTTGAGCCGCGGCATCTCGACGAACGGAAAGGTCCGCTCGGGCGTGAAATGCAGGTGGTTCACGTCGGAGAAGTACCGGGCCGCGTCGGGGATCCAGCGCTCCAGCTCCACCACGTCGACGCGGCGCACCGGGAACTGCAACACCGTCCCGATGGTGACGCCGGAGCCGAAGCCCACCACGGCCACGTCGAGGTCGCGCGGCCCGCGCGGGTGCATCAGCAAGGGGTAGCCCGCGACCAGCACCTGCGTCGGCATGTCGTCGCCGTTCGAGGCGTCGACCTTGCCGTTGTTCTTCAGCGCGAAGTGGACCCGCCCGTTGCCGAGCGACCAGCGCTCCACGGTCACCGTGGTGGTCACGCCGTCGCGGTAGTAGATCGGGTTCTCGGGGTCGATGGCCCGCGCGCGCTCTCCGGGCTGGTCGTCGACGCAATGTCCGTCGCGGCGCGTGATCATCGAGTCGGCGAGCGAGAGGCGGAACACGCCCGTGGTCATCTCGGCCTGGTCCCACGGGCGAGGGAACACGCGGAAGGTGCCGCGCGAGCGCGCGATGCGACCCTCGCGACCGATCACTCCGCCCACGCCCGTCACGGCGAGGAGCACCGCGGTGAGCGGGACCAGCAGGTACTTCACGGGCTCCTCACCCGGCGAGGCGAGGAAGAGGAGGAGCGAGAGGCCGAGGTTCACCGCGACGGCGAGGTACATCGCCGTCTCCATCCCCACCGCGGGCATGATGAGGAAGCCCGTGAGCAGGCTCCCGAGGATCGAGCCCACGGTGTTGATGGAGTACACGCGCGAGGTGTCGACGCCGACGCGGGAGCGTCCGAGCGCGTAGGCGCGCACGCCGAGGGGGAAGGCCGCGCCCATGCCGATCGCCGCGGGCAGCGCGCAGAGGAGCGCGACCACGAACGACAGCCACTGGATCGTGGTGATGTGCTGCGAGAAATGAACGGTCTCGTTCGGCGCGCAGTTCGTCGTCGACGACATCGCGAGGTAGACGAACATCCTCGGGACGCGGTCCTGGAAGAAGTAGGTGATGATCGCGCCTGACGCGATGAGGAGCTGGGTCATCCCGAGCGCGAGCACGGGGCGCTGACGCGTGGCGGCGATGGCCGCGCCGAGGAGCACCGTGAGCGTCGCGACGGCCCACACGAGCCGCGAGAAGTTCGTCTGCAGCATGACGAACTGGAGCAGGGCCACGGCCTCGATCGCGCCCGCGACGGCCACCGTCGCCATGGGCGTGGGCTTCCACCGGAGGATCGCGCTCGCCATCGCGCTCCCGCCGCCGATGCCGACGAGGAAGCCCATGAGGATGATCGTGAAGGAGTAGATCGACGACCCGATCACCATGTCGAGCGCGCGCGAGAGGATCACCTCGTACGCGAGCGCCGCGAAGCCCGAGCCGGCAGCCGCCGCGAGCACCGCAGCGCGCGTCCCGGGAGTGGGTGACTCGAGGATCACCTCGTCGTCGGTGGCGTCGTCGTCGGCCTTCTCGTCGGACTTCTCGTCCGCGCTCGCCTCGGTCGTCTCGTCGGCGTTCTCGGCGGTCGCGGCGCGTGTCGGGAGGAGCTCACGCCACGACTTCGGCCACGCGGCGCCCAACAGGTCCTTGCGGAAGGCCACGATGAGCACCGCGAGGAGGAGGTTGGTGCAGGCCGCGATGCCGTTGGTCCACTTGAGCCCGACGCCCGGCAGGAGGAAGAAGCCCGCGAGGAAGGTGCCCGCCACGGCGCCGAAGGTGTTGGTGGCGTAGAGGGCGCCGACCTTCTGCCCGACGGCCCCGCCCTGCCGCACGAAGTGCTTCGCGAGGAGCGGGAGCGTCGCGCCCATGAGGGTCGTGGGCGGCAGGAGCACCAGCGCCACGATCACGAAGCGGAAGAGGGTGAAGACGTCGAAGCGGTTGCCGCCGTGGTTGGTGATCCAGTGAGAGATCGGCGGGTACACCCCCTTGATGACCAGCGGGACGAGCAGGGCCATCACGCCGACGCCGGCCTCCATCGCGGCGTAGGTGAGGATCGGGAAGCGCAGCCGGTCGACGTAGCGGCCGAAGATCAGCGAGCCCAGGGCGAGGCCGCCCATGAACGCGCTGAGCACGGTGCTGATGGCGGGCGTGCTCGCGCCGAAGACCAGCGTGAGCATGCGGGTCCAGATGACCTCGAAGACCAGGCCCGACGCGCCCGAGAGGAAGAAGCACGCGAAGGGGACGAGGAGCGCGCGCAACCCGGCGCGGTCGCTGGAGGAGTCTGTCTTCGTGGTCACTGGGGGTGCGTTCCTGCGGGCAGATCGGGTGGGCGGAGGGGGAGCGGGGGCGGGACTCTACTCAAGGCCCCACGGTGAGTCACACGGGGGGCGAGACCCAAGGATCGCCTGGGATGTGCGATCATCCGTCGTTGGCCGTCGCGGCCGCGGAGAGGCTGAAGGGCTCATGCACGTCACCCTGGTGCTCACCCACGAGTGCAACCTCGCCTGCACGTACTGCTACACGGGCGAGAAGTTCCGCAAGGACATGGACTGGGAGACGGCCATGCGCTCCGTCGACATGGCCTTCACCAAGACCCCCGAGGGAGAGCCCGTCGACCTGGGCTTCTTCGGCGGCGAGCCCCTCATCTGCTGGGACACCCTGGAGAAGGTCTCCGTCGCCGCCCGCGAGCGCGCCGCGCGCGAGGGCAAGCTCCTGCGCCTCGCCGTCACCACCAACGGCACCCTCGTCGACGCCGCCCGCGCCGCCCGCCTCCGCGAGCTGGGCTTCGAGGTCACCCTCTCCTTCGACGGAGACCGCGAGGCCCACGACGCCACGCGCCCGCAGAAGGGCGGCAAGTCGAGCTTCGACGAGGTCCTGCGCGGGGCGCGGCACCTCCTCGACGCGGGGCACCCCCTCGACGTGATCGCCGTGGTCGCCCCCGACAACGTGCGCCACCTCGGAGAGAGCGTGCGCTTCCTCACCGAGCTCGGCGCGCGGCAGATCATCCTGAACCCCTGCTTCGAAGAGGCCTGGAGCGACGACGACCTCTCCGCGTGGGAGGCCGGCATGCGCGACGCCGCCGCGGTCTACGCCGACGCGATGCGCGCGGGCCGCGTGGTGGCCATGCCCACCTTCGACAACAAGCTCCTCGCCGCGGCCAAGGGCGGCCTCGCCTCGTGCGACACCTGCGGCTCGGGCGACCGCGAGATGGCCGTCTCGCCCGCGGGCAACCTCTACCCCTGCGCGCGCATGGTGGGCGAAGACCGCGACCACACCCTGGTCATCGGCCACCTCGACACGGGCGTCGACCGCGCGAAGGTGCGCGCGATGAAGAAGGGCCCGTCGGACCCGGCCTGCGACGAGTGCGCCGAGCAGTGGCGCTGCGGCGCGTCGTGCGCGTGCGCCAACCTCGCCGAGACCGGCACCACCCACCTCCCCGGCGGCACGCAGTGCTGGTACGAGCAGGCCAGCGCCAAGGTGGCCGACGACGTGGGCCGCGCGCTCCTCGCCGAGCGCAACGAGACCTTCATCCAGTGGATCTACGGCCGCGTCGCCTCGGCCGCGCGCGCCCGCGGGATCGACCCCGAAGACCTCCTGCCGCAGCGCGAGGCCCCGCGCGAGCGCGTGAAGCGCGTGCGACGTCTCCCCGTGATGAAGGCCCAGACCACCGCGTAGGAGCACCCGATGAACCCCCGTCGACCGACACCCGCCACGAGCTCCGACCCCCTGCCCTCGATCAGCGAGGTGAGCGCCGCGTCGGCCTCGCCCGTCACGCCCCTCGCCGTGGGCGTGGGCGCCGCCCTCGCGGCCACGGCCTTCGTCGCCGCGCAGCAGCCCGTGGTGTGCGGGCAGACCCGCGCCGACGAGCTGCGCCTGCACGGCGCCCTCGCGAAGCAGGCGATGGGGCGGGCCGACGTGACCCGCGCCGTGCACGAGGTGCTGGTCGCCACGGGGCTCATCGGTCACCGCTCGACGGGCGCCGTCGACGCCATCCCCACCGCGGGGGCCGTCGCGCCCGTGACCCCGACGCCTCCGCCGGTGCCGCAGGTGGAGCCCGACCGCATCCCCGCGCCGGGTGAGGCGCCGATGGTGCAGCCCACGCCGCCGCCGCCGCCCGTCGCGCCCGAGGGAGGCGCCCGCGAGGTCGACCCCACGCCCCCGACGCCTCCGCCGCCGCAGGTGCGGCCCACCCCGCACAACCTTCCCCGACCTGGGGGCCTCCGGCGGGTGGAGCCCGTGCGGCCCGAGCCGCCTGTGGCGGTGCCAGGGGGCCTGGGTGCCGTGCAGCCCACGCCCGCGCCCACGGGTCCGATGCTCGCCGCGCGCGGGACGCGCCGCCCGGGGTGAACCTCTGAGCTTCGGCGTCTGGACACGGGGGAGCGCGAGCGGGTAGGAGAACCACGCGGTCCCGACCGTAGGAGCGCGATGCCCGTCCTCGACATCCAGCAGCGCGTGGGGAGCTTCGTGGCCGAGCGCTACGAGCTCCTTCGGATGATCGGCGAGGGCGGCATGGGCGCGGTCTTCGAGGCCCAGCGCCACCCCGACGGCGCCCACGTCGCGGTCAAGCTCATCAAGCCCGAGTACATCACCTCCTCCGAGGTGGTCGCGCGCTTCGTCCAAGAGGCCCAGCTCGCCGCGGCCATCGGGCACCCGAACATCGCGCAGCTCCTCGACGCGGGCGAAGACGAAGAGGGCCCCTTCCTCGTGCTGGAACTCCTCCAGGGCGAGACCCTCTGCGACGTGATGGAGCGCCGCCCGCTGGGGCCCCGCGAGGCGCTGATGGTGGGCGCCGAGACCCTCGACGCGCTGCGGGTCGCGCACGCCGCGGGCGTGGTGCACCGCGACATCAAGCCCGAGAACATCTTCCTCGTCGGGGGCGGCGACGCCTGCGCCGCGGTGAAGCTCCTCGACTTCGGCATCTCGAAGATCCTCACCGAGAGCGCGAAGTCGGGCATCACCCGCGTGGGCACCGCCGTCGGCACGCCCGACTACATGTCCCCCGAGCAGGCCAGCGGGATGCGCGTCGACCCGCGCGCCGACCTCTGGTCGTTGGGCGCGGTGCTCTATCAATCCATCTCGCTCACCACCCCCTTCGACGGCGAGACCTACCAGCAGCTCCTCTCGCAGATCCTCCTGCACCCGCACGTCCCGCTGATCGAGCGCGTGCCGTCGATCCCGCCCGCGGTCTCGGCCCTCATCGACCGCACGCTCCAGAAGGAGCCCGCGCGCCGCTTCGCCTCCGCCGAGGAGATGCTCCACGAGGTCCGCGCCCTCCTCGCGACGCTCCCGCCCGACTCCGCGATGGGTCCTCGCTCCGACGAGGCCACCTCCATCTTCCAGTCTCCCGCCGAGCCCACGCGCATCGTGTCGACCCCGCCGCCGGGGCCTCCGCCGGGCCTGCTCCCGTCGCCCCTCCCGCCGCCGCTGTCGTCGCTGCCCGCGCCCTCGCTCCCCCCGTCGAACCCGCCCATCGCCCCGCCGCCGCGCGTGCCGTCGATGTCGCCTCCGTGGGCGTCTCCGTCGTCGCACCCGCCCGTCGCGCTCGCGGCCGCCGAGGTCACCCGCGTCGACCCCTACGGGCCGTCGTCGCTCTCGCCTCTGCCATCGAACCCGCCGCCGCCCGTGGCGCCCGAGGCCCCGCCGCGGAGCCGCAAGGCCATCCTCGCGCTGACCGTGGTGGGCGCGCTCCTCGCGGTGATGGCTGCGGCCTCGTACGCGATGCGCGGTCCCGACCGACCCGCCGCGAGCCTGCCCGAGACGCCCGTCGCGCAGCCCGCGCCCTCACCGTCGCCCGCGCCTTCACCGTCGCCCGCGCCCTCACCGTCGGAGCCCGTCGCGCAACCCCTGGTGCAGCAGGTGCTCGCGCCTCCGCCGGGGGCGAACCCCGCGACCGCGCCGCGGCCTCCGAGCGAGCACCACCACGAGGGCAACGGAGAGGTCGCGCCGTCGGAGCGACGTCCTCGCGCGGTGCGCCCGGCGATGCCCGCGGCGAGCGCGGGGCCCCCGCTCGACCTCTCAGGGATCTACCAGGGCGTGCGCCCGCGCATGAGCGACTTTCACCGCTGCGTGCAGCCCGCGGGCGGCAACGTGCAGTTCACCATGGACATCGACCACGGCGGCGCCGCGCGCAACGTGAGCGTCACGTCTCCGCCGGCGGACTCTCCGCAGGGCCGCTGCGTGACGCGCGTGGTGCGAGGGCTGCGCTACCCCGCGGGGCGACCCACGCCCAACGCGCGGGTGATGTTCACGCCGTAGGGCTTCAGCGCGACGACGTGGTGGTGGGCTGCGCCTCGGCGAGGAGCGCTGATCCTCCAACTGCGCAGGGCCGCACGCGTTGTGGCGCGCGAGCCACGTGTAGCCCGTCTTGCGGCTGATGCCGAAGCGTCGGCACAGCTCGCTGACGAAGGCGCCGTGATCTGACCCGACGGCTGCGATGAACTGAAGGCGTGGATCCACCGGGGTGCTCGTCTTCCAGGCCATGCCCCCGGCACCCTGCGACCAGAGCTGTCACCCAGGTACCCGGTTCATCCCTCAGCCCTCTCCAAATACCTCCGCCGCCCCCTGCGCCGTCGCCGCTTGATCGAGCCACGTCTCCAGCGTCGCGCGGTCCGCGCACTCCATCACCCGCGCCCGGGTCGCTTCGTCCACGCTCACCCCGCGTCGCGCCAGCACGCGCAGCAACGACTCCCTCAATGTTCGCAGCGCTCCCGCCTCGATCGCTCCCACGATGACCGAGTTGCCCGCAGCGAGGAGCGCCCTCGCGACGGTGTCGTCGGCGAGCACCTGATCGACCAGCGCCGCCACCGGGATCGGCACTCGGAAGCAGCGATCGTCGATCACCGCGTCGTCGGCGAGCTTCGTCCAGGCGCCCGTCGTGTGCTCCCACTCGTGCACGGCGCGGTCGCTCACGCGGATGTAGAACAAGCGCCGCACGCCGCGCATCGCGAGA
>JAWKRC010000038.1:0-66104 GCA_041389825.1 Polyangiales bacterium | reverse complement strand
GCGGGCGCGACGAGGTCCACCATGGTCCCGTCGGCGAGGCGCGGCATCTGCGCGTCGGGAAGGACCTCGCCGATGAAGACCGCGTGGCCGCCGCGCGTGACGAGCACCTCGAGGGGCGGGTCGTCGTCGACGACCTCCACCACCAACTCGCCGCGCACCGCGCCCGGGAGCGCGCGCGCCGCCTCGCCGGAGAGCGCCCGCACGCGGCTGAGCTCCTCGTCGAGCGCGTCGCGCGCCCCGTCGAGCTCGAGCGCGTCGGTCACGGTCTCGGCGAGCCGCTCACCGGCCGCCGCGAACAGCGCCTCGTCGCGCGCCCACCGCCGCGCGAGCCGCGCCTGATCGGCCTCCGAGGTCGCGTGACGCTTCCGCGTCGTCACCGCGCGCACCACGCCCTCGACGCCCGCGGGCGCGCGCAACGGAGCGCTCAGCCACCCATCGCCCCGCAGCCTCCGCGTCGGGACGATGGTCGCCGCCACCACGTCGCCCTCGCGCACGCGCTCGCCCTCGCGCACCACCCCGTCGGCGTCGAGCGCCGGAGCCGTCCCGTCCACCGCGCGCGTCTTCACCACGCCGAGCGCGCTGTCGCGCAGCGCCTCTCGCAGCGTCCACCCCGACGCAGCGCGCATCGCGCGGGCGGCGCTCTCAGAGATCACCCCGCGAGAGAGCGCGGGCCGCGCGAAGGTCACCACCAGGTCTCGCCCGCACCACCTCCCGCCCCGCGGCGAAGCGATCACGTCGCCCACGGCGAAGCGATCGCCCGGCGCGAGCGCGACCTCATCGCGCTCCCTCGCCGACGTCGGCAGCGACCGGTCTCTCCGCGGCGCCGAGCGGACCGCCCCGTCGTCGCCCGCCCACACCACCCTCGCCTCGTCGACCGCGAGCACGCGCCCGCCCGCGTCGGCCCTGAGCGCGCCGTCGTCGAGGGCTTCATCGAGCGCGCTCCGCACGCGCGGCGCGGAGGGCGCGTCGACCCGGCACACGCCTCGGGTCCAACCGCGCGAGGGGCTCCGCGGCGCGACAGGGTCGATCACGTCGGCGATCGTGCGGTGGTCGCTCGGGTCGCCCGCCGTGACGAGGCCCTCGGCGTCGACGCGCCAGTGCCACGGGAGATCCAACAGCTTCGTCCCTCGCCGCGCCGTCGCGCCGAGGTTCATCGCGCCGAGCCGCGCCGCCGGGTCCGCGAAGCGCGCGACGGCGTGCGCAGACAGCGCCGCGCGGGGGTCGCTCCGGTCGAGCGCGACGCAGCCCTCGCGTGAACCGAAGGGCGCCCACATCGCGCGCTGCAAGCGCCGCCCCGAGAAGAAGTCCACCGGCCCGCTCGCCTCGACCGAGGCGCGCGCCTTCGAGAGCCGCGCCACGGCGTCGGTCTTCGCGAGCGCCACCGCCGCGACGAGGGCCTCGCGCAAGAGCGCTCCCCCCGCGACGACGCGCACGCGGCCGCCGTCACCGTCGGGCACCCAGCGCAGCTCCGGCGCGAGCACCACCTCGCGGCCGTCGACCACCCACGCCCCGCGCTCTCCGACGAAGGGCACCTCGCCGACGAAGACCTCCTGCTCCTTGATGACGACGACCTCTCCCTCGCGCGACCCATAGACCACCAGGCGCACCGTGACCCTCGGGGTCGCCGCGTAGCGCAGGCCGAGGTCGAGCCGCTCGTCGGCGCGCCCCCGCGGGGGATCGCCGGTCACGTCGACGAAGCAGATCTCCGAGCGCGCGCCCTCCCTCCACGGCGACGACGAGAGGAGGGCCTCTCGGAGCGCGACCGCGCCCTCGCGCGGGTTCGCGAAGGCGAGCGCCGCGCGCAGGTGGTGCGCATGGAGCGGGAGGCGTTCGTCGACGGCGCTCATCGCCAGGGAGCGTCGCGCGAAGCCGCGACCGCCGACAAGGCGCTCGACCTCGCCCGTCCCGCGGATACCATCACCGCCCCCCATGCGAACGCTCCCTCTCCTCGCCGCGGCGACCGCGCTCGTCGCGTGCAGCGACCCCGCGCCCTCGACGCCCCCAGCGGTCGACGCCGCCGACGTCGCTCCCCTCGACGCCGTCGCGACCGACGTCACCGCCACCGACGTCACGGCGACCGACGCGACGATCGACGTCGCCGCGGGCGGCCCGTGCAGCTTCAACCGCGACTGCGACCCCGCGCTCCGCTGTGAGTGCAGCGAGTCTGACGGGTGCCGCTGCCTCCCTGGCGCGCGGGGCGCGGCCGCCACGGGCGAGGCCTGCGCCGACGGAAACGACTGCGCGAGCGCCCTCTGCGTCGAGGGCAACGCGGGCTTCCTCTGCTCCGACGCGTGCGAGCGCGCGAGCGACTGCCCCGCGTCGCTGCCGCGCTGCGTGGCCGTGCCCACGGTGGGGTCGTTCTGCGCGCGCGACCCGAGCGCGACCGCCGACGCGGGGTCGTTCCCCGACTGCACGGGCGCGTGCGCGACCACCACGCTCCGCGCGGCCTTCGGGTCGCGCACCGGAGACTTCTCCCGCGCGCAGTACGGCGTGAACGCCGCGAACACGCTGCACGTCGAGGCCTACTTCGGCGGCTCGCCCGAGTGCCCGTCGATGTCCTCGCCCACGCCGCAGCGCGCGCTTGTGATCTCCGGCGTGCGCGCCAGCGCCGACCCCACGCCGCAGGAGACCGACCTGCGAGTGTCGCTCTTCGACTTCAGCGGAGACCTCACCAGCGCCCCCATCGCCCGCGCGACCTCGGCGCGGGTCGTCTCGCGCGGCTACCAGCCCGGCGGGTACATCTCCTTCGAGTTCACCGCCACCTTCGACGAGGGGACCATCACGGGCGGGGTGTTCGCGACCCACTGCGACTCCCTCGACTGATTTTCTCTCCCTCGCGCACCCACCCGTAGACCGCCGCGCGGGCAGGCGCGTCACACGCTCGCCGCACGACGATGGGCACCGACGCGCGCGACCTCCCGCGGCGCGTAGGGGGCGCCCCTGCGCGTCGCGCGCCCGGAGGATTCCCCCATGCCCGGCACCATCCACCCTCGCCCCGTGTCGTACGCCCTCGCGCTCGCGCTCCTCCCGCTCGCCGGCTGCGCGTCTCGCCCTCGCGCCCACGAGACGCCCCGCGCCATGTCCTCACCCCCGAACGCGACGCCCCGCGCCCCGCGCGCGAGGGCCGAGCTCCGGTCTTGCGAGGTCGCCGATCGCTCCGCCCACGCCCCGGTCGCGCGTCGCCCCGCGGGAGACCCCGGCGCCCGCGACGCGGCCCAGCGCGGCCTCGCCTTCGTCTCTCGCGAGGCCGTCCACTGGCAGCAGCAGCACAACTGCTACGGCTGCCACGTGCAGGCCGTGACCTTCGAGGCCCTCACCGTGGGGCGCGAGAACCGCTACGACATCTCCGACCCCGAGTTCCGCGAGGTGATGCGCGGCCTGCTCGACATCAACGGCGGGCACCGCCACGCGGGCGGCCTCTCGGTGGGCGGCAACGGCATGCCCACCACCTCGCGCACCTTCGGCGGCGCGGCCTTCGCCCGCTACGACGCCAGCATCGGCACCGACCTCAGCGACGACCTCCTCGCCGTCGCGGGGCAGCTCCGCGAGGTGCAGCGCGAAGACGGCTCCCTCGCCAACGACGACACGCGCTTCCCCGTGGTCGAGGGGCCGACGCAGGCCACCACGCAGGCGCTCCAGACGTGGCGTCAGGCCTACGCGCGCAGCGCCGACGAGCGGTGGCTCGGCCCGATCCGCAGCGCCGAGCGCTGGCTCCAGGAGCGCGGCCGCGCCCTCTCCGACGACCCGAGCGCGAGCACCGTGCAGCTCAACTACGCGGTGATGGGCCTCCTCGCCGCGGGCGCGACCTCGAGCGAGCAGAGCCTCGAAGCGCTCGGCGCGCGGCTCCGACAGCGGCAGCGCGACGACGGTGGGTGGGGCTACCGCGAGAACGAAGACAGCAACGCCTTCGCGACGGGGCAGACCCTCCACGCGCTGCGCTCGCTCGGCGCGAGCGACGACGACCCGCGCGTCGCGCGAGGGACCCACTGGCTCGTCGAGCACCAGCAGGAGAGCGGCGGCTGGTCGTCGGGCGGAGCGGGCAAGGCCGAGGCGATGTGGGCGGTCTTCGGCCTCGTCTCCATCGACGTGATGTCGCTCTCGATGGAGGGCGCGCGCGACGGTCAGCACGTCGAGGGCGCGCTCGCGCTCCGCGGCCACGCGGTCGACAACGGCACCGCGCCGGTGCGTCAGGTCGACGTGCTCGTCGACGACGTGCCCGTGGCGCGCGGCTGCGGCGCGACGGTGGAGCACCGGCTCGACACCGCGGGCCTCGACCCGGGGCTGCACACCATCGACGTGGTGGCGACCAACGCGCGCGGGCAGAGCTCGCGCCGGCGCGTGGAGGTCTACACGGGCGACCATTTCCTCGTGCGCACGGCCGCCCGGTGGCGCGAGGGGAACACCGAGCTCAGCCTGCGCAACGTCGCGCCCGCGAGCGTCGGCGGCAACGTCACCGTGCGCGTGCGCCCCGCGCCCGAGGGCCAGGCCCCGGGAGCGCCCGTGTGGACCCGCACCGTCGCCGCCGCCCAGGGCCCGATGCAGCTCGCGTGGGACGGTCACGGCGCCGACGGCGCGGCGCGCGAGCCCGGTCGCTACGTCGCCGAGCTCACCCTCACCGACGCCCGCGGCCGCGCGCGGCAGACCGTCGAGGTGCCCTTCGTGCACGACGACCCGCAGCGCGCCGCCCAGCGCTACGGAGAGGTCGCCGGGCAGCTCGCCCTCGACGGCGCGGGCGGGGCCGCGGCCAACGCGGCGAACGCCGAGGTGCAGCTCGTCGACGCGCGCGGCAACGTGGTGCAGCGCACCACCACCACCGAGTCGGGCAACTACCGCTTCCGCAACGTGAGCGGCGGGCAGTACCGCGTGCGCGTGCAGCGGCGCGGGTTCAGCGCGGCCGAGGCGCCCGTCACCGCGGCGCCCGCGCGGGCCGCGTCGGCCGACGCGATGCGCCTCCACCTGGAGTGATCGCTCACACCTCGGTGGGCTCGTCGTCGCCGCGCCACACCACGCGGTAGAGGTCGGTGCGCCGGTCGTTCCAGTTCTGCACCGTGCCGTTGGCCTTGTGGCGGCGGAGCGCCTCGGTGTCGACGTCGTGCACCAGCACGGCCTCGATGTTGGGCGAGCACTCCGTCGCCACGGCGTCGCGCGCGAAGCCCACGTCGGACGGCGTGAGGAGCGCCGACTGGGCGTAGTGCACGTCGGCGTTCTCGACGAAGGGGAGGTTGCCCACGCAGCCCGCGACGGCGGCGTAGAGGTGGTTCTCGATGCAACGGGCCTGCGCGCACGCCCGCACGCGGAGGTAGCCCATGCGGTCGTTGGTGTTGAAGGGCACGAAGAGGATCTGCGCGCCCTTGGCCGACGCCACCCGCGCGAGCTCGGGGAACTCCACGTCGTAGCAGACGAGGATCGAGACCGGCCCGCGGTCGGTGTCGAAGACCTCGACGCGGCGCCCGCCCGAGACGCCCCACCAGCGCCGCTCGTTGGGCGTGACGTGGATCTTGAACTGCTTGCCGATGCGGCCGTCGCGCTGGAACAGGTAGCTCACGTTGTAGAGCTCGCCGTTCTCCTCGGTGAACTGCGAGCCGCCGACGATGTTGACGTGGTGCTTCACCGCGAGCTCGCTGAACATCGCGAGGTACTTCGGGGTGAAGGCCGCGAGCGCGCGCGCCGCGAGGCCGGGCCGGCCGGGCTCCACCAGCGAGAGGAGCTGCACCGTGAAGAGCTCGGGGAACAGGAGGAAGTCGGCCTGGTAGTCGGCCCCCACGTCGACGAAGAAGCGGCACTGGCGCTCGAACTCCTCCCACGACGAGATGGCGCGCATCGCGTACTGCACCAGGCCTACGCGCACCGTCGCGACGGCGCGGCGCTCCCTGAAGTGCCGCGGCGGGACGTAGTCGAGGTTCGCCCACTCGAGGCAGGTCGCGTAGCCCGCGCTGTCTTCGTCGCTCGGGAGGTAGTCGGGCACGAGGTGCTTCAGCGTGAAGCCGTTGGAGAGCTGCGCGGTGAGCACCGGGTCGTAGAGCTTCTTCGCCATCACCTGGCGCACGTACTCCTGCGCCGAGAGCGAACCCCGGTGGTCGATGTAGCCCGGGATGCGCCCGCCGATGACCATGCGCGCGAGGTTGTGCGCGCGGCAAACGCGCTTGCGCTCGTCGTAGAGGCGGCGCGCGAGGCGCATCCCGCGGGTGGCGGGGTCGACCATCATCTCGATGCCGTAGAGGGTGTCGCCCGCGGGGTCGTGGTTGCGGATGAAGCCCCGGTCGGAGATCACCATCCAGTCGTGCCACTCGGCGTAGTTGCCGAAGTCGACGATGAGGCTCGCGCACGAGGCCACGATCTCGCCGTCGATCTCGACGCAGAACTGCCCCTCGGCGAAGGTCTCGACCTGGCTCTGGAACTGCTCCCGCGACCACGGCTTCATCTTCGGGAAGCACCGGAGCTGCAGCGCCACCACGGCCTCGTGGTCGGCGAGGGTCAGCCGGCGCAAGGTCACGCGCCGCTCGAAGGCCTTGAGGTCGATCTCGTCGCTGTCGCTCATCGTGGTGTCTCCCGTGGTCGTTGGATCGCCGAGGATACCGGGACGGCGCGCGACGCGGCGCGGGCGTGGCGATGCGCGGCGATCGCGGCGTGACTCTCACTGTCGAGCCGAGCGCTCACCACCGAAGGAGGTGCGTCATGCCGAGAGGAGACAAGTCGGCCTACACCGACAAGCAGAAGCGACAGGCCGCGCACATCGAAGAGGGCTACGAGAAGCGCGGCGTGTCGAGGGAGGAGGCCGAGTCGCGCGCCTGGGCCACCGTGAACAAGACCCACGGCGGCGGGAACAAGAGCGGCTCGGGGCGCGGCCACGAGACGTCGCAGGCGTCGGCCCGCAAGGGCGGCGAGGCGGGGGGCAAGGCCTCGGCGTCGCGCCCCGCGGCGGAGCGATCGGCGTCGGCGAAGAAGGCCGCCGCCACCCGCAAGCGCAACGCGTCGCACGGCCGCTGATCGGCCCGGAGCGCGCCTCGCGGTGAAACGCTCACCGCGGGGCGCGGCCTCCCTACGACGACGAACACACCGTCGATGCTCGAAATGGACGAAGGGCGACGTCAGCGCCCCGCGTGATGGCGGAGCCCTGGCGTCGCCGTTCGTCAGACCCCCGTCGCCGCCCTCGCCGTCGTGGACGGGTGAGGGCGGCGCGCGGGCGTCACCCGGTCACGAGCGCTTGTACTCGTAGCCGCGGCGCACGTAGGGGCGGACCTCGTCCCAGTTGCGCGCCGACGGGCCCGAGGCCGACCACTCGCTGCGGAGCGTGCTGTCGAGCTCGTCGTTCCACTGCGAGTACTTCGAGCCGTACTGGTGACGGGCCTCGTAGCCGTACTCCATCGGCCCCTCGACGTCGCGCCAGTCGACCCGCTTCACGTCCTTGCGCGCGTCCTTCTTGTCGTCGGCGTCGGGCGGGTTCGGCACGTTCGTCGGCGGGATCGCCTGCTTGCCCGCGGCCTGCTTCACCGTGTCGCCGATGTCCTGGTTCAGGTCCGGCGCGTTCGCGCCGAAGTCCGCCTTGGTCTGCTCCCAGTCGCGCTTCATCGCGTCCTTCACGCGGTCCCACGCGTTGCCGTGCGTCTCCTCAGTCCACCACTTCGGGTGCCAGTTCGCAGTTCCCATGTTCGGTACCTCCTTCGGCCAATTTCGATGTCGAGAGCGCCCCTCGTGGCTCCACGCGGAGGTGGTTTTTCTCTCCTCCTCTCGCCGCCCGGGCGCCCCCTCCCGTTGTTGCCCTCACACCGTTAGCCAGCCCCTCCCGCGCCCGCAACCCGCGCGGCGCGCCCGCTGAAAATCGAGAGACCCACCCCGCGCGTTGGCCCTTCGGGCGCCGCTGCTACGGTGTCTCCTGCCTCTCTCCATCAACGAGACACCCTCTCCTCCACCTCTGGAGTGAACACCCATGAAGACCACCCTCCTGAGCGCGGCCCTCGCGCTCTCTGCGATGACGTCGACCCTCGCGACCTCGGCCCACGCGCAGCCCGCGCCGCGCTACGTCGCCGAGCTCTCGCGCTCCATCCACGACTCGCTCCCCGCGCTGCGGGCCTGCTACGCCTCGTCCCACGCCGACGGCCGCGCCGCGTGGAGGCGCCTCGACCGCGTGCGCGCCTCGGTGCGCCCCGACGGCTCCCTCGCCGCGGTCACCGCCGTCCCCGCGTCGATCAACGCCGAGGTGCCCGCGTGCGTCCGCGGCGTGATCGACCAGTGGCGCGTCACCCCTCCCTCCGGCGGAGCGCCCGTCGAGGTGAGCCTCACCCGCGCGCAGATCCACGCCGCCGCCCGACACGGCGCGCGTTGACGTCGCGCGTCGCTGCCGTTCTCGCCCTCGCGCTCACCGCCGCGTCGTGCGCCGCGCAGGCGCAGACCCGCGCGCCCCACGCCGGCGGGTGGTACCGCGTCGCGCAGTCCCTCGGCCTCGTCGACGCGCCCGAGGCGCGCGCCCGCCACCAGTGGGAGCACCTCGCCTCCGCCGACGGCGCCGCGTGCCGCGCGGCCCTGCGCGCCGCGGGCGTGCGCTTCACCTCGCTCCCCGACCGCGAGCGGCCCGACGCGCGCGGCTGCGGCATCCCTCACCCCGTGATCGTCACGCGCGGCCCCACGGGCATGCGCTGGGAGGGCGTGCGCGTCGACTGCTCCTTCGCCCTCACGCTCCCCGCGGTGGAGCGGGTGATCCAGGAGGAGGCCCACGCCCGACTTCACACCGCGGTGCGCGCAGTGGGCACGCTGGGCAGCTACAACTGCCGCCCGGTGCGCGGCGGGGTGACCTTGAGCGAGCACGCGCTCGGCAACGCCGTCGACGTCGCGCGCTTCACCCTCGCCCGCGGCCGGGCGGTCTCCGTCGCGAGGGACTACCCCTCGGGCGTGCGGGAGCCCGACGCGCGCGGGGGCTTCCTCCTCGCGGTGCAGTCACGGCTGCGGGAAGAAGCGGGCTTCTCCCGGCTGCGCGGGCCCGACACCGACGCGCTGCACCGCGACCACTTTCACCTCGACCGCGCGCCGAGCTGGTGGCGGTGGTGAGCGCTAGGCGGTCGCGCATAAGTCTTTTCCCATCCCCGTGCAGATCCGCTTCGCGCGGCGGCGTTGCTTCTCCCTTGCGTGCCGCAAGCACGCGGCGGTCGAAGCGCCTTGCCGCGCTCGCGTCTCCTTCGGGTATGAGAAAAGACTTACGCGCGACCGCTTACGGCCCGGTGACCGAGGTGGTGAGCTGGTACGCGAAGTCTCCGCTGGCGTCGCGCGCCGAGCGCACGCGGAGGTAGTACCAGCCCGCCCGCGCCGCCGCGGGGAGGGTGAGCGAGGGGCAGTCGTTCGCGGTCGAGCCCTGCGCCTCGTTCACCACCACGGGCACCGCCTCGAGCGCGTCGGCCGTCGCGGGCGCGTCGGTGCGGAGGGCTCCATCGTGACCCCCGCGGGGCACTGCCCGCCCGCGCGCGACGTGACCGCGGCGGTGATGGCCTGACCCGCGGCGACCTCGAAGCGGAACATGTCGAGGTCGCACCCGCCCAGGGTGCCCGTGACGGCGAAGTCGGTGAAGCCCGCCGCGGGGCGCAGGAGCATCGCGTTGGTGAAGTCGTCGTTGGCCACGCCCGCCTCGCTCTCCAGCGGGCGCGAGAGGACCTTGTGGCAGCGGTCGCAGGTCACGCCCGACTGCGGGCGCATGTCGTCGCAGGCCTCGCCGTGCTCGAGGAGGCCGTCGCCGCACACGGGGCGCACGACGGTGACCGTGTAGCGCGCGCCGCCCGCCACGCGGCTGTCGATGCCCACCACGTGCGCGCCGTCGGCCTCGGGGCGGAAGGAGAAATGCTCGCTGCGCCCCGGGCCGCAGTTGTCGGCCGCGCCGTTGGGCGAGCACTGGATCGTCGTGCAGATCGGCAGCACGTAGAGCGCCGGGTCGGCGTCGGGCGAGAGCAGGTCGACGTGGAAGTGCCACGTCTCTCCGCGGCGCATCTCGACCTGGAAGAAGCCCTCGTTGCCCGGCAGGTCGGTGCCGATGCAGCCCGCGAACTCGCGGTAGTTGTCGGAGAGGGTCGTGGTGTCGATGGGCACCGGCATCGTCGCGTTGGGCGCGACGGTGGTGAGCGCCGCGGCCGACTCGCAGCGGTCGGCGAGGGTGAGACCGCCGCTCGACTGCTGGTAGAGCGAGGGGTCGAAGACCGAGCACGAGGCGAGGAGCCCGAGCGCTGCGACCCGGCGAGGAGGGAGCTTCATCGTTGGAGGTAGGGGTTGCGCTCGATGGCGGGCGCGGTGCTCGGCGAGGTCGTCGGGGTGGAGGGCGCGCTCGGCCGAGAGGTCTCTGCGCGGCGCTCGTGGCCGCGGCGCGGGCGGGCGCGCGGGCGCGGCGACGACCTCGGGCGGCGTGGGCGTGGGCGCGGGGTCGACCGCGGCGGGCACGTCGGGGGTGGTCGCGGGCGGGGCTTAACGCGGCCACGACCGGCGGCGCGGGCGGGGCCTCGTCGATCACCGTCGGCGCGGCGGGGGCGTGGTCGCGACCACCGACGCGGCGGCCACCGGCGCGCGGGGCGTCTCGGGGCGGCGCGACGCGAGCACGGCCGCGCTCACGCCCACGGCGACGAGGCCCGCGGTGAAGGGCACGAGCCAGCGGCGGCGCGACGCGGGAGGCGACGGCGCGACGCTCTCGGGCGCCCCTGCGACGGGGCGCATGGGCGGGATGGCCGCCTCGGCGCGCACCTCGATGGCCGGGATGCTCGTCGCGCTCAGCCCCGTAGGCGTGGGGAGCGCGACCTCGGTGGCGCGCACGCCGATGTCGTCGCCCGAGATGCGCGGGCCCGAGCGCGGCGCGGTCATGGTGGCGACGCGGGGCGTGCCCATGGTGCCCGTGTGGGCCGAGCGGAGGGCGTCGCTCGCCTTGGCGTGCTCGCGCACCAGCGCGCGGCGCGCGGCGAACTCGTCGGAGAAGGCGGTGGCCAGGAGGTCGGCGACCTCGTGCGTCGAGGCGAGGAGGCCGTGCTCCGACGCGGCCGACTCGATGGCCTGCGCGAGCGCGCGGGCGGTGGCGGGGCGCGCGCCGACCTCGCGCGAGAGCGCCCACGCGCAGACCTCGTCGAGGATGGGCGGCACCGCCGAGGCGTAGGTGCTCGGGGCGGGCACCTCGGCGGTCATCACTTGCATCATCACCGCCATCTCGGTGTCGCCGGTGAAGAGGCGGCGGCCGGTGAGGGCCTCCCACAGCACGATGCCGACGGCGAAGACGTCGGCGCGGCGGTCGGCGGGGCCCGCGGTGATCTGCTCGGGGGCCATGTACGAGGGCTTGCCCTTGATCATCCCGGGGCGCGAGGCGGCGATGCGCGACGCGGCGAGGGCGATGCCGAAGTCGGTGATGCGCCCCGCGCCGTCGGTGCCCACGAGGATGTTCTGCGGGGAGACGTCGCGGTGCACGATGTTGAGCGGCGCGCCGTCGTCGTCGGTGAGCTCGTGCGCCGCGTGCAGGCCCGAGAGCGCGTCGACGATCACCCGCAGCGCCGCCGACACCCGCTGCCGCCACGGGAAGCTCGCCGTGGCCGAGAGCAGCTTCGCGAGGGTGACGCCGTCGACGTAGTCCATCACCAGGTAGAAGCCCTGGGAGCCCTGGCACACGTCGACGATGGCGACGGCGTTGGGGTGGTGGATGCGCGCCGCGAGCCTCGCCTCGTCGAGGAGCATCGCGACGAACTCCTCCTCCTCGGCGAGGTGGGGGTGCATCACCTTGATGGCGTACAGCCGCTGAAAGCCGCCGACGCCCGGCAGCCTCGCGAGGTGCACGCTGCCCATCCCGCCGCGCGCGAGGGGCGCGACCAGCTCGTAGCGGTCGAGCATCTCGGGCGTGCGTGCGTTGGCGTCGCTCATCGAAGCCCCTTCAGAAGACGCGGCCGCCGACACGGCCCGCGCAAGGTCAGAACGACCGTACCACCCCCGCCGCCGCGCCTCCAGGCAGGGGCGCGACCCAGGCCGAGGCCCCGCTGCGCCCGCCGCCCCACTCGGTGAAGAACACCCCGACCACGGCGGTCGCGACGCCCAGCGCGGCGGTCACGCCGATGAGCACGTTGGTGCGGGTCTCGCGCCCCACCCCGTCGTTGTAGCCCGACTCGGTGGGCTGCTGCGCGTAGGCGTCGCGCGCCGAGAGCGTGTCGAGGCCCGACCAGACCAGCACGCCTCCAGCGACCGCGGTGGCCGCGAGCCCGGACCAGAACACCGCGGGCGGCAACGGGCGCCGCGCGCGCGGCGGAGGTTGGGGCGGAGGTGGGGTCGGCGGCGCGACCACGACGGGCGTGGGCTCGGGCGTCGGCTCGGGCGTGGGAGGTGGCGCGACCTCGGCGGGCGGCGCCTCGACGCTGAGGTCGATGAGCTGCCCCGCGGTGACGGTCTGGTCGGGGGAGCGTGAGGGGCGGCCATCCCAGTCGAATCCGAGTGTGTGCGCGCCGGGGTCGACGAAGAGCTCGTGGGAGGCCGCGCGGCCCTGCATGGCGACGAGGCGGTCGACGGTGAGGGCGCACTCGGGCGCGCACGCGACGCGCACCCGCGCGAGCTGCGGGGTCGACTCTGCGAGGACGCTCTCGGCGAGCTGCGCGCTCTGGGGGTCGGCGCCGTCGCGGGCGCGGGCGCGCAGGGCGAGCGTCGCGGCGCGGGCGCGCTGGCCGGCGGCCTGGTGGTTGCGGATCGCGCTGCGGAGCGCCGCGGGAGACGGCGCGGCGCGGTCGGCGAGCTCGAAGAGCGACGCGGCGCGGGCGTAGTCGCGGCTGAGCTGGGCCTGCTGGGCCTGCTCGTAGGCGGCGGCGGCGGCGGCGACGTTGTTGCCCTGCGCGGGCGCGGGCTGCGCGAGGGCGGCGGGGGCCGCGAGGGCGACGCAGAGGGCGGCGCAGGGGGCGAGCGGGGTCCGCATCGCTGCGACGCTAACGCACAGCCAGCGCCGCGGTCACGAGCTCAACGAACGGGCCGGAGGATCACCGCCGAGACGCTGTCGCTGCCGTTGTTCACGGTGGTGTCGAGGACGACGGTCACGGTGCCCGAGAGCGAGCGCCGCCCCCAGGTGTCTTCCCAGAGGTTCAGCCCGCCGAGGTCGTCGCGCTGGTTGATGCGCCCGCGCTCTCCGTTGACGATGAAGAGGGCGCCCATGCTGTTGCGGTTGGTCGAGTGCCGCGAGCGCACCACGACGTCGTACTGGCCCGCGATCACGTCGCTGAAGGTGAAGGTGGCGGTGCCGCGCAGGGTGCCGTCGGGGCGGTACGCGCCGTCGCAGTCTTCAGAGAGGTGGTCGGCGCCGCGCGCGGTGTAGGCGTAGTTGGCCGAGCAGCGGTGCACCCAGTTGAAGCGGTTGGTGTAGCGCGCGGCGCGGTAGCTCACGGTGCGCTCGACGGGGCGCGCGCCGGTGGGTGTCCCGGCGTCGACGGGGGCGGTCTCGCCGGGGCAGGTCGCGACGCGCGCGGTGACCTCGAGCCACACGGCGCCGACGCGGAAGAACGAGCGCGAGAGCGGCCCGGGGCCGAAGGCGATCACGGCGTCGCCCGAGGGGCTCGCCGAGGTCACGTCGACGCGGTTGTCGCGGGTCGTGACGTTGTCCCACGCGGCGTCGGCGGGGATGGGGAAGCGGCCGCGCCCGTCGACGGTGATCCAGCCCTCCTGGCCGGGGTGGTCGGCGTCGTGGCTGTCGAAGTGGAGGATCACCCGCGACGCGCCCGCGGGCACCGCGCGCACGGTGAAGCGCAGCCGCTCGGCGGAGGTGGGGCCGACGTCGAGCTCCTGCATCGCGTCGGCGAAGGTGG
Organism: Polyangiales bacterium; assembly: GCA_041389825.1. Classification (GTDB taxonomy): domain Bacteria; phylum Myxococcota_A; class Polyangia; order Polyangiales; genus JAEYZO01. The sequence goes on along the minus strand of JAWKRC010000038.1, from coordinate 52,326 downwards.
TCGAGCGGAGCGTGCACACGCGCTCGGGAGGACCCGCGTCGACGGGCGGAGGCGGTCCGTCGTCGACGGGCGGAGGCGGCCCCGCGTCCACAGGTGGAGGCGGACCGGAGTCCATGGGCGGAGGCGGGAGGTCGATGGGCGCGGTGACATCGATCGGAGCGCCCGCGTCTGGCGGTGCGGGCGCGGTGACGTCCTCGGCGGGCTCGGCGTCGAGCACGAGCCACACGTCGTTGTCGTCCGCGGATCGCCCAGCGTCGTACGCGGTCTCGGGCTCGGGCGGGGTCGAGGTCTGCTCGACGGGCTCCTCCGCGGCGCAGCCCACGATGAGCGCGGCGAGGAGCAAGCTCACGAGTCTGTCGGCAGCAAAGTGGGGTCGCATTCCCGATGCTCCTCCGTGCGTTCGCCGAGCACCGTACACCCCTTCGCGCGCACCCGCGGTGCCCACGCCGCGGTGCGGGCACCCCGGTATGACCACCCTCGGTGCGCGCTCCCGGGTCGCCGCACCCTCGCGCGACACCCCTGGTGCCCGCGGGACGGTCCGACGACGGGGCGCGAAGCACTCCGAGTGCCCCTCCTGGGGTGCGCGGACCCCGTCGGAGCACTCAGGGTGCGCGTGTCGAGCTCACTGCGTCGGCGCCGAGGCGTCGGCGGGCGGCGAGAAGGTCAGCGGAGCCGTGTACGCGACCGGCGCCTGCTCGGGCGTGGCGAACGCGACCGTGCGGACCCGCGCCGTCACGCACTCCCGGAACGCGTCGTCGCCCAGCCCGGTGAGCGTCACGCGCTGCGCGTGGCCGTCGGCGTCGACGCTGAGCGAGAGCCGCGCCTCGCCCTCGAAGCGCTCTCCTCGCGAGCGCGCCATCTCGTAGCAGGCCCGAAAGAACGCCATCCGTTGCCGCAGGATCCGCGCGACGGCCTGCGCCCCGTCGGACGACGCGTCGACGTCGGCGCGAACCTCGCCGAGCGTCACCCGCGCGTGCGGCCCGACCACGGCGACCCCCGACGGCGGCGAGCTGTTCGTGTCGCGCCCCGGCAGTCCGAGCCCGCCCGAGTCCACCGCGCGCGGCGGCGGCGCCCGCGGCGGCGCCTGCGCCGGCGGCGCCTCTCGACACGCCATCCCCACGACCACCAACGCGCTCCACGCCCTGCGCCTCATGCCTCGCCCTCCTCCCGCTTCGTCGCCCTCACCGCGGCGAAGACCATCACCGCCGCGAGCGCCGCCGACTGCGTCGCCGCGCACACCATCGCGCGCGGCCAGCAGGTCAACAAGCCCGCCGTGACGCCCGCCCACAAGACGGCGGCCGAGACCGCCACCGCTCTCAGGGGCCGCGACCACTCCCGACGTCGACGTCGTGCGACCCAGGCCGCGACCGCGTAGCCCGCCATCAGCGCGAGCGCGACCGCGCCGGCCGCCTTCGTCGCGGGGTAGCCCACGCGCTGCGCGGGCGTTCGCCACTCGGTGAGCGCGTCGGTGGAGGACAGCACCGCGGCGTGCACCGCCCTCGCCTCGGCCTCGCGGTCGCCCGGCGCGTACACCGCGAGGAGCACGCCGTCGTCGACGAGCGGCACCGCCGTCGCGAGGCGGAACGCGGGCGGCCGCGCGCTCACCCCGCGCAGGGTCTCGAGCGAGTGGGCCCTCCACGGGCTGTGTTCCACGCGGTCGTCGAAGGCGAAGGGGTCGGCCACGCGCAGCGCCGCGCGCTCGGTCGCGGTGAGCGCGCGCTGCGGGACGGGGGCGTCGAGGTGGACGAGCTCCACCAGCACGGCGCCGCGGCGCCACGCGCCGAGGTGGTCGTCGCTCGCGTCGCGGGAGGGCACGGCGACGAAGCCGCGCGGGAGCGTCACGGTGAGCCCGAGGGGCGCGCTCACGAAGCGTTCGGCGCGCGGCTGCGCGAGGGCGAGCGCGGGGAGGAGCGCGACGGCGAGGGCCAGCGCGCGGGGGCGAGCCATCGGCGGGGTCAGCGCGCCGGGTACTGGAGGTAGTCGAAGTCGAAGCCGTTGGCGACGAGGGTGCCCTGCGGCTGCGGGAGGTCTTCGAGGCGCTCGGCCTCGACCACGGCCTCGTAGCGGGTGGAGTTGTTCGGGCCGAAGACGCGGATGCGCACGCGGTCGGTGCCGGGGTTCACCACGTAGGCCTGCAGGCGCCGCGCGTCGGGGGTGTTGCCGAGGAGGGTGGGCGTGCCGGAGTTCACGTTGCCGCGGATGACGGCCTCGACGGCGACGCGGTCGACGGGGCAGGGCTCGCGGTTGTCGATGGTGTTGCTCGGCTGGCAGCTCGGGAGGAGCGCCCAGAGCCGGCGGCCCTCGCCCCCGCCGCGGATGGCGTAGGGGTCGTTCCCCGGCGGGACGTTGAAGAGGTAGACCTTCATCCGTCGGAGCATCGCGGCCGCGGTGGTGACCGGCACGGGGATCACCTCGCCCAGGTCGAGGGTGGGCCGCGGCTGCACGTTGCCCTCGGTGGTGCCCACCACGGGGTGCACGATGGCCACCGGCGCGCGCGGGATGCTGTTGTTGCTCCCGCTGTTGGCGTTGTTGTTGTTGTGGCGGCGGCGGTGGTGCTGCCCGAGCGCGGCGGGGGCGAGCATGAGAAGCGAGGCGGCGAGGGCGACGCGAAGGCGGTGCATGGGAGACTCTCCTCGTTGGGCCGATGCCGACGGCGGGCGCCCGGGTGTGCCGAGCGCCCCGGAGCGTTGGCCGGGTGGATCGTAGCGCAACACCGTCCGACGGACGCACTCCCCGGCGGCTTCAATCTCGCGTTGACGCGGCGCGACGACGAGCCCGGTGGGAGCCCCGACGCCGCGTCTGGTACAAGCACCGGCGATGATCGACGTGTTCGAGCTCGCCCGCTACGGCGGCGCGCTGCCCGCGCCCGCGGAGGCCCAGGCGCCCTTCGAGGCGACCCTGGTCTCCCTCTCCCGCGCGCTGCAAGAGTGGCTCGGCGACGCCTCGGGCCGCGTCGCCGACGCCCGCCAGGGCCCCGCCGACGACGCCGCGATCATCGACCGCGAGTGGGAGCCCCTCGAGCGCCGCGCCCGCGACGCCATCAAGCGCTTCGCCGAGGCCGTCGAGCGCCAGCCCACCGCGGCCACCATGGGCAAGGTCAACGCGGGCAAGACCCTCATGCTCTCGCGCTGGTACGGCGACCTCGAAGAGCTCCGGGAGCTCCCCGTGGGCGACGCCGACACCACGGGCTGCCTCACGCGCCTCACGCGCCGCGGGGGCGCCCGGCTCGACGCCGCGGTGAAGGTCACCACCCTCGACAACGAGGTCTTCGAGCGCGAGCCCGCCGCCGCCGACGACGCCGCGACCCTCGATGAGTTCCCCGGGTCGCTCTACGTGGCCTTCGAGCCGGGCAGCCGCGACGAGTTCGCGCGGGCGCTGCGCGTGTGCCGCTTTCCCACGGGCGACGACGCCAACTACGAGCTCGAAGAGGTGCGCCGCGGCGAGTACCGCGTGGTGCGCCTGCGCTCGGGCGAGCTGCGCCTGCGCTCGCTCCAGCTCCGCGCGTGCGAGGTGACGCTCCGGGTGCGCCCACCCGCGGGCACGCGCGCGTCGCGCATCTTCGAGGTGCTCGACCTCGTCGACTGCCCCGGCGCCGACCCGCAGATCGAGACCGACTCGTCGCGGCACCTCAAGGCCGTGAAGAACCACCTGGTCTTCGCGCAGGCCGTGGCCGAGCTCGACCTCCTGCTGTTGGTGTGCTCGTCGCAGCCGAGCGCGATCCGGCCGGGGTACCAGCTCCTGCACGGCCCGTGGCGGCAGTGGGTCGAGCGCTGCGACGGCAAGATGCGCGGCCGCGCCGTGCTCGCCCTCACCTACGCGGGTGAGGCCCTGCGCCAGTGCGCCGACCGCCTGCGCGAGCTCTCCCGCCCCGAGAGCGAGCGGCAGTTGAACACGTTGCAGTCACTGCCGCAGTCGGTCTTCGGGTCGGTGATCCAGCCGCTGCGGGGCGCGCTCGACGAGCCCTACACCGACGCGCTCGACCCCAACGACATCACCGGCTGGCCGCCCTTCGTGCTCCTCGAGAACCGCCACGTCGACGCCGAGCTCGAAGTGCCCGCCGCGCAGGTCGCCGACGCGCGCGCCGCGGTGGTGGCCGCCCTGGAGGAGCCCTCGATGCCCGAGGGGACGCCCTTCGCGTGGCAGGTCGCGCATTTCTTCGCGCGGAGCTGGGTCGACGACGTGGCCCGCGTGCGCGCCGCCGAGCCCGCCGCGCGACGGCGCTTTCTCGAGTGGATGGTGGACGTCGCGCACGCCGTCGCGAACCCCGAAGACCGCGGGCACGAGCTCCTGACGCGGCTGATGCTCCACCTCGCGCACCGCGGAGAGCTTCGCCGCGCGAAGTCGGCGGAGCTGGTCGACCTCGCGACGACCGCGCGCGGCGCCATCGTCGATCTCCAGGAGCGGCTCACCCGAGAGCCCAAGGCCGACCGCGCCGCGCTCGATGCGATCGAGGGGCTGAGCGACCGGCTGCGCGAGGCCCTGCCGAGGGTGGGGGTGGCGATCCCCTTCCCCGCGGCGATCCGTCAGGCGTGCCTGCGTCCGCACGCGGGCGCCTCGCTCACGTGGGACGCCGTGGTGGCCGAGTGCCTCCGCTCGGCCTGCGCCGCGGTGCTCGCCGCGACGCGCAAGCCCGAGCTCGTGGCCGAGCTCAAGCCCGTGCTCGAACGGATGCTCGACGCCGACGCCGCCGCGAAGCGCCTGCGCGCCGAGGAGGAGCGCTTCCTCGCCGACGAGCCGGGCAACGCGGTGCACTGCACGCATTTCCTCCTCGCGCGGCTGGGCGCGGCGCTCGACTGGTTGCTCCACGCGAGCGAGGCCGAGCGCGAGACCTACGCGTCGCGCACGCTCGGCATCGACCCCAAGCGCTCCGAGGCCTACCGACGCCTCCGCCGCGCGGTGGGAGACCTTCAGCTCCCCGAGTCGATGGACCCCGCGCTCGACGAGGCCCGCGCCCGCTTCGAGGCGCTCATCGCGGAGCTCGACGCCCGCCCCGAGGTGCCCGCGTGCTGATCGAGAACGGCGTCCTTCGCGTGCGCGCGGGGCTCAACCCCGTGCTGGTCACCCTCCCCCTGGGCGCCTCCACGCGCCGCGGCACCTTCGCGCGCGGCGGAGACCTCACCCGCTTCTCGCTCTACGCCCGCACCTGGCCCACGCCCGACGCGAAGCGCGAGTGGCTCCGCCGCGACGTCGACGAGCTGGAGTGGGTCGCCGGCACCGAGCTCGCCCACGCCGTCGGCCGCGTCGACCCGAAGACCGCGGGCGTGCTCCCCGCGCACGACCGACCCGGGCTCGGGGACCTCTTCCTCGCCTTTCGTCTGTTCAAGAACCCGACGAACTTCGAGGTCGCGCTCACCGTCGCGTGGCGGCCCTCGTCGCCGGGCCTCGCGCTCGTGGTGGGCAGCGCCCGCGCCGCGGAGCGCCGGGTGCGTCACCTCTCGCAGAAGGCGGGAGTGACCGAGGCGCTCGTGCTCGACCCGCACCGCCTCGTGCTCGCGGCGCACGACTACGACGACGTCTCCCCGCCGCTCGACAACTTCATGGGCCGCGCGAGCGCCCGACTCGCGCTGGTGCCCGCGCCCGACGCGCCGCTGGTGCTCCTCGCCGAGCGGGCGCCGCGCAGGGCGGGCGAGACCGGCACCACCGTCGCGATCGATTTCGGCACGCACGAGACCTCGGTGGTCACGCAGCGCGAAGACCAGCGAGACGTCACGGTGCAGGGCCCGCTCGCGCCGTGGAGCTTTCACGACGTCGAGGTCACCCTCGCGGGCTCGGCGTGGCACGCGGAGTTCGTCGCGCCGCCGCGATCGTTCGAGGAGCGAACGACCGTGGGCAACCCGATCATGCCCCGGCCCATCATGGAGCGATGGAGCGTGCTCGCGCGCCGCGACGCTCAGAGGAAGGACGACGCGGGGATCCCGTCGGTCTTGATCCCGAGCGAGTCGCTGCCGCACGGGATCCACGGCCACCCCTTCGACGAGCTGAAGGACCGCGTGATCGGCCACCGCGCGCTGCGCCTCGTGCGGCGCGCCATCGAGCGCGGAGACGTCACCGAGGCGACGGAGGAAGCGCAGCAGGACCCGCGCACCCGCGAGGCCGACATCGAGGTCGACGCGCTGGAGCCCGCGCCGAAGCTCCAGCTCGGGCGAGAGCCGAAGCTGGCCTTCGAGTTCCTCGACGGGGTGATGGACGACCTCGCCGCGCGGGAGATCGTTCGCGGCCCCGACGGCGGACTCGGCGCGGTCGGCCCCGTGCTCCTCTCGTACCCCGTGGCCCTCCTCGCGGCGGACCGTGAGGTGTTGCTCAGGGTCGCGCGCGAGGCGCTGGAGAAGAGCGCGCTGCGAGGGCTCTGTGACGACCCGCCCGAGGCGCCGCTGACCTTCTTGGATGAAGCCACGGCGGCCTCGCTCGGCGTGCTCTACCACCGCTTCGGGTCGCTCTCCCTCGACCGCCTGCTCGACGCGTTTCAGCCCCTGGGCTTCGACCCCGAGCGCGACGCCGGCACCCGCGCGGTGCGCGTGCTCACCTTCGACTGCGGCGGAGGCACCACCGACCTCGTGCTCCTTCGCCTGCGCGAAGACGGCGACCGCATCGTCTCCGAGATCGAGGACTTCTACGGCCTCCCCTTCGCGGGCGTCGAGATCACGCGGCGCATCGCGCGGGAGCTGAAGCGACGTCTCCGCGCGACGCTGCCTCCCGAGCAGGCCGAGAAGCTCCGCACGCGCTTCGTGCGCGACGGAGACCCCGCGGGCGGGCGCACCGAGGCCGACCGGCTCCGGCAGAAGCGCACGCTGGGCTTCTTCTATTTCTGCGAGGCCGTGAAGATGGCGCTCGCGGCCACCGCCCCGGCCGAGGGCACGGCGCTGCGCGCGGCGATGGCGTCGAAGGCGCAGCAGTTCCTCCCCGAGCTCGACCCGGGTCGGGTGCTCGACGCGCTCCCGACGCGCGCGTGGCTGGAGGAGTGCACCGCCACGGTGCTCGCCCCCGCGCTGGAGACCGCCGAGCGGTGGCTCTCCCGCGAAGACGCCCCCGTGCAGGTGCTGCTGGCGAGCGGCCGGTCGTCGCAGCTCCCGGGCGTGTGCGAGCGGCTCCGCGTCGCGTGCGCGAAGGCCCCGCGGCCGGTGCTGGCGCAACACTTCCTCTCGCCGAAGGAGCTGGCCTCACAAGAGCTCGGCTTCGGCACGCTCGACGTGCACGCCTCGCAGCGCGGCGCGGCGCGGGCCGACCTCTCGAAGTTCGGCGTGGCCATCGGGCTCGCGCACGGATACGTGCTCACGACGAAGACGGGAGAGGGCAAGAGGCTCGTCGTGCAGCCCATCGACGAGCACAAGCGCACCCGCTACATCGGCGTCCTCCGTCAGGAGGGCCGCGGCGTGCAGTTCGTGATGCCCGAAGACCGGCTGGTGGTGCGCGCTGACGGCAAGGCCGTCGACCGCGACGCGATCGTGTGGGTCGACGAGCAGCCCTTCGCGGTGCGCGCGGTGCTCGGGCAGAACTTCCGCGGGCCGCCGAAGCCGGGCGTCGCGGGGAGCGTGGATCCGCCCATTCCCTTCGCGCAGTTGAGGTTCTCTCCGACGGCGATCCCCGAGCGCGAGCGCCTCGGGATCAAGCGGGTGCAGGTGGGCCTCGCGCAGCGCACGGCGAGCGACGTGGTGCTCGCGGGTCTGAGGGTCGAAGCGCGCGACGGCGTCGAAGAGACCCTCGCGCCGCCGGAGGATGGCGCGGCGAGCCTCACCGCAGGCGGGCTCACGGTGCACTTCGAGACGCGGCGCTTGGAGTTCGACTTCCGCCGCAACGGGGCCATCGACCCTGAGGACATCGACCGTGAGTAGGAGCGCGCGATGCCGTGGTGGCGACGCTGGGCGCGCGCGATCGCGTCGTGGTTTCGAGGGCGCGAGCCGCTCGCGCTCGACGCGGGTGAGCCGCTGGGACTGGTCTTCGTCACGGAGGCCGACGTGAGCGAGCTGCGCGCGATGGCGTGGGTGGAGTACCTGCGGGCGGAGCTTCCGTTCCCGCGGTAGGGCGTTCGGGAGCGCCGAGGCGCCCACGACGCCGCAGGAGCTGCGCGAGCGGCTGGTGCGCGCCGAGTCGGAGGTGATCGACGCCATGCGCGCGCGGCGGGGAGCGAGGCGACGGAGGACGAGCCCGACTGGTTCGTGGCCTTCGCGGACCGTTACCTCCCGCTGGCGTGCTGGAGCGTGGGCTTCGGCCTCGCGTCGACGGGTCGCGTGGAGCTGCCCGACATGCTGCGCCGCGCGGAGGGGGGATTGCGGGGCCTGATGAAGCGGCCTCCTTCGACGCGCTGGGAGACATCGTGGAGCGGCTGCGCGAGCAGGTGGAGCGGCTCGGTCGGCAGAACGCCGACCTCGAGGCGGCGCACCTGGTGTTGTGGCGCGTGCACCTGGAGACGCTCTTGCGACCGTTGTCGCCTGGGGGACCGGCGGTGGTGGAGTTCGACCTTCCCGTGATGGGCGCGCGGGTGTCGGAGCTGGTGCCCGCGCCCGCGCCGGGCTCGTCGACCTCGGGCGCGGTGGGTCGGGTGCTCGCGCCGTCGGTGACGGTGAAGCTCGCGACCGCGAGCGGAGAGCGCCGCTACGCGCGCGGCGCGCTGGTGAAGGCGCGGTAACGCGCGGTCAGAAGTAGTAGCGGAAGCGCAGCCCGACGGTGCCGGTGAAGACCTGCGCGAAGCCCGCGGGGTCGATGAGGTTGAGCACCGGGCCGCCGTCGAGGAGCAGCTCGATGGGCGTTCGGTGCCACTGGAATCCGATGCCGAAGAGGAACTCGGCGCCGAGGCCGAAGTTGTTCCGCTGCGAGGTGTTGCCGCCGGAGGTGCGCAGGTCGACGCGCACGCCGGGGCCGAAGTACCAGACGAGGTCAGACCAGCCGAGGTCCTTGATCTTGGGCATCCAGAAGAGCACGTCGGCGCGCAGGCCCACCCCGAGCCAGGTGGCGCCCGCGTGGAGGCCCGCGTCGGCCTGCAGCGACAGCCGCTGGTTGAAGAAGAGGTTGAAGCTCACCCCGTTGTCGGGGAAGCCCACGACGGCGCCGAGCCCGACGCGACGTCTCCCGCCGATCTCCTGCGCGCGCGCGGTCGACGCGGTCAACGCCAGCGCGCACGCCAGCGGCGCCGCGGCCCAGAGGGATCGTCCCATCACCCGCGATGACAGCGCGGGGCGCGGCGCGCGGTCAACGGTGTGTGCGCGTGCGACAGGGTCCAGTCACTTCTCTTCGTTGAGCGCGGCCTTCAGCACGGGCGAGGGCTTGAAGCGCACGACCCTGCGCGGCGGGAGCACGATGCGCTCGCGGGTGCGGGGGTTGAGCCCCCAGCGCGCGTGCTTGTCGCGCACGACGAAGTTGCCGAAGGTCGACACCTTCATCTTGTGCCCCGAGGCGAGGGTCTCTTTCATCGTGTCGAAGACCGCGTCGACGAGGTCGGCGGCCTCCTTCTTCGAGAAGCCCCCCACGGTGCTGTACACGCGCTCGATGATGTCGGCCTTGGTCACGTCGACTCCTCCCGACGCGCATGGAAGCACGGCGCCGACGCGCGCCGCAACGGTCAGCGACGCGCCGCGCCGTGGGCCTCGCACACCGCCGCCACCGCGGCCTCGAAGCGCGCGTCGACCTCGGCGTCGTTGAGCGAACGGTCACCCGCGCGGAAGGTCAGCGCGAAGGCCAGCGCGTGCTCCGACGGCGCGAGGTCGCCGCCCGCGAAGCGGTCGAACAACACCACGTCTTCGCAGAGCTCGCCCGCGCCCTCGCGGAGCCCGGCCATGAGCGCGCCCGCGGGCACCGACTTCGCCACGCGCAGCGACACGTCCCTGCGCACCGCAGGGAAGCGCGGCGGCACCTTCGCCGTCGGCTTCTTGAGGGTCATCCCGAGCGCCTCGGCGTCGAGGTCGGCCACCATCGCCGTACGGCCGAGGTCCGCGCGCTCCACCACGTCGGGGTGCAGCGCGCCCATCGCGCCGATGTCCCTGCCTCCCAGGCGTACGTGCGCGAAGGCCCGCGGGTGCGCCCACGGCGGCGCGTCACCGTCGGTGTGCAGCGTCGGGGTCTCGCCGGTCATGCGCTCGCAGAGTTCCTGCACGACGCCCTTGAGGTCGTAGAAGTCGACGTCGTCGGGCCTGGCGAGCCACGTGTCGCGCGGGCCCGCCATCGCGATGGCCACCCGCGTGCGCTCGTCGGGCAGCGGCTCGGTCGGGTCGGCGCTGCGGGAGAACACCGACGCGAGCTCGAAGAGCCTCACGCGGGCCTCGCCGTGACGTCGCGCGCGGCCGATCGCGGAGACGAGGCGCGGCACCAGCGACGGGCGCAACAACCCCCGCTCCGCGCTCAGCGGGTTCGCGAGCGGCACCGCCGTCGACGGGTCCATCCCCGCGGCCTCGACCTCGGCCGGAGACGCGAAGAGCGTGAAGATCGCCTCGTCGAGGCCGAGCGACGCGAGGGTCTCGCGGAGCTTGCGACGGAGCTTGAAGTCCCGCGTCACGCCCGCGCGCGCGCCCCGCGTCGGAGGCAGCGTCGGCGCGATGCGGTCGATGCCGCGCACGCGGGCGACCTCCTCGATAAGGTCGACCTCGCGCGAGACGTCGTTCCTGAACGGAGGCGCCGCGCCCACCACCACGTCTCCGTCACCGTCGGCGACGTCGAAGCCCAGCGCGCGCAGCGAGCGCGCGGCCTCGTCGCGCGTCACCTCGGCCCCGAGGAGCGCCGTCGCGCGAGAGAGCCGCATCGTGACGCGGCGACGTCCCTGCGGGGCGGGGTGCACGTCGACGAGGCCCTGGGCCTGCGCGCCCCCGCCGAGGCGGGTGAGGAGCGAGGCCGCGCGCTGCGCCACGCTCGGGAGCGCCTCGACGTCGACGCCGCGCTCGAAGCGGTGCGAGCTCTCGGTGTGCATCCCGAGGCGGCGCGCGGTGCGGCGCACGGCGCGCGGGTCGAAGGCCGCGCACTCGAGGATCACGTCGCGGGTCTCGTCGCCGATGCCCGAGCGCTCTCCGCCCATCACGCCCGCGAGTGCCGACGGCGATCACCACGTCGCCCTCCACCAGCGCGCGGTCGACGCCGTCGAGGGTGCGCATCACCTCTCCCGCGCGCGCGGCGCGGACGGTGATGGCCGCGCCGCCCACGCGGTCGCGGTCGAAGGCGTGCAGGGCTGCCTCGTCTCGAGCATCACCAGGTTGGTGACGTCGACGAGGTTGTTGATCGCGCGCACCCCGAGCCGGTGCAGCCGCACGCGCGCCCACAACGGAGAGGGCTTCACCGTCACGCCCTTGAGCACGGCGGCGACGTAGCGCGGGCAGCGGTCGGCGTCTTCGACGGTGACCGTGACGAGCCTCGACGCGCGCGTCGAGCGAGGCCATCGCGGCGGGCGGGGGCGCGGGGAGAAGTCGATCCCGAGGAGCGCGGCCACGTCGCGGGCGACGCCGTAGTGCGAGAGGGCGTCTCCGCGGTTGGGCGTGACGTTCAGCGTGAGGATCGTGTCGACGAGGCCGGGGATGTCTCCGAGCGAGACGCCGGGCGTGCCTTCGTCGAGCACGAGGATGCCCGCGTGGCCGTCGCCGAGGCCGAGCTCGTCTTCGGCGCAGAGCATCCCGCGCGACTCGATGCCCGCGACGGGGCGCGCTTCGAGGGTGAAGGGCTTTCCGTCGTCGTCGAAGACCGTGGCGCCGAGGCGCGCGAGGCACACGAGCCCGCCCGGCGGAGGCACGTTCGGCGCGCCGCAGACCACTTCGAGCTCTCGCGCGCCGTCGTCGACGGTGACGAGGGTGAGCGGGTTGCGCGACTTCGGGTGGGGGCGCGTCGAGACCACGCGGGCGATGACGACGTCGCGCAGGTGTTGGCCGACGCGCTCGACGTGCTCGACCTCGAGGCCGCCGAGGGTGAGCCGCTCGACCACGCGGTCGAGGCCGGGGTCGGCGCCGAGGAGCTCCGTGAGCCAGGCGTAGGAGATCAGCATGGGGCGTGTCCGTTCACACCGACGCGAGGAAGCGCGGGTCGTTCTCGTAGAGCAGGCGGATGTCGTTGACGCCGTAGCGGAGCATCGCGAGGCGGTCGATGCCCATTCCGAAGGCGAAGCCCGTGTAGCGCTCGGGGTCGTAGCCCACCGACTCGAAGACCGTCGGGTGGACCATCCCGCAGCCGAGCACCTCGAGCCACCCGGTGCCCTTGCACACGCGGCACGCGGGGTCGGCGCCGTTGCAGATGAGGCAGCTCAAATCCAGCTCGGCGCCCGGCTCGACGAAGGGGAAGTAGCTCGCGCGGAAGCGAGAGCGCACGCCCGCGCCGAAGAGGCGGGTGTAGAACGCTTCGAGCACGCCGCGGAGCTCGGCCATCGAGACGCGCTCGTCGACCATCAGCCCCTCGAGCTGGAAGAACATCGGGCTGTGGGTCACGTCGTCGTCGCGGCGGAAGACCGCGCCCGGCATCACGACCTGGATGGGCGGCGGGTGCGAGAGCATCTCCCTCACCTGCACGGTGGACGTGTGGGTGCGCAGCAGCGTCTTCTGCCCCGCGACGGGCGACGGGATGAAGAAGCTGTCGTGCATGTCCATCGCGGGGTGGTCGGGGGGGAAGCCCAGGCGGTCGAAGTTGTTCTCCGCGAGGTCGACCTCGGGCCCCTCGGCGACGTCGAAGCCCAGCGAGCTGAAGACGTCGATCACGTCGTGGAGCACGCGCATGATCGGGTGGACCCGTCCGCGCGGCGGGCGACGTCCCGGGAGGGTCACGTCGAGGGCGGGGCCTTCGAGCTCGCGACGTCGCGCTTCGTCACGGAGGCGCTGCGCGGCGGCCTCGGCGGCCTTCTCGACCTGGGTCTTCACCGCGTTGACGCGCTGACCGAAGGTCTTTCGCTCGGGCCCGGGCAGCTCGGGGATGCGCTTCATCAAGCGCGTGAGCGAGCCCTCGCGGCCGGTGAAGCGCGCGGTGACCTGGCGGAGGTCGTTGTCGTCGCGGGCCTGCGCGAAGGCTTCGTCGACCTCGCGCGCGACGGCGTCGAGGGCCTCGTTGGGGCTGTCAGACATGGCGGGGGCGCGGACCATACCAGCGCGAGCGCGCGGGGTGTGAGGAGTGTATCGGCAGAGCCCGGGCGCGAGAGCTCGGGCGCGAGGCGCATGCCTCGCGACGGGTGTGGTGCGTCCGATGACGCTCCAGCACACCGATAGCGTCTCCGGCGCGGTGCGCTCGATGACGCTCCACCACGCGTGAGCGCTCCGAGGCTGGCAGTGAGGTCATCGGACGCACCGCCGCGGTCGAGAGGCGTGCGCCTCGCGCCCAAACGTCAGCGGTGTTGGAGAGGGGAGATCAGGCCGTGGCGGCGGCGGGGGCGAACTCGTTCGGCTTCACGTCGACACCGGCGGCGGTGAGGACGGCCTTGAAGCCCTCGAAGTCGCGCACCGCGAGGTCCGCGAGGATCTTGCGGTCGAGCGCGATGTTCGCGGTCTTCAGGCGCGCGATGAGCCGCGAGTAGCTGGTGCCGAGGCTGCGGGCGCCGGCCGAGATGCGGGCGATCCACAGCTTGCGGAAGTCGCGCTTGCGGAGCTTGCGGCCCACGTAGGCGTACTGCCACGACTTGTGCACGGCCTCGGCGGCCGGCCCGAAGAGGCGACCACGGCCCGCGGAGAAGCCCTGGGCGTGCTGGAAGATACGGTTACGACGACGACGGGCCTTGAAGCCCCTCTTAGCGCGCGGCATGGGTCTTCAGCTCCTGTCAGCAGCCGTAGGGGAGGAGGATGGCGACACGCTTCTCCATCGCGGAGTCGACCATGTCGTTCTTGCGGAGGCGGCGGAGCCGGGCGGAGTTCTTCCCCGCCATGAAGTGCGACGCGCCGCCCTTGGGGCGACGGACGCGGCCGGTGCCGGTGATCTTGAAGCGCTTCGCAGCGCAACGCTTGGTCTTCATCTTGGGCATCGTTTCGACCTCAGTTCACCGACCGCTCGCACGAACCCTCGCGAACACGGTCAGGTTGAGCGCGCACCCCACCGGCAGTGATCTCTGCCGACCGCGACGAGCGCGGAGCACGGGCGACCGTGCGGGGACGATGGACGCGCAGGGGGGCAGAGGAGTGCCAGAGCCTCCCCGTGGGTGTCAAGGCCCCGCCCGCCCCTCGCTTCAACGGAACCACACCCTCGGCCGCACCCCCATCGCGACGCCGTCGACGGAGATCGTCACCGCGGCGCTCCCGGGCCGCGTCGCGCGCAGCGACACCACCCAGCGCGAGCTCGACCCGGTCACCACCGCGAATGCCCCAGCGTCTCCCCTCACGCTCGCCGTCACCCGCGACGCGGGCCGCGGTCGGCCGAGCGCGTCGCGCGGGGTCACCGTGAGCGACGCGCGCGACCACCACGAGAGCGAGCGCGACGTCGGAGACACCGCGAGCACCTCGGGCTCGGTGATCGTGTGCGAGGCCCCCGCGGCGAGGTCGCGGACCTCCTGCACCTGCCCCGAGGGCCAGGTCACCCGCACCCGCGACGCGGCGGGCGCGCTCCCCAGGCCGACGAACACCAGCGGCTCTGACAGCACGAAGGGCGCCGCGGGCGCGCCCATCACGAAGGTCTGCGGTCGCGCGTCTCCGTCGCGCCACACCTCGACGCGCGCGCCCACGCCGTAGTGGTTGCTCGCGGTGCCGCGGAGGCGCAGCGAGAGGCCGTGGCGCCCGTCGGCGCGGGCGCGGTAGAGGCGAGGGAGCTCTCCGAGGCCGCCGACGACGACGTCGACAGCGCCGTCTCCGTCGAGGTCCGAGAGGCTGAGCGCGCGCCACTGGCCTTCGCGGCCCATGCCCAGCGCGTCAGCGACGGGGGTGAAGGTCCCGTCGCCGTCGTTGAGGTACGCGCTCACGCGCTGCGGTCGCGCCGTAGCGGGGGGCGCGCTCGGGTCGATGCCGTTGGCGGCGACGAGGTCTTGATCGCCGTCGAGGTCGAGGTCGACCAGGGCCACGCCCCACGGGATGTCGTAGGGCGATCCCGCGGGGAGCCTGCGCCGGTCGGCGAGGTTCGCGGTGGAGGTGAGGTCTCGCATCGGCCACGCGGCGTCTCCCGCGAGGAGCGCGAGGCGCGGCTCGAGCGCGAGGACGAGGTCCTCTCGGCCGTCTCCGTCGACGTCTCCCGACGCGGCGCCCATGGGCGACCAGCCCGCGATCGACGCCATCGGGTCGGGCGCCTCGCGGCCGTCGAGCGCGGCGTTGCCGAGCGGGAGCGGGTCGAAGGTCGACCACCGTGGGTACCCGAAGGGGCCGACGGAGCTCTGTCGGTAGAAGACCTGCGCGTAGCGGTTCAGCCGAGTCCACGCGGGGGCGACGAGCACGCGCTCTCCCGTGCCGGCGCGGGTGGCGTGCGCAGCGATGCCCGCGAGTCGCGGCGGCTGCGGCATGAGGTCGGGGCGCGCGACGAAGCTCCGCGGGCCGTCTCGCAGGAGCGGGATCAGCGACGCGCAGGCCTCGCAGCAGGTCGCGTCGACCACGCCAGGGACGCAGTCGTCGTGCACGGCGAGGAGGTCGAGCCACCCGTCGTCGTCGAGGTCGTCGAGCGCGTAGCCGCCGAAGCCGACGGGGAACGGAGGTCGCGCCTCGAGGGCCGTGGGGTCGGCGAAGGTGCCGTCTCCCCTCCCCCACGCGACGGTGCGCGAGCGCTCGGAGCCCACGAGGTCGTTCGCGCCGTCTCCGTCGAGGTCCACCGCGCCGAGGGCCGTCCATCGATCGGGCGCGCGCACGGTGCTCGAAGGGACGAGCGCCCCGTCGACCACGCGGAACACGCTCGCGGCGCGCGGCGACGCGCCGCCGTTGGGAACCGGCACCACCGAGAGCATCACCTCGGGGGCGCCGTCTCCGTCGAGGTCGCTCACGACGCCCAGGGTGGGCTCGGGCCCGGTGCTCGCGTCGAGCGGCGCGACCGCGAAGGGCGCAGCGTCTTCCGCCAGGGCGATGGACTCGTACCGGGGCGGGGGCGCGTCGACGGTCGCCGTCGGCGCGAGGTCTTCGGGCGCGGGGACGTCGACCGCGGGGGTCGTCCCGGCGTCGATCGGCGGGGGAAGGCGCGCGCCGACGTCGACCTCGACCGCGGCGTCAGCGTCAGCGTCGTACGGGGCGGAGGCGTCGACAGGGCGGGCCGCGACGTGGGGCTCGGCGCCACCGAGGCAGGCAGTACCCCCCGCGAGGACCGCCGTGACACCGAGGCTGCGGATCGTCGCCCGCATACCCCTGAGGTATCACGACCGCACCCGCGTTGGCGACAAGCTCTCCCTACTCTTCGACGGCGCGCTTGAGGCGGTCGAGGGCCTTGTCCCAGCGGTCGGACATCTGGTCGAGGAAGCGCTTCGCGTCGGAGATCCGCCTGGGTTCGAGCGCCCAGACGCGCTCTCGGCCCTGCTTCTCGTCGCGCACGAGGCCCGCGTCGGCGAGCACCTCGAGGTGGCGGGTGACGGCCTGACGGGTCACCGCGGCGCCCTCGGTGAGCTGGGTGATGGAGAGCGGCCCCTCGCCGCAGAGGCGCGACACGAGGCGCAGTCGGGTCTCGTCGCCGAGGGCGGCGAAGAGGGGGGCCGACTCAGCGAGCGCGGTCGCCCGACGCGACATGCTTCGCGACCCTCTCGATCTGCGCGCCCCACCCCTGGGTGTTCATCTCGAAGGCCCGCGCGCGGCGAGACGCGGGGACCTTGTCGAAGCCCGACTCCATCACGGTGAGGCGGGTGCCTTCGGGGAGTCTTCGAGGGAGAACTCCACGAGGGTCATGGGCTCGGCGGAGTAGTCGACGCTCGGGTCGACGGCGAAGGGGTGCCAGCGGAACGCGAAGCGCCGCTCGGGCTCGACGGCCTCGACGTGCAGCTCGAGGCGAAAGGGCTGGCCCTTGTACTGGAGCGTGCCCGAGACGGCGCGGCCCGGCGCGAAGTCTCCGTCGAGGGAGACGCCGAACCACGCGCCGAACTCGCGGGCGTCGCTGATGGCGGCCCACACGCGCGAGCGCGGGGCGCGGAGCTGGATGGATTTCACGATGCGGTCGGTGTCGGACATATGCAACCTCCGGGTTGCGTATGTAGACGAGCGCGGAGAGAAGCGCAACACGTTGGTTGCGTTTCATGGAGCGCGCACGGTGAGCCCACGCGCGACGAGGTCGAGCGCGCGGCGCACGCGGGCGTCGACCTGCGGAGGGAGGTACTGCCCCAGCTCACGAACCTCGTCGGCGTCGCGCGCGATCCGCGTGAGGGAAGCGTCGCGCGCGGTGGCCGAGAGCGTGCGCGCGTCGTGCGTGAACGCGGTCACCGCAGCGTCGAGGCGCGCGGAGAGGATCTCCGCGACGGCCTCGGCCTCGGGGGTGTCGGGCAACGAGGGAGCGTCGCGAAAGGTCTGCACGGCGCCGTCGCGAGCGGCGTTGGCCGCGGCGGGGTTCGACAGGTGATCCCACGCGCGGGCGAGGAGCGTGGAGGCGCGCACGCGATACGGCACGTCGTCGACCTCGGTCGCCGCGCGGAGGTAGGCAGTGAAGGCCGCGACCGCCTCGCGCCACCGCTCGGCGGTGAACGGGACCCGGGCAGCGAAGAAGCGCGCCTCGGCCCGCAGCTCGGGCTCGGTGGAGCGCGCGGCGACCTCGCGCCAGGTGTCGCGCAGCGCGTCCCATCGCCGGAGGTGCGAGAGGAGCCCCGCGGCGTGGGTGAGCTGCGCCGCGGCGAAGTCTTCCTGGTCGAGCAACACTCGAAATCGCGGGTTGTGTGCGACGGCGAGGCGGTGTTCGAGCGCGAGCTCCAGGTCGGGGAGAGACTCCATCGCCGCGGCGAACGACGTCTCCATCGCGCGACGCGTCTCCATGCGCCAGTCGCGATCGACAGCGGACTCGGGCTCCTGTCGTGGAGCGTCGTAGAACGCGAGGTTCGCGCGCCACGCCGCGAGGGCACGCGCGCGATCGCCCGACCGCGTCCACGCGAGCGCGACCGCCCCCCTCAGTCGCATCTGAGCCTCGGGCTCACCGTCGTCGCGCACGCTCGCCTCCAGCAAGAGCGCGGCCTCTCGAAAGAGCCGCGGCGCATCGGGCCCAACGGCACTGTAGGCGCGGCCGAGCGCCCTCACCGCGGCGGACCGATCACCCGTCTGGATTCCGCCGAAGCTCGGGCGAGGCAAGAGCGCGGCGACCTCCGATCGAGGCCACGCGAAGGCCAGGGCGCGTGATGCGGCCGCGCGCTGGGACTCGCTCCCGTCTGTGAATCGAGAGAAGCCTCCGGGCACACGGAGGATCGTCAGAACATCCAACGGGCGGCCCGAGTACCCGTACCGGGCCATCGCGCGCACCAGCCGCACGGCCTCGACCCACAGGCGCGGCGCGTCGGGGCCTCCCTCGAAGAGCGGGGCGCGAGCGGTCGACGTCGCAGACCACGGAGGGTCACCCCCGACCACCAACGCGAGCACGCGGCTCACCAGCAACGGCACGACCTCTGGGGGAGGTTCTCGGGGATTCCGATCCCGCGCGTCGGTCGTCTCGGGGAGCCGCCAACACGCTTCCTCCTCCGAAGGCGTGAGCGCGCGTCTGCCGTCGGGCCTGAGGATGCGCGCGCCGAAGATCCCCGCGATCACCGCGTCGCAGGCGTCGATGCGCCCGGCGCGAAACGCCGCCAGGACCGCGGCTTCACGCTCGTCGACCGCGCGCGTTACGGCCTCGACGGCGGAGGGGTCGCGCGCGTGGTGCACGGCGTATTGCTCCAGGTAGAAGGCCGCGGCGTCGTGGTCTCCCTCTCGCGATCGCACGCGAGCGACCTCGAAGACCCGGTCTCGCGGCTCGCTCCCGCTGCTCAGCACCGCTCCGAGGAGGTACGTCAGCGCGTGACGAGCGCCGTATCCCCGCATCGGAGGGCCGTACCCGTAACGGAAGAAGTCCGCGACGTAGTCGTTCCAGAGCGGCGCGAGCGCGAGCCTCCAACGAGTGAGATAGACGTTGAAGTCCGTCGGCGCGCGCTCCCCGCGCGACGGCGTGGGCGCATCCGGTGGACGCCCGAGGTGCGCCAGAAGCGCCGGGAGGAGTTCGATCGCGAGCGTCGCAGGACGTCTGGCGCGGTCACCGCGCGCGATGGCGAGCCGAAGGAGCGCGAGAGACTCTTCCGCGCGCCCGTGCTCGAAGGCGTCGCGAGCGAGGTGCGTCAGGAGGGTGGGGTCGAGGCTGAGGTCGGAGTCTCCGCGCTGCCCCAGCGCGCGTCGCGCTACGGTCGCGGTGGGAGAGAGGTCGTCTCTCGCGAGCACCCACAGCAGCGCGGCGCATCGCATGGACGAGCGTGGCGTGTTCGCGGGGGACCGCGCGAAGATCGGGACGAGCCCCCGGCACCGCAGCGAGTCACCGGGGCGCGGCGTCGTGAGGATCGAGGTGTCAACGGTCCGGTCGTAGCCCGCGTCGATCTCAGCCCATTGCGCGAGCAACGCGGCCGCGGACGGAGACCGCGCTCGCGACGTCGGCTGCGCCTCTGCGCGCGTGTGCGTCATCGCGATCAGCGCCGCGAGGAGCGCTCCCGCGAGGACGGAGCGTCGGCGAGTCTTCCCCACGGCCACGACGCTACCGCCGTCACGCGTCGCGCGGGAGTGGTGCGGCGCGGGCGTCGCGCGGCGCGGTCAGCCTCCCGCCGCGCAGCACGCGGGCTGCGTCGCGTCGGGACCGTACACCTCGTGCAGCGCGACGAGCTGCTCGCGCAGCACCTCCACCTCGGTGCGCAGCGGCGCAGGCATCGCCGCGAGGTCGCGCTGTGCCGCGAGGGCGTCGCGCGCCCCTCCCCGCGCGCGCGAACACCTCGTCGGGCAGCGTGATGAGGAGCATCGCGAGGAACTCCGCGAGCGAGGGCGGAGGCGCGATCAGCGTCGCGGTGGCCGCCGTCGAACGCGCGTACACCTCTGTCGCGCGGAGCTCGCGCAGGAGCGCGTCGACCTTCGCGCGGTGCTCAGGCGCGAGAAGATCCACGGCCGCGGTGAGCGCGTCGAAGATGTCGCTCGGGAGCGTCGGGGCCACGCGCGCGACCGCCGACACGAGAGACGACAGGTCGTCGGGCGACGCCGCGGCGAGCGCGTCGGGGAGCTCGGCGAAGAGACGTCGCGTGACCTCGGCCCAGGGCATCCGCGCGTCAGAGAGGCGGAAGAGGAGGGTCGTTCCGGCCTCGCGGCGGCGGAGCATGACCCAGCCGCGGGGCTTGCCGGTCGAGGGGTCACGAGCGGTCATCGACTCGTACAAGAGCGGGATCGGCACCCAGTAGGGCGGGTACTTGAAGCGCGCGACGTCGAGCACGAGGGCAAGGTCGCGGGCGGCGTGCATCCCCGCGACGGGGGAGTAATGGCCGTCGCCGGTCTGCCCGAGGGTCTTTCGCGAGTACGCGACGGCGAGCACGGGGCCCGACGATGAGGTCGACGCGAGGCGGAGGTCCTCGCGGAAGTCGTCGAGGGAAGCGGCGTCGGGTCGGCGCACCGCGGTGGAGGCGCCGTTGCAGCGCGCGAGGCAGGCGAAGGTGTCGAGGGTGACGCCCTCGCGGCGCACGGCGTCGAGCGGGAGGCAGCAGTCGAGGAGGTCTTCGCTGAACCAGCGCCAGGGGCCCTTCCAGAGACGGCCGGGGTCGACGTTAAGGGCGTTGAGCGCGACGACGAGGGTGCCGAGACCGCAGAACGCGGGGTCGGCCTGGGTGTGGAACTGCTCGGCGAGGGCGAAGTAGCCGTCGAGGTTTCCTTCGGAGAGGGCCTCGCGAAAGAGGGCGCGGCCCTCGGGGCTTGCGAAGGGGATCAGCGGCGTGGGCAGCGGTCGTCGGTAGAAGCTCGCGGCGGGGTCCATCGCGAGGGAGGGAAGTATCACAGCGCGCGCCGCGCTACGGGGCCTCGACGAGCGGCGGAGTCGCGACGCGGCGGTCGTCACCGAGCGTGGTGTGTGGGGTCGCGCGGGGGTCGCGCAGACGGAGTCGCGCGGTGGAGAGGTCCGCACTGGCGCGCTCGCGGAAGGGCTGGTCTTCTGGCGCAGTGGCGACGCGGAGGTACGCGGTGAGCGACGCGATGGCCGCGCGCCAGCGGCCCGCGCGGAAGGGGTTGGCGGCGATGTGGAAGCGAGCGGACGCGGCCTCGCTCGGGGTGGAAGCGTGAGGGAGGAACGCGCGCCACGCCTCGCGGGATTCGTCCCAGCGAGCGACGCCCGAGAGGATGATGGCGCGCGCCAGGAGCGCGTCGTGAGCATGGAGCGCGTGGTCGAGCGCGAAGACGAAGCGCGGGTCGTTGGCGACCTCGGCGTAGCGCGCGAGCGCGGCGTCGTAGTCGAAGACGCGCGCGTAGTTGATGGCGGCGCGGAGGCGGGAGAGTTCGAGGAGGTTGAGGTGTCCCTCCGCCTCTGCGTCCGCGACGACGTCGCGGTCCAGCGCGTCGAGGTTGATGGGGCCTTCGTTGCGTCGGACGATCTCGTCGAAGGTGCGCGCGGCGGATGCGCTTCGGTCTGAGCGCTCCCACGCGAGACCTGCGTAGAACAGACCCAATGGAGCGCGGACGTCTGTCGTGATTCGCGCGATGCGATCCAGCTCCGCCCCAGCGCGCTCATAGAGCGCCGCAGCCTCAGGCGCGTTCGCTTGCTCGGCCTGACGAAACCAACCCATCACCCTCCTCCATGGATTGGAGTCGTGCAGTCCCGGATAAAATGGAGAGTGGCACCCCTGCTGTGACCGTCGATAGACCTCCAAGAATGGCTGCCCGTGCCACTCGCTGTAGGGGGAATCTGGAGCCTCCAGCGTGCGCGAGATCGAGGTCGCGATCTCTTCCGCGAGGCGCGATCGCCCACACCGCTGGAGGCGGATGAGCCACTCGCTCGCTCGCATCGCCCATCCGAAGCAATGCAGCGCGAGGACGAGGGAGAGTTCCACGACGGAGTGTCGCGACATCCGACGGCCGCTCCACCTCACCAGGGTCGCTCCGTCACTCGTGGGCACCTCGTAGAGATAGCGAAGTCGCGCGCGCAGGAGCGCCCTCGCGAGGGCGGGGATCGGCACACCCTCTTCGACGCTCGGTCCGACCAATGGCGTCGCGCAGCGCGTGACCGCGTCTCCGAGTGATGGACCGACCGCTGCGGCGAGGCGGTCGGTGTTCACCGCGGCGCGCACCGCGACGCAGGGGTCGATCGTTCCCCTCGCCACGGCCTGGATCAACGCCGACTCGCGCAGGTCGATCTCCAGGTCGCGCTCCTCTGTGGACTCCTCGCTCGCAGGCCTCGGCGACGGGTTCTCGATCGCGGCGATCGCCCAGTCGAGATGCCCGCTCTGTCGCAGCGCCCACACGCGCTCGACCCACAGTTCGTACGCGTCGGGCGTACCGGGCTCCATGTGCAGCACCGCCGCGAGCGTCTCAGCGCGGCGCTCCAGCGAGGCACGGTCCGCGCCCGCGCGGTCACGTTCGAGCACGTCGCGCAGCGTCGCGAGCGCGCGTTCGTTCACCTCCTCCAAGCGAGCGTGGTTCGCGTTCGACCACGACGTGCCTCGCGCGAAGTCGGTCATCGACAGCCGCGCGGCGCGGGCCTCGGAGGAGAGACCGAGCCGATCGAGCGCGTCGGCGAGGAGCAGTGTCGCGAGTGGGCGCCCCGCGTCGGTGGGGTAGCGCGCGGCGTAGACGCGGAGGAGCGCCGCGCACTCGCGAAGCGATCGGTGTGGAACGCGCGCAGAGCGAGGCGCTGGAGGAGATCGGCGTCCCACGGCGGGCGAGGTGACGGGTCGTCGAGAACGCGAAGGAGCGCGGCACAGGGCGCGCCGCGGCGAAGTCGTGGAGCACGGACGTATGGAGCGAGGACCTCCGCACAGCGCGACGCATCCCCCGCGCGCGCTTCGGAGAGCGTGTCGGTGAGTCGCTCCATCGCGTGGAGGTAGAGCGCGCTCGGGTGACCGTCGCGGGCCTCGGGCCAGTGTCGCGTGAGGATCGCGCGGAGCGACGGGATGGAGTCCGGTGCGGCCGACGGCAGCGCGTCGAGGTCGTGACGGGGCGCGTCGTCGGGCAACGGATCGGGGTGGTGGAGCGCCTGGAGCGCGGCGTCGCGGCGTGCGGAGGCTCGGTCTTCGAGCGACGCGAGGAACGCGCGGTATGCGCGGGCGCGTTCGGCGAAGGCTGCGCCCTCGTGCTCGATGAGCTCAAGCGAGCGGAGTTGCTCCCCGGTCGGATTGGGGCGCGGGTCGATGGCCTGCGGTGGGAGCGTCTGGGAGGCTGGCGTTGTGTCGAGCCCGAGAGGGTCGGGTCGCTGCGCCGACCCGCGGCGCGGCGCGGTCAGGGCGGCGAGCGCGACGAGCAGCGCCGTGCGGGAGAGGTGACGAGCGAGCATCGCGACGTCCTCCGGCCGCGAGTGTATCGCGAGCGTGTGGAGCGCGGGCGACGGGCCGCGACGCGCGCAGAGAGGTCATCGGACGCACCACGGGCCGCCGCGGAGCCTCCGCTCCGCGCCCGATGCTGAAGGTGGACCTCCCCTCCCCTTGCGCGCACGCTCTCGCGCATGACCGTGCACCGCAGCGCCTTCGAGGTCCGCACCCGCGGACGCGGCACCCACGACCTCACCGACCGCGTGCAGGAGGCCGTCGCCGCGACAGGCATCCGCGACGGGCTCTGCACCGTGTTCGTGCACCACACCAGCGCGTCGCTCCTCCTCTCGGAGAACGCCGACCCCGACGTGCGGCGCGACCTCGAGACCTTCTTCTCGGCCCTCTGCCCCGACGGAGACCCGCGCTTCGTCCACGACGCCGAAGGCCCCGACGACATGCCCGCGCACGTCCGCGCCGTGCTCACCGGCAACTCCCTCTCGATCCCCGTCACCGACGGCCGCTGCGAGCTCGGCACCTGGCAGGGCGTCTACCTCTGGGAGCACCGCCACGCCCCGCACGCCCGCAAGGTCACCGTCACCGTCATGGGTTGATCCCGCTTCGGTGGTATCCACGCTCGCGTGATCCGACCCGCGCTCGCGCTCGCCCTCCTCCTCGCCGCCTGCGCGCGACCCGCGCCTCGTCCCATCGCGCAGGCCCCCGCGCACCGTCGGCACCGCGTCGCGTGGCAGGCGCCTCCGTCGGGCGCGGGAGACCTCGTGCGCTCGCTCTCGGATGAGGTCGGCCCTCGCCTCGCGGGCTCCCCCGGTGACCCGCGCGCGGTCCAGTGGGCGCTGCGCACCATGCGCGAGCTCGGCCTCTCGAACGTCCACGCCGAGCCCGTGCGCGCGCCGCACTGGGAGCGCGGCGTCGAACACGGAGCGCTCACCGCGCCCTTTCCTCGATCGCTCACGCTCACCGCCCTCGGAGGGAGCGTCGCGACCCCGCCCGAGGGGGTCGAGGCCGAGGTGGTCGAGGTCGACTCCCTCGACGCCATCGCCGCCCTGCCCGACGAGCGCGTCCGCGGTCGCATCGTGTTCGTCCACCGCGTGATGGAGCGGCGGCCCACGGGTCGCGGCTACGGAGACGCCGTGAGCGCGCGCACCCGCAGCGCCGTCGCCGCCGCGCGCAAGGGCGCCGTTGCCGTGATCGTCCGCTCCATCGGCACTGACAACACCCGCGCGCCGCACACGGGCGCGCTGCGCTACGACGACGCGGTCCCGCGCATCCCCGCGGCGGCCCTCTCGGTGGCCGACGCCGACGCGCTCCATCGGATCGTCGCCGCGCACCCCGACGGCGTGCGCTTCAGGCTCACCCTCGGGTGCCGCACGCTCCCCGACGCTGACACCGCGAACGTGGTCGGCGAGGTCCCCGGCGGGGAGCGGCCCGAGGAGGTGGTCCTGATCGGCGCGCACCTCGACGCGTGGGACCTCGGCACCGGCGCCCTCGACGACGGCGCGGGCGTCGCGATCGTGCTCTCGGCCGCGCGCAACGTGCTCCGCGCGGGAACGCCCCGCCGCACCCTGCGCGTGGTGCTCTTCGCCAACGAGGAGAACGGCGTCGCGGGCGCGCGGGCCTACGCCGAGGCGCACCGCGACGAGCTCTCCCACCACGTCGTCGCGATGGAGGCCGACGCGGGAGACGGCCGCGTCCGCGCGATCCGCTACGCAGGCGACGAGTCCGGTCGCGCGGTGTTCCACCGGGTCGCGACGGAGCTACGTCCCATGGGCGTGCGCGAGAGCCCCGACCGCGCGTGGGGCGGGGCCGACGTCTCTCCCCTCGCGCCTGCGGGCGTGCCGCGCGTCGACCTCGCGCAGGACATGTCGCGCTACTTTGACGTGCACCACACCGCGAACGACACGCCCGCCGCGCTCGACGAGCCCTCGCTCGACCAGGCCGTCGCCGCGTGGACCGTCGCCGTGCGCGCCTTCGCAATGCTGCCCGAGTGCTTCGGCCGCGCGCCGCCGCCCGACGACGAGTGACCGTTGACCCGATCACGCCGTCGTGAGACGCCCGACCGGGCCATGGCGCGCGTCGTCGACTTCTGGTTCGACTACACCTGCCCCTACGCCTACCTCGCGAGCACGCAGGTCGAGGCGATGGCCGCCCGCGCGGGGATGGAGCTGCGGTACAGACCCTTCCTCCTGGGCGGGGTGTTCCGCGCGCGGGGCGTGGCGCAGAAGCTCTTCGCGACGCTCTCGCCCGCGAAGGCCCACCACAACGGGCAGGACCTGCGCCGCTGGGCCGAGCGCTTCGGTGTCGCGCTCTCGATGCCGCCGGGGCACCCCTTCCGCTCGGTCGAGGCGCTGCGCGCGACGATCGCGTCGGGCTGCGACCGCGGGCTCATCCGCGCGCTCTACCGCGCCTACTGGGTCGAGGGCCGCGACATCGGCCACCCCGAGGTGCTCGACTCGGTCGTGCGAAGCGCGTGTCGCGACGCCGACGTCGTGCTCGAAGGGTCGCGCTCCGACGCGATGCGCGAGGCGCTGCGCGCGGCCACCGACGAGGCCGTGGCGCTCGGGGTCTTCGGCGCGCCCGCCTTCGTGGTCGACGGGGCCCTCTACTGGGGGCAGGACCGCATGCATTTCGTCGAGGGCCTCGGGCCCTCGGCGCTCATCCCCGACGGGAGGCCGACGATGCCGCACACGCTGGAGTTCTACTGGGATTTCTCCTCGCCCTTCGCCTACCTCGGCGCCACGCAGGCCCGGGCGCTCGCCGACCGCACCGGCGCGACGCTGGTGTACCGGCCGATGCTCCTCGGCGGGCTGTTCAAGTCCATCGGGCAGGAGCTGGTGCCGCTGAACACCTGGAGCGACGCGAAGCGCCGGTACTACTACGACGACATGCACCGCTGGGCCGCGTTCTGGAAGGTGCCCTTCCAGTGGCCGGCGACCTTTCCGGTGAACAGCATCAAGGCGCTGCGCGCGTGGATCGCGCTGCCCGAGGAGCGCCGCGAGGACTTCATGAACCGCGCCTTCCGCGCGTACTGGTCCGAGGGGCAGGACCTCGGCGACGAGGCGGTGCTGCGCGCGCTGATCGGCGACGACGCCGACGCGGTGCTCGCGAAGACCGCCGACCCCGCGGTGAAGCAGGCCCTGATCGACGCGACGCAGCGCGCGGTCGACGCGGGCGTCTTCGGCGCGCCGACCTGGGTGGTCGACGGCGCCGAGCTCTACTGGGGGCAGGACCGCATCCCGCTGGTCGAAGACGCGCTGCGGAAGTAGCCGCGCCGCGGGGCCACCCCCGGCCCCTACACCTTGAGCTTCTTCCAGCTCCCGCTCGCGAACTTCACCAGCATCAGCACGGCGAGCGCGATCGCGTAGATCCCCGCGGCGCTCCACACGCCCACCAGGCCGAAGCCCAGCTTCACGCCGAGGAGCCACGCGAGCGGCACCAGGCAGAAGAAGTGCAGGCCCAGCTCCACCAGCATCACGTAGCGCGTCTCGCCCGCGCCGAAGAGCGCCTGCGTCAGGATCATCGCCGTCGCGATCACCGCGCCCATCGCGGCCATCATCCGCATCGGGAGCAGGCCCGCCGCCACCACCGCGGGCTCATGGCTGAAGGCCCCGAGCACCTTGTGCGGCCAGAGGAACATCGCGAGCCCCATCGCGCCGAAGACCAGCACCCCGAGCTTCACGCTCGTCCACCCGTAGCGCTCGGCGGTGTCGGGCTCGCCGCGGCCCATGCTCTGCCCCACCAGCGTCGCGGTGGCGGTGCCGAAGGCGAGGCACGACACGAAGGTCGCCGACAGCACCTCGATGATGATGGTCGTCGCCGCGCCGTTGTAGCTCGCCGCCGCGCCGTGACGGATCGCCTCGTCGTCGATGGCCCCCACCACCTTCGTGAAGATCAAGAAGCCCGTCATCACCGCCGTCGTCGCCACGCCGCCCGGGATCGAGAGCTTCAGGAGCGACTTCATCGTCGACCACGAGAGCACCCCGGGGCGGTAGAAGCGGTAGCGCGCGAGGTCCTTCGGGGTGAGCGTGAAGGCCACCATCACCGCGAGGCCGATCCAGCTCGCGACGCAGGCCGCGACGCCCGCGCCCTCGACGCCCATCTGCGGCATGCCCCAGTTGCCGAAGATCAAGAGCCAGCAGAGCAGGGCGTTGATGATGTTCATCGCCACCGCCGCCACGAGGTGCAGGTGCGTGCGCCCCACGCCGTCGTAGAAGCTCTTGTACGCCGCCGTCGCCGCCATCGACGCGATGCCCACGAAGCGCCAGCGCGCGTAGCGGGTGCCCAGGTCGATCACGTTGGGGTTCTGGCTGAGGAGCGCGAAGAGCCTCGGGAGGAAGATCCACCCGAGCACCGTGCCCACCAGCCCGCCCGCCATCGCGAGGAAGGCCGCGTTGGGCACCACCGCGCCGGCCTCTTCGGGCTTGTCTTCGCCCACGCGGCGGGCCGTCGTGGCGAGGGTGCCCACCGAGATCGACGAGAGGAAGCCGCCCACCGCCCAGAGGAACATCAACGACGGCGTCAGGGCGAATTGCCCGTCGGAGGCCACCTCGCGGGGCAGCCTGCCGATGAAGTACGTGTCGACGATGTTGACCCCCGTCTGCGTGAGCATCGCGAGGATCACGGGGGCGGCGAGGCGAAGGATCTTCGCGGCCTTGGGTCTGTCGAGCCACCCGCTGTGCGAGGGGGCCGCGTGGGCTTCGGTCTCCAGCGTCATCGGGCGTCGTCGGCCGCGCGACCCTAGCGGCGCGCGGGATCGTTGACAAGCCGCGTCGAACGAGACTAGGGAGCCGCGGGAGCCGCGAACTCAATGGGAACCTCTACGCCCGCATTCCTCCGCGCCGTGGTCGTCGCGCTCGCGGTGGCCTCCGCTGCCGCGTGCACCAGCGGCCCCGACTACCCCCGCTGCGAGAACGACGCGCACTGCCGCCGCGACGGCCGCAGGGAATTCTGCGTGCAGGGCCGCTGCGCGCAGTGCCGCGCCAACCCCGACTGCGGAGAGGACCGCACGTGCCTGCGGGGCCGCTGCGTCGACGGGCTGAACGCGTGCGAGGGCGACAACGACTGCCTCGCGAACCAGCTCTGCGAGAACCACCGCTGCACCGCGCGGCCCGAGTGCGACAGCATCCACCCCTGCGGCGTGAACCGTCACTGCGAGGTCGGCCGCTGCGTAAACGACCCGGCGCCCGACCAGGACCCGGTGGAGAACCGCGGCCCGAGCTGCGTGATCGAGCCGCCGCTCTTCGAGTTCGACGACGCGCAGCTCACCGAGTCGGCCCGCCGCACGCTCCAGACCGCCGCGCGGTGCCTGCAGGGCGAGGGCTCGAGCCGCTACGTGCTGATCGGCCGCTGCGACCCGCGCGGCACCACGGAGTACAACCTCGCGCTCGGCGAGCGCCGCGCCCGCGTGGTGCAGCGGTACCTCGTCTCGCTGGGCATCCTGCCCGAGCGCCTCGCGGTCTCGTCCGAGGGCTCCGAGGGCGCCACGGGCTCCGACGAGGCCGGCTGGCGGCAGGACCGGCGCGTGGACTTCCGCCTCAGGCACTGACGGAGCACCGCACCCCGATGCGCGCCCCTCGCCTCGCCGCCGTCGTCGCCCTCTCGCTCACCGCGGGCTGCTGGGTCACCTCCAGCGAGCACGACGCCACCCGGCGCACGCTCGAGACCCGCATCCACTCGCTCGAGACCAACGACCAGCGGCGCCGCGAGCAGCTCAACGAGGCCGTCGAGCAGGCCACCGCGCAGGTGCGCACCCTCAACGAGCAGCTCGAGCAGGCCCGCACCCAGACCCGCAACCTCGCCGACCTCGGCGCGCGCCTCGACACCGTCGAGGAGCGCATCCGCACCCTCACCGGCGCCCTCGACGAGGCGCGGCACGCCGACGAGTCGGCCTCGCAGTCGCGCACGCAGGTCGCCAACCGCATCGAGGCCGTCGAGCGTCGTCTCGGCATCCTGCCGGCGGTCGACCCGTCGCAGGTGCCCGCCGACAACACCCAGCTCCTTCGCGCAGGCGCGGCAGGCCTTCGACGCGCGGGACTACCCTCGCGCGCGCTCGCGGGGGCGCTCCTCCAGCGGGCGGCGCAAGACCCTCGCCGACGACGCGCTGCCTTGTGCCCGCGCCCAGCTCGCCGAGAGCCGCGCAGCGACGGCCGTACAGGACCTCAACCGCCTGCTCCAGACCTACCCCAGGGCGACGCCGTGCCCGACGCGCTGGCCA
Source organism: Polyangiales bacterium (assembly GCA_041389825.1). GTDB lineage: Bacteria > Myxococcota_A > Polyangia > Polyangiales > JAEYZO01. The sequence continues at coordinate 22,852 of JAWKRC010000038.1, read as the reverse complement.
CCCTCGCCGAAGCTTTCGTGAATTCTCCGTGATGTGCACCGAGGCGCAGCGCACCTCGCGGCTCCTGATGGAGCGCCACGGCCGCACCACTGCGGGCACCGCCGCCCGCGCGAGGCTCGACGTCGCGCAACCTCCTGCGCGAGGCCTGCGGGGGATGAAGGCGCTCGGGGCGCTGCTGCTTCACCGGCGCCCGCCGCCCGGCGAAGGCGCCGATCACCCTCGGCGACCGCATCGGCGAGGGCACGCTCTCGGAGGTTTTACCGCGCCGCGCAGCGGGCCTCGGCCGCGACGTTCGCGGTGAAGGTGCTCATGGGCTCCGTCGCGCCCACCTCGCAGCTCGGGGCGGAGGCTAGTTCTCTCGCGAGGCGATCGCTCCTCGCGGGCTTCGCGCACCAGAACGTTCCGCAGGTGCACGACGCGGGGTCACCGACGACGGCTTCTACTCTCTTCCTTCATCGTGATGGAGCTCGTCGAGGGGTGGACCCTCGCGGAGCTGCGCCGCCGCTGCGAGGGCGGATCGCTCCCGCCCGACGTCGCCGCGGTGGTCGCGCTGAAGATCGGCCGCGCGCTCGAGTACGCCCACCTGCGCGGGGTGCTGCACCGCGACCTCAAGCCCGGCAACGTGCTGGTCTCGCGCCTCGGCGACGTGAAGCTCGCCGACTTCGGCCTCGCCGAGGTGGTCGACGAGCCCGACGCGGGCCTCGGCGTGGTGGGCACGCCCGCGTACATGTCGCCCGAGCAGGTGCTCGGCGACCGGCTCGACTTCAGGAGCGACATCTTCTCCTTCGGGATCGTGCTCTACGAGCTCCTCACGGGCCGCCGCCCCTTCGAAGAAGACCCCGGGCGCACCGTGATGCAGAAGATCCGCCTCGACCGCTACACCCCAGCGGGCAGGCTCCGCGCGGGCGTGCCGGCGACCCTGGAGCGCGTGCTCGCCCGCTGCCTCGAGAAGCGACCGAGCCACCGGTACGGATCCACGGGCGCGCTCTGCGACGACCTCAACGAGCACCTCGCGGCGTGCCTCCCACGAAGCGCGCCTGGTCGCGTGGTTGCAGTCGCTCCCGGTGATCGACGACGTGGCCGCGCGCGAGGCCCTCGGGCCCGCGGGCGGCGAGTGGGGGCGGTCTCCGTCGGGGCGGCCCACGCTGCGCAGGGTGGTGGCGGCGCAGGTCGCGGCGGGCCTCGTCTCGCTCGGCGTGATGGGCGCGCTCGAGGCGATACGCGGGCGCGAGCACGAGCCCACCTCGGCTCCTCGGGCCGCGCCTGCAGGGCACCGCGGGGGTTATTGGCTTCTTGCGCGTGCTCGCGCGCCGTGGGCCGAGGTGGTGGTCGACGGGTACAGCGTCGACACCACGCCCAGCAGCCACCGGTGCCTCGCGCCGGGCACCCACTACGTGCGCCTGCGCAACCCCTCGTTCGTGACCGAAGACCGCGCCGTGCAGATCGCCTCGGGCGCGACGGTGTGGATCGACGTCGACCTTCAGCCCGCCTCGGGAGGCCGCCGTGAGGACTAGCGCCCTCGCCCTCGCCCTCGCGCTCTGCGCGCCCGCGGCGCGCCGACGTGACGCACGTCTACACCCGCGGAGAGACCTTCGCGGGCATCGCCGAGCGCTACTACGGCAACGCCTCGATGGAGCCCGTGATCGTCGCGGCGAACTTCATCTACGTGCAGTCGTCGCCCGCGCTCGCGACGGGCGTGCACCTCACCATCCCCACGGTGCGCTACGTGCGCGTCTCGACGGGAGACTCCTGGGAGCGCCTCGCCAACCGCCACCTCGGCGACGGCCGGCGCGGGCCGTACCTCGCGCGCATCAACGGCGCGGCCTTCAACGTCCCTCCGTCGGCGGGCGCGGTGGTGCGGTTGCCGTACCTGCTGCGCTACGTGGTGACCACCGACGAGCCCCTCTTCGAGGTCGCGCGGCGGTTCTACGGCGACCGCGCGCAGGTGCAGTTCATCACCGAGTTCAACCACCTGCCGTCGCAGCGCCTCGCGCGCAACCAGACGCTGCTCCTGCCGCTGTCAGACCTCGTGCTGCGCGACCCCGACCCGGCGGGGCCCGACGCCGCCCTCGTGGCCGCGCACGGCGCGCAGCGCAGGGTCGAGCGCGACGTGCCCGTGCTGGAGCAGTACGTCGCCCGGGGCTTGTGGGTCGAGGCCGTGGGCCTGGGCGCGCGCCTCGCGGCGGCCGACTCGCTCTCGACCACGCAGCGGGTGGCGGTGAACCGATCGCTCGCCGTCGCCTACGCCGCGCTCGACCGGAGAGACCTCGCGGCCGACGCGTTCCGCGCGGTGATCGCGGCGGACCCGGAGTGGAGCCCCGACCCCGACCTGACGCCGCCGAAGGTGCTCGACGCGTGGCTCCTCGCGCGGGGGAGCGCGCCCTCGCGCGTGCTCCGGCCCGCGCCGCCGACCTCGCGGCCTGACGAGGCGCATTGAGCGGTCCCTTCGCGGCGCGCGGCCCGCTGGTGATAGCGTCGCGGCCATGAGCGCACCCGCGGGCACGAGCGCGCCGCCCTCCGCCGGGGAGCTCCGCGTGTGCCCCGGCTGCGGCGTGCTCGCGCCGCAGGGGGCGGCCCACTGCGCGATGTGCGCGACGCCCCTGGGCCTGCGCGCGCTCCAGGTGCCGTGCCCGCTGCCGCACCGCGCGTGGGCGCGCTTGGAGCTCTGGCTGGTGTGCCCGCACTGCGGCGGCGGCGCGGCGCTCACCCCCGCGTCGGCGGGCGCGCCCGTGCCCTGCGCCACCTGCGGCCAGCCGAACGAGGTCGACGTCGGGTGGTGGGAGGAGGCCCTCAACTACGCCCACGCCGTCGCCGACCTCGCCGCCCCCGACCCCGCGAACCCCGTGGCTTCGCTCGGCGCGTGGAACCCCTTCGCCGACGTCGGCGTCGCGCGGCCCGTGGTCGACCTGCCCGACGAGCGCGTCCCGTCGAGCACGCCGCTCCGGATGCGGCTGGGCGTGGGCGCGCCCTTGTGCCCGCGCTGCGCGGTGCCCATCGCGCCTCACCCCGCGCGCGCGGGGAGGTTCGTCTCGCAGTGCCCCCGCTGCGGCGAGCGCGAGGCCTTCGGCCTGCCCGACGACCTCGTCTCGCGGGTGCCCGCGTTGCGCGCAGGCGTGGCGCGGCAGACCGACGTGCGCGGCGCCGAGGCGGGCGCGCCGTGGTGGCTGCTCTTCGAGGGGCCGTCGTCGCTGCGCGCGGTGGTGGCCGAGCAGAAGATGCGCGGCGAGCGCCAGGCCGCCGAGCAGGCCGCGTGGGAGGCCCAGCGCCTGCGCGAGCAGGAGCAGCGCGAGCGCGAGGCCCAGTTGAAGGAGGCCGAGGCGCAGCGGCAGGGGCTCAAGGCGCGGGAGAAGGCCGAGCGCGACCGGCTCGCGCGCGACCTCGCCCAGACGCAGCAGGCGCTCGCGCAGGCGTCGCAGTCGCTCTCCGAGGAGCGCGCCGCGCACCAGCGCACCGCCGACGAGTACCGCGCCGAGCACGCGCGGTGGATGGAGGAGCGCGCCGCGATGGAGCGCTCGCAGCGCTACGCGGTGGAGCAGGCGCAGCGCGAGGGCTGGTCGGCGGTCGAGGCCGAGCGCGCGGCCCGCGCCCAGTCGGAGCAGGCGTGGCAGTCGCGCCTGCACGCGCAGGAGCGCGCCGCTGCCGAGGCCGACGCGAAGCACCGCAAGCGCTTCAAGGTGCTGATCGCGCTGTGGGTGGTGTTCTTCCTCGCGGTGGCCGCCGACCTGTCGCTCGCGCTCCTGAAGTGAGCGCGCTCAGCGCTTCTTCTTCGCCTTCGCCTGCACCTTCGGGGCGCGCTCGGCGCTGAACTTCACCGCGCGGTCGATCCACCGGGCCATCGACGCGTCGTCGTCCACCGCGGCGCCGTCGACGTAGAACCAGCCCTTCATCGGCTTGCCGGTGAAGTCCATCGGCCGCACGCCGGGCTCCTTCAAGAACCCCTCGGCCTCCTCGGGCGTGGTGCGCACCACGAGCACCTCTTTCAACACGCCCACCACCATCGAGCCCGCGACCATGTAGGTCACGCCGCCGAACATCTTCTTCTCCTCCACCGCGTCGGCCTTCACCCCCGGGTGCGCCGCGAGCGCCTGCAACGCACGCTCGGCCAGCACTTCGTCGTACGCCATCGCTCCGTTCCCTCCGTCGCCGCTACCGCTCGCACGGAGGGGCCCCGCCGCGCAACGAAGCCGCGCCCCTTCCCACTCAGCCCCGTGCTGGTCTATCGCTCGCAGTGATGGACCACCGGCCCACCGACGCCGCCGTCGAGGCGCTCCGCGCGCGCTTCGAAGACATCCTCTCCTTCGACGACGCCGACCGCGCCGAGTACGGCCGCGACTGGACCCGCGTGCACGCCCCCGACCCCTGCGCCGTCGCGCTCCCGCGCAACGCCGCCGAGGTGTCGGCCCTCCTCGCCTTCTGCAACGAGCACGACATCCCCGTGGTCCCCTCGGGCGGGCGCACCGGCCTCGCGGGCGGCGCCGTCGCGCACCGCCGCGAGCTCGCCCTCTCGCTCTCTCGCCTCCGTCGCATCGACCCCGTCGACCTCGACGGCCTCACCGTGCGCGCCCAGGCCGGCGTCGTGACCGAGGAGGTGCACCGCCACTGCGAGCCCCACGGCCTCACCTGGCCCGTCGACTTCGCCTCGAAGGGCTCATCGCAGGTGGGCGGGAACATCTCCACCAACGCGGGCGGCGTGCGGGTGATCCGCTACGGCAACACCCGGCAGTGGGTGCTCGGCCTCGAGGTCGTGCTCGCCAACGGAGAGGTCCTCCAGCTCAACGGGGCGCTGGAGAAGAACAACACCGGCCTCGACCTGCGGCAGCTCTTCATCGGCAGCGAGGGCACCCTGGGCGTCGTCACCGAGGCCACGCTCAAGCTCGCGCGCCTCCCCGCCCGCCACGACGTGCTGATGCTCGCCGCGAAGGACCTCCCCGCGGTGCTCGCGCTCTTCCGCGAGGTGAGGCGCGCGCCCTTCACCCTGAGCGCCTACGAGTTCTTCACCGACAAGTGCCTCGCGCGGGTGCAGCGGCACCGCAAGCTCCGCTCGCCCTTCGCCGACCCCGCCCCGTTCTATGTGTTGATCGAGGTCGAAGACGCCGACCGCGGCGCGCTGGAGTCCTGGGCCGCGACGCTCTTCGAGTCGGGCCTCGCCACCGACGGCACCCTCGCGCAAGACTCCTCGCAGGCCGCGGCGCTGTGGGCGCTGCGCGAGTCGGTGAGCGAGTCGCTCGCGGCCACGGGGCTGCCGCACAAGAACGACGTCGCGCTGCCCATCGCGTCGCTCGCGGGCTTCTGCGCGAGCCTCGACGCGGTCTTCGCCGAGCGCTACCCGGGCTGGGAGATCGCCCTCTTCGGACACATCGGCGACGGCAACCTGCACATCAACGTGATGAAGCCCGACGACATGGCGAAGGAGGACTTCATCGCCAAGACCCACGAGGCCGACCACGCGATCTTCTCGCTGGTGCGGGAGTTCGGCGGGAGCATCTCGGCCGAGCACGGCGTCGGGCTGCTCAAGAAGTTCTACCTGGGCTACTCGCGCGCCCCCGAGGAGATCAGCCTCCTGCGCGCGATGAAGAAGCTCCTCGACCCGAAGAACATCCTCAACCCGGGCAAGGTCGTCGACCTTCTATGAACTCACTTGGAACTTGCCGCCGGGCTCCATGCGCGTCTCGATGCGCACGTTGCCGCGGCCGTTGCGCCCCACGAGCGTCGCGGTGATCTGAAAGCGCAGCTCGAGGGGCCGCTCCTCGTCCTTGATGTGCGTGACGTGGACGTTCTTCAGCCGCGGCTCGTAGGCCAGCACCGACGCGCGGATCGACCGCTCCAGGTGCCGGATCGCCTCGGGGAAGTTGTGCATGAGGTCGGTGAAGTCGACCACGCCGAAGTCCGGCGCCGTGGGGGCCTCACCCTGCCGGGTGTTCAGCAGCGCCTTCAGGTGCTCGAGCACCGAGTCGACCTCGCTGCCGCCGCGCAGGCCACGACCGTCCTTCGCCGCAAGCTTCCCCAGCAATCCACGCGCGCCCGCCATCGGTGCCACGCAGGGTAGAGCACCCCCGGCGGCGGACGCAAAGCCCCCGCGCGCCACCCCCACCCCGACGGAGCTCCGGCGACGCCCCCGCCGCGCGGGCGAAGTGTTGCCCGTCGATCCGACGCCGTGCGATGGTCGTTTTCGGCTCACGCGGGCGGCGAACCAGTCGACGCGTGGTCCCACGCGCCCGACGACGGTCGCGCTCCTCCGCGCCGCTCGTCTGCCCAGGGGATAGAGGTCCGCACCGTGATCCGCCACTCCGCCCGCGACCGCTCGCTCCGCCACCTGCTCGCGCTCCTCGCCCTCGCGCCCGTGACCGCGACCTGCAGCAGCAACCAGCGCCCGCAGAACCCCCCGCCCGCCACCTGCGACCTCCCGCAGAACATCCACATGGTGCTCCGCGGCTCCGAGCGCCTGAACCTCAACGACGACGGCCGCTCGCTGCCGGTGGTCGTCCGCATCTACCAGCTCAAGTCCAGCGCGCGCCTCGAAGAGGCCCTCTTCGAAGACGTCTGGCGCCGCGAGCGCGACACCCTCGGCGACGACGTCATCAAGGTCGACGAGGTCTACGTCTACCCCGGCCAGCGCGTCGCCCGCGCCTTCCGCCGCGAAGACGCCGCCACCACCGTCGCCGCCGTGGCCATCTTCCGCCACCCCGCGGGCACCTCGTGGCGCACCCTCTACGAGCTCCCGCCCGCGCCCGGCGACGAGCGCTGCGCCGCGCAGTCCGCCGACCGCAACGCCAACCCGCCGCCGGTCACCGACCCCCACTACAACTTCTACCTCGAAGACTATTTCATCGAGGCCGGGGGCGACGACATCGAAGACCGCGACGCGGGCCTGCGCCTGCCCGACGGCGGCCTGCGACGTCTGCCCAACACCCTCCCGGGTCGCACCCGCGTGCCCGCGGTGCCCAACCGTCCCGGCGCGCCGAGCCTGCCCAACGCGCCGAACCTCCCCAACGCGCCGCAGACGCCGCAGGCCCCACAGGCGCCACAAGCCCCGCAGGCCCCACAGGCCCCGAGCATGCCTCAAGCCCCGAGCGCCCCGAGCGCGCCCTCGCTCAAGGCCTCCGCCGCCGACGTCACCACGGAGCACCGCGCGTGAAGGTCCCCCAGCGCGTCATCTGGTCCGAGGGGATGTTCATGTCCCCGCAGCACCTGCAGCAGCTCGACCGCTACCACGAGGGCTACGTCGGCGCGCGGCTCACCGCGCTCACCCCCTTCGACTGGGGCGTGGTGCAGGTCGAGCTCGACGAGCGCGCCCTCGTCGCCGGGCAGATCCGCGTGCGCCGCTTCGAGGGCGTGCTCCCTGATGGCCTGCCGCTCTCCTTCGACGAGACGCACCCCGAGGCGCCCCCCGCGCGGCCCATCGAGAACCACTTCGCCGCCGTGCAGCGCACCCTCGAGGTCTTCCTCGCCGTGCCCGCCGAGCGCGAGGGCGTGCCCGTCGTCGCCGCGGCCACCTCCCCCACCGCGGGCATGCGCTACTTCACCGCCGCGCGCCCCGTCTCCGACGCCGCCGGCGCCGCGCAAGACGTCGCCGTGGGCTTCGCGCAGCGCCACGTCACCGTGCTCTTCGGCCCGGAGCCCCGCGACGACTACGACACCGTCAAGGTCGCCGAGATCGTGCGCGACCAGTCCGGCGCCCTCGCCGTGCGGCCCGAGTACATCCCGCCGGTGCGCCGCATCGGGGCCTCGCCGTGGCTCATGGGCTCGCTGCGACGTCTCCTCGCGCTGATGGCGTCGAACCAGCGCGGCCTCGCCGACTCGCGACGTCAGCTCGACGGCGCCCTCGTGGAGTTCACCGCTACCGACACCACGAACTTCCTCAAGCTCAACGCGATCAGCACCTTCTTGCCGGTGGTGAACCACCTGGCCGAGCGGCCCGACGTCACCCCCGAAGACGCGTACCTGCTGCTCTCGCAGTTCGCGGGTCAGCTCTGCTCCTTCGCGACGATCCCCGAGGCCGACCCGACCACGCTGCCGAAGTTCTTCTACACCGACCTCGCGACCACCTTCGGCGAGCTCCTGCGGCGCATCACGGTGCTGCTCAACGTGATCAACCCCGCGCGGTACATCGTCGTGCCGCTGCACTCGCGCGAAGACGGCCTGCACTTCGCCGAGCTCAAGGACGAGCGGCTCATCCGCGGCGCGACGTACATCCTCTCGGTGCGCACGGGGCAGCCCGAGCAGACCGCCGCGCAGCAGATCCCGCAGCTCTCGAAGGTCGCGTCGTGGAGCGACGTGGGGAGCATCGTGCAGGTGGCCGTGCCCGGCGTGGACCTCCGCGTGATGCACCGGCTGCCGCCCGAGATCCCGCCCAAGGCCGGGCAGCTCTACTTCGCCCTCAACCAGACCGGCGACTACTGGAGGAACGTGAGCGCGGAGCAGAACATCGCGATCTACCTCCCGCCCCCGTACGACCCGGCCAACATCAAGATCGAGCTCCTCGCGATCCCGCGCCCGGCGAACGGCTGACCCTCACCCGCGCGACGGGGGAATTGAACCGCACATGGACCGCATCGACGACCTCACCGCGGATGTCTTCAACTACCTGATCCAGCTCCGGCGGGTCGACCCCAACGCCCAGCCCCCGCCCGAGTCGGTGCAGCAGCGCCTGCGCACGCTCATCGACGCGATGGGTCGGCGCGCGGCGGACCTGGGCATACCCCGCGAAGACATCCTCGAGATGACCTACGCGATCGTCGCGCACGCCGACGAGGTCGCGATCCAGTGCGGCGGCGCGCTGCGGCAGTTCTGGCTCGCGCGGCAGCTCCAGCTCCAGTACTTCAGCGAGAACGTCGCGGGCGAGAACTTCTTCGTGCGCCTCGCGGCGCTGCGCGAAGACCCCCGTCGCGTCAACGTGGTGCGGGTCTACTACACCTGCCTCGTGCTGGGCTTTCAGGGCCGCTACCGCGTGCGCGGCGGCGAGGCCCAGCTCGCGGCCACGATGGATCAGCTCGCGGGCGACCTGGCCCGCGCGGGCCTCGGCGGCCCCGAGACGCTCTCGCCCCACGGAGACCGCCCCGCGAACGAGACCCGCGCCCGCGCCCGCGAGGACCTCCCGGTGGTCGCTCGCTCGGCGCCGTCGTGATCGCCCTGGTGGTCTACGTCGGCCTGCGCATCTCGCTCGCCAACGAGGTCTCGTCGGTGCTCGCGCGCATCGCGCAGCTCGTCCGCACCTGAGAACCCTTCAGCCTCTTCACTCGGAGCAGAGGGCCGCAGTGTTCAAGTACATCTTCGCGTTGCTGGTGATCGCCGTCGCCTGGGTCGCGGCCTTCGTCCTGAAGACGAAGTTCCCGTGGGCGATCGTCGCGGCGATCATCGTCACGGTCATCACGCTCCTCGCGCTCGGCGCGCTGGTGCTCTACCGCCGCTACAAGGCCCGCAAGGCCGCGCGCGAGATCGAGAAGGCCCTCAACGCCCAGGCCGACGAGCACGCCCGCTCCGTACGCCCCGAGCAGCGGCCGAGGTCCGCGCGATGCAGGCCGAGGTGCAGCGCGCCATCGCGTCGCTGAAGTCCTCGAAGCTCGGAGCGAGCGGGGCCGAGGCCCTCTACGCCCTGCCCTGGTACGTGATCATCGGGCCCCCCGCGGCGGGCAAGACCACCGCGCTGAAGAACTCCGGGCTCCAGTTCCCGTACCTCTCGGCGCAGACCGGCGGCGGCGTGAGGGGCGTGGGCGGCACCGGAATTGTGAGTGGTGGCTCACCAACGAGGCCGTGCTCCTCGACACCGCGGGCCGCTACACCACCGAGGACGACGACCGCGAGGAGTGGCTCGCCTTCCTCGATCTTCTGAAGAAGAACCGCCCGGCCAAGCCCCTCAACGGCATCCTCGTGGCCGTCGCCGTCTCGGACCTCATGGACGCGCGCGAGGCCCAGGTCGAGGCCGTCGCCAAGCGCGTGCGCGAGCGCGTCGACGAGGTGATGGGCCGCCTGCAGATGGTGCTGCCGGTCTACCTCCTCTTCACCAAGTGCGACCTCATCCAGGGCTTCGCCGAGTACTTCGGCGACCTCCGCAAGACCGAGCGCGGCCAGACCTGGGGCTTCACCGTGCCGCTGGGCACGCAGGTCGCGTCGCCGGGCGAGCTCTTCGCCGAGCGCTTCGACGAGCTCGCCAAGGTCATCGACGACCGGAAGTGGCGCCGCGTCGCGACGGAGCAGCACCTCGACGTGCGCGAGCAGGTGATGCAGTTCCCGCAGCAGCTCGCGGGCGTGCGCGACAACCTCAAGGCCTTCGTCGAGGACCTCTTCGCGTCGAACGTCTACTCGGGCTCGCCCATCATGCGCGGGGTGTACTTCACCTCGGGCACGCAGGAGGGCCGCCCCATCGACCGGCTCACCGCGAAGCTCCGCGAGACCTTCAACCTCCCGGCCCCGCCGCCCGCCGCGCAGCCGCAGACCGAGGGCAAGAGCTTCTTCCTCCGCGACGTGTTCGCGAAGGTGGTCTTCCCCGACGCCGACATCGCCGCGCAGAGCCCCGAGGAGCTCCGCCGCCAGCGCCGCCGCCGCTACGCGATGGCCGCGGGGGCCTTCGCCACGGCCGTGGTCATCATGGCCCTGCCGGCCTACGCCTACGTCGAGAACCGCCAGCTCCTGCGCGACTCCAGCGACGAGATCGAGGCCATCGCCCGCGCGGGCCGCGGCGCGCCCCTCACCCTCGCCGTGCTCGAGCCCGTGCGCGCCCGCGTCGCGCAGCTCCGCGACTGGGAGCAGTCGACCCTCGGGCCGCCGCCGTACATGCGCTTCGGGATGTACTCCGGCGACAAGATCTACCCCGACGTGCGGCGCTTCTACCTCGACGCGCTCCGCCGCCACGTGGTGCAGCGCCTCGACGACAACGCCGCCGCCGGCCTCGACCGCTTCGCCACGCAGTACGCCTCGTCGGCCACGCCGCCCCCGCGCGACGTGCGCCAGGAGAGCTACCGCGACCTGCGCACGCACCTGCTCCTCGCGAACCCGCGCGAGGCGGGCATCCCCGCGGTGCGCGACCAGAAGACCTTCCTCGTGAACGAGCTCACCGACGCGTGGGCCGGGAGCACCAACGTCGCCGAGGGCTCGCCGACGCGGGCGCAGATGCGCGCCAACATGGAGTCCTACGTCGACCTCCTCGGCGACGCCTCGGCCACGGAGTTCGCGACCCTCGCCCTCCGCCGCCGCGACCCGCTCATCACCCGCTCGCGCGCGGTGCTGACCCGCGAGGGCAACGACAACTTCGACCTCGACGCGATCGTCAACGACCCGCGCCTGGTCGCCTACAACATGACCCTCACGCGGGCGATCCAGCGCTCGCCCTCGCCGCACATGTTCCAGGTGGGCACCGCGGCGGACCAGACCATCCCCGGCGCCTTCACCCGCGACGGGTGGGAGAACGTGGTGCGCGACCGGCTGCGCCGCGCCACCGACGACCTCGTCGACGAGCCCTGGGTCGTGGGCCGCGCGGTGAACGTCTCGCGCAACACCGAGCTGCAGCAGGCCCTCCTGCGCGTGCGCTCGCGCTACTTCGAGACCTACGCCGACGAGTGGAACAGCTTCCTGCGCAGCATCCGCATCCGCCCGCCGCCCATCACCACCTTCGGGCGCAACGAGAACCCCGTCGACCGCGACGCGACCCTCGACCTCCTGCGCTGGCTCGAGGAGGGCGGCCTGCGCCCCTACGAGGTGCTGATGCGCACCGTCGCGTACCACACCGAGCTCCTCGACCCGCAAGAGGCCGTGGCCAACGCGACGGGCTCGGCGGGCCTCGCCAACGCGCAGCGCGTCGCCCTCGCCCGGCTCCAGGGTCGCGGCGTGGTCGGGCAGACCGCGGCCACCACCCTCGACACCGCGCTCGCGCAGCGCGGCCAGGGCAACAACACCCTGCCGGTGTTCACCCGCGAGAGCGTCGCGAACGACCCGCGCCTGAAGGGCATCGTCGACTTCGGCGTGCCGCCCCCGCCCCCGCCGCAGCCCGCGCCAGCGCCGGGGCAGCCCGCGCCCGTGGCGCCGCCGGTGCCGAACACCACGCCGCTGCACGCGTGGCACGAGCAGATCGCGCTGGTGCGCAACGCGATGATCAACCACTTCAACAACCCGACGCAGGCGCCGGTGTTGGAGGCCCTGCGCACGGCGATCACCACGGCGCAGTCGCGCACCGAGGAGCTCATCACGGGCGCCACGGTGGAGGCGCGGCCGGTGCTGATCGAGCTGCTCCGCCCGCCGTTGCAGTCGAGCGCGGGGCGCGCGGCGGCGAGCGCGGCGGGGGGCAGCTCGGACCGCTGGTGCAGCGCGGTGGCGGTGCCGTTCTACCGCAACCTCTACAACCGCTATCCCTTCGCCCGCGCGGGGCAGGACGCGGCGCTCCCCGACGTGGCGGAGTTCTTTCGCCCGCAGCGCGGCTCGCTCTGGACCTTCTACAGCGAGAACCTCGCGTCGGACCTGCCGCGCGAGGGCGAGCACTTCGCCTACGCGCGTCGCCTCGGGACGGACACCGGGCGCTACTACGACGACCGCCTGCAGCCCTTCCTCGAGCGCTCGCAGGACGTGAGCATGGTGCTCTTCCCGCCGCAGTCCGAGGGCATCCAGGTCGACTTCGACGCGCGCATCCGCGGCACGCCCACCATCGCCGAGGTGAACTTCGAGGTCGAGGGCGAGGCGTACCAGTACCGCAACGGCCCGCCCGAGTGGCACCGCTTCCGCTGGCCCGGCACGGGGCAGAACCACGGCGCGAAGATCCGCGCGCGCGGCCTCGACGGCCTCGACGAGGTCATCGAGCAGGACGGCGAGTGGGGCCTCTTCCGCCTCCTCGAAGCGGGGGTGGTCCAGGGCTCGCCCGAGGCGCGGGTGTTCTCCGTCGAATGGCGGATGCGCGACCGCGTGGGGCCCAACGGCGAGCCCCTCACCGTGGGCGTCGACATCCGCCCCTTGAGCAACAACAACCCCTTCATGGGCATCCCGCGGCAAGGCAACTCCACCACGGCGCGCTTCCTCCTGCCCTTTCGCGCGCCGGGCCTCGAAGCCCCGCACCCGATCTCCAACCCCGGCCGCTCCTGCGACCTCTCCGACGTCCCCGACGCGCCGCACCGCCCCGCGCGCTCGAGCCGCCGCCACCACCGCAGCCGCCACCACTGAGAGAGCGCGAGGCTGATGGCCCCCCTCCCTTCAGTCCCCGAGGCCCTCGGCGTCTACGGCAAGGTCCCCACCCAGGGAGACTTCCTCCGCGTCAACGCGTCTGACCCCTCGGCCCAGGCCCTCGACCGCTGGGTGCAAGAGGGCCTCGACGCCCTCCACCGCTCCGGCCTCTCGCTCCCCCGCCGCCCGGTCTTCTTCATCCACCACGGCTCGCCCCACGGCGCCTTCGCGCCCACCGTGGGCGTGCTCGCGCCCAGCCACGACAGCGCCGGCCGGGTCTACCCCCTCATCGTCTTCGCCCGCGCCGACGTGCAGTGGATGGCCGGCCGCTTCTCCGCCGCGCCCACCGCGTACGGGGTCTTCCTCCGCGACGCCGCGCAGGTCGTCTCGATGGCCACCCGCGCCGACGGACCGACCCTCGCCGCGCACGCCCGCGCGCTGCGGCTCCCCTCGCCCGGCGACCTCGCCGCGGTCGACGGCGTGTGCCGCCACGCCCTCGACGCCGTGGCCGCTGGAACCGTCCACGCCCGCCTCTTCGGCGACCCCGCGCTGGGCCAGCGCTACTACGCCTTCCGCACGGCCCTCGACGCCGCCGACGGCGCGCGCAACCGCACCGCGCGCGGCGTGGTCACCCTCGACCTGCCCCTCGGCGGCGACGTCGACCTCTTCGTCTGGCTCGAGTTCCTGCGGCGACGTCTCGCTGGCGCGAGCTTCCTCCCTCGGTGGTCTGGATCGAAGAGTCCTCCGCGCCGCGCGCGCTCGCGTCGATGGGCGCCGCGCCGCCGCCGATGCTCCGCTGGCTCGCGCAGCCCGACCCCTCGGCCATGGCCCTGTGGCCCGTCACCACCCAGCGCCCCGAGGCGATCCATCAAGCGTGGCAGTCGCTCGCGCCGCACCACCGCCAGGCCCTCGACGCCTTCGACATTCCGCTGGAAACCCTCCTCGCGACGCTGGCACGCTGACACCCCCCACCGCCCCGCACCGGGAGGACTGCACCGATGGCGATGACCCTCGAAGAGCTGCGAACCCGCGCCCAGCCCTGGACGGCGCCCGTCTCTGACAGCGCGCCCGCGGGCTCCAACGCGAGCTCCGACCCGCTCTACGCCGCCGTGCGCGACGAGGTCGCCAAGCGCGACTCGCCCACCGGCGGCCAGATCCAGTGGCGCAAGGTCATCGACAACGGCACGGAGCTCCTCCAGGGCCGCTCGAAGGACCTCCTCATCGCGTCGTACATGGCCTGGGCGCTCTACTCCACCAAGGGCGTCGACGGGCTCACCACGGGCCTCGCCGTGCTCGCGGTGATGATCGAAGACTTCTGGCCGCAGCTCTTCCCCGAGGTGAAGCGCATGCGCGGCCGCGTGAACGCCGTCGACTGGCTCGTGCAGTCGTGCGACCAGGCCCTGCCCAACCTCGCCGTCACCGCCAAGGACCGCGAGGCCGTCGAGGCCCTCGACTTCGTCGCCAGCCGCTTCGCCGAGGTCGCCCGCGACAAGTTCGGCGACAACTGCCCCGCGCTGCGCCCGCTCACCGAGGGCGTGATGCGACTGAAGGCGAACCTCCCCGCCGAGGCGCCGCCCCCGCCGCCGCCGCCGCCTCCGCCTCCGCCTGTCGAGAAGGCGCCCGAGACGCCACCGCAGACGCCACCGCAGACGCCGCCGCAGACGCCGCCGCAGACGCCGCCGCAGACGCCACCGCAGACGCCGCCACAGACGACGATCACTGCCCCGACGGGCACGGTCAGCGCGCCGCCCGCCGACGTGAGCGCCGTCGCGGGCTGGATCTCTGAGCTCGGCTCCCAGCTCTTCACCGCCGCGGGCCCGGTGCGCAACGCGCAGCTCTCGAACCCGCTGCCGTACCGCATGGTGCGCGTGGGGCTCTACACGCACCTCGTCGCGCCGCCCCCGGTGGAGGGCGACAAGACCAAGGTCCCCGCGCCCAACGCCAACCTCCGCGCGCAGCTCGAGAAGATCGCGCAGAACAAGGTCTGGGCCGCGCTCATCGAGGAGAGCGAGTCGGCCCTCCGCGCCGCGCGCTTCTGGCTCGACCTGCACCGCTACACCGCGATGGCGCTCCAGGGCCTCGGGCCCGAGCACGCGCCCGCCTACGACGAGGTCGTGCGCGAGACCGCGACGCTCCTCCGCCGGATGCCCGCGCTCCCCACCCTGGCCTTCGTCGACGGCTCTCCCTTCGCGAGCGAAGAGACCCGTCGGTGGATCAGCGACACCGTGCTCGCGGGCGGAGGCGGTGGGGGCGGTGGCGGAGGCGGGGCTTCGCCGCAAGTGGTCGTGGTGCAGGCCCCCGGAGGCGGAGGCGGGGGCGACGACGTCGACGCCATCGTGAAGGAGGCCCAGTCTCTCGCGGGGGCGTCGAAGCTCGGCGAAGCGGTGGCGCTGCTCTCGGGCCGGCTCGCGACCGCGGGCACGCTCGCGCAGCGCTTCAGGCTCCAGGTGGGCCTAGGCAAGGCGCTCCTCGCGGGGGGTCAGCCGGCCGTCGCGCGCGGGGTGTTCGAGAGCACCGAGCGCGACGTGGTGGAGTTCTCGCTCGAGCGCTGGGACCCCCAGCTCGCCGCGGCCTCGACCGAGGGGCTGCTCCTCGCGCTGCGGGCGCTGGCGAAGACGGGCCGCGCGCTCCCTCCCGAGGCGGCGTTGCTGTACGATCGGCTGTGCCGCCTCGATCCGGCGGCCGCCTTGCGGCTCGGGGCTTGACGACGTCGCGGGATGGTCGCGACCATGCGCGCTCACTCGCGCGTAGACAGAAGGAGATCAGTTCATGGGCAGAGAAGGATCCGTCGCGCCGAAGGAGCGCGTGAACATCGTGTACAAGACCGCGACGGGCAACGCCCAGGAGGAGATCGAGCTCCCCCTGAAGATGCTCCTCGTGGGGGACTACACCCGCCAGACCGACGAGCGGATGGTGGAGGACCGCAAGCCGATCAACGTCGACAAGGACAACTTCAACGAGGTCCTCGCGGCGCACAACCTGAGCCTCGACCTGAACGTGGCCGACAAGCTCTCGGGCGAGCCCGGCGCCGAGATGCCCGTGCACCTCAAGTTCAAGAAGCTCTCGGACTTCACGCCCGAGGGCGTCGCGCAGCAGGTGCCCGAGATGCGCAAGCTCCTCGAGCTGCGCCAGGCGCTCAACGCGCTCAAGGGCCCGCTCGGCAGCCTCCCGGCCTTCCGCAAGAAGATCCAGGGCCTGCTCGGCGACGACGAGAGCCGCGCGAAGCTCATGCAGGAGCTCGGGCTCGGCGACGGCAAGAGCGGCGGCTGACCCGGTAGCACAAGGACCACGCAACGATGAGCACCGAGACCAAGACCCAGTCCCAGGGCGCAGCCGAGACCGTCGGCGAGGCGTCGCTCCTCGACGAGCTGCTGAGCGAGGCGAAGTACAAGCCCCAGGAGGAGGGCTACGACGTCGTCAAGCGCGGCATCTCGCACCTCATCTCCGAGATGCTCGCGCCCAACCGCGCGGCCGAGCGCGTCGACAAGGCCATCGTCGACGCCATGGTGGCCGAGATCGACCAGCGCCTCTCGGCGCAGGTGAACGCGATCCTGCACCACCGCGAGTTCCAGCAGCTCGAGAGCGCGTGGCGCTCGCTGAAGTTCGTGATCGACAAGGTCGACTTCAGGGAGAACATCAAGGTCGAGATCATGAACGTCTCGAAGGAAGACCTCCTGACGGACTTCGAAGACTCGCCCGAGGTGCCCAAGTCGGGGCTCTACAAGCAGGTGTACTCCGAGAACATCGGCGTGCTCGGCGGCAAGCCCGTGGGGCTCATCGTCGGCAACTACGAGTTCGACTCGGGCCCGCAGGACATCGCCCTGCTCCAGAAGATCGCGTCGGTGTCGGCCATGGGCCACGCGCCCTTCATCGCCGCCGCGTCGCCCAAGATGTTCGGCGAGGAGAGCTGGGAGACCCTGGCCAACCTCAAGGACCTCAAGAGCGTCTTCGAGAGCCCGAAGTACGCCCGCTGGCAGGCCTTCCGCGAGAGCGAAGACGCGCGCTACGTGGGCCTCACGCTCCCGCGCTTCCTGCTCCGGCTGCCGTACGGCGCCAACACCATCCCGGTGAAGTCGTTCAACTTCGAGGAGGAGGTCGTCGGCGACCACGAGTCGTACCTCTGGGGCAACGCCGCGATGGCGCTCGCCACCCGCGTGGCCGACTCCTTCGCGAAGTACCGCTGGTGCCCGAACATCATCGGCCCCCAGGCGGGCGGCACCGTCGAGGACCTGCCCCTGCACCAGTACGAGGCCATGGGCGAGATCCAGACGAAGATCCCGACCGAGGCCCAGGTCACCGACCGCCGCGAGTTCGAGCTCTCGGAGGAGGGCTTCATCGGCCTGACCTACCGCAAGGAGTCGAACAACGCGTGCTTCTTCTCGGCCAACTCGGTGCAGAAGCCCAAGTACTACGGCAACTCGCCCGAGGGTAAGGCCGCGGAGACGAACTACCGCCTCGGCACGCAGCTCCCGTACATGTTCATCATGACCCGCCTGTCGCACTACCTGAAGGTGCTGCAGCGCGAGCAGATCGGTACCTGGAAGGAGCGCGGCGACCTCGAGCGCGAGCTCAACCAGTGGATCGGCCAGTACGTCGCCGACATGGACGACCCCGCCCCCGGCGTGCGCTCCCGCCGCCCGCTGCGCCAGGCGAAGATCATCGTGTCGGACGTCGAGGGCCAGCCGGGCTGGTACCGCTGCGACATGCAGGTGCGCCCGCACTTCAAGTACATGGGCGCGTCGTTCACCCTGTCGCTCGTCGGCAAGCTCGACAAGTCCTGATCCCGCCCTCGAGGTCGCCGCGATATCGTCGCGGCGATGCTCGACGCTCCCCCCACGAAGTTCATCTCCCGCGACGGCGCGCGCATCGCCTACTCGGTGGTGGGCGACGGCCCGAAGACGCTCCTGCTCGCCAACGGCCTCGGCGCCCGGCTCTACGCCTGGGAGCCCCTCGTCGCCGCGCTCTCCGACCGCTATCGCATCATCACCTGGGACTACCGCGGCCTCTTCGACTCCACGCCGCCCACGCGCGACGCGCTGATGTCGATCTACGACCACGCCTCCGACGCCTTCGCCATCCTCGACGCCGAGGGCGTCGACCGCGCGGTCTTCTGCGGCTGGAGCATGGGCGTGCAGGTGTCGCTCGAGGCCGCCACGCTCTGCCCCGAGCGCGTCGCGGGCCTGGTGCTCCTCAACGGCACCTACGGGCACGTGTTCTCGTCGGGGCTGCAGCCCTTCGTGCGCCTGCCCTTCGCGGGGATGTACCTCCACGCGATGGTGGAGTTCGCGGGCGACACCCCCGCCTTCGCGCGCGCCATCGAGCGCGTGGCGCCGTGGATGGTGCGCCCCGGCGCGGGTCTCTTCTGGTTGATCTCGCGCGCCGACACCGCGCGCATGGGGGCGGTGATGAAGCGGTACACCCGCGAGGTCTTCGACCCGAACACCTTCCCGCACTACCTGAGGCTCTTTCAAGAGCTCGACGCGCACTCGGTGCTGCACCACCTGCGCGACGTGCGCGCGCCCTCGCTGGTCATCTCCGGCGCGTGGGACTGGCTCACCCCCGCGTACCAGTCGAAGCTGCTGGCGAAGCGACTGCCCGACTGCGAGGCGATCCACCTGCGCCGCGCGAGCCATTTCGTGATCCTCGAGCGCCCCGAGGTGGTGGTGCCCGCCGTCGAGAAGTTCCTCACCCGGCGCGCCCGCTGGGAGGCCGTGTAGGCCCCGATTCCACGGGCTTTCAACCGTGACGGGATATGTCTCTGCGACCTGACCGAGACCCGGTCGGTGCTTATGTTTGCTGCATGCAACAAGACGCTCTCCTCCAGTCTCTGAAGGCGTGGTCGAGCGGCGCGCTCGAGCGCGCCGAGGCCCTGCTCTCGGGCGACCGGCTCTTCGACCTTCGCGCCGAGGCGTCGACCCTCCGCGGCGCGGCGCGCGGCGTGAAGCAGTCGTGGTACGCGGTCGAGGTCACGCTCACGAGCGACGGCGCGGCGGTCACGTCGGGCCGCTGCACCTGCCCCGCGGGGGCCGACGGCCGCTGCAAGCACGTCGCCGCGGTGGCCCTCGCGTGGGCGCGCGAGCCGAGGCGCTTCGCGGTGCTCGACGGCATCGAGGCGCGGCTGCGGCACCGCTCGTACGAGGAGCTGATCTCGATGGTGGCGCAGATGGTCCGCTCGCACCCCGAGCTCGAGGCGCTCACCCTCGGCCCGGTGCCGGGCGGTCACCGCGAGGCGCCGTCGATCACCCGCTGGCGCACCCAGGCCGACGACGTGTTCCGCCGCCACGGCGCCGCGTGGACCAACGTCGCCGCCCTCACCCGCGAGCTCGACGCGATGCTCGCGCTCGGCGCCGACTTCGAGCGGCAGGGCGAGCGCGCCCACGCCGCGGCGCTGCACGAGGGCCTCGCGCTCTCGGTGGTGGGCAACGCGCGTCGCTACCCGTGGCCCGACGTGCGCGCGCGCTTCCACGAGCTCGTGGCGAAGTGCGCCGATCGGTTGCCCGGTCGACCGAGCGTGAAGCGCGCGCTCGCCGAGCTCGACGCGATGCCCGTGCCTCCGCCTCGCAGGGCGCGCAAGGCCGCCAACGACAACGCCGCCTGAGCGCGCTCGCCGGCTCGCGTGGCGTAGACCGGCCGCGGCGCCGTCCCGTATCGTGCGCCGCGATGTCGGAGAGCGATACGGAGGCCTGGAGGGAGACGGTCGCGCGCGTCCGCAGCTCCCCGGACTGGCGCCGCAGCCCGGCCTTCGCCGAGCTCTACGCCCTGGTCTCGCGCGAGGCCGAGCGGGTGTTCCGCGCCTTCCGCGGCCGCGCCTTCGACATGGACGAGGCCCACGACCTCCTCGCCGAGCGCATGACCGAGATCCTCTCCGCCGAGAGCCCTCGCGCGTACTTCGCCACCGCGCTGCGCCGCAGGCTCATCGACGTCGAGCGCCGCGCGCGCACCCGACGCGAGGCCCCGCGCACCGAGGCCACCGACGAGGCCGCCCGACGCGTCCCCTCGCCCGGCACCGAGTCCGGCGCGGAGCGCGTCGCCTTCGTGATCGACGCGCGCGCTGGCGTCGCGAGGCTCACCCTCCGCGAGCGCGACGTGCTCGTCGCCGTCGCCGAGGGCGAAGACCGCGACGCGCTCGCGCGCGCCCTCGGGACCTCGCGCGCGAACATCGACCAGATCGTCAGCCGCGCGCGGCAGAAGCTCCACGCCCCGTGAGACGCTCCCCCTCGCTGTCAGATCCGCCCACGCTCGACCGTCAGCGCCCTGAAGCCCTCCCATGGAGCGTGACGCCATGACCTCCCTTCACGACCGCATCCTCCGCGCCCTCGACGCCGCGAGCGACACCGGCGACGTCCTCCGCGCCGTCGGCGACGCGCTCCGGGCCTCGACCCCGCTCCCTCCGCGCGCCCGCGCCTTCGTCCGCGAGGTCCCCGACGCGACCCTCGCGGCCGCGACGCGCGCCCTCACCGACGCCCTCGCCACCGCGGCGCGCGGCGCATCGATCGACCCCACCGCGGTCGACGCCGCCGTGCTCGCGCGCGACCACGCCGAGAGCGCCCGCGTCGCCCTCGCGCGCGCCGCCATCGCCCGCGCGCGGCCTCCCGGGGCCTTCGACCCCGACGGCTCGCTCGACCGCGCCCTCGACGCCCTCGACGAGGTCCTCCGCGAGCGCTGCGACCGCGCGCGCGTCGAGGCCGCCCTCGTGGAACGCGTCTCGCTCCGCGACGTCGACGCGTGGCTCGACACCTTCGCCGACGCGTCGCGCGCGGTCGACCTCACGCACGCCGAAGCGCCCGACGTCGCGCCGCCCGACGGGGTCATCGACGCGTGGCTGCGCGAGGGCAGGCACCGTCGCTGGGTCGAGGGCTACGCCGCCCGCGATCGCGGGTTCGCGGACGAGCTCCGCGCGATCGTCGACGCGCATGAGCCCGACGACGGCGCGGTGAACCTGACGCCCTACGCGTGGAGGCGAAGCCAACGCGACGCGACCCACGTCGTGGTCTTGAAGGGCGCGCGCCCGAGGCTGCGGGTGGCCGCCGCGACGGAGCCCGTCGAGGTCGA
This sequence comes from Polyangiales bacterium, assembly GCA_041389825.1. Taxonomy (GTDB): domain Bacteria; phylum Myxococcota_A; class Polyangia; order Polyangiales; genus JAEYZO01. The sequence goes on along the minus strand of JAWKRC010000038.1, from coordinate 1,660 downwards.
GGCTCGCACGGTGACCCTGTCGAGCGTCGGAGCGAAGGGCCTCGGCGCGCGCCTCACCTGCACGCCCACCCGCGCGACGCTCACGCTCTACGCCGAGCCCGGCGACGTGACCGCCCTGGTCTTCGGACGCGCCCGCGTCGAGGCGCCCGCCGACGCGAACCGCTGGGTCGCGGAGACGCCCATCACCGACGAGGCGATCCCTCTGGAGGTCGTGTTCGCGGACGGTGAGCGCTTCGCGATGAAGCTCTCGCTCCCCGCCGAAGCGTCGCCGTGAACGTCTCCCGTTGGCGCGCTTCGCTCGCCGCGCTCCAGATCGCGACGCGGAGCTCGGAGCGTGCGCGGCTCGTCGACGAGCTCTCCGACGCGCGGCGCGAGCGCTGGTACGACGCCCGCCACGAGGCCGAGCTCGCCCGGGCCGCCCTTCGCGCGGGCGTCACGCTGCCTCACGCGTGGACCCCGCGACCGCTCTCGCCGGGCGAGACGTGGCTGCTGCTCTACGCTCCGGAGGCGCGCGCGGGGATCGCCGCGCGGGCGCAACACGGCGCGGACCCCGGAGCGCGGGCGAGCCTCGACCGCGCGGAGCTCGACCGCGTGGCCCGCGGGCTCCTCTCGACGGTCGCGCGCGCGTGCCGCCGGTGGCCCGCGGGCTTCGACTGGCACGCGCTGTCGACCCACACCGCGGAGGGCTTCGACGAGGTCACGGGGGGCTCCCTCGGGCTCGCGTCGTGCGTGGCATGGGTGTCGTCGGTCACGGGACGCGCCCCACGCGTCGAGGTCGCCGGCTCCGCCGCGGTGCGCGCCGACGGATCTCTGGGGCGCGTGGACTTCCTCGGGGCGAAGCTGAAGGCGCTGCGCGACGCGCACCCCTACGTCGCGCGCGTGGTCGTGGCGCGCGAGCAGCCCATCCCCGACGAGGTCCCCGACGGCGTCACCCTCGACCCGCGAGACCACCTCGGCGACGCGCTCGAAGCCTACGGTCTCACGCTCGAACCGCTCCCACGGGGGACCATCGAGCGGTACCGCGCCCGCGCGGCGGAGTTCAGCGTCGAGAACATGACCGGCCGCGACGCGAGCGGCTGGACCGCGCTCGCGCGCGAGGCGTGGGAGGTCTCGAACGCGCTCCTGCACCCCGCGGGCGACGCGCGCCTCGCGCACGAGTGCCTCGCGTGGGCGGCGCTGTTCGCGCTGCACGGCGGCGACCCCGCCACCGCCGACGCCTACCTCCGCGCGATCCCCACGGGCGCCGAGGTCGCGCTCCACCCCCGCGTCGACGCGTGGCGGTCTGTCGTCACCGCCGCTCACGCCATCGACGACGCTCCTCTGAGCGCCGTCACGCTCGCGGAGGCGGCGGTCCTCCGCGCGCGGGAGGCCGACCCCGCTGGTGAGGTGCTGGGCCACGCGCTCGGCACGCGCGGCCGCGCGCTCCTGCACGCGGGCAGGCTCGACGAGGCGGAGGGCGCCCTCCGTGAAGCGCTCGCGTTCTTTCAGCGCGTGAGCCCGCGCGAGGCGCCGCGGTCGACCACCTACCTCGCGACCTGCCTCCGGATGCGAGGCCGCGGCGACGAGGGCCTCGCGCTCCTCGATGTCGCCGACGCGCCGCTCCGCCGCGACCTCGACGTGAGCGACTACGCCCGCACCACCCGCGAGTACCTGAAGCTGG
>JAWKRC010000037.1:0-71133 GCA_041389825.1 Polyangiales bacterium | reverse complement strand
TGCCCCGTGGGCCAGAGCGCGTGCGGCGGCGGCGACGGCGGCGCGGGCGTGTGCGCCGACCTTCAGGCCGACCGCAACCACTGCGGCGCTTGCGGGATGGTGTGCTCCGCCGGGCAGGTGTGCTCCGCGGGCGCGTGCGTGACCTCGTGCGGCGCGGGGCTCGATAGCTGCGCGGGCTCGTGCCGCGACCTGCAGAGCGACCGCGCGAACTGCGGCACCTGCGGGACGGCCTGCGCCGCGGGTCAGGTCTGCTCGGGTGGAGCCTGCGTCGTGTCGTGCGCCGCGGGTCAGACCACCGGCGGGGGCTCGTGCCGCGACACGCAGAGCGACCGCGCCAACTGCGGCGACTGCGGGACGACCTGCGCCGCGGGCCAGGTCTGCTCGGGCGGGGCCTGCGTGGCCTCGTGCGCCGCGGGCTTCTCCGACTGCGCGGGCTCGTGCCGCGACCTGCAGTCCGACCGCGCGAACTGCGGCGGCTGCGGGACGGCCTGCGCCGCCGGCCAGGTGTGCTCCGCGGGCGCGTGCGTCACCTCGTGCGGCGCGGGCCTCGACGACTGCGGCGGCTCGTGCCGCGACCTGCAGAACGACCAGGCCAACTGCGGCATGTGCGGCGGCGTCTGCGCGAGCGGGCAGGTGTGCTCCGCGGGCGCGTGCGTGGTGTCGTGCCCCGCGGGGCAGGACAACTGCGGCGGCTCGTGCCGTGACCTGCAGAGCGACCGCGCGCACTGCGGCGCGTGCGGAAACGCCTGCGCGGCGGGGCAGGTGTGCTTCGGCGGCGCGTGCGTGACCTCGTGCGCCTCGGGTCAGACCGACTGCTCGGGCTCGTGCCGTGACCTGCAGTCGGACCGCGCCCACTGCGGCGCGTGCGGCAACGCCTGCGCCGCCGGACAGGTCTGCTCGGCGGGCGTGTGCGTGCTGTCGTGCCAGACGGGCTTCACCGACTGCTCGGGGTCGTGCCGTGACCTGCAGAACGAGCGCGCCAACTGCGGCGCGTGCGGCAACGCCTGCGCCGCCGGGCAGGTGTGTTCGGCGGGCACCTGCGTGGTGTCGTGCGGAACGGGCCTCGACAACTGCTCGGGCTCCTGCCGCGACCTTCAGAGCGACCGCGCCAACTGCGGCATGTGCGGGCGCGCGTGCGGCGAGGGCCAGGTGTGCAGCGCGGGCGCGTGCGTGCTGTCGTGCCAGACCGGCCTCACCAACTGCACGGGCTCGTGCCGTGACCTTCAGAGCGACCGCGCCAACTGCGGGATGTGCGGACGCGCCTGCGCCGCGGGCCAGGTGTGCTCCGCGGGCATGTGCGTCGTGTCGTGCCTGTCGGGCCTGACCAACTGCACGGGCTCGTGCCGCGACCTGCAGACCGACCGCGCCAACTGCGGCGTGTGCGGCCGCGCCTGCGCCGCGGGCGAGGTGTGCGTGAGCGGGAGCTGCACGCTCTCGTGCCCCGGATCTCAGAGCGCGTGCGGGGGCACCTGCCGTGATCTCCAGACCGACGTCACCAACTGCGGCATGTGCGGTCGCACCTGCGCCGCCGGGCAGGTCTGCTCGGCGGGCTCCTGCGTGGTGTCGTGCATGTCGGGCCTGACCAACTGCACGGGCTCGTGCCGTGACCTGCAGACCGACCGCGCCAACTGCGGCATGTGCGGCCGCGCGTGCTCGGCCGGTCAGGTGTGCACCGCGGGCGCCTGCGTGACCTCGTGCCCCACGGGGCAGAGCTCGTGCGGCGGCTTCTGCGTGTTCACCGCGAGCGACCCGAACAACTGCGGCGGCTGCGGCGTGGTGTGCCCCTCGCGCGCTGGGGCCACCAGCGTGTGCGCGGCGAGCACCTGCAGCTTCGTGTGCAGCTCGGGCCGCGCCGACTGCGACCTCGTCGCGGGCAACGGCTGCGAGTCGACCCTCGCGACGGACCTGAACAACTGCGGCCGCTGCGGCAACGCCTGCGCCGCCAGGCCCAACTCGACCGCGGCCTGCACCTCGGGCGCGTGCGTCTACACCTGCAACACGGGCTTCGCGGACTGCGACGGCAACCCCGCCAACGGGTGCGAGGCCAACCTCAACACCTCGAGCGCGCACTGCGGCATGTGCAACAACGCGTGCCCGAGCATGGGCGTGTGCACCGCGGGCTCCTGCGGGCCGAGCTGCTACACCGGCGCGGCGCGCGTGCTGGTCTACGGGCCCGGTGGGACCGCGGGATCGAGCATGTTCCCCTCGGGCACGATGGTCACCGTGGCCTCGGCCTCGATGTGGTCGTCGATGACCACCGCCGACTTCGGCCAGTACGACATCATCTGGATCGACGGCAACGCCTGCGGCGGCACATCGGACAGCAACTTCGGCCTCGCGCAGGACACCATCGCCACCTGGGGCCCCGCGGTCCGCGGCCGCATCGTGGCGCTCGTGGGCGACCCCGACCTGCACAGGGACGGCGGCGCGCCGCGCTTCTACCAGAACAGCATCAACTGGCTGAAGGGCATCGGGCGCAACGCCGACGGAGGTCGCACCGGCCTCTTCTTCTCGTGGGGCTGCTCGCTGTTCAGCTCCAACTTCGTTGCCGGTCGCGGCACCCCTGAGGTGTTCACCGCGGTCTTCGGCTCGGGGCTCACCTCCAACCGCACGAACTTCTGCGCGGCCTCGACCACCACGGCGGGCGCCAGCCACCCGGTGCTCGCGGGCGTGACCTCGTACTGGGGCTGCCCGATGCATGGCGGCTTCGACTCCATCCCCTCGGGCTACGTCACCCTCGCCACGGGCAACGGCTCCACGCCCGCGCTCATCGCGCGCGACAGCCCCATCGCCTGCATCCCCTGAGCGCCCGCCTCCTCGCCGCGGCGCCTCGACCCTGAGGCGCCGCGGGCCCCTCCCCTCCTCGTTCTCCTCACGCGGGGCCTTTCCTTCTCACCCGTCGTGGGCGCGGTGTATCCCACCGCTCCCGTGACCCCTCCCCGCCTCACGCTCCGCGACGTCATCGCCGAGTGGCGCCCCACGCTGGCGCTCTCGGTGCCCGTCGCCCTGGGTCAGGTCGGGATCATGACCATGGCCCTGGTCGACACCGCGATGGTCGGCACCCTCGGCCGCGAGGCCGTCGGCGCCGTCGGCGTCGGAGGCTCCCTCTACGGCGTGGCGCTTCTCACGGGCATCGGCCTGCTCCTCGGGCTCGACCGCGAGGTGTCGGTGGCGCACGGCGCGGGCGACCGCGCGACGGCGGCGCGCGTGGCGGGGCAGGGCGTGTGGCTCGCGCTCGCGGTGGGCGCGCCGCTCACCCTCGCGCTGCGCTACGGGCACGTCGTCTTCGACCTCATCGGCGTCGCGTCGACCCTGCGCGGTCCCGCGCGCGACTACCTCGGCGTGGTGGCCCTCAGCCTCGCCCCGGCGCTGGTCTTCACCGCGCAGCGGCAGGCGCTGCAGGCCGTGGGAGACACCCGCTTCGCCACGGCCCTCCTCCTCGCGGCCAACGGCGTGAACGCGCTCGCGAACTACGCGCTCATCCACGGCCACCTCGGGGCGCCCGCCCTGGGCCTGCGCGGCGCGGCGTGGGCCACGGTGGCCTCGCGGCTCTTCCTCCTCGCGGGCCTCGCGTGGTGGACCTCCCGCAGAGGGCTGGGCCTCGGGTCGTCGGGGTGGGCGCCGCACGGGCCGACCTTGCGATCGCTCGCGCGGCTGGGCGCGCCCTCGGCGGTGCACCTGGTGTTCGAGAGCGGGGTGTTCTCGCTCTCGACGCTGCTCGCGGCGCGGATCGGGGCGACCTCGGCGGCGGCGCACCAGGTGGTGCTCCAGATCGCGAGCTTCACGTTCATGGTGCCGCTCGGGATCTCGTCGGCGGGCGCCGTGCGCGTGGCCTACGCCGTGGGCCGCGGAGACGGCGCGGGCGCGCGCCTCGCGGGCTGGAGCGCGGTGGCCCTGGCCGTGGCCTTCATGGCCGCGTCGGCGGTGACCCTGGTGCTCGCGGCGGGGCCGATCTTGTCGGTCTTTCGCCTCGACCCCGAGGTGACGGCGCTCGCGCGCACGCTGCTCCTGTGCGCGGCCTTCTTTCAGCTCTTCGACGGCGCGCAGGTGAGCCTCGCGGGGGTCTTGCGCGGCCTCGGAGACACCGTGTCGAGCATGGCGGCGAACATCGCCGCGCACTGGGGCGTGGGGCTCCCGCTGGGCTACGCGCTGGCCTTCGGCGCGGGCCTCGGCGCGGTGGGGCTGTGGGTGGGGCTCGCGACGGGCCTCGCGGTGACCGCCGTGGCGCTGACCTTCGCGTGGCACCGACGGTCTCGCGCGGTCGTCGCGGAATCCTTGCGCTCCACCTGAACACAATGGCAGTAGGGAGCGCGATGTCGACGATCCTGAAGGTGTCGGGGCTCACGAAGACCTACGCCACGGGGCTCTCGGCGCTGAAGGGCGTCGACCTCGAGATCAAGAAGGGCGAGATCTTCGCCCTGCTCGGGCCGAACGGCGCGGGCAAGACCACGCTCATCTCCATCGTGTGCGGGATCGTGAAGGCCACGGGCGGGGCGGTGGTGGTCGACGGCCACCACTGGGTGAACGACTACCGCGCCGCGCGCGCGAAGATCGGTCTCGTGCCGCAGGAGCTCACCACCGACGCCTTCGAGTCAGTGCTCGCGACGGTGCGCTTCAGCCGGGGGTTGTTCGGCAAGGCGCCCGACGACGCGCACATCGAGAGGGTCTTGCGCGACCTGTCGCTCTGGGAGAAGCGCGACGACAAGATCATGGCGCTCTCGGGAGGGATGAAGCGCCGGGTGCTCATCGCGAAGGCGCTCGCGCACGAGCCCGAGGTGCTCTTCCTCGACGAGCCGACGGCGGGGGTCGACGTCGAGCTCCGGCGCGACATGTGGGCGTTGGTCCGCGGGCTGAGGGAGAAGGGCGTGACGATCATCCTGACGACGCACTACATCGACGAGGCCGAAGAGATGGCCGACCGCGTGGGGATCATCTCGAAGGGCGAGCTCATCCTCGTCGAAGAGAAGACCACGCTGATGCAGAAGCTCGGCAAGCGACAGATGACGCTCCAGCTCACCGAGGCGATGACGGAACTCCCCGCGGGCCTCGACGGGTGGGCCCTCGCGATCAAGTCCAACGGCTGGGCGCTGGAGTACACCTTCGACGCGAACGACGGCAGCGCCGACATCCCCGGGCTCTTGCGACGGCTCGGGGAGCTCGGCGTGGGCTTCAAGGACCTCAGCACGAAGCAGAGCTCCCTCGAGGAGATCTTCGTGAGCCTGGTGAGCGACCGCGCCGAGGTGAAGGCGTGAGCGCGCCGCCCTCAACCCGCGGGGCGTGTGGGCGATCTACCGCTTCGAGATGGCGAGGTTCATGCGCACCGCGGTGCAGAGCGTGATCACCCCGGTGCTCACGACCTCGCTGTATTTCGTGGTCTTCGGCTCGGCCATCGGGTCGCGGGTGTCGGAGGTCGGCGGCGTCGCCTACGGGGCCTTCATCGTGCCCGGGCTGATGATGCTGTCGCTCTTCACCGAGAGCATCTCGAACGCCTCCTTCGGGATCTATTTCCCCAAGTTCACGGGGACGATCTACGAGCTCTTGTCGGCGCCGATCTCGTACGGAGAGATGCTGCTCGGCTACGTGGGCGCGGCGGCGACGAAGTCGGTCACCATCGGGCTGATCATCCTGGCGACCTCGTTCTTCTTCGTGCCGGTGCGGGTCGACCACCCGGTGTGGATGCTGGGCTTCCTGCTGCTGACGGCGGTGACCTTCAGCCTGTTCGGCTTCGTGATCGGGGTGTGGGCCAAGGGCTTCGAGCAGCTCTCCTTCGTGCCGATGCTGGTCATCACGCCGCTGACCTTCCTCGGCGGGGTGTTCTACTCGATCAACATGCTGCCGGAACGATGGCGCGCGGCGGCGCTGTTCAACCCGGTGGTCTATCTCATCAGCGGGTTTCGCTGGACGTTCTACGGCCACGCCGACGTTTCCATCGGTGTGAGCCTCGCGATGACCTCGGGCTTCCTCGTAGCGCTCCTGCTGGTGGTCCGGTGGATCTTCACCTCGGGCTACAGGCTGAAGGGTAGGGCGGAGGCGCCCATCGGGGTGCAGGGCATCCATCGGTGAAGCGCGGCGCGCCCGCGCCGCGGGTGCGGTACGACGACCTCGTCGCTGCGGGGGCGGGGGTGCGGGGCGTCGGGGCGGTTTGCCCTCACCCCCGGCCCCCTCTCCCGCGGAGCGGAGAGGAGCGTCAGGAACACCGAAAACTGCGACTTCAGGGGCCGTGATGGAGGAGGACGGTTGAGCGCCGTGCGCTCAGTGAACAGCGTGTGGGCCGTGGCTCGTGGCCCGTCGCGTCACCGCCACTGAAGTCGCAGTTTTTGGGGTCAATGGCTCCCTCTCCCGCTCTGCGGGAGAGGGGCGTGGGGGTGAGGGCAACCGCCCCGTGGCCCCTCTCCCGCGGGCAGCAGCGTGGCCGAGGGTGAGGGCAACCGCCCCGAGGTCGATCAGGCCATCGCCGCAGTCACCCATGACTCCCCCTGAACGCGCCGCCAGAGGCCGCGATTTGGTAGAGGTCAAAGTAGGCACCGAGAGTCCGTCGGACGAGGATCGGAGGCGTCGCCGGGAGCGGAGCAGTTCCACCGAACCAGCCCCACCACCAGACAGCGCTAGTCCCCCCCGCGACGAAGACGTCGTCGAAGCCGTCACCGTTGGCGTCAGCCCCGGTTTCGATCGCGTTACCGAACTCGATGACTTCGTTCTCCGTCCCCGGAGGCGCCAGGGTCAGGTCCGGGGTCGTACTCCAGCCCGTCGCACGCCCCCAAAAGACGTAGACTCTCCCGCTCGTAGCCCGACCATCGATCACGGGTGTCGGTGACCCCAGCACCGCGTCGGAGAGCCCATCTCCATTGACGTCGCAAGGCTGCGCGAAGCGAGTCCCGAAGGCGTTGTTGAGAAAGCGACTGCTCGGGATGTGCGGCGCCGGGATCACCGCGCGCGGGGCAGCCGCGGCCTCGAAGCGCCCCGAGAAGATCGACACCCGGTTGAGGCCACCGACGGCGACCTCCAACGCACCGTCACCGTCCATGTCTCCCAACCCGGCGGCGCCGAGCCCGTATCGGTCGTCGATCAACGGGAGAGTCACCTGATGAACCGCCTCCGCGGGAGCGTCCGCCGGAGCGCCGTAGACAAACGTGAATGACCCCGGGTACGCCACGTAGGTTGCGACGGCCACGTCGCCATAGCCATCGCCATCCATGTCACCGAGCGCGCGGAGATATCCCGTCGACGAATACCCCTCCGCGCGAGACCTCCTGAACTGGTAGGTCGGTGACATCGCTACCCCGTCTGGTCCCCCCCGATGCACCTGGAACTCCACCGCGGGGTAGGGGCTGCAGCTCGTGCAAGCAAACGACACGACCATGTCCATGAAGCCGTCGCCGTCCCAGTCCGTCGCTTGGGTTCTCCCAAAGAGTCCATCCCTGTCTCGCGGATCGAAGAGCGCCGCGCCAAAGACCTGGCGTGGCACCGTCTCGATACCGCTCGGCGCGCCGTAGTAGACGCGCAGATGGCTCCTCTCGCCGTCGATGCGCGGCATATTGACATTGGCGATCAGGTCCGAAATGCCATCCCCGTTGAAGTCCCCGACGGCGATGGTGTCGGCGTCGCTCGATCCGAGGTCGGTAGGACCGATATCCTCCTGCCGTCGAGGATGCGTCAGGTCCAGGCCCGAGGCGCCGCCAGGAAACACCGCCCACCCCTGTTGAACGTTCGCCAGCAGGTCATCGTAGCCGTCTCCGTTGAAGTCCCAGCTCGTGCCCCAGCTCGAATCCACCGGAGAATCTCTCCGTGGAGAGAAGAACTCCCAGGTCGGGCTGGTCCACGACACGCCGCCGTCCGCGTCGAGGCCCTCCACCCGCCAGAACCACACACCCGGCGACAGAGCCTCGGTCGTCCTCCATCGGTCCCCCTCCACCGAGGCCGCGCGCGGCGAAAGGGTGAGCGCCCGGTCGCGGGCCAGGGTCAGCCGCGCCCGGGTCACGCCCGTCGGCAGCACCCAGCGGAAGGTCGGCCGCTGCGTCGTCGCCCGAGACACCGAGCGCGGGAGCAGCAACCGCGCCGGGAGCACCAACGGCGGGACATCCCGCGGAGGGACGTCGACCACGTCGGGCGCGTCGGCGACGTCGGCGCCAGCGTCCATCGGGAGGCCGCAGCGGCAGGGCTCGTAGACGCCCACCACGTTGCAGCGTTGGGTGCCGTCCTGCCCGGTGGGGCAGACGCAGGGCGCGTTCGTGTTCGGCTCGCAGCGGGGACCTGCCGGTCCATCTCGACGCTCGCGTCGGGCACGTCCGTGAAGGGGCCATCGGTCGAGAGGCCATCGAAGGGGAGGATGTCGGAACCTGTGTCGACACCGTCGTCCATCGGAAGGGCGTGGTCGACGGGCGCGGTGTCTGTCCTCGCGTCTACGTCTACGCGCGCGTCGACAGCCGCCTCCGTCGCGGAGGCTCGTTCGAGCACGACGCCGAGAGGAACGACACGGCGACGCTTCGCAGCGCGAGCGCCAGGGCGAGCCGCGACCAGCGAATACCGGGGATCATCCCGCAGGACCCAATCGGCGAACGGTCGGACGGACACCATCTAGCGGCACGAACGGCTCACGGGCGGTTGACCACGTACCATAATCTTCAATGAGCGGCTTACGCCCCCAAAGCCACGTATGCGTCTGGAGTTCCCGGCACTTCCCCAAAACGGCAACCGACGAGACGAAAGGGCTCTTCGAGTTTGCAGCGCAACGCAACTGCGAGGCCCACTTCATCGATCCCTGCTCCAGAGACCTCGCGATCGGCCCCGAACGGTGCGCATGGGTGACACCCTTCAACAGCACTCGACCGATCTTCCGCGACCTCGGCGCCTCATCCCAGTTATCGCAAAGGAATTGGATGCTGTGTGAAGTCGTCGCTGACACTGTCAGCCCGAAGGGATCCGGATCAGCGAGGTCCACGAGCACGGCGACGCCGCGCCTCACCTGGGGCGGGCGATTGGCGGGCCGTAACGAAGCGCGACGATCCGGCTTGCATCAACAACAAGCTCGCCACGTTGAAGGACGATCATTGAGGTCACCGCCCCACTGAGGCGCGACCGTCGCACCGTCACAGATCGAATCACGTCGGCGACACGTAGGCCCTCCGTAATCTCAGACTCCGCTGAAGTGGGGTTCCACACGCACCGGTCGAAGACCACGCTCCCGTCCGGCTTTACCTTCGCTGGCTCGCTGCGCACCTCGACCAACGTCGCCCACTGCGCGGTGAAGCTACAAGCCTCGAACAGAGTAACGCCGGAGGGAGTATCCTCTGAGTCAATCACCTCCAGCAGACGGCTCGGCTCCTTCCGTGGACCTCGATAGCCGTCCACGAGTGAGACCCCGACCACACGCACTTCACCGACGTCCCTGAGCCCGAGCAACATCGCTTCGTTCCAAGCGCAGGTCGACCGTGGAGGACCACACCCGTGACGACCTCGCCCTCGACGACGAGCCTCGCTACCTCCCTGTCCAACCCGCGATGAACCGATTTCGACGGTATCGACGATGTAGTGCGGCCCCCTCGCCTTCACTCGTGGCGGCGACGCGCCGACTCTTGACGGGAGCGCCGCGGCACGCGCAATCCAGCACAGCCTGGAGGGCGTCGGTGTCGACGCGCCCCTGCCAGTCGAGCGGGTCAGGGTGCGTCCGAGAGCGCTGCGCGCTCGTCGCGGTGACGTGTCTCCTGCGCCCCACCGGTGCGCCCAGAGGTCTGGCACGCGGTCGCTATCGATCGCGATCCAGCCGATACCACTTGGTGAGCGCTCCCAGACCCGCAGCCCGAGCAACCGCGGCCGTACCGAAGATGGTGTGCAACGAAGCGCGCAAACCACCACGGAGTATCAAGCTCGGAGCGTCGTCGCGCCCTTCAGGGCGTCGGGGAACCAGTACCGCCCCTGGGAGGAACCACAACGTGACGCCTCGCGGAACCTCGACGGCTCCGCGAGCGCCCACGCTGTAGACGCCGGGCCTGAAGAGAATAAATCCGACGCGATCATTCGTAGTCGGGTCACGCGGCAGCCGCTCGACGAGTATCGGGAGCAGCGTGCTCACGTCGACGCCAGGAACGTACGGACCGACACCCGGGTCTCCGCTTTCGAACGAGGCGCGAAGATCCATGACTGAGTTGTCAAAGGCCATGGATCCCTCAACGCTCCGCCGAAAACGGGAGCAGGTACCTGTACCAGCCGAACCCGTACCGAGGCGCGACGAGTGAATTGAGGAGGAGTGCGCCCGGCACTTCCGGCCTTATGAGCAAGATCCCGGGACCGCCGAGTCCCTCGCGTGAACCGAGGTCCACAACCTCGCCCCGAGGTTCTCCTACGATGACGAAGAGTTCACTGAGTTCTCGCCGCTCGATCGTCCTGCGCGAATCACGTGGATAGAATCCTCCGACGTGTACTCCTGACGACACATAAGCGGAACCACGCCTCGACGGCCCATCCCACACAATGCTCGGCGGTCGCTGCAGGACCGGCGGCTCGTCCTCATACAGAGGGGCGTTATGGTCATCATCAGTCTGGATGATGATGGTCCGCACATCTTCTTCGATGATATCTCCCGGAGCATGTTCCGCCTTCGGATATCGCGATGTCGGCCACGACGCAAAGTGCCGCCATGTCTGACACTCCGCACTTCGCACATGCACTGCTGTAGAACGAACACCGGGACCTGGAAACTCCAGGAAGATGTCGCATCCGTTGTCATGGGCGTCCTCTGCGCCGAACTGATCACTCGCGGCTGAAGCGCTTGGCTGGACTGAGCCGTAGCGGTTCAGCGCCAGATCCTGAGCGTCCTTGGGCATTCGGACCCTCACGGAGACGAAGTTGACATTGGTCAACGTCATTCGACCGCCCCACGCGCGGATGTTCGCGCGGACGCGTCCATAGAAAAAGCTGTCATCAATGCGCAACTCGCGAGTCTCCATAGCGCAGAAGCAGATGGTATCTCGGTAATAATACGGCGGCCCTGGGTCCTGTCCTCTAGCCGCGTCGAGGTCCGTCTCGCTCGTGCCCTGATTGAGATATTGACGAAAAATGCATCCCTCGAAGACGAGCCCGCCGAGGTCCTGCCGCGTGCCGTCCAAGGGGAAGGTCGTCGTCGAATAGGGGTGATGAAAAGGGCCAAGTTGAACGAGGCAACCATCGGCTGAACGAATGTGCACCGCCGGACAAGGCCCACCAAGGTCTCGGCGGTGATACTCGCCTCGCGGGGAAACGCGGACCGCGGGAGGAGCGCGGGTTCGATCCGCTCGATCCGCAGGCACGAGAACGTGCTGGTGGCGTTCGTGTGCTCTCCGAAGCTGTATGTCTTCGATCAGGAACCCCGTAGACCCCTCGATGCGGAGAAGAGATCTGAGCGAAGGATCAATATCACTCTCTGCCTTGAACGCAGTCAAGGGAGCGAGCGTCGGGCGGTCCTGGATATCCTCCTTGATGCCCCCGAAGTACGAAGGGATGGCTGCGGCCGAGCGACCGGCCAAACCTGGGGTCCAAGCCGATGCGCAGCGGACGGCCGATGTGATAAGAACCATGAAAGCACACCGGGATAGGCGCGGGGTCGAAGTCCGGCGCGTCCCTACGATCATTGTAGGCGGCGTCGAGCGCAGCCTGGATAGCGGAGTAAGAGTCCTGCGACGACACGTTCGATGCCCCAAACCACTCAGGATACACCTCGGCGACGCGGTTGGTGAGGAGGATCAAGCGCCCCCGGGACAAATTGGGAGATCCGTCCGCGTTGTACGGCGGCTCAATGAATTGGACGTCGCTGGCCTCGATGCAGCCACGGATGATGATGTCACGTTCAGCGCGGGCAAGTTCCGGAGCGTTGGTTACGTCGGACGGGACTAGCCGCGCGCCGGGTGCAAGGATGACCGAGACGCCTTCTGGCACATCAAACCCGCGCTGGAGTTCATAGACACCTGGAGGAAAGTAGAGCACTCCAATATTGTTAAACCGAGACAAAGACCGCAGCGCCGCGCCAATGCGCTCACTTCGCGTACGGATATCGATATCTCGATTCCTGGCATCGAACGAACCTCGACCTAGATTGATAAAAGCGTCCCCGAAATCCATCACCCTCTCCACCGGTCGGGCTTCAGCCTTAGCGCCAAGTCTTCAAACATCCCATAGTACATCGCTGCTGGCGAGGGCAGCGGCAGACTCACCGGAGTGAAATTCCACTCGGAATCAAAACGGTACCCAAGCGGCGCCTGGTAGCTGCTCATGTCTCTTATGTACAGCTCCGCGCGACCGTCGCCATCAAGGTCGACACAACCGACGCTCGCTCTTCCAAAGCCTTGATGCCTCTCCGTGCCAGAAAGAACTTGTGTCGGCGTGTTGGAGATCCCGTCGACCGTGCCACGATAGATGTAAAGTCGGCCTGGACCGTAGTCGAAGTTCTCCCCAAGAGGTACCTGGGGAGATGCAAGCAGGACGTCGCTACGTCCGTCCCCATCGAGATCCCCCGCGCACCCTATAAAGTAGCCAAAGTCTCCCGGTCCGTAGCTGGTCGGCCGATCAGGAGCCCCCACCTGGCTTAGGATCGACGAGTGAACCTCGGAACCTCCGCCAAACAGCGTGGCCATGTCGTTGCCTCCGATGAGCAGATCGATCTGACCGTCCCCATCGACATCGCCCACCGATTTCCTTTTTCCTGCGAAGTATGAGCTCATAGGAGCAATATCAACCTGCCCTCGAACGCCGCCGTGAACGCTCGCAGGTGCACCAAAGATCAAGTTACCGGTGCTAGAGGACTCTGGACCAACCAAGCCAACCACGTCTCCGTAGCCATCGTCGTTGATATCACCGAGACTACGGTACGAGAGAGCGAGCACCGCACGCTCGTCGCGAAGACGCACGGAGGCGTCAACGGATACACCCAGTGGCGAACCCGCAAATATTTCCAGCAGATATGGCAAATCTTCGCGACAACCATCCTCGGCCACGCAAGTATGGGATATGATCAAGTCGCTATACCCGTCGCCGTTCCAGTCCGCGGCAGATACGGCCGCACCCCATATCACTCCCAGCCTCCGTTCAGATGGCTGAGTCAAGCGCGTGCTGGGAGAGGAAGCGAGACCGACGACGTCTCCATAATATACCCACACTTCGGCGCGTTGCGTGCCGTCGCGAGCGGTCCCTGGCACGGCCACGTCTGCTATGCCATCACCATTGAAGTCTCCTACGGCCGCAGATGTCGTCGTGCTGACGGCAGGCATCAGAGCTCGGAACGTCACCGAGTTGAAAGACGACGCCCCCTGCACTACGAAGAGCCCGTTGACCGACGACAGCACCAGGTCGTCGTACCCGTCCCCGTTGGTGTCCCAGATGGGCCCCCAGCTCGAGTCGACGGCGGTGTCTCTCCACGGCGATTGGAACTCCCACGTCGCGCTCGTCCACACCACCCGGTTGTCCGCGGCGAGGGCCTCCACCCGCCAGAACCACACCGCGTGCGGCAGCGTCTCCGTCGGTCTCCACCGCGCGCCCTCCACCACGGTGGAGCGCACCTCACGCGTGAGCGCCCGATCCCGCGCCAGGGTGACCCTCGCGCGGGTCATCCCCTCGGGCATCACCCACCGGAAGGTCGGCCGTTGCGTGGTCGCTCGCGACACCGAGCGGGGCGCGATCAAGCGCGGTGGTAGCGCCAGCGGCGGGTCCCACACGCCACCGTCGCCCATCACGCAGCGGCACTCGCCGTAGGCGCCGCGCTCGTCGCAGGTGCGCGCGCCCACAGCGCCGTCGCCGCAGGTACAGCGCTCGCTCCGCCCCGGCACGCACAACGGGGCGACGTCCGCCCGGCGGGGGCGTCGATCGTGACGGGGGGCATCGACGCGAGGTCGGTGTCGGCGTCCATCGGGGAGCGGTCGACGGGAACTGGAGCGTCAACGCCAGCGTCGACGGGGATGTCCGTCGGCGCAGGGAGGTCGACCACGGCGGTCTGATCGGACACAGCGGCGTCGACGGGCGGAGCGGGAGGGTCGGCGCAGGCCATCGCCAGCGTCGTCGCCAGCAGCCATCGCGCGCGTGTTCCGGCTCTCACCGCTCGCTCCTCCGGTGCAGCGCCCGCGAGGGTGGGCGGCTCTGGTCGAGGTTGCCACGATCCGGCGCGGCGTTCAGCGACGGTCCGAACCCCTCCGTCGGCCACCTCGTAGGTCTCTGCGTGGGACCTCCTACCCCTCCGCCGGCCACCTCGTAGGGCCGCACCGAGGACCTGTCACCCCTCGGTCGTTGGCTTCGATGTCCCCCGCGGGGACCTCGTAGCCCTCCGCGGGGAGCTCGTTGGTCCCGTGCGGGGGCCTTGTACCCCTCGTCGGTGGACCTCGTAGGTCTCCGCCGGGGACCTGCCACCCGTCGGACTCTACGAATCGCCTTCACAGAAGGCCTTTCGTGAAATCGTCACGACCGAGCGGTGATTTCGCCGTCGAGCGGTCCGGAAGTGGTGAGCGCCGCGACGGATGGTCCGTCGGCCGCGCTGGGAGAGCGTGTTCTCCCGATGGAGGTCGACGATGGACGATTCGTCTCGCCGTAGACCGAAGGAGGCAATGGTGTCTCCGACGGTCGAAGCCTCGCCCTCGATGGGCGGCTTCACCCCCCTCACCCACCGCCTCTTCGCGGCCGTGGGTCTCACCGCCCGCCCCTGGCTGGGCGGCGCCGAGAAGCAGTCGCTCTTGAGAGCGCTGCCTGGCGCCGTCGGGTCTCTGGCGCGGGCGGCGACGTTGATGCAGTCCGACGGGGAGCACCTCGGGCGCATCAAGTTCAGCCCGGCTCAGCTCAGGGAGATGGCGTCGCAGCACGCCCACCTCACCGAGAGCGAGGCCGCGCTCGACGCCACCCTCCGCAACGTGCGCGAGCAGCGCATGGTGATCGAGAGCCAGGCCATGAACGCCTTGCTCTCGCTCACGCGGCGGGTGCGCAACGCCGAGTACGACGCCCCCGGCATCTCCGATCGCTGGGGCTTCCTGCTCGACTTCATGGGCGCCTTCTTCAAGGGCCCGCGCACGCCGAAGTCGAAGGGCTCCGACAAGGAGTCCACCGACAAGGCCACGACCGAGAAGGACGCGACCGCCGAGGTCGTGACCGACAAGGTCTCCTCCGACAAGCCCGCGGCCGACAACGTCGCCGCGCCCGCCTCCGACAAGGGCTGATCCGATCTGCCCTCCGCCACCCACGGCGCCCCGCGATCGACCCGGTCGCGGGGCGTCTCCCAATTCCCGGGCGGGCGTTGGGCACCTCGGGTACGCCGTCGTTCGTGCGGGGCAGGCGCGCGACGTACACGCGCCGCCGGAGGCCCGCTGGTATGCGGACCCTGGCGCCGTCGTTCTTCCGGGGTGCGGCGGCAGCCGCAAACCCCGGAGGATCAACCGCGATCCAGAGCGGTGTCCCGACCTGAACCCGTAGCGAGAGGGGCGTCGATGACAGCGACGCGCCCTCCACGACGGTCGGACCGACCGCGTATCGCCGACCGCTCCGCGCCCCACACCGCTCCCCGCACCGCTCCGCGCCCCGCACTTCTCCCGTCGACGTCGTTTTCGCGCAACCCGCTCATCCCCCGGCCGAAGCCCTCCCGCGCGGCGCACCACGCCGTCGCTCTCGGAGGCCCCCATGCACGACATCGACCCCGGCTCCCTCTCTCCTGCGCAGCACGCGGCGCTCGTCGCGCTCGCGGCCCGTCGCCTCGGCCGCGCGCTCGACCAGCTCGCGGTCGACGTCGTGAACGAGGCCCTCTGCGAGCAGCTCGCGCGCGCGGAGGCCGCCGCGGAGGAGACGGTGACCGAGACCGTGTCGCGCGTCGTCGACCGCGTCCGCAAGGCGAGCGCGCGGCAGAGGCGCCGCCACGTCGAGGCCGCCGACGGAGACGACGCGCTCGCCAGGGTCGCCGCGCCGTCGATGGACCCAGAGAGCGCGTGCGCCCGCGCCGCGATCAACACCCTTGCCGACGACGATCGCGACGCGCTGCTCACCGGCGCCGAGCACGGCGGGATCAAGGCCCTCGCCGAGCGCTGGGGGTGCTCGTGGAGCGCGGCGAAGCGGCGGTGGGACTCCCTCGCCGAGAGCGTCCGCGGCGCTCGCTCAGTAGTACGCCCCCACGCTGACCCCACCCGGCCCGACGCCGACGCTCCACCCCTGCACGGCGTCGCGGTGCCGTCGCGCGATCCCCAAGGTCACCGCGTCGAGCACCATCTGCACGGCGCCCGTGATGAGGCACCCCACGCCCGCGCCGGCGATGCCGTCATCGCCGCGACCGAAGCCGGTGCTGGTCAACACGCCCCCTACCACCACCAGCGCCGCGTCCACCGACAGGAACCACGGGAACGCGCTCACTACGCCCTCGATCCGCGCGCCTCCTCGCGGCGGTACCCGTCGGGGTCGGTGCGCAGCCGCGCGAGGCCCCTTCGGCGCAGCCCCGGCGTGAGGGCGAGGTAGACCGCGCCGACGGTCGCCTGCACGCCGCCCACCACCGCGAAGGGCCAGGCCATGCCGCGGGTGAAGTCGTTCCCGTCAGCGAACATCCACGCCGCCGCGCCGAGGTTGAGCGCGCCCACCCCCACGAAGACCCCGTTCATGGCGGTCTCGCCGCGCGCGTAGCGGTCGAGGTCCGCGGTAAGGGCTCGCCGGAGAACAACCTCGACGTTCGCGCCCGATCCGCCGCGTCGATCCCACGAGCGCCCCCGCAGCGAGCGACCAGGCGTGCCCGAGGCACGCCGCGGGAGTCGAGCGAGGAGGCAAGCCGTGGGGCGACCGGTGGGCGGGATGCGAACGTCGAGGTTGTTCTCCGGCGAGCTCAGGTCGTCGGCGCGGGACTCCCTCGCGCAGAGCGACAGCGCGAGCGCGAGCGCCGCCGCGCGCATCGGTCAGGCGTCGCGGTCGGAGCGCTGCGCCTCGGCCTCGGGCTCGGGGCACTCGCGCGTCTCGGGCCAGACGACCGACGCGACGATCCCTCCCGCGAGGAAGAGCCCGATCACGGCGAGGGAGGTGTCGGCGCTCGGCTCCCAGCGCGGCCAGCGGAGGAGCTCGTTCGAGGCGTGCAGCGCGAGCTTCGCGGCCACGAAGAGGAGCAGGAGGACGACCGCCTTCTCGAGGTGCACCAGCCAGCGGGTGAGGGCCGCGAGGAGGAAGTACAGCGAGCGCAGGCCCAGCACCGCGAAGAGCATCGCGGAGTAGATCAAGACGGGCTCGCGGGTCACGGCGATCACCGTCGGGACCGAGTCGAAGGCGAACATCACGTCCGACGCTTCGATCAGGAGCATGCAGACCAGGGCGGGGGTCGCGTAGCGGGCGGCCACACGCAGGCCGAAGCGGGCGGGCGCGTCGCCGAGGAGCTCCTTCGCCCGATCGGCGCTCACGACGAAGCGGTGGCCGTCGAGGCGCGGGAGCACCGGGAGCACGCGCTGCGCCCAGCGGACGACGGCGTGGTCGCTGTAGTCGTCGCCGTCGCACTCGCCCTCGGCCTCGCGGAGCATCTTCACCGCGGACCAGCCCACCACCACGGCGAAGAGGAGGTCGGCCCAGGGGCCCATCACCCGCAGGGAGCTGCCGAGGGCGACGAAGATGAGCCGGAGCACCACGGCGCCCGCGATGCCGTAGTAGAGCACCCGGTGCTGCAGCGCCGACCCCAGGCGGAAGTATTTGAAGATCGCGACGAAGACGAGGAGGTTGTCGACCGAGAGGGCCTTCTCCATGGCCCACCCCGCGAAGAAGAGGTGCGCGGCGGCGGGGGAGAAGCGACAGCCCAGGTACACGCCGAAGGCGCACGACAGGCCCACCCAGAAGAGCGACCAGAGGGCCGCGCTGCGGAGCGTGATCTCGCGGTCGTCGCGGTGGACGAAGAGGTCGAGCCACACCGAGAGCGAGACCGCCCCGACCAGTACGGCGATGACCTCGAGGGGGAATCCGAACGCGTGTCCCATCAGCGGCGCACCAGGGCGCCGCGTATACCGCGCGCGAAGGTCTGGTCAAGCGCGCCGCGAGCCCGCCACGGGGTGATCGGTACGACCACACCCTCGCCCGACGCGACGACGCGGCGCGTCGAGCGAGGGATTGGGAGCGCAGCGCGGCGCGACTACGTGGAGGCTTCTGCGACGGCGACGACCTCATCGCGCCCGATCACAGGCAGACCCAGCGCGCGGAGCCGCGCCGCGTCGTAGGCGCCAGAGAGGAGCACGATGCCCTCCCGCCTGAGCAGGTCGCGCGCGCCGCCGTTGCCGCGGAGCCGCTTCATGTAGTCGTCCTGATCGAAGAGGAGCGCCCGCACGATCTCGCGGTGCACCGGGCGACCGAGGTTTTCGCGGAAGAACGTCGCTGCGCGCCGCGTGCCGCCGCGGATCTTCCGCAGCTCACGGAACCGCTCCATGTCGAGGCCATCCCACCGACTGACCGGGAATCTCTCACCGTCGACGATCCAGAGGATGTGCTCGAAGCCAGCGCTGCTGACCGCGCGCTTCTGATCACGGTTCGGGCTGTTCAGGTACTCCTCTCGCGCCAGGAGGAGCCCCAGCCAGCAGCGGCCGTCCTCCTCCGCGGTGGCGATGAGCAGGCAGGGGTCGGCGTTCCGATAGGTCTCGGGCGGGATCATCCAGGTGCTGCCGACGGTGTTCTTCACGTCGACGTCCAGGCCTTCGATCACGAGGTCGCGCAGCCCCTTGGGCACGTCGAGCAGGTCTCGGAAGTAGTGTTCGATCTTCAACCCGATGAAGGTCTTCTCGACGTTGTCGAGTTCCTGCACGCGCGTGCGCGCCGTACGTACCGGGTCGATCACGAAATCGATCGCGTCGCGGATGAGGAGCGGGAGCCCGCGTTGGAGCTCCTCGGCCCCGCCCACGCGCGAGAGGATCGCGGCACGAATCCGATCAAGGACGGCGTAGTCAGGGTGTCCTGGCGCCACTCGCGAGGGAGGAACCGCGCGCACTCGTCGACGCCTCAGGTCGTCGCGGGGCTCCCCACGACGACGGCGCGGGAAACCTGCTGGAGCGCGGCGAGCACCCTGCGCGCGACCGCCTCGGCGACGGGCGGCGGGAACGCGTTGCCCACCTGGCGATACGCCGCGGTCTTCCCTCCCGAGAACGACCACTCGTCAGGGAAGCCCTGGACCCTCGCCACCATGCGCACGGTGAGCCTCGGCGAGCCGACGAAATCCGACGCAGGCGCGTCGTCGGCGAGGCCCCTCCCATCGACGTCGAGCTCCGCCCAGGCCTTGCGCGCGCGGGTCGGGCCGAGGTCTGGACCGCCGTGCTTCTTCGAGCCGCCGACGATCGTCGGCGCGATCCGATCGGCCCGCGTCGCCCACGCGTCGACCCCTGACCAACCGCGCGCACCCATCAGGTCTCGGAGGGTCGCGCCCACGCTCCGAGGAGGATCCGTCGAGGTCGGCCATGAGAAGGCGTCAGCGACGCGACGTTCGAGCGCCACCATGAGCACCCGCGGGCGGAGCTGCGGCACCCCGAAGTCCGACGCGTTCAACAGCCGCCATCGAGGCTCGTAGCCCATCCGGCGCAGCTTCGCGTCGATGCGCGCGCGGTAGGGGCCGAACGCGGGGTCGAGCATCCCCTTCACGTTCTCGAACATCACCGCGCGTGGCCGGAGCGCTTCGACGTACTCCACGCCGACGTTGAACAGGTTGCGCTCGTCCTTCTCGCCGAGCTGCTTGCCCGCGACGGAGAAGGGCGGACAGGGCAACCCCCCAGCCACGAGGTCGACGCCCTTGTATGGGCTCAGGTCGAGCGGCGCGAAGAGGTCATGCTCGACGACGTTCCACGTCGGCCGGTTGGCGCGCAGCGTCTGGCACGCCGCGGCGTCATTCTCGATCAGGCCAACGTGCTCAAACCCGGCGCGTTCGAGGCCGAGCGCCTGACCACCCGCGCCCGCGCAGAGTTCAAGGGCGGTGAACCCGTCTCCCGCCGCCGCACCGAGCGGCGTGGACGCCGTGGGCCGCGACACCGCGAACGACAACGCCCCCTGTCGTCGGCGCGCCTCAGTGCTGGAGTGTGCTCGCGTCATCGTGGTCTTGCGTGGCTCTGCGACGCCTCCCCTCCATACTCCAGCCCGAAGGCAGGGACCAGAAAGAGCGCGACTCCCCACCACCTCATCCACCCCGCGCGTCAACCCCTGCGCGCCGCGTCCATCCACCCCGCGCAGCGCGCCCGCAGCGCCTCTCCCGCGGCTGTCGCGTCGAGCTCCACCCCGAGCGCGCGCGCCTCTCGCAGCCGCCCCGCGAGCGTCTCTCCCGCGCTCGGGTTCCTGAACCAGTCCTCGTCGTGCGCCTCTCGCAGCGACGCGCTCATCACCGCCTCGTAGAGCGCGCCCCGCGTCGCCGCGGCCCACCGCGCGCCCCACACCCCTCCGTGCCCCGCCGCGCGCGCCACCACCGCCGCCGCCCACGCGGGCGACGGCGCGGCCCCCACGGCCCGCACGCACAGCTCGGTGAAGCGCTCGGCCATCCCGGGCTCCCGCCGCAGCGCGCTCGCCGCGAAGAGCGCCATCGCCGCGTCCCACCGCGTGCGCCGCAGCTCCGCGTGCAGCGCCTCGAGCAGCACCCGCTCCCGGTCGGCCCCCACGCCCGCCTCGCGCGTCACGAACACCGGCTCCAGCAGCAGCCGTCGACCCAGCGCGTCGAAGGCCCCGTCGAGAGCGCGGTCCTTCCCTCGCACCTGGCCGTGCGTGCCGACGCCCTCGATCACCCCCGCGGCGCAGCGCGCGACGGCGCCCATCACCTCTCCCGCGCCCCGGCCCGCCACCGTGGGCCGACCCAGCAGCATCGCCCGCGCGCCCGGCTCGCTCACCACCGCGTACACGCCCGTTCCCGTCACGGTCGCGGGGCGCAGCTCGCTCACCACCCTCCGCAGCGCGTCGCCCAGGCCCAGCCGCTCGAACACCCGCGCGCCGAGGTCGCTCCACGTCGGCGGAGGCACCGCGCGCGTCACCGCCGGCGCCATCACCGCGTGCTCGCGGTCGGCCCAGCTCGCGCGCGTCGGGTCGAGCTCCCGCGCCCGCAGCGCCCAGGGGTCGAGCTCCTCCCAGAGCGACTGCGTCGCGTCGAGCACCGCGACCACCTCGGCGCTCGCGTCGCCCAGACCCAGCGCGCTCACCAGCGACGGGTCGAGGGTCGCGAGGGCCTCGCGCGTCGCGTCGACCACGGCGCGGGAGACGTCCCGCAGAGACACGACGTCGACGTCGGCCTTCGCCGAGAGGGCCTCGCGCCGCGCGCGGTTGGGCTCCGTCGCGAGGGCCGAGCGCAGCGACTCGACGGGCAGCGGAGGGACGCCCTGGAGCTGCACCGAGGTCGCCGCCACGGCGTCGTCGTGCGCGGCCACGGCGCGTCGGAGGTGCCCCGCGAGGTAGGCCTCGGCGAAATACGCCGCGCGCGCGGGGTCGACCGCGAGGGCCCTCTGCGACGCCGCCGCGAGGTGCTTCGTCTCGGGGAAGCCCGTCACCGTCGAGCGACGTCCCACCTGGCGGTCGCGCAAGAGCCGCGCCTCGGCGGCGAGGGCGCGCTGCGCGGCGAGCTCCTGCGCTTCGAGCGAGGGCGCGGTCACGACGGCTTCGCGGCACGCAGCGCGGCCTGCGCGGCGGCGAGGCGCGCCACGGGCACGCGGAAAGGCGAGCAGCTCACGTAGTCGAGGCCCACGTCGGAGAAGAAGTCGATGGAGCGGGGGTCGCCCCCGTGCTCGCCGCAGATGCCCAGCTTGAGCCCGGGTCGCGCCGCCCGGCCGCGCTCGCAGGCGACCCGCACCAGCTCTCCAACACCTACCGTGTCGAGGGTCTGGCAGGGGTCGTCGAGCAGGATCCCCGCCGCGAGGTAGCGCGGCAGGAAGGTCGCCACGTCGTCGCGGCTGAAGCCCAGGGTCATCTGCGTGAGGTCGTTGGTGCCGAAGGAGAAGAACTCGGCCTCCTTCGCGATGTCACCCGCGACGAGGGCCGCGCGCGGCACCTCGATCATCGTGCCGACGTGGTAGGCCACCTCGACGCCCTGCTCGGCCATCACCTCGCCCGCGACCCGCACCACGATCGCGCGCTGGTGCGCGAGCTCCGCGGGGGTGCCCACCAGCGGCACCATCACCTCGGGCTTCACCGCGACGCCCTCCTTCGTGACCGCGCAGGCGGCCTCGAAGATCGCGCGCGACTGCATCTCGGTGATCTCGGGGTGGGTGATCCCGAGGCGACACCCCCGGTGGCCGAGCATCGGGTTGGCCTCGTGCAGGGCCCTCACCCTCGCCCGCACCCGCTCGGGCGCCACGCCCAGCGCGCGCGCGACCTCCTCTTGCGTGCCGAGCTCGCCCGGGAGGAACTCGTGCAGCGGCGGGTCGAGCAGCCGGATCGTCACCGGCAACCCGTGCATCGCGCGGAAGATCCCCGCGAAGTCTTCGCGCTGAAACGGCAGCAGCGCGTCGAGGGCGCGGCGCCGGCCCGCGTCGTCTTCGGCGAGGATCATCTCGCGCATCTTCAAGATCCGCGCGTCGTCGAAGAACATGTGCTCGGTGCGGCACAGGCCGATGCCCTCGGCGCCGAACTCCCGCGCCACCTTCGCGTCGCGGGGCGTGTCGGCGTTGGCCCTCACCCCGAGGCGGCGGCACTTGTCGACCCAGCCCATGAAGGTCTTGAACTCCGCCGAGAGCTGCGCGCCGGTGAGGTCCTCCTTGCCGCGGATCACCTCGCCCGTGGTGCCGTTGAGCGAGATCCACTCGCCCTCCTTCACCGTGACCTTGCCGTTGGTGACGGTCTTCGCGCGGTGGTCGACCACGATGTCGCTGCAGCCCGCCACGCAGGGCTTTCCCCACCCGCGCGCGACCACCGCGGCGTGCGAGGTCATCCCGCCGCGGCTCGTGAGGATGCCCTCCGCGGCGTGCATCCCGCCGACGTCTTCGGGCGAGGTCTCGACGCGCACCAGCACCACGCGCTCGCCCTTCTCCCTCCACGCCTCGGCGTCGGCCGCGGTGAAGACCGCGCGCCCCACGGCCGCGCCCGGAGACGCGGGCAGCCCCTTGCCCATCACCCGCCCGCCGCGGCGGTAGCCCTCTTCGTCCGCGAAGTGGGGGTGCAGCATCTGGTCGACGTGGGCGGGCTCGACGAGCTTCGCGACGGCGTCTTCGCGAGAGACCATCCCCTCGCGCACGAGGTCGACGGCGATGCGCAGGGCGGCGGCGCCGGTGCGCTTTCCGTTGCGCGTCTGCAGGAGGAAGAGCTTGCCCTCCTGCACGGTGAACTCGATGTCCTGCGTGTTCTTGAAGTGGCGCTCGAGGCGCGCGGCGAGCTCGACGAGCTCATCGTGGATCTCGGGCATCCGCTGCGCGAGCGCGGCGATGGGCTCGGGCGTTCGGATGCCCGCGACGACGTCCTCGCCCTGCGCGTCGATGAGGTACTCGCCGTAGAGCTCGCGGGCGCCGGTGGCCGGGTTGCGGGTGAAGCACACGCCCGTGCCCGAGGCGTCGCCCATGTTCCCGTAGACCATCGACTGCACGTTCACCGCGGTGCCGAGGAGCCCTCGGATCTTCTGCACCTCGCGGTACTTCACCGCGCGCTCTCCGCCCCACGAGCGGAACACCGCCATGATGGCCCGCTCCAATTGCTCCCGCGGGTCGTCGGGGAACATGTGCCCGGTGCGCTGTCGGTAGACGGCCTTGAAGCGCGAGGTGAGCTCTCGCATCGCGTCGGCGTCGAGGTCACGGTCGGTGCGCGCGCCGCGCTCGTTCTTGAGCATGTCCATCGCCTGCTCGAAGGCGTGGTGCTCGACGCCCATCACCACCGAGCCGAACATGTCGACGAAGCGGCGGTAGGAGTCCCACGCGAAGCGCGGGTTCCGGGTCTTCTCGGCGAGGCCCTCGGCGACGGCGTCGGTCATCCCGAGGTTGAGCACGGTGTCCATCATCCCGGGCATCGAGACGGCCGCGCCCGAGCGCACCGAGCACAGGAGCGGCTTGTCGGCGTCGCCGAAGCGCGCGTCCATGCGCGACTCCAGGAGTGAGAGGGCCTCGTCGACGGCGGCGCGCACGCGCTCGGGCAGGGCCTTGGTCTTCTGCACCTCGGCGCAGACCTTCGCGCTGATGGTGAAGCCCGGGGGCACGGGGAAGCCCGCCCGGCACATCTCGGCCAGGTTGGCGCCCTTGCCGCCGAGGAGGTCTTTCATCGTAGCGTCGCCGTCGGCTTCGCCCGCACCGAAGGAGTAGACGTCCCGCTCGCTCATGGCGCGGGGACCATACACCCGCGGGGGTGGCGCGACGCAGGGTGTTCGGCGAGGTCGTCCGGCGCAGTGATATCGTCGCCGGCGATGGACGCCGACGCTCGCAACTTCCTCCGCGAGTTCTTCCGCGCGGTCTCGGACCGCCCACTCGAGCCCAACGACCCACGTTACGTCTCGATCTATGCGTCGTCCGGGGGAGACGACCCGGTCGAGTTGCTGGCCCGCGCGATCGAGTGGACGCCAGGCGAGAGCGTCCAACTCCTCTCGGGCTTCCGCGGAACCGGCAAGAGCACGGAGTTACGGCGGCTTCAGGCTCGCCTCACCGCGTCAGGCTACAAGGTCGTGCTCTGCGACATCGAGGACTACCTCAACCTGTCGACCCGCGTCGACGTGAGCGACTTCCTGATGGCCCTGGCGGGCGCCTTCGGGGACGCGATCGTGGCCGCGGGGCACCTCCGGTCACACCCGATGAGTGAGTCGTACTGGCAGCGGTTCAGCGCGTTCATGACGCGAACCCGGGTCGAGTTCACAGAACTTTCCGGCGGCACGAAGCTCGGCGAGATCTCCGCGGGCTTGAAGGCGAACCTCAAGAACGACCCGACCTTTCGCCAACGCCTGCAGGAGCGCATGGCGGGCCACCTGGGCGCGCTGGTGACCGATGTCCGCGACTACATCACCGAGTGCGTACAGCAGATCAAGAAGGAGCACGGAGACCTCACGGAGGTGGTGCTCCTCCTCGACTCGATGGAGCACATCCGCGGCACGTCGGTGACGGCCAACGAAGTGCAGAGCTCGGTCGAGACGCTCTTCGCGGCGCAGTCTGACAAGCTCCACATCCCGCACCTGCACGTCGTCTACACGGTGCCTCCCTACCTCAAGGTCCGCTACCCCAACCTCAGCGCGCTGTACGAACCCGGCGGCGTGCAGGTCCTCCCTGCCATCAAGGTGAAGCAGAAGCACGACGGCAGCGACTGCGCGGCGGGCGTCACCTCCATGAGGGCCGTCGTAGAGAAGCGCGGTGACTGGGGGCGGCTGCTGGGCTCTGAAGCGCGGCTGAAGCACCTGATCGAGTCGTCGGGGGGCCACCTTCGCGACCTCCTCCGCATCCTCGCGGAGATCGTTCGACGCGCCGACAGCCTCCCGGTGTCGGACCACGCCGTCGAGTCCGCGGTGAATCAGATCAAGAACGATGCGCTGCCCATCGCCGAGCAGGACGCGGTGTGGCTCGCGCGCATCGCAAACACCAACCGCGCCTCGCTCGCGGTGGCCTCGCGGCTCCCCGACCTCGCGCGCTTCCTCGATACGCACCTGGTGCTCTGCTACCGCAACGGAGACGAGTGGTACGACGTCCACCCCCTCATCCGTGACGAGGTCGAGGCGCAGGCCCTCGACGTCGCGAAGCGCGCGAAGGCAGCGGCGACCCCTGCACCATGACGCCCGGCACCGCCGACGCGGATCTCGGGCCGAACGGCGAGGCGGAGTGGCAGCGACTGCGCCGTCAGTTGGAGTACGCCGACGGCTTCTGGCTCGGCTTCGTCTTCACGCGTTCCCCCGCGGTGTGCGTGACCTTGCGATCGCGGACGGAGCGGATGCTGAAGACCCGCGCGATGACCTTGCAGTCGCTCCGGCCCGCGACGCCGCCGGAGCTCGCGGTCGCGCTGGCGTCGCTCTTCGACGCGCCCGCGGTCCATCACGGCTGCGTCTGGGTCGAAGCGGTGCGGAGCGACCCCGCGATCATCACGACGAGCGGTCCGACCTGGCGCGACGCGTGGGAGTCCTTTGCGCTTCGGCTCAACGAACGACGCGACCGCCTCCGTCGTCACACCTCACAGGGGGCTGGTCCTCGCTCTTCCCTCTGAGCTGAAGGTCGTGCTCGATGCGGCACCGACTACCAGCGTCCGTCCGCGCGCTGGTGTTGGACATCGGGAGCCCGATCGTGGCCCCGGCCGCCTCGTGGGTGCCTCGTCCTGAGTCTCCACAGAGTTCTCCTCAGTCGACCGCGGGAACACTCGACTTCCTGCGTGAGGAGGCGCGACGCAGGCTCGAAAGGGAAGGAGACAGGCGCCCGGCGATCGCCGCGCTCGTCCGACTCGCGCACGCGCTCGTAGACGCTGGGCTCGACGACGAGGCGCTCGCCGCGAGCCGACGCGCGAGAGACCTCCTGCAAGGAGAGCCCACGCTGGACCCTGTGTTGACGGCCTCCACGCTCGCCGCCGTCGCGCTCTCGGAGTGGGCTTGTGGCGATTCTGCGGCAGCCGCGGAGCATCTCGATCGCGCGATCTCACTGCACACCTCTGCCGGATTTGAGGTTCCGGCAGGCTGGTTGAACCTCTGCGCCCATCTCGCCCTCGAACGACTCGACCTCGACGCGGCGGAGCGCGCCTACGCGGAGTCGCTCGCGATCGCCCGACGGTTGCTTGACGCACACGGCGACTCGCCCCAAGCCTTGCGCGACCTCTCCGTCAGCCTCGACAACGTTGGACAAGTCCAACAAGCACGCGGTGACCTCGACGCCGCTGAGCGCGCCTTCGCAGAGTCGCTCGCCACGAGGCGACGACTTGTCGCCGTGAGTAGGCCGCTTCAACAGGACCTGTCCGACCTCATGTCGACTCTCTCTGCATTGGCGAACCTCCATCGCGAGAGGGGCCACGGCGACGTCGCCGCCTCACTCGAGCAAGAGCGCGACGCTCTCAAGGAACGTCTGTCCCACCCCCCTCTCTCGCCATGACCGCTGACCCCCGCGCCGCCGTCGACGACGCCCTCGCCCAGGTCGCCGCGTCGACCCCGGCCACCTTCGAGGCCGCCAAGGCGCTCAGCGAGGCGATGAACCTCCCCGGCGCGTCGATGACTGGACACGTCGACGCCGTCGCGCGCGCCTTCGACGACGCGACCCACGCCATGACCGCGTCGCACCTCTGCCGCGCGCTCGTGCTGCAAGCCTCGCGCTTCACCGACCCCGACGCGCTCGCGGCGCTGGCGGCCCGAGGGCTCAACTGGCGGCTGCGAGACCCCGACTTTCAACCCACCCCCGAGGCCACGATGCGCTACGTGGTCGACGGCTTCGGCGATGACGCCGCCGACCGCGCGGCGATGGCGCGCTACCTCTACGACCTCTCGCGCCTCGGCAACGACACGCACTTCGCCGCCGACGTGCTCGTCTCGCTCCTGGGCGTCGCGCCCTCGGGGCGCGGGCGCCGACGCGTCGACCCCGCGCGCAAGGCCGCCGAGGCCCTCGCGCGGCTGTGCCTGCACCCCACCAAGGGCCCCGCCCTCGCCGCGCGCCTCGACGCGCTCGCGACGAAGCGCGGCGCTTTCGCGAAGAACGCCCGCCTGGCCGTCGCGCAGCGCCACGTCATGGCGGGAGACTTCGACGCGCTCGACCCGCTGCTCACGGCGCCGGAGCTCGACCCGCAGGTCGCCGAGGGCTTCGCCGTCGGCGTCCACCAGCGGATCTTCTACGGCGCGCTCGGAGAGGGGCTGCCCGACGCGTCGTGGGAGGCCGCCGTGCGCGAGCGCTTCGACGCGGTCGCGGCGCGCGCCCCGAAGGCGTCGTCGCACGCCTTCGACACCGCGCGAGACCTGCTCGACAGCCTCCCGCGACGACGGAGCCGCGCGTAGGCAACGAGCCCGTTGCCAGCGCGACCGCGCCTCGGGTAGCACTGGAGCCTCCACTGCGACGCGGAAGAGGGTCCGCGCGCACACCGAAGGGGAGCACTCCATGGACACGCCCAAGGCGCCTCCGCCGCAGATCATCGCGCTCGCCGAGAGCCTCCGCGCGGGCATCGGGTCGGCGCGGAGGAAGATGGTCCCGCCCGGCATCGCCTCGCTGGATTTCGTGAGCGACATGATGGGCTTCGCGGTCGCGTACGCGGCGTGCGACCTCGAGGTCCTCGACGCGATCAAGGCCGGCCGACACACCGCCGCCGAGGTCGCGAGCGCCACGGGCCTGAGCGAAGACCGCGCGTACCGCATCCTCCGCGCGGCGACGCAGATCGACCTCGTGAAGGAGGAGCCCGGCCGTCGCTTCACGCTCCTCCCCGTCGGGGCGTCGCTCTGCAAGGACGCCGACGGGTTCCGCGACTTCTTGATCTTCATGGGCCGCGTCGGGATGACCAACTGGGCGCGCCTGCCCGACGTGGCGCGCGACGGGCGCACGGCCATCGAGCTCAACACGGGCAAGAAGCCCTTCGAGTTCTTCACGGGCGAGCCCGAGGTGGCCGACAGCTTCAACCGAGGGATGACCGCGGTGAGCAACGTCGCCGTCGACGCCTTCCTCGCGGCCTACCCGCTGACCGGGGTGAGCACCTTCGTCGACGTGGGCGGCGGGCACGGGCGGCTCATCGCGGGGGCGCTGCGGGTCGCGCCCGCGATGAAGGGGATCCTCTTCGACCTGCCCTCCGTGGTCGCGGGCGCCGACCCCATCCTCGCGCAGTACGGCGTGAAGGCGCGCTGCGAGGTGGTGGGCGGGAGCTTCTTCGAGTCGGTGCCCGAGGGCGGCGACCTCTACGTGATGAAGTCCATCATCCACGACTGGGACGACGACGACGCCCGCAAGATCCTCGCGACGCTGCGCCGCGCGATGAAGCCCGACGCGCGCCTCGCGCTCTACGAGACCGTGGTGCCCGACCCCGGGAAGAAGCACTTCGCGAAGTTCCTCGACATCGAGATGATGGTCCACGCGGGCGGCCGCGAGCGCACGCGCGAGGAGTACGCCGCGCTCGCCGCGCGCGAGGGCCTGCGCCTGCAGCGCGTCGTGCCCACCGCGGGCCCGATGTCAGTGGTGGAGCTCACCCCGGCGTAGCGCGGCGCGGCGCTGCTCCACACCCGCCAGATCCCGGCGACCACCAGCGGCCTCCCCGGACTGAAGTCCGGGGCAGGCCTACGCTCAAGCCCTCGCGTGGCGAGGGCTTCACGCGGTTCCATCAGGGCGGAGTCGGTGACCGCGACGCGAGCGCCAGTGAGAAGCCCTCGCTCTGCGAGGGCTTGAGCGTAAGGCCTGCCCCGGACTTCAGTCCGGGGTGCGCCTACACCACCACCTCGCCCGCGCCGTCGCCCGCGGTGAACCTCACCCGCCCGCGCGGCAGGTCCCACCCGCCCCGCGACGGCGCGTAGCGCGCGAGGCGCTCCAACGGGACCGTCACGCGCAAGACCTCCCTCGCCCCGGCCGCGAGCTCCACCCTCCCGAAGCCCGCGAGCTTCGACGGCTCCGCGTCTCCCTCCACCGACGCGCGCACGATCACCAGCTCACCGCCCGCCCGCGCGCTCACGTTCTCCACGGGCACCTCGACATCCACGACGTCTCCGCGGCGCGACGCGCGCATCGGCCCCCTCGCGAAGCGCGCGTACGACAGCCCGAAGCCCAACGGAAACCGCGGCGCGAGCCCGCGCGACTCGACCCACCGCTGCCCATGCAAGAGCCCGTAGCGCACCCGCTCCGCGCGCGGGTCGAAGGGAGGCAGCCACGTCGGGTCGTCGACCCACACCGTCGGGAGACGTCCGCGAAAATCCTCTCGGCCCAACAACAGCTCCGCGAGCGCGCGGCCGCCCTCCATCCCCGGGTACCACGCCATCACCACCGCGGGCACCGCGCCCAGCCACGGCGCGACGTGCAGCGCGCTCCCTCCCACCAGCACCACCACCGTCGCGGGGTTCGCCGCCGCCACCACGCGGATCAGCTCCACGTCGCTCGGGCGCAGCCCCAGTCGCGCGCGGTCGCCTGACGAGCCGATGCCCCGCGCGCTCCACAGCCCGCTCACGAAGGGTCGCACCTCTCGCGCGGGCGGGAGCTGCAACGCCTTCGCGAGCTCGGGCTTCAACGGCGGGCTCACGCCCTCGCCCTCGTCGCGCCAGGTCAGGCCCACCACCACCACGGCCACGTCGGCGCCGCGCGCGCTCGCGTCGGCCTTCGCCAGAGAGCGCCCGTCGTCGTACGTGACCTCGGCCTCTGGGAGCGCCTCGCGCAAGCCCTGGAGCGCGGTGATGACCTCGGCGGGGCGCACCGCGCTGCTCCCGCGGTCGCCGAGCGTGGGCTCCGCGGCGAGCGCGCCGATCACCGCCACGCGACGCAGCCGCGACGCGTCGAGCGGGAGCAAGGCAGCGCCCCGCACGGGGTCGTTCTGCAACAGGACCATTGAGCGCGAGGCCACCTCCAGCGCGAGGTCGCGGTGCGCGGCGCAGGCGACGGACTCCACGGTGTAGCGAGAGGCATCCCCCACGCCCGCGAAGCGGAGCTGTTGTCGCAAGACGCGGGTGACGGCGCGGTCGAGGTCGGCGGTGTCGAGGTGGCCCGCGGCGAGGGCGCGCGGGAGGTCCCTCGCGAAGAGGTTGCGGAAGGGCATCTCGACGTCCATCCCGGCCTTGAACGCGCGCAGCCCGTCGCGCAGGCCGAAGAGGAAGTCGGACATCACGAAGCCCTCGAAGCCCCACGCGCCGCGGAGGATGTCGGTGAGGAGCGCGCGGCTCTCTCCGCAGTAGTCTCCGTTGACCTTGTTGTACGCGCTCATCACCGACGCGGCGCCCGCGTCGACGCAGCGCTTGAACTGCGGGAGATACACCTCGTGCAGCGCCCGCGCGTCGACCTCGACGTCGACGTAGTAGCGAGACGTCTCGATGGAGTTGCACGCGAGGTGCTTCACGCAGGCCATGACGTGCCGCTGC
This sequence comes from Polyangiales bacterium, assembly GCA_041389825.1. Taxonomy (GTDB): domain Bacteria; phylum Myxococcota_A; class Polyangia; order Polyangiales; genus JAEYZO01. Next base: position 40,289 of record JAWKRC010000037.1, on the reverse strand, counting down.
ACGCCGAGGGTGTGCGCCGCGCCCATGGCCCCGACGTGCTCGGGGTCTTCGCCGAAGGTCTCCTGCGAGCGGCCCCACGCGGGGTGGCGCACGAGGTTGACGCACACGCTCCCGATGAGGTTGGCGCCCTGCGCGCGAGCCTCGACGCCGATGACGTCTCCCACGCGCGCTTCGAGCGACGGGTCCCAGGTCGCGCCCCGCGCCATCGCCACGGGGAAGCAGGTCGACGCCCCGAGCGCCACGCCCCGCGGCCCGTCGGTGAAGCGCAGCCCGGGGACGCCCAGCGAGGATCTCCCCGCCGTCCACGGGCGGGTGTTGTACGCGGTGACCATCTCGGTGACGCCCGGCCAGAAGGGCGTATCGCCCGACACCACCGCGAGCTTGTCGTCCTCCGACATCCTCCCGAGGAGCGCCCTCGTTTGCGCTTCGACCTCGTCGCGCGAGAGCGCTTCGGTCACGCCCCACGGAGCCCCTTCGGCGTCGCTCATCGCGCGAGTCTCTCCCTTGCCGCGCGGCGCGCGAACGTCAATCGTCCGCGCCCGAGAGGAGCGACCACCGATGCCCTGGGATCCGCAGCAGTACCACCGCTTTCAACGCGAGCGCGCCGCGCCCTTCGACGACGCCCTGGCCCTGGTCACGAAGCGCGAGGGCGTCACCGCCGTCGACCTCGGATGCGGCACCGGAGAGCTCACCCTCCGCCTCGCCGACGCGCTCCCCCACAGCGACGTCACCGGGATCGACAGCTCCCGCGAGATGCTCGCGAAGGCCAGCGCCCACGCGCGCGACGGGCTGCGCTTCGCCGCGGGCGACCTCGCGACCCTCGAGGGCCAGTGGGACCTGGTCTTCTCCCACGCGGCGATCCAGTGGGTCGACGACCACGAAGCGCTGATCCCGCGGCTGTTCTCGCTGGTGAAGCCGGGCGGGCAATTGGTGGTGCAGCTCCCGTCGAACCAGGGTCACCCCACGCACACGCTCATCATCGAGATCGCGCGGAGCGAGCCTTCGCGACGGCCCTCGGCGGCTGGACCCGCGCCGTGCCGGTGCTCTCCATCGACCGCTACGCGGAGCTGCTCCACCGCGCGGGGGCGGAGCCCATCACCGTGTTCGAGAAGGCGTACCCGCACGTCCTCCCCGACGCCGACGCCCTCGCCGAGTGGACCTCGGGCACCGCCCTCGTCCCCTACTTCGAGCGGTTGGGTGATCTGCGCGAAGAATTCATGGACCGCTACCGCGAGGCCCTGCGCGCGCGCTACCCCGCGTCGCCGGTGTTCTACCCCTTCCGACGGACGCTCTTCTCCGCGACGCGTCCGCTGTAGCCTCTCGCGCGATGACGGCGGCTCTCGACGGCGTGCGCGTGCTCGACCTCTCCCGCGTGCTCGCGGGGCCGTGGGCCACGCAGACCCTCGCCGACCTCGGCGCCGACGTGATCAAGGTCGAGCGCCCCGGCGCCGGAGACGATACCCGCGGCTGGGGCCCGCCCTACGCGAAGAACCCCGACGGGAGCGACTCCGACGTGTCGGCGTACTTCCTCTGCGCGAACCGCAACAAGCGCTCGATCACCGTCGACCTCGCGCACCCCGAGGGGCAGCGGGTCGTGCGTGAGCTCGCGCGACGGTGTGACGTGGTGGTGGAGAACTTCAAGGTCGGCGGACTCGCCCCCTACGGCCTCGACTACGCCTCGCTCTCAGCGATCAACCCCGGGCTCGTCTACTGCTCCATCACGGGCTTCGGGCAGACGGGCCCCTACGCGCAGCGCGCGGGCTACGACTTCTTGATTCAAGCGATGGGCGGACTGATGAGCGTGACGGGCGAGGCCGACGGAGCGCCCATGAAGGCCGGCGTCGCGCTCGCCGACGTGATGACCGGCCTCTACGCCACCAACGCGATCCTCGCGGCGCTCTTCCACAAGCAGCGCACGGGAGAGGGTCAGCACGTCGACCTCGCGCTCCTCGACGTGCAGGTCGCGGCGATGGCGAACCAGGCCCTCAACTACCTCACCACGGGGGTGTCGCCGTCGCGCCGCGGCAACGCCCACCCGAGCATCGTCCCCTACGACGCCTTCGCCACGCGCGACGGAACGGTGATCGTCGCGGTGGGCAACGACGCGCAGTTCGCGCGGCTCTGCGCGGTGATCGAGCGCCCCGACCTCGCAGCCGACGCTCGCTACACCACCAACGCGGGCCGCGTGCGCCACCGCGCCGAGGTGATCGCGGAGCTTCAACGCTCGCTCTCGACCCGCGACACCGACCACTGGGTGAGCGCGCTGGAGTCCGTGGGAGTGCCTTGCGGGCCCGTGCGGTCGATGGCCGAGGTCTTCGCCGACCCGCAGGTGATTGCGCGCAGAGACCGGGTGGAGCTCGCGCACCCGCGGCTCGGCGCGGTCCCGTCGGTGGCGAACCCCGCGCGCTTGTCACGCACGCCCGTGAGCTACCGCTCCGCGCCGCCCGACCTCGGAGCGCACACCGACGCGGTCTTGCGCGAGCTGCTCTCGCTCGACGACGGCGCCATCGCGTCGCTGCGCGCGGCAGGGGCGATCGGGCCGTGAGCGAGACCTCCCTCGCGGGCTTCAGTTGGAGCGAGTACGTCGCGTGGTTGATCGCGACCGAGGGCTCGCTCGCGCGCGCCGCGGAGCGCCTCTCGGAGTCTCGCGGCTACCGCGACGACGTGGCGTCGATCGAGCGCGCGCTGCGGCGATTGCGAATGAAGGAGACGGGCGACGGCGGCGCGTGGGGGCGGCGCTGCCTCGCGCTCTTCGGCGTACCGGGCGCGGTGGAGGCGCGCGCCGCGTGGCTGGGCGCGTACCACTCTCGCTTCACCGACCTGCCCGTGTCGCTCTGCGAAGACCTCTTGCGGGTGTGGGACGTCCCCCCCGTGAGCACGGCCCCGCGCACGGCGCTGTGGGTGCTGCTCGCGCGGGTGAGCTGCGCCCTCCGCGCCGCGCGCATGGACGACGCGCGACGTCTGCTCGCGACCTGTCGGCCCATCGCGGCGAGCGCCCCCGTCGCGGCGCGGGCGGAGCTGCTCCTCACCGACGCCTTCGTGGCGAGCCGTGAGGCGCACGACGCGGTGGGCGCGCTCCTCGACGCGGTGGAGCCCCTCCTCGACGACGTCCACGACGACGGAGAGCGGGCGTGCCTGCGCGCGCGGTGGGTCGACCAGCGCGCGTGGCAGTTGAACAAGGGCCGCGGCGGCGCGGTGGACCACGCGGGCGCCGAGGCGCTGTACCGCGCGCTCCCGACGGAGGGCGTCCCCGCGTTCGCGCTCTGCCGCCGCGCGAACGGGATGGCCTACGCGCGCCACGTCGCGGGCGACCGTGAGGGCGCTGCGCGCTTCGCGAGGGAGGCGTGCGCGCACGCGGGCGACGGCGGCCACCTGCGGCTGCGGGCGATGTCGTTGCAGATGCTGGCGCGGGTGTCGTCGGGCGACGAGGCGACCGAGGCGAAGGCGCGCGCGCTGAGCATCGCGAGGTCGCTCGACGACGAGGCGCTGCGGCTGCGCTTCGAGCGGCGGTGACCGTTCAGCCCGCGCGGGGGAACAGTCGTCGCCCGGTGATCCAGGGGAGGAGCCTCGCGATGTTGCGCGCGTCGTCGATGCCGCGGTGGTGGGTGCCGACGAGTTCGAGGCCGACGAGCGCGAGCGTCTCGGCCATTCCGTAGCGCTTCGTGGTGCCGAGGCGCTCGCTGAAGGCTTTCTTCAGGTTCCAGTGGCGCCCGCGGAAGGGGAGCGACGCGCCGTGGCGGGCGGCGTCGCGTTCGAGCTGCTTGCGGTCGTAGTCGCCCCACGAGCAGAAGAGCGCGTCGCGCTCCCCGAGGAAGCGCCGCACCGACGCGATGGCGTGCGGGAAGGTCGGCGCCCCGTCGACCTGCCCCTGGGTGATGGTCGTGAGCTTCGTGCAGAAGGGCGTGAGCGTGGGGTGCCGCACGGGCTTGATGAAGGTCTGGAACTCCTCGACGACCTCGAGGAGGTCGCGTCGACGAGCACGGCGCCGAACTCGATGGTCTCCATCTCGTGCGGGGGGATGCGACGCTCCTCGTCGCAGGTGGCTTCGAGGTCGACGACGAAGTAGTGCGAAGGCGAAGGGGCGTTCATGGCGTTCTCCGAGCGCGAACCCTGCGCCCGCCGCGCGGAGAACTCACGGACGCGAAAGCGGACACCTCACCGCGCGCAGGTGTCGAGGAAGCCCCCGTTCACCTCGACGCGCACGCCGGTGATGCTCCGCGCCGAGCAGCAGTCGTCGATGTGCGTCAGCACCACGCGGTTGCGCCCCGTGGTGATGTACCGCGCGAGGTCCGTCGTGCTCCCGCCGCCCAGGTAGGCGTAGCTGCCCGGGTCGACCACGCCGCCGGGGTAGCGGTCGTTGAACACCGTCACCCGAACGCCGTCGTCGACCGATCCCACGCTCACCCGAAGGCTCGTCACCATGTACGTGTCGGGCACCGTGAAGAAGGTCTGGAAGAACGTGAACTCGCCCCCGTCGAGGCACGTGCACGTCCGCCCGCAGAGCGCCGACGACTCCGCGAAATCGATCGTGCCCGACGCGACCGAGGTCCACGCGGGGTCGCCCTCCGCGGGGATCGTCGCGAGCGCGTACTCGCCAGGGTCGCCGTGCACCGAGAACGTGCGCCCGAAGCACACCGGCCCCGTCGCCCGGTGCATCTGCCACGGAGACTCCGACGCCGCGATGCAGGGCCTGCACCCCTCGTCCACCATCCCGTCGCAGTCGTCGTCGACGCTGTTGTTGCAGACCTCCTCGACGGGCAGCACGGCCCCGCCGCAGGTCGCCCAGCCCACGCCGCCGTCTCCGCGCACGCACGACTGCATCCCCGCGCGGCACCGGCCTACGCCCGCCGTCCCGTCGGGGCCGTCGTAGCAGCTCCGCGTGTCGCCCAGCGCGCACGCGCAGCCCGTGTTCGCCGCCCCGTCGCAGTCGAGGTCCACGCCGTCGCACGCGTCGGTCGCGGGGAGCGTCTGCCCCTCGCACGTCCCCCACGCGACGGAGCCGTCGCTGCCCCGCGCGCAGGTCTGCGTCCCCGCGCGGCACGGCCCGACCCCAGCGGTCCCCGACGGGCCCGTGTAGCACTCGCGCGTCTCTCCCACGCGGCAGGTACAGCCCGTGTTCGCGTTGCCGTCGCAGTCGAGGTCGTCGCCGTCGCAGCGGTCCACCGCGGGGAGCACTTCTCCGCCGCAGGTGCCCCAGTCGGCGCCCGTCGCGGTCATCACGCACTCCTGCAGGCCCGCGCGGCAGCGCCCGACGCCCGCGGTGCCCATCGGGCCCGTGTAGCAGGTGCGGGTGTCACCGGGTCGGCACCCGCAGCCCTCGTCCACGGTGCCGTCGCAGTCGTCGTCGCGGTCGTTGCCGCAGGCCTCGACGCTCGGCCCGCCAGCGCCCTCGCACGCGCCCCAGGTGCCGAACTCGCCGCTCCCCGTGCAGCGCATCGTGCCGAAGGTGCAGGCCCCGCGGCCCGCGAGCTCGGGCCGGCCGCCCCAGCAGCGCAGCGTCTCGCCCGGGATGCACGCGCAGCCCTCGTCCACCGTGCCGTCGCAGTCGTCGTCGACGCCGTTGCCGCAGCGCTCCACGTCGCCGCACATCGCGGGCGGCGCGTCCGTGACCGACGACCCGTCGTTCGCGACACCGACGTCGCCCGTCGCGCCGCCGTCCGCGGTCTCGCCCGCGTCGCCGCCGCCCGCGTCCATGGGCGCGGCCCCGTCGACCGCCCCCACGTCGACGGCGCCCGCGTCGGCCTTGGCGCCCGCGTCGACGAAGGGCGTGTCCGCGCCCGCGCCGCCGTCGTCAGGGACCGTCGCGATCTGGTCTGCGTTGAAGCAGCCCGTGAGGGCCGACAGGCACACCAGGGCCATCCCACCGCGGCGAAGCGAGCGATCCATGCGTAAGGGCCTCCGTTCTCGGCGATCATAGGCACACCCGCGCGCGCGGCGGCAACGAGCGGGCCGGGCGCCGCGGGGGAGTTGTCACGTACCCCCGTTGTCGTGCCTACTCCGCACCGGGAATGACCACCGGAACCATCTACAACCTCTCCTACCGGCGGTACGAGGGCACGCGCCTCCCGGCGTGGACGCGCCCGCTGGTCATCGCCCGCTACGCGCTCACCACCCAGTGGCGGCAGCGCGGCGTGAAGATCGCGCTGCTCCTCTCGCTCCTCTCGCTCGCGGTCACCGCGGTGGTGGTCGGCGGGATCTGGTTCTTCAGCAACGCGATCAACGAGAACGCCCACGAGGTGCAGCGCGCCGTGCCCGACGTGATGCGCGAGGCCAACGCGATGCTCGTCACCGCGTCGCTGCGCTCGCAGTTCCTCCCGAGCTTCCTGCTGGTGCTCCTCTGCGGCGCGCCGGCCATCTCGAAGGACCTCAACGCCGGCGCGTTCCAGTTCCACTTCGCGCGGCCCGTGGGCGTGCCGCAGTACCTCCTCGGGAGGCTCCTCTCCGCGGGCGGCTGGGCCCTCCTCCCGCCGCTCGTCACCGTGGCCGCGCTCTCCGTCGAGCGCCTCGCCCTCGGGGGCGAGCCCCTCGCGCTGCTCGCCCTCTCCGCGAAGGCCGCGGTGGCCGTGGTGCTCCGCGTCGCGGTGCTCGCGTCGGTGGCCCTCGGCGTGTCGTCGCTCACCCGCCGCGCGGGGCTCGCCCAGGCCCTCTTCGCCGCCCTCGTGCTCGGGACCATGTTCATCGCGTCGGCGGTCGCGTCGGCCACGAACCACGTGTGGGTCGCCGCCCTCGACGTCGTCACCGCGCCCGCGGGCGTCGCGGCCGTACTCACCGGCGCCGCGCAGGAACTCCACGGCTGGCAGAAGCTCGTCCCCGCGCTCGCGTGCGCCGCGTGGATCGCGGGCGGCCTCGCCCTCGCCGCGCAGCGCCTCCGCACCGCCGAGGTGATGCGCGGATGAGCGCCCCCGTCGTCGAGTGCGTGGGCCTGTCGAAGTGGTACGGCCCGGTGCTGGGCCTGCGCGAGGTGCACCTCCGCATCGGCCCTGGGATCACGGGCCTCCTCGGGCCGAACGGCGCGGGCAAGTCCACCCTGCTCAAGTGCATGACAGGGGAGCTGTCTCCGTCGCGCGGAGAGGTGCGGGTGCTCGGTCGCGCGGTGCCCGACCCCGACGTGTACCGACGTCTGGGCTACGCGCCCGAGATCGAGGTCTTCTTCGAGGAGCTCACCGCGCGGGAGTTCGTCACCGCCCTCGCCCGCGCCGCCGGCATGGGCCCCGACGAGGCCGCGTCGAAGTCCGAAGCGGTCTTGAAGAAGGTCGGCCTCGAGTCCGCGATGGACCGTCGCCTCGCGACCTACTCCAAGGGCATGCGCCAGCGCACCAAGCTCGCGCAGGCCATCGTGCACGACCCCGAGGTGGTGCTCCTCGACGAGCCCATGACGGGCCTCGACCCCCTCGCCCGCGCGCAGATGGTGGAGCTCATCCAGGAGCTCGGGAAGCAGGGTCGCACCGTGGTGGTGTCGAGCCACATCCTCGAGGAGGTCGAGCAGATGACCCGCGAGATCGTGGTGCTCTACCACGGTCAGCTCCTCGCCCAGGGAGAGCTGCACGCGATCCGCGCGCTGATCGACCGCCACCCGCACCACGTCGCGGTGGAGTGCGCCGCGCCGCGCGCGCTGGCCGAGGCCCTCGCCGCGCAGCCCTACGTCGCGGCCCTGCGCTTCTCGGGAGACCGCTGGCTCCAGATCGAGACCCGCGACCCTGACGCGTGCTACGGCGCGCTCCCCCGCATCGCCAAGGAGAAGGGCGTGACCATCGCCTCGCTCACCTCGCCCGACGACAACCTCGCGGCGGTCTTCCGCTACCTCACCATGGGCGCGCGCGGAGGTCAGGCGTGAGCGCCGCGGCGGTGGCGCGCACGGCGGCGCTGCGGGCGGCGCGGCGTCCGAGCACGTGGGGGCTGGCGGCGCTGGGGCTGGTGCCCGCGGCCATCGCGGCCATCGCGGGCGCGGCGGGCGGCGTCGCGTCGAGCGCGGAGGCCCTCGCGATCATGGTGATCGCCCCGTTGTTCGTGGTGGCGCTGGTGGCCGCGACGGCGGGAGACGGCTACGCGCAGCGCACGGTGGTCTACTGGTTCGTGCGCCCGATGGCGCGCACATCGCCGTGGTGCTCGGAGACTTCGCGGGCCACGCAGCGATCTCCGCCGCGGTGATGCTCGCGAGCGGGGTGCTCCTCGCGGTGGCGACGCTGGTCGCGAGCGGCGGCGGAGAGGTCGCGACGCTCGCGCGGGTTCCGCTGGGGCTCGCGCTCGAAGCGGTGGTGCTCGCCGCGGTGGCCGAGGGCGTCGGGACGCTCGTCCCGAAGCACCCGGTGGGCGCGGCGCTGGCGCTGCTCGCGGTGACCGAGGTGGCGCTGCCGGGCCTGTGGGGGCCGCTCGCGTGGGTGTCGATGACGCGGCACATCGGGTCGATCACGGGCCTGCCTCCGACGAGCCTGCCGGGCGCGCTCACGGGAGAGGTGCCGCAGCTCTCGATGGGCGTCGGCGCGCTGGTGCTGCTGGTGTACGCGGCGGTGCCGCTCGTCGCGGCGATGCGCGCGGCGTCGGAGCGCGACCTCGCGTAGCGGCGTGCCCCGCGCGCCGTCGCGCCTACACTGACCCGATGGCCGACCGCTCCTCCCGCGCCGCGACGCTGCTGCTGATGGTGATCGCGGCGGTGCTCGCCGCGGCGGTGGTCGCGGCGCTGAAGGTGAAGCCCCCGACGATCCCGCCGCCGACGGTGGTGACCACGGTGGTGCGCCCGACGCCCGACGTGCTGCGCGCGGTGCGCGACCTCGCGCGGTTGGAGTCGGTGTCCTTCCACATGGAGCGCGTGGTGGACCTGCGCGAGCACCAGTCGCGCTTGTGGGGACTGATCGAGGCCGACGACGCGATCCTCCTCGTCGCGGTGGGAGAAGTGATCGCGGGCGTCGACCTCTCCGCGCTGCGCCCCGACGACGTCGTGGTCGACATGGAGCACCACCGCGCGACGCTCACGCTCCCCCCCGTCGAGGTCTTCTCGTCGCGCCTCGACAGCGAGCACACCTACGTTCACCAGCGCACCACCGACGCGCTCGCGCGCCGTCAGGAGCAGTTGGAGACCCGCGCGCGCCAGCAGGCCGAGCGCTCGATCCGCGACGGAGCCATCGAAGCGGGCGTGCTCCCGCGGGCGCGCCGCAACGCCGAGCAGACGATCCGCGGTCTTGTGCAGGCGTTGGGATTCACCGAGGTCGAGATCCGCTGGAGGGAGTAGGCTCGCCGCGGTGCGCGCCGCGCTCGCCCTCTCGCTGGTGCTCTGCGCGTCGAGCGCGCGCGCGGTGCCGCTGCTCGACACCTTCGGCGGCCGCATGGGCTACGGAGAGCACCGCCTCCCCACGGGGCGCGGCCTCTCCGAGCGCGTCGATCTGCCTCCTCCGCTTGACGCTGGCCCCGGGTTCCTTCGCGGGAGTCGTCCACCCCTGCTCTCGATCGCCTGGGTGAACACCAACGGCACCGTGTCGTTCTCGGACCCCTTCTCGGGCCGGCCGTCCTCGTTCCCTTTCACAGGGCCGCCGTTGTTCGCGCCGTGGTGGTCCGACATCGACACCACGAACGGAGACGGGATCACGCAGAACGCGATCTACTGGCACGTCGATGCGCAACGGTTGGTCGTGACCTGGCTCGACGTCGAGTCCTCCGCGCGCGACGGTCTGCGCGTCAGCGCGCAGTTCACGTGGAGCACTCGTCCAGGTTGCCGATGGCCTGACGAGAGTGTCGAATTCCGCTATGCGCGCTGTGAGTGGGGCTTCGACGACACCGCGGTGAGCGTCGGGTGGAACGCCGTCGTCTCGTACCTCTCCCTGGACGTCGTCAGGGCGAGCGACGGCGGTCTTCGGAGACCGTGCGACAGTACCAACGTCCCTGGCGGGACCGCGGGTTTGTGGCGCTTCTCACTGCGGGGGAGTGGCGGCCCCTTCAAAGGCGAGGACACCTGCCGCTGCAACGACTGCCCCGGCGGAGAGGTGTGCCTCGCGGACGGCGGGTGCGGAGACCTCCCCTGCGGCGCCGTCCGCTGCCCCGACGGCGAGCGCTGCGCGCGTGGGGTCTGCGCGCCCGTCGACGCGGGGGTCGACGCCTCGACCGACGCGACACCCGACATGGACGTCGCGACACCAACGTCACCTCCCGCGGGACGGCTGGTCTCCGGCGGGTGTAGCTGCCGCGCGCGCCCTCCGTCACGCGGTGGCATCGCGATCGCGTGGTTGGTGTTGTTGTGGGCCGCACGCCGGACTTCCGTCCGGGGTAGGCGGTCGGTCACTCCATGAAGCGGCGCTCGCGCATCTTCCACGCGAAGCGCGTCGCGACGGTCATGATCGAGAGCTGCGGGTTCACCCCGAGGCTCGACGGCAACACGCTCCCGTCGGCCACATACAGTTCGTCGACGCCCCACACCCTCCCGTCGGGGTCGACCACCGAGCCCTCGGGCGAGTGACCCATGCGCGCGCTCCCCAGCGGGTGCTGCGACGCGCACTCGATCCGCGTCGCGGGCACGCGCGACCAGTCCACCGCGCGCATCCCGTCGGCGTCGACGCCGCGCATCCCGAGGATCGGGAGGAACACCTCCTTCGCCCCCGCCGCGAAGAAGGCCTCGGCCATCAGCGTCACCGCGCGCGGGATCCGCGCCTTGTCCTCCGGCGCCATCCTGTACGTCACCACCGGGTCGGCCCCCGGCACCACGTGCACCGTGCCCCCGCCCTGGTCGTGGATGATCCCGCCGAACATCGCGAGGTGGTCGATCTTCTGCGCCGCCGCGACGTGCTCCGGCCCGACGCCCGGCATCGTCGCGCCGAGCACCCCCGTCGGGACGAAGAGCGACATCAGCGTGATGCCCTCGTCCTCGAACGCGTCGGTGTACGCGCTCTGCAGCGACCCCTGCCACCCACGCACCGGCGTGTCGAAGCGCGCCAGCACGCGAAAGCCCGGGTGCAGGGTCATGCCCTTTCCCACCCACCGCGGGTGCCCCACGCCGCTGCGCTTCAAGAGCACCGGCGTGTGCCACGCGCCCGCCGCGATCACCACGCGCTTCGCGCGAACCGTGAGCCTCGACCCGGGCGTGCTGTCGGGCCCGTCGAGCAGCCACCCCTTCACGCCCACCGCGCGACGCCCGCGGAAGATCACCTTGGTCACCCGCGTGTGCGACCACACCTCGGCGCCGTGCTCCACCGCGCGCGGCAGGTAGCTCAGGTCGACCGACATCTTCGCGCCGTGCGGGCAGCCGAAGTTGCACCGCCCGCACCCGTCGCACCCGCGCGTGTTGCGCTTCAGCGGCTTCAGGTCGATGCCCAGCTTCGCCGCGCCCTCGGCGAACAAGCGCGTCGAGCGCGAGCGCATCGACGCGGGCACCTCCTCGACGTGGATCGCGTGCTCGACGTGCGCGGCGTAGGGCTCCAGCGCCGCCGCGGTGTAGTCCGTGAGCCCGAGCTCGTGCTCCCAGTGGTGCAGGATGTGGTCGGGCACGCGGAAGCACACGCCCCCCGTCGCCACCGAGCTCCCGCCCACGCAGCGCGCCATCGTCACGTTGATCGACGGCGAGCCCCCGACCCCCACCGCGATCATCAGCGCGCCGTCGCGCCAGACGTGACGCATCGACTCGCTCGGGCGCATCGACCCGTGCGTGGGGCCGTCGACCTTCGGGCCCTCCTCCAGCACGATCACCCGCTGGCCCGAGCGGGCGAGCTCCGTCGCGACCACCGCGCCGCCCGCGCCGGAGCCCACGACCACCACGTCGCAGTCGAGCTCAAGGGCCTTTCCGTACGACCTCGCGGAGTGGTACCCGCCCGCGCTCACGGCCGCCTCCGGAGGCACAGCCCGTCGGCGCCGATGAAGGCCGCGTTCTCGGGGTGCTCGTACCAGACGATGCAGAGCATGGCCTTGGCGCCGAAGACCGCGAGCCCGAGGGGGCTGCGCTCCAGGCGCTCGACGGCCTCACGGCGGAGGGCGACGGGCATGGTGGTGAAGCCTCCGGGGCGGCCGACCATCCAGGGCGAGAGCACGCTCACGCCCGTGAGGCACAGGCGGAGGTTGGTGCGCGCGCGCGGGCCCGCGTAGGAGAAGAAGTGGTCGAGCTCGTCGCAGAGCCACGCGACGCGGTGCTCGGGCGCGGGGCCGTCTTCGGTCGAGAACAGGGCTTCGGCCAGGGCGGCGACGGACCCGCGCAGCGCGGAGACCTTTAGCGGGCCGCGGGGACGGAGTCGGGCACCGCGACGCAGGCCGGGACGGCAGGGTTCACCGCCCGATCTTCGCGCACGGGCCTTGCGCAGAAGTCAGTGGTTGAATTCAGGGCGCACGCGGCCCGTGGCGGGGTCGACGCCCATGGCCTCTTCGAGGCTGCGCGCGGTGGCCTGCGGGGCCTCGGAGGGCGAGCGGTTCCAGACGGTGACGAAGGTGGTGTCGCCCTCGTCGCGCACGCCCACGTCGACGACGAGGGCCACGCCGGCGTCGCGCACCGAGGCCTCGCGGATCATCGCCGCGAGCGGGTGGATGTCGGCCTGAGACATCTCGAGGCGCTGCTGGAAGTACCGCATCACCCGGCTCATGGGGGCCATCACGCGAAACATCTTCAGGTCGTGCGCGTCGAGCCGGAGGGTGGTCTGCACGGGCATCACGAGCCCGAAGGCGACCTTGTCGCCGGGCATGAGGTCGTCGGGAGACGACTCGACCTCGGGCACCGGCCCCACGTCGGCGGCGATCACCACCGGGGCGACGATGGGAGGGGAAGGGTCGTCGTGGCGCTGGCAGCCCGTGAGGACCGCCAGCGCGGCGAGCGCGGTGGCCGTGGCCTGTCGCATCACTCGAAGATGGTAGCCCAGGAGTCGATGCGCGCGGGGAGGTAGGGCGTCGCCAGGTTGCGGCTGAACGTGAAGGTGTTCGTCGCGCCCACGGTGCCCGAGGAGCGGGCGACCTGGAGGACCAGGCGGTAGTCGCCGCCCGTCGAGGAGCTGACGTAGGTGCGCGGCGAGCCCGTGAGGGGGTCGAGGGCCGTCGCGGCCAGGTTGCAGGTCGCGTTGCGCGCCACGGCGACGCCGAAGAGGAGGTCGTTGCCGTCGTCCATCTCGGTGCCGTTGTTGTTCAGGTCGCGGGTCACGCGGACGATGTCGGCCGTGGTGCTGGTGTTGCCGTCGAGGTCGAGGCGGGGCTTGGGGTAGTAGCTCCCCGCGGGGTCGTCGGCCTGCATATCGACGCCCCAGAGCCGCGCGAAGCCGATCTGGCAGGGGTCGGCCGTGTTCGACTGCGGCACGAAGGTGCCGAAGTAGAGGACGTTGTTGAACAGGGTGAGCTGGCCCGTGAGCCGCTCGCCCGCGAAGAAGTCGCGGTCGGTGGTCTGCGGCCCGGGGCGGATCTCCCAGTTCGGGGTCATCTGGATCGCCGCGGCGATGCCCGACGAGTCGGTGAGCACAGACTCGGTGAACGAGGCCACGCGGTTCTCGTCGGTGCCCTCGAGCTGGTCGGGGTCGCCCGAGCCGAAGGCCACGACGGTGCGCTCCTGGCTGTCGACGGTGATGGCCGGGCGCTCGACGATCATCCGGCCGGCGTCGTAGCCGCGGTCCCAGAAGAGGTCGTACACGTCGGTCATCCACCACTGCGACGGGTCGCGGCTGGAGAAGTCCGCGCGCCACAAGACGCCGTCAGCGTCGCCCACGTACGCGCGGGTGGTCACCACGCCCGCGACGCCGTTGTAGAGGCCCGGCGAGCCCACGATGGGAGAGCCCGTCGCCTGGTTGCTCCCCGAGCCCGTGCCCAGCTTGCGCAGCAGCGCGCCGGTCTTCAGGTCGACCACGTAGAGGAACTGCCCCGTGTCGCCGTCCCAGCAGCGGTGGTTCGTGCGCGAGGCGCCGCGGCCCGAGCCGCGCACGGGCGAGAGCAGGCTGTTGGGCCGCGAGGGCATCGCGCCGCCGGGGGCGGTCGCGCTGCACGAGGCCGAGAGCTGCCCCGTGCCGCCGGGGAGGAAGGCCACCGCGCGCTCCACCGGCGCGCCGGTCGCGGGCAGGATCGGGTTGCCCGACGGGATCGTCACGAAGACCGTGCCGATGGCGGGCGTGCCCGACGAGACCCGCAGGTCGGAGTCGGTGAACTGCCAGAGGAACGAGGGGTTGTACGGGTCGGTCACGTCGAGGGCGACGTAGGCGCCGCCGCCGTTGCGAAGGCCCACCACCATCACGGTGCGCCACACCGAGTCGTCGGAGAGCGATCCCGACGAGCGCTCGTAGTAGACCTCCTTCACGACCGGCGTGCCGTCGACGCCCTGGGTGCGCGAGGTCGGGTACCCCGAGCGGAGCTGCGGCACGAGGTACGGCGGCACGAAGCCCCAGGCCTCTTCGCCCGAGTCGGCGTTGAACGCGTGCAGGATGCCGTCGTTGGTGCCGACGTAGAGCATCGGCTCGCGGGTGCCCACGAGCACCGCGCTGCGGCGGCGGCCCGTCGCGGGCAGGCCGCGCTGGCGGTACTGGAGGAAGGTCTGGTCCTGCAGGTTGATCGCGGGCGCGGCGACGAAGGTCGGCGTCGAGCGGTAGATGTCGCCGAGGGGGCGGTTCTCGCGCACCGTGCCGGGTTCCCCGCGGAGCCACGCGAGCATGGTGTTCACCTCGCCGCTGCTCGTGTAGCTGAACAGCCGCGGGTCGAGCGTCGCGTCGAGCTCGCGGGCCTGGCCCACCGCGGTGCTCTGGCCGTTGAGGATCGGCCCCTGCATCGCGGCCGGGGTGGTCGCGCCGGTGGGCACGAAGGTCCAGAGGTAGCGCTGGCCCCAGCCGCGCGCGTCGCGCTGGGTGCGGCGGAGGTTGAACGCGAAGTCGTCGTTCTGGTTCTGGTCGGGGGTCTGCGGCGTGGGCACCGGCGCGGCGCCCATCGACGGGGCCTCGCAGGTGGTGCGGGTACGAACGAGGTTGCCCGACCAGGGCACGCCGGGGGCGACGGTGAACGAGGCGTTGAACTGGTACTGCGTGGTGCCCACGGCCGAGGGCGTGCCCGCCTCGCCGAAGACCGGCGGGGTGCGGGTCGAGGTCACCGAGGTGATGGTGTCGAGGATGCTCGACAGGGCCGCGGCGAAGGAGGGCCGGTCGCTCGCGTAGTAGACCCGGCTGGTGTTGCCCGCGATGGCGATGGGCTCGAGCGCCGACGAGACCTCGCTGTCGAGGGCGTTGAAGGCGAGGACGTAGGTGCGCACGGCGGGGTTGCCGGGGCCCATCATCGCCATCTCCATCGCGGTGAGCTCGGGCCGCTGGTAGGGGCAGTGGCCCGTGCCTCCCTCACACGAAGCCCCGGAGTTGTACCGGAAGTCCATGTTGGGGGCGCCGTCGGTGATGAGCAGGTTCGCGCGGGTGCGGCAGTTGAAGTAGGGGTCGCCCGAGCCGCCCATCGACCCGTCGGTCACGTCGCTGTTGGTGCGCCAGTAGTTCAGGACGTCTTCGAGCATCGCCGCGATGGGCGTCTGGCCGTAGGGGCGGAGGCCCGGCACCTCGGCCGCGGTCATGGTCGACGCGCGGCCCGTGAGCGACTCCTGGATCTGGCGGTTGATGAGACCGAGCGCGGCGGTGTCGGCCGAGGGGCTGCCCACGGAGATGAGCCCGCCGGGCACCTGGTCGGAGTAGTTGTTGTCGACGGAGGCGCGGCGCGCGCCGAGGTTCACGGTGTAGGTCGGGCAGCCCGGGTAGTTGAAGCGCAGGTCGCGGTTGGCCGCGTAGGAGAACATGCCGTCGTAGGCGGCGAGGCCGGGGCGCTGGTCATTGTCGAAGGTCATCAGGCCGAAGCGCACGCGGTCGGCGTACACGTCGAAGATGCCGTCGTTCGACTGCGCCGCGCCGGCGCGGAACAGGGGCACGCCGTTGGAGAGCGGGAGGTGGTGCGGGATCTGGTAGAGGTAGTCGTAGGAGGACGAGTCGGTGCGGGGGGCCTCGAGGCAGGTGTAGTTCTGGATCGAGCCCGTGAGCACCTCGAGGGCCGTGGTCCAGCGGTTGCGCTGCTCAGAGGCGGGGCACGAGGGCGAGCACATCGACGCGCCGTTCGAGCAGCGGTTGCACTCGCCGCCGTCGGGGGGCGTGCCGACGCCGCCGCAGACCACGCGCGACGACACCCGCCACTCCATCGAGCCGGAGTTGTCGAGCATCGTCATGATGTTCGGGCGGATCAGCCGGATGTCAGGCTGCGCCTGCGCGGACACCGACGCGGTGGTGACCGCGGCGGCGAGGGCGAGGGTGCTGAGGGCCTTGCGCTTCATGACCAATTCTCCAGGGCGGTGCCTGTTCAGTTGCACTGGATCACCGTCACCGCACGGAGCTGCTCCGTGCCGCGTGCGTCGTTGGTGGCGTCGGCGCCGTAGGTCGCGGTCTCGAGCTCAGAGCTCCCCGTGCTCTCGACGAGGTAGCGCATGGGCATCGACGTGAGGGCGGGCGACGACAGGTCCGTCCCCCGGCGCGGGGCGGTGTCGGCGCCGAGCTCGGTCACCATCACCCTGAAGTTCGGGGTGAGCCCGCCCGCGCCGAAGGAGCCGTCGAGGCGGCTCGACCCTGACCCCGTCGGGTTGCGGAACAGGGTCAGGGGCGTGGTGATGACGTTGAAGTCGTTCATCACGAACGCGTAGCAGGGCGGGGTGATGTCTCCCCGCGAGGTGGTGATGCGCGGGCACTCGGGCGCGATGGCCATGGCCCGCGTGCGGAGGAAGGTGTTGAAGTACGCGCCGCAGTTGGTGCGCATCCGGGCCACCACCGCCGACGCGCCGCTCTCGCTGATGTAGTGCGTCTGCGCCGCCTGGCGGACGTAGCCCGACGAGCGGACCTCGAGGGACGACGACTTCGCCACGAAGACCCCCGCGGCGCTCACCATCATCACCAGCATCATCACGACGAACATCGCCACGCCCCGCTCGGAGCGGCGGCGGCGGAGACGTCGGGGGCGGCGCGAGGGGTTCATCACCGGAGGTTCCTCATGGCGACGTTGGGGACGGCGACCTCGGTGGTGAGGGTGCGCACGCGCGCCGACCCGAGGCGGTCGTCGAAGACCCTGAAGCGCGTGAGCGGATACGTCGAGGCCGGCCGCGCCACCCAGGGGAAGGCCGGGTCCTGCTGACGGTCGCGGATCGAGAGCCTCACGATCATCGACCGCAGCCGCTCGGGCCGCGCGGTGCCCGTGCCCACCGTCGAGAGGCTCCCCACGACCTGCGTGATCGTCGTGTCGCTGAAGGGGATCGTGCGCATCGACACCATGCCCGTGGCGCTGCCCAGGGGGTTGCCCACGTCGATGGCCAGGGCCACGTCGAGGTCCACCGCGTACTCGCCAACCACGCGCGCCGAGCCGGGGATCTCGACCGGGCCGGGCAGGAGGTTGAACTCCCGGCGCACGAGGTCGGTCTTCGCCGCGGCCTCGAGCGCGTCGGTGGAGTACAGCTCCGGCAGCGTGGTCGAGATGTTGTCGATCGCGTACTCGACCATCGAGATCGGCGCGACCGTCGAGCCCGTGCCCAGGCCCGTGATGCCGCAGGCCGCGCCCGCGGAGCTCCCCGACGAGCCGTCGCCCACCAGCACCGGCGGCGGGGTCACGAGGAGCTGCGGCAGCGCAGCCGACGAGGCCGTCTGGTACACGCCGCCGATCACCTGCACGAACTGCGACTGGCCGTTGGGGCTGGTGATGCGCAGGAGGCGCCGGCCGCCCGCGCCGCCGAGGAAGATCCGGTTGAACTGCGCCGCGCTGGTGATGCGCGCCCACTGCGGCGTCTGGTTCTGCAGCACGATGGTGCCGCCCGTGATGCCCGCGACCGAGTACTCGTCGACGGAGGCGTAGTTGCCCGTGAGCCGCAGCGTCACCGGGTTCACGAAGCGGTTCTCGGACGGGAGCGGGATGCGCGGCGCGGGGCGCGAGACCTCGACGGCCTGGTAGAGCGTCGTGGGCTTGGGGCACACCCGCGGGTCGCTGAAGGAGTTGGGCGTCGACATGAAGCCCGCGCGGGCGATGTCGGCGCGGAGCTGCTCCATCGCGAAGCGCAGCCGGAGCTGCATCTCGGCGGTGCGCTGCTGCTGGTTGAAGGTCTCGGTGGCCTGCTTCGAGACGGAGTACAGCGAGCCCACGACGATCGACGTGATGAGCACGGCGATCATCAGCTCGACGAGGGTGTAGCCGGCCTGCGGCGCGGCGTGTCGGCGGCGTCGCGCGCTCACAGCTCGTGCCTCTGGAGGAGCTGGGTCACGTGGACCCAGCGCACGTTGGTGGTGTCGTTGCCCATGGTGGTCAGCGCGGCCTGACCGCAGTTGTCGTAGGCCGCGGGGCGCTGGCCGCCCTGGCGGTACCACCAGACCCTCACCTCGGCGCGGGCGAGCTGGTTGGGCACCAGCATCGCGAGGCGGACGTGGACGCAGTAGTAGGCGTCGCTGGAGATGGGCGAGACGTCGTTGCCGAAGTAGTCGGCCGCGGCGTGCTCGACGAGCTGCGCGCCGTCGGTGCGTGACGGGGGCTGGATCCAGTTGGTGTCTTGCACCGTCAGGAGCTGCCCGAGGTACCAGGTGTTGTTGAGGTTCGAGACCGGGTTCGCCTGCGACGGGAAGTTCCACTGGTAGGAGTCGCGGCGGAGGCGGTCTTGCCATCGGCGCGCGAGGGCCGTGGCCATGGTGATCTCGTGCGCGCGCTGGTTCGCGCCCACGGCCGCGCCCTGCATCGCCACGATGCCCAGGAGCCCGGCCCCGAGCACCGCGAGCGCGGCGAGGACCTCGACGAGGGTGTACCCGCCCGAGGCGCGGGAGCGTCGGCGAAGGCGGGGGCTCACGTGCGCAGCCTCGGGTTGCCAGAGAGGGGGATGATCACGTGGCGCCGCACGCCGTTCTCGGTGCTGTTCAGCACCTGGAACACGTCGATCTGGTACGCGCCGCCGGAGCCCGTGAGCATCGAGTCGTTCGACCACTCCTCGCTCGGGAGGCTCACGGGCATCTGCGTGAAGTAGGCGTTGCCCGTGGGGGTGAAGCAGATCTCGAGGTAGCTCGCGCCCGCGGGCAGCGAGATCACCGCGTTGAGGTTGTCGCGGGCGTACTCGGCGGTGGAGAGGTCGAGCTGGGCGACCCGGAGCGTCGGGTCGAGCACGCCCGCGGTGCTGCCGAAGCGAGAGAGGCGGCACGAGCTCTCGGTGCCCTCCCACCCGTCGAAGCGCAGGGCCGAGCCCGACGACTGGATCACCAGGAGCTGCGCCCGGCCGCGGTACATCGCGCGGGAGCGCACCTCGCGGATGAGGTCGAGCACCGACACCGCCGACTGCTGGATGCGCCGCTCGCGGCCCGCCTGCGAGAAGCCCGGCAGGACCATCGCCGACAGGATCGCGATGATGGTCACCACCACCATCAGCTCCAGGAGGGAGAAGCCAGACTCGGCCGAGGGCCTGCGCACGGGTGAGCTTCGCTGCAACCGATGTGCCCTCCCCCTCGGAGTCGCGAAGAGTGCCTGGATTCCCTGGGTATCCAACGGGCTCCTCGATAACCCTTGCGGGACCTTGAAATCTTTGCAGACCCCTCCGACACCGCCGTAGAGCGTGCTCTCTCGTGGGGATTGCTGCGGGTTTGAGCGTGTCGCGCCGACGACTTGCGACCCCATGCCGAGGCACCGTATCACCCCCCGGCGATGCGCGTCCGCTCTGTGACCCTGGGGATTCTGTTGTCGGTGTCGGCCTGCCGGAGGGAGACCCCGTCTCGACCGACCCCGCCGCCCACGACCGCGGCCACGGCCGACCGTCCGACGGCCGTTCGGGGCGCGCCTCCCGCGACGGCGGTAGACCCTCCGGCCCCCGCGGCGGCCTTCCGCGAGTCGGCGCAGTACCTCCCGCAGGGCACGTCGATCCCGGGCTGGGCGCAGTCGGGCGACGTGCGCCTCGCCAACGGTCAGGAGCTCTTCCAGCTCATCGACGGCGCGGGCGAGAAGTACGTGCAGTACGGCTTTCGCCAGCTCGGTCGCACCGACTACCGCAAGCCCGGCACCGAGCTCGTCGTGACCGCCGAGGTCTACGACATGGGCTCACCCCTCGGGGCCTTCGGGCAGTACTCCATGCTCCTCACCGAGGGCCGCGACCCGGCCACGATGGAGTCGCACGCGGTGAACCAGGGGGGCGGCGGGTTCCTCGGCACCTCGCAGCTCGTCTTCTGGAAGGGCCAGCACCTCGTGCAGATCAACATCGCCGACGACAGCGGCGAGCGCGACGAGGCCGCGATGGCCGCCGCCGCCCGCGAGGCCCTGCCCGCCTTCGCGACGCGCATCGCCGCGGCCCTGCCCGGCGCCACCACGCCCCCGGCTCCCCCCGCGGCGCTGCCCCGCGAGGGGCTGGTGTGGGGAGGGGTCGCCTACCTCACCAACAACGTGCTCAACCTCCCCGACACGGGCCCGGGTTGGGTGGGCTTCTACCGCGGCGACGGGAACCAGCGTTGGCGCGTCGCGGTCTTCACCCGCGATCAGCCCGCGCAGGCCACGGCCACCATGGCCCGCCTCCGCGAGGCGAGCGAGCCCATCGCGGGCCTCGGCAACGAAGCCGTCACGGTGAACGGCGCCGGAGGGCCGCTGGTGGTCGCGCGGCAGGGCACCACCGTCGTCGCCGTCGCGGGAGACATGTCGCCTGGGGCGGAGCTTCCGCCGCAAGACCGCAGGGTCGCCATCGCGCGCGCCGCCCTCGCCGCACACTGACCCACGGACGCCGACCGCGACGCCCCCGCGTTGTTGCTCCGCCTCCCTCTTTGAAGGATAAACCACGTCTACATTGAGAAGCGGCGCGCTCGCTGCAGATCCGCTTCGTCGGCCGTCGTCACTCCTCCCTTGCGTGCCTCGGGCACGCGGCGGTCGTCGTTCCTCGCCCAACTCGCGTCTCTTTGCGAGCACACCACTTCTCAAAGTAGACGTGGTTTAGAGAGGCCACAGCGTCATGGCAGACCCTCGACCCACGCGCCGCGAGGCGCTGATCCGCGCGGGCAAGGCCCTGGGGGTGCTCGGCGGGGCGGCCCTCATCGCCAAGGCCCGCTTCGACCGCGGCGGCTGGCGCGTCGACGACCCGCGCGGCGCACGCGAGGTGCGCGACTACCGCCGCGCCGACCACGGAGGCCCGAGCGATTTCGCCGTCGCTCGCGGGGTCACGACCACCCCGCCCGCGGTGCTCGCCCGGCAGGCCATCGACGCGCTCGGCGGGATGCGGCGCTTCATCTCCAACGGCGACGTGGTGGTCATCAAGCCCAACATCGGGTGGGACCGCACGCCCTTGCAGGCCGCGAACACCAACCCCGACCTCGTGGCCGCCGTCGCGCGGATGGTGCTCGAGGCCGGCGCGCGCAAGGTCGTCGTCACCGACGCGAGCTGCAACGACCCAGGCCGGTGCTTTCAGCGCAGCGGGATCTGGGCGAAGGCGCACCGCGTGGGCGCCGAGGTGATCCTCCCCGCGGACCACCGCTTTCGCACGATGCGGCTGCGCGGCGCGGTGCTCGACGAGTGGCCCGTCTACCGAACGCTCATCGAGGCCGACAAGGTCATCAACCTCCCCGTCGCGAAGCACCACAACCTCGCGAAGTACACCGCGGCGATGAAGAACTGGTACGGCACCCTCGGCGGGCGCCGCAACCGGCTCCACCAGTCGATCGACGTCTCCATCGCCGACCTCGCGACCTTCATGCGACCGACCCTCACCGTGGTCGACGGCCTGCGGGTGATGATGCGCAACGGCCCGCAGGGCGGGAACGTCGACGACACCCGGCGGATGAACACCGTCGTCGCGACCATCGACCAGGTCGCCGCCGACGCCTTCGGCTGCACGCTCATCGGGCAGCGGCCCGAGAACCTCGCCTACCTCCGCATGGGCGAGGAGCGAGGGCTCGGCACCACCCGCTGGCAGAACCTCCGCCCGCGCGAGGTCGCCCTCGATGTGCACGACACGCCCACGCGCTCTGCGCTCTGGGTGCCCGACGACATGGACCCGGCCGAGGTCGCCTTCGCCCTCAACCACCCGCTGCTGGTGACGACGTGAGCGACCTTCCGCAGCCGATCCCGTGGCTTGGTGTTGTAGGCGCGGTGCCCTCACTCGACGGCGTGCCCGCGCCCTCTCCCGTCGCGCAGGTCACGCTCACGCCGACCGCCGCCGCGCCCGCCGAGGCGCACAGCACCGCCGTCGCGACGGGAGACCTCCCGAAGGGCCCGTCGGTCTTCGACCGCGCGCGCTCGTGGGTGAAGGCGAAGCTCAAGAAGAAGAAGCGCCCCGGGTCGGGCCTGCCCGCGAGAAAGATCATCGCGGGGCTGCGCAACGTGCGCCGCGTGTCGCAGGCGGGGTTCTTGTTTCTCTTCCTGTTCCTGCTGGTGCGCACGGAGTTCAGGGGCGGCTTCGCGGGCGGCGCCACGGTGCGGATGCCCTACCCCGTCGAGGGCTTCCTCCTCGCCGACCCCTTCGTCGCGCTCATCACCTTCCTCTCGACGCACACGGTCTACCGGGCGCTGTGGTGGAGCCTCGGGCTCGTCGCGATCACCCTGGTCTTTGGTCGGGTGTTCTGCGGCTGGATCTGCCCCTTCGGCACGCTCCATCACTTCTTCGCGTGGCTGATCCCCAACCCCAAGGGGGCGACCACCGGCGCGCGGCGCGTGCGCGCGAACATGACGCACCCGTACCAGAACGCGAAGTACTACCTGCTCGGGGCCTTCCTCGTGGCGGCGGTGTGCGGGAGCGCCATCGGGGGCTTGTTCGACCCCATCTGCGTGGCGATCCGGGCCATCGGCCTCGCGGTGCTGCCCGCGCTCAATTACATCTCGGGCCGCGCGCTCGACGGGGTGTCGCAGACCAACGTGCACGCGCTGCAGGTGAGCAGCGACGCGACGCGCGACGCGCTCGTGGCGACGGTGCTCCAGCCGCGGCAGTACTTCTTCCACCAGACCTGGGTGATCGGCGCGCTGCTCTTCGTGGTGCTGCTCGCGAACCGCTGGATCCCGCGGTTCTGGTGCCGGGCGCTGTGCCCCCTCGGGGCGACGCTCGGCCTCATCGCGCGCAACGCCGTGGTCGGGATGGAGAAGGACCACTCGAAGTGCACCGACTGCAACCTCTGCCTGGTCGACTGCCAGGGCGCCGACAGCCCGCAGGGCGGGGTGAAGTGGCGGCAGGACGAGTGCCACATGTGCCTCAACTGCGAGACCGCGTGCCCTGAAGACGTGATCAAGTTCCGGTGGTTCCCGAACCGCAAGAGCGCGACGCTGGCGCAGGACTCGATGGACCGCCGCAAGGTGCTGGTCACCGCGGCGGCGGGCGCGGCGGTGCTGCCCCTCGCGCGCACCAGCGACACCATCGACAGCAACTACTACGACCGGTTGATCCGTCCGCCGGGGTCGATGCCCGAGAGGGACTTCCTCGAGCGTTGCATCCGCTGCGCGGAGTGCATGAAGGTCTGCCCCAACAACGCCCTGCACCCCGCCTTCCTCGAGAGCGGCGTCGAGGGCTTCTGGACGCCCATCCTCATCCCGCGCATCGGCTACTGCGAGCCCACCTGCGTGCTCTGCGGCCAGGTGTGCCCGACGGGGGCGATCCAGAAGATCTCCGAGGTGCAGAAGCTCGGCGACCCCGTGCGGCACATCGAGCCCATCAAGATCGGCACGGCCTTCTATGACCACGGCCGCTGCCTGCCGTGGTCGATGGCCACGCCCTGCATCGTCTGCGAGGAGTTCTGCCCGACCTCGCCGAAGGCCATCTGGGTCGAGGAGGTCGACGCCCCCGACCGCAACGGGCGGATGGTCCACCTGCAGCGGCCGCACGTCGACCCGCAGCTCTGCATCGGCTGCGGCGCGTGCGAGAAGGTGTGCCCGGTGCAAGACCGCCCCGCGGTGTACGTCACCTCGGTGGGCGAGTCGCGCAGCAAGACCAACGTGATCCTGCGGGAGACGAGCAACGACAACCGCGCGTAGGGAGCGCTCCGTGCGCGACTGGCCGTGGCCCATCGACGAGCGGCTCGCCGCCCTCACCGTCGCGTGCGGCGCGGGCGTGGCCTTCGTCATCGACACCCACCGCGTCCCCTACGGCTGCACCGCGCTCCCCTGGGAGTGGAGGTCTCGCGTGCTGAGCTCCGCGGAGCTCGCGCTCTCGGCCGAGCGCCGCGCCGCGATGCGCCTCGGCAGGCCCGTGGAGTTCGCGCGGGCCGACGCCGAGCCCTTCATGCTCTCGCGCTCCTTCGCGAGCCTCTACGCGCTGGTGGTGCTGTGGGAGCGAACCTTCGACCTCGACGCGGCCCGCGCCGCGGTGGGCGAGGCGATGCCCGAGATCGAAGCGCTCACGCTGAGCACGCCGCCCGACGGACCTCGGGGTGCGGCGGTGGTGAGCCTCGCCGCGTGGCGCGCGCGTGCGACAGGCTGACGGGCTTGCGCCGACGGCCCGAGGGCGCATCTCATCGGTGTGGTGAGCGCGTCGCCGAACGAGTCGCAGCACCCTCCCGCGCCGACGCCGCGGGAGGTGGTCCCCCACGAGGTGTCGACGGGCGCGTGGCCCGCGGGGCCGTGGCTCGTGGGCCTGTGCGTGCTGGTCGCGGCGAGCGCGCTCTACAGCGCCGCGCGGCCCGACATGTTCTACCTGCGCGGTCAGCTCTACGGCATCGCCGCGGTGGCCGCGGTGGGGGTCGCGGTCGTCGCGGCGGTGTGGCGCTCGCGCTCGTCGCGGGCCCGCGCGATCTGGCGCGAGGGCGCGCTGGTCGACGCCGTGGTCGCGAAGAGCGTCGAGGTGCGCGGCCGCTACGGGGTCGTCGGGCACACCGTCACCGTGCGCTTCAACGGGCACGACGGGAGGCCGCGCGAGGCGACCTTCTCCGGCGTGCGGCAGGTGGTGGTGCGGCCGAAGGTGCTGGTGCTCGGAGACGGCGTGGGGCTGTGGGTGCCCGCGACGCACGCCGGGCCGCGGGTGATCCCCGCGAGCTTCAGGGTCGCCCGCGCGCGCGCCGCCGTGTGATCACGCCGTCGGGGTGCCGTTGCGCAGGAGGTTTCCGCGGCCCATGGGCCACGGCGCGCAGCCCGTCGACGAGCCCGGCACCGTGAAGACCAGCACGCCCTCTCCGCGCGGGGTGGTGTCTTTCAGAGAGACGAGCACCTCGAGCGCGCCGTCGCCGTCGAGGTCGGCCACCGCGGGCACCGCCATCGACCCGCGGCCCGGGAGCGCCACGCGCTGCTGGATCATCCCGCGCGCGTCGAGCACGTAGAGCGCCGCGCCGCCCGACGCCCGGCTGTAGGTCGCGAAGACCACCTCGGGGCGGCCGTCGCCCGTGAGGTCGGCGATCACCGCGCCCGCGGTGAGCACCGTCGGGTCGGTGGTGTAGACCGTCGACCAGCGCCCCGAGCGGTCGGCGCCGACGCACCACACGCGGCCGTCGAAGCCCGCGAAGACCACCTCGGGCCCCGCGCTCTCGGGCTGGAGGTCGGCCACCGCGACCTGGTTCGTCGCGCCCACGATGTTGTCGCCGAGGTCGTTCAGGCCCGCGAGGTAGGGGCGCACCGCGAAGGGGGTCTCCCAGCCCGCGAGGCGCGTGCCGTCGTTGTGCAGCGCCCACAGCGCCACGCCGCGCTCGCGGTCGGACTGCGACGCGTTCTGCACCGAGGCGAGGGCGACGATCTCGCGGCGGCCGTCTCCGTCGAGGTCGACGATGGCCGGCGCGGTGTTGGTGAAGTGCGCCTGGTCGGAGCTGTCTTCGTGCTCGCTGTAGCCCTGCATCGCCTCGGCGTAGTCGTGCAGGAAGCGCACGCCCGGCACGCGCGTCACGCCGCGGAAGATGGAAGCCGCGCGGAAGGCCTCGCCCGAGCCGTGGTGCCAGGAGATGTACGCGTTGTCCATCGGCGCGAGGACGTCCATCGAGGTGTCGTCGTCGAGGGGGCCGACGGCGAGGTTCTGGTCGAAGCCTCCCGTCACGTCGCAGTTGTCGTCGCAGCCCGACGCGCCGCTGGTGTTGGGCGGCCACCCGGGCATCGCGCTGCCGTCGCCCCTCCACGCCATCAAGAGGTCGCGCTGGCCGCTCGCGCGCAGGGTGGTGGTGCTGGCGGCGACGAGCTCGACGCGGCCGTCTCCGTCGAGGTCGCCCGCGGCGAGGGCGCGGAGCTCGTCCTGCCAGCGCACGGGGAAGCCCCGAAGCGGCTGGCCCTGCGCGTTGAAGGCGGCCACCGCGTTGCCCGAGGCCACCGCTATCGTCGAGCTTACTTTCGTCGTTGTCGAGGTCGGCCACCACGGGCGAGGCCCATACGCGGCCCGAGCCCGCGTTCGCTCGCCAGCGCATCGCGCCGTCGGCGCCGTACACGGCCACCGAGCGCTCGCGCGACGACCACCTCGGGGCGGCCGTCTCCGTCGAGGTCGGCGACGCCCGGGGAGGCCAGCCACGCGTCGCTGTCGAGGCCCGAGGGTGAGGGTCTGCCGCGGGGGCATGGTGGACTCGCGGCCTCCGCCCGGCGCCGCGGTGCAAGACGGCATCGGCAGCGGCGCGTCGGCAGGGACGACAGGGACGTCGCGACTGGGAGTTCCGGTGTCGCGAGGGCGGGTGGCGTCGGTCGCGGTCGACGCGTCGGTGGTGGGGGAGGAGCCTCCGTCGGCGGTGGCGTCGCAGCCGAGGGCGAGGCAGAGCGCGAGGTGCCGTGCGTTCATCGGTGTCGCCTCGGGGCCGATGGTAGCAGCGCGGCGCGGGTCAGGGGCGCCGCGCGACGACGGCGGTGACGGCGCGTCAGGGCCCGTTCAGCGCGAGCGCGCAGGCGTCGGCGGGGCGCGGCGCGCGGAGGAGATCCTCACCGGGCGCGCTCGCGCAGGGCGCCCGTCGAGACCTCGCCCTCGACGAGCTCGTAGGCCCATCAGCGCGAAGACCCGGTCGCGCCAGAAGATCGGGCGCGTGTTGCCGTACCAGTCCACGCAGGAGGCCACGCAGCGGTCGTCGCCCGCCGCGCCGCGGTTGTCGAGCGTGCCCATCGGGCGGAACCGCAGACCGTCGACGCTCAGGAACACCACTGCGTCTTCTCGAGGTCGCGTCGACGTGCTCCCACCCGGACGCGCGTCGAAGGCCTCTGCCGCCGCCGCGGGTGATCGCGAGGCCGAGGGTGCCGCGTCGGTCTCCGTCGGGGCGGAAGAAGAACCTGTGCGAGCGCGACTCTGCCCTGCGCCACGCCCGGCACCGTACCGCGACGCCACGCGCGGCTCGGCGTCGAGCGCGACGGCGCTGAAGGTCAGCCCCGCGGACGTCTCACCGACCACCAGCGCGTCGCGCCCCAGCGACTCGATGCGGTCGACGGCGTGCGAGACGTCGACGCGGGTGGTGCGCCCGCGCGCGACGTCGCACCCAGACCGCGCGGGGCCGGTCACGCAGGAGGCCGGGCGGCGGTGCTCGCGCCGTAGAGCAAACGGCCCGAGACGAAGCGGTTGTGATCGACGGCGCGTCGCCCTCGACCCGCGGCAGCGGCCGATACGCATCGCCGCCCGCCACCGGGACCGTGTCATCGAAGCGCGACCGGGACGCGCAACAGCGCGACCTCGCCGTGGGTCGACTCGAAGTTCCACATCCCCGCCGTCGCCCTCGGCGCGCACGAGCACGCGCAGCTCACCGTCGGACTCGTCGAAGGAGAACTGGCCGACGGCGCCGCGCGCGAGCACGGCGCCGCGCTCCGCAGTCGAGCGGAAGGCGGAAGAGCGTCGCGGCCCCGGGCGCGAGCGGGGCGGCCGCGCTGACCGACGGTCGGTCTCCGTCGAGCCAGAGGTACACCGCGCGGTCGGACACGTAGAAGCGCTGCGCCCGCGGGGCCCACTGATGCCGACGCCCTCACAGTCGAAGCCGCGCGAGAGGTCGCACGACACGACCGTGTGCGCGACGGGCTGCGGCGGGTCGGACCGCACGGGGCGGTAGAGGTGCGCGGGACGACGAGCGCCCTCCACGGCGCGTCGGCGCGCGGCGCACCGCGGGGAGCGACGGCTCCGCGCCGTCGAGGCGCAGCGGCACGGGGAGGTACATCACGAGGCGACCGCCCACGAGCTTGCTTCGCGTAGTTGCGCGACGAGTAGTAGTCGCCTGGAGCGCAGGTGGATCGTGTCGCGCCAGCGGATCTCACCCGCCGCGTCGATGTCGAAGAGCCCGACCTCGGAGGCGAGCGCCTCGTAGCTGTAGCCGATGACGACGACGGTATCGCCGTCGACGAGCATCTCGTCGTACCAGCCGCCTCGGCGCGCGCGCGCGGCCGCGGCCGAAGGCGTCGACGGCGGAGACGGGCGTGAGCGCGCCGTCGCCCGCGCGCACGGAGAAGAGCCGTCCGCGGCGCAGCACCACGAGGTGGTCGCCGTGGACCTTCACGATGTCGCCCTCGTCGACGCCCTGCGCTCCGGTTGTTGGTGACGGACTCCACGCCGAGGCGCGCGCGGACCACGTCGCCCGCGCGTCGGACGCGACGACGCGCTGGGCCGAAGGGCCGACGGCCCCGTTGCAGTTGTCGTCGACCCCGTTGCAGACCTCCACGGTCACGCCGTCGAAGTACACCTGGGCCTCGGGCGGCAGGGCGCGGAGCCACGCGCGCACCGCGTCGGCGGAGCCGAAGGCGCGCAGCCGCGCGGGCGCCAGCGCGGGCGACGGTTCACCCCGCGCGCGCGGATCGACGCATCCGAGCGAGGCGACCGCGAGGACCCAGGGGAGGCATGAGCGCGCGCGCATGGCAGACCTCTCGACGAAGGGTCGGAGAAGTCTGAACGCGTGTCCATGAGGGCCACGGCGGCGCGGCGCTCCGGTGCCCGTCCGCTCCATTGACCTCGGCCCACCTGCGCTGCGCCACGCGGCGGGCGGGCCGCGGTTGACCCCCTCGGAGAATCGGCGTTACCCCACGCTCTCGCACGGAGGGGCGTGGGGTCCCCCTGTGTTCATCGCTCAGGGGGAGTCCGTGGCTCGACATCGTCTGTTCATCATCGGCGCGCGGCGCGCGCGAGGCGACGCGCTGCTCGACGCGCTTCGCGAGGCGGGGGTCTCGCCCACCATCGCGCTGCGCGACGCGATCGCGCGCGACGACCCGACCTCGGCGGCCCTGGTGATGGAGTCGGTCGAGATCGCTCCCGTCGACGCGCTGCAGGCGCGGCTCGGCGCCGCGGGCTTCGAGGTCTTCGTGAGCGAAGAGAGCGGGTGGTCCGACCGCCTCACCGACGCGCTGCGCGGCGCGCTCTCTGCGGGCGGGCTCTCGCTCCGCGCGAAGGCCGTGCTCACCGCCGCGGCGCTGGTGCTCGCGATCGGCGCGGGCGCCGTGGGTCTCTCGCGCGTGGTGGGCCCGGGCGAGGCGCCGCCGCGAGCGTCGAACGACGAGCCCCCCGCGCGCGCGGCGACGTCAGGGCCCGCCCGCCGCGCGGGGCGTCCGAGGGAGATCACGTTCTCGGCCTCGGCGGCGAGCGACGTGGCGCCGCCCGCGAGGGACCTGCGCCCGTCGGGGGGCTTCGACCTCGACCCCGAGACCCTCGCGCTGGAGTTCGGGGCCTTCCTCGGCGGCGTGTTCGTCGCGCTCGCGGCGGCGTGGGCGACGCGGCTCCGTGGAGGTGCGCCCGCGCGCGGTGACGCTCCGCGAGAGGTCGCGCGCGGCGGAGGGTCTCCGACGACGCGGCTGGTGCTGGGCGCGGCGATGGTCCCGCTCGCGGTGTGGCTCGGCGCGCGCGAGGCGCCGTCGGCTGTCCAACCTCCCTCGCCCACGACGAGCGCAGCGGAGCCGGAGCCCGCGTCGCCCTCCGTCGACGAGGCCCCCTCTGGCGGAGGCCACGCGCGGAGCACGGCGGAGGGCGGATCGATCGAGCGACGGCCCTTCTCGCGCTTCGTCGGCGCGATGCGTGAGCGCGCGCCGCGGCCGATGTCCTTCGCGGCGATGATGCGGGCGTACCGGGCGCAAGCGGCCCCTGCAGAGGGGACGGTCGACGGCCCTGCGGTCGCGGTCGAGTCGGAGGTCGACGCGGACGCGAGCGCGCGCACCGAGCGCCACGAGCGACGCGCGCATCGGGCTTCGCGACACGGACGTCACCGTCGTCACGACGAGGCTCCGACGACGCCCGCGGCGACGACGACGATCGCGGTGACCGACGCGAGCGTCGCGCCGGCGCCGACGGTCGCGGCGCCCGCGGAGGCGACGGCGCCGAGCGAGCCCGCGCCGAGCGAGCCCGCGGCGGGGGGCGGTGGGACGTCGGCGAGGCTGCGCGCGTCGGGCGGCGCGGGAGGAGCGCCGACGGCGCAGCGGGCGGAGCGGCCGACGGCGAGGGTCGAGCCCGTGGCGAAGGCGCGGCTGGGCGCGGGCTTCGTGGCGGGCGCGGCGGTGACGGTGTTGCTGCAGGCGTTGGCGGGCTTCGCGCGCAGGCGGCGGGAGGGAGGGGGTTGAGATGAAGCGGGGGATCGTGTCGGTGGTCGCGCTCTGCGCGCTGGTGGTGGGTCGGTCGGGGAGCGCGCAGCATCACGCGACGGTGGATGACCCCGAGGCCGAGGGCGTCGTCCCGCGGGGTGAGGACGGGGCGCTGGTCGACGCGCTCACGGCGAGGTTCACGGCGTGCCACGAGAGCGAGTCGGGGCCGTTGAGCGCGGGGGATCGAGACGTGTTGCGGAGCGCGCTCACGCCCGTCGCGGCGCCGCTCGCGGGCACGCTGGTGACGGGCGGGTGCGAAGGCGACGCGGCGCGGGGTCGATGCGTGGAGTCGGTGCGGGAGCTGAGCTGCGACGAGCTCGCGCGCGCGCTGGCGGAGATGCCCGCGCGGATGGCGCGGGGAGAGGCTCCGGCGTGGGCCGCGGGCTACGCGCGGGTGGTCGTGCGACGGGTGGTGGACTGCTACGCCGCGGAGGTCGACGGCGGGGCGCTGGACGACGAGACGCGCCGCGCGATGGAGGGCTTCGAGGCGCAGACGGCGTCGGCGCTGGGGCGGTGGCGCAGCGTCCGGGGTGCGCGGCGAACGAGAACCTGCTCCCGGCGTGCGGCGCGGCGGCGCAGCGGGTGAGTTGCGACGCGCTGGGCGCGGTGATCGCGCAGGACCCGTCGCGCGTGCGAGACGCGCTCGGGGAGGATTGCCGTCGGCTGGTGCAGTGCGAGGGCGACGGAGAGGACGCGTCGGTGGACCTGGAGGCGCTCGGGGCGGAGGGCGCGCGGCAGTAGGGCGTCCAACCGCCGTCTGCCCGCAGCGCGTCCGATGCGTGTCCTGTGGACCCTATTGCGATGGCGGCGTCCTCCGCGCGGGGATCGCGCACTGGGCGCTCGATGCGTTGGCGCTCATCGCTCTCACTGGGATCTGTGCGAGGGCCGCTCCGACGACGACGGGGGCATCGGCCGTCACGGTCACGTCGATGCGGTACGAGGCCGCGGAGCTCGTCGTCACGCGCAGGGCGCAGTCGCGGTGATTCCGAAGGTGGAGTCCCCTTGTCGTCGATCGACGCGCACCCCTCGACGTCGTCACCCGCAGCGTCTACGAAGGCCGACCGGAGCCCATGACACGACGCTTCGTCCTCGGTGATCCGCAGGCGCCCTTCGCGCACACGATGGCGCTCCTCGACCGCAGCGGCGTGCTCAAGGGAGGCCGCCTGCGCGACGATGTTCACCTGATCTCGGTCGGCGACCACTTCGACTACGACCTGCGCATCCCCGACATCGCTCGCGGCGAGGGGCTGGCACGCTGCGCTGGCTCGCCGCGCAGGAGAACGTGACGCTGGTGCTCGGCAACCACGACGCCGCGCGCGTGGCCGAGCTCGCGACGGTCGGCGACGCCGAGTTCGCGTCGTCTCGCGGGGAGGTTCCGCCTCGCGCTCGACGAGACGCTCCTCGACGGACGGAGGGCGCTCGTCACGCACGCCGCGGTCACCCTGCGCGAGGGCGTCACCGACGCGGCGACCCTCGACGGCCTGCTCACCGACGCGATCGACGCGCGGCGCGCCGACTGGACGCGCGGCGTCATCACCCCGCTGTCGCTCGAACCGCTCACCGCCTTCGGCGCGCCCGGCGCGGAGGCCGGTGGCTTTCTCGCGCACCGCCCGAGCGACCCCGAGCGCGAGGGCGCCGACGCGGCGTGGGAGCGCGACCCGCGCTCAAGGGAGGCCGCCTGCGCGACGATGTTCACCTGATCTCGGTCGGCGACCACTTCGACTACGACCTGCGCATCCCCGACATCGCTCGCGGCGAGGGGCTGCGCACGCTGCGCTGGGACGGCCGCGACGCCGTCTACGACCTGGGTGTGCTCCCGCCGCGCGAGGGCGTGGCGGAGCTGATCCTCGTCGACGGCGAGCTGCGCGAGGCGGACAACCGCGCGGCGCTGCTCGAGCTCGCGCCCTCGCGGGAGTAGGGCGGGGGGCGAGAGGCGGGGGCGTCACAGCTAGCGGTCGGCGGCCGGACGGTGCTGTCGACGGCGAGGGGCGCGGAGAGGTCAGCCCTTCGGCGGTTCGGGCTTTGAAGCCGACGCGGCCTGCGCCGCAGCGAGAACCTGTGCGGCGATCTGCGCGCGACCAGGGGCGGTGAGGAGCCAGACGCGCTGGAAGTCGGAGGGCGGGAGCAGACGCCCAGGCTTCACGCGCGACAGCTCCACCGCGCTCACGTTGCTCGGGTAGAAGAAGGTGTCGTTGCGCAAGCCGCGACCGCCAGGGCGCTCCATCCACAGGGCGGCGACGCGAGACGGCGGCCCCTGAAACCTCTCCTACGGAGG
This sequence comes from Polyangiales bacterium, assembly GCA_041389825.1. Taxonomy (GTDB): domain Bacteria; phylum Myxococcota_A; class Polyangia; order Polyangiales; genus JAEYZO01. The sequence continues at coordinate 7,678 of JAWKRC010000037.1, read as the reverse complement.
GCCGCGGTCAGTGCTCGTCCCGTAGGCGACGATGGCCTTCGTCTCGGTCACCTCGAGCACGACGCACGGGCGCTCCTTGCCCTCGGGCGCGTCGCGGAACGGGATGAAGGCCCAACACGCTCGGCCCTTCACGACTCGTCATCTTCCGGGAGCAGCTCAGAGGGGACGACGAGCGCCGCTAGAACGTGATCCCCCACGCGGACGAGGTTCGCCTCGTCGCGGAGCGCCTGGAGCGGCAGCCGCTGTTCGAGCGGGATGACGTCGGTCGGCACGTCGAAGCCCGGGGTCGACGCCATGAGCGTGAGCCCCTTGAGCAGTTCGCGCTCGATCCGGTCTGCCAGTCGTCGCAGCCGAACCGCCGAGGACGGCCCGCCAAGCACCGCGGCCGCAAACCCGAGCTGACACAGGCTCGCTCGGTAGAACGCCAGGCCGTGGTCCATCTCGATGGGGTGCTGCGGCGAGTCGTAGACGACCTCCAGCACGCTCCGCCGATCGACGCGTCGCAGAGACCGTTGGAGTTCCTCGCGGTGCTCATTGAGCAGAGGACGTAGCGCGCGCGCCAGGGTCGAGGTGAGGGACATGCACCGACCGAGCGTGTTCATCACATCGTCAGGGACGCCGGGGATCGCCTCGACGTGGCTGTCGATCACTGCGATGTCGCTCGCGCGCGACCCGAGGAACAAATCTGTCAGCGTGCGGGTGTATGCCGCGAAGCCGTGGTCTGCGAGCAGGTCATCGATCGCCTCGTTCAGCGCCTCGTCGTCGGTCGCCGCGGCCAGGGCCCGCCCGTAGGTCTCGACGCCGAGCTGGAGGTGGTCGGCGAGGAGCCGCTCGTCGCGAGTCATCCGTGCGTCGACCACCATCTGCCGCAGGACGTGGAAGAAGCGGCCGATCAGCGTGACGGGGCTGACTTCAACGTCGAGGGACAAGGCGCTCATCAGGCGCGTACCTTACCGCGCCGGGATGACGGTGGGGGCAGGGCCAACGCGGCGCGGCTGCGCGGCGGGAACTACCGCAGCACCCACTCGACCGCGGACATGGCTGTGTAGCGGTAGAGGATGCGGTCGAGCGCCGCGAGCGAAACGCCCGCCGCGGCGCACTCGCGACGGAGCCCGTCCTCCACCGCTCCGCCCTCACTGCGACGGTGCCCCCGCGGCGCGCGCAGCCTCTCGCTTCCGATTCGCTCGCGCGAGGAGCGGGGCCCGGCGATCGAGGCCCTCCAGGGTCAAGCGCTCGTTGACCCACTCGTCGTACCAGCCCTGGCGCACCTCAATGATCCACTCCGCGTGACCGATCCCCAGTCGATCGAGCATGGTCTGCGCGCGACCCCGCAGCGTGGGCGGACACGCCTCCGTCACCACGAGCTGGAGGCTCGGCAGCAGAACCTCGAACCACTCGTCCCGCACCTCGAAGGGATCGAGCATCTTCTCCACCGCGAGGCCCTGCTTGCGGCTGTTGATCGACCCGTCGGCGTAGCGGTAGTTGCTCCACTCATACGCGAGAGCTCGATTGGAAGCCGTCGGCGCGAAGTGATCGACGTCCCCCGACTGAATCCACATCGCCGAGTAGGCACACAAGCAACGGAAGCCCCTGCGGAGCTCGGGCGTGAACTCCCGCCAGTAGTCTCGCAGGCGCTCCGTCGGATGCTCCCGCAACCACTGCGCTCCGCGCTCTCGCACGCGGGCTCCGAACTCGGGAGGCTCAGGGACGCGGTCGAAGCGCATCACGGCGACGGCCCTTCGACGTAGGTGATCCACCGCGGGAAGAACGGGTCCTGTGACGGGAGAAGCTCTCGGAGCCTCGCGTCCAGGGCCTCCTTCGTGTTCAAGCCCGGCGGGAGCGCCGACAGGTCGCCCCTCATGAACGCCTTGGCGGCCTCGACCGCATCCTCAGCTTCACGGGAGCGCGTCTGCGCGAGGCCGAAGACCTCCGAGGTCAACCACCGCTGCGCGTCGCCGTGCTTCGCCCAGGGCACCTGCTCCAGCACGACCTCCTTCGACGCGGACAGCTCCAGCAGGAAGAGACGATCACGCTCGGGGTCGAACCGCGGCTCCAACGAGGCGAGGACCAGCGGCGCGTGCGTGGTCACGATGAACTGCACCGCGACCTGCGGATCGAGCGCTCCCGCCACGGAGAGCAGAGCCGGCATGATGCGGCGCTGCCACTGCGGGTGGAGGTGCGTCTCGACCTCGTCGAAGAGCAGCACGAGCTGCTTCGCCGTCTTCGTGCCCCGCAGCTTCGACGCCTCGCGGTGCTCGTTCCACGCCCACACGAGGAGGTACGCGAAGCCGAGCACCCGCTTCATCGCCGCGGAGGCGTAGACGACGGGCACGGTCCCGTAAGGCGTCTCGACCGTCGGAAAATCACGCGCGTCGTCGGCGAAGACACGCCGAGGCTCGCCCGGCCGCATCCATTCGCCAGGGTGTGGAGACAAGGTGTCGAGCGCGGCGCTGAGAGCCGCGAAGCGCCCGTGCGGGTCGCGGTCGCGCTGCAACTGCCAGGTGACCCAGTCGTCTACGAGGCCGCGACACGCCACGCGGTCGCCGTCCTTCAGCCCGTTCCAGAGCGTGTCGGGGTCGAAGCGCTGCCCGGCGCCGTGAACCACCTCGGGGTCATCTTGGTCCCCCTCCAATCGGACGTGACGCGCCGCGTCCCAGAGGGCGAAGCTCCCGTCGGCCTGAAGGTAGAGGACCACCGCGTCGGACCATTCGTCGTCGCGATAGATCCACTCTCTTCTGAGGGCGTCGTAGTCCCCCGCCCTCGGCATGACTCGCTTCGGCCGCAGCGCGGCTAAAAGAGGTTGGTCCACGTCCATCTCCATGCGGATGGACGAGGCGCCGTTGCTGAACTCTGGAGCGAGCGGAAGACCAGCCCACGACCCCGTGAGCGCCCACCACGCCGCGTCGAGGAGGACGGTCTTCCCGAGTCCGTTGTCGCCGGTGAAGACGTTCAGCCGCGCCCCGAACTCCGCGTGCAGGTGGTGCGCGAGGGAGATGTTCTTCAGGCAGAGCGAGCGGAGCATGGGGCGGCCCTCATCGAGCCGGGGACGCTATCACGCGCTCCAGCCTCGGGATCGTTCGGCGTGGGTCGCGTGGTCCCGCCCGGCGGTACGAGCCGTCCGCCGTGTCAGCAACACGGCGGCGGTGGCGTCCTGGGGAGCATGACGAGAGCCGAAGACCGCGCCGCGGCTTCACCCGCGGCGGTTGAGCGTTGCCTCGCTTCGCGGCGTCCGCGTAGAGTCCGTCGCCGTCGGATGGTGGGATCGTGAAGCGGGACGTACGACGGCGGTTGGAGCAGTTCGCGTCGAACCCGCGGTGCGACGCCAACGTCCGCTCGGCCCTCCACGGCGTCTCGATGGAGGCCGTCGCGCGCTCCGTCGGGCTCGACCCGCAGGTGGGGCAGTCGCCCTTCGCGCTCCTCCGCGGTCAGCAGTTCGAGCGCGGGCTCTTCGACGACGACGCCGCGCGGCTGCGGCGCGCGCTCATCGAACGCAAGGTGCTCCCGGGCAACGCGACGGGCTTCCTCGACCTGCGGTTGAAGGCGCAGGGCGGGCCCGAGGCGTCGCTCCAGTCCGCGCGAGAGTCGTTCCAGACCTTCTTGAAGTCTGCCGCGAAGGCCACGGGGGAGGCGCGGCTCGGGTTGCCCACCCTCGTCGCGGGGCCCGTGCTCACCACGCCCGCCAACATCCTCGGCGAGGGCCTCTTCGCCATCGACGTCCTCACGGTGTACCCGAACCCCAAACCCGCGCCGATCTTCTTCCGCGTCGGCGAGGTGAAGGTCTACCCCGACCGCGGCGGCTTCACCGACGGGGGCGAGCTCGCGGGCGCGCGGGCGCAGGCGGGGCTCTACGTGCACGTCCTCAAGGGCGAGGTGACCGCGCTCGGTCTGGACCGGGAGCTGGTCGTGCTCGACGACGGCTTCCTCGTGCTGGCGCGGCCGGGGTCGAACCAGCCCTCGGTGCGCGGCGGCGAAGACCTGCGCCACCAGGCCGAGCGCGCGAGGACCATGTTCGCCCGCGCCGCGGCCCACGCCCTCACCCTCGCCGACGACGTGATCGAAGACGAGGGCGAGGCCATCGCCGCCGTGCTCGCCGCGCCCACGCACTACGGAGACGGGTGCCTCTCGTTCTGTGAGCTCGCGGATCGGTGCCGCGCCGAGGCCATCGCGAAGGGCTTGCCCAGCGCGCTCGGCGAAGACCTCGCGCGCTTCCTCGGGCCGCTCGACCTGCACCGCGCGCTGGCGCTCCTGCACGGCGCGCCCGCGACCAACCCCGCGGAGGAAGACTTCGTGCGGAGGGCGACGTGAGCGCCAACGACCTCCTCGACCGCCTCCGCGCGTGGGACGAGGGCCGCCCCGTACCCACCACCGCGGCGCTGCCCTTCCCACGCGTGCCCGACGCGCAGCGCCTCGTCGTCGCCTTCGTGCGTATGGCCGGTGAGTCGTCGCCGTGGGGCGTCGCCGCGGGCGCGCCCGACGCTAAGCCGCGCTTCTACACCGTGCCCGAGCCGCGCAACGCCGACCTGCACGCAGCCTTCGTCGAGTCGTTCTCCGCAGAGATCCTCGCGCACGTCGGGCACCCCGAGCACCTGCCGCCGCCCGCGCAGGGCGAGAGCGCCACCGAGCGGCCCTTCCCCCGCGAGCTCCTCGCGTCGCGGCAGCTCTGGATGCCCGGCTCCACCCACGTCGAGATGCTGCACCTCCTCGACTTCCGCTACACGCTCGCGATGACCGGCGAGGAGCAGCGCTTGAAGCGCGTGCGCGCCCTCGGCCGCGCGTGTGGGTGGCTCTTCCGCGAGTCGACGCGGCCCGGTCAGGTGCGCGTCCACGACGCCACCGCGCGGCTGCGTCAGCTCTACGCCTTCCCCGCCGAGACGGTTCGGCAGCAGCACCTCGGGTACCTCCTCGCGTGGTTGGGCTCGGGCGACCGCGACGCGCGCCTCGCGGCGGCGGCGCGGGCCGAGAAGCTCTCGGTGGGCGTCACCATGCACCCCGAGTACGAACGCAGCGCCCTCCTCGCGCGGCTCGAAGACTTCAACGCACGGCGTCGCGCCAACGACCTCGGCGCCTTCGCCAAGGCCACCGAGATCCACGACGCGCTGGTGAGCGAGCTCGACCGGCGATGGAAGCTCACCGTCGAGGCGATCCGCGCGGTCGACGCCGACCCGCGTCCCGACAACCCCCTCCTCCCGCAGGTGGTCGCGCTCGGCGCGAACGAGTGCCAGTTCCAGTACTGGGCCCACGAGCAGCGGGCCCTCCGCGCCGACCTCTCGCCCGAGGAGAAGAAGCGCCTCGGCAGCCACCCCGAGACCGACTTCTCGCCGCCGCGCGCGGCGAGCCGGTACTTCGCGCACCTGCACGCGTTCGAGACCGCGAACGCCGAGCTCGTCCACGGCGACGAGGTGCTGCTGGAGCGCGCCCTCGACGCGGGCAACGGGTTCAGCGGCACCGTCACCGCCGTGGCTCCGGGCAGCAAGAAGGGCCGCGCCCAGTGGACGCTGGAGACCTCCAGCGACGACGCGCTGCGGCTCCGCGAGGAGTCGAAGGTGTGCCTCATCGGCGCGCGCAAGCGCGGGGGCTCCATCGTCAGCGTGAACACCACGCCCGAGGGCAAGCGGGAGATCGTGGTCGACCTGCGCGGCGTGGCGAAGAAAGAAGTGACCGCCGCGCTGCCCGACCCGACGAGCGCGGCGTGGGTGGGGCGGCGGGTGCGCTTCCTCGACGACGCGGTGGTCGGCCTCTCGCTGAGCAAGGGGATGAAGGTGTGGAACGCCGAGGGCCCGGGCTCGTGGCTCACCCACGCCGCCCCGCGCCCCGAGGCGACTGAGATCCCGAAGGAGCCCGTGGGCGACCCGCTCTCGGTGGTGAAGGCCCTGGAGGGGTAGCGAAGCGATGCCGCAGACGCAGCTCCAGGCGAAACGTGACGCCGTGCTCCGCTTCGTGCTCACGCACGTCGAGCACCGCTCGCCGCTGCTCGTGCTCAAGGCCCCGCCGGGGTCGGGCAAGACCTACGTAACCCTCCGCGCCGTCGCGCTCGCGCGACACCACGTCGGCCGCGTCGCCGTTGCCACGCAGACCAACGCGCAGGCCGAGGACTTCTGCCGGCGCATGGCCGCGGACTTCCCGAAGTTCACCGTGCACCGCTGGGCCTCGTCGGGGCGCGCGCCGCGGCCGCTCGGCGCGTCGGTGCAGTGGATCACCCGTGGCGACGAGATCCCTTCGGGGCCGTGCGTCGTCGTCGCCACCACCGCGAAATGGAGCGCGTCGGACCTCGACGCCATCGACCCCTTCGACGTGATGTTCGTCGACGAGGCGTGGCAGATGAGCTGGGCGGATTTCATGCTCCTCGGCGCCGCCGCGTCGCGCTTCGTGCTCGTGGGCGACCCGGGGCAGATCCCGCCCGTCGTGCCCATCGACGTGTCGCGCTGGCAGACCTCGCGACGTCCGCCGCACGTGCCCGCGCCCGAGGTGATCCTCCGCGACGCGACCCTGCCCACCGTGCAGGCCATGCTGCCCGTGAGCACAAGACTCCCGCACGACACCTGCGCGATGGTGCAGGCCTTCTACGACTTCCCGTTTCAGAGCTGGGCCGCCCCGGGGGAGCGGAGGCTCTCGTTCCCCACCGCGGGTGAGGCGACGGGCGTCGACCGCGCGCTCGACGCGCTGGGAGGAGCCTCCACGGTGCTCCTCACGCTGCCGACGCCTCCGTCGGGGCCGCCGTTGGAGGAAGACCTCGACGTGGCCCGCGCGGCAGCCGCGGTGGTGCGACGTCTCGTGGAGCGCGGCGCGACGGTGCACACCGAGTCGGGCGAGGCTCCGCTGCTCCCTTCAGACATCGGCGTGTCGGCCACGCACCGGGTGATGAACACCCGCGTCACCGACGCGCTCGGGCCGCTCGCGAAGGACGTCCGCGTCGACACTCCCGAGCGGTGGCAGGGCCTGGAGCGCAAGGTGATGGTGGTGGTGCACCCGCTGTCGGGCGTGACGCAGCCCTCCGTCTTCGACCTCGGTACGGGGCGGCTCTGCGTGATGGCCTCGCGGCACAGCGTCGGGCTGGTGATCGTGTCGCGCGACCACGTCGGAGAGACGCTCGAGGCGTTCCTCCCGCGCGCGGACCAGTGCCTCGGTCAGCGCGACGAGGCCGGCCGCGGACGCGCGCAGAACCTCGCCGTCTGGAAGCACCTTCACGACGCGAAGCGCGTCGTGCCTCTGTAAACCCTCGTAGAGAGCCCCTCCCCCCGATGCCCCTGCCGCCCGAATTCGAGAAGGACCTCTGGGCCGCCGCCGACCTCATGCGGTCGAACACCGGCCTCGAACCCTCGGAGTACACCCAGCCCGTACTGTCTCTCCTCTTCCTCCGCTTCGCGGAGCTGCGCTTTCAACGCGCCACCGAGGCGCTGAAGAAGGCCGGCGTCGAGAAGCCCGAGGCGATCGACTACAAGTCCCGGCGCGTCCCGTACCTGCCGCAGAGCGCGCGCTACGAGTGGCTCCTCACGGTGCCCGACGGCGGCAAGGTGGTGAAGGGAGAGAAGAAGTCGCTCGGGGCGCTCCTCGACGACGCGATGCGCGCCATCGAGAGGGCCAACCCCGACCTCAAGGGCGCCCTGCCCGAGACCTTCGGCAAGCTCGACGACCGTGTGCTCCGAGACTTCCTCAAGCGCTTCGCGACCATCCCCGACGA
>JAWKRC010000036.1:0-78118 GCA_041389825.1 Polyangiales bacterium | reverse complement strand
CCTCGGGCAGCGGCGACCCGGGGGAGAGCGCGCGGGCGCGGAGCCACGACACGGCCCCGAGGCGCTGGGCGCGGTCGGTCGACACGAGGCGCACGCGCGCGGCGTCGGGGCCGAGGGCGTCGAGGGGCGACGGGTCGCCGAGCGCGGGCGAGGGGTGAAGGAGCGAGAGGGCCAGGGTCAGGGCGGCCGCCGCGCGGATCGGGTACAATCCGGGGCCGTGCCGCGAGGCATCGAAGCGAGAGCGCGAGCCGCTGCCCATCGGGGCCGCGACGCTACCACGGCCGCCCCGCGTGGCGGCCCCTGAGCACAGGAGGCCCCAGACATCGTGCGCGTCTGCCCCCACTGTCGAGCGAGATACGACGACGCGGTGGTCGCCTGCCCCGCAGACGGTCGTCGCACGGTCGACCGCGACGAGTGGGAGGCCGCGTCGCACGACGCCCTCCTCGGCGAGACCCTCGCGGGGCGCTACACGGTGGTGGGCCGGCTGGGCTCCGGGGGGATGGGCACGGTGTACCGCGCCGAGCAGGCCCCCATCGGTCGCGAGGTGGCGCTCAAGGTGCTGCGCCGCGAGCTCGGCCGAGACCCCGAGACGGTGGCGCGCTTTCACCGCGAGGCGAAGGCGCTGTCGCACCTGCGGCACCCGAACACCGTCGCGATCCTCGACTTCGGCCAGACCGACGACGGGCTGCTGTACCTCGCGATGGAGCGCCTCGAGGGCGAGATGCTCTCGACGCGGCTCAAGCGCGTTGGGGCGCTCGACGTCGACGCCGCGCTGCGCGTCGCGATGGGCGTGCTCCGCTCCCTCGACGAGGCGCACGCGGCGGGGATCATCCACCGCGACCTCAAGCCCGACAACATCTTCCTCGCGCGGGTGCACGGGCGCCCCGACGACGACGAGGTGGTGAAGGTCGTCGACTTCGGCATCGCGAAGTTCCGCCAGCGCGAAGACCCCGCGGGCCTCGACGCGATCTCCACGCAAGAGGGAACGGTCTTCGGCACGCCGCGGTACATGTCCCCCGAGCAGGCGCAGGGGCGGCCCCTCGACGGCCGCAGCGACCTCTACGCGGTGGGCGTGCTGCTCTTCCACATGATCACGGGCGAGCCGCCCTTCACCGAAGACGACGCGGTGGTGGTGATGGCGCACCACATCCGCACGTCGCCGCCGCGCCTGCGCGAGTCGGTGGCCCAGGTGCTCCCGCCCTCCCTCGACGCGCTCGTCGCGTCGGCCATGGCCAAGCGGCCGAGCTGACCGGCTGCGCAGTCCGCGGCGGAGTTCCTCGGCGCCCTCGAGGTCCATCGCGGACGCCGCCGCGCGTCGAGCTCCTCGGGCATCGTGGCCTCGGCCACGGGCCGCACCACCGCCGCCCGCCGCGGGATGCCCGTGGTCGCCGGCGCCGCGCTCGTCCTCGCGGTCGTCGCCCTCTCGGCTCGCCTCGGCTCGCACGCCCCGCCCGCGCGCCCGACACCCGAGGGCGCTCCGGTCCGCGCGGCGACGCAGACCCCGCCCGCGGCGCCCCCACTGCCCGCGGCGCCCCCCGCGCCCGCCGCGCCCCCTGCGCCCGCGCCAGTCCCTGTCGTCGCGGTCCCCGCGCCGGTCCCCGTGGTGGAGGCGCCCGCGCCTGCCGCGCCTCGGCCCGCGGCGCACGCGACGTCGGTGACGCGACATCGACGTCGGCATCACCCGCGGCGCGCGCACGACGCCGAGGCGCCCTCCGCGGCGACGGCGCCCGCGGCCGCGTCGACGCCGCCCGCCGCGCGCAGCTATCCGCGCTGGGACGACTGACCCCGCGCGGTCAGCGGTGCGCGAAGGCGGGCTGCGACGGCGTCGGCTGCGAGGCCCGCGCTGCCCCGGCGACGCGCTCGAAGAGCAGGAGGTCGCCGAGCATGTCGTGCTCGCGCGTGCCGCACGGGAGCATCCCCGCGCGGCGCAGGATGCGGATCGACGCCGTGTGCCAGGGGAAGGTCGCGGCCGCCACGCGGCGCACCTCGGGCTGCTCGAGGGCCCAGTCGACCACGGCGCACACGGCCTCGGCGCCGTAGCCCATGCCCTGTCGGCTGGCCTCGACCCCGTAACCGATCTCGACCTCTCCGTGCGCGTCGGGCGCGCCGTGGAACACCACGCTGCCGACGATGTGGCGCTCCCCGTCGGCGCCGGTCTCGATCATCAGCCGGTCGCCCCAGAGGCGCTCGGTGGGCGCTGCGCGGATGCGCTCGATCGACGCGCAGAAGGCCCGCTCGATGAGGGCGCGGCCGGGCCAGCGGTCGGCGAGGCGCGCGTCGGCGAGGCGCTCGACCTCGCGGGGCTTGTCGGCGAGCACGGCCTCGACCAGCGGGAGCGTGATCTCTTCGAGGCTCAGTCGTGCGGTACGCAGCGGATCCATCATCGGGGCCTCCTCTCGGCGCCCGCCAGGCCCTACACCCTCGACGGGGTGCGTCCTCGCGGGCGACCGCGGCGCGAGCGGTCACTGCAGGGCTCGTGCGCGGCGCGCGACGACGCGGGCGACCGACCGGTCACCGACGCCGCCCACGCTTGGAATTGGCGTACCAGCCCGGTGGTGGCCCCGCAATCACGCGGCGCGACGGCACGGCGCGGCAGGGCCGTGACGCGGTGTGTCTGTGCAGGCGGCGACGCACCCGCGCGAGAAGGCGGCTACGCGCCCTCGTTGCTCTCGGCGAGGAGGAGGTGATGGCTGGCGCGCTCGTCGGAGATGTGCAGCTTCGCGTTGCAGGCCCTCGAGGAGTTCCTGCCTCGTCGCCGACCTCGCCGTCGAAGAGGACGAAGAGGGTGGCGAGGGCGAAGGCCTCTTCGCGCGTGTGGAGGTCGTCGCCGATGGCCTGGGCGATGGCGTGCAGGCGCGCGGGGATGCCCTCGGTCGCGACGCGCAGCGCGATGGCCTCGACGGTGCGCGCGAGGGCGTGGTTGTCGAGGCCCTCGAAGCCGGGCGTCGCGAGGATCTGCATCGCGAGCGCGCGGCCCTCGCCCTCCTCGAGCATCCCGTCGACGCAGGCGGCGATGGTCATGACCTCGACGAGGGCTTCTTGCGCGTCGGAGGAGAGCTTGCGCTCGTCGCGGCCCGGCAGCTTCGAGTAGCGCGAGTGGTGCTTCTGGAATTTGGGCATCGCGGAACGTGCTCCCGATCGGGTGGGGTACAGGGGCGCGGAGCATACTTCGACACCCGCGCGCGCCGGAACCCTCAATGTCCTCCCGGGCGGTTGGGGGGCGTCGCACGCGTTGCGCTCGGGGCGGCCGTGCTGGTACCCCTCGGGCGATGCTCCTGCCCGTGTCTCTGCCCCCCGCGGTGCAGGCCCGCCTCGCGGCGCGCGTCGGCGACGCAGAGATCTCCTACGGCGCCCTCTACGCGGCCGCGGCCGCGCACGCCGCGTCGCTCGCGTCGATGGGCGCGGCCCCCGGCGCGCGCGTGGGCGTGTGGGCGACGCCCGCGATCGAGACCGTGGTGGCCTTCGTGGGGCACGCGCTCGGGGGCTACGTCTCGGTGCCCATCAACCCCGCGTCGGGCCCGCGCGAGGTCGCGCACGTCGTGGGCGACGCGGGGCTGGGCGCGGTCGCGGGAGAGGCTCCGCCGGACGGGGTGGCGGGCGCGCGCGTCGTGCGGGTCGACCCCGCGGGCTCGGGGCCGGCGTCGGCCTTCGTCGAGGTGGGCGCCGACGCGCCGGCGCTGGTGCTCTACACCTCGGGCACCACGGGCGCGCCCAAGGGGGCCGTGCTCACGCACCGCAACGTCGCGAGCAACCTCGACGCCCTCGCCGCCGTGTGGGCGTGGACGGCCGAGGACGTCCTCGCGCACGCCCTGCCGCTCTTTCACGTGCACGGCCTCGCGCTCGGGCTCTTCGGGCCGCTGCGACGTCGCGGGAGCGTGCGGGTGCTCCCTCGCTTCGAGCCCGGCGCCGTGTGCGCCGCGATGGGCGCCGAGGCCACGATGTTCTTCGGCGTCCCGACGATGTACCACCGCCTCGCGGAGCACATCGAGCGCGACCTCGCGGCGGCGCGCGCGCTGCGCAAGGCGCGGGTGCTGGTGTCGGGTTCGGCGCCGCTCCCGTCGCGCGACCACGCCCGCGTCGAGGCCGCCACGGGGAGACGTCTCCTCGAGCGCTACGGGCTCACCGAGACGCTCATCAACACCGCCGTGGCCCTGCACGACGAGCCCCCGCACGGCAGCGTCGGCCGCGCGCTCCCGGGCGTCGAGCTGCGCCTCGTCGACGACGCGCGGAGCCCGGTCGTCGACGAAGACGCGATGGGCGAGGTGGCGGTGCGCGGCCCGAGCGTGTTCGCGGGCTACCTCGACCGGCCCGAGGCGACGCGCGCCGTGCTCGACGAGCAGCGGTGGTTCTACACGGGCGACGTGGCGACGCGCGACGCGGCGGGCTTCGTGAAGATCGTCGGGCGCAAGGCTACGGACATCATCAAGACCGGGGGCTTCAAGGTCGGCGCGGGCGAGGTCGAGGCCGCGCTCCTGGAGCACCCCGAGGTGCGCGAGGCCGCCGTGCGCGGCGTGGCCGACGATGACCTCGGAGAGCGCATCGAGGCGTGGGTGGTGCTCTCGGAGGGGGCCGAGGCCGAGGGCGACGCGCTCTCGGGCTTCGTGGCCGAGCGGCTCGCGTGGCACAAGCGGCCGCGGCGGGTGCACGTGGCCGAAGCGCTCCCGAGGAACGCGATGGGCAAGGTGGTGAAGTCCGCGCTGCGAGGCCCCGAGGGCTCGTGACCTACGCGCCGCCCACCCTGCGGTGGGACATCGTCACCGCCCGGTGGACCGTGCTCGCCCCCGCGCGCGCCGCGACGCCGCGCGACATGACCCACCGCGCCGTCGAGGTGCGAGGCCCCGAGGCGTGCCCCTTCTGCCCAGGCGGAGAGGGCGAGATCCGCGCGGTGCGCTGGTCGCGCGACGACGCCCAGGGGCGCTGGCTCACGCGCGCGGTGAGCAACCGCTTCCCCATGGTGTCGGGCGAGGGCGCGGCCGGGGTCGCGCGCGACGGGCCGTTTCGAGAGCGGTCGCTCCACGGCGAGCACGAGGTGCTCATCGAGTCGCCCGCGCACGACCTCGAGCTGCCCGACATGAACGCCGCGCAGCGGGAGCGCGTGGTGGAGCTGTACCTCACCCGCGCCCGCGCGATGGCCGAGCGGCCCGACGCCGCCGCGGTCGTGCTCTTCAAGAACCGCGGCCCGCGCTCGGGCGGATCGCTGCGCCACCCGCACGCGCAGGCGATGAGCTTCCCCGTGGTGCCGCCGTCGGTGGCGCGCCGCGACCGCGTCGCCGCGAAGCACCACGCGGCGACGGGACGCTCGGCGGTAACGGCGTCGGTGGAGGCCGAGCTCCGCGACGGCGCGCGCGTCATCGAGGCCGACGACGACTGGGCTGTGTTCAACCCCTTCGCCTCGCACCGCGGCTGGGAGACCTGGATCGCCCCGCGCTTCGCCTGCCCCTGGTTCGGCGCGATGGACGAGCGCCGCGCGGTGCGCTTCGCCGACCTCCTCTCTCGCACGCTGCGTCGGTTGCGCGCGTGCACCGCCGACGCCGACTACAACCTCGTCGTGCGCCAGCCCGCGCGACGGCGCTGGCGTGAGCCGTGGGCGGGGTGGCACCTCGAGGTGATCGCGCGCCGCGGCGGGGACGCCGGCTTCGAGCTCACCGCCGAGACGCACTGCGCGGTGATCGCCCCCGAGGCCGCGGCCGCCGCGATGCGCGCCGCGGAGGCGTGAGCGTGCTCTCGCGCAGGAGCGCCGTGCCCGTCGAGACCAACGCCGCGACGCGCGCGGTCGACGACGCGCGGCGAGAGCGCGCGGACCTCGTCGACCTCACCGAGTCGAACCCCACGCGGGCGGGCCTCCCCGACGCGGGCGACGCGGCCTTCGCGGCCCTCGCCGACCCCGGCGTGCGGCGCTACGACCCCGCTCCCTTCGGAGCCCTCGACGCGCGCGCGGCCGTCGCGGGCTACTACGCCGACCACGGCGCGGCCGTCGACCCGGCGCGGGTGGTGCTCTCGGCGAGCACCTCCGAGGCCTACGGCTGGGCCTTCAAGCTCCTGTGCGACCCCGGCGACGTCGTGCACCTGCCGCGGCCGGGCTACCCCCTCTTCGACGAGCTCGCGCGGCTGGAGGGTGTCACCCTCGCGCACTTCGACGCGCACCCCGCCGGGCGCTGGACCCTCGACCTCGACGCGCTCCGCGAGGGGATCACCCCGCGCAGCCGCGCCGTGATGATCGTGCACCCGGCCAACCCGACGGGGGCCTTCGTCTCGCGCGAGGAGCGCGACGCGCTCTGCGAGCTGTGCGCGGCGCGGGGGCTCGCGCTGGTGGTCGACGAGGTCTTCCTCGACTACGCGGCGGGCGACGACCCCGACCGCGCGGGGAGCTTCGCCGACGAGGGTCGGTGCCTCACGCTCACGCTGAGCGGGCTCTCGAAGGTCGTCGCCGCGCCGCAGGTGAAGCTCGGGTGGGCCGTCGCCTCGGGCCCGCGCGGGCTCGTCGACGAGGCCCTGCGGCGCATGGAGTTCATCGCCGACTGCTGGCTCTCGGTGAGCGCGTCGGCGCAGCGGGCCGCGGCCCCCATGCTCGCGGCGAGGGCCGGGGTGCAGCGCGCGATCCGTGCGAGGGTGGCGCGCAACGAGAGCGCCTTGCGCGAGGCCCTGCGGGGCACGGCGCTCACGGCGCTGCCGCGGGAGGGGGGCTGGTACGCGATGCTCCGCGCGCCGTCGACGCGGAGCGACGAGGCCTGGGTCGAGGCGCTCGCGCGAGAGGCGGGGGTGCTGGTGAGCCCGGGCTATTTCTTCGACGCGCCGGGCGAGGGTGGCTGGTGGTGACCTCTGCCCGCGCCCGAGGACTTCGACGAGGGCGTCGCGAGGCTCGCGCGCGGGGTGGGCCTGGGCTGAGCGCTACTCGAGCTCGCTGGTGATGGCGATGTTGGCGGCCTGGATCTCTCCGCTGACGATGGTGGCCGCGCGGGTGAAGGTCGACTGCACGCCGTCGCCGTCGAGGTCTCCGTTGGCCGTCGCGGCGAAGCTCGTCGCGCTCGCGGGCGAGGAGTACTAGTACCAGTGCGGCTGGTCGAGGCTGAAGCCGATGGCCGCCCACGCGGAGTTGTCGGTCCAGAGGTGCGGGTTGGCCTGGTACTTGTGGTCCGTCGGGGCCGTGGCGGGGAGCGGGGGGGCGTTGCAGAACGCGCTGCCCGCGCCCGTGGCGCTGCGCTCGTGCTGGTTCTCGTAATAGACGACCTGCAGGCGGTAGATCGCGCTCAGCATCGTCGAGGCCTCAGAGGCGCGCGAGCGCTTGATGTACCGGGTGAACGCGGGGAGCGCGACCGCGGCCAGGATGCCCATGACGAGCACCACGATCATCAGCTCGACGAGGGTGAAGCCTCGCGCGGTCGTGCGACGCCAATGGGGGAGCATGGAGAGCGGCCGTCCTTTCGAGGGGCCTGACCTTGCCCGAAAGCAGGAAACCCCTTGCGCTTCGCAGCCAGCACGAAGCGGGCCACGGCGAAAACTGATGGCGCGTGCAAGGGCGTGCGCGTCGGAGGTGTGAATTTCTTTCGTTCCTGGTGACGCGGCTTGTCACCCGTTGGGTCCAATCGTGGCAGCCGTCGGCGTCGAGGGCGCGTCGGGCGCCCGCGGGGATTGACCCGGGGGCGGGGCTGCACTCATGGTCGCGCCCGCCCGCGCCCGCGCCCGACCGTGACGGTCGACCCTTCAAGACGGGCCCCGCGGTGGAGGAGTGAGTGCCCCGATGACGAGCCCTGCGCTGACGATGCTCTCCCAGGAGGAGCGGATGTTCCGCGACTCCGTGCTCGATTTCGCCCGCGCCCGCGTGGCCCCGCTGGTCTCGAAGATGGACGAGGCCGGCGCGATGGAGAAGTCCCTCATCCCGTCGCTCTTCGAGATGGGGCTGATGGGCGTCGAGGTGCCCGAGGAGCACGGCGGCGCGGGGGCGAGCTTCTTCAGCGCGATCCTCGCGGTCGAGGGCCTCGCCGTGGTCGACCCGAGCGTCTCGGTGCTCGTCGACGTGCAGAACACCCTGGTGGCGAACGCGCTCCTGCGCTGGTGCTCCGACGCGCAGAAGGCGAAGTACCTCCCGAAGCTCACGGGCGAGTGGGTGGGCAGCTACGCGCTCAGCGAGCCCGCGTCGGGCTCCGACGCCTTCGCGCTGCAGTGCCGCGCCGAGAAGCGCGGAGACAAATGGGTGCTCAACGGGCGCAAGCTCTGGATCACCAACGCCAACGAGTCGACGCTGTTCATCGTGTTCGCCAACGTCGACCCGTCGAAGGGCTACAAGGGCATCACGGCCTTCCTCGTGGAGCGGGGCTTCGAGGGCTTCTCGGTCGGCAAGAAGGAAGACAAGCTGGGCATCCGCGCGTCGTCGACCTGCGAGCTGGTGCTCGAAGACTGCGCGTGGTGCCGAGGAGAACGTGCTCGGCGAGGTGGGCAAGGGCTACCGCATCGCGATCGAGACCCTCAACGAGGGGCGCATCGGGATCGGCGGCAGATGCTCGGGCTCGCCGGGGCGCGTTCGACTACCGCGATGAAGTACATGCTCGAGCGCAAGCAATTCGGGCAGACCCTCGCGAGCTTTCGAGGGATGCAGTTCCAGTACGCGCGGCCGTGGAGATCAAGCCGCGCGGCTCATGGTCTACAACGCCGCGCGCCTGAAGGACGCGGGGCAGCCCTTCTTGAAGGAGGCCGCGATGGCGGGCTCCACGCGCACCGGAGGTCGCCGAGCGCGTGGCCTCGCAGTGCGTGGAGTTCTCGGCGGCGTCGGCTTCACCCGCGAAGTACCCCGCGGAGAAGTTCTACCGCGACGCCAAGATCGGCAAGATCTACGAGGGCACCTCGAACATGCAGCTCCAGACCATCGCGAAGCTGCTGCAGTCCGGTACGAGAAGCGCTGAGCGTCAGGCCCCTCCGCGCGCGCGCGGGAGGGTGAACGCGAAGCTCGCCCCCCCGCCCTTCGCCTCCTCGCAGCGGATCGCGCCGCCGTGGGCCTCGACGATGCCTCGGGCGATGGCGAGCCCGAGCCCCGCGCCGCCGCGCGCCCTGCCCGTCGCCCCCTGCCGGTACCGGTCGAAGATCAGCTCGCGCTCCGCGGGCGGGACGCCCGGGCCCGTGTCGCTCACGCGCACCGTGACGGCCCTCGCGTCGGCGCTCAGGTCGACGGTGATGGCCCCGCCGCGCGGGGTGAACTTCACCGCGTTCGAGAGGAGGTTGTCGATCACCTGGCGCAGCCGCGCGAGGTCGGCCATCACCGCGGCCGAGGGAAGCGGCGCGACGGTGAGCGACACGCGGCGCCGCGCGGCGAGGGGCGCGAAGACCTCCACCGAGGGCGCGACGAGCTCGCCGAGGGGGACGGGCGCCGGGTCGACGGTGAAGACGCCCGCCTCGAGGCGCGACGCCGTGAGGATCGTGTCGACGAGCTGCGAGAGCGAGTCGACCATGCGGCGGATCGTGGCCGCGGCCGAGAGGCGGTCGTCGCGGTCGAGGTCGTCGCCCTCGAGGAGCTCGGCGAGCATCGAGAGGTTGGCGAGCGGGTGCCTGAGGTCGTGCACGAGCATCGCGGTCTGGTCGCGGCGCAGCGAGGCGAGCTCGCGGCGCAGGCGGTGGATCTGGAGGCCGGCGCGCACGCGGGCGGCGAGCTCGCGGTTGTCGACGGGCTTGGTGAGGTAGGCGTCGGCGCCGAGGCCGAGGCCGCGCTCGATCTGCGCGGGCTCCCGCGCGGCGGCCGTGAGGATGAGCACGTGCGGCCCGCCGTCTGCGCGCGCGCGCAGACGGCGGAGGACCTCGAGGCCGTCCATGCCCGGCATGGAGATGTCGAGGAGCACGACCTCGACGGGCGGGACGTCGTCGCGGTCGACCTCGGCGAGGGCCGCGCGCCCGTCGGCCGCCTCGCGCACCTCGTGGCCGTCGTCTTCGAGCAGCGAGGTGTAGAGGAATCGGTTGGCCGCGATGTCGTCGACCACCAGCACCACGCCCCCGCGCCGCGACTCGTGCGGCTCCGTACCGTGTCGCATCGTCACCTCCGCGCCGCCTGATCGTGCGCCTCGCCCGAACCGTCTTCGACCGGGAGCGTGAGCGTGAAGACGCTGCCCACGCCCAGGGTCGACCGCGCCGTCACCTCTCCGCCCATGGCCCGCGCCATGCGCCGCGAGAGCGCGAGGCCCAGCCCCGTGCCCCCGAAGCTCCGCGCGTCGCCGCGCTCCAGCTGCTGGAACTCCTCGAAGAGCAGCCCCATCTGCGACGCGTCGATGCCGATGCCCGTGTCTTCGACCTCGAAGCGCACCGCGCCGTCGCCCGAGCGCAGCCGCAGCGTGACCGAGCCCCGCGGCGTGAACTTCACCGCGTTCGAGAGGAGGTTCAACAGCACCTGCCGCAGCCGTTGGGGGTCGGCGCGCACCAGCGGCAGGTCGTCGGGGCAGTCGAGCTCCAGCTCCAGCGGGCGGTCTCCCACGAGGGGCGTCGCGGTGGCGACGCAGGCCCGGGCGACGGAGCCGGGCGACACGCCCTCCGACGCGAAGGTCATGCGCCCGGCGTCGAGCTTGGCGAGGTCGAGGATGTCGTTGAGGAGCGTGAGCAGGTGCGTGCCCGACTCGCGCATGGTCTCGAGCGCCCGCTGCGCGCGGGGCGAGAGCTTCTCGGCGGGCGAGTCGAGGAGCATCCCCGAGAGGCCGATGACCGCGTTCAGGGGCGTGCGGAGCTCGTGCGACATCGTCGCGAGGAAGTCGCTCTTCACGCGCATCGCGGCGCCGAGGGCGTCGTTGGCCTCGCGCAGCTCGGCCACGGTGGCCTGCGTGGCGGCCTCGGCGTTCTCGAGGCGGTCGGCCATCTGCTCGAAGCTGCGCGCGACGTCTCCGATCTCGTCGGCGCGCGGCGGGAGCGGCGGTCGGCGCTCTCCGCGGCCCATCGCGTCGAGGGAGCCGCCGAGGGACTGCAGGGCGTCGCCGATGTCGCGCGCGAGCCACCAGCCGTAGAGGAGCGCGGCCGTCGCGGCGAGGAGCATCGAGGTGACGGCGAGGGAGCGCGAGCGGGTGGTGGCGTCGAGCACCCGCGCGCGCTGTAGCTCCACGGAGTGGCGGCAGGCGGCGTGGAGGGCGTGGAGGGACTCCTCGCAGCGGTCGGCGAGGGCCACGCCGGCGCCCTGGCGGAAGCGCGCGATGACGTCTTCGATGTCGAGCTCGCCGCGGAGCACGCGCTCGCGCAGGGCGATGTCGGACTCGGACTCGCGGAGGTAGTCGGCGAGGGCGCGCACGACGTCTTCGAGCAGGCGCCGCTCGATGCGCTTGCCCGCGGTGGCGTCGCGCACGCGGCCCACGATGGGCGCGAGCTCGCCCCGCGCGGCCTCGAAGCGCGCGCGGAACTCCGTGTCGCCGGTGAGCACGTAGCCGCGCTTGTTGCTCTGGATCACCGCGAGCAGGCGCTGGATGCGCTCGGTGTCGTCGAGCACGGCGATCTCTTCGGCCACGAGGTCGTCGAGCTCCTGGTTGAGCTGGCCGAAGCGCAGGAGCGTGACCAGGAGCCCGACCGAGAGCACCGCGGCGATGAGCGCGAAGCCGAAGAGGATGCGACGGAAGATGCGCGAGCGACGGAGCGTCTCGAAGAGGGTGGTCACCGCGGCCTCCGCAGGAATTGCTGCACGTTGCGTCGGTGCTGGTCGAGGGTGGTCGCGAAGATCGACCGGCCCTCGGGCCCGGCGACGAAGTAGAGGTCGCGGTCGGTGGTGGGGTTGAGCGCGGCCTCCATCGCCGAGAGTCCGGGGTTGCAGATGGGGGTCGGGGGCAGGGCCTCGCGGCGGTAGGTGTTCCAGGGGTTCGAGGCGTCGGCGAGCATCGAGGCCGTGACCCCGCCGCCGCGAGAGGGGATGCCGCCGTCGCTCACGCCGCCGTCGCCGCCGAAGCGCGCGTTGCAGCCCGGCACGGTCTCGCCGCGCGCCGCGCGGGCCATGCACCCGTAGGTGAGCGTCGGGTCGCTCTGGAGGAGCCGCGGGCGAAAGTCAGGGTCGGTGAGGCGGTTCCAGAAGACGCTGGCGACGTGGGCGCGGTCTTCGCGGCGGCCCGTCTCGCGCTCGACCATCGAGGCCAGCACCAGGGCCGCGTAGTCGCCGCGGGTGAAGCCCTCAGCCTCGACGCCCGCGTCGCCCGCCGTGAGCGACGGCGCGGTCGACCACGGCAGCTCCGCCGCGCGGGAGAGCACCACGGGGTGCCGCTCTCGCAGGGAGTTCCAGCGGCGGAGGAAGAGCGAGACCATGCGGTCGACGACGGCCTCGGGCCGGGAGTCGGGCGGGAGGTCGTAGCTGTCGGGGAAGAGCATCCCTTCGAGGGAGCGCGGCGCGCCGTCGGCCACGCCCGCGCCGAGGCCGTAGCGCGCGAGCGTCGCCGGGTCCTCGGACTGCGCGAGGAACTGCCTGCCCGAGCACACCCCGAGCGCCTCGAGACGTCGCGCGATCTCGAAGCGGCTCCACCCCTCGGGGATCGTCACGCGGATCAGCCCCGCCGTCCCTCGCAGGAGCACCCGCAGCACCGCGCGTGGCGAGAGGTCGTCGCGAAAGGCCACGGTCCCCCGGTGGGCCTTCGCGCCCGCGCCCGTCGCGAGCACCACCGCGTGAAAGAGCCACGGCCGCTCGATCACGCCCGCGCGCCAGAGCCTCCGCGTGACCTCTCCCGCGCTCGCCTCGACGGGCAGCTCCACCCGCACGGGCCTACCGCGCCCGCGCAGGGGCGTGACGTACCAGTGCGCCGCCCACGCGAAGAAGAACGCGAGCGCCACGCCCGCGACCACCACCGCCCAGGTCGACGCCCCGCGCGTCGTCGTCGGCGGAGGCCGCTTCGACCCCTTCGCCCGCTTCGGCTTCGTGGTCGCCCGCTGCGACGTCGCCTTCGCCCGCGGCGCGCGCTCCGACGGCGCGGGCTTCGCGGCCTCGGGCCGCTCGGGCTTCACGGGTCGCTGTCGCCCTGCCACCCGCCGCCCCCGCTCTGCGCGTCGACGAAGCTCTGCAACAAGATCGCGGCGGCCTCGGCGTCGATGCCCTGCCGACCGCGCGCGCCGCGCTCCACGCGGTTGCGCTGCGCCTGCGCGGTGGTGAGCCGCTCGTCCCAGAGCGAGACGGGCAGCTTGCAGCGCTTCGAGAGCGCGTCGGCGAAGCGCCGCGCGGCCTTCGCCTTGGGCCCCTCGCGGCCGTCGAGGTTCAGCGGCAGGCCCACCACCACCTGCTCGGCGTTCATCTCCTTCACGGCCGCGGCCACGGCGGTCACCGCGTCGCGCGCGCCCTTCAGGTCCACCGCGCCGCGAGGGCGCGCGGGCAGGTCGGGGTCGTCGTGGATCGCGAGGCCCACGAAGCGCTCCCCGAGGTCGACGCCCACGCGGATCACGCCGCGGCCTCGTCGTGCGCGAGCGCGGTGGGCGTGAGCGTCGCCGTGGCGCCCTGCACCCACGGGGCGTGGCGGCCTCCGTGACCGAAGGGCGCGCCTGCGACCACGGCCACGCCGAGGTCCGAGAGCCGCTCGCGCAGCACGTCTTCGACGGTCACCCCGTCGGCGTTGGGCTCGCAGCGGGTGAAGCCTCCGAGCACGACCCCCGCGAGCTTCGAGAGCGCGCCCGACAAGCGCAGCGCGGTGAGCGCGCGGTCGACGCGGTAGGGCTTCTCTCCCACGTCTTCGAGCATCAACAGCGCCCCGTCGAGCCTCGGGAACCACGGCGTCCCCAGGAGCGACGCGAGCACCGTGAGGTTGCCGCCCACCAACACCCCGCGCACCGTGGGGGCGTCGGGCCACGCCCAGGCGTCGAGGTCTTCCCAGGTCGCGGGGCGCTCTCCCAGGAGCGTCGCGAGGGTCGCGGCGTGGTCGTCGGTGACGGACTCTCCCGCGGCCACCACCATGGGCGCGTGCAGCGAGCGCACGCCCGCGCGCGTGGCCATCGCGTGCAGCGCGGTGATGTCGCTGAAGCCCACGATGAGCTTCGGGTCCGCGCGCAACGCAGCGAGGCAGCGGTCGCCGGCGACCTCCAGCGCGCGCATGGCGCCGTAGCCTCCGCGCGCGCAGAGCACCGCGCGCACCTCGGGGTCTTCGAGCGCGTCGGCGAGGGCGGCGCCGCGGTCGAGGTCGTCGCCCGCGAGGTAGCCCCGACGCTGGTAGAGGCCCGCGTCGTCGCGGACCTCGAAGGTCTCGCGCACCCAGGCCATGCCGCGCTCGAGTCGGTCGAGCTCGAAGGGCGACGAGGGCGCCACCACGGCGACGCGGTCGCCTCGTCGCAGCGGCGGGGCCTCGCGCATCAGCGTGGGTGGCGGGTCTGCCCGTCGGCGGTGAGCAGGATGTCGTAGAGCTCGGGCCGGCGGTCGCGGAAGAAGCCCCACGCGCCGCGCATCCGTCGCGAGAGCGAGAGGTCGAAGGTCGCCATGATGACGCCCTCTTCGGTGCGGTCGAGCTCGGCGACCTTCTCGCCCTTGTGGTCGGCGCAGAACGAGGAGCCGTAGAAGACCTGTCCGTCTTCGGTGCCGACGCGGTTGGCCGAGCACACGGGGACGACGTTCGAGACCGCGTGGCCGATCATCGCGCGCTGCCACATGTCGCGCGTGTCGAGCGAGGGGTCGTGCGGCTCGCTGCCGATGGCCGTGGGGTAGAGCAGGAGCTCGGCGCCCTGGAGCATCATCGCCCGCGCGCACTCGGGGTACCACTGGTCCCAGCAGACGCCGACGCCGATGGGGCCGAAGCGCGTGGGCCAGACCTTGAAGCCCGTGTCGCCGCCGCGGAAGTAGAACTTCTCTTCGTAGCCGGGCCCGTCGGGGATGTGGCTCTTGCGATAGACCCCGAGCACGCGCCCGTCGGCGTCGATCATCGCGAGGGAGTTGTAGTGCGCCTGCCCCGCGCGCTCGAAGAACGACACGGGGATCACCACGCCGAGCTTCTTCGCCAGCGCCGAGAACTTCTCGATGGTGGGGTGACCCTCGACGGGGCGCGCGCGGGCGAACTCCTTGTCGTCTTCGACGCGGCAGAAGTACGGCCCTCGAAGAGCTCGGGCGGGAGGATGACGTTGGCCCCCATCGCCGCGGCGCCCTGCAGGTGCGAGGCGACGCGCTCGACGTTCTCGTCGACGGAGTCTCCGAGGGGGCACTGGATCACCGCGACCGTGACGTTCTCTGCCATTGGGGGTCTCGTTACCTTCTGGGTGAGGGCTGCTGCTGCGAGATGCAGTGGAACGCTCCGCCGCCGCCGAGGATCGCCTTCGCGTCGACGCCCACCGCGCGACGTCCGGGGAACATCGCTCCGACCGCACGCACGGCGTCGTCGGCGGTGGGGGTGCCGTAGGTGGGCACGACCACGGTGGTGTTGCCGACGTAGAAGTTGAGGTGGCTCGCGGGCATGACCCGACCGCCGTCGTCGAGCACGCGCCCGGGCGAGGGGACCGTGACGACCTCGACGCGACGACCGCGCGCGTCGGTGAGGCCGGTGAGCTCACCGATGAGGGCGCGGAGCGCGGCCTCGTTGGGGTCGTCGTCGACGGGGGACATCACCGCGACGACGCCGGGCGCGACGTAGCGCGCGATGGTGTCGATGTGCCCGTCGGTGTGGTCGTTGAGCAGGCCGTCGGTGACCCAGAGGACCTTCTCGACGCCGAGGGACTCACGGAGCGCGGACTCGACCGCGGCCTGATCCATCGAGGGGTTGCGGTTGGGGTTGAGGAGGCACTGCCGCGAGGTGAGGAGCGTGCCCTCGCCGTCGACCTCGACGGAGCCGCCTTCGAGGATGAAGGGGAAGATCTGCCCGGGGAGCCTCGCCGCGCGCGCGACGCGCCACGAGACGGCGTCGTCGTCGTCGAGGACGTACTTCTCGCCCCAGCCGTTGAAGCCGAAGCAGTGCGCGCGGAGCGAGCCGTCGGGGGCGTGCACGAAGATGGGCGCGGTGTCGCGGAGCCAGATGTCGCCGAAGGGCACGCGGCGGAGCGTGGCGCCCGTGCCGTCGAGGGCGCGGCGGGCGTCGTCTTCGGCCTCGGCGTCGGGGACGAGGACTTCGAGGCGCTCTCCGCGTCGCGCGCCCGCGGGGTCGACGTCGGCGATGGCGCGGGCGAAGTCGGTGAAAGAGCGCTGCGCGTCGTCGAGGGCGTCGCCCCAGAGCTCGCGGTGCGTGGGCCACGCGAGCCACACGGCGTCGTGCGGCGCCCACTCGGCGGGTTGCGTCGGTCGCTCCATCGGGCGCGCACTCTTACAAAGCCCGCGCGCGGACACAACGGCTCCCGCGGGGCGCCGCGTACTTGCCTCTCGCCCTCCTCGCTCACACCATCCGCGCCCCCGTATGGAACGCGAACAGCTCTCGAACGAACTCGCCACCGCGGCGCTGCGGGCCCTGCAGAAGGAGTGGGCCGACCTCTCGTGGAGCACCTTCCGCGCGATGCGCCCACCGACCTTCGCGCTCACCGACGCGGGCTCGGTGCTCGGCCGCTGGGTGTCTTCCACGCGCACCATGGAGTTCTCCCGAAAGCTCCTCGCCGACGAGCCCTGGGGCGCGGTGGTCGAGGTGCTCAAGCACGAGATGGCGCACCAGTACGTCGACGAGGTGCTCGGGGTGCGCGACGAGACCGCGCACGGTCCCGTGTTCCAGAAGGTGTGCGCCGACCGGGGCATCGACGCCGCGGCCCGGGGGGCGCCCCGCGTCGAGGGCGCCGCCGACGACGGAACGCTCTCGAAGATCGCGAAGCTCCTCGCCCTGGCCGAGAGCCCCAACGAGCACGAGGCCCAGGCCGCGATGAACCAGGCCCGGCGCCTGATGCTCAAGCACAACATCGACGACGTCTCGCGCCGCGCCGCGCGCGGCTACACCTGGCGGCACCTCGGGAGGCCCACGGGCCGCGTCGACGAGGCCGCGCGGCTGATCGCGCTGATCCTCAGCGAGCACTTCTTCGTCGAGACGATCTGGAACTCGGTCTGGCGCGTGCGCGAGGGCAAGGCCGGCTCGGTGCTCGAGGTCTGCGGCAGCTACGACAACGTCTCGATGGCCGAGTACGTGTACTCCTTCCTTGATCACACCGCCGAGGCGCTCTGGGCGCTGCACAAGCGCGCCAAGGGCCTGCGCGGCGACAAGGACCGTCGGGCGTACCGCGCGGGGGTGATGGCGGGCTTTCGCGACAAGCTGGAGTCGGAGAAGAAGGCGAGCCGCGAGGCGGGGCTCGTGTGGGTGGGCGACCCCGCGCTCGAGCAGTATTTCCGCGGGCGCTGGCCGCGGGTGCGCACGGTGTACTCGCGCGGCAGCGGGGCCACCGACGCGCACGCCGAGGGCCGGGCCGCGGGGCGCAACCTCGTCCTGCACAAGGGCGTCGGCGGCGCCGCGACGGACCGCGGGCGACAGCTCGGCTCGGGGAAGTAGAGCCCGAGCGGCGCGGGGTGGCCGAGGGCCGTCCCCTGGATCGAGCGCACCCCAGGGACGGGCAAGATACCCGTCGGGCATCTCGAGATGCCCGCGGGGTATCTTGAAGATAGGCGACGGGTATCTTGAGATGCCCGCGGGGTATCTCGAAGATAGGCGACGGGTATCTTGAGATGCCCGCAGAGTGTCTCGGCCTCGGCGACGGCGCTGCGGGGATCGCGCCGCGTGACGGCGCGCATCGCGCTGCGAGCGGGTGAGAACCCTCGGCGGGTCGACGGTGTCCGCGTCGTCCGAGGGAAGCATCCATGTCCGCATTGACCTTGTCTCCCGCGGAGCGGCTCCGCGTTGAGCGCGCGGTGCGCGCGAACCAACGGCGTCACCAGAGCACGGGCGAGGGCGAGCTCAACGTCGTGCCCTTCCTCGACGTGGTGATGAACCTGCTGCTCTTCGTGCTCGCGACCTCGGCGACGATCTTCACGGCGCAGGTCCGCGTGACCGCGCCGACGCCCGGTCGCCATGCGCCGCGCGTCGTCGACCCGCCCACCGTGATGGTCACGCCGCGTGGGTACGTCGTCGCGACCGGCGCGGGCGTCGTGCAGCCCGGGTGCAACGCCGTGGGCACGGGAGGCGCGATCACGATCCCGCTGCGCGGCGCGGGTCACGACGGCGCTGCGCTCACGGTGTGCCTCGCGCGGCTGCGGGCGAACCCGGCCATCGCGGGGGACCTGCGGGCGATGCGGAGGGTGCAGATCGGGATGATGGGTGCGCTGCCCTACGCCGAGCTCGTCGCGGCCATCGACGCGACGCGCGAGACGCGCCCTGGGGCGAACGACCTCTTCCCCGACGTGGTGCTCGGCGCGGTGCGGTGAGGTCGGGAGCACCGACGGAGCGAGCGTGGCTCACTCGGTGGGGAGCCACCACGACGACAGCGAGAACGCGTCGTCGAAGGGAGGCAGCGCCACCACGTCGGCGTCGCCTCCTGCGGCGATGCGTACGGGGGCGCCGTCGCGCGAGACGTACACCTCGACGACCCGGTCGATCGGGTCGACGAGCCACACGTGCGTGACACCCGCGGCGAGGTAGCGCGGCAGCTTCGTCAGGCGGTCGCTGCGCCCCGTGCTGCCCGGCGACAGCACCTCGCAGCACCAGTCCGGGACGATCGTCAGCGGGTTCTCGTCCGGGAGCACCGGCACGCGCTCGACGCGCCAACCGCAGAGGTCGGGCACCATCAGCCGCGGGCCGAAGCGCACCTCGACCTCGACCTCGATCCACCACCCCGTTCCGCCGAGGTTCGCGTTGCGACCGCGCAGCGCGTCGAGGGCCTGGAGATGCGCGCGTCGGTGCGCCTTCCCCGGTCGCCCCATGGTGCGCAGAACGCCCGGGTCGAGGATCTCGCCGGTCACCCCCTCGGGCAGCGCCTGGATCTGCCGGTAGAGCGTCTCGAAGTCCGGGAGCTTCTCGGCGGTGTCGCCCATCGCGAGAAAGAATCCGCCACCACGCGCACGGCGGGCAAGGCCGCACTCCGTCGCCCTCTGCCGCTCACCCCTTCCAGCGGAACCAGCCGTAGCCCGCGCGCTCGATCGTGCCCGCCGCGAGGAGCGACTTCACCTTCGCGTCGCTGTACCCGAGCGCGCGCAGCTCCGCGGTCATCAGCATCTGCCCCGGCGCCGGCGCCTTCACCACGGCCTCCTCCGTCGTCGCGGCCTTCGCCTTCGCGGGCTTCACCTTCGCAGACGGCGCCGTTCGTTTTGCGGGCGCCTTCGCCGCGCGCTCGGGCTTCGGCGCGGGGCGCGCGACGCCCTCGGGCCACATCACCGCGACGTCGATCGGCTCCGACGAAGACGTCATCGTCGGCATCCCTTCGGCCGCGTCGGTCGTGGGCGGGGCGAAGCTCTCCAACGGTCCGCTCGCCTCCCACGACTGCGCCGCGTAGTGGAGCGCGCCGCGCAGCGCGGGCGACAGCGCCGTGCCCCGCGGGACGCGCGACATCTTCCGTTGCTCGGCGCCTCGGCGGTACCCGTACCCGTAGCCGTAGTCGAGGCCGCCGTAACGGCTGCGCGCGCGCCGCATCAACCAGTGACCGAGCAGGGGCGCGAGGAGCTCGCGGTTCAGCACGAAGCGCGGCGGGTCGAGCTTCATCGAGGGCACGAGCACTCGCGCCGCCTCGAAGGCCAGCTCCGGGTGGGCCGCGAAGAGCGCCGCGAAGGCTTTGTCCCGCATCGCAGCGTGCGCGCAGTCGACGACGCCGCGCCGCCACCCGGACCCCATCGGAGGCGCGCCGCGCCCGAGCCTTCCCTGCAGGAAACGATGCCGCTGCGCGGCGACCGGGTCGTCGCACACCGGGCAGTTCACGAAATGCGCTTGAACACGCGCGACCATCTCGCGGACCGCGTCGAGCGCCTTCAGCGCCGCGCCCTCGATCGGAGCGCCGCCGTCGGCGCGGAGCAGGAGCCTCGGCCGCGAGAGCAGGTGGTGCTCGACGAGCAGCGAACGGAGGCCCTCGAAGCGCTCCGCGTCTTCGCCGCGCAGCGACCCGAGGGTCGACAGCCAGTAGCGCACCTCGACGCTGACCTCCCGCTCCGTGGGCGCCGCGGTGCTCGCCGCGGCCTCCTCGGTCAGTGAGAGGGTGAGGGTCGACCAGCGACCGTCGGCCTCGCGGGTGAGGGTCGCCGCGCCGAAGCTCAGCCCCTCGACCGTGTACTTCATCTCGGGCCGGGACCGCGACACGCCCGCGACGGCGTCGAGCCTCGCGCGCTCGGTGTCTTCGCTCGCGCTCACGACGCCTCCTCCCGCGCGCCGCCGTCGAGCGAGAGGAAGCGCCGCAGCGCGGCGTCGTCCATCTCGGTGATCCACGACTCGTCGGCGCCCGCGAGCACCGAGCTCGCGAGGGCGCGCTTCGCGTCGAGCAGCTCGGCGACGCGCTCCTCCAGCGTGCCCGTCGTCACCAGTCGGTACACGTTCACCTTGCGCGTCTGCCCGATGCGGTGCGCGCGGTCGGTGGCCTGATCCTCCACGGCGGGGTTCCACCAGCGGTCGTAGTGGATCACCGCGGACGCGGCCGTGAGGTTCAGCCCGGTGCCTCCGGCCTTGAGCGAGACCACCAGCGCGAGCGGCCCGTCGGGCGACTGGAAGCTCTCCACCACGGCCTCACGCTGCGAGGCGCTCAGGCCGCCGTGGTAGAAGTCGGCCTCGACGCCGAGCCGCGTGGCGAGGGCGCGCTGGAGGATGCGCCCCATCTCGTGGAACTGCGTGAAGATCACCGCGCGCTGCTCCTCGGCGAAGAGCTCTTCGAGGACCTCCATCGCGCGGTCGAGCTTGCCCGAGCGGCCGAAGAGCTTGTCGGGCCGCTCCTTCGTGAAGCACTCGGGGTGGTCGCAGATCTGTTTGAAGCGCGTGAGCGCCGCGAGGATGTGCGCGCGCCGGTGGATGCCCGCCTTGTCGGTGAGCCCCTCGAAGACCGCCTCGGTCATGGCCTGGTAGAGCGCCGACTGCTCCTTGGTGAGCTCGCAGTCGAGGTCCTGCACCTGCAACGGCGGCAGGTCGGCGGCGACGGCCGGGTCGCGCTTGGTGCGCCGCAGGAGGAAGGGCCCCACCCGCCGCGAGAGCCTCGCGAGCGCCGCGGCGTCGCCGTTGCGCGCGGGCGTCTCGAAGGCGCGCGCGAAGCGCGTGGCGCCGCCCAGGAGGCCCGGCACCACCACGTCGAAGATCGACCAGAGGTCCCGCAGGTGGTTCTCGACGGGCGTGCCGGTGAGTCCGAACTTGCACTCCGCGTCGAGTCCGCGCAGCGCGCGGGTCTGGAGCGCGTTGGGGTTCTTGAGGTTCTGCGCCTCGTCGACGATCACGGCGCCCCAGCGCACCGCGCTGAGCAGCGCCTCGTCGCGACGCGCGATGGCGAAGCTGGTGACCACGACCTGCGCCTTCGCGGCGGCCTTCGCGAAGCCCTTGGCGTCGCGCTCGCGGTCGAGGCCCTGGTGCACGTACACCTTGAGCGAGGGGGTGAACTTCTTGGCCTCCTTCGACCAGTTGACCACCACCGCGGTGGGGCACACGACGAGGTCGGGGCCGCGCGGACGGGGCGCTCCGTCGGCGCGTCGCGTCGCGAGGAGGGCGAGCACCTGCACGGTCTTTCCGAGGCCCATGTCGTCGGCGAGGCAGCCGCCGAAGCCCTGCGCGGCGAGGAAGGCGAGCCATGAGAGGCCGCGCTGCTGGTACGGGCGGAGCGCGCCGCGAAAGTCTTCGGGGGCCGTGAGCTGCGGCACGCCCGCGCCGTCGCGCAGGCCCGAGAGGAAGGACTCCCACCGCTGCGAGAAGATCGACTCGGCCTGGGCCGCGCGCTCGGAGGCCCACTCGTCGTCGAGGGCGACGGCGCCTGCGTAGTTGAGCCCCTTGTGGGCGCCGAGCTTGCGGAGGACCTTCTCGCGAGCGCGCAGCAGCTCCAGCGCGGAGGCGAGCTCGGCGCGCGGCAGCACGTGGCCCTGCACGCGGAGGAAGGACTCGGTGCCGGAGAGGAGGAAGCGCTCGGCGTCGGCGGCGGTGAGGACGTCGTCGCCGAGGGCGACCTCGAGGCGCGGCACGAAGCGCGCGCTGTGCAGACCGACGCGCGAGGGGTCGTCGGGGTCGTCGAGGAGGTCCCAGTGGACGCGCACGCGCGCGGTGGAGGACGAGCCGGGCGAGGCGTCGAAGGCGACGAGGTTGCGCGGGCGCTTGTTGAGTCGTAGCCGCACCTCCTCCAGCCAGCGCGTGTAGGCGTCGTAGGGGAGCGGCACGGGCGCTTCGCGGAGGAGGCTCTGCGCCTGCGCGTCGGAGAGCCGGGCGCGGCCCGTGAGGAGCTCGGGCAGCGCGGTGAGCGCCGGCAGCGCGCTCATGTAGGACGAGAGCGCGAGGGACCAGTCGCGCTCAAGGACGGAGTCGGGGTGAACGAACACGGCGTCGTCGTGCTCGACGAGCGGGTGGTGGAGCGCGCCGCGCTCGGCGAGGGTGGAGAGCGGGAGGAACGCGCGGCTCTCGTGCAGGAGACCGAGCTCGACGGCCCAGGTGTCTCCCGCGGCGTCGGCGCCGTCGAGCGGGTGGACGCGCGCGTGCGCGTGCGCCTTCGGGAACTCGGTGATGGGCGAGAAGGCGGGGTGCTGCGGGTAGAGGCAGCTCCCGAGGTCGCGGTGGAGGGCGACCGCGTCGCCGCGGATGACGGCGTCGACGAGCGCGCGCACGGAGGCGGCGTCGGCGGGCACGTCGCGGGCGTTCACCGTGGCGGCGGAGAGCAGCTCGACGAGGAAGTTCCCGAAGCGCGCGGGTCTGGCCTCTTCAGACCAGCGCTCGGGCGCGTCGCTGAGTGAGTCTGCGGCAGGGAGGAAGGGCGCCGCGATGAGGTCGGCGCGTATGCGGTTGAGGTCGGCGAGGGAGACCGGCGGCACCCACCCGAGGGGCGGCGACGGCGGCGCTCCGCGCCTGGATGAGCGCGGCGGCGCGTCGTTCAGGACCAGTGGGTGGGCAGCAGCGGTCCCTCGTGAACGCGGCGGTGGAGCTCGTCGAGGAGGGAGAGCACCGCGGGCGCGTGGGGCGAGACGAAGCCCGGGCCGTAGCGATCGGTCCAGTCGAGGAGGAGCTGTCGCAGCGGGCCGAGGCTGAGCGAGGGCGGCAGGGCCCACGCGTCGACGAAGTAGCCGTCGACGGCGAGGGAGCGCGACGAGGGCTTGAATCCGTCGACGTCCCACGCGTGGACGAGCCCGGGGAGGGGCACGGGGAGGTTGTTCCCGAGCCGCGGGAGCCGCGCGTAGAGGCGCACGGGATCGGCCTCGGGCGGCACGCACGCGGGGCGCTGTGCGTGGGTGAGCGACGCCGGGTGCGAGCGTGAGCCGCGGCGGGAGGGGACCCTTGGGGCGCTGTAGAGCCTCGCGTCGCCGGCGGTCTCGAACCAGAGGACGAAGCGCAGCGACGGACCGCGATCGACGAGGTGGACGTGCAGTCCGAGCGGGAGGGTCACGACGGCCGCGGAAGATAGTGCGGTCGCGCGACGGAGAGGGAGCGAAAGGGTGACGGTGGGGTCGGGGTCGTCGGCGCGCGCTCAGCGCACGCAGCGACCGGCGTCGTCGCACACGGAGTCGTCCGGGCAGCTCCCGCAGGGGTTGCCGCGCGCGTCGGTTCCGCACATCCGGCCCGCGCAGCCGCTGATCGGTGGGGCGCACCCCGTCGGCGGCGTTCCGCGGCAGGCGTCGCTCAGGAAGACCCCGCTCGCCAGATCGACGCGCTCGCACTGATTCGTCACCGGGCAGAACCCGCAGCCGCTCTGCTGCCCGCACATGTGGCAATCGCGGTAGGGGTCGCACGCCGGAGGCGGCGGGCAGACGCACGCGCCGTAGACCGCAGCGTCGAGGTCGCACTGGCGCCTCCCTACGCCGAGCTCGCCGCAGTCGCACCGCATCTCGTCCCAGACGCCGCAGCGCCCCGCGTCGGGGGCCGCGTCGACCACGATGCCCGCGTCGCCGGGCGGAGCGGGCGTCGACGCGCTGCAGGCCACCACCATCGCCACGAGGAACAAGGCCGCTCGTCGGATCATCGCGCGACACCCCCGAGAGACGCGCCTCGACCGGCGCGTCAGAGAAAGGAACGGCGTCACCCTCGTCTCGGCCCGCGCGCAGGTCAAGGGCGCCGCCCGCTTCGGTACGATCCGCGTCGATGCGCCTCGCCTCCGCGCTCCTCCTCGTCGCGCTCGCGACCGCGTGCGGAACCTCGTCGCCGACCACCACGGTCGATGCCGCTCTCGACGCCACCGACGCGACCGCAGAGGGCGTGACGCCCGTGGTCCCCGCCGCGGAGGGCTTCCGCGTCACGCTCACCGCTTCGGGGCGCGTCCACGTCGAGGCGGGCGGCGTCTCGCTCGGCGACCTCGACGTCGTGCTTCGGAGCGACGACCGCGAGCGCTCCCTCGCGGAGATGCAGCCCGAGCTCGCGACGAGCGGCGACGCGCTCACCGCGCGCGCGACCGACGGCTGGACCGTGACCCTCCGCCGCGTCGAGCCCGCGTCGGGCGCGGTGCGTCTCGCATGGAGCGTCGCGGGCACGGGGACCTTCCGCGGACTCTCGCTGCGCTCGACCGACGTGGGTCTCCCCGCCGACGCGCACGTCGTGATGGACGGCGCGCAGAGCTGGTCCTTCACGGGGCCGCTCTCGCTGAGCCCCGGCGCCGTACGCCCTCGCGACGCGGCGGGGCGCGTGGTGTGGCCCGCGACCCCTGGAGACGTCTCCGTCGACGCGGCGGGGATCGGCTACTTCCGCGGCGACGTGACGTGGTCGGGCGGAGGGCTCTCGGTCTGCGCCGAGGCGCCCTACGAGCGGTGGACGGCGATCCTCGCGGAGCGCCCCGCGAGCGCGTGGCGGCTGCGCGTCGCGACGGGCGTCATCGCCGACGACGCGGCGACCCTCACCGCGGGCGGCGCTCCCGTCGAGGGCGCGTGGACGCTCACCGCGGCCGACCCGGCGCGACCCTTCGCGTGCAGCGACGCGGCGGCGCCTCCGTCGCGCGTGCGGTCGGGCGGGCCGTTCCCTCGCGGCTGGTGGAGCTGGAACACGCTCTTCGAGAACGTGACCGCGGCGAACGTCGAGGCGCAGGTCGCTCCGATGCAGTCCCTCGATCCCCGCGCGGACCACGTCACCGTCGACGACGGGTGGGAGCGCGCGTGGGGCGACTGGCGCGAGCGTGACGGCTTCGGCGCGACGCTGGCCGAGCTCGCGACGCGCCTCCGCGCGCGGGGTGTGACCCTGGGCTTGTGGCTCGCGCCCTTCGCGGTCGACCCCGCGGCGCCGCTCGCGACGGAGCACCCCGACTGGCTCGTGCGCGCGACCGACGGGTCTCCGCTGCGCGCGCCGCTCGTCCCGGGGCGCGAGTACTTCGTGCTCGACGTGACCGTGCCCGCCGCGCGCGAGCACCTGACGCGGGTGTTCGCGGCGCTCCGCGCGAGCGGGGTGACGCTGTTCAAGATCGATTTCCTCTTCGCGGCGGCGTTGCCCGGCGTGCGCGCGGACCGTACGGCGACGGGGCTCCAGGCGTATCGCCGCGGGCTCGATGCGATCGTCGCCGGCACGGGCGACGCGCACATCAACGGCTGCGGCGCGCTCGTCCTGCCGTCGGTGCCCTACGTCGACTCGCTGCGGGTCGGCGCCGACAACACCTTCGCGGGGACGCCCCCGTTCTGGGCCGCCGTCGCCGCGTCGGCGCGCAACCTCGCCACGCGCGCGCCGCACCTGCGGCGGTGGGGCGTCGTCCCCGACCCCGACCAGCCCGTGATGCGCGGGTTGACCCGCGACGAGGGCGCGGCCTTCCTCGCGGTGGGCGCGCTGTCGGCGGGGGCCTTCGGGTACGGCGACGACCTCACGGCCGCGGGCGTCGCGGGCTCCGAGGTGTTGACGAGCGACCCGGGCGGTCTGCGCGCGGGCGAGGGGACGCGCTTCCGCGACGTCGAGGCGCTCGACCTCGCGACCGCGGTGGGCGGGCGCTTCGCGGTGAGCCCGCTCATCGACGGCGCGCTCAACCGCTTCCAGGGGACGTCCGCGCGGCCGCCGTCGATCTGGCGCGCGACGGGCGACGCTTCGACGGTGGTGGTCGTGTTCAACTGGCTCGACGCGCCGCAAGAGATCACGGTCCCCGCGAGCGCGCTGTCAGGAGTGGTGACGGGCGCCGACCGACGCAGCGACGCGGGGTGGGTGGTGGCGGTCGCGCCCCACGCGACGCGCGTGCTCACCAGCGGCGCGATGAGGCCGTAGCGGCTCGCTCATCCATCGCCGTCGACCCCTCGCAGAATCCTCACCGCCTCCGCGACCCGCGCTGGGTCCTCCACCTGCGGGTAGTGACCCAGGTCCTCCCAGCGCACGCGCTTCGCCCCGGGATCTCTCCGCGAGCGCGTCGGCGATGGCCGGGCGCGCGACGGGGTCGCTGTCCCCACGCCACCAGCGCGAGAAGATCCAGCCGCGTGAGCGCGCCGATCCACCGGCGCCAGAAGCGCTTCAACTCCGCGATGTACCCGATGATCGCCGGGAGCCGCGCGGCGCCGTCGTCGCGCGAGACCAGCGTCCACATCGCGTCGAGGTCGGCGTCGGCCACCGGGCGCGCCATGATCCGCCGCATCTGCGCGACGAAGGTCTCGCGCGTGTTCAGCCGCGCGAAGAGCGGCCCGAGCGAGGCGCAGCACGTGCTGCCCCAGCGTCGGCCGCGCCAGCTCGATATGGACGCTCCCGTTCATCAGCGTGAGCGAGCGCAGGGTCACCGGCAGCAAGCCCCGCTCGCGGCGCGCGACCAGCTCCGTCGCTACCGGGTGCCCATGTCTGGTGCGCCCACAGGTGGAGCTCGCTCACGTCCGAGCGCGCGCAACACGGCTTGTCGCGTCGCACTGCTCCATCAGCGAGTACGAGAAGCGCTCGGGCTTCGCCGAGTAGCCGAAGCCGAGGAAGTCGAAGCACACCACGCGGCGCTCCCGCGCGAGCGTCGGGATCACCCCCGCGAAGTCGTGCGACGAGGTCGGGAACCCGTGCAGGATCACCAGCGGCGTCGACCCTCCGGGCCGCCCGTGGTGTCGCGCTTGAAGACCGCGCCGTCGAGGGTGTCGATGAGCGCGCCTCCGCGGCGCCACTCGGCGAGGTCGGTCAGCGTCGGTCCCACGCGGGCGACGATACGCCAACCCCCTCGCGCGCGAGGCCCCGCCCGCCGCGGCGCGGAGCGCGAGGGCGGGTACCGTCACCCATGCTTTCACGACCGCTGACCCTCTGCGCCCTCGCGCTCACGTTCAGGTGCGCGAGCACCAACAACGGCGTCACCGCGCCCGTCGACAGCGGGGCCTGCGCCTTCGACCAGGCCTACCGCTACGCCTTCGTCGGCGGCAACGCCCCGACGCGCAGCGAGTGGAGCCTCGCGCCTCCGCGGGAGTACCGCCTCTCGCTACGACAGCCGGCGGCAGCCTCATCGGGACCTGCGCGCTGGCGCTCCCGCGTGCGCGAGCGGAGGCGCAGGCGCCTCAAGAGCCGCGCGCGTCATAGCCCTCTTCGCGACCGACGGTCGTCGCGCAGTTCGTCGACGGAGAGGTCGTGCTCGGCACCGACCCCCGACCCGTCGACGGCGCGCTGCGCGTCCTCACGCGGGCCGACGGCCGGCGGATCACCTGGGGAGGCCAGTGCCCCACGCCGACCCCCTCGACCTGTCGGCCGGTCCCCGCGGCGCTCGACGAGCTCGCGACGGCGCTGAGCAACCTCAACCCCGAGCTGGGCGTGAACCCCAGCTCCTGCGCGGGCTTCCCGCTCCCGTAGCCGACGGTGTAGACCGCGACGATGGTCGCCCCGCTCCGACCCGATGACGTCGCGCGCCACGCCGAGATGGCCGCCAACCGCTCCGCCAAGAACTTCAAGCACTGGAGCAAGCGCCTCGCGCGCGAGGAGACCAACGTCTTCCGCGTCTTCGACCGGGACATCCCCGAGGTGCGCGTGGTGGTCGACTGGTACGACGGAGACCTCGTCGTCGCCGAGTACGAGCGCGAGCAGACCGCCTCCGTCGAGCGCTACGTCGAGACAGTGGGCGAGGCCGTCGCCGCCGCGCTCGGGGTGCCCGTCGAGAGGCTCCACTGCAAGCGACGTCGCACCCGCGTCGAGGGCGACACCGCGGGCCGCTACGGGGCCTCGGGGCGCAGCGTCGAGAAGGTGGTGATGGAGGGCGGGCTGCGCTTCTACGTCGACCTCGAGTCTCACATCGACACGGGCCTCTTCGCCGACCACCGACCCACGCGGCGGTGGGTGTGGGGCGAGTCGCGGGGCAAGCGCTTCCTGAACCTCTACGGCTACACCGGGAGCTTCACGGTGAAGGCCGCCGACGGCGAGGCGCGCGAGACCGTCACCGTCGACCGGTCGGCGCAGTACCTCGACGCCACGAAGCGCAACCTGGAGCTCAACGCCCTGTGGGGTCCGAAGCACCAGCTCGTGCAGAGAGACGCGCTCGCGTTCCTGCGCGACGCGCGGCGGCAGCGGGAGCGCTTCGACCTGGTCGTGCTCGACCCGCCGTCGTTCTCCACCGAGGGAGAAGACCCCGCGCTCGACGTGCTGCGCGACCACCGGGCGCTGGTCGAGGCCGCGCTCGCGGTGCTCGGCGACGGCGGGCAGCTCTGGTTCAGCACCAACCACCAGCGCTTCACCCCCGACCTCGGCGGCCTCGGGATGCACGAGGTCACGGGGAAGACCGTCGCCGAGGAGTTCCGCAACCGACAGGCGCACCGCTGCTGGTGGACGCGGCGATAGCTCACCGCGGGAGCGCCACGCGTACGCCGAGGGGATCCGCCGCGTCGGCTACACCAGCCCGCCCGGCGTCTGCACCTGCCACGCGGGCCGCTCGACGGCGCCCGCCGCGGCGGTGAAGGAGCACTCGACGTACTCGTCGTCGTCGTAGCCGCCGGGGCACGAGAAGCTCCCGTCGCCGTTCACGCGGAGCCGCCCCACGCGGCAGTTCGGGCAGCGCGGCATGTTCCCGTGTTCGAGGCGGTCGATGATGCGGTCGACGAGCTCGGTGCGGTTGCCTCCGACGATCTGGTCGTTGGCGCGGAGCATCGACTTGAGGTCGTTGATGGTCTTGCCCGCGAGGGCGGCCTTGTAGAGGTCGCGCTGCGGCGAAGGCGTCGACGCGACCGGCGCGGGCCTCGCGGAGCGCGCGCGTCGCGGAGGCTTCGCGGCAGGTGTCGTCGGTGTCGACGACGCGACCGGCGCGGTGGCCGCCGTCTTCTTGGGTGCGGCCTTCTTGGGTGCGGCCTTCTTGGGTGCGGCCTTCTTCGGGGTGCTGCGCTTGGCGGCGGCCTTCTTCGTCGCGGCCTTCTTCGTCGCGGCCTTCTTCGTCGCGGCCTTCTTCGGTGCGGTCTTCTTCGGTGCGGCCTTCTTGGGCGTCGTCTTCTTCGCTGCCGACTTCTTCGCTGCCGTCTTCGCCTTGGGCCGCGCGGCTTCTTCGCCTTCGGCGCTAGCCTTCTTCGCCGCGGTCTTCCGGGCCGTCGACTTCTTCGCGGCCGTGCGCTTCGCGGCGGTCTTCTTCGCGGCGGTCTTCTTCGCGGCGGTCTTCTTCGCGGCGGTCTTCTTCGCCGGCGATCTCTTCGCGACCTTCTTCTTCTCGGGGGTCTCGGACGACGCGGTCTTCTTCTTCTTCGCGGCCATGGCGCTCACCTCCTTCGGGCGGCGATGGTAACGCGCGCCGCGATCAACGGAACACCGCGCGGTGCACCACCTCGGCGCGGTTCGCGGCGCCGAGCCTCGCGCGCACTGACACCAACAGGGTGCGCACCGTGTTCGGAGACACCCCGAGCGCCTCGCCCACCTCGCGGTCGGAGCGACCCAGCGCGACCGGCTCCACCACCTCGCGCCGCCGCGGGGTGAGACGTCCGTCGACGCAGCGCACCGTCAGGGGCACGCCCGCGGGGGCGCCCATCGCTGCTGCATCCACGCGTCGCACACGCTCACGAAGGGCGCGCTGAGCGAGCGAGGACAGCTCCAGCTCGGAGAAGGGCTCCGCGGCGCGGCGGCGACCCAGCACCGCAGCGCTCACCACGCGACCCGCACCACGAGGGTGAACCATCGCGAGGTCGCTCACGCGCAGCGGGCGCGCCACGCGTCGCGACCACGCGCGGGAGACGTCACCGCGGCGCGCGAAGGCATCGGCTCGCGGGGGCGGGGTCTCCGCTCGCGCAGGCGTCGGCGAGAGCGCGCCGAAGAGGACGGCGAACGCGTCCCGACGCGAGCGTCGACGCGAGCCACGCGGGGTCGACCGGCTCGTGGAGGATCGCCACGTCGAAGGGCACGCACCGACGCAGCGCCTCCAGCGCGTCGCGTCGAAAGCCCGCGAGGTCCTCCGCGCCGCGGGCGGGCCTCCACCACCGCGCGCGTCACGCGGAACGAGGGGGCCGGGCGCTTCCGCAGGAGGAGTCTCCCGAGGTGGTCACCGAGGCGGTCGCCGCGCCGCGTCGACGCGTTGAGCGCGCCCTACTCGCGCGGAACCCGATGCGCGCGTGCGTCCCGTCGCAGTAGGGCTTGTTCGACGAGCCCCCGCAGCGGCACAGCCGCGTCCTCGCGGTGCGCAGGATCGTGCGCCCCGTCCCCGAGCACAGCTCCAGGCTCCCGCGCACGTCGAGGGGACCGTCCTTCATGGGCGTGACCTCCAGCAGCCCGCCCCTCGCTTCGAGCGCTGCGCTCTCCCGCGTCGGAGGCTCCCCCGAGGCCTCGAAGCCCTGCGCGTGCGCCCCGTCGCAGAAGGGCTTCTTCTGCGACCGGCCGCAGCGGCACAGCGTCGCGCGAAAGCGCGGGGCCTCGCCCGCGATGCGCAGGTCGGCGTGCAGCGCGAGCGGTCCGTTCTCGCGCACCGCCGCGGTGTTCACCTCGGGGGCCTCCTCGTTCGGGCCTCCGTCTCGGCGGAGGTACGTGATCGCGCCGCTCGGGCACGCCTGCGCCACGCGCGCGACGCGCTCCACGCTCACCGCCTCGGGGTGCAGCCAAGGGCCCTTCACGTTCGCGAGGAACACCCGCGGCTCGCTCAGCACGCAGCGCCGCGCGTGGATGCACCGCCGCCCCTCGAAGCGCAGCGTCACGCCGTCGGCGTGGGCCTCCTCCACGTCGGGCGAGGGCGCGCTCTCGGTCACCGCGGGCGCGGGCTCCCGCGCGGTGGTCGCTGCGCTCACGGTCGCGGGCGGGGCGACGCGCTCGCGCAGCGCGGACTCGACGCGGGCGAGGGTCGACGCGGCGCGCTCGACGCGGGGGTCGAGGCGAGAGAGCTTCGTCGCGCCCTCACGGAGCTGCCCCGCGCGCTCGGCGAGGAAGGTCCACTGGCTCGGCCAGTCGGGAAGGGCTGCGATGGAGCGCAGGAGCGCGAAGCTCACGCCCGCGGTGACCTCCCCGCCCTCCTCGCGCGCGGGGAGGCGCGTGAGCGCGGTGGCGAGACCGTCGAGGGCGCTCATCGCGTCGACGGCGGCGTCGATGGCGACGCGCTTCACGTCGACGGAGCCCGCCGCGCTGAAGCCCTGACACAGGAGGCGCAGCGCGAAGGTGTAGACGGCGTTCGAGAGGTCGACGAGGTCCTCGGCGTCGGGGTGCGTGATCCACACGCGGCCCTCCGGCGTGGGCGGCCGTCGCATCACGGGGTTGCGCGCCGCGGGTACGCGGGGCGAAAGCTCGGGTCCGCCGCGAGCCGCGCGCGGTACTCGTCGCGGATCGCCGTGAAGCGCTCGTAGTGCGAGCCCTCGACGTGACCGGGAGAGCCCTCGCCCTGGCGAACGATGGTGTCGATGGCCCGCCGCGCGTCGGCGAGGGAGGTGACGGCATGCATCCCGGGCAACCCCAGGAGGTCGGGCCCACCTGCGCGCGCGGGTCGCCGATGAAGAGGCCCGGCTCGCCCAGGGTCGACGCGAGGTGCTCGAGGCCCTCGCGGATCGCGGCGTAGAGCTCGCCCACGGTGGCGAAGTCTTGCGCGGCGGGCATGAGGCCCGGGCGGCGCACGCCGCGGTCGTAGGCGCGCGGCGGAGAGAAGCCCTCGCCGTCGGGCAGGTCCAAACCCTCGGGGCGTTCGAGGAAGATGAAATGGTCGAGGGTCGCGAGGTCGAAGGGCGCGAGCGAGACCACCACGCCCGCGGGGTGAACCCCCGGCGCCGTGGGGAAATTCTGCCGACCGAAATGCGGCGCCGCGCCCACCGCCGTGAGGAGGTTCGACACCAGCGAGAGGTGGGTCATCTCCTCGATGGCGACGGCGCGGATCGAAGACCGCCACCGCGATACGAGGGCGCGGTCGTCGTCGGGCAGGTCGTCGCGGTCGTCCTTCAGCGAGAACCCGGCGTAGAGGTAGCAGCACATGAGGTCGTGCTCGATCTCCGCGGCCTCGGCCAGGAGGTAGTGGAGCTGCTCTCGGTGCCTCACGGGAACACGGTTCGTCATCGTCACTCCTCACCTCGCGCGCCGACCGCCGCCGGCGCCACCACGCGCGCGTCCATCTCCGGCGCGAGCGTCACGCCCCACGCGTGCAGCGCGCGGAGCACCTCCCTCGCGGACTCTCCCCTCGCGGTGAGCGCGTACGCGCCGCCCGCGCCGCGCTCGACCAGCCCGTCGTCGCAGAGCTCTCGCAAGCGCTGCGTGAGCATCTTCTCGCTCATGCCGGGCACGAGCCGCCGCAGGTCGGCGTAGCGCAGCCCGCCGGAGTCCTTCAGCCTCGCGAGGATCACGGCTCGCCACTTTCCGCCGAGCACCGAGAGGGCGAGCTCGACGTGGCACGCGAAGGTGCGGTCATCGCGTGATCCTCTCCGAGCACCGCCGCCGACGACAACGCACCGGATGGTGCGTTGCGCGCGCGGGCGCTACGGCCGAGGCAGCGCCCGATGATCGTGGTGTCCGTCCGCGACGCCGCGACGCCGCGACGGACGCCGAGGGGCTTCGAGCGCGCGCGGATCGGTCAGTACCGCACGCCGTGGAGGTGGCCGTCGCCCACCGCGCCCGAGACGAGCTCGCCCCAGCAGCGCACGCTCCCGTCCGCGAGCCGCGCGCAGGTGTGGCGCGTGCCCGCGGTGATCTCCACCGCGTCGACGATCCCCGGCACGGGCGCGGGCGTCGGGGTGTTCACGTTGAAGGCCCCCGAGCCGAGCTGGCCCGCGAGGTTCTCTCCCCAGCACCACACGCTGCGGTCGTCGCGCAACGCGCAGGTGTGGAACTCCCCCGCCGCGACCGCGACCGCGCCCGCGATCCCCGGCACGCGCGTCGGGGAGAGCACGTTGCGCGTGTCGCTGCTCTGCCCGCACTGTGCGGTCTGGTTGAGGCCCCAGCACCAGACCGTGCCGTCGTCGCGCCGCGCGCAGAAATGGTGGTAGCCCCCCGACGCCTGCGTCACGCCCGTCAACGTCGGCACCGCGACGGGCACGTAGCTCGACGTGGTGTTCCCCGTGCCGAGCTGGCCCTGCTGGTTCTCTCCCCAGCACGACACGGCGCCGCCCGTTCGCAGGGCGCACACGTTGAAGGTCGAGGTGAACACCGCCGTCGCGTCGCTCAAGCCCGTGGCCGCGCGGCCCGGCGCCGGGTGCGAGAAGAGGTCTGTCGAGCCCGTGCCGAGCTTGCCGCCCGCGTTGCTCCCCCAGCAGACCACCGTGCGGTTCGCGAGGCGCGCGCAGGTGGTGGTCTGCGCGAGCGCGAGCTGCGACGCCGTGCTCAGCGACGTCACGGGCGTGGTCGTGGTCGCGCGGCTCGTCGTGCCGCCGTCGCCGAGCTGACCGTCGCGGTTGTCGCCCCAGCACCGCGCCGTCCCGTCGCTGAAGCGCGCGCAGGAGTGAAAGGCGCCGAGCGCGAGCTCCCCCGCCCCGGTGAGCCCTTGCACCGCGCGCGGCGCGAAGCTCCCGTCGCCGCCCGGCGTCACGCCCGACTCGCCCGACTGGTTCGAGCCCCAGCACCGCGCCGTGCCGTCGGCGAAGCGCGCGCAGGTGCGGTGGTCCCGCGCGACGACCTGCGCCGCGCCGGTCACGCCGGTCACCGGCCGCGGGTCGAGGTATCCGTAGGCCCCTCCGTCGCCGAGCTGCCCGTTGCCGCCGTAGCCCCAGCAGACGGTGCCCGCCGCGGTGACCGCGCAGGTGTGCTTGTCGCCCGCGCCGATCGCGCTCGCAGCGCCGAGGCCCGCCACCGGCGCGAGGGGCGACACGCCGACGAACTGGTAGAGCCCGTCGCCGACCTCTCCCTCGCGGTTCGCGCCCGCGCAGCGCACCACCGCGTCCGGGCCCACCATGCACGCGTGCGAGCCGCCGAGCACGAGGCTCCGCGCGCCGACGTAGGCCGTCGCCGCGACGGGCGCGTTGCGCTGCGCGGTGGTGCCGTCGCCGAGCTGCCCGCCGGAGTTCGCGCCCCAGCACGCCACCGCGCCGCCGCGGCGGAGCACGCACATCGAGAGCGTGCCCGCGGTGATCGACGCGCCGTCGGTGATCCCCGTGACGGCGACGGGCGTGCGTGAAGACCCGCCCGTGGTCCCGTTCCCGAGGAGGCCCGTGGAGTTCGACCCCCAGCAGGTCACCGCGCCGCTCGAGAGCAGCGCGCAGGTCGCGAAGCTCCCCGACGCGACGGCGGTCGCCGTGGAGACGCCCGCGACGGTGACGGGGCGGTTCGACCCGAGGCCCGAGCCGTCGCCGAGCTGCCCGAGGCTGCCGCTGCCCCAGCAGCGAACGGTGCCGTCGGCGAGCACCGCGCAGGAGTGCGAGTAGCCCGCCGCGAGTGCCCGCGCCGTGGAGACCCCGTCGACGACCACGGCCCGGTACTCCGCGGTGGAGTACGCGCCGCCGCCGAGCTGACCCGAGCTGTTCGCGCCCCAGCAGCGCACCGTTCCGTCGCCGAGGCGCGCGCAGGCGTGGTTGCGCCCCGCGGCGACCTCCACCGCGCCCGAGACGTTCTCCACGACGTGCGGCCGCGGCTGCGGCACGAGGCGGTCGACGACGGGCGAGCCCGACTGACCGAACTCGTTGGAGCCCCAGCACTCCACCG
Source organism: Polyangiales bacterium (assembly GCA_041389825.1). Lineage (GTDB taxonomy): Bacteria > Myxococcota_A > Polyangia > Polyangiales > JAEYZO01. The sequence goes on along the minus strand of JAWKRC010000036.1, from coordinate 43,274 downwards.
CGCCGTTCGCGAGCAGCGCGCAGGTGAAGGCCTCGCCGCCCACGACCTGCGCGACGGCGACGCACGCGCCGGCGCTGCACGCGCGGCCCGCGCTGCACGCGTTCCCGCAGCGGCCGCAGTGCTCGCCGTCGCTGGCGGTGTCGACGCACGCGCCGCCGCACATCGTCCGCGGAGACGCGCACGTCGGAGGCGTCGGCACGTCAACCACGTCGGGGCGGTCGACGCCGACGTCGACCACGTCGGGAACGTCGGGTCGGTCGACGCCGACGTCCATCACGTCGGGCACGTCGGGGCGATCGATCGCGACGTCCATCGCGACGGGGACGTCCATCGCGACAGGGACGTCCATCGCGACGGGGACATCGATCGAGACCGGGATGTCGGTCGCGAGGACGTCGACGACGTCGGGTCGGTCGGTGGGCGCGTCCTGTGCGGTCGCGTCTCGCGCGACGTCAACGCTCGCGTCTCGCGCGTCGGGTCGATCGACGGAGACATCCGTCGGGGCGCCCGCGTCGACCCCGTCGGCGCCGAGGTCGACGCTCACGTCCTGCGCGGTCGCGACGTCGTCGGGGACATCGACGCCGGGCTCCGACGCGCACGCGCTGGTGACGAGGGCCGCGCCAGCGACGCGCCAGAACCAAGAGAGTCTGCGGTGCATGGAAGGGCGCGGACTCTATTCCCTCTCTCTGCGGGGCGCGACCCGCGGAGGCGGCGCTTCATCGAGCGCGCGCGTAGCGGTACCCTGCGCGGCCTTCGACGTGGAGGGTGCGATGACCGAGCCGGTGTGGTTGAAGCGGCTGCGCGAAGACGACGCGCTGACCGCGAGGTTCCAGCTTCGTTGGCTCGACGAGGGCTCGCGCGCCGGCGTGCGCGACCTCGCGCGGCAGAGCTGGGTCGGCCGCTTCGCCGCCGAGATGGAGGCCCGTGGCCTGGAGCGCATCGAGCGCGCGGTGCCGGTCGCGATCGGCTCCCGCGCGCGCGTCGGCTCTCGGGCGCCGAAGACGCCGCGCTGCTCTGGTTCGACCCCGCCGACGGAGGCCTCCACGCGGGCTTCACCGCCGGGTTCCCGCCTCCGCTGTGGGCGCCGCTCGGCACCAGCGCCGCGTCGATCACCGAGGCGCTCGCGCCCTACGCCGTCGTCGAGCCTCCGCGCGTGCCGGAGCCCGCGCGTGGTCCGCTCGCTCAAAGACGCCGCGCCCGAGCACCGCGAGGTGATCGAGCAGGTGTGCGAGCACTACGACCGCTGGCTCGACGACGCGACCTGGGCCAACGCCCACGACGACGACCCGTGGCCCGACTACGCGCCCGCGCGCAACGCGCTCCAGCGCACGGTGCAGCTCCGCGAGGCCGGGCAGGAGATCGCTTCGCGCACGCCGAGCCGCGGGTACCGCACGCTCTTCTCGCAGAGCGCGCTCACCATCGAGTACCACCCGTTGAGCGTGGTCTTCGTCGCGCGCTACGCCCCCGCGCCCTCGGGGCTCAGCCGCGACGCGTGGGCGAGCCTCTTCGGTCCGTCGTTGCCGACGGACATGCCGCTCGACCTCGCGGCCTCGCTCCTGCGCTCGGGCAACCTGCTCGTGACCGACCTCTCCGACCAGGGTCCGTGGCAGCCCTGGCAGACCCTCGGGCGATGCGCCCTCGAACCCGGTGAGCCCCTCTCGGGAGACGACCTCCGCGCGCGCTTCCTCGCGGCCGACACCGACGGCGACGCGCGGGTGATGCTCCTGCAGCTCGCGCTCTACTACGAGCAGTCGTGGGTGCTCTTCGACCTCGCCCTCGCGGCCCCCGACCTGTGCCGCGAGCCCGCGTACGAACCGTATTTCCGCAAGCTCCTCCCCGCGTCGTTCTTCGAGGTGGCCTGACATGGACCTCACGCTCCCCGATGCGTCGATCCCCCTGCGCGACGTCGACCGCGCGCTCCTCGACGCGGGATTCACGCGCGTCGTCGACCAGGCCCGGCAGGGGCCGAGCCGCGCGGCGGAGTACGTCCGCGGAGACGCCCGCGTGCTGTTGGTGGTCTACGGCGAGATGGGCGCCGCCGCGCTGCACCTGAACGACCTCGACCCCGAGCTGCGCGCGCGCCTGGGCTCCGCGCTGCGCCTCGACGACGTCGACGCGGTGATGTCGCGCCTCGACGCGGCGACGGACGACCCTTCGCGGCTCGCCGCGCTGCGACGGGTGGCCGTGGTGGCGAACACGCCGAGCGCGCCCGACGCGCCCCGCGCCGTCGAGGCCCTCGCGCGGTGCTTCGAGAGCCCGAGCGTGGTGCTGCGCGCCGCCGCCGCGAGCTTCGCGCCCCTGGGGAGCCGCGCGGTGGAGGCGGCCCTCGCGAACGCACGACAGCGGTTTCGCGACCTCGACGTCGCCTGGGAGCGCGCGAGGGAGCTCTGTCAGGCCGCGGAGGAGGGCACGCTCGGAGACCTCCCCACCGACGACGCGCGGGAGCTGGAGCGCCGCGCCGTCGAGGGCGCTCAGCGCGGTCAGTGGACGCGCGTGCAGCGCGCCGCCGACGCGTGGCTCGCGACGCAGCCGTGGGTGGCCGACGCGTGGTTCCTGCGGGGGCGGGCCGAGGCCGAGGCGGGCGACCGCGCGCTCGGGTACCTCTGGATCGTCGCCGCCTGCGATCGCAAGCGAATCGACCTCGACGCCGAGGTAGACGTGCAGCGCGCCGACGGCGTGCCGCAGCAGCCCGAGCGCGTGCGCGCCCTCGAAGACGCCCTCGCGGCGTGGGAGCGAGCGCGCGACGCGGTCCGCGCGACGGTCACGCCCGGCGACGCGCCCGCGGGGCTCGACGAGCTCCTCCTGCGGTGGGCCGAGATGGAGGGCGCGCACGGCGGCAGCGGCGCGCACGGCCTGGCCGCGGCGGGGCGGGAGCTACCGTGGATCGCGCCGTCCGAAGGGCCCTTCGCGCGGTGGCTACGCGCGGAGTACGACGACGCGACGGACGAAGACCGCGCGGGGCTCCTGCGCGACGCGCCGGAGTCGGCGTGGGTGTGGGCGCGCGAGGCGGAGCACGCGCCGCGCGGTGAATACGATGCGCGACGCAGGGCCTACGCCGAGGCGCAGCGGTGGATGGAGGCGGCGCCCGCCGAGGGCACGCTCGCGGCGCGGATCGCGGCCTTGCAGACCGCTCGGGGAGCGTCGGTCGGCGTCGCGCGGCTCCGCGAGGGCGCGATGCGCGCGGCCTACGAGGCCCAACGATGGGACGAGGCCGCCGCCCTCGCCGACGCGATGGTGGAGGCCGACCCCGACGCGGTGCTCGCGTGGCAGACCCGCGCCAACGCGCGCACCTTCGGCCTGCGCCACGAAGAGGCCGCGGCGGCCTACGACGACGCGCTGCGGGAATTGGACCGGATCGTCGCGGGCGGGTCGAGCTTCGTGACCGACCCGCGCTCGTCGATGGAGTTCAACCGCGCCTGCGTGCTCGCGAAGCTCGGGCGACGCGACGACGCCCTCGACGGGCTGCGCCGCGCGATCGCCTACGACGAGAAGTGGGCGGGCGAAGCGCGCGCCGACGACTACTTCGAGGCGCTGTGGTCAGACCCGGAGTTCCTTGCGGTGGTGCGCGGCGACCCCGGCGCGCGGCGCACGCGGGCGCAGCGGAGCCCCGAGTACGGCCGGGCGCTCTTGATCGCGGTGAACGGCGACATGGCCCGCGGAGACGCCCGCGCTGCCGTCGCCAACGCGACCGAGGCGCTCTCTCTCGCGGAGGCGCTCGACGCGCCGCAGCTCGCGGTGACCGCGGGCTTGCTCCTCGGGTACGCGCGGGTCGCGGTCGGAGAGCTCGACGCGGGCCTCGAGGTCGCTCGCCGCGCGCGCGCGCGCCTCGACGCGATCGCCGACGCGCCCGCGCAGTGGCGGGCCGAGCAGCTCGCCGAGTTCGTGACGCCGCTCACGCTCGCGGGCCGCTTCGACGAGGCCGAGCGCGCGAGCCGCGACGCCCTCTCCGCGCGCGTCGACGCCTTCGGAGAGCGGTCGACCGCGGTGCTGATCGGGCACCATCAGCTCCTCGGGATCCTCGCGGCCCGCGGCGCGCCTGAGCCCGAGCAGCTCGCCGTGCTCGACCGCGCGCTGAGCCTCGCGCGGGTCGTGGTGCGCGAGAGCCCCGACGAGGCCGAGCCCCGCGCCCAACGCGCGCAGCTCCTCGCGCGACGCGCGACGCTCACGGCCGAGCCCGGCGAGGTCGCGACGCTCCTCGACGAGGCTGTGGGAGAGCTGGAGCGCGCCCTCCCGCTCGGAGGTCTTCGGGCGGCGCACGTCGACATGGTGCTCGACGTGACCGAGCGCGCGGCGTCGACGGCGGCGGGAGAGGCCGGCGAGCGCCTCGTCGCGTCGCACGCGCGTGCGCTGGCGATCCTCTACCCCGGCCCCGCCGAGCGCGAGGAGCGGCTCTTCTGGCGGCGCATGCGCCGCGACGCGCAGGCGCTACGGATGCAGGGCGTCGACGACGCGCGCATCGCGTCGATGCTCTCCGACGCGCTCCGCGGAGAGGGCGCGAGCGAGGGCGCGTTCGACGGCTTCGGCGATCACATCGCGCGCGCGGCGGCGGGCCACCCCACGCTCATGGTGCTCGCGCCCATGTCGATCGAGACCGCGACGCTCAGCGGAGACGTGATGCGTACCTTCGACGACCTCGAAGACATGATCCTCGGCGGAGGCGACGAGGACTACGACGACGAGGACGAGGACGGCGAGCGCTGAGCTTAGAGTTCCTAAAAATGCCGGACCGAGCGCGCCCACGAGACGCGAGCTCTGCAAGGCGCGCGTCCGAAGGCGGGCTGTACGCCCGGCGAGGACGCGCAACGCCGCAGAGCGACGCGGATCGGCAGGCGCGCGACGGGAGGTATTTCTAGGAACTCTTAGCCCTCGCCGCGGAGGCGCGCGATCACCGGAGCGATCGCGTCGCGGGCGCGGTCGAGCTCCGTCGGCAGGCCCGTGAACACCACGCGCGGCGCGCCCTCGATCACGAACACGAGGTGGGCGAGGTCGCCGTCGTCCTGCGGGTCGACGCGCACCTCGCGCACGCTCTTCGCGGCGTAGGTCACGACGCTCGGCGCGCGCAGGAGCCTCCGCGTCTCGACCTCGACCCGGCCGTCGTCGAAGACCCGCGCCGTCGCGCCTCGCGGGAACAACAACGCCATCGCCCCGAGCATCACGCCCACCCCCGCGAGCATCGCGGCGACCGAGAGCCCGTGGCGGCTCACCACCATCGAGAAGCCGCCGCGCGACCCCGCGGCGAAGCCCTCCCACGCGGCGACGACCTCACGCCCTCGCGACGCGCTCGTGAAGAGGCTCTCGGACTCGCCCGAAACGAAGACGAACACCAGCGTCGGCGACGAGCCCTCATCCGTGGCGGCGGGCATCCGCAGCTCGGGGGCGCGCGTCGGAGAAAGCGGGCCCGAGCGACCGAGGGCGCCGAAGCGCGAGAGCTCGCACCGCGCCGCGCCGTCGGGCGCGCGGCGGCACGAGAGGGTGTCGGACGAGTAGAACACCCCCGCGGCGACGAAGAAGCCCGCGACGATCAGCCCGAGGATCAGGTCGAAGGCGCGGCCGACCCTGCGCATCGAGACCGAGGCGAGGGGAGGGTGGGGCGAGACGGCGCCGGCTTCGCGGTAGGCCATCGGTGAAGGCGTACACCACACGGCGGGCGCGCGTCGCGGGCGAAGTCCGCTCGGCGCTTGTGAGCGGCGGCGCGGGGCGGCGATGATGCGCCGCGATGGCAGGCCGATCGATCCTCTCGGTGAACCGCCCGAGCCCCCTCGACGTGCTGGTGCGCGCGCGCCAGGGCCTGCGCGACCGCATGGACGCCGCCGTCGACCGCATGCTCGGCGACGACGTGCGGCGACGTCTCGACGAGGCGGGCGCGTCGGCGGCGAAGCGCGGCGCCGACCCCTTCGGCCTCGACCCCGAGGCGGTGCGCTACGCCGTGGTCCTCGCGCAGCGGATGTACCGGGACTACTTCCGCGTCGAGGTCACGGGCATCGAGAACGTGCCCGACGGGCGCGTGCTGCTCATCTCGAACCACTCGGGGCAGTTGCCCTTCGACGGCATGGCCATCGCGACCGCGATGCTGCTCGACCACGACCCGCCGCGCTTCGTGCGGAGCATGGTGGAGAAATGGACCGCGCAGCTCCCCTTCGTGTCGGTGTTCTTCCCGCGCGTGGGGCAGATCGTGGGCGTGCCCGAGAACTGCCGCTTCCTCCTGGAGCGCGAGGAGCCGATCCTGGTGTTCCCCGAGGGCAGCCGCGGGATCTCGAAGCCCTTCTCGCAGCGCTACCAGCTCGAGCCCTTCGGCCTGGGCTTCATGCGCCTCGCGCTGCAGACCCGCACGCCCATCGTCCCCGTCGCGGTGGTGGGCGCCGAGGAGCAGTACGTCTCCGTCGCCGACCTCAAGCCCCTCGCGAGGCTCCTCGGGATGCCCGCGTTCCCCGTGATGCCGCAGCTCCTCGTGCCCGGCGGCTTCATGCCCCTGCCCGTGAAGTACCGCATCCGCTTCGGCGCCCCGATGACCTTCACCGGCGACGACGACGACGAAGACGCCGTGATCGAAGAGAAGGTGCGCAAGGTGAAGAGCACCATCCAGAGCATGATCAACCTCGGGCTGAAGGAGCGCCCGGGGCTCTTCCGCTGACGGCTACCGCGAGAAGGTGCCGACGGCGTGGCAGGTCACGTAGTCGGTGCTCATCCGCACGTTGCCGCAGCGCACGAGCGTGTAGCCCGTGCTCGTGACGGTGTCGCGCACGAAGGCCGCCTGGTACGAGCCGTCGTACTGGAGCATCAGCGAGCCCTGCGTGACCAGCTCCCCCGGCTGGCCCGAGATCCTCACGATCATCACCTCCTCGGACTCGGGCATCCGTCGGTAGCCGCGCTCCGCGTCGCCGCCGCCGCCGTACTCCGCGGGCGTGACCGCGCGCCAGCGCACCGTCCCCGGCGCGGACGTGCTGCGAGAGGTCGAGACCTCGATGGGCTGCGTCGTCGCGTTCACCACGCGCATCAGCACGTCGCTGTCGCCGGTCGGGAGCGAGCACGCGCCGTCGCGAAGGAACCTCACCTCGAGCCCGCTCGCGCCGTCTCCGATCACCAGCGTGTAGTCGCCGCCCGCCACCACGGGGAACGCGCTCGTGGTCTGCGGACTCCCCGACGGGTCGTCGCAGCGCGTCGACGAAGGGACGCTCGTCCGCACGACGAAGCGCACCCACGGCCCGTCTCCGACCTCGACGCGGCGCACCGACTGGAGCCGCGACCCGATGGTGGGGTCTCCGTTCGACATGAACGGGAAGGGCGCGAGCCCCCCCGGCGTCTCGACGCAGAGGTGCAGCCGTGAGCGCGTCCCGTTGAGCACGCGCACCCCGACGTGGTCGCGCGGAGGCTCACTGCACAGCGTGAACGCCGCCTCGGCGAGCGCGGGCAAGGGCGGCCCGCCAGCGTCCCTGGGGGGCGCAGGCCCGTCGGCGGACGTGGTCGGCACGTCGGCGGACGTGGGCGGCACGTCGGGCGACGTGATCGGCACGTCGGGCGACGTGATCGGCACGTCGGGCGACGTGATCGGCACGTCGACAGACACCGCGGAGTGGTAGCGGTCGAAATCAATGGCGCAGCCTCCAGCGAGGGCAGCGGCCGCGAGCACGAGACACCGGCGCACGACGCGGGCGTAGTCCATCCCCGCGGCGGGATACAAGCGCGCGACGCCCGATCACCCGCTCGTCCGTCTGTAAGCACCCGCGCCCCAGGGGCGTTCTCTCGGCGGAGGCCCAGACCATGCGACGTAGCTCCACCCTCGTCTCCTTCCTCGCGCTCGCGGGCTGCGGCCCGTCGCTCCGCACCCAGACCGTGACCGTTCACCCTCCGCCCGTGGTGAACGTCGCGGTCCACACCGCCGGCCTCGAGGTCGCGGGCGACCCGACCCCGCCGCCCTCGCGGGTGATCGCCTCCGACGGAGGCCCCTTGATCGCGTGCCCCCCCGCCGCGCGCGCCCTCGCGGGCCAGCCCGTGCAGCTCAACGCGCAGGTGAGCGGCGACGGCGTGCGCGTGCGCTGGTCGGTGCGCGCCGCGCCGCAGAACAACCGCGCGTACCGCTTCGCGCAGGTCTACGACGCCAACGACACCGACTCGGTGGTGGCCGTCGGCGCGGCGGTGCCCTTCACCTCGGTGATCGTCGGCGACTACGTGCTCGTGGCCGAGGCGCGCGACAGCCAGGGGCGCACCGCGCAGTGCGAGACGCCCGTCGCGATGGCGGGCCACGGGTTGCGCGTCGAGCTCTCGTGGAACACCGACGGCACCGACGTCGACCTGCACATGACCCGCGGCCCCCGCCCCGCCTGGACCTCGCAGCAAGACTGCCACTACGCCGCCCGACGCCCCGACACGCAGCTCGAAGAGCCGCGCCAGCGCTGGCTCGACACCGACGACGTCGACGGCGAGGGCCCCGAGAACATCCGCGTCGACGCCCCCGACATGGGCGAGGACCACGACATCGGCGTGCACTACTACTCCTCGCACGGCCGCCACGGGCCCACGCGCGCGATCGTGATGGTCTACTGCGGCGAGCAACTCGCCGGGCGCTACGAGCGCGACCTCATCGGCGACCGCGACGTCGACCAGAACGACTTCTGGCACGTCGCGCGGGTGCGCTTCGGCCCCCAGGGATGCCAGCTCCAACCCGTGAACCGCGTCACCACCCGCGCGCAGGCCCGCGCCGGAGGCTGACTGGCACACCCGCTGGCACAGGAGCCCTCTCTCCGATCTCGCGTGAATCACGGTGTTTCCACCGAGGTCGCGGGTGTGGCGACGTTGGCACATCCGTGGCAGCGAAGCCCTCACAGCGCAGGGGCTCGCGGTGGGCCCGCGCGGAGACGGAGAGACGACGATGAAGCGCTGGGCACTCTGGGCGGCGACCCTGGCCGTGGGCGGAGCGGTGACGGCGGGCGCGGTCGACGCGCGCGCGTGCGGGGGGTGCTTCGCGCCGCCCGGGGCCGTGCAGGTGGTGACCGACCACCGGATGGTCGTGTCGATCTCGGCCGAGCGCACGGTGCTGTGGGACCAGTTCCGGTACAGCGGTCGGCCCGACGAGTTCTCGTGGATCCTCCCGATCCGCAACGGGCCCGAGGTGCGCATCGAGCTGGCCGACAACGGCTTCCTCACGGGGCTCGACAACCTCACGGCGCCGGTGCTGAACCGCCCGCCGCCCCCGCGCACGAGCTGTCGCAGCTACGACGACTTCGAGGCCGACGCGCGCGCGACGGCGGGAGGCGCCGGGCAGAACGCTCCCCCCTCGGCGGCGGCCGACGCGGGCGTGACCGTTCTCCAGGAGCAGGTGGTGGGGCCGTACCAGACCGTGGTGCTCCGGGGTGAAGACCCGATGGCGCTGCGCGACTGGCTCCGCGCGAACGGCTACAGCGTGCCGCAGCCCGTCGAGCCCATCATCGACCACTACGTCGGCCTCCAGATGGACTTCATCGCGCTGCGACTGCGGCCGGGCGAGGGGATCGACCGGATGTCTCCCGTGCGCGTGACCACCCCCGGCGCGTCGCCGACCCTCCCCTTGCGGATGATCGCCGCGGGCGTGGCCGACAAGGTCGGTCTCCTCCTCACGGTGATCGCGAGCGCGCGCTGGGAGGCGATGAATTTCCCCAACGGCGAGGTGCGCCACGAAGACCTCGTCTACGACTGGAACAACCCCACCGCGCCCGCCGAAGACTTCACCCGCCAGTTCGACCGGCTGAACCGCGCGGCGGGGCAGCGGCTGTGGCTCACCGAGGCCTCGCTCCCCATGGCGCGCTCGACGGTGGAGCGCGCGACGCAGGCGTCGAGCCGAGGCCCGAGCCGCCCGCAGGGGGTGGTGACCGACGACGCGCAGGTGGCCTTCCAGGGCATCGGAGACACGGCGACGGTGACCCGCCTGCGCGCGGAGCTCGGGCCCACCGCGCTCGATCAAGACCTCGTGCTCGCGTCGAGCGACCTCGGGATGCGCGACCGCACGTACCAGTACGGCCGACAGCTCAACCGCCGCCCCGACGTGGTCTGCTACGACCCCCGCGAGGGGTCGAGCGCCAACGGCATCGGGTGCAGCGTGACGCCTACCCGCGCGGGCGGCGGCTCCGGGGCGCTCTTCGCGCTGGCAGGCCTCGCGGGCGCGGTGGTGGCGCGCCGCCGTCGCCGCGCGTAGCGGTCCGGTCGGCGGTGACGTGACTGGGTGGTGAAGGGGCTCCTCCCTCCGGCGACGGAGGGAGGGCGGAGGAGGGCAGGGAGGGAGGCGCTACGCCGCGCGCTCAGCGCGGGATGTGGTGCTCGCGGGTGACCTCGGCGTCGTCGACCTCGACGGCGGCGGGCTCTACTTTGCGGTTGAAGAGCCGGTCGATGGTGCGCAGCGGCCACGAGATCGCGCGGCCCACCATCGCGACGCGCGGCGAGTGCGAGAGGTCGTCGAAGAACGAGTAGATCACCGGCGTCGCGACGAGGGTGAGCAGCAGCGACAGGGTCTGCCCGCCGATGATCACCGACGACATCGCGCGGTTGGTGCCCGAGCCCGCGCCCGTCGAGAGCGCCAGCGGGATCATGCCCGCCACGAAGGCCACCGTGGTCATGAGGATGGGCCGCAGCCGGTCGCGGTTCGCCACCATGATGGCGTCGGCGCGCTCGAGGCCGTGACGACGCAGGTCGCGCATGTGGTCGACCTGGAGGATCGAGTTCTTCTTCACGATGCCGAAGAGCACGAGGATGCCCAGCGTCGAGAAGATGTTCATCGACTGGCGCAGCACCACCAGCGAGAAGATCGCGAAGGGCACGCTCAGGGGCAGCGCCATGAGGATGGTGATCGGGTGCACCCAGCTCTCGAACTGCGCCGCGAGCACGAGGTACATGAACACCAGCGAGAGGATCAGCGCGATGGCGAAGTTCTGCGCCGCGCGGCCGAGCTCCTTCGAGCGGCCGGCGAGGTCGGCGCTGTAGCCCGGCTCCATGTGGAGCTGGTCGCGCGCGGCGTTGAAGCCCGCGATCACCGTGGCCTCTGAGGTCCCCGCGGTGACGTTGCAGTACACCGTCACCTGGCGCTGCCGCCCGAGGCGCTGGATCGACGCCGGGCCCGTCGACTCGACGATGGAGACCACGTCGGAGAGGCGCACGCTGCGGCCGGGCATCGACGACGAGGGCACGGTCACCTGCTCGATGGCCTGCACCCGGTTGCGGTTGCCCTCGGTGGCGCGCACCCAGACCTCGTACTGCTCGCCGCCCTCGTTGTAGGTGCTCACCTGCACGCCGCCGACGAGCATCCGAAGCGCGTTGGCGATGTCGAGCGCGCTCACGCCGAGGTCGGCGGCGCGCGCGCGGTTGATGCGCACGGTGTACTCGGGCTTGCCGGTCACGAGCGTGGTGTCGGCGTCGACGACGCCGGGGAGGTTGCGCACCCGCTCGAGGAGGGCCTGCGAGTAGCGCTCGAGGTGCGCGAGGTCGGGGCCCCGGAGCACGTACTGGATCGCCGCCGAGTCGGAGCTCGCGCCGCCGCCGAAGGCGTTCACGGGGAGCACCAGCACGCGCAGGTGCTCGCGGGCGTAGCGCGGGAGGATCTCCCGGCGCACGCGGTCGATCATGGCCCACTGGTCGTCGGCGCGGCGCGTGGGCTCCACGAGGCGGACGAAGATCGAGGCCTGGTTGGCCCCGCGGCCCGAGGGGTCGCCCGCGGGGGAGCCCGTGGTGGTGACCGTGAGGAGCACGCCGGGCATCCCGCGGATCTCGCGGGACATCCGCCCCGCGATGAGCTGCGTCTGCTCGAGGGAGGTGCCCTCGGGGGCGCGCAGCGCGACCTCGAAGCGCGACTCGTCGTCGAGCGGGAGGAAGTTCTTCGCCACGGCCTTCGCGAGCGGGACCACGGAGAAGAACACCAGCGCCATGATGATCGCGACGGCCCAGCGGTAGCTCATCGCGGTGGCGAGGAGCTTGAGGTACGCGCGCTCGATGGCGCCGTAGACGCCCTTCGAGGGGCCGTGCTCGCCGTGCATGTACTCGCGCGGGAGCGCGCGCTCGCCGCGGCGCCACTCGGCGAAGTGCAGCTTCTCCTCGCGGCGCGGGCCAGGCGCGGGGTCGGGGAACTCGGCGTCGAGGGGCTCCGGCGGCTCCTCGTCGACGTGGTCGCCCCCCGAGGTGTTCTTGTGCGTGGGCTTGAGCCACCGCGACGAGAGCATCGGGGTGAGGGTGAACGAGACCACCAGCGACACCATGATCGCGAAGGACATGGTGAAGCCGAAGGACTTCATGAAGCGGCCCACGATGCCGCCCATGAAGGCCACGGGGAGGAACACCGCCACCAGCGAGAGGGTGGTGGCGAGCACGGCGAGGCCGATCTCGCGCGTCGCGAGGATCGCCGCGCGCCGCGGGGGCATGCCCTTCTCGTCGATGAACCTGAAGATGTTCTCGAGCACCACGATGGCGTCGTCGATGACGATGCCCACGCTCAGGGTGAGGCCCAGGAGTGTGATGACGTTGAGCGTCAGGCCCATGGCCTTGATGAGCGCGAAGGTCGAGATGATCGAGCTCGGGATCGCGAGCGCGGCGATCAGGGTCGACCGGCCGTTCCAGAGGAAGAGCAGCACCACGAGGGCGGCGAGGAAGCCGCCGATGACGAGGTGCTCCTCCACCGCGTGGATGGCGTTGCGGATGAACTCGCCCTCGTCGCGGACGATGTTCACCTGGTAGCCCGGCGGCAGGGCGGGGCGGAGCTCGTCGATGCGCTCCTTCAGGGCGTCGATCACCGCGAGGGTGTTCGTGCCCGACTGCTTGCGGATCGAGAGGATCACCACCTGCTGGCCGTTCACCGTCGCGGTGGAGCTCGGCTCCTCCTCGGCGTCGAGGGCCTCGCCCACGTCTCGGACGCGGATGGGCAACCCCCCGCGCGTCGCGAGCACGAGGTTGTTCAGCTCGTCGATGGACTGCACGCGGCCCTGCACGCGCAGCGACCACGAGCGGTCGCCCTGGTCGACCTCGCCGCCGGGGACCTCGACGTTCTGCGTCGCGAGCGCGCGCTGCACGTCGACCACGGTGAGCCCGAAGCCCTGGAGCCGCTGCGGGTCGACGGTGATGCGCACCTGCCGCGCGGTGCCGCCCAGCACGGTCACGCCGCCGACGCCGTTGAGCGACTCGATCATGCGGCGCAGCCGCCGGTCGGCGTACTCGGTGATCTCGCGCTGCGAGCGCGGGCCCGTGAGCGCCACCAGCATGATGGGGGCGGCGTCGGGGTCCATGCGCTCGACGCGGGGCTGGTCGATGCCCTGCGGGAGCTGCGAGAGCACGCGGTTCACGCGGTCGCGCACCTCCTGGGCGGCCTCGGTGGTGCTCTTGTCGAGGTCGAAGCGCGCGACGACGACCGAGAGGCCCTCGTAGTTGTTCGACCGGAGCTCGTCGAGGCCGGAGATGGAGTTGACCGCCTCTTCGATCTTGTCTGAGACCTCGGTCTCGACCTGCTCGGGCGACGCTCCAGGGAGCACCGTGGTCACCACGACCACGGGGAAATCAACGTTGGGGAATCGGTCGACGCCGACGCCCCTGAGGCTGGCGATGCCCACCACCACCAGCGAGAGGATCAGCACCCAGGTGAACACCGGGCGCCGCACGCACACTGCCGCGAGCCACTGCATGGCCTACTCCTCGTAGCCTCGATGCCTACTGCGAGACGGCCGCGCCGTCGAAGAGCCGGTCGACGCCCTCGACCGCCACCCGCTCGCCGGGGTTCACCCCGCGCTCGATGACCACCCGGTCGCCCGAGCGGTCGCCCAGGGTCACCACCCGCTCCTGCGCGCGGTTGTTGGCGATCACGTACACCCGGTGCGCGCCGGCCTCGCTGGCCACCGCGCGGGCGGGGATCTCGACGGCCTGGCGCGGCGCGCCGAGGTCGATGCGCGCCGTGGCGAAGAGGCCTGGGCGCAGCGTGCCGTCTTCGTTGGGCACCACGGCCTCGGCCACGAGCGAGCGCGTGTCGGCCCGCACCGCGGCCGAGATGTACCGCACCGTGCCGCGGAACACCCGGTCGGGGAACGCGTCGACGCGCACCTCGACGGGCTGGTCGCGGCGCACCTGCGCGATGCGCTCCTGCGGGATCTGGATCTCCATCCGCAGCGGGTCGGTGCGCACGAGGGTCACCACCGCGCGCTGCGGGGTGACGTACTCGCCCACCGACACCGACCGCTCGGCGATCTCGCCCGCGAAGGGCGCCCGCACCACCGAGTCGCTCACCGCGCGGTTCGCCGTCGACACGGCCTCGCGCGCCTGCTGGTACGCGTACCACGCCGCCCGCGTGCCGTTGAGCGCGGCCTGGTACTGCTCCCGCGCCGCCGTGGCCTGCGCCGCGGCGCGCTGGTACTCAGCGTCGCTCATCGCGCCCGTCTGGTGGAGCTGCTCGGCCCTGCGCTGCGCGTCGTCGGCGAGGTCGCGGTTGGCCGCCGCGGCCCGCACGTCGGCGGTGTTCTCGGGGTTGAACGAGCCCGTCTGAGCGCTCTGGCCGAGCCCGAGGCGCGCGCGCGCCTGCGACATCGCGGCCTGCGCCGTCGCGGCCTGCGCGCGGTAGTCGACGTCGCGCAGGCGCACGAGGGGCTGGCCCTCGCGCACCGTGGCGCCGCGCTCGACCAGCACCTCGACCACGCGGCCCGAGACGATGGGGGTGAGCTGTGACTGCTGGTCGGGCACCAGCGTGCCCGTGGCCGAGAGCGTCGAGGGCAGCGTTCGCCCCGCCGCGGGGGTCGTGGTCACGCGCACCGGGCCGCGGGCCTCGGCCGAGACGGCCGGTGCCTGCGCGTTCTGCGCGGGGCGCTTGCACGCGCCGAGCGTCGCCGCCGCGCCGACCGCCGCGAGGGCGAGCGCGGAGCGGTGAGAGCGCCGGTGCGGGGAGTGGGTCGCAGGTCGCATCGAAGTTCCTCCGTGGCCGCCGCGGGGGGCGCCTCGCTCCGCGCGAGGGAGCGTGTCGGGCGCGCCGACGGCCGGCCCGGGGGAGTGATGCATCCTTTCCCGAGAGAGATCAATCGCCATCCGAAATATTTTGTCCATCGCCGAGGGCACCCCTGGTCAAAGCTCGAAAGCGACGCAGATATGGGGCCTACGAGAGGGTTGACCAGAGGGTCGTGCGAGATCAACGCTTCCGTTGCATCGTAGACCGATGTAAAACCCCGACGCCTCCCTGACGCCCACCCGAGGCGGAGCGAGATGCCAGCGATGATCGACGAGCGCCTCGAGCGCCTGAGCCAGTTGATGGAGCGGATGATGCGGGCGATGTCTCGCGTGGCGCGGCCGAGCTGCGACCACACCGAGCTCACCCCGCAGCAGGGGATGCTCCTGCGCGAGCTGGAGCTCTCCGGGCCGCTCTCGATCGGCGAGGTGCGACGGCGCTACGACGGCGCGCAGAGCTCCGTGAGCGAGATGGTGGCGAGGCTCGCGCGTCTGGGCTTCGTGCACAAGCGCCCGGCGCTCGAAGACCGCCGCGCGGTGATGGTGGCGATCTCGGCGCGGGGGCGCGCGGTGCTCTCGCACTGGCGCGGCGTGATGCAGGCGAAGCACCGGGCCGTGTTCGAGGCCCTCGACGACGAGGAGCAGGAGCGCTTCCTCGACGCAGTGCAGTCGGTGGTCGACCTGGCCGAGAAGGCCGGCGGCCGCGACCCCGAAGTGGAGACGAAATGATGCGACGACAGATGGGGGCCCTGTCGCTGGCCGTGTGGCTGGCGGCGGGCGCGGCGTATGCGCAGACCAACCCCGGCGGCCAGACCGCGGGGGAGCTCCCGGGGCAGAACCCGGGTCAACCCGTGGGTCAGCCCTTGGGGCAGCCCGTGCAGACCGCGCCGCCCACGGTGGGCCCCGCGGTGAACCCGCAGGAGCCCGGCGTCGCCCCCGTGGGGCAGCTACAGGTCGCGCCCTCGGGGCGATCACGGCCGGGCGCCGCGGGGCAGCCGATGGGTCGCGCTCCGTCCGGCGACGAGGTCCCGCCCGAGGCGCCGACGGGCCTGCCCGACGCGCTGCGCCCTGTGCCCGGCGGGCTCACCGCCGAGCGGGTGGCCGCGCGCGCGCTCGCGACGAGCCTCGCGGTGCGCACGGCGCGGCTCAACACCTCGGCGGCCGAGTCGGCGCGCTCCGAGGCGGGGCTGCAGATGATCCCGCAGATCGCTCTGTCAGCGCGCTACACGCGCCTCTCGCCCATCACGCTGCCGACGCTGGGCGTGTCGCGGCCGACGCCGCTGCTCCTCGGCAGCACCGGCGCGTCGCCGTGCGTGAACGACAACGGCGTGGTGGTCGACGGCTCCATCGGTCAGGGCGGCGTGCCGGTGTGCCCCGGCGGCGCGCGGCCGATCCAGTCGCCGCCGTCGGCCTTCAGCTTCCCGGTGATCCTGAACCAGTACGGCTTCCGCGGGACGGTCACGGTGCCCATCACCGACATCGCGTTCCGCCTCGCGCGGGTGTACCAGGCCGCGGGCCGCACCGTCGAAGCGCGGCGCCTCGACGAAGAGGCCGCGCGCAGCCAGGCCGCCACCGACGCGCGCGTGGCCTTCTACGAGTACATGCGGGCGCAGGGGCAGCTCGCCGTGGCCGAGCAGGGGGTCGAGTCGGCGCGCCGTCACGGCGTAGAGCTCGGTCGCATGGTCGCGGCCGGCACCGCGGCGCGGGTCGACCAGATGCGCGTCGAGGCGCAGGTGGCCGAGTCCGAGCGGCTGGTGCTCGCCGCGCGCGAGGGCGTGGCGCTCGCCGAGGCGCAGCTCCGGCAGCGCGCGCACTTCACCGCCGACGAGCCCTTGCAGCTCGGCGAGGCGCTCGACGAGCCCGTGGCGACGCCGACGAACTTCAACGACCTCTTGAACCGCGCGACGCGCGACCGGCCCGAGCTGCGGTCGCTCGAGCGGCAGGCGTCGGCCCTCGACGCGAACGTGGCCGCGACGCGGGCGGGGATCTTCCCGAGCCTCACGGGGCAGTTCAACGTCGACGTGGCGAACCCCAACCAGCGGTTCATCCCGCAGACCGAGGAGTTCAACACGACCTGGGACGCGACGATCCAGCTCCAGTGGTCGCCCACGGCGGCGCTGGTGACCAACGCGACGGCGAACCGCCTCGCGGCGCAGCGCGACGCGCTCGAGGCGCAGCTCCAGCAGGCGCGCGAGGGCTTCGAGATCGAGGCCCGCGCCCAGTGGACGGCCTCGCAGACGGCCGCCGCGGCCATCGAGTCGACGCGCCGCCAGCTCGCCGCCGCCGAGGAGAGCTACCGCGTGCGCCGCGAGCGCTTCCTCGCGGGCGCGTCGGTGTCCTCCGACCTCACCGACGCCGAGCTCGACCTGCTGCGCGCGCGGCTCGCCGTGGTGAACGCCAACGTCGACCTGCGCGAGGCCCTCGCCCGCCTCCGCCGCGCCGTGGGCACCCGCGAGGCCGCGCCCCGCGAGTGAGCCCGTGAACGTCGCCCGCCCGCGACGCAACACCAACACCCGTCGCGCGAGGGCTCGTCGTTGACAGGGCTCCGCGGTTCGATACCGTCCACCGCCCCACACCGCCGATGCCCGACCTTGACCCCGAGACCTTCGGAGCGGCCGAGCTCACCGCGCCCCTCTACGAAGCCCTGCTGACCCGCGCCTCGGGCGCCGCGCTCCTCGACGAGGTGTCGCGCGTCGCCCGCGCCGTCGACGCCCGCGAGCGCTACCGCCACGACCTCGCCGAGTCGCTCGCCAAGGCCGCGCTGCGCGCCGCGTCGGACCCCGGCGCGGTGACCGTGCGGTGGCTCGACCGCGCGCGCCGAGCGCGGCCACACCTCCGAGTGGGTGCTCGCGCGGGTGCTCTCGTCCCTGCCCGACAAGGCCGCCGCCCTCGACGCGTGGGGCGCGGTCATCGAGCACGCGGTGGGCCCTCGCCCCGCGCGCTACCTCCCCCGCGCGCGGCTGCGCCTCGACGCGGGCGACGTGCCCGGCGCGGCGGCCGACCTGCGCGAGGCCCTGCGCGACCGCTGCGAGTACGACGACATGGAGCGCGCCCTCAAGCTCTACAAGCGCTTGAAGGGCAAGGGCGCCCCGAGCGCGCGCCGCGCGCGGGTCGCCATCCTCGGGACCTTCACCACCAAGATCCTCGCGCCGCTGTTCGAGCTCGCCGCCTTCCGCGACGGCGTCGAGGTCGCGCTCTACGAGGCCGACTACGGGGTGCTCCACCAGGAGGTGCTCGACCCCGACAGCGGGCTGAGGCGCTTCCGCCCCGACGTGGTGATCCTCGCGACCTCGTGGCGCGACGCGAACCTCCCGCCGTTGAGCCCCGACCCCGAGGCCGCGGTGCGCGGCGCCGTCGAGCCCCTCGTCGCGCTCTGGCGCGTGCTGCGCGACGAGGTGAACGCGCACGTGCTCCAGCACAACTTCGACCTGCCCCTGGTCGACAGCTACGGCCACCTGTCGAGCGCGCTCCCCGGCGGGCGCGCGCGCGTGCTCCGCCGCGCGAACCTCGCGCTGCTCGACGCGGCCGGGCCGGGCGTGACCGTTGTGGACTTCGACGCCGTCGCGTCGGAGGTCGGCAAGGAGCGCTGGGTCGACGAGGGGCTGTGGTACCGCGCCAAGCAGCACCCGGCGCCCGCGGCGCTCCCGGCCCTGGTCGACCACTACATGCGCCACCTGCGCGCGGTGCTCGGGCTCACGAAGAAGGTGCTCGTGCTCGACCTCGACAACACCGTGTGGGGCGGGGTCGTGGGCGAAGACGGCGTCGAGGGCCTGAAGCTCGGCGTGACCGACCCCGAGGGCGAGGCGCACACCGACCTTCAGCGGTACGCGCGCGAGCTGCGCGACCGCGGCGTGGTGCTCGCGGTGTGCAGCAAGAACAACGACGCCGACGCGCGCGAGCCCTTCGAGCGCAGCCCCGAGATGGTGCTGCGCCTCGACGACATCGCGGTCTTCCGCGCGAACTGGAACGACAAGGCCGCCAACCTGCGAGAGATCGCGGCGGCGCTCGACGTGGGCGTCGACTCGTTCGTCTTCCTCGACGACAACCCCACCGAGCGCGCGTGGGTGCGCCAGCAGCTGCCCGAGGTGACGGTGCCCGAGGTGGGCGCCGACGTGTCGCGGTACCTCACGGTGCTCCAGCGGCACCACGCCTTCGACGCGCTGACGCTCAGCGAGGAGGACCGGCTGCGCGCGGCCGACTACGCCGCGAACGCGCGGCGGTCGGAGCTGATGCGCTCGGCGGGCAGCCTGGAGGAGTTCATCGTCAACCTCCAGATGCAGGCCGAGGTCGCGGGGCTCGACGCGATGAACCTCCCCCGCGTCGCGCAGCTCGTGAACAAGAGCAACCAGTTCAACCTGACGACCCGGCGGTATACCGAGGAGCAGCTCCGCGCCATCGCCGCGCGCGAAGACTGCGACGTGAGGACCTTCCGCCTGCGTGACCGCTTCGCGGACAACGGGCTCATCGGGGTGATGATCGGGCGCGTGGTCGAGGGCGGCGCGGCGATGGAGGTCGACTCCTGGCTGATGAGCTGCCGGGTGCTGGGGCGCCGCGTCGAGGAGTTCATGTGCGGCGCGCTGATGGAGCGCGCGCTCGACCGCGGGATCAAGCGCCTGGTCGGGAGGTACATCCCCACGGCGAAGAACGGTCTGGTGAAGGACCTCTATCCCCGGCTGGGCTTCGAGCCCGTCGAGGGGGCCGAGGTCAGCGCGCCGGGCGAGACGGTGTGGGTGTACGACCTGAACGAGAAGCCGGTGCTCGCCAACCGGTTCATTCACGTGGAGTAAGCCGCGCGCCGCGCGGGGCCGAGGAGCTATGGACGCGACCGTTGAGAAGCTGACCGAGATCTTCAAGGAGGTCTTCGACCTCGACGCGCTGACGCTCCGCGACGACATGGTCGCCGCCGACGTCGAGGAGTGGGACTCGCTCAACCACGTGAAGCTGGTGCTGGCGATCGAGAGCGGGTTCGGCGTGAAGTTCTCCACCCGCGAGATCGCGGGGTGGAAGAACGTCGGAGACATGACCCGCACGCTGCGCTCCAAGCTGTCTGCCTGACGCGGTGATGCCCCCCGAGGCAGGGTGGACATGGCGGCGCCTCGCGCGCGTCGGGGTGATGGCGCTCGCCGCGCTCGCGCTCGTCGACCTCGCGCTCGCGGGCGTCGAGCGCCGCGAGGAGCTGCACGTCGCCGACGGCGAGCTGCGAAACTCGCCGGGGATCGCGGCGGCCGACGCGACGCGCCGGATGCTCCTGCGCACGCCCGAGGCCCTGCGGCGGCGCGCGGTGGCCGTGGCGGGGTCGTCGGTGAGCTTCGGCGCGGGCGTGCCCGCGGACCAGAGCCCCGTGGCCTTCCTGGCCGACGCGCTGCGGGCGAGGGGAGACCGCCGCGCGGTGTTCAACCTCTCGCAGCACGGCGGCGGCACCCGGGCGGCGGTGCCCGTCGTGGTCGCGACGGCCGCGCGCCCCGTCGCGGTGGTGCTGGTCGAGTTCGCGCCGCACAACTTCGCCGAGGGCAAGCCCCCGTACGTGGTGCAGCTCGGCGACGACGAGGTGCCGCTGGTGCGCCTGGCCAACGCCGCGCAGCGGCGGCTCCTCGAGGCCGAGGGCTACGGGCTCTCGCTCACGAGGAGGATCGAGGCCGACCTCGCGGCGGGGGTCTTCGCGGCGTGGCGCGCGTACCGGATCCGCGGGCGGCTCTGGGTCGACGAGGAGTTCCAGCCCATCGCGGCGGTGTGGTCGGCGCGGCGCGCGGCGGCGGGCTCGGGCCTGCTCCCGGCGCGCTTTCAGGGCGGGTCGACGAACGTGCGGATGCTCCCGTGGCGGAGGCTCTTCGCGACGCGCGCCCCCGGCGCGGTGCACCGGCTGCACCTCGACTCGGGGAGGTTGAGCGAGCGGGAGTACGCGCTGGTGACGTTGATCGTGCGGCTGGCGCGCGCCGCGGGGCAGCGGGTGGTGTTCTTCGAGGCGCCCTTCAACCTCGCCCTGCAGCGCCACTTCGGGCTGATGGACGCGACGCAGCTCGAGCGCTGGGCCTCGCTGCGCGCGGCGCTCCTCGCGCGGATGCGCGCCGACGGCGTGACCGTGGTCGAGGCGCCGGCGATCCCTGACGACGGCTTCATGGACCAGGCGCACCTCACGCCGCTCGGGGGCCGCGTGCTCGGCGAGCACCTGGCCGACGTCATCGCGCCCACCCTGGAGCGCGCGCCGTGAACCCCCTGAGCTGGACCTACCTCGCCTTCTGCGCGCTCAGCGTCGGGCTCTACTGGGCCCTGCCGAGCGCGCGCCCCCGACGGGCGCTGCTGGTCGCCGCGACGGCCGTCTGGTTCGCGTGGGCGGCGTGGTGGCACGTGGTCGTCGCGCTCGCGATGGCGACCACCACCTGGGCCTTCTCCCGGTGGATCGCCGCGCGCGACGAGGCCCGCCGCGGCCTGCCCCTCGCCCTCGGGGTGCTCTCGCTCCTCGGGTACTTCTTCGTCTTCCGGTACCTCGCCCTCTGGACGGGTCACGACCCGCGCCACGGGCCCCTGCCGTGGTGGGCGCCCAACCCCCTGCTCGCGCCCCTCGGCCTGAGCTTCATGATGTTCGAGGGCATCGCGCACCTCGCCGACCTCTACCTCGGCCGCTCCGAGGTCGCGGGCTCGTGGTGGAGCCACGTCTGCTTCGCGTTCTTCTTCCCCTCGCGCGTCATCGGTCCGCTCCGCCGCTTCGAGCCCTTCACCGCGGACCTCGAGGCCTCGCGCCCGCCCACGCCCGACGAGGCCGCGGGCGCGATCCGGCAGATCGCCGTCGGCGTCGCGAAGAAGGCCGTGATCGCCAACCCCCTCGGCGCCTTCGGCTTCTTCAACCTCGACCCCGTGCTCGTCGCCAACGGCGCGCGCGTGCCCCTCGCGCTCGGCGCCGTGGCCTTCTGGGGCTACCTCTTCTTCGACCTCTCGGGGTACAGCGACATGGTCATCGGCCTCGGCCGCCTCTTCGGCGTCACCGTCCCGCCCAACTTCGACCGGCCCTACGTCGCCGACACCATCAGCGACTACTGGAACCGCTGGCACATGAGCCTCTCGGGGTGGGTGCGCGACTACGTGTTCACCCCCCTCGCGATCCGCTGGCGGGCCTGGTCCTTCGGCGCGCCCGCGGCCTCGTTCACCAGCATGGTGGTGCTCGGCCTCTGGCACGGGCTGGAGCTCAGGTTCCTCGTGTTCGGCGCGTGGCACGGCGCCCTGCTCGCGGGCTACATGCTCTACCGCGAGTGGGCGAAGAAGAAGAAGCTCGCGAAGCTCCTCGCGAAGAACCGCGCGTGGTCCATCGCGGGGTGGTGCTTCGTGGCCCTCAACGCCGTGGTCACCCACGTGCTCTTCGCGGTGCCCGACGCCGCGACCTTCTGGCGGTGGCTCTCCACCGTCGCGGTGGGTCGATGACCGACGACGACGCGCCCGCGCCCCGCCTCCCGCCGCTCGTCCTCGACGCGCTCCGCGCCGTCGCGCTGGCCCTGCTCCTCGTGACCATCGCGGTCTTCTCGCAAGGGGTCGGGCTGCGCTTCCTCTACTTCGCGTTCTGACCCGCCCCTACGCGTCGAGCACGAGCCCCGCGCCCGGCGCCCGCGCGAGGAGCGCCCGCACGACCCGCGCGGCGTAGGCGTCGGGGTCCTCCGCGCCGTGTCGCCCCATCGGCGTGTTCACGAGCTGCGTCAAGAGCTTCGGAGGCCGCAGCACCGCCACCCGCGCCGCGGGGTACTCCACCGCGGCGACGCGCGCGAGGCCCTCGATCGCGCATTTCGCGGCGACGTAGTGCGGCCACTCCCCGGGCGGTTCGTCCACCGCCGCCGACGACACCACCACCGCCGCCCCGCCGCGCGCCGCGACGAGGTCCAGCAGGTGCGCCATCGGCGTGTTCACCATCGCCACCGCGCGGGTCACGTGCTGCTCGACGCGCGCCGCCGACGCCGGCTCCAGCCACAGGGGCCGCAGCGGGGGGCACGCGTTGCACACCAGCAGGTCGAGGCCTCCGAAGCGCCGCGTGACCATCTCCCTCGCGCGCGCCGCCCACTCCGGGTCGGCGGCGTCTCCGCGCATCGCGACGAAGTCGGCGCCGAGCGTCGCGCCGAGCGCCTCGGCCTCGTCGCGGGAGTGCTGGTAGGTGCCCACCACCGCGCACCCCTCCGCGCAGAGCGCGCGCGCCAGCGAGGCCCCGAGCCCTCGGCTCGCGCCGGTGACCAGCGCGACCTTGCCCTTCAACGCGTCTCCGCGTCGGCCCGAGATCGCCGGGGCGCGCAGGGGCTCGCGCGCGAAGGCCGTGAGCTTCGCCGAGGCCACGCCCGCGAGGGTCGCGCGCAGCGAGAGCACCCCGAGCTCGGGCCGCGCGGCCTCGACGCGCGCCGACCAGGCGAGCGGGCCCGGCGGGCGCGTACCGTCGACGAAGTCGAGCGTGACGTCAGAGAAGAGCGCGCTCTCGCCGGGGAGCTCCATCCCGACGACGTAGCTGCACGCCATCACCGCCTCGACCTGCGCGCGGCCCACGCCCCGCGCGCGCAGTCCGTAGGCACCGCTGATCTCGGCGAGCGCCCTGGGCTCGGCGGCGTAGCGGCCCTCGACCGAGAGCCCCTCGGTCAACGACGAGGTCTCGCGCGCGGCGGCCGCCGCGAGGTGCGACCCGGAGTCGCCCGAGGCGTCGTCGGGGTCGCCGTCGCGGAAGCGCGCCGTCGCGCGCAGCACCACCCGTCGGCCGTCGCGCACGCGGACCTTGGCGCGGTCGGCGCCGTCGTCGTCGACCTCGACGGCGTAGTCGACGCCGACGAAGATCGGGCCCGCGAACTCCAGGGTGAGCTTCGCGAGCGCGCGGCCCGCCCGCGGTCGCAGGCGCGCCATCGCGGCGAGGCCGCCGAGCGCGCCGTACACCACGCGCTCCCCGAAGGGCGTGCGCCGCGCGTACGACGCGTCGGTGTGCAGCGGGTTCACGTCGCGGCTCGCGACCGCGAAGCGCGCGAGGTCGTCGTCGGTGAAGCGGATCGGCGCGTCGCCCACCGTCGGGCTCACTTCTTCTTCGCGAAGCGCTCGGCGAAGGTCGTGTCGTAGCGGCCGCCCGCGAACTCCTCGCTGCGCAGCACGGCCCGCAAGAACGCGTGGTTGGTGACCAGCGGCGCGACGGCCGTGTCGGCGAGCGCCGCGTCGAGGCGGTCGATGGCGCCCTCGCGCGTCTCGGCCCACGCGACCACCTTGGCGATCATCGGGTCGTAGTAGGGCGTGACCTTGCCCGGCGCCTTCACGCCCGCGTCGACGCGAACATTCTCCATCGAGGGCCAGGTGAGGGTGTCGACGTCGCCGGGCTTGGGGATGAAGCCCTTGGCGGGGTCTTCGGCGTAGAGCCGCGCCTCGACGGCGTGGCCGCGGGGCGAGCACTCGGTGAGCGCCTTCGCGAGGGGCTCGCCGCACGCGACGCGGAGCTGGTGCTCCACGAGGTCGAGGCCCGTGACCATCTCGGTCACCGGGTGCTCGACCTGGATCCGGCAGTTGGTCTCGAGGAAGTAGAACTCCCTGCGGGCGTCGTCCCAGATGAACTCGCAGGTGCCCGCGCCGACGTAGCCCACGGCCTTGCCGATGCGCACCGCGGCGTCGAGGATGGCCGCGCGCTTCTCGGGCCCGTCGCCGCCCACGAACGCGGGCGACGGAGACTCCTCGACGATCTTCTGGTGCCGGCGCTGGAGCGAGCACTCGCGCTCTCCGAGGGCGACCACGGCGCCGTGGGCGTCGCCGAAGATCTGCACCTCGATGTGGCGCGGGCCCTCGACGTAGCGCTCGACGTAGACCCGCGCGTCGCCGAAGGCCGCCGCGGCGCGGTCGGCGCAGGACTTCATCGCGCGCTCGAGCTGCGAGTCGTCGCGGACGATCTGCATCCCGATGCCGCCGCCGCCGCCCACGGCCTTGATGAGCGCGGGGTAGCCGACGGTGGCGATCACCGCGCGGGCCTCGTCGACGGTGGTCACCGGCGCGTCGCTCCCGGGGACGGGCGCGACCTTCGCGGCGAGGGCGGTGTGCCGCGCGCGCATCTTGTCGCCGAGCGCGTCGAGGGCCTCGGGGGTGGGGCCGATCCAGGTGAGCCCCGCGTCCATCACGGCGCGCGCGAAGGACGACTTCTCGCTGAGGAGCCCGTAGCCCGGGTGCACGGCCTGCGCGCCGGTGCGCTTCGCGACGTCGACGATGGCCTGCGCGTTGAGGTAGCTCTCGCGCACGGGGGCCGGGCCGATGAGGTGGCTCTCGTCCATGACCGACGGGTGCAGCGCGTCGGCGTCGGCCTCGGAGTGCACGCCCACGGTGGCGATGCCGAGGCGCTTGCAGGTTCGAGCCACGCGGGCGGCGATCTCGCCGCGGTTTGCGATGAGGACCTTGGTGAACATGGCGTGGGTTGTATATCCCCGAACCGCGTCTCGGTGGTGCCTCCGTTGAACCCTCGCGCGATCACGGTCTTGACCACGAGCCTCCCGCACCGCGCGGACCCCGTCGCGGGCGTCTTCGTGGCCTCGATGTGCCGCGCCCTCGCGCGCCGCGGCCACCGCGTCACGGCGGTCTTCATCGCGCGCGGCGGCGGAGACGGAGTGCTCCCCGTCGAGGGCGTTCGCCTGCGCGCGGTGGCGTGCACGGGCCACCCCTTCTACGGCGCAGGTGCGCCCGACGCGCTCTACGGCGGAGCTCGCGCGTGGGTCGGAGCGGCGCGCGCGGCGTGGTCGCTCTGGCGCGAGGCGCGCGCCGTCGCGGGCGAGACCGAGGCGTGGGTGTCGAACTTCATCGTCCCCTGCGGGGCCATCGCGGGCGCGGTGCGCGGTCGATCCCCTCACGTCGCGGTGGTGCACGGCAGCGACGCGGCGATGTTCGCGCGGCTCCCCCTCGCCGTGCGAGCGCGCGTGCTCGCGGGCGCGACGCGGGTGTGGTGCAGCCACGCGGGGCTGGTCGCAGGGCTCGGGCCGACGGCGCCGCCGGTGACGGTGCGGCCGATGGGGTGGTGGGCGCCGCCGGTCGTCGCGCCCCTCTCGCGCTCCGCGGGAGAGGGGGCGGGGGTGAGGGCGCCGCAGCTCGTCCTCGTCGTGTCGCGCTTGATCCCGCTGAAGGGCGTCGACCGCGTGGCGCGCGCGGTCGCCCTCCTCCGTGAGCGCGGTCGCTCCGTCTCGCTCGTCGTCGCGGGCGACGGGCCTGAGCGCGCGTCGCTCGCGCGTGCGTTCCCCTGGGCGAGGTGGACGGGCGCCGTCGACCCCGCGACGCGCGACGCGCTCATGGCCCGCGCCACGGTGCTCGCCCACGCGCCGCGCGCCCTCGCGTCGGGGCGCACCGAGGCGCGCCCACCGTGATCGTCGAGGCGATGGCCGCGGGCCTCCCGATCGTCGCGACCGACGCGGGCGGCGTGCGTGACCTGGTGGGCGACGCGGGCGCGATCGTCGCGGGAGACGCGAGCGACGCAGAACTCGCACGCGCGCTGGAGTCCGTGATCGATGACCCGCCGCGACGAGCGGCGATGGCGGCGAAGGGGAGGGAGCGGGTCGCGCCCTGGGAGTGGGACGCGCAGGCCGAGGCGCTGGAGCGGGAGCTCTTCGGAGGCGCTACGGGCGAACGACCGAGGTGCCCGGGGGCGGAGACCAGTTAAAGGTCGACTCGGGGATGTTCATGTTCACGCGGGGGTTGGTGAAGTCGAAGCGGTTGCGGTTGCCCTGCGCGTCGATGACCGCGGTGCGCACCACCTGGAAGCTCGCGCGGTCGACGTAGAACACCAGCCGCTCGTAGGTGGGCTGCGGGGTCGTCGGGCGAAGCTCCAGCACGTAGCCGTTCGGGAACCGCATCTGGTTCGCGTCGAGCAGGCGGAAGGTGAAGGAGTCGGTGAGCCTCCCGGTGCCCGCGAGGAAGGCGATGGCCGTGGGGAGCTGCGACTGCGTGAGGTTCTGCTGCACGGCCTGGCGCTCGTCGGCCTGGTAGGCCCAGAGGGTCGTGCCGTTGGTGACGATCACGTCGCCGGTCGGGGTGGTGTAGTTCCAGCGCATGCGGCCGGGCTTGCGGAGCAGCACGTGGCCCGAGCGGCGCTCGTCGCCGTAGAGCCTGTTCTGCGACACCTGGACGAAGTCGGCCTGGAAGTCGCGCGTGCGGTCGTAGAAGGCCTGGATGCGCTCCGCCACCTGCTGCGCGGTGAGCGTGGCGCTCTGCGCGGGGTTGGTGGCCTGCACGCCAGCGTCAGCGGTGGTGGTCGCGGGGGCGGTCGTCGCGGGGCTCGGGGCGGTGGTCGCGGGCCGCGTCGGGGGGCGGGGCTGGGCCAGGGCCGGGAGGCCGAAGGCCACGAGGCAGAGGGCGAGGGGAGCGTTCTTCATGGGCACCTCCTTCGAGGGGGTGAGGCTTATACGCACGTCCGCCGGGTTCGGTGCAAAGGCGATGTCCCTCGGCCGCGGAGGGGCGAGGCATCGAAGCCGCGCGGCGTGGTGCTTTACAGGGGGGTCGACGCGGGTAGTCTGCGGAGAATGCGCTTTTCGGGGCGACGACTTGGATGGCTTCTCTTGGCTGCGTGCCTCGCGGCGTCGTGCGCGACGGCGCAAGAAGGCAGCGACACCGACGACGCGGGCGAGGAGAAGAAGCCTTTCGACACGGGCGAGGGTGAGGACGTCGAGACCCCTCCCGAGGACACGGGCGAGGTCGACAGCGGTCAGCCCCCCGTCGACGCGGGCACCGACACGGGCAGCACGATGGACGCGGGGACCGACACCGGCGACATCGACGCGGGCCCTGAAGACACCGGTCCCGTCGACACGGGCCCCGTCGACACCGGGTTCGACACGGGGATCGACCTCGGTCCGCCCGACACCGGGCCCATCGACACCGGGATCGACCTCGGCCCGCCCGACACGGGTCCCCGCGACACCGGCCCCGTCGACACGGGCCCTCCGCCCGACACCGGGCCTGGACCTGGCGTGAACTGCCCGAGCTTTCCGCCGCGCTTCTGCCCCGGCAGCAACGCCTGCTGCATCATGCTCGGGCCCGTGGCCGTGAGCTGCGGCTGCAACGTCCCGATCTTCGGCTGCCTCCCCGACACCTGCTCCTGACCCCGTGAGGGTCAGTGTCTGACCTCTGGAGGTCAGCGTCTGACCCTCCACCCATCAGACTCTGACCTCCTGAGGTCAGCGCCTGACCTCCTGCCCATCAGGGTCTGACCTCTGGAGATCAGCGTCTGACCTCCTGCCCATCAGACCCTGACCCTCGACCCCTCAGGGTCAGCCTCGGGTGAAGTGGCGCGCGAGCACGCTCGCGACGCAGGCCGTGAGCTTCTCTCCCGTCGGCACGTGCAGGAACTCGTTGGGCCCGTGCGCGTTGCTCCCTGGCCCGAGCACCCCCGTGATGAGGAACTGCGCCGCCGGGAACTTCTCCCCGAGCATCGCCATGAAGGGGATGGTCCCGCCCTCTCCCATCGCCATCGAGGGTCGGCCGAAGTGCGCGACGCTCGCCTCGTTCACCGCGTCGCCGAGCCACGCCGCGAGCGGAGGCGCGTCCCACCCCGCGCTGGCCTTCTCTCCCGCGAAGGTCACCGTCGCGTCATAGGGCGGGTCGCGCTCAAGCGCCGCCTTGAGCGCCGCGGTGGCCGCGTCGGGGTCGACCCGCGGCGGGATCCGCATCGAGAGCTTCAGCACCGTCTCGGGCCGCAGCACGTTGCCCGCGCTGGCGAGCGGAGGCATCCCCGCCACGCCCGTCACGCTCAGCGCGGGGCGCCACGTGCGGTTGAGGATCCGCTCCGCGCCGTCGGCCCCCATGGGCTTCGTCTTTCCCGCCCACGGAAAGCGCCCCCACGCGGCCTCACCCAGCGCCTCGGCGGCGGCCTTCGCCTGCGCGACGCGACCCGCGGGGATCTCGGTGTGGAGCTCCGGCACGAGGACCTCTCCCGTCGCCTCGGCTTCGACGCGCGAGAGCACCTGACGCAGGACCCTGAACGACGACGGCACCACGCCGCTCGCGTCGCCCGAGTGCACGCCCTCGGTGAGCACGTTCGCGCGGAGGTCTCCCGACACGAGGCCGCGCAGCGAGGTGGTCATCCAGAGCTGGTCGTAGTTGGCGCAGCCCGAGTCGAGGCACACCACCAGCGAGGGCGTGCCGATGCGATCGGCGAGGTGGTCGATGTAGTGCGGCAGGTCGAAGCTCCCGCTCTCCTCGCAGGCCTCGATGAGCACCACGCAGCGCGCGTGGGGGACGCCCTGCTCCGCGAGCGCGCGCAGGGCCGTGAGCGACGCGAAGGCCGCGTAGCCGTCGTCGGCGCCGCCGCGTCCGTAGAGCTTGTCGCCCTCGAGCACGGGGCTCCACGGGCCGAGGCCCTCGCGCCAGCCGACCATCTCGGGCTGCTTGTCGAGGTGGCCGTAGAGCAGCACCGTGTCGTCGCCGGCGCCGGGGAGTTCCATGTAGATCAGCGGCGTGCGCGGGCGGCCGCGCTCGTCGGTGAGGCGCACGACCTCGACGGTGAGGCCCGGGAGCTTCTGGTCGCGGCACCACTGCGAGACGAGGGTGACGGCGCGCTCCATGTGCCCGGCGGCGACCCAGTCGGGGTCGAAGGACGGGCTCTTGTTCGGGATGAGGATGAACTCGTGGAGGGCCGGGACGATGCGGGTCTTCCACGCGTCGGCGCTGAACGCGAGCGCCGAGGCGGCGTCGAGGGTCTTGCTCATGGGCCCGGCACTCTACCGAAACTGCCGCGCGAACATCAGCGCCGCGAGGCCGAAGCCCACCGCGAGCACGATCCTCCGCACGGTCTGCTGCCCGAGCTTGCGCGCCACGCCCGCGCCGCCCCAGCCCCCGAGCACGGCGCCCGTGGCCATCACGAGGGCGGGCGTCCACGAGACGCGGCCCGAGACGACGAAGGTGACGGTGGCGACGCCGTTGATGCACACCGCCGCGAGGTTCTTGAGCCCGTTGGCCTTGTGGATGTCTTCCTCACCGCGGAGGGCGAGCGCGGCGAGCATCAGGATGCCGATGCCCGCGCCGAAGAAGCCTCCGTAGACCGCGACGACGAGCTGGAAGAGCGCGAGGGCGACGGGCGAGCGGTGGGCCGCGGCGTCGCTGGGCTTCATCCGCCGCACCGCGCGGCCGATGGGGCCCTGCGCGGCGAAGAGGAGCGTCGCGCCCAGCACCAGCCACGGGACCATCTTCCCGAAGGTCTTGTCGCCGGTGCGGAGCACGATCAGCGCGCCGAGCACGCCGCCCACGAGGCTCGGCGCGGCCATCGCGAGGGCCGTCGCGCGGTCGCCCTTCAAGAGCTCGCGGTAGCCCCAGAACGCGCCGGCCGATCCAGGGACCAGCGCCACCGTGCTCGTCGCGTTGGCGCTCAGCGGCGACACGCCCACCGCGAGGAGCGCGGGGAAGGTGAGGAGGCTCCCTCCGCCCGCGACGGAGTTCACCGCGCCGGCGCCGAGGGCGCTCGCGAAGAGCACGACGTACTCGGCGGCGGTCACGGTCACGCCGCGTGCTGCTACCACACTCGGCGCGGGGGGCGGTGGGTCAGGTGGGGTTGGAGTGCGCGGGCGCGTCGCTCGCGGGGAAGGTCTCTTTCATGGCCTCGTCGACGGCCTCGTCCTTGCGCATCTTCTTCTCGGGAGGGGGTTCGGGCAGGAGCGCGCCCAGGTCGCGGTAGAGCCGCGCCTCGGCGATGTGGTCGTCGCGCAGCGTGAGGATCGCCGCGCCGCGCACCGTCCCCTCGCCGCGGTCTTCGGGGATGGCGTAGGAGACCTTCGCCTCGACGATGACGGTGTCGCCGACCTCCCAGTCGTCGATGGGTTCGTGGTGGAGGCCGCGCATGTGCGTGAAGAAGCCCGCGAGCTCGTGGGCGATGGCCTCCTGCCCCTCGATCACGGCGCCGTGACCGAGGTGGAGCTTCGCGTCGGGGGTGAAGTATTTCGACAGCGCTTCGGCGTCGAGCGCCTCGGCCTTCTGCGCCGCGTCGTGGATCCAGTCTCGCATGGGACGTCTCCCTCCTTCTCCGACGACCGCGCGAAAGGCCGGAGTCATCGGTCTTCTGGGTGGGATGCACCGGGCCGAGACGCGGGGGCGCTGGCGCGTCTCACCCAACGGACGAGCCCTGCGAGCGCCTCGCGCCGCCACGCCCTCTCGCGCTCTTCCTGGAGGCGTACCGCGAGCCTATGGGCGCGCCGCTGTTCTTCGAGGTCCGCTGAGACGTTGACCACCTCCCACGAGAGCGCGTGGCCCTCGCGCGCCCCACGGTAGGGCGCCGTCTCCTGGATGCGCTGCGCGTCGAGGGCTCGGAGGAGCGCTTCGCGCCCGACGAGGTCCTCCTCCCAGCGGATCGAGTTCCCGCCTCGGGTCCCGAGGAAGCACCGCGGTGGCCAGGTGACCGTCGTACTCGTAGCGGGTGAGCCGGGCGAGGTCGCTCCACGCGACGCGGCGCTCGACGCGTCCGTCGCGCACGATGACCCCAGGCGCGTCGACGACGTGCTCGATCGGCGCGCTCGCGACGCGGTCCCTGCTGACACACGCGGCGGCGAGGCGCGCACGCCGCGGCGACCGTGAGGAAGAACGCGTCGTCGAAGCGGCGCGCGAAGGCGAAGGCCACGACGGCGAGCGCGCCGAGCAGCGCCGCACCGACAGCGCGACGCGGAACGGTCGCTCGTAGCCCACGGCGAGGAGTGGGCGCGCTCACGCGAGCGCGTCCTTCGGGGCGCGGCGGAGGATCGTGCGGCACCAGGTGGGAGAATCGGCTGAGCAGCGGGTCGGCGGTGATTTGCACGTGACCCGCGTCGACGATGAGGCTCTCGTGGGCCTCGCGCCGGACACAGGTGATCTCGCTCCACGCGATGGTGGTGGTGAAGCCGAGTCGTTGGCGGGTGATGCCGCGCTCGTCGAGGTGACCCGCACGCTGCGCAACGCCGCGACGACGGCGCCCGTGAGCACCGCGGCGCGAGGTGCTGCAACGCCAGCAGGCGTGTCCCAGACCTGAACCGCGGGGACGAGCGAAGGCTCCCAGGGAGGAAGACCCCGACGCGGACGGGTCGCGTGTGGAAGTGGTGCACCGAGCGCGCGTCGGAGGGCGCGTCGTCGGAGAGGTCTCGCTCGGCGTCGACGCGGTCGTCGCGCGCCGCGCCTCGGGCGCGAAGTGGCGGAGGAGCGCTTCGAACTCGGATCCGCCCCGCGCCGCGCCCAGCGCGTAGGAGAAGGATGCGGTCGCCGAGCTCACGACGAAGGTCCGTGGCGAGTCCAGGCGCGGGGCGGATCTCGCGGAGGTCGCTCCACGCGATCGAGACTTCGCGCGCGCCGTCGGTGAAGCGGAGCCCGATGGTGTCGACAGTGATGCGCTCGCGGCGCCGCCTCCACGCGTCGAGCGACACCCGCGTTGTGAAGATGAGGATCGCGAGTGCCACCATGATCGCCCAGCCGACGCTGAGAGCGAGGCGGAGGAGCGTTCGCGAGAGGCCTGCGCGGAAGGACGCCATCCAGCTCAACGCCGATCGCAGCAGACCACTATTGAAACACGGCTGCCGACACAAGCGGAGGGCGGGAGAACACCGCAAAGAGGGCGGCAGTCCGAGGCGTCGAGCGAGTCGCGGCAACGAACTTCGGGTACCAAGACCGGGCGGAATGTGAGGAAAGCGCTCGTCAGGCGCCGCCTCCCAGCAGCGCGTCCGCGCGCGGGAACGGACGAACGCGCCGAAGTCACGCGCGCGGCGACGGAGCGCGCTCATGGCATCAGCGCGTCGCGACGCGGCACCGTGGGCGAGAAGCGCAGCGGCGGCGCGTCTCTCAAGACGACCACGGCGACGTCTCCGTCGGACAGATAGAAGTCGCGGATCTCGCTCCACGCGATGCGTCGCTCGTGGCGCCACCGCCGCTCGACGAGCGCGTCGTTTTCGACGGTGTAGGTGGTGTCTCGCCAGAGCGTGGTGGCGAGCAAGACTCCAGCGAGCGTCAAGGCGACGCTGACACACAGACCGACGATCAACCCCGTGGGTGGGCTCCTGCCCTCGTACATCACGGAGCCGAGAACTCCGCCGCACACCACAGCGAAGATCGAGCCCACCGCCGCCAACAACCCCGCGCCCGTCGCGCGTGCGTCGTTGGCGTCCACCGTCACCCGTTCGGCCATGCAGCACCTCCCGTGAACACGACCCGCGCCCGCCCGCGGGACGAAGCGCGCAGGTCAAGCACACCCCGCAGTGGAGGCAAGCGCGGCTCGCCGTACGACGCGCGCCTTACAGGATCGCCCGCGCGGGCACACGCGCGCGGACCTCTCGACGCAGGTGCTCGAAGCGGTTCAACGAGCGCGGGAGCGTCACGCAAACGGAGTCGGTGGAGACGACGAGCCCGCGCGCTTCGGTGACGGCGGTGACGGCGCTCCACGGGAGGACGGTGGTGGTGCGCCAGTGACGGTGCGTGATGCCGCGCTCGTCGAGCGTGACGCGGAGGTTGAAGAGCGTGACCGCCCACGCGGCGGCGATCGCGCTGAGGGCGACGCCGCAGCAGGCCGCGGCGTGGCCGTTGTCGAGGGACCACAGGTACGCGACCAGGACCATCGTCACGAGCACGAGTCCGACGATCATGCGCCGGGTCCAGCGGCGGTCGCGCGTGTGCGTGGAGCCCTCTCGCGACGGAGGCGGGTCGATCGCGTCGGCGTCGGCGTCACGCTCGGTCCCGCGCTGGCACGCCTCGGGGGCGTGCGCGCGCAGCCTCTCGACGATGGCGCGATAGAGGGGGTCGCTGAGCCACGCCGAGACGCTGAACGCGCCGTGAGTCGTCTCGACGCGCGTGACCGGCTCGCCGAAGAGGGACGGAGCCGTGACCTCGCTGACATCGCTCCACGCGCACGACACGCGCCGCGTCGCGTCGGCGAAGGTGATGCCCCAAGCGTCGAGGGTGATGGACTCTCCCGCGCGACGACGCAGCTCACGAAAGCGCTGGAGCTGCGTGAACCCTGCCCACGCGAGCAACGCGACGACACCCGCGCAGACCGCCGCGGGCCACACGCGCATCGGCCACGGCAGGGTCGCGTCGCGGAGCATCGACGCGCCGCACGCGACGCACGGCACACCCAACGCGAGGCCCGCGAGCGGGCTGAGCGCCTCGAACCACCGAGGGCGTGGGTACTCGAAGGTGTAGGGCCACGTCTCGCGCGGCTCCCACGCGCGGACGTCGCGACGACGATGCGGGACCGGCGCGACACGCTCGGCCACGGCGTCGAGGAAGGGGCGCTCGATCGCGACGGAGGGCGGGAACTCCAGCGGAGTGTCATCGGCGACCTCGATGACCGGGCACTTTCGCCCGATCGGGTCGACGCGGAGGTACGCGTCCGTGACGCTCGTGTAGGCGACGCGACGCTCGAAGCTGTAGCGACGGACGACGAGCGCGTCGTCCTCGACCGTGTACGTCGTGCCTCGGAGGCGCCCTCGACGGAGCGCCGCGCCGAGGAGCGTGAGCGAGAGCGCGCCCGCGAGCGACGCGACGAGCTCGGGCGGGAGCGTCTCACCGGACCTCCGCGACAGGACGAAGCCCACCGCGCACAGGCCGAGCGCGAGGGTGATGAACAGGCCGAGCCCGACGACCACAGACAGCAGGGCCGACGCCGCGTCGTCGACGTGGACCTTCACCCGCTTTGCCATGCACGACCTCCCGGCGGTCGAAGCGCAGAGGTGAAGCACGCCGCGGCGCGCGAGCAAACCCGCGACGGGCCGATCACCCCAGCGAGGCGCGGGCCTTGTCGTTGAGCGTGTAGGTCGCCATCACGTCGGCCGCGTCGAGCACGTGGCCGCTCATCGCCGACTTCACGTCGTCGGCGGTGAAGCGCTCGGGTAGGTCGAGCTTCGCCACGTCGAGCGCGTACACGCGGAACACGTAGCGGTGGACGCGCAGGTCGTTGGGCGGCGGGTACGGGCCGTCGTAGCCCCAGTAGTCGCCCTTCATCTCATCGCTGCCTTTGAACCAGCTCGTGTAGTCGTTGAGCCCCTGACGCGAGCCCTCGGGGCCCTTCGGCGCGCGCTTTCCGTGGGCGGTCACGCCGTCGCTCGCGAAGCCCGCCGTGATCTCGGTCACCGACGGCGCGATGTCGACCAGGCACCAGTGGGTGAACTCCGCGCGGGGCTGATCGACGGGGATCTCGACGCCCGGCGCGCCCGCCATCTCGGGGCGCGTCGGCGCGTCGGGGTCGATGCAGAGGATCGCGAAGGAGCGGGTGTTGCTCGGCGCGCCCGTCCACGCGAGGTGGGGGTTGCGGTTGGGCGCGTGCTCGCCGTTGGGGAGCGCGAAGGCGAACTCCGCAGGGAGCGCGCCGCCGTTGATGAACGAGTTGCTCTGCAATCGCATGGAAGCCTCCGTGTGGGCGCCGGCGTCTCCGGGCCGTCGGCCTGAGATGCTCGCGCGTTCCCGGGAGATCCGCGAGGCCCTCGCGGGCCTGTGGTAGCGTTCGCCGCCCTCGATGCACGACCCCGTCCCTCACCTCGACTACGAGGCCTTCGCCCGCGACCTCGACGCCCTCCGGGCCACCGTCACCCCCGACGAAGACGACGCGCGCCACTTGCGAAAGATGGCCCTCTGGGGCCGTGCCTGCGCCGCGCTCGGGTACGCCACTGGCTGGGTCGCGCCCAACCCCGTCTCCGCCGCGCTGATCTCCCTCGGGAGCACCGCGCGCTGGACCATCATCGCCCACCACGTCACCCACGGCGCGCTCGACCGCGTCGAGGGGGTGCAAGACTCCATGACCCGCCGCGGCTTCGCGAAGGGCTGGCGACGTCTGGTCGACTGGCCCGAGTGGATCGACCCCGCCGCGTGGGACCTCGAGCACAACCGCATCCACCACGCGCACACGGGCGAGACGCTCGACCCCGACCTCGTCGAAGACAACACCCGCGACATCCGCGAGGCGAAGATCCCCCGCGCGCTCAAGCAGGTCGCCGTGGGCTTCTTCATGGCGACGTGGAAGCTCAGCTACTACGCGCCCAACACCCTCACGATCCAGCTCCGCGACGAGCTGCGCCGCGCCGCGGGGGAGAAGCCCGACCTCGAGCACCTCACCCGCGACGTGAAGATCTTCGCGCTCTGGAGCCCGCTCACCGCTGACGGCCGCGCGTTCTGGCGCCGCTGCGTGCTGCCCTACGGCGTGTCGCGCTTCGCGGTCGCGCCCGCGCTCTTCGCGCCGCTCGGGCCGTGGGCGGTGTTCTCGGTGTGGGCCAACTCGGTGATGGCCGAGGGGATCACCAACGTGCACACCTTCGCGGTGATCGCGCCCAACCACACGGGCGACGACCTCTACCGCTTCGACGCGCCGCCGAGCGACCGCGCGGAGTACTACCTGCGCCAGGTGCTCGGCTCGGTGAACTACCGCACCGGGGGCGACCTCAACGACTTCGCCCACGGCTTTCTGAACTACCAGATCGAGCACCACCTCTGGCCCGACCTCCCGCCGCGGAGGTACCAGCAGCTCGCGCCGAAGGTGAAGGCCGTCTGCGAGAAGCACGGCGTGCCGTACCGGCAGGAGTCGGTCTTCGCGCGGGTGAAGAAGTGCGTCGCGGTGATGCTGGGCGACGCGTCGATGAGGCCGGCGCACACGCGCGCGAAGGCAGAGCGGGCGAGGGCGCCCGCCCCCGCGGCGACGGTGAGCGACGCCGCGGAGTGAGCGCGGGCCGCTACGCCTGCGGCGCGGCGGCGTTGACCCGCGTCGACGACGGGGAGAGTATCGGGCTGCACGAGAGCAGCGGGGGACGTGATGGCGGAGGGGGGCGTCGCGAGTGTTAGAGGGGGCGGCGGCATGGCTACGGATCGTCGCCGCGGTTCGCGACAGCGTCGCGTCGACGATGGGAGTGGTCCGTGTTTGAAGGACGTAGGGCGCGGGCACAAGGGAGGTGAGCTGTGAGTGACTACCGGAATCCGTACAACCACGGCGCGGGGCTCGTCGCGGGCCTGTCGTTCTGGACCAAGATGGTCTTCGAGCCGATGAAGATCCTTCGAGAGCAGTTCCGCCCTCGAAGCGAAACCGTTGGCGCTCTGCCTACCCAGAGCCCGATTGCGAAGTACCAGATCCAGGGGTGGAATGGGGCGG
This sequence comes from Polyangiales bacterium, assembly GCA_041389825.1. Taxonomy (GTDB): domain Bacteria; phylum Myxococcota_A; class Polyangia; order Polyangiales; genus JAEYZO01. Next base: position 6,316 of record JAWKRC010000036.1, on the reverse strand, counting down.
TTGTACAGCTACGACCCCGGACCACACTTTCGAGAGTTCCTCGCCTCCGAGTCGGCCACCGTCCAGGGCTTCGATGACATGAGCGAGTCGTACGAGCACCTCGTGCACGAGTTCTCCGACGAGCTCTGGAAGGCCGCCGAGCCGACGCTCCACAAGTACATTCCAAAGAACGGCCGCGTGCTCGATCCGTCGGCCGGCCCCGGTCGTGAGGCCATCCGTCTGGCCCGCTGGCTTACGGGCGGCGAGGTCGTCGCCGCGGACCTCTCACGCAACATGGTGGAGCGGGCGCTGCACAACGCAGAGGTCGCGGGCGTCGAGAACATGGCCTTTCACCAGTTGAACGCGGAGCGGCTCCGGGCCGTGTTCTCGAGGGGAGCAGCCAGGAAGGGCGAGCCCGAGTCCGCCGGTGTAGACCCGATGACGGCGGGCTTCGACGCCATCGTCTCGAGCCTCGCGTTCCACCACTACCAGCGAGAGCGCGTCGTCGCCCGCTCCTTCGCTGATGTGCTCAGGCCTGGAGGCATCGCCTTCATCATCGACGGCGGGCCGGAGTGGTTCCAGAAGCTCGCTCGGCCGATCTCGGTGCTCGCGGATCCTGGCTTCGTCCGCCACCACAGCGGCGACGATTTCAAGAAGATCTTCGAGAGCTTGAAGAACGAGGACGGGGCCAGGATCTTCCCACGGGTCGCCTATACGCAGATCCTCCCGGGCTTCTACCTGGTCACGGCGCAGAAGGCCCTTGTTGAGTTGCCTCCCGCGAAGCCACCCTCTGGCTTTATGCCAGAGGACGGGAGCGGCTGATCTTGGCTTCGCTGGATCGGGCGTAGCTACTAGAGACGCGGGGTTGGGACGATGGAGGCGTTGCAGGACTATCCGGTGATCGAGGCGCTCCACCGCGGGAGCCGTAGCTTCGTGTATCGGAGCGAAGACCGCGTGGGCGAGGGCGTCGTCATCAAGACGCTGCTCCCCCACCCGGACTACGCGCGCTCCGCGGCGGCGCTCCGCCACGCCTTTGAGGTCACCCGTCCCTTCGTGAGCCGCGCCGAACGCATTGGGGCGTTCATCCAGCGGGATGGCCTCGCTGCGCTCGTGATGCCGGACTCGGGAGGCCGCTCTCTCGACAGGGTGCTGGTCGGCGGCTCCCTCTCTGTGCAGGCCGCCCTCTCGCTCGGGGTCGCGGCCGCGGCGCGGCTCGCGGAGTCGCACGCCGCTGGGGTGATCCACCGTCAGGTGCGTCCTGAGCACCTCGTGGTGACCGCGGGCTGCGAGCAGGTCGAGCTCATCGATTTCTCCTTGAGCGCGCGGGGTCACAGTCAGGTGTCAGACACGCGCGGGCTCGCGAGGAGCGCGCGCGTGCTGCGGTACGCGGCGCCGGAGCAGTCGGGGCGCACGGCGCACCTGGTCGACCAGCGCGCTGACCTGTACTCCCTGGGCGTCGTGCTCTACGAGGCCCTCGCGGGCAGGCCGCCCTTCGAGAGCGGCGACGCGCTCGCGTTGGTGCACGCGCACCTCGCGAGCGTCCCACGCGCGCTTTCGAGCATTCGCGCAGACGTTCCGGCGCGCGTCGACGCGGTGATCCTCAAGCTGCTCGCGAAGGACCCTTCGGCGCGGTACCAGACCGCGCGTGGCGTGGAGGCCGACCTTCGCCGCTGCCGTGACGACCTGCTCTCGGGGCGCGAGCCCGCGTGGTCGATCGGTGACCACGACGCGCCGCTCACGCTGAGCCCGCCGAAGCGGCTCTACGGCCGCGAGCCCGAGTGCGCGACGCTCGTCGATGCGCTCGACCGCGCGGGCCAGGCCAAGTCCGGGTGCGTCCTCGTGCGCGGCGCGCCTGGGGTAGGGAAGAGCGTGCTCGTCGGCGCCCTCCACGAGGCGGTCCTCGCGCGACGCGGGACGATGGTGAGCGGAAAGTTCGACCAGCTCTCCAACGTTCCCCTCTCGGGGGTCCGCGAAGCGCTGCGGCAGCTCGCGCTCGACGTGGTGGCCCGAGACCCCGAGGAGGTCGCTTCGTGGCGACGAACACTGCTCCCGTCTCTCGACGGGCTCGCGCCAGTGATCGTCGACCTCGCGCCTGAGTTCGAGCTCCTCCTCGGTCCCCAGGCCGAGCCGCCTTCACTGGGGCCCGTCGAGACGCAGCACCGCCTCGACCGCGCCGTCGTGTCACTGCTCCGCGCCGTCGCCTCACCGAGCCACCCGCTATGTCTGTTCATCGACGACCTCCAGTGGGCCGGTCCCACGACGCTGGGGCTGCTCTCGGCCGTCCTCGGCGACCTGAGCGTCAAGGGCCTGCTCGTCGTCGGTACGCTGCGCGACGCCGACCCGGGCGCGCCCGACCGTGGAGCTCGGCGGCCGCCCTCCGTGACGACGGGGTGGCGGTCACTGAGATCTCCTTGCGCCCCCTCGGGCGCGCGGCGGTGCTCGCGCTCCTCGCCGACACGCTCAAGCGCTCCTCCGACGACGTCGCCGAGCTCGTCGAAGAGATCCTCCCGCGCACGGGGGCAACCCGTACTTCACCCGCGAGCTCCTCGTGACGCTCCACCGCCGAGGCGCGTTCACCTACGAGCCTGGCGTGAGCGCGTGGCGGTGGAGCCTCGATGGGATCCGCGCGCTCTCCGTGGCCGAAGACGTGGTCGACCTGATGGTCGATCGGCTCCGCTCCCTCCCCGACGACGCCCGGCGGGCGATGGCCCTCACGGCCTGCATCGGGAACCGGGCACGGCTGCGCGTGGTCGCTCGCCTCCTTCGCTGCGACGCCTTGGACGCGCTCGTGCTCCTCAGGCCCGCGGTCAACGCGGGGCTCCTCGTGCCGGACGACGACCCGAGCACCCTCGACGATCCAGGTCTCCTCGGCCTGTCGTTCCCGCACGACCGCGTGCAAGAAGCCGCGTACCGACTGGTGCCGGAGGCAGAGCGCGCGGAGACGCACCTGCACATCGGCAGGCTCCTCGCCGAGGGGGCCGACGCCGAGTCGTTGTTCGACGTCGCCCACCACCTCAACCAGGGCCGCGCTGTGATGACCGATCCGCGCGAGCGGCTCGACCTCGCGAGGCTCGACCTTCGGGCTGGCGAGCGAGCGCGGGGCGCAGGGGCCTTCGAAGAGGCGTGGTCGTTCCTCTCCGCCGGGCTCGAGCTCCTCCCCCAGGCCGCGTGGGCCGAGCACTACGACCTCGCCCTCGGGCTCACCTTCCTCGCCGCCGAGGCGGCGTACGTGGTGGGGCGCTTCGACGACATGCGCGCTCTCCTCGCCGACGCGTGGCCTCGGCTTCGCTCGGACGTCGACCGCGCACGCTCCCGGTTCCTCGAGGTGCGCGCGCACAACTCCCGGCACGAGCTCGAACAGAGCCTCGCGAAGGCGCTCGAGGCCGCGGCGCTGCTCGGCGTCTCGATCCCGCTGCGCCCGCGGCCAGACCACGTCGTCCGCGGCCTCGCGCGCACCCGCCTGAGCCTCGCCCGGCACCCGCCCGAGCGCCTCGGCGACCGACCGGCAGAGACCGACCCGCGCGTCCTCCTCGTCGGCCGGGTGCTCTCCGAGGTGACCTCGACCGCGTACCTCGCGTCGCCGCAGCTCTGGCTCCTCATCGTCCTCACGCTCACAGAGCTCTCGACCCGGTCGGGCGTCGCGCCCTTCACCCCGCTCGCCCTCTCGATGTACGGCCTCTCGCTCACGGCCCTCGAAGACTTTCAAGGCGCGCGGCGCTTCGGCGACATCGCCGAGGCGTTGAGCCGACGGCCGGAGTGCGTCGAGTTCGGCCCGCGCACGGCCTTCGTGAACTGCGACTTCATCCGCCACTGGGTGAGCCCCCACCGCGGGGTCGTCGAGCCGATGCGAAGCTCCTACCGCCAGGCCGTCAGCCTCGGCGACGCGGAGTGGGCGGGGTACTGCGCCGTCGTCTGGATCTTCTCGTGCGTGATCTCGGGCGTCCCGCTCGGAGAGATCGAGTCCGAGGCGGCGCGCTACAGCGACGCGCTGCGGCACCAGCGGGTCACGCTGCTCATGCACGACCAGTGGCGGCAGGTCATCCACGGGTTGATGGGCCGCGCTCACGAAGACCCCTTCGTCCTCGTCGGCGAGACGACCTTCGACGAGCGCGTCGTCCCCTCGGCGCTCGAGAAGAGCGGAGACTTCACCAGCCTCGCGACCTTTCACATCAACAAGGTCATGCTCGCCGTCGTGCTCGGTCGCGAGGGCGAGGCCGCGCCGCACATCGAGCAGGCCTCGGCGCTGCTCAAGCACCTGGTCGGCGCGCCGATGTACGCGTACCTCATTTCTACAAGGCCCTCGCGCGGTTGCGCGTCCTCCCCGCGGGGGCCGCGGGCCGCGCGCGCGCCGTCGCCGACGCGGGGGCGAGCCTCCTCCGTCTGGAGCGCTGGTCGGTGCACGGCGGCGCGAACTACCGCCACCGGCGCGGCGCTGGTACGCGCCGAGATGTCACGCGTCACGCGCGCGGGCGACCCGACGCGCTGGTACGAGCGGCGATCGCTGGCGCCAACGCGCAGGGCTTCATCCAGGACGAGGCGCTCGCGTGCGAGCTCGCCGGTCGGTGGCAGTCGAGCGCTGGCAACGAGCGCGTGGCGCGCGCGTACCTGCGCGACGCGTGGAGGCTGTACGGCGAGTGGGGCGCGTCGGTGAAGGTCGAGGCGCTCGAGGCGGAGCACCCCTGGCTGCGCGTCGTCCGAGACGACGGAGGCGTCGACCTCGACGTGGCCGCGATCGCGCGCGGGGCAGGCGATCTCGAGGAGGTCGAGCTCGACGCGCTCATCCGAGCGTTGATGACGACGGTGACGCAGGTCGCGGGCGCGACCGCCGGCGCGCTCTTCATGCTCGACGGGGCGACGCTCGCCTGCGTGGCGCGGGTCAGCGACGGGGACCGCGTCTCGCTCGTCACCGACGACGCGCTGAACGTCGCGACGGTGGCGATGTCGGTGGTGCGCTGGGTCGCGCGCACCGGCGAGGCGGTGCGGCTCGGCGACGCTGGCGCCGCGCAGCGCCAAGGCCGACCCGCGCCTCGCGTCGGGCGCCGCGCGGTCGGTGCTCTGTGTGCCGATCACGCGCGAGTCGCGCACCGTCGGCGTGATCTATCTCGAGAACGACCTGGCGCAGAGCGCCTTCAGCGCCGACCGCGCCCGGGTGGTGGAGCTGCTCTGCGGAGCAGATCGCGATCTCGCTCGAGAACGCGCGGCTCTACGCCAGCGTGAGCGAGTCGTTGACGGCGCAGGTGGAGCTGTCGCGCGCGCAGGGCGCTTCGTGCGAGCCCTTCCTGCGGTCGCTCGGGCGGGAGAGCATCGTGGGCGTCGAGCTCGGGCAGCACACCGAGAAGGAGCTCGCGGTCTTGTTCTCGGACATCCGAGGCTTCACGCGCATCGTCGCCGAGCTCGGCCCGCAAGGGAGCATCGCGTTCATCAACGAGTACCTCGGGCACCTCGAGCCGTCGGTCGTGGCGCACGGCGGCTTCGTCGACAGCTACATCGGCGACGCGATCATGGCCCTCTTCGAGGGCGGCGCCGACGACGCGGTCTCAGCCGCGGTGGGGATGCGCGGAGGCCTGCGGAGGTACAACCGTGTCCGTCGGGGGAGGGGCCACCCTCCCGTGCGTTCGGGCTTCGGGGTGAGCGTGGGGCCGTTGATGCTCGGCACGATCGGCGGGTCGAAGCACATCAAGTGCGGGGTGATCGGCGACGACGTGAACCTCGCGGCGCGCATCGAGTCGCTCACGCGCTTCTACGGCGTCGACCTGCTGGTCGCCGACCGGGTGGTCGAGCGGCTATTGCGGCCCGACCGGTGGTGCCTGCGTCGCGTGGATCGGGTGCAGGTGGTGGGGCGCAGCGCGCCGACGACGGTGTGGGAGGTGCTCGACGGCGGTGACGCGGACGAGACCGAGGCGAAGGTCGCGACGATGGCGTCGTTGCACGCCGCGCAGGACGCGTACTGGGGCGGGAGCTTCTCGGAGGCCCTGGAGGTCTTCGAGGCGTGCCGCGACGCGACGCCCGACGACCGCGTGCCGGTGATCTTCGCGGAGCGCTGCCGGCGCCACCTGCGCGAGGGCGTCGACGCCGGGTGGGACGGCGTCGAGCGCTTCACGCACAAGTAGCGTCGACGGCGGGTCAGTAGTGCCCGCGGCGGCTGCCGTACTCCAGGGTGGTCCGGAGCTGGCGGAGGAGTTCGAGGGGGTCGCTCATGGCGCCCTTCGTACCCATCTGCTTGGCCTGGTGGAGGAGAGACTCGATGGCTTCGAGGCCGAAGGGAGACGACTCCTTCATCGACCCGTAGGCGGTCGAGGAGGGCATCGGCACGCCGGGAAGACCCAAGGCGCGAGAG
>JAWKRC010000035.1:0-85950 GCA_041389825.1 Polyangiales bacterium | reverse complement strand
CCCTGGTCGCTCCTCACGGTGCGCGACGGCCGCTGGCTCACCCGCTAGCGCGTGGCGCTCGCCCTCGCCGCGCTCGCCCTCACGCTCGTCGCCTCCGCGTGCCTCTCCGCGCGGCTCCTCCCCGATCGTTCGCACTCCGAACGACTCGCGGCCACCGCGACGCTCGCGCCCGCGCTCACCCTCCTCCCCGTCTACGCCCTCGGCCTCGTCGGCGCGCTCTCGCCGTGGCCCCTCAGACTCTTCACCCTCGCGCTCTGCGCGCTCTCCATCGCGCTCTCGGGCCGCGCCGCGCGGGCACGCGTCCTCGACGACCTCCGCGCCGCGCGCACGCTCTCGCGAGACGCGCTCCGTGACCCGCTCGCGCTCGCGGCGGTAGGCGTCGGCCTCGCGTCGATCGCGCTCGGCCTCCTCGCGGCCTACCTCCTCCCCACCTGGTCGTGGGACGCGCTCGGCTACCACCTCCCCATCGCGCTCGAAGCCCTCCAGCGCGGAGACCTCCGCGCCGGGCCCGTCGAGGTCCCCTACCTGCACACCTACCCCCGCGCGGTGGACTTCAGCTTCCTCGCGTGGCGCGTGTGGCTCACCGACCCCCGCTGGATCGACGCCGCGCAGCTCCCCTGGGGCCTCGCCCTCTGGGCCGCGCTCGCCACGCTCTCTCGCCGCGCCAGCGCCTCACCGCTCCGGGCCGCCTCGCTCTCGTCGCTCTCCCTCGCGCTCCCCGTCGTCGCGCTGCAGCTCCCCTCGGACTACATCGACGTCGCCGTCGCCGCGCTCACCCTCCTCTCGGTCTGCGCCGTCACCGCGCCCCTCTCGCGCGCGACGCTCGTCCTCGCCGCGCTCTCGCTGGGGCTCCTCCTCGGCGCGAAGCCCTCGACGCCCCCGCTCGTCGCCGCGCTCTCGCTCGCGCTCCTCCTGCGCGCGCGCCGCGCGTCGCTCACCGCGCCCGCGCTCCTCGCCCTCGCGCTCGCCTTCGCCATCGGCTGCGAGCGATACCTCTCCACCGCGCTCGCGCACGGCAACCCCCTCTGGCCCGTGCGCATGCGCCTCGGCCCCATCGTTCTCCCCGGCCAGACCGACGCGCGCTACTTCTTCAACCTGGGATTCCCACAGTGGTTCCGCGAGCTGTCGTGGCCGGTGAAGGTCGCGGTGAGCTGGTTCTCGCTCCGCGTGCGCTTCGTCTACGACATGCGCGTCGGAGGCTTCGGCCCGCTCTTCTCCCTCGTCCTCGCGCCGCTGACGGTCGTGTTCCTCGCGCGGCGCGACACCCGCGCGGCGATCGCGCGCGCGTGGCCGGCCTTCGCCGTGGCCGCCGCGCCCGCGGCCTTCTGGACCCGCTACGTCATCGCCGTCCCGTGCCTCCTCCTCGCGTCGGTGGTGGGCGCGGGGGAGCGCCTCGCGCCTCGCTGGCGTCGCGCGCTCGACCTCGCGATGGTGCTCGCCGCCGCCGTGGGCTTGTGGCACGCGTCGCCGGGCTACACCGACGCGGGGCCCTCGCTCTCCTCGCTCGTGCGCGCGAGCGAGGACGCGCGCCTCCGCGCCGTCTCCGTCGACGGCCACCCTCGCGACTGGGCGCGGGTGATGGCCGTCGTGGGCGAGGGTGACGCGACCGCGCACGACCTGAGCTTCGGCCTGCCCGGCCTGTTGCGCGACGACCGACTCGGGGCGCGGGTGCTGCGCGTGCCCGAGACGGTTCGTACGCCGAACGACCTGGTGGCGTGGTCGCGTCGCGAGCGCGTCCGCGTCATCGCGCTCGGCGGCGAGAACAGGGCGATGGCCCGCGCGCGCCCCGACGTCTTCACCGAGCGCTTCGCCTGCCCGGTCGACGACTGCGCGGTCTTCACGCGCCCGCGGTGATCAGTACCCGGTCCCGTTCACCATGGGGTGCTCCGTCGAGAGCCCGCAGCGCGCGTTGTACTCGCGGTTCGTGCCGCCGAAGACGGCGCTGAAGGCCAGCGCGCTGAGCGGCCGATCGAGCGCGGCCGCGCCGCCGCGGTAGCGCCGCTCCAGAACGCCACGGGCCTTCTCGACCGTGGCCGCGGTGAGAGCCGCGGATACGGGCGTGCCCGCGCCCCCGTGGAGCGTCGACCAGAAGCGCTCGACCCCGACGTGCAGGCGCGTCGCCATGTCGCTCGCGTTCACGCCAGGGCCGTACTTGAAGTCGGACTTGTTGTAGTCGCCCGGAAGCGCGGCGGCGGGCTCGTCGATGGCGCTCACCGCGGGGTCCTCCGAGAGGCGTTCGAGGAGCGTCACGAGCAGGCGCGTGCCTTCCTCCAGGCCGTGGGCGCGGGCGAGGCCCACCCACCGCGCGGCGCCGTCGTGGTGGATGTTCCGCCCGCAGGCGATGGCCGCGCAGGCCCGCGCGAAGTCGTGGGCCGTCATCGACCGGGCGGCCTCGTAGGCGAGCTCGGGCTTCGCGCGCCACGACTCGTAGAGGTCGTCCTTCGTGGGCTTCTTCAGGAACTTCGTGGTCGACCACACGGGCTGCGGGTGGTGGTCGAACTCCACGAGCGCGAACGACGACCCGAAATAGCTGTCGTTCGTGGGCGACTCGAAGCGCTGGAGCACCGTGCCGCGCGCGGCGCCGTTGAAGGACTTGGAGTGAACGCGCTCAGGCCCCGCGGGCTTCTTCGTCGCCATCGTGGCGGCGGAGTCTACCCACGCGCCCCGCGGTGAGAAGCGACGACCATCACCGACTGGGGTACGGCGCGCAGCGCGGCGCGGGCGGCGCCCGAGGCGGTAGCGCGGCGTCGGGCGCCATCGCTTCGATGTACGTCGGGCGACCAAGCCCGCCCATCGCCCACCGCGCGCGCCGCGCTTGCGTCGCGTAGCGAGGGTCATCGCCCGCCAGTTCCACGAAGCGCGCGAGGTACTGCTCGCCCGCGTCGCGGTTCGCGGGTGATGTCTCGGCCCACTCCAGGCAGTACATCCCGAGGTCGTACCAGGCGTCGGGGCGCGTCGGGTCGATCCGCATCGCGCGCAGGAACTCCCGCGCCGCCGCGGGGTACTGCGCGTCGGTGTCCTCCCCTGGCGCTCCCGCGTCGACCCCCGCGTCGACCGCCGCGACCACCGGCGGCGCCGTCGGAGTCGGTCGTGGCCGTGACCCCGCGCACGCCGTCACGGCGCACGCGAGGGCGACGGTTCGCGTACGAACGAAGCCCCCCACCGGGGCCTCTACTTCGCGACGTTCTTCATCACGGCGGCCGGGTAGCGCAGGCCCGACGCCGCGCCGGGCGGGGCGGCCGCGTCGATGCGCGCGAGGTCGTCGGCGCTGAGCGTCAGCGCCTCGGCGGCGACGTTCTCCTCGAGGTACTTCCTGCGCTTGGTGCCCGGGATCGAGACGATGTCGTCGCCCTGCGCCGTGACCCACGCGAGGGCGAGCTGCGACGCGGTGCAGCCCTTCTCCTTCGCGATGTCCTCGATGCGCTTCACGAGGTCGAGGTTCTTCGCGAAGTTCTCTCCCTGAAAGCGCGGGCTGTGACGGCGGTAGTCGTCCTCGGCGAGGTCCTCGTAGCGCTTGATCTGCCCGGTGAGGAAGCCGCGGCCGAGCGGGCTGTAGGCCACGAACCCGATGCCCAGCCGACGGCACGCGTCGAGGAGCCCGTCCTCCGGGTCGCGGCTCCACAGCGAGTACTCCGTCTGCAGCGCCGTGATCGGGTGCACCTTCACCGCGCGCTCCAGCGTCTCGGGCCCCGCCTCGCTCAGCCCGAGGAAGCGCACCTTGCCCTCGGTCACCAGCTTCGCCATCTCGCCCACGGTGTCTTCGATGGGCGTCTCGGGGTCGACCCGGTGCAGGTAGTACAGGTCGATCACCTCGGTGCCGAGGCGCTTCAGGCTCCCCTCCACCGAGCGGCGCACGTTCTCGGGCCGACCGTCGAGCACGCGCGCCGTGGGGTTCGACGGGTCGAGCCGGATGCCGAACTTCGTCGCCAGCTCCACCTTGTCGCGCCGCCCCTTCAAGAAGCGCCCGAGCAGCTCCTCGTTGGTGTACGGCCCGTACATCTCCGCCGTGTCGAGGAAGGTCACGCCGAGCTCCAGCGCGCGCTCCAGCGTGGCCATCGACTCGTCGTCGTCGCGGCCCGAGTAGAACGCGCTCATGCCCATGCAGCCGAGGCCCTGGGCCGAGACGGTGAGACCTTGGGTTCCGAGGGTGCGTCGTCGCATCGTGTGACTCCTGTGCAAGAGGGGACGGGTGAGGGCGCGAGTCATAACGACCCCGCGCGCCGAGCGCGAGCCCGAGCGCGCGCCGTCGTGGAGACAGAGAAGGTCACACGTGCCGTTCAGCGTCGTCGCCAGAAGACGTCGAAGGCGCCGGTGCGGGTGGTCGAGGTGTTCATCACCGCGCCGTTCATGGCGAACTCCAGGTAGAAGACCTGCGTCGAGCCCACGCGGCCCATCGAGCTGCCGAAGCACCCCGGCGCGCGGTTGTCTTGGAGCACCACGGTGGTGAAGGTCCCGCGCGCGGCGCTCGTCGGCGGGTGAAACACGATGGGCCCGCCGATGCGCATCCCCGGCGTCGCGGTGACCTCGAAGGTGCGGTTCGGGAAGACCGTCAGCACCTCGCTGCAGTCGGGGTGCACGTTGTCCCACACCCCGACGATGGCCCACTCGGGGTCGGCGTCGGTGAAGTCGGCCGCGTCGGTCCAGTGGCCCGCGTCGGCGCCGCCGTCGTCGAAATCGAGCACCGTGGGGCGCGGGCCCTCTTCGCCGCAGGCCGCGATTGTGCACGCCAGCAACACCACACCCGCGGCCCTCCCCGACGACATGGCGCATCCTCGCGTCGCCCCGTCGCGGACGCAACCCCGCCGCGCGTCATCCCACCGAGAGCGATGCTGCGAGAGCTCTACCGCCGCTACGCCGACCGCGTCGACGCGCGCATCCTCGGGGTGTTCGCGGCCTTCGCGGGCGGCCTCTTCGCCTTCTCGAAGCTCGCCTCCGAGGTCTTCGAGGGCGAGACCGCCGACCTCGACCGCGCGGTCCTCACCGGCCTCCGCAGCGCCGCAGACCCGTCGGTGCCCGTCGGCCCCGCGTGGCTGCGCACGGCGATGGTCGACCTCACCGCGCACGGCGGGGCGACCGTGGTCACCGCCGTCACCTCCTCGTGGTCGGCTACCTCCTCGCGGCCCGCAAGGCGCGCACGGCTCTTCGTCGCGGGCGCCGTGGGCGTCGGCGCGCTCGCGAGCACGGCGCTCGATAGACTCCCGACCGGCCGCGGCCGACGTCGTCGAGCACCTCGTCCGCGTGCACAGCACGAGCTTTCCGAGCGGGCACGCGATGATGTCGGCGGTGGTGTACCTCACGCTCGGCGCGCTCCTCGCGCGGGCGCACACCGCACCGAGCGGAGGGTGAAGGTCACCTCCTCGGCGCCGCCGTCGCGCTCGCCCTCACCATCGGCGCGTCGCGCGTGTACCTCGGCGTCCACTGGCCCACCGACGTCGTCGCGGGGTGGACCGTCGGCGCCGTGTGGGCGGGGCTCATGTCGCTCGTCGCGCAGCGGCTCCAGCGCGAGCGCGCCATCGATCCGCCCACCGATGGAGGCGACGCCGTCGAGCCCACCTGACCTCGATACAGTCGGGCTTCCGCGCGGGTGCGGCGCGCGACCCCCTTTCCATAGGCCACGCTTGGCGCGAGAGTCGGTGCCCGGGATGCGACTGAGAGCCATCGAGAAGGCTCTTGCTCGACGACCAGCGCGCGGTGCTGGCGTCGGTGCGGAGGTTCGGCCGCGACGTGGGCCGGGTGGCGCGCGCGTCGGGCCAGCGCGGCCCCACGCTCGACACGCTGAGCCGCGCCGACCGCGCCGCCGTGGTCGACCTCTGCCGCTCGCACGGGGTCATCGTCCCCGAGCCCGACGTGCTGCGCCGTCACCTCGTCTGGAGACCTTCGTGCAAGGCGTCGCCGAAGCCTGACCTCGGCGCGCCGCGCAGCGCCCTCGCGGCATCTCTACCCCATCCCCCTGAGCGCTCCGCGACCGACGAACTGACCTCCCGATCGAGCTCATCGGCGACGTCCTCGACTCCGCGATGTGGGTCGAAGACGCGCAGGAGCCGCGTGCTCCTACGCGAACGACGCCCTGCGCCGCGCGCTGCCGCCGGGAGCGCCACGTCGACCGCGTCGACCTCTCGACCTGGGTGGTCCAGCCCGCGTGGGCGGGCTCTCCTCGCGCCTCCAGGGCGACGCGCCGCTGCGCGAGCGGGTGCTCCTCCGCGCGCCCGGCGCCCCCGCCTCGCGGTGGGTCGAGGTGTTCAGCGCGCCCTCCGTCGCGCGAGGCGCGCCCGCGCGGATCGTCGCCCTGCGCGACGTAGACCCGGCCGCCCGGCGCGAGCTCGAGCAGCGCTTCGTGCTCGAGGCGTCGAAGATCCTCGGCGCCTCGCTCGACCTCGACCGCACCCTCGCCGACGTCGGGAGGCTCGTGGTGCCTCACCTCGCCGACTGGTTCGCCATCGACCTCGTCGACGACGACGGCGGGCTGCGCCGCGTCGCGGTGGCCCACGTCGACCCCGCGAAGGTCGAGTACGCGTGGGAGCTGTGGCGCCGCTACCCCCCGAAGCGAGAAGACCCCGGCGGGCCCTACGCGGTGATCGCCGAGCGGCGCACCGCGCGCTTCGAAGAGATCCCCGACGCGCTCATCGAGCAGAGCGTGCCCGACGCGGAGCTCAAGGCGATCGTGCGCGCGCTCGGCCTCGCGTCGTCGATGTGCGTGCCGCTCGTGGCCCGGGGCCGCGCGCTCGGGGCGCTCTCGCTCGTCTCGGCCGAGTCGGGTCGGCGCTACTCCGCCCGCGACCAGGAGTTCGCCGAGGACTTCGCCCTGCGCATCGCGACCGCGGTCGACAACGCGAGCCTCTACGACGAGGCCGTGCGCGCGCGGCAGGCCGCCGAGGCGATGGCCGCGGAGCTCACCGCGCAGAGCCGCGCCGTCGAGTCGGCCCTGCGCGCGATGCGAGACGAGCGCGACGACGCGATCGCGCGACTCGGCGAGGCCGGGGGCGCGGTAAGGTAGCGGCCGCGTGCCCTCCTCAACGGACAACCTCCGGGTGTCGCTCGGGGAGCTGGCGCTCTCCAAGCTCACGCGCGTGCTCGGCGAGGCGCGCGGCCGGAGGGTCTACGACGAGACGCTCGCCGACGTCGGGCTCGCGGCCATCGAGACCGCCGACGACCTCTACCGCTTCGGCGACGCGCTCTCGAAGCGCAAGGGCTTCGAGAGCGCGGTGGGCGCGATGCTCGGCGTCGCCGCGGTGGCTCCGGGCGCCGCCGGACGGGCGCGGTGACCGCTCCGCGCGCGCGCCGAGGCCACGCCGCACTCCTCGCCGCGGGGAGCTCTCCAAGCCCTGTGGCTTCCAATAGCCCCGCGCGGCTCGCCGCGCGACGTCGCGCGCCCTGGGTGTCGACCCTCGACGCGCGCGCTCCTCTGACGACCCTTGCACGCGGCGGTGAAGGGCGAGGCTGACGACGGGCGCGCGCGCCCTCTACGCCACCGACGGGTTCGAACTACCGCCAGGTGCCCATTGCGGTGACGCCGCGCTCCATCGAAGACGTCATCGCCACGGTGGAGGCGTGCCGGTCACGGCGCGCCGGTGCTTCTCGCGCGGCGGCGCCTGGCTCGCGGGGCAGCGTTGCAACGCCGCCGTGGTGATCGACTGGTCGCGGCACCTGCACCGGGTGATCGAGGTCGACCTCGGGGAGATCGTCCGCGCGCGTGGAGCCCGGCACGGTGCTCGACACGCCCGCGACGCGGCCGAGCGGCACCACCTCACCTTCGGCCCTCGACCCGGCGACGCACGCACCGCACCCTCGGCGGGATGATCGGGAACAGTTCCTGCGGGGTGCACGCGGTGATGGCGGGTCGCACCGCCGACAACGTGCGCGCGTCGAGGTGCTCACCTACGACGGGCTGCGGCTCAACGTTCGACCGACGACGCTGGGCCATCATCGCGGCGGTGACGTTCGCGGGGAGATCTACCGTCGGCTGCGAGACCTGCGCGACCGCTACGCGGGGCTGGCGCGAGCGCTACCCGAAGATCCTCGCAGGGTGTCGGGCTACAACTCGACGAGCTCCTTCCCGAGAAGGGCTTTCACGTCGCGAGGCGCTGGTGGGGAGCGAGGGCCTGGTGACGGTGATCGAGGCGACGGTGGAGCCATCCACAGCCTCGCCCTCGCGCTCGCTGCTGGTGCTGGGCTGGCCCTGACGTGTTCGCAGGACCACGTGCCCGAGGTGATGGCGCACGGGCCCACGGGCTGCGAGAGTGGGCCTCGACCAGAGGCTCAACGGACGGATGAAGTGCGCCTGCACTTGACGACGTCGCGCCTCCCGAGGGCGCGGCTGGCTGCTCGTGGAGTTCGGCGGCGAGACGCAGGAGGAGTCTGACGGCAAGGGCGAAGAGATTGATGGAGTGCTGCGCGGCGAGGGGCGCCGTCGATGAAGCTCTTCGACGACCCGAAGGAGGAGCAGATCGTCTGGGAAAGAGCGCGAGGCCTGGGCCTCGGGCCACGGCGAAGATCTCGGGCGACCCCGACACGTGGCCGGGGTGGAGGACTGGCAAGCGCCCGACGCATGGGCGACTACCCAGGGCTTTCACGCGCTCCCCTCGGCCGATACGGCTATCACGCGTCGCTCTACGGGCACTTCGGCCAGGGGTGCCTGCACTGCCGTCGACTTCAATCTGCGCACCCACGACGGCATCGCGCGCTACCGGGCCTTCATCGACGACGCGGCGGACCTGTGCGTCCAGGCGGTCGCTCGGCGAGCACGGCGACGGGCAGTCGCGCGGCGCTGCTCAACGAGGCGATGCTGGCCTGAGTTGGTCGAGGCCTTCAGGGAGTTCAAGCTGATCTGGGACCCTGACGGCAAGATGAACCCGGGCAAGGTCGTCGACGCGTACACCCCGACGGAGAACCTCCGCCTCGGGTCGGACTACCGCCCGGCCCGTCGCTCGACGCGCACTTCCGCTACCCCGACGACGGCAGCCGCGCACGCGCGGCGAACCGCTGCGTGGGCGTGGGCAAGTGCCGACGCGACGACGGCGGCGTGATGTGCCCGAGCTGCCACTGGCGAGGAGGAGCACTCAACGCGGCTGCGCTCGCTCTCCTTTCGAGATGCTCGAGGGCGACCCCGACGGCTTCCCTCTGCTTCGACAACGAGGCCGTCTTCGAGGCTCGACCTGCCGCCTGCAAGGGCTGCAAGGGACTGCCCCGTCAACGTCGACATGGCGACCACAAGGCCAGGGTTCCGCGCGGGCTACCAGCACCACCTTCCGGCCGCGGTTTCGGCTCTGGCCTTCGGCTCATCACCGATCGGTCTGGGCGCGCCCGCCTGTCGCCCTCGCTCGCGAACTGGTCGCGGTCACGCACGCGCGCCGGGCCTGCCTCCGTCGCGCGCTTCGCCGCGGGCGTGTCGCCCGAGCGCGAGGTGCCCGCTTCGCTTTCTGAAGACCTTCCGCCAGCGCTTCGCCGCGCGCGGCAGGCGGGTCTACCGACGGGCCGCGGGTGATCCTCTGGGGCCGACACCTTCAACGAGCACTTTCACCCCGACGGCGACATGGCCGCGGTCGACGTGCTCGAGGCCGCGGGCTTCGGTCGCGGTGCCGCCGCGGGGGCTGTGCTGCGGCCGTCCGCTCTACGACTACGGCCTTCGACCGCGCGGCGGTACCTCACCCGCGTGCTCGACGCCCTGCCGACGACATCGCTGCGGTGACGCCCGTGGTGGGCCTTCGGGAGCCGAGCTGCGTCGCGGCCCGCGATGTTGAGCTGGTGAACCTGGCTAAGGCGCTGGACGCGCACGCACCGGCTCCAGCAGCAGACCTTCACCTGATGAGTTCATCGTCCAACGCGCGAGGGGCTTCTTCCGCCGAGGCTTCGATGGTCGAGGCCGCTCCACGGGCACTGCCACCATGGTAGTCCTGCGGCCATGGAATAGCGAGCGCACGCTCCGCGATGGGGAAGACCCGCGCAGAGCCCGAGGCGGCTAGCGCCGGCTGGCGCTCTTCGGCTTCGGAGAAGGAGCACTATGATATCGACGGATGGCTGGGCGAGCGCCTTCTGCCTGCGTAGGTGGGCAGTGCGGCCTCGGGCGACGCTCATCATCGCCGACGGCTGTGCCATGAGCAGATCGCGCAGGTTCCAGTGGCGCGCGGTACCTCGCCGAGGTGATGAAGTTCGCGCGGCGCAGGCGCGTGCGCGCCTGCCTGGTGGATCAGGACTGGTGAAGCGGGTCGGCGTCGGCGCGGCGCAGGTCGAGAAGAGTCGCTGGGGCGTGAGGAGGTCCGGCGCGAGGGCGCTGTCGACGAGGGCGGGCGCGCCGTCGAAGAGCATGGCCTCGACGCGGGCGTGGTCGTAGAAGCGCTCGAGTGGTGCGCGACGGCGCGAGCGCGCACCTCGGGGTGGTGTGCAGCGCGGGCGCGCAGTGGTCTGGACAGCGTGGACGCCGAAGGCCTCGCACAGCGCCGCGACGCGCGCGAAGCCCGTGACGCCGCCGCAGCGGGTCGCGTCGGCCTGGATGACGTCGACCGCGCCCAAGTGTCGAGCATCCGTCGGTGCAAAGGTCGTAGCGTACTCGCCCGGGCGATGTCCATCCCCTTCGCGGGGGCGCGCTCGCGCAGGAGCCGGAGCTGCTCGAGGCGGTGGTCGGACGACACGGGCGCTCCTCGAAACCAGCGCACGTCGAGCTCGGCGAAGTTGCCGGGCGAGGGCGAGGGCCTGCTTGGTCGTGAGGCCCTGGCCTGCGCCGACGAAGAGCGCCACCGCGTCACCGACGGCCTCGCGCGCCACGCGCACTCGCTCGGGCCGCGCGCGGCTCCCGGAATTGACCTTCATCTTCACTCAAGTGCGAGTTCCCGCGGCCCGCAGCCCCCGAGCTGCTGCGAGGCGCGCGTCGAGTACGACGTGAGCGCCGCCGCCGCACGCTGCCACCGACGCGCAGACGCGCCCAGCACGGTCACCAGCGCAGGTCGAGGAGGCGGCACTTCAGGTCCCACAGTCGACGTCCTGACCGCCGAGAGGCCGAGGTTGCGCCTGGCGCCGCGCCTGGCCGTGGCCAGCAGGGCGTTCATCGCCGCGTACGCCGGGACGTCCACCGCGTCGCGGCCGCGCACCGCCTCGGCGAGGACTCTGTCACCAACGCCCTCGTGGCTCCAATGGCGAGTACCCGAGGCCCGAGCGACCGCCGCTGTCGGCTTCGACCACCACCAGCGTGGTCGCGCCCCACTTCGGCGCAGCGCCGTCGGATTCCGGCGCGTCGGTGGGCACGACGCTGGTGCCCACGCAAGCAGGCCCGACGGTCACCCGTCAGCACGGGTCAGCCCCGTCCTTCTTCTTCTTGTCTCCGCCGAAGACACCGTCGGCCGCGGTGCGCGCGCCGCCTGACGGACGACGCCCTCGGCGTCGCTGTCGCCCCCGAGGATCGCCGACGCGGAAGTTCTTCGCCTGCGTGAAGGTCACGTGCGGGCGCAGGATCGGCACGTCGGGGTCCGTCAGCAGTCGATCACGATGGGTCGGTCGACGGTGAACGCGCCGTCGAGCGCCGCGGCTACCCTCGGGGCGCGACGACCCGCACCCCGCGCGTTCTCCCAGGGTGGCACAAGTCCGCGTACCCGATGTCGGGCACGCCTGCGACGCGTCGAACTTCCTGGTCGCCCAGGACTGCGCGCTGCCCTTGCGGCCTTTCTACCATGTTCAGGTCGCGGTTGTTGAGCAACAGCACCACTTCAGCCGTGGGTCCTTCCAGCGGCGCCAGTACTTTGGCCATGGTGATGAGCCTCGTTCATCCCGTTCATCTGCATCGCGCCGTCGCCCACGCAGGCCATTCACGCGCGGTCAGGTACGCGAACTTCGCCGCGATCGCGTAGGCACCGCAATCATGGTCGCGAGGCCTGAGCGTCGCCATCATCCCGGTGGCGAAGCGGGCAGGTAGTAGCGTGCGAACCACGACGCCGATTATCGAGTCGCAGGTGACGACGCACCCGCCGGGCAGGCAGGCTTCCGACAGCCTCTGCGGTAGACGAGCTGGTGGGTTGAGTGGTCGGCGGCGTCGCGTCGGCGCGCGCGTCGAGGGCGCCACCAGTCGGCCACCCGGGCCCGATCTTCCCGCCACGAGCGGTCGGGCTTGCGCTGGAGCATCGGGAGCAGCATCGCCAGCGTCACCGCGGCGTCGCCCACGAGGCTGAGCTCGGTGGGGTAGCGAAGGCCCAGCATCCTGGGTCGGATGTCGATCTGATCGCACGCGAAGCCTGGTCCTCCTTCGGGATGTACCCGAGTACGGAAAGCCTGTGCTTGACCATCAGCAGGGTGTCGCAGCCTACTATCAGCTCCCAGCTCGCCTTCGTGCCCAGGAGCCCGATGGAGCCCGTCACGAAGCGCAGGCTCGCCGGCAGCGCACCTTGCCGAGAGCGCTTCGCGACGCCCGCGATGAGCGCCTCGGCGACGGCGCAGATCACCTCGTCGGTCGCGTGGAGGGCGCCCAAGCCCCAACGAGATCGCTGACGCGCTGGCCCGCCGAGGACCGCCGCTGGAGGGTCGCGCTCCCGGGCACCACCAACGGGCGGTGTACCCGAGGCTCGAGTGCACCGTGCCGTGCGGCGCGCGCGGGCCATGCGGCTCCATCCTGCAGGTCGTTGGGGAAGATCAGGCAGGTCACCGCCCGCTCACAGCGCTGATGTGCAATCGCGCGGTCGACGATGGCGCTGCGTCCGGCAGGCTCCATCGCCACGTGCACGTACTCGTGCTGGCGACGTCCTGAAGAGCGACGCGAGGCTGACCCTGCTGGTAGCTGCCGCCCATGGCCGAGCGCGCCTGCTGGCCCACGATGGCGAGCACCGGCGCGTGGTCGAGCTTGGCGTCGTAGAGCCCGTTCAGCAGGTGGATCGCCCCGGGCCCCGAGGTGGCCATGCACACGCCCACCTCGCCCGTGAGCTTGGCGTGCGCGCAGGCCATGAAGGCCGCCATCTCTTCGTGGCGCACCTGCACGAACTCGGGCGCGTCGTCGCCCGCGCGGTTGAGCGCGCCGGTGATGGCGGATGCTGCCGCCCGGGAACCGAAGATCCTCGTCACCGAGGCGCAGCAGCCGCCCGGATCAAGAAGTCGCTCACCGTCTTCGCCATCGCAGTCCTCCTCTCGGTCCGTCGGTCGGATGTCTCGTCAGGCGCTCGCGCGCCCGTAGCCCCACGCCCCCACGCCCGCCGCCGCGAGGGCCCCCGCGAGCGCGGCGAGGCCCGCCACCCACGACGTCTGTATCGCGACGACGACAGCGGCGATCACCACCGCCCCGAGCGCCGCCGCGACCGCCGCGCGGTGCGTCACCAGCGCCAGGGCCACGCTGCGGGCGCGGGCCTCGTCGTCGAAGCGGCCGTGCGCGCCGAGGTCCCGCGGCACCGGCGAGTACAGGTCGTCGGGGCGGTCGGGGTCGGCGGGCTCGTCGGTCTGCTGCCCGTCGAAGCCCGTCGCGGCGAGGTAGCGGTCGGCGAAGCCCGGGGCGAGGTAGTTGCCCACGATGGCCTTGATCGAGGGCCAGCCCACCCAGAACTCCCGCCGCGGGTGCCGCGACGCGAACACGATCGCGTCGGCCGCCACCTCGGGCTGGAACACCGGCGCCACGGGCCTCGCCTTGCGCGGGAGCTTCGAGCGCACCTGGTCGAACTGCGGTGTGTTGAGCGCGGGCATCTGGAGCATCGTCACGGCCACGCCGCTCTTGTCGCGCAGGAGCTCGCAGCGGAGCGCGTCGCAGAAGCCCTGCACGGCGTGCTTGGCGGCGCAGTAGGTCGCCTGCAGGGGGATGCCCCGGTACGCGAGCGCCGAGCCCACCTGCACGATCACCCCGCGGTCGCGCGGGAGCATGCGCTTCAACGCCGAGAGCGTGCCGTGGACGTAGCCCAGGTAGGTCACCTCGGTGACGCGGCGAAACTCCTCGGCGGTGGTGTCCTTCACCGGCGCGAGCACCGCGGTCATCGCGTTGTTCACCCACACGTCGATGGGCCCGAGCTCGCGCTCCACGCGCTCGGCGGCGGCCTCCACCGCGTCGGCGTCGGAGACGTCGACGGGCACCACGAGGCCCACGCCTCCGAGCGACTCGACCTCGCGCTTCGCCCCCTCGAGGCCCTCGACGCCG
This sequence comes from Polyangiales bacterium, assembly GCA_041389825.1. Lineage (GTDB taxonomy): Bacteria > Myxococcota_A > Polyangia > Polyangiales > JAEYZO01. The sequence continues at coordinate 71,861 of JAWKRC010000035.1, read as the reverse complement.
CGCGCCAGGAGCGCCACGCGCGCGCCCTCCTTGGCGAAGGCCCTCGCGGCGGCGCGGCCCACGCCCGCCGACGCGCCCGTGATCACCACCACGCGGGGCCCCGGCCCCGACGACTTCGCCTCGCTCACGTCACGCCCCGTCGGAGAAGGCCACCGTCGAGAGCAGCGCGTTCTCCGACTGCCGCGAGTCGAGCCGCGTGTGCTGCACCACCACCGGCACGTCGGACTCGATCACGCTCGCGAAGTCCGTCCCGCGCGGGATCACGGGGTCTTCGAGGTCGTTGAAGCGCAGGTGGAGCGTGCGGCGCGCGGGCACGGTCACGCGGTACGGCCCCGCGGGCTCGCGGTCGGCGAAGTACACCGTGATCGTGACGTGGGCGTCGTCGTCCGACGCGTTGAGCAGACACGCCGTCTCGTGGCTGGTCATCGTGGGCGACGGGCCCGTGCTCGACGGGGGGATGTACCCCTCGGCGATGGCCCACCGCGTGCGGCCGATCGGTCGTCCCATAGGTGTTCTCTCCTCTCTCTGTCGTTCGCGCGGAGCGAGGGATCAGCTCCGGCGGCGGTGCTCGGCGGGCCCCGAGGGGCGGCTGAGGTTCACCGCGGTGTTCACCAGCGCGACGTGCGAGATCGCTTGCGGGAAGTTCCCGAGCAGCCGCCCCGCGGCCGGGTCGTACTCCTCGGCCAGGAGCCCGACGTCGTTGCGCACCGCCGCGACGCGCTCGAAGCACGCCCGCGCCTCGTCGCAGCGCCCGTCGAGCGCGAGCGCGTCGGCGAGCCAGAGCGTGCAGGGCAGGAACGCGCCCTCGACGCCCGACATCCCGTCGACCTCAGGCCCCGGCGCGTAGCGCATCACGAAGCCCTCGCGCGAGAGCCCCTCGCGCACCGCCGCGACGGTGCTCCTCACCCGCGGGTCTTCAGGCGGCAGAAAGCCCACCAGCGGCACGCGCAAGAGGCTCGCGTCGAGCTGCTTCGACCCGTACGCCATCACGAAGGCCCCGACCTCGGCGTCGTAGCCCTCGCGGCACACGCTGTCGTGGATCTCCCCGCGCAGCGCGCGCCACCGGGTGAGAGGCGCGCCGAGGCCGAAGCGCTCCGCGGATTTGATCGCGCGGTCGACCCCCGCCCACGCCATCACCCGGGAGTACGTGTACAGCCGCGGCTCGCCGCGCACCTCCCAGATCCCGTGGTCGGGCTCGCGCCAGCGAGACTCCAGCGACTCGACCAGACGTCGCTCCAGGGTCCACGAGGGATCGCCGAGCGGGAGGCCCACGCGCCGGCACTGGTGCAGCGCGTCGAGCACCTCGCCGTAGACGTCGAGCTGCACCTGACCCCCCGCGCCGTTGCCCGCGCGCGCGGGCCTCGCGCCGTTGAATCCAGGGAGCCACGACAGCTCGCGCTCGCGCGGGCAGCGCCGCCCCTTCACCGTGTACACCGCGCCGAGGACGCCCGGCTCGCGCGACGCGACGCGCACAAGCCACTCGCGCCACGCGTCGGCCTCGGCGTGGTACCCGGCGCCGATGAGGGCGTAGAGCGTGAAGGTCGCGTCGCGCAGCCAGCAGAGCCGGTAGTCCCAGTTGCGCGCTCCGCCCGGAGCCTCGGGGAGCGAGGTGGTGGCCGCCGCGGCGATGCCTCCGCTCGACGCGTCGGCGAGGGCCTTCACCGTGAGCAGCGAGCGCACCACCGCGTCGCGCCACGGGCCCTCGTAAGCCGAGCGCGACGCCCAGCCCTCCCACGACCGCGCGGTGAACTCGATCGAGGCGCCGACGTCGCGCGGCGCGGGCTCTCCCTGCGGAGGGCACCACGCGAGCTCGAAGTCGACGGTCTGACCGGCCTCCACCGCGAAGACGTCGGCGACCTCGCCGCGGTCGACGCGCGGTGACACGCCGCCGATCACCCGGATCGACCCGCCGCGCACCGCCGCGCGCGCGGCGCCGTCGCGCAGGTCGAAGGTGACCCCGCCGCGGCCGTACTCGCGCCCCGGGTTCATCACCGAGGCCACGCGCACGCGGCCCTCGATCCCTTGCACCCGACGCAGGAGCGACGGCGCCTCGCCCGCGAGCGGCATGCAGTCGACCACGACGACCTTCCCCTCGTCGGTCGTGTGGACGGTCTCGAGCACCAGGCTGTCGCCGCGGTACCGCCGCGTCACCGAGCGCGCGGGCGTGACGGGCGCGAGGTTCCAGCGGCCGTGCGTGTCGTCGCCGAGCAGCGCGGCGAACACCGCGTCGTCGCCGTAGCCCGGCAGGCAGAGCCACTCGACGCTCCCCCCGCGAGACACCAGCGCGGCGGCGCCGCAGTCACCGAGCAGGGCGTAGTCCTCGATGCGCCGCGCGCTCACGGCGAGACCTCGGCGCGCACCGGGGGCCGCGCGGGCGGCGTCGCGCGCGAGGCGACGTCGAGCGAGGCGAAGCCCGCGAGGAGCAGCACGAAGCCCACCGCGAGGGCCACGGCGCCGCGCGACGAGAAGCGCTCCCGACCGAGCTCCATGAACCACAGCGCGATCACGGCGGCCTTCACCGCGGCGATGCCCATCGCGAGCGGCGCGCCCCACGCGCCGAGGTGCACGCGCGAGAGCGCGAGGCTCCCCGCCGCGAGGGCGACGAGCGCGAGCCAGGCGAGCGTGAGCGCCCGCGTCGAGGCGAAGCGCGCGCTCACCCCGACCCCACGAGGTAGAACATCGGCCACAGGAACACCCACACCACGTCGACGAGGTGCCAGTAGAGCGCGCCGAGGGCGAGCGGGTGCGCGGCCTCGGCGGTGACGGCGCCGCGGCGCACGCGCAGGGCGAGGGTGGTGAGCACGACGACGCCCACGGCGACGTGCAGGGCGTGCAGGCCCGTCATGGCGAAGTAGAGCGTGACGTACGACGCGAGGCCCTCGACGGGGTGCGCGTCGAAGAACGCGCCGCGGCCTCCGGGCGACATCCCCTCGGAGAGGTGCAGGCCGTACTCGACGCCCTTCGCGACGAGGAAGGCCACGCCGAGGGCGACGGCGACGAGGGTGAGCCGCCACGAGAGGCGCGGGCGGCCCGTGCGAAGCGCGCGCACCGCGACCGCGACGGCGTAGCTCGAGGTGAGGAGCACGAAGGTGTTGGCGCTGCCGATGGCGAGCTTCGCGTGCGCCACGCCCTCGGCGAAGCCCGCGGGGTGCGCGACGCGCAGCGCGGCGTAGAGGGCGAAGAGGCCCGCGAAGAGGAGCGACTCGCTCGCGAGGAAGACCCACATCCCGAGGTGCGCGGCGTGGGCCTGCCGGTCGAGGTCCTCGAAGTGCTCGACGTGCGCGCGGCTCACGAGGCGCCCCCGTCGTCGACGGAGTAGTCGTAGGGGCCGCGGTCGAGCGGCGGCGGGCCGTCGAAGTTGTGCGGCGGCGGTGGAGACGGAGCGCGCCACTCGAAGCCCGCGACGCGCCAGGGGTTCGGCCCCGCGCGCCGGCCGTACGCGAGGGACCAGAGGAGGTACGCGAGCGTGAGGGTCATGCCGCCCGCGAGCGCGAAGGCGCCCACGGTGGAGACCACGTGCAGGGGCTGAAAGCGCGCGGGGTAGTCGTAGTAGCGGCGGGGCATCCCCCCGTTGCCGAGGAGGAACTGCGGGAGGAAGGTCGCGACGAAGCCGCCGAAGACGAGGGCGACGGCGAGCACGCCGAGGCGCTCGGGGTAGCGCCGCCCGGTCACCTTCGGGAACCAGTAGTGCAGCGCCGCGAGCCAGGCGGTGAGCGTCCCGCCCACCATGATGAAGTGAAAGTGCGCGACGACGAAGTAGGTGTCGTGCCAGTGCACGTCGAGGCTCATCGCCGCCACGGCCACGCCGGTCATCCCGCCGAACACGAACAGGAAGAGGAAGGCCATCGCGTAGAGCATCGGCGCGGCGAGGGTGATCGAGCCTCGGCGCATGGTGCCCACCCACGCGTAGACCTTGATGGCCGAGAAGATGGCGACGAGCATCGAGAGCAGGCCGAAGGCGCCCGCGTTGAGGGCCGACATCCCCGCGACGAACATGTGGTGGCCCCAGGTGAGAAAGCCCACCAGCGCGATGCCCACCGTCGCGTAGGCGATGGCCTTGTACGAGCTCGGCCGCTTGCGGCTGAAGGCGCAGACCACCTCGGTGATCACCCCCATCGCGGGCAGCACCATGATGTAGACCGCGGGGTGCGAGTAGAACCAGAAGAGGTGCTGGTAGGAGCGGATCGCCCCGCGCGCGGGGTCGAAGAGCCCCAGTCGAGCGCGCGGTCGACGCCCACCAGCGCGAGCGACAGGCCCAGCACGGGCGTCGCGAGCACCTGGATCACCGCCGTCGCGTAGATGGCCCACACGAAGAGCGGCAGGTCGAGCCAGCCGAGGCCCTTCGCGCGGAGGGCGTGCGTGGTGACGATGAAGTTCACGCCGGTGAGGATGGTCGACCAGCCGAGGATGAAGACCCCGATGAGCACGGGCACCACCGCGGTGGGCGAGCGCACGCTGTAGGGGGTGTAGAAGGTCCAGCCGGTGTCGACGCCGTTGACCCACATCCCCGCGAGGGCCACCGCGGCGCCGACGACGTAGAGGTAGAAGCTGAAGAGGTTGAGCCGGGGGAAGGCCACGTCCTTCGCGCCCACCATCATCGGCAGGAGGAAGTTCCCGAACGCGCTCGGGATCGACGGGATCATGAAGAGCCAGACCATCACCACGCCGTGCATGGTGAAGAGCCGGTTGTAGGTGAGCGCGCCCATCACGGTGCGCCCCGGCGTGAGGTGCTCCACCCGCAGCGCGAGCGCGAAGGCGCCGCCGAGGGCCAGCGAGAGCGAGGTCGCCACGCCGAACATCACCCCGATGCGCTTGTGGTCCGTGGTGCTCGCCCACGACCACAGCGTCTGCTCGGCGGTGAGGTAGCTCCCGCCCTCGCGCGGGCGAACCGCGACGTCCTCGACCCTCACGGCGCGCCTCCGTCGACCGCCCCGCGCACCGGCGGGAGGCTCACCGCCGAGGCCTCCCCGCGGTCGCGCAGCGAGCGGATGTACTCCACGAGCGCCCCGACCTCTCCCGCGTCGAGAACGCCCAGGTACGAGGGCATCAGGGGCTGGTAGCCCACCACCATCTGCGCTTGCGGCTCCATCATCGAGCGGGTGAGGTAGGCCGCGTCGGCGGTGACCCGCGTCCCGTCGGCGAGGGTTCGTTCGCGGCCGAACAGTCCGCGCCAGGTGGGCCCGACGTGGGGCTGCCCGTCGGCGGTGTGGCACGCGAAGCACTGCCGCCGCGCGGCGACCTCCCGCCCGCGGCGGACGAGGTCCTCACCGGCCACGTCGGAGTGGCCCTCGCGCGAGAGCCACGCGGCGTAGTCGTCGGCCGAGAGCACCACGAGGCGCGCGCGCATCCGCGAGTGGTCGACGCCGCAGTACTCCGCGCAGAGGACGTCGTACTCGCCGGGCCGGTCGGCCACGAACCACGCGGTGACGTAGCGCCCGGGGAGCACGTCCTGCTTCAGCCGGAGCGCGGGCACGTAGAAGCTGTGGATCACGTCGCGCGAGGTCATCACGAGTCGCACGGGCCTCCCCGCGGGCACCACCAGGTCGCCCGCGCTGCGCGACCCGTCGGCGCGCGAGAACTTCCACATCCACTGCTTGGCGGTGACGTAGACGTCCATCGCCCCCGCCGGCGCGGCGTGCGCGGCGAGGTACTGCCTGTAGCCCACCACCCAGAACGCGAGGAACAGCGCGAGCGTCGCCGCGACGAGGGGGCCCTCGACCCGCCACGTGGTCTCCGCATCGGGCGTGGCCGGCGCGACGCCCCTGCGCCGGTAGCGCACGACGTAGTACGCCGACAGCGCGCCCACCGCCGCCGCGCCCGCGAGCGTCGTGAGGATCACCGCGAAGTGCAGGTGGTCGAGGTCGCGCGCGGCCTGCGAGGCCTGCGGCGGGAGCCGAAGCGCGACGCGGAGGAGCTCGTTCACCGCGACGCCTCCACCACCGCGTCCATCGCGATGTCGATGGGGATGCGCGCCACGCCCGCGCCGCGGTCGATCCACGCCGCGCGATCGAGCGCCGCCCGCTGCCGCGCGCGCAGCCGCTGGCCCTCGCCGTCCTCCAGCGCGAGGGTCTGACGCACGCCGCCCACCTCCGCGGGGCCCTGCCGCGGGTGGCCCGACGGAGACCACGCCGACGGCTCCCACGCGCGAAGGAGACCCCACGCCGCGAGGGCCGAGACCACCGTCGCGACGGCGGCGGCCGACATCCACCCCGCGACGGCGCGGCCCGAGAGCGTGTCGTCCTCCTGCCGCACGGGCCACTCGCGCTTCGGGCTCGTCACGGCGCCTCGTAGTTCAGCGACGCGCGGAGGACCGCCGGGTCGGTGCGCGGCTCGGTGGCCCGCGAACCCCGCCACGCCGCGAAAGCGACCGCGGCGCCACCGACGGCGACGAACGCGGCGAGGTCGACGAGCGCGGGCGAGAGGCGGCCCTCACGGAGCGAGGGCACCACCTCCCACTCGGCGTCGAGCGGGCGCATCAGGAGCACCCACGCGCCCACGACCGCGAGCCGCCGCGGGTGGCGCTTCACCGCGCGCGACAGGAGCGCGGCCATGGGCAGCACGAGGTGCCCCACGAGCAGCGCCGTCGCCCACGGCCGCCACACGCCGCGCGAGCGCGCGAGGTACCAGGTCGCCTCCTCCGGCAGGTCGGCGATCCACACGAGGAAGAACTGCGACAGCGCGAGGTAGGCCCACATCGCGAGCGCCGCGAAGAGCGTCGTGCCGAGCGCGTGCGAGTGCTCCGCGCCCACCTCGGGCGGGATCGCTCCCGCGCGCCTCGCCGCGGGGAGGAGCACGGCGACGAGGGCCACGGCGCCGGTGAAGCCCCCCGAGAGCCACGCGAGGCCGTACACGGTCGAGCGCCACGCGGGCGTGAGCGACATGAGCAGGTCGATGGCGGCGAAGGTGGCCGTGAGCACCACCGCGGGGGCGCAGGCCGCGCCGAGCGCGCGTCGCGTCGACTCGGAGCGCGCACGCGCGAAGGCGACGGCGAAGGCCGCCCACACGACGAGGTAGAGGGCCACCCGCGCCGCGAAGAAGCCCGGCGTGAGCCACGCGCGCGTGGTGCCCGTCCCACGACGGCGAGGCCCAGGGGTAGAGGCGGGCGACGCCTAGGACGAGGGCGCCGCGAGCAGCGCGACCGCGGGGAGCGCGTCGGTGACGCGGCGCGCGAGAGGGCGCAGCGCGACGAACCACTCCGAGGCCGACACCTCGCACGAGGCCGTGAGGAGCAGCGCGCCCGCCGCGATCGCGGCCACCACGACCACGCCGTGAGGTACGCGAGGAGCGCGCGTCGGGTCGCGGACGAGGCCCAGCGCGAGGCCGAGCGCGCCGACGACGAAGGCCGCGAGTCCGGTAGTGACGACGTGCTTCATCGCAGCGCCTCCAGCGCCGCTGGCGGGCGATGGGGGGCAGGTTCGCGACGGCCGCGCGCTGGCTCAGTCGGAGCGCGGAGAGGTACGCGACCACGGCCCAGCGCTCGTCGACGTCGAGCGCGTGGGCGTAGGAGGGCATCATCCCGTAGCCGACCGAGACGACGCGGAAGACCTCGCCCGCGGTCTTCGTCGCCGGTCGACCGACGAGGAGCGAGGGCGGCGGGCGCAGGCGCATCGCGCGCGCGACGACGCTCACGCCGTCGCCGAGCACGCCGTGGCAGGTCGCGCACACGCGCTCGAAGCGGTCGCGGCCCAGCTCCAGGACGGCGCGGGTCAGGGGGATCGGCACCCGATCGAGCGGGCGGCCATCGACGGAGCCCTCCGCGCTCGCGGGGTCGTAGGGCCTCGCTTCGTAGGGCGCCGTGCCCGCGGGCGGGCGCCGCATCACGCGGCCGTCGTCGAAGACCTCGCTCGCGGCGAAGGGGTCGGCGCGCCGCTGCACCATCATCCGTTCGAGCCCGGGCGAAGGGGGCGAGAGCGACTCCCCGCGGCGGCAGCCGAGCGCGAGGAGGGCCGCGACGACGGCGCGGGTCACGGCGACACCCCGAGGCGCACGACGCGCTCTGCGCCCAGCCCGTCGAGCGCGGCGGTCAGGGTCGACGCGGAGAAGCGGGGATCGTCGAGCGCGACGTGGAGGAAGAAGCGGTCGTCGCTCGCGCGACCGAAGCCCTCGACCTCGAAGAGCGGGTGCCAGAGCAGGGGCATCCCGCTGCGGAGGACGAAGGCGACGAAGCCCGCGACCGCGCCCGCGAGGACGGCCATCTCGAAGGTGACGAGCGCGAAGGCGGGGGCGCTGTGCAGCGGCCGGCGGCCCACGTCGAGGGGGTAGTCGCAGACGTTGATCCACCACTGGAGGAGGTACGCGCCTGCGCCGCCCGCGAGGGCCGCGAGGAGCACCACCGCCGACGCGCGCGAGCGGGGGACGCCGAGCATCGGCTCGAGCTCGGGCAGGGGGTAGGGCGTGTAGGTCTCCATCGCGCGGTAACCGAGCGCGTGGAGGCGCTCGACGGCGTCGGTGAGTGCCTCGGGGGAGGTGAACTCAGCGAGCATCCCGCGGCGCATCGCCGGCCTCCTCTCGGTCGCGCGAGAGCTCGCGGCGCAGGGTCTTGAGCTCGCTGAGCGGGACGATGGGCACCCACCGCAGGAACAAGAGGAACAGGAACGCGAAGCACGAGACCGTGCCGGCGAGCATCGCGCCGTCGACCCAGGTGGGCGTGTAGAGCGCCCAGCTCGAGGGGAGGAAGTCCCTCCACTGCGAGGTGACGATGAGGACGAAGCGCTCGACCCACATCCCCACGACGACGAGGAGCGACACGGCCATGAGCGCCGCGGGGCTCCCGCGCAGCCGCCGCGACCACAGCGCCAGCGGCGCGACGCAGTTGCACGCGATCATCGTCCAGTAGAGCCAGGCGTAGGAGCCGCCGGGGCGCGACGCGAGCAGCGTGTAGCGCTCGTAGGGGTCGCCGCCGTACCAGGCCGTGAAGGCCTCGACGACGTAGCTGTACGACATGAACAGGCTCCCCGCGAGAAGGAGCTTGGCGAGCGCGTCGAGGTGCCGCGCCGTGATGACGTCGTGGAGCCGGTACACCCGCCGCGCCGGGATGAGCAGCACGAGCACCATCGCGAAGCCCGAGAAGACCGCGCCCACCACGAAGTAGACGGGGAAGATCGTCGAGTGCCACCCGGGCAGGAGCGACTCGGCGAAGTCGGTGCTCACGATCGAGTGCACCGACACCACCAGCGGCGTCGCGAGCCCCGCGAGGAGGCCGTACACCACCCGGTAGCGCGACCACTGGCGCGCGCCGCCGCGCCAGCCGAGCGCGAAGGCGCCGTACACGCGCCGTCGCCACAGCCCCGGCGCGCGGTCGCGCATCGCCGCGAGGTCGGGGATGAGCCCCATGTACCAGAACACGATCGAGACCGAGAGGTAGGTGGTGATCGCGGCGGCGTCCCACGGGAGGGCGCTGCGGAACTGCGGCCACACGCCCATGGTGCTGGGGTACGGCACGAGCCAGTACGCGAACCACGGCCGCCGGGTGGATGATCCGGGAAGATCCCCGCCTGCACCAGCGCGCAGAGGGTCATCGCCTCGGCGAAGCGGTTGATCGACGCGCGCCACCGCTGCCCGAGGAGGAGCAGCACGGCGGAGATGAAGGTCCCCGCGTGGCCGATGCCGATCCACCAGACGAAGTTGATGATCGCGAAGCCCCACGCGACGGGGATCTGGTTGCCCCACAGCCCGACCCCCGTGACGGCCGTGTACCCGAGCAGCGCGAACAGTCCCAGCGTGCCCGCGCCCGTCACCGCGAGGAGCGGGCCGAAGCCCCGCGGCGGGTCCCACGTCGGAGACAGGAGCTGCTGCGTGAGCGCGGCGTCGTCGGGGCGGCCGACCAGACCGGCGCGAGCGCGTCGTCGCTCACGTCCCCTCCAGCGCGGGGTTGGGGTTGGTGACCCTCGCGAGGTAGCGCGTGCGGGGCTCGGTCCCGAGCGACTCCAACACACGAAACGCGCGCGCGTCGCGGTGCAGCCGCGACACCGCGGAGCCCGGGTCGGAGACGGGCCCGAAGGTGATGGCGCCCGCGGGGCAGGTCTGCTGGCAAGCGGTCACGTCGCCGTCGCGGATCGGCCGCCCCTCGACCCTCGCGTCACGCTGCGCGCGGCGCACGCGCTGGAGGCAGTAGGTGCACTTCTCCATCACGCCGCGCTGCCGCACGGTGACCTCGGGGTTCATCGCGAGCGAGACGACCTCGGGCTGCTCGCGCCGGTAGTCGAGCCAGTTGAAGCGGCGGACCTTGTACGGGCAGTTGTTCGAGCAGAAGCGCGTGCCGACGCAGCGGTTGTAGGTCTGCTCGTTGATGCCGTCGGGGCTGTGCGTCGTCGCGTTGACCGGGCAGACGTACTCGCAGGGCGCCTTCTCGCAGTGCTGGCAGAGCATCGGCTCGAAGGCCACGCGAGGGTCTCGCGCGTCGCCGACGAAGTACCGGTCGACGCGGAGCCAGTGCATCTCGCGGCTCTGCAGCACGCCCTCGCGCCCGACGACGGGGATGTTGTTCTCGGCCTGGCACGCGACCACGCACGCGCCGCATCCCACGCAGGCCGAGAGGTCGACGGCCATGCCCCACTGCACCTCGGCGGCGGGCACCGGGCGCTCGGGGTAGAGCGTCGGCAGCGCGCGCCGCGGAGGGTCCTCTCCGCGCAGGATCGGCCGGCCTTCGAGCGACCAGTGCGACTGGGTGGTGGCGAGCGCGCGCCGCGGCCCGAGCTTGCGGATCGCGCCCCCCGCGGCGAAGGCCATCGCGTCGGAGGTGCGCAGCGGGTACGCGTCGAAGCCCACGCCCCGCGCGAGCGCCTCGGCCCCGCGGCGCCCGTACCCGAGCGGGAGCGTCACGGCCTCGTCGGCGTGCCCCGGGAGCACGAACGCCGGACCGCGCACGCGTCGACCGCGCAGCGAGACTTCGACGAGGTCTCCCGTCGTGAGCCCCAGCCGCGCCGCGGTGGCGGGGCTCAGCAGCGCGGCGTTCTCCCACGCGAGCCGCGTGATCGGGTCTGGGAACTCCTGCAGCCAGGCGTTGTTCGCGAAGCGGCCGTCGTAGACCTTCGCGTCGGCGACGAAGCCCACCTCGACGCCGCGCGCGTCGTGGCGCGTCGCCGCGAGGGCCGCGCTCACCGCGCCCTGGTCGACCTCCGCGTCGACCCGAGTGAACGCGGTCCCGGCGACGACCCCGCCGCGGAGCGCCGCGTCCCACCGCGCGCCCCACTGCGCGCGTACGAGGGTCGCGCCGCCCCCGTCGACGCCAGCGAGCGCCGCGAGGACGTCGATCACCGTGCGGCCGCCGTAGAGCGGGTCGATCAGCGGCTGCACGAGGGACACCGTCCCGTCGCGGGCCCGCGCGTCTCCCCACGACTCCAGCGCGTGCGCCTCGGGCACGAACCAGCCGCACTCGGCCGCGGTCTCGTCTTCGTAGAGCCCGAGCCGCAGCCGCGTCGGCGCGCGCCGCATCGCCGCGGCGAAGTCGAGCTCCGCGGGCGCGGTGTAGACAGGGTTGCCCCCGAGCACGAGCAGCGCCTCGACGCGCCCCGCGCGGAGCTCGCGCGCGAGGTCGGCGATCCCCTGGCCCGCCACGCCCGCCTCGAAGACCGCGGGCGCGGTGAGCCACGTGGTCCGCGCGCTCGCGACGGACGCGTTGATCGCGTGCGCGGCCGCGTGCACCGCGGCGGGCTGCCCGTCGCCGGCCACCACGACGGCGCGCCCCGCGTGCGCGCGGAGGTCGCGCGCCACGACCTCGGCCCAGCGCGAGAGGTCATCGTGACCTCTCTCCATCGCGACCGAGGGGGCGAGCTGCGCGAGGACCGCCCGGGCCACCTCGACGACCTCACCGCGCCGAGCACGGAGTCGATGGTCAGCGAGTGACCCCGTGAGCGACGGAGCGCACTCCGCCGCGTAGACGCGGCTCATGCGCGCGCCGCGGCGTCGGCTCGCGAGCTGCCGCGCGTACCGGAGCGCGAAGGGCCCCGAGGCGAGCGGGTCGGCGTCGAGCGCGAGCACGACGTCGGCCTCGATGAAGTCGTACTGCGCCTCGAGGACGCGCCCGAACGCGAGGCGCGCGCCCTCCCACGCCGACGCGCGAGCGAGCGGCGCGTCGAAGAAGAAGCGCGCGCGCGGCAGCCGCTCACGCACGCGCTCGATGAGCGCGACGACGGTGGGAGACGAGGTCGGCCCGAGCAGCACGCATAGCCCCGCGCCGTCTGCGCGCGCGAAGCGACCAACAGCGCCTCGACGTCGCGCCACGCCCGCGGCTCGCGGCCCTCGCGGATCGCGCGCGCCGGCTCGGGTCGTAGAGCCCGAGGACGTGGGCCTGCTCGAACGCGCCCGCCGCGCCGAGGCTCGCGGGGTGGTCGGGGTGCCCTTCGACCTTCGTGGGCCTTCCCTCGTGGCTCTCGACCAGCGCGCCCGTCGCGTAGCCGTCTCGGACGATCGAGGTCGCGTAGCGCCGCGCGACCCCGGGCACCACGTCTGACGGCGCGACGGAGTAGGGGAGGATGTCCTCCCGCGGCGCGCGCGTGCAGGCCGCGGCCCCGAGCGCCACCGACGCGCTCAAGAGACGGAGGAACGCGCGTCGCGTCACGGCGTCGGGCGCGACGTCCGCGCCCTCTGGAAACTCCGCGCGAGCCCGCGCGCGCCACGAGGGATCGTCGACGAGGTCGGAGAGGCACCGCCACGCGGCGCCGTGCGCGCCCGCGTCGAGGGCCGCGGCCCAGTCTTCGTCGGCGCGCGGCCCGCTCATCGGTGGCACCCCGAGCAGTGCACCGGCGGGTTGACCCGCAGCGGCGGGGCCGCGTGCGGCGCTGGCGTCCAGCGCATGTCGGTCACGCGGTCGAGCGGGCGGAGCTTCGCGTCGGGCGCGCGGTGGCAGTCGAGGCACCAGTCCATCGAGAGCGACGCGACGGCGTAGACCGCGGGCATCTGGTCGACGCGCCCGTGGCACGTGACGCAGCCGACGCCGCGGCGGGTGTGCGCCGCGTGGTCGAAGAAGACGTGGTCGGGCAGCGCGTGCACGCGCGCCCAGCGGAGGGGCTGCCCCGAGCGCGCGCTCCTCCACACGGGTTCGAGCAGCGGGCTCTCGCTCCAGACCTGCGCGTGACAGCCGACGCAGACCGAGGTCGCGGGCACGCCCGCGTAGCGAGACCGCGTCGCGCCGTCGTGGCAGTAGAGGCAGTCGATCCCGTCGTCGCTCGCGTGGTGGCGGTGGTCGAAGTGCACCGGCTGCGTTCGCGGGTCACGCGCGCCCGTCGCGTAGGGTGAACGCACCCAGACCATCGCAGAGAGCGGCGCGCCGACGAGGCCCGCGGAGGCCAGCGCGAGGCCCGCGCGCGCCGTCGCGTTCGACCATGGTGGAAAGAGCGACGTCACGACCGTGGTCCCGTCGAAATGGGTTTCCCTCGGGTCCGGGCTTCCCGTGATGCCTCAGACCCTTCGCGGTCGTTGGGATGCACCCCGTCGTCACGGGGCAGCGGAAATCTCGCGGTTGTGGCAATTCTCCACAGCCGCGCCGGGGGCTCGGCCGGGGGTCGACGCGCGGCGGCGGGGCGTCGCCGCGTCGCGCGCGATCGCGGTGACAGCGTCCTTGTGGGTGAGCGAGGCCGCGTAACGAGCCGATGCCGCCGCGCGCCGAGCCTGAACGAATCGTTACCGTGGCCATGCGCGAATCCGTCGGGATTCCGCGGTGTCGGTGCTGGTACGCGTGCTGCTCTCCGTCGACCTGCGAAAGACGGAGGGCTCAACGATGAACACGCAGACCACGCAGGCGAGCAACGACGACGGGCGCGCGGGGGTGAGCGACGAGGTTCGGCGCACGATCGAGGCCGCGTACCGGCGCTACGAGTCGCGCCTCTTCCACGCCGCGCTCCGCATCACGCGCGACGAGGCCGAGGCGTGGGACGCGGTGCAGGACGGCATGGTGAGCGCGCTGCGCCACGGCGAGCGCTTCAACGGCGCGTCGGCGGTCGAGAGCTGGCTCTACAGCATCGTGGTGAACGCGGCGCTCTACCGCCGTCGCCGCGACGGAGCGCGCCGACGCGGCGCGGACAAGTACGTCGAGCGCGTGTGGCCCGAGGCGGACCGCTCGCTGGAGGCGGGCTCGGCGCAGCGCGACCCCGAGTCCTTCGTGCACGCGCGCATCGACCTCGAGCGCGTCGCCGAGCACCTCGAGTCGCTCCCCGCCGACCGACGCGAGCTCTTGCTCCGCGCCGTCGACGGCGAGACGAACGCGCAGCTCGCCGCGGAGCTGGGCGAGCCGCAGACCGCGGTGAAGAGCAGGCTCTGGCGGCTCCGTAACGCCCTCCGCGCGGACTTCGACGCGGCGGCGTGAGCGGGGATCGCGGCGGGGGAGATGGTGACGAGGAGGGGAGGACGACGCCCCACGGCGCGAGCCGCAGCGGGGCGTCAGAGGTGGCGGGTCAGCGGTGACCGCGGAAGGGGACGCGGTAGCCCGCGCCCACCTGCTCGAGCTGCGAGAGGAGCGCGTGCACCCGCGCCTCCTCGCGGCTCGGGCCGCGCATGAAATCGCTTGCTTTCGTGGGTTTCGTGAGGTGGTGAGGGGCCGCCGTCGTCAGCGGCTACGCGGGGGTGCCCGCGCGCGCGACGCTCACGCCGCCGAGGGAGCGCCAGGCGTGAGGACGACCTTTCGACAGTCCTCTTCCTTCTTGTTGAAGACCTCGTAGCCGCGCGCGGCGTCGGCGAGCGACATCCGGTGCGTGATGATCGCCTCGGGCGTCAGCTTGCCCTCCTGGATCCGCGCGAGAAGCTCCGGCAGGTACCGCTGCACGTGCGTCTGCCCCATCTTGAAGGTCAGCCCCTTCTCGAAGGCGTCGCCGAACATGAACGCGTGGATGAAGCCGGCGTACACGCCGGGGACGCTCACCGTGCCGCCGCGTCGCGTAGCCGCGATGGCCTGCCGCAGCGAGGTTCCCGCGGAGCCTTCGAGCTTGAGGTTGGTGAGCACGGTCTCGATGGTGGAGCCCTTCGCCTCGAAGCCCACCGCGTCGATTGACGCGTCGACCCCGCGCCCGTTCGTGGCGGCGATGATGGCCTCGGCGGGGTCGTCGACCTCGTCGAAGTTCAGCGGCTCGACGCCGTAGGTCTGCGACGCGAAGCGCAGCCTGTACGAGTGGTGGTCGATCATGAAGATCCGGTCGGCGCCGAGGAGGCGAGCGCTCGCGGCCGCCATCAGCCCGACGGGGCCCGCGCCGAAGATCGCGAGGCTCGACCCGCGCTCGACGCCGCCGTTCACCGCGGCCTGGTAGCCCGTCGGGAGGATGTCCGAGAGGAAGAGCACCTGCTCGTCGGACAGACCGTCGGGGATCTTGATGGGCCCCACGTCGGCGTGGGGCACGCGCACGAGCTCGGCCTGCCCCCCCGCGTAGCCGCCGTAGAGGTGCGTGTAGCCGTAGAGCGCCGCGCCGGGCCGCACGCCCTTCGCGTTCAGGATCGCGCCCCGCCCGGGGTTGGTGGTCTCGCACGCCGCGTAGAGCGACTTCTTGCAGAAGAAGCAGTCGCCGCACGAGATGGTGAAGGGCACCACCACGCGGTCGCCGCGCCGGAGGTTCTTCACCCCCGCGCCGGTATCTTCGACGACGCCCATGAACTCGTGACCGAGGATGTCTCCCTCCTTCATGCCGGGGACCTTGCCCCGGTAGAGGTGAAGGTCGGAGCCGCAGATCGCCGTCGCGGTCACCCGCAGGACGATGTCTGAAGGGTTCTCGATGGTGGGGTCCGCGACGTTCTCGACGCGCACGTCATGCGTGCCATGCCAGGTGAGTGCCTTCATTGAGTACCTCCGGGCGGGTGTGATGCCCGCCGCGCCCGCGCGGGGTCTCCCCTCTGCGTCGCGCTCAGCGCCGCTCCGCTCCACGCCCAGCGCGCACCTAACTGCCCCGCGGCGCCTCGTCGTGGCGGAGGTCCTCGCCCCGAGTCACGCGTCGCGAGGAGCGCGCCATGACCATTCAGCTCAAGCCCATCGATCAGCAGGTCATCGTCATCACCGGCGCCTCGAGCGGCATCGGGCTCGCGACGGCCCGCGAGGCCGCGCGCCGCGGCGCGAAGGTCGTGCTCGCCGCGCGCAGCGGAGAGGCCCTCGAAGAGATCGCGCGCTCCATCGACGGCGAGGCCCTCGCGGTCGCGGCCGACGTCTCGGTGCGCGCCGAGGTCGAGCGCGTCGCCGCCCAGGCCATCGAGCGCTTCGGCCGCATCGACACCTGGGTCAACAACGCCGGCGCGGCGATCTACGGCCGCCTCGACGAGGTCAGCGACGACGACAGCCGAGACCTCTTCGAGACCACGTTCTGGGGAGTGGTGTACGGCTCCCTCGTCGCGCTCCAACACCTCAAGTCCAAGGGCGGCGCGATCATCAACCTCGGGAGCGAGGTCTCAGACGCCGTCGCGCCGCTCCTCGGGATGTACTGCGCCGCCAAGCACGCGGTGAAGGGCTTCACCGACACCCTGCGCATCGAGCTCGAGGAGGTCGACAAGGCCCCCGTCGCCGTCACGCTCATCCAGCCGACGGCGGTCGACACGCCCTTCCCGCAGCACGCGCGCAACTACATGAGCCAGGAGGCCAAGCTCCCCACGCCGCAGATCCAGCCCGAGGAGGTCGCGCAGGCGATCCTCAAGGCCGCGACGATGCACACCCGCGCGGTGAAGGTCGGGGTCATGGCCAAGGTGAACACCGCCGCGTTCAACCTCACGCCCGCGCTCGCCGACAAGCTCGCCGCGAAGCAGGTCGACCGGCAGCAGTACGACGAGCCGCCGCGCGACCCCGCGGGGGCGCTCCGCACGCCGAGCCAGGCCACCCGCGACGGGGCGGGGCGGGTGCGTGGCAGCGGCGGCGCGGTGAAGCACTGACCCCTGGGGCCTGGTCGCGCAGACCGCGCACCGCCGTGAGCCGAGGGGGTCCGTCGCGCCGCGCCCGCCGGCTACGTCGCGGGGAGCGAACCCCTCAGCATCGCCTCGAGGCCCGAGGAGACGAGCGTGAAGAGGGCGAAGCCCCCGACGAACGCGAGCACCGACCAACGGCTGTCTTCACGGGCGTCGTGCGCCTCTTGGAGCATGTCCTCGACGGCGGCCACGGTGAGCAGACCCGCCACGAAGACGAGGCTGCCGAGCTTCACGCGCTCGGGCGCGCCCCGGAGGGCGAAGTGCGCGAGCAACGCCGAGACCACGACGTACCCCAGAAACGACGCGGCGAGCAGCACACGCTTCGTTCGAGGGACGCCCTTGTCACGGAGGTTGGCCACCGCGGCGTAGCCCTCTGGCAAGTCTGCGAGCACCTGCCCCGCAGCGAGGACGAACGCCAGCTTCGACGAGACCGCCGCGCCCGCGCCGATCATCAATCCGTCGCTGGTCAGGTCGGCCGCCACCGCGATGTAGATCATCCACATTCGCGCGCGACCCGCGCCCTCGTCGCCGCCTTGCAGCCGCTCGGTGAGGGACTCGAGGAGAAGATACGCGACGCCTCCCGCCATGAACGCGGCGGCGATCCATCCTCCGCCCAGGTGCCCGACGGTGCGAGGCATCAGCTCGACCGAGACGATGGCGATCACGATGCCCGCGGCGGCGTGGAGCGCGCGGTTCAATGCTCGCGCCGAAGGCCGCGTGAATTCCGCGAGCATCCCTCCCGCGAAGTTGCCCGCTCCTGGCAGGGTCGCGAGCAGCAGAACCGTCCAGATGTCGCTCATTCCGCCTCCGTCACGAAAGGCGAGGGTGCCGCGTCTCAGGACCGCGATCGTCGAGGACCTCCGTCTCCTCCGAGAGAGGGGTCGCCAGCGCAGGTTGGAGGCGCTCTCGATGCGGTACGGTGTGGTACGGCGCGGCTCACGCACGAACCTCGAACCCAATACCGATTGACGATCGGTGCGCTCTGGCGCAGGGTCGGCGGCGTGGAGATCCCGCTCCTCGGCGAGCTCGAGACCGCCGTCCTCGAGTACCTCTGGGACCAGGGCGCGGCCGAGGCGCGCGACGTGCACCGCGACGTGGGCGAGGCGCGGGCCATCACCCTCAGCACCGTGCAGAGCACCCTCGAGCGCCTGCACCGAAAGCGCCTCCTCCTGCGCGAGCGGGTGGGCCACGCCTACCGCTACGCCCCCTCGCTCACCCGCGCCGCCTTCCGCGCGCAGGCCATGGCCGAGGCCGCCGGAGACCTCCGCGGCGCCGAGGGCGCGGGCGTGCTCGCGGCCTTCGTCGACATCGTCGCCAAGACCGGCGTCCGTCGCCTCGACGAGCTCGCCGCCCTCGTCGAGGCCGCCCGTCAATCACGGAGACGTCGGTGAGCCTCGTCCCCGTCGCCGTGGCGCTGGCGCTCCTCACCAGCGCGCTCGTGAGCCTCGCGCTGCGCGCCCTCACGCCGGCGTTGACGCAGGCCCTGCGCGGTCTCCCGCCGCGCGCGTCGGCGCGGTGGTCCCTCGCGCTCCTCGCCGCGCCTGCCGTCCTGGGCGCGCTGGTGGTGCTCATCGCCTTCGGTCACTGCGCCGTGCCGCGGGCGCTCGGCCGCTCTGACGACTGCGTCACCGCCGCGGGGCTCCGCTGCGCGGTCTGCCTCCTCCACCCCGCAGCCTTCGGCCTGGGCGCGTGGGCCCTCGCCGCCGCGGGCCTCGCGCTCGTCTCGGCGCGCGTCGGCGCTCTCGCGCGGGGCATTCACCACGCGCGCCGCGCGCACGCGCGCCTGCGCATGATCGCTCGCCCGCGCCCCGACGGGAGCTGGGCGGTGCCGGGCGCGCACGCCTTCGTCGTCGGCTGGCCCGCGCCCGTCGTCTGCATCGGCGAAGACCTCGACCGCGCGCTCTCGCAGGGCGCCGTCGAGGCCATCGCCGCCCACGAGCGCGCGCACCTCGCCCGCGGAGACGTCGTCGCGCGCGCCGTCGCGAGGCTCCTCGCGGTGGCGCACCTGCCCGCCGCGGCGCGCCCCCTGCTCGACGCCTTCGACCTCGCGCACGAGCGCGCGTGTGACGAGCGCGCGTCGAGGGCCGTCGCCGACCCCGTGCTCGTCGCCGAGACGCTCATCGAGGCCCGTCGGCTGCAGTCCGCCGCGGGGCCCGTCGGGTACGGGTGCGCGTGCGCGTCGCTCGACCTCCGCGTGTCGGCCCTCTGCGAGGCGCCCGCGCCGTCGTCGCCGCGCCTGCTGTTCGCGACCGCCGGCGCCGCGAGCCTCGCGCTCGGCCTCGCGCTGAGCGCGCCGCACGAGATCCACCGCGTGGCCGAGCTGGTCGCGACGCTGCTCCGAGGCTGAGCCGTGCGCCACGGCCACAACAGCGCGCGATGCGCGACGAAGACCGATCCGCGGTCGGTGTTGCTCTGCGTCGCCATCGCCGCGTGCCGCGCGTCAGCGCCGCCGCCGACGACCGAAGCCGAGCCGCGCGCCCCTGCGCGGGTGACGCTCACGCCCGAGGCCCTCGCCAACGCCCGCGTGGTGGTGCAGCGCGCGGGCGCGATCACGGCGGGGCCGTCCCTCGAGGTGGCCGCGACGGTCGAGGCCGACCCCTCGCGCATGGCGCGGGTGGGCGCTCGGGTCTCGGGCAGGGTCACGGCGGTGCGCGTGGCGCTCGGCGACGCGGTGCGCGCGGGCGACGCGCTCATCGAGGTCGACACGGTGGAGCTGCACCAGGTCACCAACGAGTACGTCACGGCGGTCGCGCGCGCGCGGCAGGCCCGCGACGTGCTCGAGCGGGCGAGGGTGACGCACGGGGTCGAGATGACCTCCACCGAGGCGCTGCGGCGGGCCGAGGCCGACGACGCCGTGGCGCGGGCCACCCTGCACGAGGCCGAGGAGCACCTGCACTTCCTGGGGCTGCGCGACCAGGACATCGCGCGGCTGCGCACGACCACCTCGCACGGAGAGACCCGCAGCGTGGTGCGCTCGCCCGTGTCGGGCCGCGTGGCGTCGATCGGCGTGACGGTGGGGCAGGTGGTGGGCGCCGAGCAGGAGGTCGCGCGCGTGGGCAGCACCGACGCCGTGTGGCTGCGGCTGCACCTCTTCGCGGGGGACGTCGCGCGGGTGCGCCCGGGCGCCGCGGTGGAGGCGCGGTCCCTCGACGCCGAGGGGGCGGCGCTCGGCCCCGGCGAGGTGGTGGCCGTGAGCGACGTGATGGACCCGGCGAGCCACACCGTCGACGCGCGCGCGCGCTTCGCGCCGACGGGGCCCGTGGTGACCGGGGCTCCCGTGCGGGTGAGCGTCGCGCTGCCCGCGGGCGGCGCGCGGTGGCTCCCGAGCGAGGCGGTGCAGCCGAGGGAGGGGCGGACGGTGGTGTTCGTGCGGGTGGGCGAGCGGGCCTTCGAGCCGCGCGCGGTGACCGTGGGCGACGCGGTGGGCGACGCGGTGCCGGTGCGCGCGGGGCTGCGCGAGGGCGACGCGGTGGTGGTGCGCGGCGCGTTCGCGCTGCGGTCGGAGCTCGAGCGCGAGGGCCTCGAGGAGGACGACTGAGTGCTCGACCGGGTGATCGGCTTCAGCGTGCGCCACCGCGGGCTGGTGCTCCTCGCGACGCTCGCGCTGATCGCGGCGGGCGTGTGGGCCTTTCTCTCGTTGCCCATCGACGCGGTGCCCGACTTGACGGGGGTGCAGGTGCAGGTGCTCACGGCGTCGCCGACGCTGGGGCCCCTCGACGTCGAGCGCCTCGTGACCGCGCCGGCCGAGCGTGCGCTCGCGGGCATCCCGGGCGCGCGGGAGCTGCGGTCGATCTCGCGGCAGGGCGTGTCGGCCATCACCGTGGTCTTCGACGACGGCGTGAGCCCGTGGACGGCGCGGCAGCTCGTGTTCGAGCGCCTCCCCGCGGCGCGGCAGTCGATCCCCGCGGCGCTGGGCGCGCCGGAGCTCGGGCCGATGACCACGGCGCTCGGCGAGGTCTACCAGTTCGAGGTGCGCGGCGAGGGCCGCTCGCTCGCCGAGCTGCGGGAGATCCTCGACTGGCAGATCGCCCCGCGGCTGCGCTTCGTGCCGGGCGTCATCGAGGTGAACGCCTTCGGCGGCGAGCTCCGCACCTACGAGGTCTCGGCCGACCCGCGCCGCCTCGCGGCGCTGGGCGTCACCTTCGACGCGCTCTTCCGCGCCGTCGAGGGCGCGAACCGCGTCGTGGGCGGGGGACAGATCCTCCGCGGCCCCGAGCGGGTGCTGGTGCGGGGCGAGGGCCTCGTGAGCGGTCTCGACGACCTGCGCCGCGCGCCCGTGGCGGTTCACGGCGGCGTCGCGCTGCCGCTGCGCGAGGTGGCCGACGTGCGCTTCGCGCCGATGCTCCGTCAGGGCGCGTCGACCCGCGACGGGCGCGGCGAGGTGGTCGTGGGCATGGCGATGATGCTGGTGGGGGAGAACTCCCGCGCCGTCGCCCAGGCCGTCGACCGCGCGGCGCGCGACATCGAGCGGTCGCTCCCGCGCGGCGTGCGCATCGAGCCCTTCTACGACCGCACGACCCTGGTGCAGCGCACGATCCACACGGTGCGCCGCAGCCTCGTCGAGGGGGCGGCGCTGGTGGTGGTGGCGCTCTTCCTCATGCTGCGCAACCTGCGCGCGGGGCTCATCGGCGCGTCGATGATCCCGCTGTGCATGATGGCCGCGTTCATCGGCATGAGGGCCGTGGGCGTGAGCGGGAACCTCATGTCGCTCGGGGCCATCGACTTCGGCCTCGTGGTCGACGGCGCGATCATCGTGATCGAGAACGCCGTGCACCACCTCGCCGTCGCGCACGCGGGGCTGCGGCGGCCCCTCGACCGGCGTGAGCGCGACCTGGCGGTGGTGGCGGCGGCCCGAGAGGTGCGCGGCGCGACGGCCTTCGGGGAGCTGATCATCGCGCTGGTGTACGTGCCCGTGCTCGCGCTGGAGGGCGTCGAGGGCAGGATGTTCCGCCCTATGGCGCTCACGGTGCTGTTCGCGCTCGCGGGGGCCTTCGTCCTGTCGCTCACCTTCGTGCCCGCGGCGGCGTCGCTGCTCCTTCCGTCGCGCGTCGAAGACCGGCCCTCGCCCGCGGTGCGCCTCGCCGAGTGGGCCTTTCACCCCGCCCTGCGGTGGACGCTCGCTCGCCCCCTCGTCACCCTCGCCGTCGCGGTCGCGCTCACCGCGGGCGGCGCCCTGCTGGCCTCGCGCCTCGGGTCTGAGTTCGTGCCGCAGCTCGACGAGGGCGCGCTGGTGATCGAGGTGGTGCGCCAGCCCTCGGTCTCGCTCGAGGAGTCGGTGCGCCAGACCGCGCTCATCGAGCGGGTGCTCCGGCGCTTCTCCGAGGTGGTGACGGTGGTGTCGAAGACGGGGCGGCCCGAGATCGCCAACGACCCCATGGGCGCCGAGCAGAGCGACGTGTTCGTGATGCTGCGCCCGCGCGCCGCCGAGTCGTCGCGCGACCGCGAGGCGCTCGTCGGGCGGATGTCCTCCGCGCTCCGCGCCGCGCTCCCGGGGATCGCCTTCGGCTTCTCGCAGCCGATCCAGATGCGCACCAACGAGCTGGTGAGCGGCGCCCGCGCCGACGTCGCCGTGCGCGTCTCGGGCGACGACCTCGGCGAGCTCGCGCGGCTCGGGGAGCGCGTGGTGCGCCTCCTCTCGCGGGTGCCGGGCGCGACCGACGTGCGGGTCGACCGGCTGAGCGGGCTGCCCGTCTTGCGCGTGGTCGTCGACCGCGAGGTCGCGCTGCGCCGCGGGGTGAGCGTCGACGAGGTCCTCCGCGTCGTCGACGCCGTGGGGGGCGTCACCGTCGGAGAGGTGATCGAGGGGAGCCGGCGCTTCCCCTTGCGGGTGCGGCTCGCCGACGCCGCGCGCGACAACGTCGACGCCGTGCGGCGCCTCCCCATCCGCCTCCCCGACGGATCCCTCGCGCAGCTCGGCGAGCTCGCGCGCGTCGAGCGCGTCGACGAGCCCAACATCATCAACCGCGAGTCGGGCCAGCGGCGCCTCGTGGTGCAGGCCAACGTGCGCGGTCGCGACCTCGGCGGCTTCGTCGACGAGGCCCAGGCCCGCGCGCGATCGCTCCGCCTACCGCCTGGGTATCACCTGAGCTGGGGCGGGCAGTTCGAGAACCTCGCCCGCGCCCGCGCGCGCCTCGCGGTGGTGGTGCCCATCGTCCTCGCGCTGATCTTCGGCCTGCTCTACGCGACCTTCGGCGAGCCGGGGCCCGCGGCGCTGATCTTCTTGAACGTCCCCGTGTCGGCGGTCGGCGGCGTGGTCGCGCTCGCGCTGCGGGGGATGCCCCTGAGCATCTCGGCGGGCGTGGGCTTCATCGCCCTCTTCGGCGTGGCGGTGCTCAACGGTCTCGTGCTCGTCGCCCAGGTGCGGGCGCACCGCGCCGAGGGCCTCGACGCGCGCCGCGCCGCCGAGGAGGGCGCGCACCGACGTCTCCGCCCCGTGCTGACCACGGCGCTCGTCGCGACCCTGGGATTCCTCCCGATGGCGCTGGCGACGGGCGCGGGGGCCGAGGTGCAGCGGCCGCTGGCGACGGTGGTCATCGGGGGCCTGGTCACCGCGACGGCGCTCACCCTGCTCGTGCTCCCGACGCTGATGGTGCGCTTCGCGAGGAGTGGCTGCCGAAGCGCGAGGGCGCGAGCGCGGGCTGAGCTTCGCGCTGGTCTTGAGTCCATCGAGGACGGGCCTGCGCATGGCCGTTCCTCCGTGAGTGTCAGGGTCTGTTCGTGGGGTCGCCGCCCCCGTCGTCGACGGCGGCGCTCGGGTACACGCCGCCGTCTCGCGCGTCGTCGCGGCCCTGCGCGGAGTGCCCCGCGTCGCGCATCCACCCGCCGACCGCCACGCCTGCGTCGCCCTCGCGGGCGAGGTCGTGGTTCGCCGAGGGCGTCGCGCCGCTGGCGCCAGTGCCGGTGCCGGGGAGGGGGCCTCCGCCCGTGTTGATGGGCCCCGGCGGGGCGATCTCGCCGCCGCTGACGTGGTTGCGCTCACAGCCGAAGGCCGCGGCGACGGCGAGGGTCAGCGCGAGGCGTGTGGGTCGTGACATCGAGGTCTCCGGGTTCGAGTGCGGGTGCGTCGACGCGGTCGCGCGGGCGCCGCCGTCGCGCGGGGTCCTGGCCCTGCTGCGCCTCGCGGGAGTTGAGGGCCGCCGGGGCCCCGTGGCTCACGGTCAGAGATGCTCGCGGGCGGGCGAGCGCGTCGGTGCGCGCCCGCGGGTCACATCGCGCCGGCGTCCATCCCGCTGGAGGACCGCATCCGCGACTGGATCTCTCGCGCGCGGTCGAGGTGCGCGGCCACCATGGGCCGCACGTCGTCGCGGATCGCCACGCGGAGCGCAGGGTTCTGCGCCCGCGGGAGCAGCACCTGGTCGATCTTCTGCAGCGCCTCGGTGTGCTGCGTGACCTGCGCGTCGATGTAGGCCCGGTCGAAGTCGGCGCCGTGCATGCCCTGGAGCGTCTGGAGCACGCTGGTCGCGGCGGCGGCGAGGCGGCGGCTCTCGTCGGTCTCGTCGGGGGTGATGCCCTGCTGCCGCGCGAGGGCCGACATCCGCGCGGTGGACTCGGTGTGCATCGCGACCATCCGCGCGCCGAACGCGCGCGCGTCGGCGTCGGTGGCGTTCGACTGCGCGAGGCGGCCCTGCTCGATCTCGCCGTGGTCGATGGTCGCGAGGACCGCGACGACCTCGCCGTCGCTGCGCGCGGCCTCGGTCGCGCCGGCCGAGGCGCGGTGGTCAGGGGAGCGCGGCTCCGACGTCGACGAAGAAGACGCGCACGCGG
Source organism: Polyangiales bacterium (assembly GCA_041389825.1). GTDB lineage: Bacteria > Myxococcota_A > Polyangia > Polyangiales > JAEYZO01. The sequence continues at coordinate 47,231 of JAWKRC010000035.1, read as the reverse complement.
CCAGGAGCACGATCGAAGCGAGGGACAGGTTCTTCATGGTTCACGACCTCCGCGCGTTGGGATGCCCCGGGGCCCCGCGCGCGGCGCGGGCGGTCGAAGCTCGGCGGGGGAGCGACACTGGGGCTGCGCGCGCGGCATCTCAGACCACCGCGAACGAGTTCGCGGCGGGTCCGCGGGGACCCGGAAGGAGAGGTGCACGATGGCGCTCGACATCCTGCGAGAGCGAGGCACAGCCCTCGCGAAGCAACAGTTCACGTGGAAGGACATCGTCCAGCCACCCATCAGCAAGCTCGACGACGACGCGTTCACCCGCGTGCGGGTGATCTTGATGAACGGCATCGAGTCCGAGGCGCTGCGCTTCAGCCACTCGTGCGCGAGGATGAACCGCGAGCTGCAGCTCGACCTCGCGCGGGTGCGTCGGGTGGAGCAGTTCCAGCAGACCACCATCAACTGGCTGAACCCCGGCGACCAGTCGCAGCTCGAGACCACCATCGGCTTCGAGCAGGTGGCCATCGAGATCACCGCCGCGGTCGCGATGCAGGAGACCGACCCCTACCTCCGGCAGGTCTACCACTTCGGCCTGCTCGAAGACTTCGACCACCTCTACCGCTACGCGGCCCTGCTCGACCGCGTCGACGGCAAGGACGCCAACAACATCCTCCAGTGCTACACGGACATCCGCCCGGGCCGCGCGACGATGTTCCACCACCGCGCGCCCGAGGACGACCTGCGGCGGCCCTACGACAAGGCCACCGCGACGGCGCTCTCGAAGCTCCACGCGGGCACCATCATGGCCGCCGAGCACCAGACGCACGACTACTACATGAACGTCGGGCCGTCGTTCAGCGACCCCGCGGCGCGGCTCCTCTACGCCGAGATCGCCGCCGTCGAGGAGCAGCACGTCACCCAGTACGAGTCGATCATCGACCCCACCGAGACGTGGATCGAGAAGTGGCTCCTGCACGAGGCCACCGAGGTGTGGAACTACTTCGCCTGCGTCGAGAACGAGTCGAACCCGCGCATCAAGCGCATCTGGGAGCGCTTCCTCGACTACGAGCTCGGCCAGCTCCACCACGTCATGGACGTGATGAAGCGCGTGGAGCGCCGCGACCCGGCCGAGCTCCTGCCCGCCGAGCTGCCCGACCCGATCCCCCACGCGAGCCAGCGCGCCTACGTGCGCGAGGTGCTCGCCCGCGAGGTCGACCTGCGCGCCGACGGCACCGAGATCGTCCCGCGCGAGAAGGAGGCGCGGTCGTCCATCGACTACCGCCAGCAGCTCAACGCCGACGGCAGCCCCTCCGAGGCGGTGGCCGCGGGCTACCAGTGGTCGCCGGGCACCGAGCTCGGCGTGAAGGTCAACGGCGACGCGCGGCGCCGCCAGCACGAGGCGAGGGCGTGATGAACAGCGTCACCGAGATGGGGATGAACCGCACGGGGATGGCCACCTCGCCGGTCGACGGCAAGGCCCTGGTCGAGGGCGCGCGCGAGGGCGCGCCGACCTCCGCGGGCGACGCGCAGCAGCTCGACGCGCTGCGCGACGACTACGTCAACGCGAAGATGAAGGTCGGCTCGGTGCCGCCGCCCGCGTCGATGAAGGGCGCGATGGGCGCCATCGCCAACGCGGTGAAGGGCGCCGACATGGCGAGCTTCATCGACCGCCTCGGCGAGCGCCTCGCGTTCGAGCGCGCGGGCACGCGTCTCTACGAGGCCCTCATCAGCAAGTACCAGCACCTCGCCGACGTCGACATGGAGCCCTCGCTCGGGCAGCTCCAGGAGATCCGCGACGAGGAGATGGCGCACTTCGCGATCCTGCGCGCGGCCATCGGCGAGCTCGGCGGCGACCCCACGGTGGAGACCCCCGCGGCAGACGTCTCGGGCGTGGCGTCGATGGGCCTGCCGAAGGTGCTCACCGACCCGCGCACCACCTTCACGCAGTGCCTCGAGGCCATCCTCACGGCGGAGCTCGTCGACAACGACGGCTGGGCGCTGCTCATCAAGATGGCCGAGCAGTTCAACCGCAAGGACATGGCCGCGCAGTTCCGCGGCGCGCTCGCCGAGGAGCAGGAGCACCTCACCAAGGTGCGGAGCTGGCTCGAGGCCCGGGTGCTCAAGGGCCGCCCCGTCGACTGACCTCACCCCGCGTCGTCTTCGACCTGGAGCGCCTTCGCCACCGGCACGTCGGCGGACGAGTGCAGCGCGATCGACAGCGCCGTGGTGAGCGCCACCAGGTCGAAGACGTGCTCCCGCGACCGCGCGTGCGACTGGAGCACGAGCAGCCCGTACACCACCGACGCGAAGCCCTTCGGGCCGAACCACGCCGCGGCGGCCTTCTCCTTCATCGACAGCGGCGACCGCGCCAGGGGCAGCGCCATCGAGAGCGGGCGCACCACCGCGAGCGCGAGCGCCGCGACGAGCCACTCGCGCCAGGTGAGGTGCGACAGGCGCGCGGGGGTGATCACCGCCCCGAACACCAGCAGCGCGGCGAACTTCGTGACCTCGGAGAGCACCTCGCCGAGCGGGGCGAAGCGCTCGGCGGCGGCGGGCGCCGCGGTCGCGACGGTGGAGCCCGCGGCGAAGGCGGCGAGGTAGGGGTTCGCGTGGAGGAGGTGACAGGCCGCGTACACGATCAGCCCGACGGACAGGGGGCCGAGGGGGCGCAGGCGGTGCTCGGCGTCGACGCCCGGAACGCGGAAGGCCAGCGCGACGAGCCCGGGGATCGCGACGCCGAGGAGGAGCCCGAGGCCGAGCTCCGACGCGAGCGCCGCGGGGTGCACCGGCTCCCGCGACGAGAGCGAGAGGAACACCATCACGAAGGGCAGCGCGAGGCCGTCGTTGAGGCCCGACTCGATGTTGAGCAGACGTCGCAGGCGCAGCGAGATGTCTTCGCGGCCGACGAGCGCCGAGGCGAAGACGGGATCGGTCGGCGCGAGCACCGCGCCCAGGAGGAAGGCCTCGGACCACCCGAGGTGCGCGAGGAAGTGCGCGGGGAGGGCGACGCCCACCATCGCGAGGGGCATCCCGATGCCGAGCGCGCGGCCCGAGGCGCGCCACTCGGCGCGGAGCTCGGAGAAGCACGCGCGCTGACCGTCGGTGAAGAGCACGGTGAAGAGCGCGATGTCGGCGAGGCGCGAGACCGACGCGCTGTCAGAGGGAACGTCGACCCAGCCGAAGCCCCCGCGGCCGATGACGGCGCCCGCGACGAGGAAGGGCAGCGCGGTGGAGAGCACCGTGCGGGCGGCCACGGCCGAGAGCGACACGGTGAGCAGGAGCACGAGCCCGTAGGCCAGGACGATCGTCATCGCGGGATCCCGACGGGTTGGAGGCTCCCGCGGGGCCGAGGGGACGTCGGCGCGGCGCGACTTCGGGCCCGGGCGCATCACACCACGTCGGCTGCGAACGTGCGCCTCGCGCGCGCGGCGCGGCCGCGGCCCCTGAGGAGAACCGAAGACCATGAGCACGATCCGCGACCCCAGGGAGGGGCAGCCCAAGCCCCCCTTCAAGCCCCGATCGCAGAAGGAGAAGGCCACCGGCGACCAGGGCGAGATGGACCCTCCGCCGGACTACGGGCTGAAGACCTACGTCGGTCGCGGGCGCCTCGAGGGGCGCGTCGCGCTCATCACGGGCGGAGACAGCGGCATCGGCCGCGCCGTGGCGCTCGCCTTCGCGCGCGAGGGCGCCGACGTGGTGATCGACTATTTCGAGAACGACGAAGACGCCGAAGCGTCTCGCCGCGCGGTCGAGGCCGAGGGGCGCGCGGCGCTGGTCGTTCGCGCCGACGTGAGCGACCCGAAGGACTGCGGGCGCCTCGTGCGCGAGGCGGTGGAGCGCTTCGGCCGCGTCGACATCCTGGTGAACAACGCGGCCTTTCAGGGCAGCGCCGTGAAGGCGATGGAGGAGCTCGACCCCGAGCGGGTGGAGCGCACCTTCCGCACGAACATCATGGGGATGTTCCACCTGGTGCGGCTGTGCCTGCCGCACATGAAGCCGGGCGCGGTGGTGATCAACACGGCGTCGATCCAGGCGTACCAGCCCTCCTTCGGGATCCTCGACTACGCGGCGACCAAGGGGGCCATCGTGACCTTCACCAAGGGCCTCGCGCAGGGCTTGATCCAGAAGGGCATCCGCGCCAACTGCGTCGCGCCGGGGCCGGTGTGGACGCCCCTCGTGGCCGCCTCCTTCGACGACGCGGCGCTCGAGTCCTTCGGCGAGGACAACCCCATGGGCCGCCCCGCGCAGCCCGTCGAGCTCGCGCCGGCCTACGTCTTCCTCGCCTCGGACGAGTCGCGCTTCGTCAACGGCGAGGTGCTCGGCGTGACCGGGGGCAAGCTCCTCGCGTGAGGGCGCCGTCGCCCTCCGGTGCATCGCACGCGAGCGATGGCCTCACGACGCGCCGCGACCGACACCCCCAACGCTGACCTCCACGGCAACGTCGCGCACCGCGCGTCGACGGTGCTGCTCTTGGTCGACGTCATCAACGACATGGAGTTCCCCGAGGGGCCCGAGGCGCTGCCCGCGGCGATCCGCATGGCGCGCGCGCTCAAGCGCCTGAAGGCCCGCGCCCGCGCGGCGGGCATCCCCACGGTCTACGCCAACGACAACTTCGGCATCTGGAAGTCCGACTTCCGCTCCGTGGTCGACCACTGCCTCGGCGACGCCGTGCTCGGCGCGCCCGTCGCGCGGCTCCTCGCGCCCGACGACGACGACTACTTCGTGCTGAAGCCCAAGCACTCGGCCTTCTACTGCACGAGCCTCGACATCCTGCTGGAGTACCTCGGCGCGCGCTGCCTCATCATCGGCGGCCTCGCGGGCAACATCTGCGTGCTCTTCACCGCGAACGACGCGTACCTGCGCGACTACCGCGTGGTGGTGCCCCGCGACGGCTGCGCGTCGAACACCCCCGACGAGAACCGCCACGCGCTCGCCCAGATGCAGAAGGTGCTCAAGGCCGACACGCGCCCCGCGTCGGCGCTCGACCTCGACGCGCTCGCGCGCGGAGACTTCACGAGCCTCGACGCTCGCGGCGGCGCACGCGCCACCAGATCGCGAGCCCCACGAGGGCGGTCACGCTCAAGAGCGCGTTCGTCACGGTGAAGAGCCCGCTGCCGATCACGGCGCTGTGGATGGTGAAGCCCACCGAGGCGACGAACTGCCCGACGAAGAGCCAGGGCGAGACGCCCTCGGTGCTGCGCTCGCGCCACTGACGGCGGATCTGCGCGGCGATGGTGCCGAGGAGGATCACCGACGCGGCGTAGCCGAAGGCGTGGGTCATCGATGGGTGGGATGCAGGTCGCGGCGCCGCGGGCGGTCAGCGGTGCGCGCCGGGGAGCGCGCGGTGGGCGCCGCCGTCGACCTCGTCGGGGTCGTCGAGGGTCATGTCGCCGGCGTCGGGCACGTCGGTGGAGACGCTCGGCAGGCCGGGGCGCTGGGTCCGACCGGGGTCGGGTGCGAGGGTCGAGGGCGGAGAGACCTCGCGGGAGGTCCCCGGCGTGCGCTCACACCCGCTCGCGAGGGCGAGGGCGAGGGTGACGGAGAAGAGGGTGCGGGCCATGTCCATCTCGCGAGGTGAGAGGCGGTGGCTCAGGACGCCGCGCCGAACTTCGCGCGCAGCGAGACGCGCGCGCGGCACAGGCGGCTCTTCACGGCGGCGACGGGTAGGCCCCAGTCCTCCGCGATCTCGACGCAGGACTCTCCGCTGGCGGACTCCATCACCAGCCGGCGGCGCTCGGGCGGGAGCGCGTCGATGAGCTCCGACGCGCGCTCGAGGTCGATGCGCGCGTGGACGTAGGCCTCGGGGTCTCGGTGCCGCGTGCCCGCGGCGAGGGAGCGGTCGGCGTCGGGCCAGACGCGCTCGCAGAAGTCCCGCGCGTGCTTGCGCGTCGCGCGCTCGCGCCGGCCCTGGTAGAGCGCCGCGTTCACGACGATGGAGTAGAGCCAGCTCGCCACCGCGGAGTCTCCGCGGAAGTGCTCGGCGCGCCGCAGCGCGTTGACCATGCCGTCCTGCACCGCGTCCCACGCGTCGTCTTCGTTGTGGGTGATGCGCAGCGCCGCGCGGAAGAGCCGAGACTCGTAGTGGCGATAGGCCGCCTCGAGGGCCCTCTTGCTGTCGACCTCGGGGGTGGGCGTGGCGTTGGCGTTCTCCATCGACGGCTCCGTGGCTGCGTTGGGGTGAGCGCGGCGACGGCCCTCCGTTCAAGCGAGCGCGAGCGAAGCCGTCGCGGTGACGACCCCCTCGCGCGCGTGGACCTCCCGCCCGATCACGCGTGGTGCGCGCACGGGGAGCATCGCGCGTGCCGCCACGATGTCGGCCAAGGTCCGGCGACGTCGCGCGCTCGGAGCCTGCACGGAGCGCGCAGCGTGCACGGCGTGCAGAGATCGACGGCCTCGCGGCGCGTCGCCGTCACGCGACGGAGAAGGTGGGAGACGCCGCGGTCTGCACGGCGTGCAGGGTCTGCAATGCGTGCGGTCGCGCTCAGCCCGCGGCGTGGGCGTGTCGGCCCTGGGCGCCCTCACCGTCACCCTTGGAGCGCAGGTGAAGGTAGAGGAGGACGCCCGCGAGGGCGACGAATCCCGCGTTGAGGAAGAGGGTGTGGTCGACCCCGAAGCGGACCATCTCGCGCACCTCGGGCCGCGCCTCGGGGAGCGCGCCGACGGCGGCGAAGAGCCCGTGCACGGTGAGGCCCGCGGCGACCATGCACACGTAGAGCACGGCCGAGACGTAGAGGGCGTAGCGCCACCCGTAGTACTTCGCGTGGACCCAGACCACGGTGGCCGCGACGAGGTCGGCGCCGAGGAAGGACATCACCCCGCCGAAGGAGGCCCCCTTCGACCAGAGCATCGCCGCGAGGGGGACGTTGCCCATCGAGCCGATGACGGTGAAGAAGGCCACCACCGGGGCGATCGCGGCGTTCTCGAGCACCGTGAGGAAGCCCGGCGCGCCCTCGCCGCCCCCGTCGCGCACGAGGAAGAGCGCGTCCCACACCGACGGCGGGACGAAGACCGTGATGAAGCCCGCGACGGTGAAGCCGAAGAGGAGCTCCTTCCACACCATCTTCCACTCCATGAAGAAGGCGTGGGCGACGCGGGTGAGGCCCTCGCGCGAGAGGAGCCGCTCGCGCCAGCTCCCCTTCGGGTCGTCGTCCTCCTTCAGGCCCTCGCGCTCTTGCGTCGCTTCGGCGTGCTTCTTCGCGGCCTCGGTGAGCCCCTTCGGCATCCAGACCGCGGTGAGCGCGTAGGCGTAGAGCACCATGAAGAGCCCGAGCGCGACGTTGCCGAGGGTGAACCGCCACCCGACCAGCAGCCACAGCACGATCCCGAGCTCGATCACCAGGTTCGTCGACGCGACGAGGAAGGCCAGCGCGTTCGCCGGGTGCGCGCCCTTCACGAAGACCGACCGCGAGGCCGCGAGCGCCGCGAAGGAGCACGACGACGACACGAAGCCGAAGAAGGTCGCGAGCCCGGCGGGTTTCGCCCCGCGCTCGCCCATGGCCTTCGCCATCTGCTTGCGCGTGACCAGCACCTGGATGCAGGCCGAGATGAGGTAGCCGAAGATCAGGCCCCAGAGGGCCTTCCAGAGCATTCCGGCGCCCGTGAGGAGCGCCTCGCCGAGCTGGTGCATCGAGCCGGTGCCTTTCGCCGAGAGGAGCCGTAGGTCCTTCGTGCGATGCACCTCGTGCCCGTCTGGTGTGGGCGGCGGCCCCCCGTCAGGGCCGCTGGCGCGCGATACAAGATTCGAACTTGTGACCTTCGGCTTCGGAGACCGACGCTCTATCCAGCTGAGCTAATCGCGCAACGGAGGCGGGACGCTACCCGATGCCCCCGCGCGTCGCAAGCCCTCTGTTACCCTGCGCGGCCCGTGCGATCCGCGCTCGTCGCCCTCGCGCTCGCCCTCGGGTGTCAGCGCTCTGCGCCCGAGCCCGAGGCCCACCCGCCACGCCCCGCGCCCGTCGCGCCCGCACCATCGACCTCGCCGCGCGTGCCATCGCTCGCCGTCGCCGACGGGGCGCCCCACGACGGTCACCGCGCTGCGCGCGCTCGCGCTCCCCGCTCCCGCAGGGATAGGCGCCTTCGCCTTCACCGACCGCGGCGGCGCGCGCGGGTCGCGGCCGTCGACGCGCGCGGCGCCTCGGTCGACATCGCGGGCGCCGAGCGGGTGATCGCGCGATGGGCCGAGCGGCAGGAGCGCCCCGACGCGCAGACCCTCGCGCGGGTGATCAGGGCCTTCGCCTACCCGCTACCGCGTGCTCGCCACCGGGCGAGCGCGTAGGCGAGGAGCGAGGCGGTGCGGGCCGTAGCCCGGCGGTCACGCCGCGGCCCGGCGGGGGCGCACGTTGACCTTCGGGCACGCGATCCCCGAGGGAGGGCCCGGGGCGGGCGTTCACGTCGCGCGCTTTCACCTGACGGCGAGCGGGCTGGTCATCGACGAGAGCCCCCACCCCGAGCGGCGCTGAGCGCGATGGTTGACCGCGCTCTCACCAATTCGTGACAATCGGCGCGCCGATGCCGGAGCGCCTCACCGTCGAGTACGCCTCCCTCACCGACGTGGGGCGAAAGCGCAGCCACAACGAAGACTCGATGAAGGTCGTCGGTGAAGACCGGCTCTTCCTCGTGGCCGACGGGATGGGCGGGCACAACGCGGGCGAGGTCGCGAGCGCGATGGCCGTCGACCTCGTGGGGCAGTTCTTCCACGACGCCCGCCGCGACCCGCCGGTGCACTGGCCCTTCAAGCAGTCGCGCGGCGAGGACTACGACGCCGAGACCCTCTCCATCGCGATCCAGTACGCGAACCTGAGGATCTTCGAGTCGGCCCGCGAGAACGCCGAGCGCCGCGGGATGGGCACCACCTTCGTCGGCGCCCTCGTGCGCGACCGTGCCGCCTGGGTGGCCCACGTGGGCGACTCTCGCGGCTACGTCGTGCGCGCCTCGGGCACCATCGAGCCCCTCACCATCGACCACTCGCTCCTCGAGGAGTACCGCCGCACGCGGCCCGACCTCACCGAAGACCAGCTCAAGAAGTTCCCCTACAAGAACGTCATCACCCGCGCGCTCGGGATGAAGTCCGACGTCTCGGTGGAGCTGCACCGCCACGAGATGCACGCCAACGACGTGCTGGTGCTCTGCTGCGACGGCCTCACCGGGATGATCTCCGACGAGCACATCGCCCGCATCGTGCGCAGCACGCCCGCGCTCGACGACGCGTGCAAGCTGCTCATCCAGGCCGCCAACGAGGCGGGCGGGCTCGACAACATCACCGTCGTGCTCGTGCGCGCCGTCGCGCGCGCGTAGCGCTCAGGGCGTCAGCGTCGGCCACTCGCACAGCGCCATCGCCTGCGAGGGGTGCGCGGCCACCGCGAAGAGCCAGCGCAGCGGCGTCGCCACCTCGGGCGAACACAGCAGCGGCTCCAGCACGCCCATGTCGGGCGGGCGAGAGAGCGCGAGCATCCCGACCAGGGTCTGGAGCAGGCCCCCCGTGTCGCCGGGCAGCTCCACCAGCTCGAAGTCGTCGCCGAGGTCGGCGAAGGCGCGCGCCCGCTGGATCGCCGACCACAGGCCCCCCTCGCGGTCGACGAGCCCGAGGCCGCGCGCGCGGTGACCCGTGAAGACGCGCCCCTCGCCCACCGCGTCGATCTGCGCCGTGGTGCGGTGTCGGCCCGCCGCCACGCGCCGCAGGAACAGGTTGTAGAACTCGCCCACGCGCTCGGCGAGGAAGCGCCGCTCCTCGTCGGTGTAGGGGCGGAAGAGGCTCTCCATGTCGGCGCGCTCGCCTCGACGCGACAGCTCGACGCCGACGTGCAGCCGGTCGAGCAGGCCCGCGATGTCGGCCTTGCCGTAGAAGATCCCGATGGAGCCCGTGAGCGTCGAGGGGTCGGCGTAGATCTCCCGCGCGCCCGCGGCGATGTAGTAGCCGCCTGAGGCCGCGATGCTCCCGAAGGAGGCGATCACGGGCTTTCGCCGCGCCGCGGCGACCACCGCGCGCCAGATGAGGTCGCTCGCGAGCGCGCTGCCGCCGCCCGAGTCGACGCGCAGCACGATGGCGCCGACGCGCGCGCTCGACGCCGCCTGCTCCAGCGCCTCGACCACGCTGCGCTCGCCCGAGGTGTGGATGTCGACCACGGGCACGTTGCGGCTCTCGCCCTCGGTGATGTCTCCGTCGACGTAGACCACCGCCACCGCGGAGCCCGGGGCCCACGCGCGCGGGCGCTGCGCGACCCAGTCGTCGAGCTCCACGCGGCGCAGACCGCCCAGGGAGTTCGAGAACGCGCGCTCGGCCGCCTGCCGCGTCGAGACGGCGTCGACGAGGCGCCGCTCGCGGGCGTCGCGGGCGGTGTAGGGCCCCTCGAGGATGGCCGCGCGCGCGACCTCGGGCGTGAGGTGGCGCGCGGCGGAGAGCACCTCGACCATGCGGGCGAGGGTGTCGTCGAGGATCTGCTCCTCCTGCGCGCGAGAGGGCTCGGTGGAGCCCCCGCGGGCGAGCTGCTCGGGGGCGCTCTTGTAGTCGCCCACCCGAACGAAGTCCGTTCGGACCCCGAACGACCAGAGCGCGGGCCCGAGGAAATACCGCGCGGAGCGCAGGCCCTGGAGCCGTACGCCCCCGGCCGGGTCGAGGGTGATGCGGTCGGCGTCGGCGCAGGCGAACCAGGTGCTCGCGGTCGCGTCGGTGAGGTGGCAGCCGACGCGCACCCCGCCGCGCTGGAGCGCCGCGAAGACCTCGCGGAGTTCGTCGGCGTGGGCCAGGCCGCCGACGCCCGCGCGGGGCTCGAAGAGCACGCCGCGCACGGTGGGGTCGCGGCGGAGTCGCTCGAGCTTCCAGAGGAGCCGGCCGAAGGAGCGCGCGCCGGGGGAGTCGTCGAGGTCGACGGTGACCACCACCGAGCCCTCGGGGAGCGTGCTCGCGCTGCGGTCTCCGTCGACGCCCACCTGCGCCGCCACGCCGAGGAGGTCGCCCGATCCCGCGAAGGCCCCGCCGCCCGCGCTCACGCGGCCCCAGGCGAGCTCCAGCGCCGCGGAGCCGCGCCACTGGTCGAGGCCCCAGTCCCAGACGAAATCTCCGCGCACCGCGCCCACGTGGGGGATCGCCACGCGGAGCCCCGCGCGCGCGAGGGCGCCGGAGTCTTGCCGCCAGCCCGCGTCGATGCCGAAGGTGAGCGCGTCGGTGCCCGTCGGTCGAACGCCGATCCCGCCAATGACCGTGCGCTCCAGGTTGAGCGCGGGGTTCTGCGGAGAGGCCGCGCCGCGCAGCACCACGCCCAGCGCGAAGGAGGGCGACGGTCGCCACAGGGCGCCGAGGTCGAGGCCCGCGTCTCCGTTCACGGTCTCGGCCGCGGAGCCGGGGCCCTGGCCGCTCCCGCCGAAGACGCGCAGCCGCGCGCCGATGGTGAGCCGCGAGGTGAGCGAGAAGCCGAGGCCGAGCTCTCCGCTGTAGACCGACCCGAGGCTGGCGCGCGTCGTGGCCGAGATCGCGTCGGGGCGCGCCCAGGTCGCGCCCACCGAGACGCCGAGGCCGAAGGGCAGGGGCGTGGCCCACGCGACGGTGGTGGCGTTGAAGGGCGAGGTGCCGGCGCCGACCTCCTCGAAGTGCGCGGCGCGCGCCGACCACCGACGCCCCACGGGGACGCCCGCGGGGTTCACGCGCGAGGCCTCGGCGCCCGAGACCGTCGCCACGGTGGCGCCCGAGAACGCGTACTCGTCGCCCACGCCCTGCGCCGCCGCGGCCTGCGCGAGGAGGATCGTGCCCATCGCGGCCCGCGCGCCGCGCCGTCGTGCGCTCATGCGGCGCCGGAGGCTACCACCAACGAAGACCGCGCCGAACGCCACCCGCCCGGTGATAGTCTGCGCGCCCCGAACCCGCCGTGAGAGCCTCGTCCCTCGCCTTCGCGCTGCTCGCGGCGCCCGCGCTCGCCGCGGCGCAGCCGCGCCGCAGCGCAGCCCGCCCCGCGGCGCAGCCCGCGCCCACAGCGCAGCCCGCGCCCACGGCGCAGCCGGGGCCGACCTTCGAGCCCACGTCGCCGCCCTCCTCGCGCCCGCGCGACGAGGCCGAGGCCCACTACGCCCAGGCCCGCGCCCACTACGCCGCGGGCCGCTACCGCGCCGCGACGGCCGCGCTCGAGCGGGCCGCGCGCCTCGACCCCGACGGGGTGAACCTCTACTTCAACCTCGGCGCGGTGTACGAGCGCATGGGCGAGCTCGACCGCGCGGTGGTGGCCTACGAGCGCTACAGCGCGCGCGTCACCGACGAGGCCGAGCGCGAGCGCGTCGGGCGCATCCTGGTGCGCGTGCGCGCGGCCCGCGGCCTGCTCGCGCCGAGGGGCGTCGAGCGGGGTCGCGCCGACGCGCTCTTCTTCGTGGTGACGGGGGCGGCGATCACCTCGGCGGCGCTCAGCGTGACGTGGTTCGCGACGCGCGGCTTCGACGAGGTCGAGGTCGCGCCGGTGGCGCTCGGCGCGTCGGCGGTGGGGCTCGGGGTCTTCGCGACGGTGCTGTATTTCGCGCGCACCGTGCCGTCACGGCCGGGCTTCTTCGCGTCGGGCGGGCCCACGCGCGGCGGGGCGTCGCTCTCGCTGGGCGCGCGCTTCTGAGCGACCTCGTCGGCGCGTCGCGCATCGCACCGCGTCGACGTCGGGGTGACGCCGCCGCCGCGATGGAAGTAAGAACGCCCACCGCCATGCAGACGCGCGACGCCCTCATCGCCCGCTTCGTCGAGACCCGGCGCGCCACCGAGGCGCTCGCCGAGCCGCTCTCGCCCGAGGACCAGGTGCTCCAGTCGCAGCCCGACTGTAGCCCGACGAAATGGCACCGTGCGCACACGACCTGGTTCTTCGAGACCTTCGTGCTCGCGCCGCGCGGGGTCGCGCCGGTCGACGCGCGCTACGGCTTCCTCTTCAACTCGTACTACGAGGCGGTGGGGCCTCGGCACGCGCGGCCGAAGCGCGGCGTGCTCTCGCGGCCGAGCTGCGACGAGGTGGCGGCGTACCGTCGCGCGGTCGACGGTCGCGTCGTCGAGGTCCTGTCGTCGGCGACCGAGGCTGAGCTCGCCGCGCTCGCGCCGGTCATCGCGCTCGGCGTCGCGCACGAGGAGCAGCACCAGGAGCTGATCCTCACCGACATCCTGCACGCGCTCTCGCTCAACCCCATGAAGCCCGCGTACCGCGCGTCGTCGGTGGCGCGCGACGAGGGCGGCGCGGCGCACCCCGCGCTCGCGTGGCGGCGCTACGAGGGCGGGCTCGTCGAGGTCGGCGCGGCCGAGGGCGCGGGCTTCGTCTTCGACAACGAGGGCCCGCGGCACAAGACCTACCTCGCGCCCTTCGAGCTCGCGACGCGCGCGGTGACCGTGGGCGAGGCGCTCGCGTTCATGGCCGACGGCGGCTACGCCACGCCCGCGCTCTGGATGTCGGCGGGGTGGGACTGGGTCCGCGCGAACGAGGTCACGGCGCCGGGGCACGCGCGGGTCGAGGGCGGCGCGCTGGTGGTCTTCGGCGTCGACGGCGAACGGCAGGCCGACGCGGGCGAGCCCGTGTGCTTCGTGAGCTGGTACGAGGCCGACGCGATGGCGCGGTACTTCAACGCGCGGCTCCCCACCGAGGAGGAGTGGGAGCACGCGGCGGCGGGCGTGACGGTCGCGGGGAACTTCCGTGACGCGGGCGCGCTGCGGCCGAGGCGCGAGCTCGACCGCGAGCGTGTCGCAGCTCTACGGCGACGTGTGGAGTGGACGCGGTCGAGCTACGAGCCCTACCCCGGCTACGCGCCGACGGCGGGCGCGCTCGGCGAGTACAACGGGAAGTTCATGGTGAACCAGCGCGTGCTGCGGGGCGGGAGCTTTCTCAGCAACGCGGCGCACCTCCGCGCGACGTACCGGAACTTCTGGTACCCCGACACGCGCTTTCAGGCGACGGGGCTGCGGCTCGCGCGCGACGCGAGGGCCTGACGAGGGAGAGAGAGTCGATGCACGGAGACGGACACACCGAAGCCACCCCCCCCAACGAGGCCGTGGCCGCCGCGGTGCGCGAGGGGCTGAGCGCGACGCCCCGACGGCTCGCGCCGTGGCTCTTCTACGATGACGAGGGCTCGCGGCTCTACGAGCGCATCACCGACCTGCCCGAGTACTACCTCACGCGCGCCGAGCGAGAGATCTTCGAGCGCCACGGGGGAGACATCATCGACGCGGTGATCGACGGCTCGGGCGACCCGCTCAAGGTGGTGGAGCTCGGCGCGGGCACGGCGTCGAAGTCGCAGATCCTCCTGCGGTCGGTGGTTGAGCGGCAGGGCGAGACGGTGTTCGTCCCGGTGGACGTGTCTCCGTCGGCGGTGGCCGTGGGCGAGGAGCGCTTGCGGCGCGAGCTGCCCGCGGTGCGCGTGCAGCCGGTGTTGGGGTCGTACGAGCGCGCGTGGCCCGAGGTGTCGAAGCTCGGCCCGCGGCGGCTCGTGCTCTTCATCGGCAGCAGCGTGGGGAACCTCAGCGACGTCGAGGCCCGCGCGCTCTTCGCGTCGGTGCGCCGCTCGGTGGCCGCGGGCGGCGCGATGCTCCTCGGGACGGACCTGCGCAAGGAGCCCGAGACGCTCCTGCCCGCCTACGACGACGCGTCGGGCGTGACCGCGGCCTTCAACCGCAACGTGCTCGCGCGGATCAACCGCGACCTCGGCGCCGACTTCGACCTCTCCCGCTGGCGCCACGAGGCGCGGTGGAACGACCGCGAGTCGCGCGTCGAGATGCACCTCGTGAGCGTCGGGGCGCAGCGGGCGCGGGTGCCGGGCGTGGGCGCGTTCGAGTTCGGCGACGGAGAGAGCATCCACACCGAGTCGAGCGTGAAGTACGACGACGCGCGCGTAGAGGCCATCGTCACCCCCGCGGGCTGGCGCCGCGAGCGCCGATGGACCGACGCGGGCGGGCGCTTCGCGGTGCACCTCCTGCGCGCGGTGTGATCACTGCGCGCCGCGGCCGACGGCGATCACGAAGCCCTGGTCGCGCTCGAAGCTGATGCCGCGCCAGTTGGGGTCGGCGCGCTGCCGCTCCTCGGAGAAGGCGCGGTAGCCCACGCCGAAGGTCGCGTTGAGGCCCGCGCGGTTGAGCGCGCTCCCCACGGCGCCCGCGAGCTCCGACGCGGGGTCGTCGGCCGCGAGCAGGCGCACGCCGGGCCGCAGCGCGAAGGGCGCCGGGCCGATGGAGCGCACCGTCCACCGGGCCTCGCGGAACACGTCGGCGATCTGCCGCGCGAGGGCCTCGGCGTTGGGGTCGCGGGTGTCGAAGATGATCCACGTCGCGGAGCCCGCGGGCTCGTCGCGCAGCCGCGTCGCCATCGCCTGCCGCGCCGAGGCCGACAGCTCGCTCGGGATCGTCGGCCCCGCGTCGGCGGTGGTGGGCGAGGGGGAGGGCGTGGGCTCGGCGGTGGAAGGCTCCGCCGTCGGCTCGGGCTCGACGCCTCCTGCGGCGAGGAGCTCCCTTCGACGTCGCACCTCGGCGTCGTCGCTGTACCTCGGCGTCGCGAGCATCGCGTCGTACACGCGCACCAGCGCGCCGCGCACCCCGGGGCTCGACGGACGTCGCTCCAGCACGCGGCGCAGGTGCGTCTCGGCGCGCGTCCAGTCGGCGCTCTCGCGGTAGAGGAGCTCGAGCGCGCGCACCGCGCCCGGCGAAGCGGTCGCGTCGGCCTCGATCGCGTGCTCGAAGGCCGTCATCGCCGCCTCGGTCTTGCCTTGCGTGCGGAGCGACGCGCCCAGCTCGGCGAAGCCCCGCGCCGTGACGGCGTCGCGCTGCGCGTCGAGCCAGTCGGGGGTCTGAAAGCTGAGGAGCATCCCCGCGGCCACGACCCCGAGGCCGCGGTAGAGCTCCTCGCGGGCGCCGCTGCGCCAGGCCGAGACGAGCCAGCAGGCGCCTCCGCCCGCGAGCGCGGCGAGCCCCGGCGCGAGGAGCGCACGCTGCGCGCCGTCGACGTAGGTGAGCAGTCCCGGGAGCGCGACCACGCCAACCCCACCCGCGACGAGGGCCACACCGCGGCGGCGCCGCCCGACGACGAAGCCGAGGATGGCGAGCGGGACCAGCAGCCCGTAGCCGAAGAGCGGCGAGCGGTAGAGCGGCACCCACGGCGCGAGGAACGTGGCGCCCTCGGCCTCGGGGATCGCGTCGTCGTGGAGCGTCAGCCGCGCGCGCCGGTAGACCCGCGAGAGCGCGGTCACGGGCTCGCGCTTCGCCGCGTCGAAGGTCTCGCGGAACCACCGTCGCGAGAGGCCCGCGTCGCTCAGGGGCTGCCCCGCGCGACGCTCTCCCTCGGTGCGGAACTCGTCGGGCCAGCGCGCCGGGTCGGGCTGCGCGAAGGCCGGGTTTACGCGCGCGCCCGTGTCGTTGCCCGAGTGGTTGCCCACGTACGCGCGCGCCGCCACGCCCGGGGTCATCGGGAAGGCCGTGCGCCCCGCGCGAAGGTCGTGACCCGCGCCGAGGATCGCGGCCGGGAGCGCGCACGCCAGCAGCCACCCCGCGCGCTTCACCCGCGCGTCGGGCGTGAGCGCGGCGCGCGCAGCGTGAGGGTCCCACCCCCGCCAGAGCGCGAGGGCCGCGGCGGGGACGAGCCACGCGAGCGCGCCATGCGCGAGGGCCGCGAAGCCCAGGGCCGCGCCGGAGACCTTCACCGCGCGGTCGTCTCCCGCGAGGAGCCGCTCCACCCCGAGCGCCGCGAGCGCGAGGGCGAGGGCCGTCGGGGTCACGCTCGCCTCGGCGGCCACGGCGGGGACGCACAGCGCCATCGCCACCGCCGAGAGCACGGTCGCCGCGCGGGAGCGCCAGAGGTGCCACGCGGCGCGCGAGGCGAGCACCACCGCGGCGCATCCCGCGAGCACGTTCACGAGCCGCGGCAGCGTGAGCGAGTGGTGCCCCACGCGGTAGAGCGGCGCGATCACGAAGGCGTAGAGCGGGTCGAAGAAGAAGGCCCCGTCGCCGAAGCGGCCGCGCGCGATGCGCTGCGCCCAGAGGTCGTAGGCGTGCGACATCCCCGCGGCGCGGCTCGCGAGCGGCGAGCGCTGGAGGAGCGCCACCGCGCCGAGGCGCACGATCAACGCGAGCGCGAAGGCCTGCGGCAAGGCCCACGGCGCAGAGAGCGACGACTCCAGCGCGGGGTCCACCGGGAGCGCGTCGGCCTGTTCGTCGCTCGCGCGCTCGTCGTCGGTCTCCTCCACCTGGGGCTGCGCCTCGTCGTCGGCCTCGGTCTCCCCGTCGCCCTCGTGGCTGGTCACGGGGACGATTCCTCCTGCCAACGCGCGCGAGCGTCAATCGCTCATTCGCAGCGGTCGGCCCACGCGGCGACCGTGACCCGCGCGGCGTCGCTCCCCGCGCTCACCTCGCGGTTGGGCACTTCGGCGCAGCCCGCCGCGCGCTCGACGGTGCTCCACGACCCGCGCGTGACCTTGAAGCCCACGCGCGTCCCCGCCTCGATCGACACCTCGGCCACGGCGCGACCCGCGGCGTCGCGGGTCATCAGGAGCCCCGCCGGGTCCCACCCCGTCACGCTCGTGGCGAGGTAGATCGCCGCGCCCTCGGGCGTCGACGCGGGGAGCGTCACCTCGAAGCGCTGCGTCACCCTCGGCGTGGGCGCCGTCGCGGCGCTCCACTCCACGCGCGCACGCAACGCACCCGCGGGCAGGGTCAGGGTCACGGTGCGCGCGGCGAGGTCGTACCTCCACGCCTCGCTCGGGGCCGCGGCGTCGGCGAGGGAGACGCGGCGCGGCGCCGTCGTGACGTGGTGCACCCGCACGGAGATGGCCTCGGGCCACGGCGCGCCGAGGTCGAGCGTCGCGCCGCCCGCGTCGGCGGTGAGGGTCGCGGCGCTCGCGTGGCCCGCGGTCGTGGGGCCGTCTCCCGCGTCGTCGTAGAGGGTGACGCGCGACGCGGGGCTGTCGGGGTCGGGGTAGAGGTCGAGCGTGAGCGGACCCGAGGCTTGCCCGGTGTGCTGCACCACGCCCGCGCGGGGGACGATCCCGTTGGGCCGCGCCCACACGGGGAGCGCGTCGAGCGGCGCGTCGACCTCGATGACCCTCGGGCCGGTGATCGTTCGGTCGTCGAACAAGTTCGTCCAACGGCCCACGGGGAGCGGGAGCATCCGCGTGCGGTCGCCGTCGCGCAGCACCGGCGCGACCAGCAGCGACGGCCCGAGGAGGAACACGTCGTCGTGCGCGAGCGCGTCGGCGCCGAACTCGTACGCCAACGGACGAACGACAGGCGCGCCGGTCTGGGTCGACGCGTACGCGAGCGAGTAGAGGTAGGGCAGGAGCGAGTAGCGCAGCTCGATCGCGGCGCGCACGGCGGACTCCACCGCGGGGCCGAAGCTCCAGGGCTCCTGCCGAGGTGAGCCCGTCTGCACGTGGTTGCGGAAGAAGGGGGTGAGCGCGGCGGCCTGCATCCAGCGGGTGAAGAGCTCGGGGCTGCCACCGCCGGAGTAGCCGCCCGCGTCGCTGCCGGTGAAGGGAAGGCCCGAGAGGCCCATCCCGGTGAGCATCGCGGGGAGCATCGCGAGGTGGGCCCAGGTCGACATGGTGTCGCCGGTCCACACGGCGGCGTAGCGCTGCGTGCCCGCGAAGCCCGCGCGCGTCAGCACGAAGGGACGTCGCTCGGGCCGCGCGTCGCGCTGGCCCTCCCAGGTCGCGCGGGCCATGAGCAGGGCGTAGACGTTGTGCGCCTCGCGCATCTCGGTGGGCGCGCCGTTTCCGTCGACCCTCGCGTCGACGGGGTACACGTCGGGCGCGAAGACCGTGGGCTCGTTCATGTCGATCCACGCGCCGTCGAGGCCCGCCCTCGCGTCGGAGGCCATCAGCCCTCGCCACCACGCGCGGGTCGCGTCGCGGGTGAAGTCCGGGAAGACCGCCTCGCCGGGCCACACCCGGCCCGAGAACTCGCTCCCGTCGGCGCGGCGCACGAGGTGGCCGCCGTCGCGCGCGTCGCGGTAGATCGACCAGTCGGGGTCTCGCTTCAGCCCCGGGTCGATGATGTTGACGACGTGAAAGCCCTGCCCGCGCAGCCGCGCGAGCGTCTCGGCGGGCGAGGGGAACCCCTCTCGGCTCCAGGTGAAGGAGCGGTATCCCTCCATGTGGTCGATGTCGAGCCACAGCCCGTCGCAGGGGATGGAGCGCGCGCGCATCTCGTCGGCCACCGCGGTGAGCGCGCTCGCGGGGGCGTAGCTCCAGCGCGACTGGTGGTAGCCGAGGGCCCAGCGCGGGGGCAGCGGCGGTCGGCCCGTGACGCGGGTGTACTGCTCGATCACGCGCGCGGGCGTCGGGCCGGGGAAGACCCAGTAGTCCATACGGCCGGCGTCGGCGGTGACGCGGAGCTCGTTCGGGGTCGTCCGACCGAGGTTCCAGACCGTGCGCGAGGTGTTCTCGACGTAGAGGCCCGACGCGCGCGCGCCCACCAGCGACATCGCGAAGGGGATCGATACGTAGAGGGGGTCGATGTCGGGCGGGAACATCCCTCCGCCGATGGCCCAGACGTCGGTGTTCCACATCTCGACGCGGCGGCCGGTGCGGTCGAGGCGGCCGGTCTTCTCTCCGAGCGCGGTGATCCTCTCGCCGGGGGCGATCCTTCGCGCGAGCGCGCGGTCGGTCGCGCTCGTGGGGAGCTCCTCGTGCACGACCTCTCCCGCGGGCGTGAGCACGGTGATGACCCCCGTGGCGCGCGCGACCGTCACCGTGACGTTGTCGTTGGCGAAGCGGAGCGTCGGGCCGTCGACCGTGGGCATGAGCCGGTTCGCGGGGAGGTCGAGGGCGACGTGGGTCCATCCGCGGTCGACCGCGGGCGCGCCGTCGGAGAGGGTCTGCACGCGCACCGCGCCGTCGTCGAAGAGCGTGAGGCGCACGGCGCGCCCCGGGAGCTCGAGGTCGACGCTCCCATGGGCGGTCTCGCCAGGCGCGTCGACGCGTGGAGGCGTGTCGACCCCGGTTAGCGCGTCGCTCGGTGCGTCGATGGCGGTCACGTCGGCGATCGATCCTGCGTCGAGGGGGCGCGTGGCGTCTTCGCCGCACCCCGCGACGAGGGAGCACGCGAGGGCTGTGATCCACGCGGACGGCCGCACGGGGCGGACTCTCTCACGGTCACGGTCTCGCGACATCTCGCGGAGGGCGCATGACTTCTCCCGCGAGTTGAGGTCACCATGCGTCCCCGATGCGTGCATGGATGCTCGTCGGGGCCGCGGGCCTCGCGCTCGGTTGCGGGAACTCTGTCTCCAGACCCTCTGAGGTCGTCGACGCGGGCGCGACCGCCGACCTCGGTTCGTCGACCGTCGACACCGGCGCTCCCACGGACGGGACCGCGACCGTCGACGCTGGCGCGCCCTCGGATGTGTCTGCGCCCTCCGACGTGGGCTCGGCCGTCGACGCGCCGCCCGCGCAGACGACCTGGGCCGAGCACGTCGCGCCGCTGGTGTTCCAGCACTGCGTGGGCTGTCACCGCGAGGGCGGGATCGCGCCCTTCTCGCTCACCTCCTACGACGAGGCCTCGACGCGCGCGGAGCTGCTCCGCACCGAGACCACCGCGCGTCGGATGCCGCCCTCGGTCGTGAACGCGTCGGGCTCGTGCAACACCTTCCGCGACGACGTGCGCTGGCTGAGCCAGGCCGAGATCGACACCATCGCGCGCTGGGTCGACGACGGCGCGCCCGCGGGCGACCTCTCGCGCGTGCCCCCGGTGCCTGCGCCGCCGGGCGGGCTCGCGCGCACCGACGTCACCCTCGACATGGGCGTGACCTACACCCCCGACGGCTCGCGGCCCGACGACTACCGCTGCTTCCTCGTCGACCCGGGGATGACCGAAGACCGCTTCATCACGGGCTTTCAGGTGGTGCCCGGCGACGCCCGCGTGGTGCACCACGTCATCCTGTATTCCATCCCGACGGCGAACGCCGAGCGCAACGCCGAGGCCCTCGACGCGCAGGACGAGACCCCGGGCTACCCCTGCTTCGGCGGACCCAGGGTGGGCGACTCGCAGCCGCTCGCGCTCTGGGCGCCGGGGGGCGGGGCGACGGCCTTCCCGAACCGCACGGGGCTGCGGCTCACGGGCGGGCGCAAGGCCGTGCTCCAGGTCCACTACAACACCCTGGGCGGCACGCACCCCGACCGCTCGCGGGTGAACCTCCAGCTCGAGCGCTCGGTCTTCTCCGAGGCCTACCTCATCCCGTATCGCCCCGACGTGGTCTCGCTCCCACCGCGCATGACCGAGGCCGTCGCGAGCGACACCTTGGCGATCCCCGACCTGCCCGCGGGCCTCACCTCGGTGTGGGTGCACGGCGTCGCGCCGCACATGCACACCCTCGGTCGCACGCTGCGCGTCGAGACCTCGCACGAGGGCACCAGCCGCTGCATGGTCGACGTGCCGCGGTGGGATTTCCACTGGCAGCAGCTCGCGTTCTACCAGGACCCCGTGCAGGTCTTCGCCGGGTCGAGCGTGTCGATCCGGTGCACCTACGACACCACCACCCGCACCACGACCACCACCTGGGGCGAGGGCACGCAAGACGAGATGTGCCTGTCGTACTTCTACGTCACCCCGCTGCGGCCGCCGCGCTAGCCGTGAGCGAGGTGACGCTGCGAGCGGCGAGGCGCGACGACGCGGCTCGCCTCGGAGAGATCGAGCGCGAGGCCGACCGGCGCTTCGGCGAGGTGGGTCACCCCGAGTTCCTCGACGGGTGCGTGTGCCCGGCCGACGTGATGGCGCGGTCCATCGACGCGGGGCGGGTGACGGTGGCCGAGGTCGACGGCGTGGTCGCCGGCTGGATCATCGTGACGCGCTCGGGCGGAGAGCCCTGCGTCGGTCAGGTGAGCGTGCTCCCGGCGTACGGGCGACGCGGCGTGGGGACGGCGCTCCTGCGGTCGGTGATCGACGCGGCGCGCGCGGCGGGCGAGCGTTCGATCGTGCTCAACACGCAGGACGACGTGCCGTGGAACCTGCCGTGGTACGCGCGGCACGGCTTCGTCGTGGTGCCGCGCGCCGAGTGGACCGACGACATGCACGTGATCGCGCTCGACCAGGGCGCGATGGGCTTCGACTGGTCGACGCGCGCGCACATGCGCCTCGCGCTCTGAGCGCGCTCAGAAGACCACGCGCGTCGGCGTGAAGCGGAACTCGGTGTCGCCGCCTCCGAGCTGCCCGAACTGGCTCGACCCCCAGCACCACACGCTCCCGTCGCGACGGCGCGCGCAGGTGTGGAAGTGCCCCGCCGCGACCTCGGCGACGTCGGTGAGGCCAGGCACCCGCGTGGGCGACAGCCGTTGGTTGGTGGTGCCGTCGCCGAGCTGCCCGTACGCGCCCTCGCCCCAGCACCACACCTCGCCCGCGTCGGTGACCGCGCAGGAGTGGTTCAGGCCGAGCGCGACGGTGCGGACGTCGCGCAGGCCCGCGACGCGCGTCGGGGTCGGGCGGTTGACGGTGCTCCCGTCGCCGAGCTGCCCGTGCTGGTTGTCGCCCCAGCACCAGAGCGACTCTTCGGCGAGCGTCGCGCAGCGGTGCGCGGCGCCCGTGGCCACGAAGAGGACCTCGGGGATGCCCGTCACGGCCACCGGCGCGAAGCGATCCTCGGTGGTGCCGTCGCCCACCTCACCCGAGCTGTTGTAGCCCCAGCACCGCAGCGTCGCGTCGGCGAGCCGCGCGCAGCCGCGGACGATCCCCGTCGCGCCCGCCACGCCGACCACGGGCACCGGGCGGAGGCGGTCGGTCATCGTGCCGTCTCCGACCTGCCCGTTGAAGTTGTAGCCCCAGCCGCGGACGCTCCGGTCGGCGAGCTGCGCGAAGCCGTCGGCGAGGTCGACGGCGCCGGTCAGGCCCTCGACGCGCGTGGGCGAGACGACGTCGTTGTCGCGCGTGCCGAGGCCGAGCTCGCCGTTCCGGTTGTGTCCCCACGCGTAGACCGAGCCGTCGCGGGTGCGGGCGAACACCCGAAAGCTACCGATGGCGACCTGCACGACCTCGGCGAGGGCGACGCGCGTGGGGCGGTGCACGTCACGGTTGGTCGTCCCGTCGCCGAACTCGCCGAAGGTGTTGGAGCCCCACATCCGAAGGCTCAAGTCGCTCATCAGCGCCGCGGTCTGAAAGTGCCCGGCCCAGATCCGCAGCGCGACGAGGGGCGAGGGCGCGTCCACCGGCGGCGCGTCGAGGGTGGGCGCGTCGGGCGGCGCGTCTTGCGTGGGGGGCCGGTCGAGGGTCGGCGCGTCGACGGTCGCTGCATCGAGCGGTGTCGACGCGTCGACGGGCGTCGCGCTCGTGGCCGCGACCGTGGAGGAGCACCCCAGCGCCGCGAAGAGCAGCGCCGCGAGCCGAAAGGAAGTCATCCGTAGATCACTCAACGGACGAGGGGTCACGTCAAGCGCGACTCGCTCACTCGCGGTGCACCGAGGGGTCGTCGTCGCGGAGCCTCCACGGCGGGTCGAGGCGCATCTCGCCTGCGCGGTAGAGGCACACGACGTTGCCCGTGGGGTCGCGAAGGCGCGCCTCGCGCCACAGCCACGACTGGTCGACGGGCCCGTGATCGAAGGCCACGCCCTCAGCGCGGAGTCGCTCGACGGTGAGGTCGAGGTGCTCGTCCTCGAAGTACACGACGGTCTGTGTGACGCCCTGCGCGTCGGGGTCGAGGTGCAGCGAGAAGGTCGCGGGCGCGGCGTCTCCCTCGGCGTCGGGGCACGCGAGGCGCGCGTAGTGCTCGGAGCGCACGATGAGCCGCAGGCCGAGGCGTTGATAGAACGCGATGGAGGCGCGGAGGTCGCGCGCCGCGACGGTCACCTGGTTGAGCCGCATGGGGCGAGCATCGCTCCCGACGAGGCCTCGGCGCGAGGCGCTTGAGCGCGCCCGTGAACCGGCGTAGTGCGAAATCATGGCGGATCGCTCGGGTCGGTTCCTCTGGCTCCCGGTGGCGTGCGCGATGGCGGTGGGGGCGTGCTCCGACGGGTCGAGCGCGACCGCTGACGCCGCGGCGGAGACGGACCTCGGCGTCGACGCGAGCGACGGAGCGATCGCGGCCGACGCGGCCGACGCGGGCGCCGACGTGAGGAGCGACCTCGGCGTCGATGTCCCGCTCGACGTGACCGCCGACGCGGGGACCGATGTCGTGGACGTCACGCTCGACGCGCCGAGCGACGTGCCCGCCGACGTCGGCCCCGACATCGCCGACGTGCCCGTCGACGCAGGCGGCGCCGACGCCGCGGACGTTCCCGCGGACACGGGCCCGGACGTTCCATCGTGCCCGACGGGGCAGAGCCGCTGCGGAGCGGCGTGCGTCGACCTGCGCTCAGACCCGATGCGCTGCGGCGCCTGCGACACGGTGTGCCCCGAGCCCGCGAACGCGAGCGCGACCTGCGTGATGGGCGCGTGCGGGATCTCCTGCGCGACGGGCTTCGGAGACTGCGACGGCGACGCGTCCAACGGCTGCGAGGCGCCGCTCGCGTCGTCGGTGAACCACTGCGGGACGTGCGGCCGCGCCTGCCCCACGGGCCCGCACGCGACCTCGTCGTGCGCGGCGTCGGCCTGCGCCGTCACCTGCGACACGGGCTTCGCGGACTGCGACATGGACCCGGCCACGGGCTGCGAGGCCGACCTCGCCACCACCTCGTCGTGCGGCGCGTGCGGGACGGTCTGCGCCGCGGGCCAGGAGTGCCGCGCGGGGGCGTGCGTCACGCCGCGCTACCGGGCCTTCGTGTACGCGCCGGGCGCGGGCGGGATGCACGTCTACTCGCCCACCATCAACGCGGTGCGGCTCTCGCTCGACGTGGGGACGGCGACGCCCACGGCGCTCCCGACGCTGACCTTCTCGGGGAACGGCGCGTTGACGGCGAGCGTGCCGCGCGACGGCGTGGTGCGCGCGGAGGGCGACGCGCCCTTCGTGCTGTGGGTCCACGATGGGCTCTCGGGCGACAAGATCGCCGCGGCGGGCGACGTGAGCGGGGGTCAGCGCGGAGGCGACCTCGTCGCGTGGGCCGCGAGCCACGTCACGGTCTTCACGGGAGACGCCGCGCCCTCGTCGGTGCGCGTGCTACGCGTGGCGGCACCCGGCGCCGACCCGGTCGAGGTCGGGACGTGGACGCCCGGCGCGAACCAGCACCGCGCCTTCGCGGTGGGCAACGTCCCGGCGGTGTACCGCGTGCTCGCGACGGGTGGATCGGTCACCGCGTCGGGGCAGCTCCTCAACGAGACCTACAACCACTTCGGCTACCTACCTTCGGACGAGGGCGGCTGGAGCGGGACCTCGTTCCGCTACGCCGAGCCCGCCGGGGCGCCGGGCACGCGTCGGCTGATGGTGCAATCGCTCACGCCGGGCGTCGACGTGACCTTCACCGTGGGCGCGACGCCCACCGCGCGGCGCCTCGAGGCCGCCTTCACCGTGACCTCCATCGAGTTCCCCGCCGACACCCTGGCCCGCGCGCAGGCGAGCGCCGCGGTGATCGCGTGGGTCGAGGCCGACCCCAACAGCGGCTGCGACGGCACGCTCCTCGACGCCGACTTCGTCCCGTCTGTGCGCGGCGAGACCTACGACACCGAGTGGAGCTTTCGCACCAACCTCGCGGCGTCGACCTGCTTCACCTCGCGCCGCGCCGACGTCGACGCCCTCGCCTACGCCGACGACACCGTGGTCGACCTCTTCGCCGAGGGCGCCTCGACCCCGACCACGCACGTCACCATCAACCGCGGCCAGCGCGCGCGGCTCCTCACCGACGCCGAGCCCAACCGCTTCGTGCGCGTGGTGACCTCGCGGCCGGCGCGGGTCGAGATGTCGCACGACACCTTCCAGTTCGTGGTGCGCGCGCCGTCGGTCACGACCTACGAGTGAGGGTCAGCGTCGGGCGAGGGTGCCGCTCTCCAGCTCCCAGAACGACTGCGCGGCGCGCGTCGGCGCCCAGAGGTTCAAGCCCAGGTGGATCAGCGAGCGCTCCAGCCGCTCGACGTAGAAGCGCGCGGGGCGGGCGATGAGCGCGGGGTCGGTGCGCTTCGGGTCGCAGACCTCGGCGATGTCTCTCGCGGTCTGGCACTCCAGGTAGAGGAGCGACCCCGTCATCGCGGCGAGGTGGTCCATCGCGCGGAGGGCGTCGGCGTCGGCGAGGTAGGGGAGCACGCCCTGGCACACCACGAGGTCGAAGCGCTCGGAGAGCTTCTCGCGCGCGATGTCGAGCCGTCGGTGGTGGTATCGCTCGCACGCGAAGGCGCTCACGTCGGTGGAGACGTAGCGTGTGGAGGCCCGATGCCGCGCGAACCAGTCGCGCCAGAGCCCCGCGCCCGCGCCGACCTCGACCACGGCGTCGAGGGAGACGATCTGCGCGTCGGCCGCGGCGGTGACGAAGCGACAGAGCCGCGCGGCGTCGGCGGCGCCCTGCGCGCTGCGCCCGTGCGCGCCGTAGAAGCGCTGGAAGTAGTCCGCGTCGAAGGCGTCGCTCACGGCGCGAGAATTGCCGGCGTCACTCCGTGGAGAGCGGGTCGTCGGGCCGCAGGTTCGAGAGCGCGCGGCACCGGGGTAGAGCTCGCCTTCGCGCGCTCCTCGGCCACCCGATGAACCAACGCCGGAGGTTGATCGTCGCGGTTCGCGTCGCGTCGACAGAGGTTCCTGCTGGCTCCGCCCAGGTGCCGCTCGGACACTCCGGGCCGGGCGAACGCCACCGTCGCTGCCGGTCAGCAGGTTCGTTCTGCGTCGACCGGGGAGGCCATCGACGGCGAGCCCACTGCGCCAGAGCCTCACTCGCAGGGAGTAAGGTCGGCCCGCGGAACGACGAGCGACCATGGCTGCTCGGAGTTCGCCGCCCGTTCTCGATGCAGGAGCACACCGGCAGACCCTCGCCGTGACCCGCCACGCGATACGATCGGCGCGATCAGGGAAGTCGGGTTCGGGCCGGATGAGCACGCGCGACGTCCACCCGCCGCCTCGCGACGGACCACGACGATCCCCGCGTGGCCGTTCTCAGCGCGGGGTCTTCGCTCGGCGCGACGGTCATCACTACCCGCTCGCGCACCCCGTCGTGGTCGAGGGTCGACCTCGGCCCGACGCAGCATGCGTGTCGTCGGCGCGAGCGCGGCCTCCGGGCGTCGTTTCCCGCATCCTTCGAACGAGTCCGGGTCGTCATCGCGCCCGCCGGTCCGCGTAGTTCACCCCCTTTCGCCGCTCGCCCACTCGATGATCGCGTCGCGGGTCGTAGGACGCGTCACCGTCTGCGCCTCCGCGGCGTGGGCCGCGAGACACAACGTGGGTGCCAGGAGACACGGTTCGATGGCGGTGCGACGGTGAAAGCCCCTTCGATCCATGAATGCGCCGATCACGCGCCGGTCCGGGAAACAGCGACCCGTGCCGTGGCACACGCCATGAACAGACCGACCCGATGCACCAGCGATCGCGCGCGGGGACCCTATCGAGACGGCGCTCTTACCGTCGATCCTCCGCCGCCCACGCGCACGCGGTGGCGACAGGTCGGTGTGGGCGCGGTGCTCGCGGTCAGGCTCCGCAGACGCCGACGCTCCCTTGTAGACGAGGGTACGCGATCCGCGTGGCCGCGACGCGCGTCCCCTGCAGTCACGTGCTGCGGTCGACGGACGTGCGCCGATCTCTCCGCTCACCGACGTGGTCGCCGCTTCGGACTGCAAGACCGGTGGATCGTCTTCCCTTCGTCGCGACGGCGCGGTGTTCGAAGCAAGGCGCGGCCCCGAGGAGCGCGCGCGACGTCGCGGGCCGGACCCACACGCGGCGACTCGACCCGGTGTTCGCGCTCGACGACGGAGGTGCGCCGGGACCCACGAGCACGCGCGGGTGGCGTCGTCTGCGCCGTCGCGCCAGGTGGGATGGTGGAGGATTGCGGGCGGCCTCGGCGCTGTTCGGAGGCGCGAGCGCGACGACGGAGTGGTGTACCCGTCTGTCGGTTGGACAGCGGTCCGGGTGCAGTGCCTCCACGGGTACGCGGGCGGACGCTGGCGGCACCGCGCACGCCCGCGCCCATCGTCTCCAACGCGCGGTTCCACAGATCGCTGTGCAGTGGAACCGCTTTTGCGGCGTCACGACGCGCCAGTGCGATGCTGGGGCGAGGAGCGCGCGCCGTGACGGGTGTTCCGCCCGCGACGGACGTCGTGATGCGAGCGGAGAGTCCTGCGCGCTCACGCGATCCCGCGAGGTCTGGTGGTGCTGGTCGGACGAGCAGCTCCGCGTCGGATCGCGCTCGATCGACCCACGCAGTGAAGCTCGCGGTGAGCGAGGCGGCGACCTGCGCGCGAGACCCCGAGGGGATCGTTCGCTGCTGGGGCACCATCGGTCACGCGTGGCCCGGTCATCCGCGCGCCTACCGAGCGCGCACCCCGCTCGACGTGGCGTTGCCCGAGCGCGCGACGGCGCTGTTGCTCTCGCCGACTGAAGTGCTCTGCGCACGACTCGCAGCAGAGGCGTTCACTGCTGGGGCGGTCAGCACCGATACGTGGAACCTGGATCGATCGTCGAGACTCGGCGACACCGCGGAGGCCGAGTCGTGGGCGAGCTCATGGCGAGCGCCGAGCGCGATGCGCGCGTCGAGGGCGGTCGGGTGCTGGTGCGCAACCCATCGACACCGCGGTGGAGCGTCGTGGGTGGACTGCCTCCCGCCCGCGCGGTCGTCGGCAACGCGGCGCGACTGGTGCGCGCTCGCCCGCGACGGTCAGGTCTGGTGTTGGGGCGGGAACTCCGACGGCGAGCTCGGCCTCGACGACGCGCCGCGCCCCGACGTGTGGACGCCGGTGATGACGCTCGCGACCCGCCCCGCTACCACCCGTTGAACACGCGCGCGAAGACCCGCGCGACCCTGCGGGCTTCGGCCTCGTCATCGGGGTAGTCGAGGCGCTGGTAGAAGCTCTCCATCCGCGTCGCGCGCTGCATCGCGAGGTCGGCGTCGCCGAGCGCGCGCCAGTGGGCCATCAGCGCCGCGGCGTAGCCGCGCTCGACGCGCACCAGCCGCTCGTGGCCGAAGCCGAAGGCCTCGCTCGTGAACTGGAAGTACCGCGCCGTGAACTCGGGCAGCCGCGGCGCGAACTCCTCCGCCGCGGTGAGCACCCGCGACGGTCGATCGACGCTCGCCGCCCGCAGCGCGCGCAGCACGTACTCGGGGAAATACGCCGCCTCGCTCACGGGCAGACCCAGCGCGTCGGAGAGGGCGCGGTCGAGGCGAGAGACCTCCTCGCGCTCCAGGAGCGAGCGGAGCGAGACCGCGTCGAGGCCGTACACGTCGTCGACGGAGTCGCGCCGGAGGTCGCGGGCGTAGCCCTCCATGAAGCGCCGGAGCTCGACGAACTCCTGGTCGGCGATCTCGAGGAGGCCCGCGAGGCGAGAGAACCTCCGCCGCACCGGGAGCGGCACCTCGTCGGCGGTCTTGTACCCGAGGTCGTGCTCGATCTCGGCCCAGGCGTGCTGGAGGATCGTGCGGATCTGCACCTCGAAGGCCACCGGGCCGAGCGCGCGCGCGGCGTCGTCGGGCGCGTGGCAGACGTAGTGGAGCGAGCGGTAGCCGAAGAGGCTCGGGTCGTGGTGCAGGCGCTTGTCGACGGAGCGGTCGAGGTCGACGTGCAGCTCGGCCTCGATGACCCGCGCCACGGCCTCGACGGCGTCGTCGAAGAAGGTGATGACCCGCACGCCCACCAGGTCGGTGATGTCGTCGAGGCGGCGGTAGGTCTTGTCGGGGCGCGCGAGCTTGCCCGCGAGGCTCTCGGGGGACTTCACCCTGTAGCTCACGGCGTGGGCGCTCACCCCCGCGCGCTGGAGCGCCGCCTCGACGCGGGCGTGCATCGCGCGCCCGAGGGCCTCGTAGTCCGCGAGCCGCTCGAGGTAGGCGTCGACGAGGGGGTGTCTCAGCATCGGCGCTCGGGCATCGCGCCGCCGCGCGCCCGCGTCAAGCACCGCCCTCACGCGCCAGAGAGGAAGCGCTCCACCAGCGCGACCGTGTACGGCGGCATCTCCTGCATCGGGTAGTGGCCCACGTTCGCGAGGCCCACCACCTCCAGCCGCGCGCAGAGCGGCGTGAGCGCGGAGAGCACGGCGTCTCTCCGCATCACCGGCGCGTCTTCGTCGCCCGTGATCGCGAGCACCGGCGCGGCGATAGGAGCCCCTGGCTCGGGCAGACCGTCTCGCGCGTACATCGCGATGTACCCCGCCGCGGCCTCGGCGTCGGAGCGCTCGACCCACCGCTCGGCCTTGCGCGCGGCCCACCCCGCCGAGAGCCGCCCCGTGAAGCGCTGCCGGATCATCTCCGCGCGCTTCGCGTCGTCGCGCGCCGTCTCCTCGGCCTGCGCGAGCCACTGCGCGTCGGCGCCGAAGCCCCGCGGAGGCCCCGGCGTGACGAGCACCGCGCGCTCCACGCGGTCGGCGTGGGTCTGCCCGAGCCGCATCGCGGCGTAGGTGCTCATCGAGTGGCCCACGATCGAGAAGCGCTCCCACCCGAGGTGATCGGCGAGCGCGAGCACGTCGCCCACGCACTCGGCGACGTCGCAGCGGCCCCCGTACCCCCGCGAGCGCCCGTAGCCGCGCAGGTCGGCGAAGACCCAGGTGAAGGCCGCGCGGTCGAGGTAGGGCCGCGCGTCGTCCCAGGTCGACGTGTCGCAGATCCAGTCGTTGAGCACGATGACCCGACGCGCGCCGTCGCCCACCCGCTCGTGCCCGAGCACCCGCTCTCCCATGCGCGTCACGCTACCACGCGAGAGGGGCGCGACATTGTTCGACGTAGCCATACAAAGGTGTGAGGAACATACAGCTTCTCCGTTCATGGTCCCCGTCGCATCCTCGGTCGTGTCGGGCGATGCTCCTTCTTCGCCCACGGAGGTCCTTCCCATGAACGACGCGCTCCTCGACCGTCACCGCGCCGCGCGCCGCCGCGCCCTCCGCGCCGCCGCCGCCGTCGCCACCACCGCGCTGAGCGCCCTCGCGTGCTCCTCCACGGTGGCGCCCCTCGACACCACCGAAGACGCCGCCCCCGCCGACGTCGCGTCCGCCGCGGACACCGCCGTCGTCGCCGACGCGCCCGCGGTGGAGACCGACACGGGCGCCGTCGCAGAAGACACCCCCGCGGTGATCGACACCGGCCTTGTCGCCGACGCCGCGGTCGCGCGCGCCGATGTCTCCGCCGTCGACGGAGGGCAGACCTGCGAGGGCTGCGGCGCGCTCCTCGATCAGGGACAGATGTGGCCCGCGTGCTCCCCTGAGTACCTCTCGTGCCTGCGCGACGCCGAGGCGGCCACGGGCGAGTCGTGCCCCCTCGCGTGCGCGGCGTGGGGGCCCTTCGTCCCTCCCGCGATGGTGGGGTGACGCCCGTGCGCACCGTCGACACCGACAAGCGCACCGCGCCCTTCTTCTCGACGGAGCACGAGCGGCTCCTGGGCTACCTCCGCCGCGCGCGAGAGGCCCCCGAGGCCCCGCCCGCCGAGGCGCTGGTCGAGCAGTACGCCCCCGCGGTGCGCGAGACCGCCGTGGCGACGTGGAAGCTCCGCATGGTGAACGAGCACCGCTCGTCGTCGGTGTTCGCGGGGCTGCTCCCGCAGTTGATCGAGTGCTCCTCGGGCCTCGACGCGCAGACCGTGGTGCTGCGCATGGCGATGGACGAGGTGCACCACGCCGCGCTCTGCGGGCGGGTGGTGGCGGCCTTCGGCGCGGAGCCCGTCGCGAACGCGGAGCCCGCGCTCACGCCGCTGCCGCGGCACGACGAGGTGTCTCCGTTGGAGCGCGCGATGCGCAACGCGATGTTCGTCGGTTGCCTCGCCGAGACGGTGGCCGTCGCGCTGGTGAGCGAGGAGCGCGAGCTCTCGTCGGAGCCCATGGTGCGGTGGACGCTGGACCAGATCCTCGGCGACGAGGTCTCGCACGCGCGCTTCGGGTGGACCTTCGTGGAGCAGGCGCTCACCGCGCTGGAGCCCGCGGCGCGCGACCGCACGGGCGAGTACCTGAAGGTGGCCTTCGGCTACCTGGAGCGGCGCGAGCTCGAGCTCCTGCCGCCCGCGCCCGACCTGTCGACGGAGCTCCGCGCGCAGCGAGAGTCGCTGGGCCTCTGCGACGGCGCGCTGGCGCGCGACCTCTTCTTCGAGACGCTGCGCACGGTGGTGATCCCGCGGTTGGAGTCGCTGGGCCTCCCCGCCGCGCGGGCCTGGCGAGAGCGCGCCGCGGCGTAGGGGGCCGACTCCGAAGGCCGTCGGTTACTGCGCGGGGTGACCGCCCGCGGGGGTGCCCACGTTCGCGACCCAATCACACCTAGCGAAGCCGCAGCTACGAGCGACATAGGTGATCCGACGCCCGCATCCGCTCGCGCCCGCGGTGACCGCGTCGAGTTGGACAACCTGCACCTGCTCCGCTGGACAGTTCAGGTCGAAGGGCGCGCGAGGCATGAGCTGCTCACGGATTGGAGTGCCCGCGCAGCCCGCGCTCATCGCCGCGAGCGCGACCACGATCCCCACGCGAACCACGCCTGAGAAACCCACCCGTACCCCGATGTTCATCGAGGTGCCTCGTAACGTGGCGATGCGCTTCGAATCAACCGGACCGCGTTGAAAATCGATGTCGCGGCAGTGAGCCGCACTCGCGCCGCGGCGTAGACACCGCCTCCCTGCGTCGCGTACGCCCTTCGCTCATGGCGAAGGCACTCAAGGCTCCCGGGCAGAACGGCGCCGGCACCGTCGAGGACCTCGTCTCGGACCTCGTCGCGCGTCGGACCCGCATCGTGACGGTGAGCTATTTCGTCGTGGCGACGCGGCCCGTCGCGCGGCTCCTCGGAGACCGCGCCGCGCGTGACCTGATCCCGCACACCGCGGAGTACCCCAACCGCGTCCCCCAATGCCTCGCGCGCATCGCGCACGGGCTCACCCTCCGCGGCGACCGCGACGCCGCGCTCCGCGCGCTGGACGACGCGCGGGCCGCGATGCACGTCGCCGACGGCGAGGCGGGCACCCTCGCGTGGTGCGACCTGGCTCGCGCGCTCGACGCGCGCGGTGACACGGCCGGCGTCGACGCGGCGCTCGACGCGGCCGCGGCGTGCGCGTCGCGAGAGGCCGTGCACCCCTGGCAGCCCGCGCCCCACCTCGCGCGCGCCTTCAAGCCGACTTACCGCGTGGAGCGCTTCACTGCGCTCCCGGGCTCGCGGGCGATTCCTCCTGCCGGGCGTCGACGCTCGGTTTGGCTGTCGCCCTCGTCTCGCGGGTCGTCGAGAAGGGCGAGATCGCCGACACGGTGCGCTCCTTCGGCGTGAAGCCTCGGCGCTCACCGCTACACGGTCACCAACGATGGTCGACGCGGGCATCAAGCCGCGCGCGGCCGCGGTGATGTCGTCGCGTTGATGGAGGCCTTCGGACCGCCGCGCCTACTCCACCTACGTCGTGGCGGAGCCGCCTCGCGGCGGCGGCGAGCGGCCACGGCGATCGCGTCGCCTGCGCGCTGATGAGCGCCGGTGCCCGAGCCAGGCACCGCGGGCGAGCGCGCGCAGGTACGCCGGAGACGCAGACTCGCCCGATGGGCCATCGAAGAGGGATGGGAGGACCTCGCGCACGCGAGGTTCGCGGTCGCGCCGGCGTCGCTCGGAGACGGCGACGGGCGTTGCGCTTGAGCGAGGCGCCCGGTCGGAGTTCGGGACGTGGCTCGCCCGCGCGCTGCGGGCCTTTCCGACGGAGGATCGTATGGGAGCGAAGGACCTCGCCGCGCGGGCGGTCGAGCTCGCGCGGACGACGACAGGGCAGTCGCGGCGACGTCGCCGAGGTGGATCTGGAGCGACGCGACTCCGCGACGCGGCTCGAAGCCGTCGCGACCGCCGACGCGATCAAGCAGTTCAGAACGCGCAGCGGCGGGCGCAACCACGACCTGTGCCCGGCCAGCGCGCCGCCGACGCCGACGTGTGGGAAGTGGCGCCCGCGGCGAGCGAAGAAGCGCAGTTGCCCAGCGCCAAGGCGGTCGATCGCGTCGCGGCCTGCGGACCTCTACGCGCGAAGGCGACGTCGTGGGCGCGGCGCGACGTGATCGCGACGATCCCCGCGGAGGAGCGACGGGCGTGATGGCGCCATCGCGGACGCGCTCTCTGTGCTCGGCGGAGGCGCCGCCCACGCGAATCACGTGCACTTCGCCGCGCGCTCGCGGGGTCACGACGACGGGAACCACCGACGAACACCTGGGTGAGCGCGACGCAAACGCTGCGAGCTGCTGCGTCACGATCCGCTCCTGCTCCTTCCTTCGGACCGGCGATCGCCGCCACGCGCTCACCACGTCGACACCCAACGGGCGTGGGGCTGCTCAAGGGAAGGGTCGCGATGAAGGAGAACGCGAGGCCGGTGCTGCTCTCGAAGAAAGCCTGGCCGGGGTGAGCGAGAGGTACTGCCCCCTGACATCTCGTCGACCGCGTCGCCGAGCGTCGCGACGACGAAGTGTGCGCGAGGGCGTTCCGCAGGCCCAGCACCACGTCGATCGCACGCCTCGCTCGGCAGGGCGCGGGCGCGAGAGCACCGCGGCCGTGAGGTCGTCGATCCGCCGTCGCAGCGGCGCCATCACCGGCGCTCCATCGCGCCGACGGGCCGCACGGCGAGGTCGACGTGGACGCCCTCACCACGAGCCGCGCTCGAGCGCGTCGACCAGCGCGTCGGGGGCCGCCCGCCTCGACCCGCGCGAGGAGCGGCGCTACTGGTGCCGGTGCCGCTCGGGGACGATCGCGTCGAGCGTCGAGAGCGACCCGCGCTGCGTCCTCGTCGAGCGCGTCGAACACCGGTCGCCACGGGTAGAGCTCGAAGCGCAGGGTCCACGCATCCCACCAGCGCGACGGAGGCGCCGCGCCGTCGCTAAGGTACTGAAGCGCGACCGCGAGCGCGGCTCGTCGCGAACGCGCCGACACGGGGGCGCGACCTGCGAGTTGATCGACACACGACGCGAGCGTCTCGGGCGCGCGTTTGCCGGGACCGCGGCGAGGGCTTGCGCGAGCTTCCTCGCAAGGCGCCGCCCTCGGTGGGCGCGCGGAGCCGCGAGGCGAGGGCCCTCCTCGCTCTCGCCGGGGCGAGCCTCGTCGCGTCGTCGGGTGCAGCCACGGGCGCGGAGCGTACTCGCGATCGGGAGCGTCACGGGGCGTGACGATTCCGCGTTGACTCTCCAGCGAGGGGAGACCGGCATGGTCGCGGTGTGCCTCGCGCCACGAAACCCAAGGGCCTCTCTCGATCGGCGAGCTCGCGCCGCAGCGGTGTGTCGGTGAAGACCCTGCGCTTCTACTCCGACCTCGGCCTGCTCCCGCCGAGCGGCCGCACCGCGTCGCGCTACCGCCTCTACGACGAGTCGGCCCTTCGTGCGCGTCGAGGTGATCCGCGCGCTGCGCGACGCGGGCCTCGGCCTCGACCGCGTCGAGGCGGGTGCTCTCGCGCGAGGTGTCTCCTCGCCGAGGCGCTGCGGCCCAGCTTGCCGCCGTCGAGGCGCACCTGCGCTCGCTCAAGCACGTCGCCGCGGCCTGCGCGCCGCGCTCCGCTCGAGCCCACCGAGCATGACCTCAGGAGGTTGACCGCCGTGACACGACTCGAACGAAGAACGAAGGGCCCAGATCGAAGCCTTCACGACTGCGTCTCCGAGGCGTCGCCATCGACCCGCGTGGAAGAGGTCGATGGTCGACGCCAGCGCGCCGTCGCTCCCGACGACCTCGACGCCGGAGCAGCTCGGACGCGCGTGGGTGGGATGCCGTCGCTGATCGCGGACGAGGCTTCATCGCCTCAGCTGCGCGCGAGCGCCGTCAGACGGCAGTCAGGCCTGGCGGCGTCGACGTCTGGCGTGGAAGCGCGCCTCGACGAGATGGTCCGCGAGGCCCGCGGCGAGTCGACGCGGGGGTCGCGCCCGACGCCCCCGAAGCGCGCGCCGTGGTGGATCCGGTACTCGCGGCCATCGCGGCGGTCGAAGCGCGCTCGACGCGTCGCTGAGAAAGAAAGCTGCGCGAGCGCTTCGAGCAAGACCGCGGCCTCAGCCAACGCGAGCTCGTCGGCGTGCTGAAGGCGCCCTCCCACGGCGAGCCAGGGCGGCCGAGTGGTCGTGGTTCGTCGCGGCCTCGCGGGCGCACTGCTGCAAGGCGCTCCTCGGCGCGGCGACTTTCCACGCCGGGGCGCGGCGATAGCGTGGCCACTCCCCATGAGCGATCCGCACGCGCACCCGTACCGCGGAGCGACGCCTTCGCCAGATCGAGACCCCGGGCGCGGCGACGGCGGTGGGGAGTCCCCACGCTGCTCCTCGGCGATCGCGGCGCTGGAGCGCGCGGGTCCACTGCGCGTCGCGCGGACCGCCTGGCGTCGCCGGTGGAGCCCGTGTTGGGCTGGGTCGCGCCGCTCGCCCGGAGGAACGCCTGCGTGCTCACCGACGAGGGCGCGCGCCGCGTCGCGCGGGCGAACCTCGTGACGCGCGGCGACCAGTTCAACGAGCGCCGCGCGCCGCGTGTGTGGTCGACGCCGCCGCTCGTGCAGCTCGTCTCGTGGCGACGCGTCGCAGTCACCGAGTTCGCCGCGCTCGGGCCTGCGGATGGAACCGGATCGCGTTTACGATGGACGCGGCGAGCCCGCGACCGTTCCTGCTTCCGCATACGGGCGAGCACGGGCCCATCGTCGCGTTGCGTCGCGAGACCCGTCTCGACGACGACTGCGAGCATCCCGGGTGCTGGCATGGCTCGACGGCCGTACGCACGCGCGACGGCGCGATCCTCGGCGCGGCGATCGTCCCGCGGGACGCGGCGACGCCTTCTGAGTGGACCGAGCTCTTTCCCGCGAGTGACGGGTCGGCCGACGATGACCTCGTGGTGCGCGGTCAGGAGGTCTGCGCGGCCACTCCGCGCGGCGTGTGCTGCCGAGCGAACTCGAGGGCCCTCGACGGAGTCGGGCAGACGGCGCAGGGCACTGAGGAGGTCGTGCTCGACGTGCGTGAGGTCACGCGGCTCGTCCGCGCTTCAGGGGCGCTGTGCGCGCTCACGCGCGGAGGACGTCTCCGATGCGCTCACTACTGGTCGACGGGGTGGAGTGAGCGCCGCGTCGTAGGTCTCCCCGAACGCACGGACGCGGTCGACGGAGCCGAGGACGACCTCAGCGCCCGCGGGGTCGACGGGCGGTGGCGCTGCACCGCGGGGCCGACGTCGCGCACCCCGCCTGACCCGAGCCGCAGCGAGATCACGCTGCACCCCGAGCCCGCGCTCGACGGCGCGACCTCCGTCGCCTTTCACCACGACGGCGGTTGCGCGCGCTGGGCCGACGGCCGTCTGCGCTGCTGGGGGCACGCGCTGCGCGCGTCGCACGTGCTCCGTCGCGGCGCGACGGTGATGCACGGACTCGACGCCGTGACGGCGCTGGCGGGCGGGTACCAACGGATGTGCGCGATCCAACGAGGGGGGCTGTGGTGCTGGGGCGGTGCGCCGCTAGAGTGGACGTCGAACGAGCGGTCGCTCCCGACGCGGGTCCCGCTGCCGGGCGTCGCGCGCGCGATCGCGCCGGGGGTGGTCGCCGTCGGCGCGGACGTGTGGTCGTGGGGGCGGAGCCGTCCCGAGCTGCTTCCACGGCCTGCGGGAGCGACCGGCGAGGTCGTGGCCCTCGCGGCGACGGTCTCCAACGTGTGCGCGCGACGCGCGGACGGACACGTTCATTGCTGGCACTCGCCGAGCCCGAGGGACACCGAACGTCCCCCGTCGCGGTACGTGGCGGAGCGCGTGAGCGGGTTGGAGGGCTTCGCGCGGCTCGGCGCTCGCGGCGACGAGGTCTGCGCGTGGACGACGGGTCGCGGCGGTCGCTGCTGGTCCCGCGGCGTGGAGGCGCGCTCCACGGTGCGCGAGGTCGACGTTCGCGGAGGTGGAGGACCCCGTGCGCGTCGAGGGGCGCTGCGCGGTGTACAGCGACGGCTGGCGTCGATGCGACGAAGACGAGAACGACCCCGGTCCTCTCGCGGGAGCCCTGCGCGATCACCGAGGGCGGGCGCGTAGTGTGTCGCCGCTGGTCGAACGAGGTCGACGACGACGGGCGGACGGTCCCCGTCGCGCGGTGGAGGGCGATCCCGGGCGTCGAGCGCGCGGTGTCGCTCGCGCGCTACGAGAGCGACCCGCCGGACCCGCACGCGTCGGGATGCGCGGCGCTCGCGGACGGGAGGGTCGTGTGCTGGGGCGTGAACTACGGCGGCTCGCTGACCGCGGACGAACCGCGCGCCGCGACGGTGGGGCCCCTGCTCTGGTGATCGCGCTCCCGAAGCGCTCAGCCCCGCGCGGACTGCACCGCGGCGACGAGCGACTCGGCGAGCGCCTCTTCGCCGCCCTCCACCCACGCCGACGTGGTGCAGGCGTCGAGGCCCGCGCGGTACTTCAGCTCGATCCGCACGCGGCCGAGCTTCGGGGGCAGGATCGAGATGCCCTGGATGTCGCGCGCCGCGACGCGCAGGCCGCCCGCGGTGAACTCGAGGATCCCCGCGTCGAAGCGAATCACCCCCGAGGGCCAGCTCTTCAGCTCGATCATGGCCCGACGATCGCCGCGCGTCGCCCGCGGGTTCAAGCCTGCCGCGCGAGGGGGATGCCGCCCGACAGGCGACCTCCGCCCGCCGCGACTCGGCGCTTGCCGCGCGTCACCGCGGGAAGCACCGCGCGAAGCGCTGGAGGAGCGAGCGGTCTCCGCGCACCCGGAGCCGCCGCGTGAGCACCGCCGCCACGGCGTTGCGCTTGCCGCTCACCACGTCGAGCCACGCCCGCGCGTCGGCCTCGACGCGCACGTCGAAGTCGCCTTCGAGGCCCTCGGTGACCCGCAGCGTCCCGTCGTCGATGCGCACCGTCGCGGTCGTCGGGGCGTCTCCCGAGAGCGCGAAGTGAAAGGTCGCCGACCACCCCTTCGCCGCCCCCCGTTGAAAGATCAGCGGCAGCGCGCGGAAGAACCCCCTCGCGTCCGAGGCCCTGAGGCTCGACCGCACGACCCTCACGCGCTTGCGCGGAAAGCGCTTCGCGACGTGCGCCTGCGCGTCGGAGCCCTCGACCACGTACACGTCCTCCTCGCGCTCGGTGAGGGGGCGCACCACCGCGTCGAGGTGCGCGCGCCGGTCGCCGAGGTACGGCCCGAGCACGTCCTCGCCCGCCGGGCAGACCGCGACGCAGTACGCGGCCTTGTAGTTCGGCTGGTACGCGAGCGACTGCCAC
Organism: Polyangiales bacterium; assembly: GCA_041389825.1. Lineage (GTDB taxonomy): Bacteria > Myxococcota_A > Polyangia > Polyangiales > JAEYZO01. The sequence goes on along the minus strand of JAWKRC010000035.1, from coordinate 8,159 downwards.
ATCGACGCGGTCTCGGAGATGGACACCCGCTCGCGCAGCGCGTGGCGGTCGTCGCTCTCGGCCACCGCTTCGAGGAGGTCGCCGAAGCCCGTCATGAACTCCCGGTAGTTGTGGTCGTAGCAGGCCGAGAAGCGGAACGCGCCGCTCGGCTCGATGGCCCCCACCGGGCACGCCGCGACGCAGAGCTTGCAGCCCACGCAGGGGTCGAAGCCGAGCGGCTCCGCGGCGCCCTCGAGCTCCGCGGTGGTGAGCACCGTCGCGAGCAGCACGAAGGACCCGAAGCGGGGGTGGATCACGTTGCGGTGCAGCCCCATCCGACCGAGCTGCGCCGCGACCGCGACGCGCTTGTGCGACACCACCCAGGTCCGCCCCGGGAACTGCGCCATCTCCATCGGGAAGGCCATCGCCGGGTTGATCGTCCGGTGCCCCGCCGACGAGAGCGCCCCGGTGACCCGCGCCGCCACCTCGTCGAGGGCGTGACCGACGCGGTGGAACTCCGCGTTCGCGACGCTGCGCGACGGGCTCTTGATGTTGTCCGCGTGCGTTCGCATCACCAGCGAGACCAGCGTGCGAACGCCGGGCAGCGCGCGCTCGACGTGCTCCCGCTCCTCGGCGAGGTCGGGGTGGTCGATCGACACGGCGCCCGCGTCGTCAGCGCCCGCGCCGATCGCCGCGTCGACGATCGCTCCCCGCGTGAGCGCCAGCGGCGCCGGAGGGCGAGGCCGCGACCGCAACAGCCGCACCGTCGGGTGATCGTCGAAGCGCCGCGGCGCCCCGTCGTCGCCCGGCGCGGAGGGAGTCGTCGTCTCTGGTCTTTGCATGATGATTGACATCCTTTCGGGCGCGCGTCGTCGCCGCGCCGTCATCCGGTCGGCTCAGCCCCGCTGCGTTTCGCGCACGGCCTTCAAGATCCGCGCGGCGAGCGCGTCGTCGTCGACGAGGCGCGCGAGCACCACCGCGCCCACCATCGCGGCCGCGAGGGCGAGCGAGGCGTCGTCGAGCGCTCCGTCGCGCCGGCCCGTGCGCCGCGCGTAGACGTGCCGCAGCAACCCCTTCGCGGCCTCGGAGAAGGCCCGCCGCGGGGCCCCCTCGGCGCGCGCGCCGTCGGCGCCGAGCGCGGCGATCACGCAGCCCTCCTCGGGGTGCGCGACGTGGCCCATCGAGAGGTACCGGTCGAGCGAGGCCGCGAGGTCGGCCGCGCGCTCGAACACGCCGCTGGTCTGCGAGGCCGCGAGCGCTACCGCCTCGGCGACGAGCGCGTCGCGGCTCTCGAAGTGCGCGTAGAACCCCCCGTGCGTCAGCCCCGCCCCTCGCATCAGCGCGGGCACGCTCACCCCGTCGAGCCCCCCGCGCCGCAGCGCACGCGCCGCCGCCTCGACGATGCGCGCCCGCACCTCGGCCTTGTGCTCCTTCGGGTAGCGCATGGGATGTCAATTATCATCGTATCCGTCCCTGTCAACGGTCCGCGGGTTCATGGGCGACCTCGACCGGAGCGCGGCCGCGAAAGCGCTACGGCCGACCTTGGCGGCGCGTCCTTTAACGCCTACCGCCCGGGTCATGCGCTTCGCGTACGCGGTCAACCTGCTCATGCTGATCCCCATCGCGGTCCCGACGCTGCTCGGCCGCGGCGACCCCGCGCAGTCGCGCTTCGCCGAGAGCGAGGGCTGGCGGGCGGTGGTGGGCGCGTTCTGGTGCGCGGTGATGGCGCTGAGCGTCTACGGCCTCTGGAGGCCCGAGCGCGCCGCCCCGCTCCTCGTCGCGCAGGTGATCTACAAGTCCCTGTGGCTGGCGGTGTTCGCGCTCCCGCGGGTCGCCTCGGGCCGCGCGCGCGAGGTGCCGCCGGGCATCGGCCTGTCGTTCCTCTTCATCGTGCTGGTGTGGCCGTGGCTGATCCCGTGGCGCGCGCTCCTCGCCTGAGCCCCTCCGCGCGTACCATCGCCGCGCCGCGATGGACCTGCCCTCCACCGAGAACCTCCGCTGCTTCGTCGCCGCCGCCCAGTCGCTGAACTTCCGCGCCGCGGCGCGCTCCGTCGCGCTCACGCCCGCGGCCTTCGGCGCGCGCGTCAAGCAGCTCGAAGACCAGCTCGGCGCGCCGCTCTTCCACCGCACCACCCGGAGCGTGACGCTCACCACCGAGGGCCTCGCGCTCCTCGCGCACGCGCGGCAGGTGCTCGCGATGGCGGCCGACTGCGCCCGCGTCGCGAAGGGGGGCGTCGGCGCGGCGCCCATGGAGCTCACCGTCGGCACGCGCCACGAGCTCGGCCTCTCGTGGCTCGTGCCGCAGCTCGACGACCTCTCGCGGCGCTTCGAGCACCTCACGCTGCACCTCTATTTCAGCGCGGGCGACGACCTCCTCGTGCGGCTGCGATCGCGCGAGCTCGACTGCGCGGTCACCTCCACCCGGCTCGCCGACCCGCGGCTCGACGCCGTGCAGCTCCATGAAGAGCGCTACGTGCTGGTGGGCGCGAAGAGCCTGCTCGCGAAGAGCCCGCTCCGTCGGCGGTCGCAGTCCGAGGCGCACACGCTCATCGACGCGGGGCACGACCTGCCCTTGTTCCGCTACTGGCGCGACGCGCCGGGGGCGGGAGAGGGCCTGCGCTTCGCGAGGGTGTGGCGACTCGGCACCATCGAGGCCATCGCCTGGGCCGTGCGCGCGGGCCGCGGCGTGGCCGTGCTCCCGCGCTACCTCATCGAGAAGGACCTCGCGCGAGGGGCGCTCGTGCCGCTCCTGCCCTCGGTGACGCCGACCACCGACCACTTCCGGCTGGTGTTCAGGGCCGACGACCCGAGGCGGAGCTTCTACGTGAGTCTCGCGCAGGCGCTCTGCGAGCACCCGCTGCGGTAGGGGAGGGCGGTCAGGTGTTGGGGGTGGACTCGTCGCTCGACGAGCCCTCGGGCGCCGCGTCGGCGCCTTCGGCCCCGTGGCACTTCTTGTACTTCTTGCCCGAGCCGCAGGGGCAGGGGTCGTTGCGGCCGATGCGCGGCTGGGCGCGGCGCACCACCTGGATCGCCTCGGCGGGAGGCGCCGACGGCGTGGGCTCACCCGCGTCGGCCGTGTCGCGCGAGGGCGCGGGCGCCGCGGGCGCTGCGCTGTCGCTGCCCCGGCGGGAGCGGGCCGCGGGGCTCCGCGGCGCACGGTGGTGATCTGCGAGGGGTCGAGGCCGAGGTGCGACAGCGCGCTCGCGAGGTCGAGGTCGCTGGTCTCGTCGACGCCGCTCTCGCCGTCGTGCTGCGCCACCATGCTGCGCTGGCGCTCGGCGTAGCGGCGCTCCTCCTCGCGCTCGAGGCGCTCGACGTCGGCCTGGCGCTCGAACTCGATGTGGAAGAGCTTCTGGAGCACGCCCGCGTTCACGGTGTTCATCATGGCCGTGAACATCTCGAAGCCCTCCTTCTTGAACTCGAGCTTCGGGTCGCGCTGGCCGTAGCCGCGCAGGCCGATGCCGTCGCGGAGGTGGTCCATGTTGGTGAGGTGGTCGATCCAGGCGCGGTCGATCTCCTCGAGCATGAGAGAGCGGAACGCGCGGAGCAGGAACTCCACCTCGATGACCTTCTCGCGCTCGTTGTAGAGCGCCTCGGCGGCCTTGTAGAGCAGCGCCGCGAGGTCCTCGCGGTTGCCCGCGCCCTCGAGCTCGCCGGGCTTCTCGCCGAAGCGCTCGTTGAACAGGCTCGACAGCGCCTCGAGGTTCCAGTCGTCGCGGGTGGAGTTCGGCGGGCAGTGCTTCTCCACCTCGTGCGAGTTCACCGCGTCGATCAGGTCGAGCAGGCGCTCGCGCTGCATCTGGATCGACCGGCACACCTCCTTCACGAGGTGCTCGTGCGCCGCGACGGGGTCGTCGGCGAACTTCGTCAGCGGAACGCGCGCCCCGAAGTAGTGATAGACCTCCATCTCCGCGCGCTCGGCGTCGAAGCTCTCGGCCTCTTCCAAGGTCTGCGGCGCGCGGTTGCCCGTCGGCCCGCGGTAGCCCTCGTTCTGGTCGTCGGTGTCGGTCTTCGGCATCGAGCGCGCGACGGCGGTCTGCCGGAGCATCACCGACGTGAGCTCGGTCACGCGCGCGACGGTGGCCTCGTCGAGCTCGCGCGGCGCGACCTCGGGCCTCTCCTCCTCCTCCTGGCCCTTCGTCGCCTCGCGGGCGTAGCGGCCCTCCAGCACGTCGCGGCGGAGCTTGTAGACCGCCTTGCGCTGCTGGTTCATCACGTCGTCGTACTCGAGGACGTTCTTGCGGATGTCGAAGTTCCTCGCCTCGACCTTCTTCTGCGCGTTCTCCACCGAGCGGGTCACCCACGGGTGCTCGATGGGCACGTCCTCCTCCATGCCGAGGCGGTCCATGATCGACTGCACGCGCTCGCCCGCGAAGATGCGCATGAGGTCGTCTTCGAGCGAGAGGTAGAAGCGCGACGAGCCCGGGTCGCCCTGGCGCCCCGCGCGGCCGCGGAGCTGGTTGTCGATGCGCCGCGACTCGTGCCGCTCCGTCCCGATGATGTGAAGTCCGCCCGCGGCCCTCACCTCCTCGCGCTCGGCGTCGCAGCGCTCTTTGTATCGCGCGACCATCGCCTCGAGCTCCTCGGCGTTCACCGGGTCCGACGGGTCCTTGCGCAGGAGGATCATCTCTGCCTTCGCGAGCATCTCGGGGTTGCCGCCGAGGATGATGTCCGTGCCGCGGCCCGCCATGTTGGTCGCCACGGTGACGGCGCTCTTGCGCCCGGCCTGCGCGACGATGAACGCCTCGCGCTCGTGCTGCTTCGCGTTGAGCACCTCGTGCTGGATGCCGCGCTTTCGCAAGAGCTGCGAGATGGCCTCGGACTTCTCCACCGTGACGGTGCCGACCAGCGAGGGCTGCCCGCGCTCCACCGAGTCGGCGATCTCGTCGACCACGGCCTTGAACTTCTCGCGCTCGGTCTTGTAGACGAGGTCGTCGTAGTCCTTGCGCTGGATGGGCTTGTTCGTCGGGATCGACAGCACGTCGAGCTTGTAGATCTTGTGGAACTCCTCGGCCTCGGTCTCGGCCGTGCCGGTCATCCCGCCGAGCTTCTTGTAGAGCCTGAAGAGGTTCTGGAAGGTGATCGTCGCCATCGTCCGGTTCTCTTCCTGGACGCGGACGAACTCCTTGGCCTCCACCGCCTGGTGCAGGCCGTCGCTCCAGCGGCGGCCCGCGAGCACGCGGCCGGTGAACTCATCGATGATGACCACCTTGCCGTCGTCGCTCACCATGTAGTTCACGTCGCGCTTGTAGAGCGTGTGCGCGCGCAGGCTCTGCTGAAGGACGTGAAGCTCCTCGATGTGGGCGGGGTCGTAGAGGTTCTTGATCTTCAGCCTGCGCTGGGCCTCCTCGATGCCCTCGTCGGTGAGCGCCACGGAGTGCGCCTTCTCGTCGAGGGCGTAGTGCTCGTCCTTGCGCAGGTACGGGATGACCTTGGTGATCTCGACGTAGAGCGACGAGCTCGCCTCGCCCTGGCCCGAGATGATGAGCGGCGTGCGCGCCTCGTCGATGAGGATCGAGTCGACCTCGTCGACGATGGCGAAGTTCAGGTCACGCTGCGCGCAGTCGTAGACCGAGTACTTCATGTTGTCGCGGAGGTAGTCGAAGCCGAACTCGTTGTTCTGCCCGTACGTGATGTCGCAGCGGTACGCGGCCTTCTTCTCGCGGTCGCTCTGCGAGTTCACCACCGTGCCCACGGTGAGCCCGAGGAAGCGGTGGATGCGCCCCATCCACTCGGCGTCGCGCGTGGCGAGGTAGTCGTTCACCGTGACGATGTGCACCCCTTTGCCCTCGAGGGCGTTGAGGTACGACGGCAGCGTCGCGACGAGGGTCTTGCCCTCGCCGGTCTTCATCTCGGCGATCATCCCGCGGTGCAGGGTGATGCCGCCGATGAGCTGCACGTCGAAGTGGCGCATGTTCAGCACGCGCCGCCCGGCCTCGCGGCAGGTCGCGAAGGCCTCGGGCAGGAGCTTGTCGAGGGACTCTCCGTTGTCGATGCGCTCGCGGTACTTCGCGGTGAGCCCCCGGAGCTCATCGTCGGTGAGGTCGCGCATCTTGGGCTCGAGGTCGTTCACCGCGGCGACCATCGGCCGGATCTTCTTCAGCTCTCGGTCGTGCTTGGTGCCGAACACCTTCTGCAGGAGCCAGGGGATCATCGCTACTTCGGGCCTTTCGCAGCGCTCGCGGCGGGCGCCGCGGGCCGATGGGGTGCAACCTTCGGGGGGGTGGGAGTAGTCCGCGCGTGCTCTTAGCGCACGGGGGCCGTCTCGCACAACGACCGCAAGACACGGGGGGAGAGAGACGGGGCGGGGGGCGAGGGGCGGGCGCTCAGGCGGCCCAGAGCTGCGCGTCGAGCGCGTCGGCCAGCGCGGCGGCGTCGCGGGCCGTCGGGAGGCCCAGCTCTCGCACCAGCGCCGAGGGCACCGGGCGGCAGAGCTCGCGCTTCAGCGAGGCCACGGCCGCGTCGCGCGCCGCGCTCACCCGCTCGCGCGCCGAGGCGTCGAGGCGGGACTCGACCCACTCGGCCACGGCCCACGCGAGGTCGGCGTGGCGAGACTCGTCTTCGGCCACGACGGCGAAGGCGCGGGCCGCGGTCGCGTCGGCCGCGTGCCTCGACTGCCACGTCGCGACGAGGGCGCCGAAGGTCTCGCGCACGCAGCCCTCGACGGCGTTCTCGAGCGCGAGGTCTTCGAGCGCGCGGGGCGCCCATGCGTCGTTCGCCGCGGCCCTCGCGGGCACGGCCCCTCGTCGCGCGGCGAGGGCGCCCATCGCGCGGGTGTGTCGGCGCTCGTCGTCGGCGGCGGCGCGGGCGGCGTCGACGAGCTCGGTCGGGGCGCCCCACTGAGCGAGCTCCAGCGCGAGGCGCTCGAAGGCTTCGATCGAGGCCTCTTCGAGCTCGGTCACGCGCGCGAGGAACTCCCCGGCGAGGTCGCTCGCGCGCACCGCGGTGGGGACGAAGCCCTCGGGGCGCCGACCCACCGCGCAGGTGATGCACGAGAGGGTGTCTCCCGCGTCGCCGCGCGCGGTCACCTGGCAGCCGCCCGAGAAGAAGATGTCGGGCCCGCGGCAGAGGCGCTCGCAGTCGGTGTACTCCAGCCAGCCGCCCTCGGGCACGCGCACGTCGCTCGGCAGCCCGCACGGGAACTGGATCAAGGTGTTGCACGTCCCGCCCGAGTGCATCGCGCCGACGATGGGGTCGCACGCGCCGCCGTCGCCGGGCTGCACGTCGACCGGCGACACGTCGGGGAGCGGCCCGGTATCCGGGAGCACCACGTCGATCGGGCCGACGTCGCTGGGCGGGACGTCTTCGGGTCCTGCGTCGATGGGCTGCACGTCGACCGGCGGCACGTCTCTCGGGCCAGTATCGACGGGGCTCACGTCGACGACGACCTCCACGTCCTGCCCGGCGTCGTAGGGACCAGCGTCGACGGGCTGCGCGCGGTCGGTGATGACCACGTCGGTCGGGGGCGCCGTGTCGGTGGTCGAGACGTCTCCGCCCGCGTCCTGCTCGGGCGTGATGACCGTCGAGCCGCAGCCCGCGACGGGCGCCACGGCCATCATCCACACCAGCCGATGAAAGAGGGCGCTGAGCCCCTGCGCGCGTGCCTGCTTCATAAGACCTCCATCGAGCAACCGAGGTGCCACCTGGGGTCTCTCACGAAACGCCGCGCAGGCAGGCATTTCGTGAGCGCTCTCGCTGTGCCAGCGTGGGCCATGGCCGCGACCTCGGCGGCTCTCTGGTAGCGTCGCGGGCATGACTTCCTCCTTTCGCGGGTGGCTCGTCGTGGCGGCGGCGAGCGCGACGGCGGCGTGCGGCACCGACGCGCGGCCGAGCATCGGCAACGACGACGCCGCGGTGATCATCCCCGGCACCGACGGCGCGCTGCCCACCGACAACGGCTGCCGCATGACCTACTGCGCGGTGAACGGCGCGTGCACCGACACCCGCACCGACCCGCTCAACTGCGGCGCCTGCGGGAACTCCTGCGCCGCGCTCGCGCACGTCGACCCCTCCCTCGTGCGCTGCGTGTCGAGCGCGTGCGTGGTCGCGGGCGGGTGCGCGGCGGGCTGGGCCTCGTGCGACGGCCGCGACGACAACGGCTGCGAGACCGACCTCAACGACCCCGCGCACTGCGGCGCGTGCGACACCGCGTGCGCCGAGCCGCGCCCCTACTGCGAGCG
>JAWKRC010000034.1:0-87612 GCA_041389825.1 Polyangiales bacterium | reverse complement strand
AGGTGCCGCTCGATGAGGTCGAGGCACGCGCGCAGCTCGTCGACCCACGCGGAGACGTCACGCCCTCCGAGGTCGATGGCGTTGCCGAACTTGTCGGGGTGGGCCTCGTACATCTGCAGCGGGTTGTTGTCGGCGAGGGCGAGCGCCATCCCGTCGACGAGGTCGTGGTAGGGACGCGAGAAGCCCTCGGGTGTGGCCTCTCCCGACGCGACCGGCGCGAGGTCGACGTCGCGCGAAGCGCCTCCGTGCTCGACGCGCGCGCGTTGCCCCTCGAAGGTCACCGACGCGTCGTCGGGCAGGTCGAGCGCGACGCGCGCGCCGAGCGAGAGCACCCGCGACGGCGGCCGCGACACGCGCAGCGCGGAGGGCAGCGCGCCCATGAGCGCGAGCTCGAAGCCCACGGTGGCGCGCAGCGCGCGGCCGATCGCGAGGGCCTCGGCGGGGTCTCCCTGGGGGCCGAGGTGACGGCGCAGGCAGCGCGCGAGGGTGCCCACCGTGGGACGTCGCAGGAGGCTCGCGACGAGGCCCGGCTGCGACGCGTAGAGGGCGTCGACGAGGGCGGCGAAGGACTCCACCTCGCGGCGCTCGCTCGCGGTCGCGGGGAGCAGGCGCGGGAGCTTGCGGAACTCCGCGAGGAGCCGTCGCATCGCCAGCGAGAGCACGTCTCGCGCGGTGGTCGACCCGGGGTCGGGGATGGTGAGGTCGCGCGGGGTGATCGCGGGAGGGCGGGCGCGGCCGTCGGCGCGCGCGGTGCTCATGACCATGCGCGGCGAGCATACACTCCGCGTGCCCGATGAACGCCGCGGGGCCCCGGTCGAACTCGTTCAACTACACCCTGGTGCGCGCGGTGGGAGACCTCCGCGGCGACACGCACGAGGGCTGCCCGGTGTACCGCGTGGGGCCGCGCGCGTGGCCTCGCGAGACCTCGCTGTTCGTGCGGCGCGGCGCGAGGGTCGGGCTCTTCCAGACGCGCACGACGGACTTCTCGGCGAGCGAGGTCGACCGCGTCGCGAGGGCGCTCGGGCAGGTCTACGTCGACGTGTCGCAGAAGAGCGCGCCCGATGACTTCAGCGCCGACCTGCGCAAGCTCTTCGCCGACCCGCGCTGCGCGTCGTGCCCGGCGCGCGCGTCGTGCGCGGGGCTGTGGGCGCCCTCTCTGCGCGACGTGTTCGGCGAGGACGACGCGCGGGTGCGCGAGGCGCTCTCGGGGCTCACCGGGAGCGTGATCGACGTGGGCTGCGGGCAGGGCCCGTACGGAGACATCCTCGAAGGTCGCGTGCGAGAGGGGCTGCGGTACGTGGGCGTCGACCCCGACGCGGCGCACGTCGCGGCGCTGCGCGCGCGGTGGCCCTGGGCCGAGCTGCGCGTCGGAGACGCCGAGTCGCTCTCGGGCGAAGACCGCTTCGACCACGCGCTGGTGCTCCGGAGCTGGAACCACTTCCGCGACCCCGACGCGGCGGTGAGGGCCATCGCGGGGCTGTTGCGCCCGGGCGGTACGCTCACGGTGGTCGACAACGTGGCCTTCGGCCTGGTGCGCACCCGCGAGCAGGCCCAGCGCGCCGAGGGAGGGCCCTCGGGCTTCGAGCACTACCGCAACGACGGCGCCGACGAGGCCCTCGCGGTGATCGCCCGCGCGGCCCCGGCGCTGCGCTGCGTGGAGCGGCGGCCCATCACCCCCGAGGGGAGCAACCAGTGGCTCGTGAGGGCGGTGTCCCCTTGACGCTCGGGCGGGGGGCGGACCACGCATCCACGCGGCGCGCTGCGGGCGTTGCGCAAAGATGTACCGCCCGACGCGGCCGCTCCCCTCGCCGAAGTCCCACTCCGCAACGGGTTTCCTGAGGCGGATTGCGGACTTCGAACCCCCGGTGGCAGACTCGGCCCCTGTTTTGCAAATGCACCCGATTTCAGGGTCTTTGGGAAGGATCTCTCAGACGCATGGGCACGCAAACGCTCGAAGGATTTCCGTCCGACATCGTGGTGACCGACCCCGCTGAGGGCAGCGTCACGGTCACCGTCGACGCCGCGGTCTACCCCCTGGAGGCGGTCTACGGCGCCGCGTACATCTTCATCGACCGCTGCTACGTGCTGCTCGACCGCCCCAAGGCCGGCGCCTACGCGGTGACCCTGACCGAGAAGTCCGGCGCGGGCGACGCGGCCTCGCGGCGCGCGATGGCGGGCGAGCTCATCAACGAGCTCCTCACCCAGGCGTGGCGCCAGAAGATCATCGAGGAGAACCGCGTGGTGATCGAGACGGTCACCGCGCAGGCCCTCGCGGGCTCCATGGCCGAGCCCTCGCTCGACGACCTGGCCTCCTTCGACTTCAGCGAAGACAGCTTCGACGACCCCCTCGGCATCGCGATGTCGTGGGAGGAGAAGTACCGCAAGAAGACCCCCACCGAGGCGTCGGGGGCTGAGGCCTCGACCGAGGCGAAGCCGTGATCGAGCGGCGCTTCCACAAAGAGCTCTACGCCCCGGCGGCGGTGCAGGGCGCCGTCGACGCCTTCGCGCGCTTCGCGCAGATCGAGCTGAGCGACGAGGGCGACTACCGGGTCGTGCGCGTGAGCGCCAGGCGCCCCGAGCGCGAGCGCAAGGTCGCCCAGGAGCTCGGCAACTTCGCCTTCGGCCTCTCGCGCAAGGAGGGCCTCGCGTGATGCTCGCGGGTATCGAGAAGCCGAGCGCGACCTTCCCCGCGTTCTTCAGGGTGCGCGAGGTCGACGGGGCCTACGTGGTGAGCAACGCCCAGGGCGACTGGGTGATGCTCGAGCAGCCGGAGTTCAAGGCCTTCGCCGAGGGCACCGTCGAGCGCGGCAGCGGGCTGTGGTCGCGGCTGAAGGCGGCCAACCTCATCCGCGCGGAGTTCGACGTGCCCGCCGCGGTCGAGCGGCTCAAGCGCAGGAAGCGCTTCCTCGACTCGGGGCCGAACCTGCACATGATGGTGGTGACGCTCAGGTGCAACGAGACCTGCGTCTACTGCCACGCGTCGCGCGCCGACATGACCGCGACGCAGACCGACATGACCAAAGAGATCGCGGAGAAGTCCGTCGACCTGGCCCTGTCGAGCTCGTCGCACTTCGTCACCATCGAGTTCCAGGGGGGAGAGCCCCTGGTGAACTTCCCGGTGGTGAAGCACACCATCGAGTACGCGCTCGAGAAGAACCGCTCCCTCGGCAAGCAGCTCGAGTTCACGATGGTGTCGAACCTCGCCCTCATGGACGAGGAGAAGCTCGCCTTCCTGCTCGACCACAAGGTGCAGCTCTGCACCAGCATCGACGGGCCCGAGCACCTGCACAACAAGCAGCGAAAGCTCGTGGGCTCCAACGCCTTCAAGGCCGCGGTGCACTGGATCAAGCGCATCAACGAGGCCTACGCCGAGCGCGGGCTCGACACGTCGCTCTACCACGTCGAGGCCCTGCTCACGACGACGCGCGACGCGCTCTCGCGCGGCCGAGAGATCGTCGACACCTACGCCTCGCTCGGGTGCAAGGCGCTCTTCCTGCGGCCCATCGACCCCTTCGGGTTCATGGAGAAGACCGCGCACCGCGTGGAGTACCCCCGCGAGGAGTACCTGCGGTTCTACCGCGACACGACCGACTACATCATCGAGCTCAACAAGCAGGGCACGCAGATCCTCGAGCGCTACGCGGCGATCTTCCTCACGAAGATCCTCAACGGCGAGGACCCGAACTTCCTCGACATCCGCAGCCCGTCGGGCGCGGGGCTCTCGGCCGTCGCCTACAACTACGACGGGCTCGTGTTCGCGGGTGACGAGGCCCGGATGCTCCACGAGACGGGCGACGACACCTTCCTCCTGGGGAGGGTGGGCGAGCTCACCTACAAGCAGATGATGTCGCACCCGACGGTGCGCGCGCTGGCGCTCGGGTCGAACGTCGACGCGCGGCCCGACTGCGTGAACTGCGCCTACAACCCCTACTGCGGGGCGTGCCCGGTGCACACCTACAAGACCCAGGGGTCGCTCTCGGGCCGCATGCGGGAGAGCACCGTGTGCATGGTCCACAAGGGCATCCAGGACTACCTGTTCGAGAAGATCCACAAGAACGACCCCGCGGACATGGAGGTCTTCCGGCGCTGGACCATCAACCGGCACCGGGATCACTTCGTCCATGACGCGGGCTAGTGTTGACAGCCCGAAATCGATAGTCTCGCGGGTGGATAGCTCCACCCGCGCGCGCTGGGATGGCAACCCCTCGAGGCGATCATGACTGGCTCAGACGACCATCGCGACGAATCCGGCGACGACTCCTCCGACGAGGAGCTCCCCTCGTTCAAGCGTGACGCGGGCGCGATGCTCTCGGCGCGGGAGCGTGAGATCGCCGACCGCGCCAGCGAAGAGGCGTCGAACCGCCCCAAGGGTCCGGCCATCGTCCCCGACGACGCGCAGCGCGGCGCCCAGCACTGTTCGCACGGCTCGCACGGCTCGCACGGCTCACACGGCTCGCACGGCTCGCACGGGTCGCACGGGTCGCACGGCTCGCACGGGTCGCACGGCTCGCACGGCTCGCACGGCTCGCACGGCTCGCACGGCTCGCACGGGTCACACGGCTCGCACGGTTCGCACGGTTCGCACGGTTCGCACGGTTCGCACGGCTCGCACGGTTCGCACGGCTCGCACGGCTCGCACGGCAGCTGGTGACCTCCGCGGGGTCGCGCGACGCGGCCCCGACTCGCCCCTCCCCTCCCCCGACAACGCCTACGACTCGAAGCCCGCGCGCCTCGGCGCGTCAGGGGGCTTCACGGGTCGCACGAGGTCCTCGGGTCGCACCAGCCACGGAGGCTCGGGCGCGTCGTCGAGCTCGTAGAAGCCTCCGCAGAAGACGGCGTGCGGGCACGACGCGCAGACGGGCTTCTTCACGCGGCGCTCGGCCAGGTAGTCGGCCAGGTTCACGTCGTCGTTGTTCACGAAGATCATGTGCCGCTGCAGCTTCATCATGTCGCCGAGGAGGAACTCCTCGTAGCCGGGCATGAAGCAGAAGGGCAGGTTGATCACCTGGAACTTCATCCGGTCGCGCCAGCGGTCGATCACGCCCATGGCGATGTCGGCGGCGGCCTGGGTGTCGGGGGCGATCCAGCGCGTGGCGCGGCCGAAGGGCGTGAGGAACTGGATGTTCACCCAGCGCAGCCCGAGGTCCCACGCGAGCTGCGCGAGGGCCTCGAGGTGCTGGTGATTGCCCTTGGTGACCGTGACGTTCATGCCGAGCTCGACGCCGGGCGGCGCGTGCTTGAGGCAGTTGCGGATCCCCGCCACGGTCTGCTCGAAGGCCTCGGCCACGCCCACCTGCTGCGCGTGGAGCTGCGCGTCGTGGCCGTGCACGCTGAAGAGCAGCGTGGTGAGCCCTGAGCGCACCAGCGAGCGCGCGAACTTCTCGTACGCGCAGAGCCGCCCGTTGGTGGTGACGTTGACGCGCTCGTAGCCGACCCGCCGCGCGTAGCGCACCAGCGGGATCAGCTCGGGGTTGAGCGTGGGCTCTCCGCCGTCGAAGTCGGCCATGGTCACGCCCATCGCGCGGTAGCGGTCGAGGTGCTCGCGCTGCCGCTGCGGGTGGCCGTCGACCTGCGTGCGCGTGCCCACCGCGCAGAAGGTGCAGCGGTTGTTGCACACGTAGGTCACGTTCATGATGACCTTCTGGGGGCCCGACGAGGCGCGGATGAGCTCGTCGAAGGTCCACTTGAAGCGGCGCAGGGTGTCGGCGTCGACGGCCATCCCGGGCTGGCTCGGCGCGGTCTGAAAGCGCGGTCCCCAGTCGTCCACCACGGGCAGCGCGCGGCCCTTCGCGAGGCCCGTCCCGGGCAGGGGCGTGGCGTACTGCACCGCGGGCCACGCGCCGAAGCGCTCGTAGAGGTCGACGGCGAAGCGCAGGGTGCCGTTGATCTCCTCGGCGGTCTCTCCAGGGAGGCCGATGATGTAGTGGATCATCAAGGGCACGCCGGCCTCGTGGGCCGACTGCGCCGCGCGCTCGATCGCGCCGAGGTCGAGGCGCTTGTTCACCACCTCGGTCACCACGCGCTGCACGCCGCTCTCGGCGCTCACGCTCACCGTGGTCACCAGCGGGCGCATCGCCTCGAAGTGACGGGGCTCGAGGTAGTCCGCGCGCATCCCGTTGGGCACGTCGAAGCGCAAGCCCAGCGCGCTCACCGCGTCGAGGAAGCCGTCCCAGTGGCGCTCGTTGACGTTGATGAGCTCGTCGAGCACCTCGACGCGCGTGGCGCCGTGCGCGCGCTGCATCGCGGTGAGGTACTCGCGGAGCTTCTCCGCGGAGTAGCGCCGCTGCGTCTTGGGCGCGCCCTCGGCGCGGCCGGGGTTGGAGCTGCAGTGCACGCAAGCGAAGGGGCAGCCCCGCGAGGTCACCATCGGCAGCGTGCGACCGTCGATGGGAAAGGCCCAGAAGCCCCGTCCCAGCTCTCGCACCGTGCGCGCGCAGAAGCGGTCGCGCGCGTCGAGGTCGACCATGTCCCACGCGGGGAAGGGCAGCGCGTCGAGCGACGGAGGCTCGATCCCGCGGTGCGTGCCCGTGGGCTTCGTCCCCTCGCCCAGCGCGCGAAGGAGCCCAGGGAGCGTGGCTTCGGGTTCGTACTTCAGCCACGCGTCGACCTCGGGGTAGCTCGCGAGCACGGCCTCTGCGGGCGCGTCGACGTAGTGCTGGCCCGACTGGTACAGGTCTGCGAGGAGCACCCACGCGTCGGGGAAGCGCGCGCGCAGGGCCCCGAGCGCGGCGCCCAGCACGTCGTCGCGGGCGGGCGGGCGGTGGAAGGGCGTGTACGCCACCACCACGGCCTCGGGCGCCTCTCTGGCGCCGTAGAGGGCCTCGACGGCGGTCATCACGTCGCCCACGGGCGCCCCGAGGAGGGCGCGGCCGTCGTCCCTCCAGGCGAGGCCCGACGAAGGGAGGGCGAAGGCGTCGATCAGGGCGGTGTCGTAGCCCTCGGCGCGCAGCACGGCCGCGGTCTGCACGGCGCCGAGGTCGCTGAAGTACGGGTAGTCGATGAAGTCCCGCGCGACGGACATGGGCGGGTGCAGCACCAGCGCGCGCAGCGGTCGGGGGGCGGCCATCGCGCGGGCAGTCTAGGGCAGACGCGGCGCGAACGGTCCCCGGGGTGGCGCTCGCCGCGCCGTGCGGGCACGATGCGCGCTGATGGGCGCCTCGGAACTCCTGATCATCCTGGTGATCGTCGTGCTGCTCTTCGGGGCCTCGAAGATCCCCGAGCTCGGCCGCAGCCTCGGCTCGGGCCTGAGCAACTTCAAGCAGGGCCTCAAAGACGGCGAAGAGGGCCCCACCCGCGCCGCGCCGCCCGCGAGCCCGACGTCCCTGCCGAGCTCCTCGTCGGGCATCGAGGTGAACCCTGCGCCGCAGCGCGAGACCACCTCCGCGCGCAACACCGACGGCGACGCCTGACCGCGCGTCGTTGACGCTCCCTACGGGGGTGCGTGATCTTCGCCCCACCCGACATGTCCGAGCTCCCTCCTCCGCCGCCTGACCAGCGCATCGTCAAGCACCACTTCGACGACGGCCGCGTCTGCTGCGAGACGCCCTACGTCGGCGACGTCCTCGAGGGCCAGGGCCGGATGTACTACACGACCGGCGCCCTCTACGCGGTCGAGACCTACGCCCGCGGCGTGCTCAACGGCCCCACGGTGACCTACTACCCCAACGGGGTGATGCAGGCCGAGCTCCACTACGCCGACGGCGCGCTCGACGGCCTCGTGCGCGAGTACTACCCGTCGGGAAAGCTCGAGTCCGAGTCGCGCTACCGCGCGGGCAAGCGCCACGGGCCCACGGTCGTCCACGACGAGGCCGGCCTCGTCGCCCGCCGCGACTGGTACGCTGACGACGTGTTCGTGAAGACCGAAGCAGGGCCCGGCCCCCTCGACCCCCTCGACCCGGCGCCTCCGCACGACCCCAACCCCGACCCCGACCCGGCGCCCACGCCGACGCCCGAGCCCGACCCCACGTCGGGGCCGACCTCGGAGCCCACGGGCTGACACTCCCGAAGTCGATCCGTCACGGGGTTCGTGAATCTCTGTCACTCACGAACTGACAGAGTTCCAGACTCACGGAGTCTGTTCCTTCGTGAGTCGCAGAGTCTGCGAGTGACAGAGGGCGGGAGTCACAGAGTCTGTCGTTCGTCGTTGTGGCGGCGCGCACGGCGGGCGTAGCGTGCGCGGCCTGCGATGAGCCGGACGAAGCGCAAGGGCCCCACCGGGTTGAAGGTGGTGGCGGTGGCCAACGGCAAGGGCGGCGTGGGCAAGACCACCACCGCGGTGAACCTCGCGGCGCTGCTCTCGGCGGCGAAGCGCAAGGTGCTGCTGGTCGACACCGACCCGCAGGGCAGCGCGACCTGGTGGAGCGAGCGGGGCAAGCCCATGCCCTTCACCCTCGCGACCGAGACCGACCCCGAGACGCTCTCGCGGCTGCGCGAGGTCGACGGCTACGACGTGGTGGTGGTCGACTCTCCGCCGCGGCTCGACTCCGAGGGCCTGCAGGCCGTGGCGCGCGCGGCGGACTACGTGGTGCTGCCGACGCCTCCGGCGCCGCTCGACATGTCGGCGCTGATCACGACGATCCGGTCGGTGATCGCGCCCACCAGGGTCGCGCACCGGGTGCTGCTCACCCGCGTCGACCCGCGCTCGCTCAACGAGGCCATGGAGGCCCTGGAGACCCTGCGCGAGGCGGGGGTGCCGGCCTTTCACGCGGTGGTGCGCACGTACAAGGCCCACGAGAGGGCGTCGCTGGCGGGCGTCGCGGTGAGCGACTACGCGGGCCCCAACGCGAAGGAGGCCGCGGGCGACTACCGCCGCGTGATCGACGAGGTGCTCCGTGACTGGTAGCGCCAAGCCCCGAAAGGGCCTCGCGGACTTCCTCGGGCAGGCGCTGAAGGAGCCCGCGCCGCCCGTTCCCGCGAAGCCCTCGGCGCCCATGTCTGCGCCCCCTCCTGCTCCAGCGCCCGTGGTCGAGGCCCCCGCGCCGGAGCCCGCTCCAGCGCCCGTCGCGAAGGCGACGGAGAAGAAGCCCCCCGCGGAGAAGAAGCCCGCGACGAAGCACAGAGTGACAGAGTCTGTGAGTTCGGAAGTCCCGCTCTACCAGCGGCTGACGCGCAAGGAGGTGCGCTTCAGGGACGAGCAGCTCGAGGCCCTCGACCGGCTCGCGCGGAGGCTCTCCCGGGCCAAGCGCGGCGCCGGGGGAGAGCGCATCACCGAGAACACCCTGGTGCGGGTGGCGGTGGACCTGCTGCTCCGCCGGGCCGACGCGATCGCGGGCGAGACCGAGGCCGAGATCCTACGGTCGGCCAGCGAGAAGAAGTGACAGACTGACAGACTCACGGACTGACAGACTCACGGAGTCTGTCGGGAGCCCGCCACGCGGTAGAGGCCGATGTGCACGGTGGGCGAGGCGTAGTCGAGGTCGACCATGCTGGGCACCGCGGGGAGGGTGTCGTCGACGACGCGCTCGAGGCGGTAGCGGCGCTCGACCTCGTCGCAGAGGGGGCGGCCCTCGGGGGTGCTGCACAGCGACGAGCGGACGTAGAAGGTCTGGCGGCCGACGCGGTCGAGGTCGTCGAGGGCCTGGCCTCCGCGCAGGAGCACGGGGTCGTGACCGAGCGGGGCGTAGCCGCGGTAGATGGGCAGCACGTCGACGCGGCGGCCCACGCGCTCGAGCCAGGCCACGGCGGCGCCGCGGGGGACGCGGTCGCGCCACGCGAGGACGTCGGCGGCCTCGAGGGCGTCGGTGGGGCGGCGCAGCCACGCCGCGCGGTGGCGGAGGAAGACCCCCGACAGGACGATGAAGACGATCATCCCGAGGGCCATGGACTGGTTGCGATCGCGGGGCGCGGGCGAGAGCGTCGCGGCGACGAGGGCCACGGCGGCGAAGGTGTAGAGCCGCAGGTAGGCCTGGTGGATCCAGGGGAAGGTGGCGCCGTAGCCCACGAGGTCGGCGGCCATGAGCCCGGCGAGGGAGGCGTAGGCGACCACGGCGGTGAGCGCCGCGCGGCGGGTGGAGCGCGAGGCGGCGAAGGCGAGGGCGGCGATCACCAGCGCGGGCGGCGCGGCGGCGAAGAGGCGCTGCGCGAGGTGGAACGACCGCGCGTCGTGCCCGGCCCACTGTGATCCGAAGGGCGAGTGGAGCACCGAGAGGAGGGTGGCGCCCGAGAGGATCCCCACGACGGCGCCGACGCCGACGCCGGCGACGAGGGTGCGAGAGACGCGGTCGCGCAGGCGCCCCGGGCCGAGGAGCAGGGGCAGGGGGGTGAGCGCGGCGGCGACCCAGCCGACGGGGTGCACGAGCGCGCTCTGGGTGATGACCAGGCCGGCGGCGAGGAGGGTCAGGCCGAAGCCGCGGGTGCGCCACGCGCGGGTCGGGATGAGCGCGGTGAGGATGGCGGTGGCGACCAGGAGCAGGGCGCTGACGGTGCCGTAGTACGACTCGCTGCGGGCGAGGCGGCTCAGGATGGGGTCGAAGGCCACCGCGAGGGAGAGCGCGAAGGCGAGGGAGTCGCGCGCGCCCATGCGGCGGGCGATGAAGAGGGTCGCGGGGGGCGCGAGCGCGCAGAGGACGCCCTGGGCGGCGAAGAGGGCGGTGTCGGGGTGGCGCGGGGCGACCCAGCGGACCCAGCCGAAGAGCGAGCGGAAGCCCGGCCCGTAGGGGTGGTACTGCGGCGAGATGGCGGCCGAGACCCAGAGGGGCCCCTGGCCGTTCTGGTGGAAATAGCCCGAGGCGAGGGCGAGCGCGCGGGCGGTGAAGGTGCCGACCCAGAGGGCGAGGTAGGGGCGGAGCGTGGGGTCGCGCAGGTCGGCGCGCAGGCGCGCCCGGCCGCGGGCGGCGAGCAGGCACGCGACGGCCGCGAGCAGCAGCCACGGGACGCTGTTGGCGAAGGTGGGCTCGCTGAGGAGCGCGTGGGCCGCGGGCGCGCCGCGGCGGCCCGGGGCGGAGGCGGGCGCGTCGACGCCTCCCGAGAAGGCGGTGTCGTCGCGCACGCAGGCCGAGAGGCGGTCGAAGCGCGCGCGCACGTCGGCGTCGACCTGGCTCCAGTCGGCGAAGTCGCCCACGGGCGACAGGCCCCACGCGCCTACGCGGTGAAAGGCCCGCGCGTCGGCGCGGCGCAGCTCGACGCGCAGCGGGCGGCCCCCGGCGAGGTCGACGAGGACCATCCCGGGCATGGGGCAGTGCAGGGCGTTGAGCGCGAGCGAGCGGCGCTGGGCGCAGGCGCGCGACCACGCGACCACCGCGGGGGCGCACGCGCCGAGCGAGGAGGGGTCGTCGGCGCCGGCGTCCCTGGGTTGGGCGCTGGCGCTGGCGGTGAAGAGGGCGAGCGCGAGGGCGGCGACGTACGCCCACGCCCCGGCCCCGCCGCGCCTGCGTCGAGAGGCCGAAGCGGACCGCGTGGGCACCCCGATCACGTCGCCGCCGAACCTATCGGCCCGCGCTCCGGCGGGTCAAGCGCGCCCTCCCCGCGCTGCCCTCGCGCGCCGCGGGGAGGTAAGGTCCCGGCGCGATGCGACAACGCCGCGCGACCCTGCGGTTGCTCTCGCCCTGCGACAACGCCTGCGTCTTCTGCGCGCCCGAGGGCCTCGACGCGCTCGAGCCGCGCCCTGTCGACGACCTGCGCGCCGCGCTCACGGCCCTGCGCGCCGACCACGACGCGCTCACCCTCACGGGCGGAGAGCCCACCCTGCACCCCGACCTCTCCGCGGTGGTCTCGGCCGCGCGCGACGCGGGCTTCTCTCGCGTGGGCGTACAGACCAACGGGAGACGTCTGCGCGCTCCCGGCTACGCGGCCTCGCTGCGCGACGCGGGGCTCACCGACGTGCACCTCTCGCTGCACGGGCTCGCCGCGGCGCACGACTACCACGCGGGCGTCGAGGGCAGCTTCACCGAGGCGGCCTCGGGCCTCGTCGCGGCGCGCAACGCGGGCCTCACCGTGGTCGTCGCGTCGGTGCTCACGCGCTCCAACGCTCGCTCGCTCGCCGACCTCCTCCCGTGGCTCGCGGCGCGCGGCGTCGCGGCGTGGAGCGTCTCGGTGCCCGTCACCGCGGGTCGGCTCACCGCCGCCTTCGACCGGGTGTTCCCTCGGCTCGCGATGGCGCTGCCGCCCGCGCTGCGCGCGCTCGCGCTCGCCGAGCGCCACGCGCTGCCCGCGTGGATCGACGGCGCGCCGCTGTGCCTCCTCGGCCCCTACGCGGCCCGCGCTCTACCCGGGTCTCCTCCGCGGTCGTACGCGGCCGTGTGCGAGGGCTGCCCCGCGCGCTCGTGGTGCCCGGGCCTCGACGCGGCCTACCTCTCTCGCTTCGGCGGCGACGAGGTCTCTCCCGCGCGCGCCCCGAAGGGAGACGCTCCGCGGGTGAGCGAGCGCGAGGCGTCGTTCGCGCGGATGTTCGTCGGCCCGGGGGCTCTCGGTCCGGGAGGGGCGGTACTAGAGTCGGCCGCCAGAGACGAAGGTCGCCCGAGGGTGTCGCTGCCGGTGGCGCGCTGAGGGCACGGCGGAGCGATGGCGAACATCGGGTACATCCAGGTCGTCCGGCACTGCAACCACTTCTGCGGGTTCTGCTCGAACCCCGCGACGCCCTACGTGCACACCTTCGAGACGATGAAGGTGCTCGTCGACGACTTCGTCGACCGCGGGTACTTCGGGGTGATCCTCACGGGCGGAGAGCCCACGCTGCACCCCGAGCTGCCGCGCGTGGCGCGCTACGCGACCGAGCGCGGGCTGCACGTGCGGATGATCACCAACGGCTGGAGGCTCTCGGACGAGGCCTTCGCCAAGGAGATGGCCGACGCGGGCCTGAAGATCGTCCACGTGTCGGTGTACTCGGTGCGGCCCGACGTCGAAGAGCGCCTGCGGGGGATGCCCGGCACGCTCGAGAAGGCCTTCGCGGCGGTGTCGAACGCGCACCGCTACGGCATCGACGTCAACATCAACTGCGTCATCAACAAGCTGAACGCAGACCACCTCGACGAGAACATCCGGCACTGGATCGCCGAGCACCCGTACATCCAGCACTTCGTCTGGAACAACCTCGACCCCTCGATGGGCCGCGCCGAGGTGAACCAGGACCAGTACACCCCGCGCCTCGCCGACTTCGAGCTGTCGCTGCACCGCGCGCTGCGGCTCCTGCACCAGAGCGGGCGCACGTTCAGGGTCGAGAAGGTGCCCCTCTGCTACATGGCCGAGTTCGCGTGGGCGAGCACCGAGACGCGCAAGATCGTCAAGGGCGAGGAGCGCATCGTGCACTTCCTCGACGCGAAGCAGACCGTGCGGCAGACCGACTGGGAGCACGTCTACGCCGAGGGCTGCGCGTCGTGCTCGCTCAGGGCCATCTGCGGCGGGCTCTTCGACCGCGGCAACGCGTACGACCCGGGGGAGCTCTACCCGGTGTTCATCGACCGCGACGCGGTGGTCGAGAAGATCATCCGCGACCCGCGCGACCCGAGCTACCGCTTCCGCTCGCTCGACGAGTGGCGCGTGGACTTCGACCGGCGCGTGGCAGAAGCGCGCGCCCAGGGGCCGCGACGTCCCCACGCGCAGGACGCGATGCCCCCGCCCGAGATGTCTCCTCCCGGCGCGCCCTCGGTGGGGCGCATTACGGATCAGGGCCTGCGGCTCTATGAGTCCAAGCGCGCCGCCGAGGCCCGCAAGGCCGCCCAGCACGGCATCCGCCAGGAGAAGACCGACCTGCCCGTCGAGGCTCAACCCCCCGCCAGCGACCCCTCCGCCCCGCGCTGAATCCGCCGACCCCTCCGTGGCTCGCTCCTTGCTCCACGAGAGGCAGGTTCTCCTGCGATGGGTGCGCGCTCCACACAGACCGAGCCTCTCCGTCATGGGCCTCTGCCCGTGGCCGGAGCTTCCCTATGGGGATCACTCTTTCCCGCATCCGCGCGCTGTCTTGAGGCCGTGACGACGGCCTCGCGGAGCTGTCTCACGACGGCCTCCGCGAGGGCTCCGAAGGGTCCCGAGGCGCTCTCCGGCTCGTTGAAAAGTTTGCAGAGAGCCCCGAGAAGTCTGGGGTTTCTGCCTCGCTCCAACGAGGTTTCCGTTGAAAAGTTTGCGGGGTCGCGGGCTTGGCCTTCGGGTCGGGCTGCAACCCCATGGCGGTGACGGCCTGGGATGAGGCACCATCCCTAGCGGAGCGTCGCATGGCGAAGTGGAATCGGCGCCAGTTCCTGAGCGGTTTGTTGGCAACAGCGAGTGCCGGCGCCTCTGCGTCTGCGCAGGCCTCGCCGTTGGCCTCGCTCACGAACGATGCGCGTGACCCGGCCCTCGCGCCCGCCCCCGCTCCGGGCCGCGCGCCGTCGTCCGCGACACCGTCGCCCGCGCCGCGCGTGGCCGCGTCGTCGCTCCTGCCCGAGGGGGCCTCGCACGAGCTGCAACAGCTCCTGCCCGAGGGCCTTCGCTTCGGTCGCTGGCGCGTCGTCGCCGTGCGCCCCGTGAAGATGGGCGCCGTCCCCGTGGTGGTCGAGTGCCGCAACGGGCGTCGCTTCCAGGTCGACGTGGTGCGCCGTGATGGTCACCTCCTCGGTCGCCGCGGCATCGCCGAGACCCGTCACTACGCGCTCTTCCTCTCCAACGTCGGCGGCGGCGACACGCCCACCCCCGAGGAGCAGGGCCTGGGCGTCCTCTGGCTCGCGGCGCTCCTGCGCCCGCGCGAGCACCGGGTCAGCCCCGTCGGCCTGATGACCCTGCGCGAGCGTCACCGCCGCTTCCCGCGCGGCCGCTTCGACGCGATCCAGCACGCCGGTCACCCCGAGCACACGCGCTTCGACGCCCCGCCGTCGGTCGAGACACAGGTGGTCCCGCCGCCCGCCGTCGCGACCCGCGTCGTGCCGCGCCCGCGCCAGGGCTGACCGCACCCCCACGCCTCACCCACTGAGCGCGCTCCCTCCCAGCGAGGGGCGCGCTCAGCGCGTTTGGAGGGCCCTCACTCCGCGTCGGCGGTCACGGGCTGCATCACCCCGTAGCCGTGCGCGCGGATGTAGTTGATGTGCATCCCCTCGCAGGCGCTCG
Source organism: Polyangiales bacterium (assembly GCA_041389825.1). Classification (GTDB taxonomy): domain Bacteria; phylum Myxococcota_A; class Polyangia; order Polyangiales; genus JAEYZO01. Next base: position 72,600 of record JAWKRC010000034.1, on the reverse strand, counting down.
CGTGCACGCAGGGCGCGCAGCGGCGCGAGCGCGCGGCGTAGTGGGCCACGATGTACCGCTTGATGTAGCGGAAGATCTCGAGCTGCCCGTCGGGCTGCATCATCGCCGTGTCGAGCGTGGAGGGTGAGCGCCGCGGGGGGCGTCCCGTCACGCACGCGGGCACGCCCTCGACGGGCGCGGGAGACGTGAAGCGAGAGAAGAACTCCCTGAGGTCGACGTCGTGCTCGGCCGACTCGCTCAGGCGCTCGTAGGTGGGCTGGTAGACCCCGAGGCGGGGGTTCAGCCCGGCGTCGTGCTGCGCGAGGAGCCACGGGGCGTTGGCCTTGGTCAGCGCCACGCTCACCTCGAAGTCCCCGGGCAGCGCGAGGAGGGCCTCGGCCTGTGCCGGGTCGCGGGTGAGCGCGCGCACGAGGCGCTTTCCGTGGACCTCGCCAGTGACAGACAAACAGGCTTCCAGACCCTGGAAGTCTGTAAGTTCCAGCTCCAGGTCGGTGAGCGAGGGAAAGCGGTCGACCTCGGCGAGGGCGGACTTCAGGTCGGGCGCGACCACCCACAGGGTCGTGGCCTTCGCCTCGGCGGCGAGGGCCGCGGGCTCGACGGGCTTGTACGCCTCGGGCTGGGCGGCGGCCTTCGCGGCGCCGAGCACCGGGAGGCTGCGCTTCGCCTTCGCGTTGTCGGCGATGCTGCCGTCGGCCACGTGGTCGCCCGCGCTGTCGGCGTGGCCGCCCGAGGCTTCGAGCGCGACGGCCTCGGCGGCGAGCATCTTCGCGCGCTTCTGGCTCGCGGGGTCGCCGCCCCAGATGGGGCCCTGGTGGGCCTCCCAGGTGGCGTCGACGCGCACGCGGTCGAAGCCGCGGGCGAGCACCCGGTCGCGCACGTCGTAGACGGTGTCGCAGACCTTCTGGAGGTAGCAGAGCCGGCAGCGGGCCGGGTCGCGGCAGTCGAGGTCGACGCCCTCGGTGAGGAGCCGGTGGTACTCCTCCTTGCGGCCCTTGATCTCGTCGTTGAGCTTGTACGGGTCCTGGATGAGGTGCTCGTAGCCCTCGAGGTGCTGGACGGGGAAGCGGTTGAGCCAGATGTGCATCCCCGGGCGCTTCGAGTAGTCGAAGGCCTTGGTGAGGTACGGGCGGTACTCCTCGGGGTCGTAGAAGAGCACCTCGCGCCCCTCGCGGTACGCGTTGCCGAAGGGGATCACGTGCAGGAGGTCGTACTCGCGCACGCCCATCCCGACGAAGGTCTCGAGCATGTCGGGCAGGTGCTTCACGTTCGCGCGGTTGAGCACGATGTCGATGTTCACGATGGGGCGGCCGTCCTCCATCGCGTTGCGCAGGCCGGCCATCTCCTGCTCGAAGGCGCCCTTGGCGCCCACGAGGGCGTCGTGGATGCGCGCGTTGGGGCCGTGCACCGAGAAGGTGATCTCGTCGAGGCCCGCGTCGAGGCAGCGGTCGAGGAAGGGCTTGTACGAGAACATCCGGCCGTTGGTGACGGTCTGGATCTTCCGGTAGCGGGCGAGCTTGCCGAGGCGGATGAAGTCCACGTAGCGCGGGTGCATCGTGGGCTCGCCGCCCGAGAGGATGAGCCGCTGGGCGCCCTTCTTCGCGCCGTCGAGGATCTGCTCCTTCACCTCGTTGGCGTCGCGCATCTGCCCGTCGTGCGAGAGCGTGTCGAGGCAGAAGACGCAGTGGTTGTTGCAGTCGAAGGTGAGCCGCACCCAGTTGCGCTTCTCGTGCGCCGCGTCTTCGTGCTCGATGATCTTGTCGTCGACGGCGGGCGCCGAGGGGGTCTCTCGGGTGAGCATTGCGTAGGGGTCCTCAGGGGGCGATTGCACCACGGGGCGGGGCCCTCGGGCCACGCGGGTCACGGTACAGGGACGAACTCGTCGGGGCCGTGCAGCGCGACGTAGTCCCGCCGCAGGCCGTTGCATCGTGGGCGATACCTGCAACCGGCGCATCCAGGGAGGAAGTGCCCCCCCTCGATGGGCGAGTCTTCGAGCCGGAACGCGTGGCCCCCGGGGTTCACCACCCGCAGTCCCAGCGAGGGCGCGAAGAACCGCGCCCGCTGCCCCTCGGGGGGCAAGACGCACGGCGGCGTGTGCAGCGAGAGCAAGGCCTCGGGGTCGTCGGGGTCGACGTGGGCGAGGGCCTCGACCACCCGCGGGGCCACCTCGCGCATCGTGGGCACCTCGACCACCACCGCGGGGTCTCCTTGGGCGGCGTCGACGGCGGAGAGCATCCAGACCCTGAAGTGCCCCACCCCCCTCGCAACGTTCTGCGCGACCATCGCAGGAATTTCATGGGCGTTGCTGCGGGTGACCATCAGGTCGGCCTCGAGGCCCAGGCCCAACGCCCGCGCGTTCTCGACCCCGCGGACCATCAGGTCGTAGCAGCCCGGGGCGTGGGCGATGCGATCGTGGGTCGCGGCGCTCGCGCCCTTGATCGAGAAGGCCACCTCGGTCACCCCCGCGTCGGCGCAGCGTCGGGCGTACTCGGGGTAGGCCAGCATCATCCCGTTGGTCTGCAGCTTCACCCGCGCGTAGCCGAGCTTTCGCGCCGCCGCGGCGAGCTTGAAGAGGTCGCGGCGCAGGGTGGGCTCTCCGCCGCCGAGCCAGAGCCCGTCGGCGCCGTCGTCGCGGCCCTTCAAGAGCGCGTCGAGGGCCTCGCGGTCGGTCATCGACGGGCCGTCGTCGCGCACCGCGAAGCAGCCCGTACAGCGGTTGTTGCAGCGGTAGTCGGGGGTGAGCTCCACCCATCGCAGGGGGTGCGGGCTCACGCGCTCCTCGCCTCGGGGGCCGAGAGCGCGTCGAGGGCCCGCGCGATGCGCGCGACCTGGGTGAGCTGGAGGGGCTTTCCGCTGCGGGCGTAGAGCGACTCCACCTCCAGGGCGCGCACGATGGCGCGCAGCGACATCCCTTGCGCGCGCAGGGCGCTCACCCGCGCGACCACGGCGCGCTCGAGGTCGTTGGGAGAGAGCCTCCCGTCGTCGGTGGCGGAGAAGCCCCACGGCACCGTGCCCGCGCGCTTGCCCTGCGCGCGTCGCGCCCGCAGCGCCGCGCGGGTGCGCGCTCGGATGAGCTCGCGCTCGTAGGCCGCCGCGCCGTCGAGGATCGTTCGCATGAACTGGTCGGCGGGGGTGTCTCCGTTGCCCACGCCGTCGGCCGACACCACCCGCGCGCCGCGGCCCTTCACCGCGCGCTCGATGGTCGCGGCCACCACGACGTCTCTCGCGATGCGGTCGCGCCGCGCGATGAGCAGCACCCCCGCGCGGAGCGCCGGGATGTCTTCGAGCGCGGCCATCAGCCCGGGCCGGTCGGTGTGCTCGCTCGCGCCGCTCACGCCGGCGTCGGTGTGCCAGGCCGCGACGGTGACGCCTCCGCGCGAGGCCCACTGCGCGATCGACGCGCGCTGCGCCTCGGGGCCGAGGTGCTGCTCCTCGGTCGAGACGCGCAGGTAGGCCACCGCCCGGGTCGGGTCTCCCGCTGGTGCGCGACGCACGGCGCCCACTCTACACGCCCGCGGAGAACGGATGAACAGACCCCGCGCGGAGCTCCTGCGCGCTCACGTCGCCTCGACGGCGCGGAGCTCGCCGTCGCCGTAGAGGTCCCGGTAGCTGCGTCGCAGTCCGTAGCAGCGCGTCGAGAGCGCGCAGCGCGTGCACGCCTCGGCGCGGGTGAACTCGCCCTCGTCGTACCCCGCGGGGATCTCGCTCGCCGCGGGGCGCACCTCGGGCGGCACGAGGCACAGGGGCACGCCGCACATCGAGTCGAAGCCCACCAGCGCGACGCCCAGGCGCGTGGCCTCGCGCGCGGCCTCGGCGAGGTCGGGCATCACGTCGGCGTAGCGCGGCACCATCTCGGCGTCGCGGGGCACCAGGTCCGTGAAGGCGCCCACGAACGACAGGCTCACGAAGGCCCGCGGCCAGCGCGCGGCCACCATGCGCACGAAGGGCGCGAGGTCGGCGTGGTTCCTCCGCGTGATGACGAAGGCGATCACGAGGTCGACGCTCGGGTGCGCGTGCAGCGCGTCGAGGCCCGCGACGGTCTTGTCGAAGGTGCCGGGCGCCTCGGTCATCGCGTCGGAGAGGGCAGCCGTGCTCGCGTGCAGCGACACCTGCGCCCAGCCCAGCCCCGCGTCGACGAGGGCCGCGGTGTAGGCCGCGTCGGCGAGGCGGATCGCGTTGGTCTGCATCGCGACGGGTCGCGGGGAGTGCGCGCGGGCGAGGGCGACGTACTCGACGAGGCGCGGGTTGAGCGTGGGCTCTCCGCCGGTGAGGGTGACCTGGTGGCCCGCGCGGGCGGCGGTGACGATGGCCTCGCGCACGGCGTCGTCGGTGGCCGCGGGAAGGTGCGTCGAGACGAAGCAGAAGCGACACGCCTGGTTGCAGTGGAAGTTCACCCGGATGAGGTCTTCGTCGACGGCGGTGAGGGCGCGCGGGTCGGCGAAGCGGCTGCGCTGCACGAACTCGCGCCGCACCTGGGCCTCGGTGGAGCCGATGAGGGAGAGACGTCGTCGCGCGCGGTCGTCGGTGACGGGCTTCACCGACGGCGCGCCGAAGCGAGAGAGGTAGGCGGTGTGGACGCCGGGGCAGCGGTCGCGCACCGCGCAGCGCTCGCACGCGGGCAGGCGCGAGTGGTCGCCGCGCGGGGGCGCGCCGGCGGTGAGCGCGTAGAGGCTCGCGACGGCCGAGGGCTGCGGGAACACGCAGGGCGGAGGCCCGCTGTCGGGCGCGAGCTTGAGCGAGAGGCCCACGCGCTTCGCGGCCGAGAGGGTGGCGGACAGGGCCGCGGCGGCGTCTTCGTAGCGGGCGAGCGCGCTCGGGTCGGGGCTCTCGACGGGGACGCGCGCCGACATCGAGAGGCCCGAGAGCTCGCCGTCGAAGGCGTGTGCGAGGGCCTCGGGGATCTGCGCGACGTGAGGGAGCGTGGGGGCGACGAGCGCGGCGCAGAGCTCGACCTCGACGCCCGCGGTACGGAGTGAGCGAAGGCCGGCGAGGGTGCGGGCGAAGCCTCCGGGGTCGCGGGTGACGTCGTCGAGGGCCTCGCCCCAGGCCGAGAGGTTCACGCGCGCCAGCGACACTCCAGCGTCGCGCCACGCGCGGGCGACCGCGTCGTCGACGAGGGTGGCGTTGGTCTCGACCACGACTCTCTCGGCGCCGCGACGGCGCGCGTCGGCGATGAGCGCGGGGAGGTCTCTGCGCATCGCGGGCTCTCCGCCCGTGAGCACCACCTCGCGGGCGCCGCGGGAGAGGACCTCACCGACGCGCGCGCGCACGGCGTCGCCGCGGGCCCACGCGAGGTCGTCGTCGGGACGTCGCGCCGTGCAGTAGACGCAGTTCTGGTTGCACCGCAGGTGCGTGCGGACGACCTCGGATCGCATCGAGCGCTCGCGTTGTCGTAGGGCAGAGGGCCCGCGGTGGCTACTCGTCGGTGATGGGGTCTTCGTCGTCGGCCCAGAGGTTGGGCGCGACGCGGCGCACCGAGGCGAGCCTCCACCCCGCGGGGACGCCCTCTGCGCGCGCGAAGACGGTCTGGCAGAGGTCGATGGCCTCGGGGAGCGTCGAGGCCGCGCGCAGCGCGTCGCGGGTGGCGACGGCCACGGACTCGACCGCGGCGAGGGCGTCGTCGTCGAGGCGCTCCCCCGCGCCGGAGCTGTAGTCGAGGTCGACGAAGCGCGTGCGCGCGAAGGGCGACTCGTGGGCCTCGGGGCGACGTCTCGCCTGCGCGATCACCCACACCGCGGCGCCGTCACTCTCACGACGAAGCTCCGCCGAGACGGGGTGCTCGACCAGCGCGAGGCGGTCGACGGGCGGCAGGCGCGCGAGGCTCCACCCGCGCGCGGAAGCCTCGGTGAAGGACGCGCGTACGCGTGTGTCGAGGGCAGCGAGGTCGGTGCTGTCGGCGAGCGCGAGGAGGTCTTCGGCGGCGCGGCGCAGGAGGGCCTCGTGGGGCTTCATCCAGCGGTAGGCGCGGGTGGTGGCGGCGAGGCCTCCGTGCCGCGCGACGCCGTGGGGGAGGTCGTCGCGGTCGCGCTCGACGGTGACGGTGCCGACGGGGTCGCTCGCGGGCGAGGAGGCGACCTCGAAGAGGAGGGCCGTACCCTCGGGGCGCTGGCTCCAGCGGGGCGAGCGCAGAGGTTCGAGGGTGAGGGTGAGGGTGAGGCCGCGCTGCGAGACGCCGTAGAGACGTCGGTCGGGGCCCTCGGTGACGGCGAAGTCTCCGGGTGGAACGAGCTGACGTCGCGCGTCGGGGGTCGCGGGCCGGTACGCGACGGGTCGGGCCTCGGGCGCGTCACGGAGGGAGGAGAAGGCCGCGCGGGCCTGGCCCGGGAGGTCGTGCGGGTGCTCGGCGGTGACGTGCCGCGCGAGGCCCGAGTTGAGGAACACGAACGCGAGCGCGCCGTCGAGCTGAGGGTCGACGCGGAGGAGGCGCTTGGACTTCCAGAAGACCGACTCGCGGTGGGCCTCGGTCCGGTAGAAGTAGCGGACCTGGGTGAGCTGCTCGCGGTAGGTCGCGAGGTAGGCCTGCTGGTAGTAGCGGAAGAACGCCGCTTCGCGGGCGGGCTCTCCGAGCGCGCTGTTCACCGCGAGGGCCGCGAGGTAGCCCCCCGTCATCGCGAGCTGCACGCCCGTCGACAGGATCGGGTCGATGAAGCACGCGGCGTCGCCCGCGAGGCAGTAGCCCGGGCCGTGAAAGCGCGTGGTGCAGTACGACCAGTCGCGCTGCGCCCGCACGGGCTCGACCCGGCGCCCGCCGGAGAGCATCTCGCCGATGGTCTCGGCGCCGCGCGCGGTGCGCTCGTACCAGCCGTCGAGGTCGCGCTCGTCGCGGGGCTGCGCGGCGCGCTCGCGGGTCCAGTCGACGGTGACCACGCCCACGCTTACGCGGCCGTTTCGCAGAGGGATGAACCACACCCACCCGTCGGGGATCGACACCGTGAAGATGTGCTCGTCCTCGGGGCTCGGCGGCGTGACGGTCCCCTCCCAGTACGACCACACCGCGAGGTTGCGCAGGCCTTTCACCCAGCGCCGCGTGTCGAAGCGCTTCGCGAGGAGCGCCACCTGCCCGCTCGCGTCGACCACGTAGCGCGCCGTCACCGCGCGGGCCTCACCGTCGGGCCCGCGGGTGTTCACCCCGCGCACGCGGCCCGAGGGGTCGACCAGCACGCCCTCGGCCGAGGTCTCTTCGCGCAGCTCCGCGCCGAGTCTCTTCGCGTTCTGCAGGAGCGCGTGGTCGAAGTCAGCCCGCTCGACGAAGTACGCGTAGGGGTAGACGTCGAGCTCGCGGAAATCCAACCGCCACGGCGTGCGGTCCTTGCCCCAGCGGAAGGTCTGGCCCGTCTTTCGGTGAAAGCCCAGGGCCTCGACGGCCTCCTTCGCGCCGAGCTCCTCGAGGAAGGGCAGCACGCCCGGCAGGAGCGACTCGCCGATGTGGTAGCGGGGCCAGCGGTCGCGGTCGATCACCACGACCCTGCGGCCTTCGCGCGCGAGCAGCGCGGCCGTCGTCGATCCCGCGGGGCCGCCGCCGATGACGGCGACGTCGAAGTCGTCAGGGCCTGTGGTGGTTCCCATCGTGCGCGCGCAGGTCGATGCTACCCGCGCTCCCACGCGTCGAGGGCCTCGATGAGCCGGTCGGCGTCTGCGTCATCGCGCATCGACCGCAGGGGCAACAGCACCCCCTCGCGCGCCAGCCTCGCCGACACCGGGAAGCGCTCCGCGTCGCCCGTGGACGAGCTGAGGTAGTCGCTGCGCGCGTCGATCCCGCGGGCGCGCAGGTGCCGCCGGAGCCCCCACGGGTCGGCGGCGCGCGCCACCAGGTTGAGGCCCGTGGCGCGACGGTCGGTCTCCCACCGCGGCAGCGTGACCCGAGACCACGGGCGCGCTTCGACCACCCGCCTCGCGAGCGCGCGCTGGCGGTCGACGTCGGCGATCGCGCGCGGCAGGTGCCGGAGCGCGAGCCACGCGCAGGCCCCCGGGATCTCGGCCCGCGTGGGCCAGGCGTAGGGAGGCCGCGACGGCCGCGGCTCGGTCATGGCCGCGTCGAGGGGGTCGACCCCCGCGCGCACGAGGGACGCGTGAGCGCGGTGCAGGGCGGGCGCGCCGCGGGCGAAGAGGGCGTGGCCTCCGAGGGCCGAGGCGATGGCGCGCGCGACCTCGGCGCGGGGCACCTCGTCGAGGGCGCCCGCGAAGGACGACACGGTTGTCGCGATTTCGTCGTCGTCCGTGAAGGCGACCCCGCCCATGACCCCGGTGAGGCCCTTGGTGAGGCTGAGGCTGTAGAAGCCCCCGCGTCCCCAGAGGCCCGCGGCGCGGCCGTCGACCGAGGCGCCGAAGGCGTGGGCGCAGTCTTCGTAGAGCTCGAGGCCGTGGCGCGCGGCGAAGTCCCTCCACGCGCGCAGGTCGTTGGGGCGGCCGAAGTAGTGCCCGAGGAGCACCGCGCGGGTGCGGGGGGTGAGGGCGCGCTCGGCGGCGGTGAGGTCGGCCTCTCCGTGCGGGGCGGTCACGTCGACGAAGGCCGGGGTGAGACCGGCGCGGCGCAGCATCTCGGGCACCGCGAAGAAGTTGTAGTCGGGCAGCAGCACCTCGGCGCCGGGGTGAGCCCGCGCGAGCGGCGCGAGCAGCGCGTAGAGCGAGGTGCGCCCGTCGGGGAAGAGGAACAAGTGACGCGCGCCGGTCACGCGCCGCAGGGCGTCGGTGAGGGCCTCGCGGTCGGCGCGGTCGCGCGCGGGGTCGGGGCCACCGAGGGCGCGGCCGAGCGCGGAGAGGAGGTCGGCGGGCGAGAGGGGCACCACCTCGCGGGGCAGGGCGGTCATCGTGGGCGCGGGAGTGGAGCACGGCCGAGGCGTGGGGCGCGATACGATGCGCGCCGTGACCGACGCCTCGACGGGCCGCTTCGTGCGTTACGCGCGGTGGGAGTCCGAGCTCGACGCGCTGCGGGAGCGGTGGCGCTCGGCGCGGCCCTTCGCGCACGCGGTGCTCGACGGCTTCTTCGACGACGCGGCCCTCGCGGCCCTCGCGCGGGAGTTCGACGCGGGCGCCGAGGGCTGGATCGAGAACCGCCACTACAGCCAGCGCCTCCGCTCGCGCGGCGGCGCGCGGCTCGGCCCCGACGCGCGGGCCGTGGTGGCGGAGCTGGACTCTCCGCGGGCGAGGGCGCTGGTCGAGGCCGTGACGGGCGAGTCGGGGTTGTTCGTCGACGTCGAGATGCTCGACGGGGGCCTGAGCGCGATGGGACGCGGCGACTACTTCGACCTGCACACCGACATGCGCGCGCACGCGCGGCGGCGCCGCTGGGAGCGGCGAGTGAACCTCATCGTGTACCTCTCCGAGGGCTGGCGCGACGCGTGGGGCGGAGACCTGGAGCTGTGGACCGCGGACGGCTCTCGCTGCGCGGCGAGGGTCGCCCCGAGGCACAACCGCGCGGTGCTCTTCGAGGTGGGCCCCGGGGCGCTGCACGGCGTCCCCGAGCCCCTCGCGTGCCCGGTGAGCGCGTCGCGGAGGAACCTGGTGCTCTATTACTTCCGCGAGGCGGGGCGCGAGGTGCCGATCACGCACTTTCGCTACCGCGCGCGGCCCGGAGAGACCGTTCGCGCGCCGCTGGTGTGGGCCAACAACGCCGCGCTGCGGGTGTACCAGTCGGCCCGGCGACGTCTCGGCGTGACCGACGAGGGCGTGAGCCGCGCCCTGCGCTGGGCGCGCGGGGAGCGAGGGCCGTAGCGCCGTGCGCGTGCTGCTCATCAACCCCCCGCCGAAGATGCGCGTCGACCAGTTCGACACGCCCGACTTCGGCCGCGTGGGCCTCGCCTACCTCGCGTCGACGCTGCGCCGCGACCCGGCGTGTACGGTCGCCATCGTCGACGCGCGGTTGGAGCGCCTGCGCTTCGACGAGGTGCTCGCCCGCGCGCGGAGCTTCTCCCCCGACGTGGTGGGCCTGACGGCCTTCACCAACGAGGTGAAGTCAGCGGCGCGCTGCGCCCGCGCGATCAAGCGCGCGATGCCCGACGTGGTCACGGTGATCGGCGGCGCGCACGTGTCGGCCCTGCCCGAGGCGACGCTGGAGGAGTTCCCCGAGTTCGACGTGGGCGTGGTGGGCGAGGGCGAGCGCACGCTCGACGCGCTGGTGCACGCCCTCGCGCGGCGGGCCCCGCTGGAGGGCATCGATGGCCTCGTCTACCGCCGCGGGGAGACACCCGTCACCACGCGCCCGCGCGACAACGCGCTCGACCTCGACGCGCTGCCCGCGCCCGCGTGGGACCTCCTCCCGCCGTCGCGGCGCGCGCTCGTGGTGACGCAGCGCGGGTGCCCCTACGCCTGCACCTTCTGCCAGAACCCCGCGGGACGTCGCGTGCGACAGCACTCCGCCGCGCGCGTGCTCGCCGACCTCGACTGGCTCACCACCCACCACCGCACCGAGGAGGCGCTCGTCTGCGACGAGATCTTCACCGTCGACGCGCCGCGCACCGAGGCGCTCCTCGACGCGATGATCGCCGCGGGCGTTGGGAAGCGACTTCGATGGTGGGCGCAGACGCACGTGAACACCGCGAGCCGCGAGCTCTTCGCGAAGATGCGCGCGGCGGGCTGCTACCGCGTGGGCCTCGGGGTCGAGACCGGCGACGCCGACGCGATGCGCGCGATGAAGAAGGGGATCAGCCGCGAGAGGGTGCTCGCCGCGCGGCGCATGGCCTCGGACGCGGGCCTGCCCGTCGAGGGGCTGTTCATCCTCGGCCACCCCAACGAGACCGCCCGGAGCGCGCTGCGCACGGTGGACTTCGCCGTCGCGCTCGACCCCGAGGTGCCGGTGTTCTCGACGATGGTCCCGTACCCCGGCACGCGCGTCGCGGAGATGGCCGCGCGCGGTGAGGGCGGCTACCGGCTCCTCTCGCGCGATTGGGACGACTACGTGAACCAGATCGGCCACTCGCTCGCGTTCGAGGGGCTGTCGCGGCGCTCCATCGAGGCGATCCAGCTCTACGGGTACCTCAAGGTCTTCGCGGCGAACGGGCGCTGGGCCGACCTCGCGCGCTTCGCGTGGCGGTACCGCTCCGAGGGCGCGGCGGTGGCGCTGAAGATCCTCTCGGGCGCGATGCCCAGGGCCGCCGAGCCCGACGCGCAGGAGCCCGCCTTCGCCCGCGCGCCGCTCTACTTCGAGGGAGACCCCTCGCGCCGGACGTCACTGCCGCTCGCGCGGTAGAGACCGAGCCGCAGGCGCAGCATCCGCGCGAGGATGCGCGACCCGTCTCGCACGCTGCTCAGGCCGCTCTCTCCGTGCGTGCGCGCCGAGCGGTCGACGGGGACTTCGACCACGCGGCCTCCGGCGCGGTGCACCTGGATCAGCACCTCGGTCTCGATGTCGTAGGCCCGCGCGCGCAGGTCGAGGGCGGTGAGCGCGCTGCGTCTCGCGGCGCGGAAGCCCGCCTGGGAGTCGGTGAAGCGCGTGCCGAAGAGCGCGTTGAGCACCGACGTGAGCGCGACGTTGCCGCGCTTGTTCACGGGCGTGATGGCCCCGCGGTGAAAGCGCCCGAGGAAGCGCGAGCCCACCACCATCGCCACGTCGGGCCCGAGCGCGTCGAGGAGGGTCGTGACCTCGCGCGGGTCGTCCTGCCCGTCGCCGTCGATGAAGACCACGACGTCGCCGCGCGCCTCGCGGATCCCTCGGCGCAGGGCCGCGCCCTTGCCCTGGTTCACCCCCATGCGCACCACCCGCGCGCCCGCGTCTTCCGCGCGCTTCGCCGTGTCGTCGGTGGAGCCGTCGTCGACCACCAGCACCTCGGCGAGGTCGGGCGTGTGCGCGCGGCAGCCCTCCACCACGGCCGCGATGGAGGGACCCTCGTTGTGCGCCGCGATCACCACCGAGACCGTCACAGCACCCACCGCGCGTCGAGGCCTGCGTCTCTGCACCGCGCGGCCTGCCACGCGAAGCACGCCGCCCAGGTGTTCTCGTCTGCGCCCTCGGGCTCGTACCGAAGCCCCCCCGTCGGGCCCATGGAGCGCGCGAGGAACCCATCGGCCTTCGCGATCGCGCTCGCCCATCGCTCACGGTCGCGCATCGCCCACAGCCGCATCGCCTGCGCCGTCGCGTCGGCGCGCAGCGGCCCCCACGCCTTCTCTCCGTCGTGCCACGCGCGCACGCCCCCCGAGGCGTCTTGCACGGAGGCCACCCACGCGGCGCCTTCGTCGATGAGTCGGTCGAGGCCCGCGAAGCCCCACGCGCTCGCGCAGGCCAGGCCCTCGAGCGCGTAGAGGCTCGCGTGCAGGTAGCTCTCCCGCGCGCCCGCCCGCGTCGGGAACCTCCCGCTCACGGCGATGGGCGCGATCGCGTCGAGGAGCACCGCCACCGCGCGCCGTCCGCCATCACCGCCGTCACGCGCGTCGAGCGCGAGGAGGCCCGCGGCGCACTTCAACAGGTGCGCGCCGTAGCTCACGCTCCAGTGGCCCTCGGGCGCGTCGGTGTCACCGATCACCACCTCGCGCCGCGAGAGCATCGCGACGGCGCGCGCGCCCATGCGCGTCGGGAGCGAAGGGTCCACCGCGCCGCCCGCGCGCTCGTGCGCGAGCAGGCCCGCGAGCGCGACGCAGGTGTCGAACGCGTACCTCGCCCCGCCGCGGCCCACGTCTCCGTCGTCGCTCACGTCTCGCGCGAGACGTCTCGCCACGCGGTCGCGCTGCGAGGGGTCTCCGCCCGCGACGGACATCACCCCGAGCCACAGGCCCGCGGCCTCGGGGTAGGGGTAGCCCGGCCGCGCGGGGTTGCGCCACGAGAGCACCGCCCCGTCGTCGCTCACCACCGCGGTCGCGCGCAGCCACGCCGCGAGCGCGTCGGCGTCGAGGCTCACCGCGATGCACCGAGGCGCGCGGCGAGGTCGTCGGCGATGCGCTCGGCCGCGCGGCCGTCGCCGAAGACGTCCACGGGACGTCGCATCTCGTCGTAGGCCGCGGGGCTGTCGAGGAGCGTTGTGACCGCGTCGAAGACCGCCCGCGTCGCGGTGCCCACCACCCGCGCGACCCCAGCGCGCACGGCCTCGACGCGCTCGGTGCGCTCGCGCGCCACGAGGATGGGTCGACCCAGGCACGCGGCCTCCTCCTGCACGCCGCCCGAGTCGGTGACCACCAGCCAGGCCCGCGCGAGGCGCGAGACGAACTCACGGTGCCCCATCGGGTCGAGGAGCGTCGCGCGGGGCAGCCCCCCGAGCGCGGCGCGGGGCGCCTCTTGCGCGCTCGGGTGCGGGTGCAGCACGTAGGTGACCTCGACGTCGTCGCGCTCCAGCACGAGCCTCCGCAGGGCCTCGCACACGCCCCGCGCGCCCGCGCCGAAGTTCTCCCGTCGGTGGCAGGTGACCAGCACCTCGCGCCGCGCGGGCGCGTCCGTCGGAGCGCGCGCGCCCATGGCGTAGAGGGCGTCGACGACGGTGTTGCCCACCACGCGCACCGACGCGGGCGAGACCCCCTCGGAGAGCAGCGCCTCCTTCGCGTGCTCGGTGGGCGCGTAGTGCGCGGCGGCGAGGCGGTCGACCACGACCCGGTGCATCTCTTCGGGGAAGGGCTGGGCCCTGTCGCCCGTGCGCAGCCCGGCCTCGACGTGGCCGAAGGGCACCTGGGCGTAGAACGACGCGAGCGAGGCGCCGAGGGTGGTGCTGGTGTCTCCGTGCACGAGCACGAAGTCCGGCCGCCGCTGCAGGAGGTAGCCCTCCACCGCTCCGAGGGTCGCGCCGAGGGTCGCGCCGAGGGGACGTCCGAAGGCGTTGATGTCGACCTTGATCGAGGGTTCGAGCCCCCACTCGGCGAGGGCGCGGTCGAGCACCTCGCCCTGCTGGGCGACCACGCACAGGTCGACGGAGAAGCGCTCAGGCCGCCGCGCGAGGGCTCGCACGACGGGGGCCATCTTGATGACCTCGGGGCGCGTGCCCACGACCACCGTCACGAAGGAGGGCTGCATCCTCGGCCGCGGCGATCATAGACCATGCCTCACGCGCGACGCGCGACGGCGCGGGTGAGCACGCGCAGGCCGCGGCGGGCGGTCTGGTAGAGGGTCTGCGCGGGGGCGCCGGCGAGGGCGGGGTAGGCCTCGCAGGGGGTGAAGCACCCGCCGCACGCGAGGCGGTCGATGTCCCTGCGCGCGGCGAGGGTCGCGGGGTCGGACCACACCTCGCGCACGGTGCGCTCCCTGAGGTTGCCGAGCGGGCGGTTGTAGACGTGGCAGGGGTAGAGGTCTCCCTCGGGGGAGATGAAGCACGCGCTGCGCAGCGACTGGCAGGGCACGCCCGAGGGCTCTCCCGAGAGGTAGGCCTCGAGGTTCACGAGGAAGACCAGCTCCATCAGGTCGACGAGGGAGCGGGGCGCGCCGCGACGTCGCAGGTGCTCTCCCACGAGCCGGTCGCTGCGCACCGCGGGCAGCGACGCGAGGGAAGCGTTGTCGAAGAAGTGCGACGAGACCTGGAGCCAGTTCCAGTGCCAGTCCGACGGAGAGAAGCCCGGCACGAGCTCCTTCAGCGCGGCGCCGAGGGCGTCGATGCTCCCCGCGGTGGAGGGCGTGACGGTGGTGCCCGCGTAGACGCCCACGCCGTCGATCGCGCGCAGCGCGCGCAGGGTCTCGATGGCCCGGTCGAAGGAGCCCTCACGGCCGCGGACCTTGTCGTGCACCTCGCGCGGCCCGTCGACGCTCACCGTGACGATGAGCGCGAGGTCGGGACGTCGCTCCCGCACCCGGCGGCAGGCCTCGACGGCGCGCGCGGTGAACCAGCCGTTGGTGGGGAAGTGCAACACGCGCAGCGCGGGCGCCGCGTCGAGCACGGCGTCGATGAGGTCGAGCGCGTCGCGGCGGAGGAAGACCTCACCGCCCGTGAGGTCGAGCCAGGTGAGCCGGGGCATCTGCCCGAGGATGGAGCGCACCTCGTCGGCGCTGAGCTCGTGCGCGGGGGTGACGGCCCACGTGTGGCACATCTCGCAGCGGAGGTTGCAGCGGCGGGTGAGGTCCATGACGACGCGCGTGGGCGTGTCGGGTCGGTGGAACCAGGTCTCGGTCAGCCGCGCGACCAGCGACGGGCTCAACAGGTCGGCCATCGCGCGGGATGGTATCCCTCGGCGCGTGACGGCGTGGGTCCCTCCCTCCTGGCGACGGCGACGGCGACGCTCTGCGCGGAGGCCGCGGTGAGCGTCGAGCGGGGGCCCCGCGGCGTCGACGCTGTCGTGCGCGAGCTCTTGAGCCCGCTCCTGCACGCGCGCCCGCGCCCCGGCGGCTGGAGGGTGCTCGGCTGGGACTGCGAGCAGGGCGTGTGCGTCACCGTCGCCCGCGGAGAGTCTGTGGTGATGGTCGAGCTCGAAGCCCTCGACCTCGCGCGCGACTGCTACGCCCGCACGGCGCGCTTCAACGTCTGCGCCCGCGACCGCTTCGGCCTGCCCATGGACGCCGACGCCCGACGCGCCGTCGACCAGCTCGTCGCGATGATCCGCGCGCGCGAGGCGATGCTCCCGCTCGATGACCTGCGCCCCGAGCCCACCCGAGGCGCGATGGTGCGCGAGGTCGAGGTCGAGCGCGCGCTCATGCCCGAGGGCCGCGGGCAGTACTACCTGAACCCCTACTCGGGCTGCATGATCGGCTGCCCCTTCTGCTACGTGGCCGCGCGCGCGGATTTCTCCCGCGCCATCGAGGGCCTCCCTCGCTTGCCCTGGGGCCGCTACGTCGACGTGAAGGTCAACGCGCCCGCGGTGGTGCGCCGCGAGGTGACCGAGCTGCCTCCCGGCCTCGTGCGGATGAGCCCGATCCTCACCGACCCCTACCAGCCCTTGGAGCGCCGGTACCGCATCACCCGCGGGTGCATCGAGGCGATGCGCGAGGCGGGCTTCACGCCGATGGTGCTCACCCGCGCCAAGGCCGTGGTCGATGACGTCGATCTCCTCGCGAGCTTCCCGCGGGCCTACGTGGGCTTCTCGATCCCGACCGACGACGACGCGGTGCGGGCGCGCTTCGAGCCCGGGGCCGACCCCATCGACGACCGCATCGAGGCCCTGGAGCGCTGCCACGCCGCGGGCCTGGTCACCTTCGCGGTGGTGCAGCCCACGCTGCCCATGGACCCCGCGCGCCTCGCCGCGCGCCTCGCGCCCTTCGTGAAGGCCGTGCGGATCGACCGGATGCACGAGGTCGAGCAGTCGCGCCCGCTCTACGAAGCGGCGGGGCTGACCGAGGCGATGACCGAGGGCTTCTTCGCGCGCACGGTGGGCGCGCTGCGCGAGGCCTTCGCGGCGCGGGGCGTGCCCGTCGACGACCGCGACGACCTCGGGGGGCTGGTGCAGGGGGCGGGCTGAAGGCTCAGGGCTTGCGCTGCAGGAGGATGAGGTAGCCGCGCCAGACGTCTCCGGTGGCGACCTCCTGGCGGCGCAGCTCGGTGAAGTCGGCTGAGGCGAGCTGGGCGACCTCGTCGACGGTGGGGGTGCGACAGCCGTCGGCGCCGCCCATCGGGTCGGGGGTGCCCGAGTCGTGCGTGGCGTCCATGAAGAGGAAGTGGGCGCCGGGGTTGAGCGCGCTGGCGACCTGGGAGAAGTACCGGGCGTTGTCGGCGGGGCGGCAGGAGTTGAGCGCGCCCGTGTCGATCATCACGGCCAGGTCGAGGCTGCGCTCGAGGAGGCCGAGGTTGCCGCGCTGCACGCGCAGGGCGGTCACCTGCGAGACGCCGCGGGCGTGGGCCTCCCAGGCGATCTTGCGGGTCATGCGGCCGTCGACGTCGACGGCCCAGACGTGGCCTTCGGTCCCGACCGCGTCGGCGAGGCGGAAGGTGTAGTACCCGCCGCCCGCGCCGAGGTCGGCGACGGCCATGCCGGGCTGGGGGTTGGCCCAGCTCAGGATCAGGCTCGACAGGGGCCCGCGGTCGCGGTCGGGGTTCTCGATGGGGAACCAGAACTCCCGCCACACGGGCTCGTTCGGGAACTCCCTCACCGGGTCCATCGCCGGGGCGGGCTCGACCACCACGGGGGCCTGGGCGCTGGCGGTGGGCGCCGCGGTCGCGAGGGTCTCGAGCCCGTTGCTCGACCCGGCCGTGACGGGCGCGGCTTCGCTCCCTCCCACGCAGGCCGCCAACGACACGAGCCCCAGGGCGGCCCAACGAAGTCCCCTCAACACCTGCGTGGCCATGGACACCCTCGCGTGGATCGAGGCCCCGAGCCGCTGCGGTACCTTGCCCATCAAGACCGCGGCGTGGATGCCTCGGCGAAGCGCCAATGCGACACGCGTACCACGGTGCGACATGTCGGCGTTGGCTCCGCGCCGATGGGGAAAATGGTCCTCCGCGGTGATCGCACCGCGGGGAAGGATGGACCATCCCTGTCACCTCGCCCCGCGAGGAAGGGACGAGATTTGTCACCCCCGAAGCTCGGGACTCTGTAAGTCTGTACCTTACAGAGTCCCGAGCTTCGGTGAGAATCACCGGTACTTCAGCGGTTTCGACGTCGGTGAGGGCTCCGCGGGGCAGGGTCGCAAGGACTGCGGCCCTGGTGAAGAGATTGCGGAGTGGATGTCGCGGTCGAGTGACACTTCGCCCAGGTGGGGCGTGGATGGTCGCTCAGGCGGTGGGGCGATGCGCCAGGGGGGTCGCGCAGGCGGCGCCGTAGAGGTCGACGTCGGCGGTGCGGACGCCGAAGCAGGCGAAGCGCACGGCGCAGCTGTCGCAGGCGGGCAGGTGCTGGCGGAACTCCAGGGGGCCGGGCACGGGGCGCAGGGCGGTCACCCTGGGGTCGGCGCCGAAGGCGCAGAGGGGCGGGCCGCAGGGGCCGTCGAGCCCCTGGGGTCGGAGCCCGAGGTCGAAGGCCCGGTCGAGGGTCTCGCGCAGCACCCGTCGGAGCTTCACGGGCTCGGGCACGATGGCGGGCGAGAGGGCCGGGTCGTAGGGCTCGGTGGGGTACGAGAGCATGAGCCCGAGGAGCTTCTCGCGGTGGGCGCCGAAGGTGCCGTCGATGAAGTCGGGCAGGGCCGCGAGGTGGTCGAGGCCCTCGAGCGACATCACCGCGTTGAACTTCACGGGCACGCCGGCCGAGAGCAGGGCGAGGGCGCCGCGCACGGTGCGGGCGTGGGTGCCGGGGGCGCGGGTGATGGCGTCGGAGGTGGCCGCGTCGCCGCTGTGGAGCGAGACGAAGGCGCTGGTGAGCCCCGCGTCGCGCAGGCGCTCGGCGACGCCGGGCTTGGCGCACTGGATGGCGTTGGTCTCGAGGGTGACCTGGGTGAAGCCCAGCGCGCGGGCGTGGCGGAGGTAGCGGTCGAGGGAGGCGTCGAGGGTGGGCTCTCCGCCCGAGATGATGAGCGAGCGGGCGCCGGCGGCGTAGAGGTCCTCGATCCAGCAGACGATCTGCTCGGCGTCGTAGCCGCCCCACTCGCGGTCCTGCCAGCACAGCCCGCAGTCCTGGTTGCAGAGGAAGCCCGTGCGGATGAGCCCCTCGGGCTGCTCCAGCCCCGCGACCACCTGGCGGTAGAAGCCCATGGGCACGCCCACCGGGAGCGACCGTAGGCGCTTGGCGAGCGCGCGGGCCTCTTCCCACTGCGCCGCGGTGACGGCGCGCTGGACGCGCTCGGCCATGGTCTCGAGCGCTCGGGCGTGGGCCTTCGCCGAGGGGTGCACCTCGCGCACGGTGACCTTCACCGCGGGGGCGACGTCGTTCGGTCCCTTGCGCAGGGCCACCACGGCGTCGCCCTTCGCGGCCTCGACGCGCAGCGCGGCGACGGGCGCCTCGTGGCCGACGCGCAGCTCGATCCCGCGGCGATCCACGGCCACGTCGCACAGGGTCAACCGAAACGCGGGCAGCTCCACGGGGAGCCGCGGCGCGCGCACCAGGGCCTTCGCGATGGCCTCTCGCAGCGCCTTCGCCTCTCCGTCGAAGGAGGGAGGGTCGCGGAAGACGGCGCTGCTCCACGGGGTCTGTGTGGGGTTGGTGGTGGGCTCGACGGGCGCGCTGCGAGAGGGCGCGCGCAGGTCGAACTCCCACGGAGCGAGCGGGGCGAGGTCGGCGGTGTCACCGCTCGCGACGTCGCCGAGGCCGCGGCGGGTCTCGTCGACGCGCAGGTCGAGGCAGGCGGTGAGCTGCGCGAGGTGCTCCATGAAGACCCGCGCGAAGTCGGCGGGGTTCTCGCTGCGGGACCACACCGCGTAGCAGTAGCGGTTGAGGTCGTTGTCGAAGAAGGTGGTGAGGGTGAGCGGCCCGGGGGCGTCGGGGTGCTCTCCCCACGCGGCGTAGCGCTCGGGCAAGGCGTCGATGATCCGTGACGAGAGGGCGTCGATCGCGGCGCGCGGGATGAGCTGGTAGTTCAGCGCGTGCACCGTGAGGTCGTGCGCCAGCGACGTGAAGTGGAAGTGCAGCCCGTCGCCCGCCGCGCCGTCGATCACCCGCTGGTAGAAGTCGTCGCTCGCGAGCTGCACGGGGACGCGGCCCGAGAGGTAGGCGCGCATCCACGGTCCGAGGGCGAGGTCCTTCGCGTCGCGCTCGATGACGGCGAGGCGGTAGCCCGTGTCGGGGCCGAGGGTGAGATTCGCGAGGCGGTTGAAGCTCGCGGGAGAGGGCGCGGTGAGCACGCGGCCGTCGCTCCACGCGAAGCCCATGGCGCGCAGGTGCGCGGTGAGCGCGGGGCGGTGCGCGAAGTGCCCGGTGCCGCCGAGCATCTCGATGGGGTCGAGGCGGGCAGCGAAGGTGAGCGAGAAGGCCGGGGCCCACGCGGGGCTCCAGCGCGCGGGCTCTCCCTCGGGGAGCGGGCCGAGCGAGGGCCGCCACCCCACCACGCGCTCGAAGGCGCGGGACCATCGCTCGAGCCTCGCTCGCTCGTCACGGAGCGCGTCGCTCACGACCACGCCCTCAGGCGCTCGCCTCGCGGCGCACGCGCAGCGTGACGAGGTTCTCTGCCGTCGCGGGCTTGGCCGCGGGCCTCGGGGGCTCGCCCTGGATCTCGGCCGTGAAGGGCTTGATCTCGGCGTCGCCGTAGGTCTCGACGTAGAGCCGCCGCACGCCCAGGCACCACGGGTCGAAGCTGCACGCGCGGCACTTGTCGGGCTTGGTGAACTGCTCGTCCCAGTCGGGGCTTCGGTAGATGTTGCCGAGGTTGGCCCCGTAGTACTTCATCTCGCCGTCGAGCATGCACGGGGGGTATCCGCCCTGGCCGATCATGCCGCCGAAGCCCACGCGGGCGTCGAGGCAGTAGTCGAGGGCCTCGCGCATGTACGGCTTGATCTCGTCGAAGGTGGGCATCACCCACGTGTAGACGAGGTCGCTGATGGGCTGCGCCACGCCGAAGCAGATGCTGAGGTGTCCCTCGTCCTCGCGGAAGCGCTCGCGGAGGAAGCGCACCGTGGTGGGGAGCTCTTCGTAGTTCGCCTTGGTGATGACGTGCGCGACCTGGGTGAGCACGCCCAGGCGACGGAAGTTCTCCATCGCCGCGACGGTCTTCTCGAAGCCCCCCGTGAGGCGGGTGATCTTGTCCGAGCGCTCGGGGTCGGTGCTGTGCAGCGAGACGGTGATCTTGTTGAGCCCCGCGTCAGCGAGGGTCTTCGCGTAGGCGAAGTCCGCGGCCTTCACGCCGTTGGTCTGGATCTCGATGGTGCGAAAGCCGAGCTCCTTCGCCCGCGCGATGAGCCGCGGGAGCGCGGGGTGCAGCGTGGGCTCTCCGCCCGAGAGCACCAGGTGCGAGGGGTCGCGCTCGGCCATGCGCTCGATCTGCGCGATGAGGCCGTCGGCGTCGAAGTCGGGCACCGTGCGGTCGACGAAGCAGAAGGCGCACGACATGTTGCAGTGGCCGTTGATCCGCAGGAGCGCCCGGCCGTTGCCCTCGGTGTCGTTGTCGAAATCCGAGACGTTGCGAAAGTCCCGCTTCTCCAGCGTGTTAGCGCGCTTGAGGTTCCAGTCCATCGACACGTCGAGGGGGATGGGCTGGAGGCCCTCAGCTCCGAACTGGTCGAGGTACGCGGGCTCCACGCCGGGGCACGACTGTTCGAGCGAGCACTCGGCGCAGGCGCCCACCCGCACGAAGGGCTCGTCGGGCGCGTGCCGCAGCCAGCTCATGCGGTCGTAGAAGACCGTGCCGAAGCGGTCGAGCGCGCCGCCCGCGGCGCAGGGGAGCACGCCGCGCTTCAGGGTGAAGCCCCACTCGACCTTGTACCGACGGCACACG
The DNA here is from genome assembly GCA_041389825.1 of Polyangiales bacterium. Lineage (GTDB taxonomy): Bacteria > Myxococcota_A > Polyangia > Polyangiales > JAEYZO01. The sequence continues at coordinate 51,476 of JAWKRC010000034.1, read as the reverse complement.
TCGAAGGCCCTCGCGGCGACCTTCGCGGCCTCGCCGTACGAGAGCAGCACCTTGCGCATGGGCGGCGGCACCTGCGCCACCTCGGGCAGCGAGAGGAGGTAGCCGCGGACCTTTCCTTCGAGGGCGAGGAGCCCTTCGAGGAGGGGCGAGACGTCGTCGGCGGTCCACTTGAGGAGGGGGATCACCACGTAGAGGTCGAGCCCGCTCGCGGCCGCGCGGCGCAGGCCCTCCATGGCCTCGGCGAAGCCTCCGTCGTCTTGGAGGGCGGCCTCGTACACGCGCCGACGCGCGCCGCCCACCACCACGAAGAGCTTCTCGACCCCCTTCGCCTTCAGCCCTTCGAGCACGCCCTCGTGGGCGAGGGGGCGGGCGTCGGTCTCCACCGACACCCCGCGGATGCCCTTCTCGCGGCAGAGCGCGAGGAGGTCGTCGAAGCGCGGGTGCGACAGGGGTGATTCGCCCAGGAGCAGGCGCTGGCAGCGTCGGGCGTCGACGGCCTCGACCTGGGCGACGAGCTCTTCCCACTCGGCGGCGCGGCGGGTCTGGCGCCAGGCCGGAGAGCAGAAGCGGTACTCCAGCCGGTCACCGTGGAACAGGTTGATCCGGACCTCGGAGCCAGACATCGCGCGAGTATTGGTTTCGCCGCAATTGAGCGTCAAGGCAGCGGTCGGGCGCGCGATGCCCGGGGGCGTCGGTTTTGCGCGGTGGGTCCTATACTCGCGCCGAGCTCATGCGCGTCACCCTGATCAACCCCCCAGTGCCCCGCGGGAAGTTCACCAACCGCGACCTCATGGGGGGCATGGGCATCGACGACGGCTTCGGCACGGGCCTGGGCCCGCGCTTCATCGCGCTCTTGAAGAACGAGGGCACGCGCCTGCCCGTGATCGCCCTGGCCTACGCCGCGGCGATGCTCCGCGACCGGCACGAGGTCACCGTGCTCGAGCAGTCGCGCCTCGACCCCGACGACCCCGAGGCGCTCGAAGCCGTCGCCCGCACGAAGCCCGACTGGGTGATCGCCGCGACCTCGTTCGCGTTCCTCGGGGCCGAGCTTCGCTACCTCGCGCGGGTGAAGGCCGAGACCGGCGCGTCGCGGCTGCTCATCAACCACTCGGCGACCTTCTTCTCCGACGAGATCCTGCGGCGCGACCTCGCCGAGGTGATCGCCGCGGGAGACCCCGAGGTCGCCTTCGGTCACCTCGCGAGCGGCACCCTCGCCCCGGGCCTCGACGGCGTGAAGATGCGCGACCCCGACGGCCGGCCCGCCCTCGCCGTCAACGGCTTCATCAAGGACCTCGACACGCTCCCCTTCCCCGCGTGGGAGGGCTTTCCCGACGACGCGTACGGGTACTTCCCGCTGTTGAAGAAGCGGCCCTTCCTCACGGCGCTGTCGTCGCGCGGGTGCCCGTACCTCTGCGCGTTCTGCCCGTACCCCATCGCCCAGGGCGCGCCCTTCCGCCCGCGCTCTCCGAAGAACGTCGCCGACGAGCTCGAAGCCCTCGCGGGCCGCGGCGTGAAGAGCGTGCTCTTCCGCGACCCGACCTTCTCCCTGGATCGACAGCGCGTGAAGGACCTCGCCCGCGAGCTCATCGCGCGGGGTGTGAAGATCGAGTTCGGGATCGAGACGCGCCTCGACCGCATGGACGACGAGATGATCGAGCTCCTCGGCCGCGCGGGGTGTCGGTCGGCGGAGTTCGGCGTCGACCCCATCGACGAGCACACGCGCCTCGCGTCGAAGCGCAAAGGCATCAAGCCCGAGCGCGCCGCGGCGCTCATCCGCGCGATGGAGGCCAACCACATCGCCACCGCGGGGCTCTTCGTCATCGGCCTGCCCGAGCAGTCGGAGGACGAGATGAAGCGCACCCTCGACTGGGTCGAGACCCTCGAGGTCTCGTACATGAACTACGAGCTGGCGACGCCCTTCCCCGGCACCGCGCTCTACGACGAGGCCGTGCAGAAGAAGTGGACGAAGCCTTTGAGCTTCGACGACCTCCTCGCGGGCGACCCCAAGCTCTCGTTCAACGGCGTGATCGACCTGCCGCGCATGAAGGCCCTTCAGGAAGAGGCCCTCACGCGCTTCTACCTCCGGCCGAAGAAGGTCGCGCGCGAGATCCTCAACGCCGAGCTCGTCGAGAACGTGCGCTTCATGGCCGCCTCGGGGTGGAAGTTCCTCCGTGAGGGCTTGAAGGCGTGAGTGAGTACACGGTGGCGGTGATCCCAGCGCACGACGAGGCCGAGGCCATCGGCGACGTCGTGCGGCGCGCGGTGCAGCACGTCGACCGGGTGATCGTGGTCGACGACGGGTCGAGCGACGCCACGGCCGACATCGCTGAGGGCGAAGGCGCGACGGTGCTGAGGCTCGTGCCCAACCGGGGCAAGGGCGGCGCGCTGGTGGCGGGGCTCGACGCCGCGAGGGACGCGGGCGCGACGCGGGTGGTGACCCTCGACGCCGACGGCGAGCACGACCCCGACGAGATCCCGAAGCTGCTCGCGGCCCTCGACGAGGCCGACGTGGCCCTGGGCTGGAGGCGGGTCTACCGCAGCGGCGCGCGGCGCGCGCTCAACGGGCTGGCGCTGTTCTGGTTCCGTGTCCTCGACCCGTCGATCAGGGACACCATCTGCGGCTTCAGGGCCTTTCGCACCGAGGCCCTCGCGAAGGTGCACAACGACGCCGGGGGCTTCGCCTACGAGCACGAGGTGATCTTGAAGGCCGTGGCCGCGGGGCTGCGCCTGCGCTCGGTGGAGATCGCGACGGTGCCCAACGCGATGAGCCACGTCACGCCGCGCGAGGTGCTGCGCGCGAACAACCACTTCGACCGCTGGGTCTTGCGCGAGCTGGGCTCGCTCCCGCTGCCCCTGTGGCGCAAGGGTTTGCTGGCGGTGGGCTGCGGCGCGGGGCTCGCGCTGGGCGCGCCGGCGCAGTGGGTGATCGAGCGGAGCGCGGGGCCCGCGGGGGGCGCGCGGCGCGGGTGACCTACCAGGATTTCCTCCGGTCGCTGCACGCGACGCACGTGCCCTACTGGGTCGCGTCGGTGGTGGTCATCGCTCTGGTCCGCGGCGTGCGGCGTGTGCTTGAATCGATCGCCGCCGCGCTCCGCGCGCGGTTGCCGCCGGAGCCATGAGGGACACGGTCTGGTCGATCCTGTTCACGCAGACCCCCATCGCCGTCGCGTGCCTCTGGGTGGCCTGGGAGATGCGCGGCGTGCACCGCGCCCTGCGCGAGATCGCAGACCTCCTGCGACGGCTCTCCGAGCGCGAGGATCGCTGAGCCCGCCATGACCCGCGTGATGGTCACGCTCGACGTCGAGGGCGACGACGGCACCAGCTCTCTGCGCGGCCTCGACGACCTCCCGCGCCTCCTCGACGGCCTGGAGTCGCGGAAGATCCCCGCGACCCTCTTCGTGGTGGGCGAGCTCGCGCGACGACGTCCCGAGGCGATCCGCGCGCTCTCCGACCGCGGCCACGAGGTGGCCTCGCACTCGATGACCCACGCCCCCCTCGGCCGCTGCGACGTGGCCCAACGGCGCGCGGAGCTTCGCGACTCCAAGGCCGCCCTCGAAGACGCCACGGGCCGACCCTGCGTGGGCTTTCGCGCGCCCTTCTTCGACCTGCCGCGCGGGATGGGCCACGAGCTCTCCGACGCGGGCTACCGCTGGTCGTCGTCGAAGGCGCCGTTCTCTCCCGTCGCGGGCTACCGGCACCTCCTCGCGACGAACCGCGGCCCGCACGCGCTCGACGGCAGCGCGGTGACCGAGCTGCCCGTGCCGAGGATGTTCGGCCTGCCCATCCCCGAGGGGCTCTCGTACCGAAGGCTCTTCTGGCCCGTGAGCGCGCTCGCCGCGGCGCCGCCGTCGGTCTTCTACCTGCACCCCTACGAGGTCTTGCGCCCCGAGGGGTCGGCGCTGCCGCGGCACCTGCGCCCCTTCATCGAGTTCCGTCGCGGGCCGTGGGCCGAGGATCTCCTCTGGCGCACCCTCGACGGCTGGAGGGACCGCGGCGCGCGCTTCGTCACCGCGGCCGAGGCCCTCGCGTGAGGGCGCTGGTCACGGGCGGCGCGGGGCTCATCGGCTCTCACCTCTGCGAACACCTCGCGGCGCGGGGCGACGAGGTGGTGGTGCTCGACGACCTCTCCACGGGGCGACGGCAGAACCTCAGCCCGCTCGAACGCGCGGGCGCGGTGCGCTTTATCGAAGGGTCGGTGCTCGACGAGAGGACCGTGGTGAACGCGGTCGAAGGCTGCGCGGCGGTGTTCCACCTCGCGGCGGCGGTGGGCGTGGCGATGGTGCTCGACGAGCCCGTGCGCACGCTGGAGACCAACACCGTGGGCACCGAGCGCGTGATGCGCGCGGCGGCGGACGCGGGCGCGCGGGTGCTGGTGGCCTCGTCGTCGGAGGTCTACGGCCGCAGCGCCGCGGTGCCCTACCGCGAGGACGCCGACCTGGTGCTCGGCCCCACCACCGTCGCGCGCTGGGGCTACGCGTGCTCCAAGGCCCTCGACGAGTTCATGGCCCTCGCCTACGCCCGCGAGCGGGGCGTGGGCGTGGTGGTCGCGCGGCTCTTCAACACCGTGGGCGAGCGCCAGGTGGGCCGCTACGGGATGGTGCTCCCGAGGCTGGTCGCGCGCTGCCGCGCGGGCGGGCCCATGGAGGTCTACGGCGACGGCGCGCAGACGCGGTGCTTCGCCTACGCGGGCGACGTGGCTGCGATCCTTATGCGCCTGCTCGACCACCCCGACGCGCGCGGGAAGGTCTTCAACGTCGGCAACGACGAGGAGGTCTCCGTGCTCTCGCTCGCCGAGCGGGTGCGCGCCCGCGTCGACCCGCACTGCGAGATCCGCCGCGTCCCCTACGAGAGCGTCTACGGCGACGGCTTCGAGGACCTGCGACGTCGCGTGCCTGACCTGACCCGCCTGCGCGCGCTGCTCGGCCCGCTGCCGATGATGAGCGTCGACGCCATCGTCGACCGGGTCGCTACATCAGCCGACGCAGCACCCTGAGCACGCCGGGCTCCCACGCCACACGGTGGCCGTGGGCGTCTCCGCGCTGGGGCGCGAGCCGCGAGGTCTCGTGCCCGCGGTACGCGTCGATGAGGCACCCCGCGTTGGAGAAGCGGGGCTCCCACCCGAGGCCGCGCAGGCGCTCGACGGGCGCTGCGCAGTCGCGCGACGCGCTTCGGATCAGCCAGGGGTAGAGCGGAGAGAGCCCGCGCGCGTAGAGCGCTTCGAGCACCACCTCGGCGGGCCGCGCGGGGAGGCCCATCGGGCGCGCGCCGGTGCCCGCGGCGCGGCAGAGGTCCATGAGGTCTTCGCGCACGGTGCCGTAGCGCGCGGCGCCGAGGTTGAAGGTCGCGTTGGAGACGTCGGCGGGCGCGGTGAGCAGGCGCTCGATCGCGCTCGCGCAGTCGTCGACGTGCACGAGCTGGTAGCGGTTGGAGCCGTCTCCGAGCATCGGGATGCGCCGCCCCTCGCGCACCCACTCGAAGAGGATGTGGAAGATCCCGAGCCGCTCGGGGCCGAGGATGGGCGCGGGCCGCACCACGGGCACGACCTGCCCTCGCGCGCGGGCGTCTTCGCAGAGGCGCTCGGCAGCAGCCTTGGAGCGCGCGTAGGGGCCCGTGCCGTCGAGGGGCGCGCCCTCGTCGCGGCGGGTCGCGTCGATGGGGTAGACCGCGGTGGAGGAGACGAAGACCACGCGCGAGACGCCCTCGTCGCGAGCGACGTCGAGCACGGCGCGGGTGCCGTCGACATTGGTGGTCCAGATGTCGTCGTCGTCGCCGAGGGGGAGCCGCGCCGCGGAGTGCACCACGACGTCGACGTCGTGCGTCTTCACGGCGTCGCGCAGGGCGCCCTCGTCGCGCACGTCTCCGCGCACGGCCGTCACGTCGGGCGGGAGCGGGTCGTCGTGCGCCGCGGTGTCGTAGAGGACGCAGGGCGTTCCGCGCGCGGCGAGCCACCGGCCGACGGAGAGGCCGAGGAACCCCAGGCCCCCCGTGATGAGCGCGCGTCGCGGCACCGTCGGCGGCCAGTATCGTCCGCGGCTCGCCGCGGTCACAAGCGCGTCGGTATGCTGCGCCCCTGGTGACAACGCCCAGGTCGCACAGCGTCGACGCCGAGTGGGTGGCCTTCGCCGCGGGTCTCAAGCCCATGGTGCGACGCACCGCAGACCCCGCCGACGTCGACGCCGCGGAGTCTCGACTGCGGTCCCTCGGCGCGCCCGTGGTGCTGCGATCGGCGGTGATGCCCGTGGGAGGACGCGAGGTCGTGGTGCTCTACGCCGCGCGACGTCTCGACGAGGCCGAGGCCCTGCGCGCGCTCGAAGCGGCCATCACCCACGGCCCCGGCGACGCGCCCACGCACCGCGAGATCGGGCGCCGTCTGGGCTTCCCTCCGTGCTGCACCGAGGCCTTCTGCGCGCGCGTCGCGCGCGGCGTCGACCGGCTCACCGACGCCGGACCCGGAGGCTTCTCCGAGGACTACGTCGCCGCCCGCGCCGCCTGGGTCGCGCGCCCCGGCCCGTGGACCAACCCCCTGCTCATGGCGGCCCGCGCGCAGCTCGTGTCGTTCTACCCCTGCCGCTACGACTGCCCCGTCGCCACGCGCTACGCCCGCGCCGTGTACGAGCGCGTCCGCGCGAAGGCGCCCGAGGCCGCGGCGGCGATGCTGGAGAAGCTCTCTCGCCCCGTGGTGGTGGCGCACGACGGCGCGCGGGTGACGGTCTCGCTCTCCGACGACCGGGCGATCACCGCGGCGGAGCCCGTCACCAGCGACCCCCGCGACGCCGCTCTGGCCCGCGATGTCGTGGGCTCTCGCGTCACCGACACGGGCCGCGTCGAGGGCCCCGCGGCGCTCTCTCCCCGCGGTGAAGCCCCGTGGTGCGTGGATTTCCGCGGCGCCCCGTGACGCTTGCGACGCGCGCGCCCCTGGCTCCATGGTGTCGCCCGCGATGACCGACCCCGCGGTGGCCTTCCTGCTCTTCCAGGTCGCGCAGGAGCGGAACTTCATCCACGACGACCTCGTGCCCGCGCTCGCCGCGGAGCTCGCCCGACGCGGCGTCGCCAACACCCTCTTCGAGACCACCCTCCCCGCCATCGACGACGCTTCTGCGAGCGACCTCTCCGCCGTCGACGCCCTCGCCGAGCGCGTGCGCGGAGCCTTCACGGTCTGCGCCTACACCCGGCTCTGGAGCGAGGCCGTCTTCACGCGCTTGAAGGAGACCCTCCCCGGCGTGACCTGGGTCTACCTCGGCGATCCGCGCGTGGCCTTCGCGGGCACCGACCACGCGATCGCCACCACCCAGGTGTCGTCGCTCGAAGCCATCGCCCGCGCCGCCGCCGAAGGGAGGCCCGTCGACCCCGCGGCCCTCGCGCTCGCGCCCACGGAGCTCACCAAGCTCCACGGGCAGAGCACCCTCGTGCGCATCGCCGTCGGGAAGGAGAAGCGACCCGACCGACCCGCGGTGGTGCACGGCAGCCCCGGCTGCGCCTACGGGCAGGACGTGCGCGACAACCCCCACTTCGCGGGCGTGCCCTTCCCCGAGGGGTCTCGCGTAGTGCTCAAGGGGTGCAGCTTCTGCGCGACCGGGGGCATCCCCCGCAGGCCCGCGGGAGAGACCCTGCGCTCGGTGTTGGAGCAGCTCGACAACATCCTCGCGACGGAGCCCGAGACCGCGAAGATCCAGCTCAACGACCAGAACCCGTTCCCGTACCTGGTGCAGTTCGTCGAGCGCGCGGGGGAGCGGTCGCAGCGCCCGCTGGAGATCCTCATCGAGACGCGGGCCGACTGGTTCCTGGGCTCGCTCGGGGTGATGGAGCGCGCCCTCGCGGCGGCCGAGCGCCACGGACACCGGGTGCTGCTCTTCCTGATGGGCTTGGAGAACCTCTCGCAGAAGGAGCTCGACCTCTACAACAAGGGCGTCACCGTCGAGCAGAACGAGCGCGCGGTGCTCGAGTGCCGACGTCTCCGCCAGCGCTACCCCAGGGGCTACTCCGACACCCGCGCGGCCTTCGGCTTCGTGCTCTACAACCCGTGGACCGAGCCCTCGGACCTCCTGCACAACATCGAGTCCGCCGAGCGCATCGGGCTCGAGGAGTTCCGCGGTCAGGTCGCGCGCTCGAAGCTCCGGCTCTACCCCGACACCGCGCTCTATTACAAAGCGCTGCACGAGGGCCTGGTCTCCGAGCGCTTCGCCTACGACGCGATGGATTCCGCGCGCCGCTACGGCTACGAGGCCGAGGTCCCGTGGCGCTTCAAGCACCTCGCGACGGACCGCATCTACGGCGCCCACGACGTGCTCTACCGCGCGCTCGGCAAGCACGACGAGCTCAAGGTCCTCCGCGAGGTCGTGCGCTGGGTCGACCGCCACCCCGAGCGCTTGCACGAGCCTCCGTCGGCCATCGCGAAGGCCGTGGTGCAATCGCTCGGCGCGCGGATCCGTCAGCTCCGCCACGACGCGCCCGCGCAGCGCCCGCAGCCACGTCCCCAGCAACGTGTGACCTCTCCCGACGTCTCCATCGGCCCTCCCGCGGCGGGGGATCGTGAGGGCTGGTCGCGCGTCGCGTCTCTCGCGCGTGAGGCCACCGACCCCGTCTCTGCGCTGCGCGCCGCGGGGCTCGACCTCGACGGAGACCTCACCCCCCTCGCGCTCCCGCCCGACCCGTTGAAGGTCGACGTGCCGCGCCTCGAGGTGCTCGCCTTCGAGCGCGGGATCAAGCCGGCCCTCTACCTCACGGTGCCCCGCGACGAGGCCCCGCGGTGGACCGAGCGCTTCGCCGACCGCGCCGTGGCCCGCGTCGACTACGTGCTCGCGCACGACACCGTCACCGACGTGCGACGTCGCGAGAACGCGCCCGAGGGCGAGGGCACCCACGTCGACCTCTTCTTCGCGCGCGACCCCGCCGACGCCGAGCGCGCGAGAGAGATCTACCGCGACCCCCGCGGGCCGAGCGCGCGCCTCGACGAGATGGGCGCGCTCCTGGGGTATCCGCCGTGCTGCGTGGCGGCCTTCGCGGCGCTCGATGACCGCTCGAACAACTCCGCGCTGCGCTACGCCTCCCGCGAGGGGACGCTCCGCGCGCGGCAGCGCTTCGCCCCCACGCTCAACAACCTCTTCGCGCACGTGTTGCCGTGGTTCCCCTGCGGGTACGGGTGCGCGCGCTCGGTGACCGCGGCCGAGGCCGTGCTCGACGCCTTCGCGACCGACCGGCCCGATGACGCCGCGGCCCTGCGCGCGCGCCTCGCGCGGCCGGTGCTCTACATCGACCACGCGCGCCTGGTGGCCTTCGACGGCGCGCGCCTCGACGGAGACGTGCTGCGCTTCACCGCCGTGGTGGGCGGCCTCGCCGCGACCCGCGACGACCCCGAGGCGGCCGCGGTGAGCGCGCGCTTCGAAGAGGCGATGGGAGGCTTCTTCGACGGCGCCGACGGGGTGCGCGTGAACGGCGACGGCGTCGAGGCCTTCGCGGGAGGACGCCCGCTGCGGCGGTTGCGACGGCGCGCGCCGGGCCTCGGGTGGCTGTTCCCCTTCGGGGTGTAGGGTGACGCTTCGCGGGGGCGGGCGTTATACCCTCGCGCACTCACCCGGTGCCTGCGCTCACACACGTCCATCTCGGGGGTCGCTGCGACCTGCGGTGCACCGTCTGCGACTGCCACGAGGCCCCGTCGCCCTGTGACGCTCAGGGCGTCCCCCACGCGGTGCGCCAGGGCGGAGACCGCCTCGTCTTCCGCGGTGAAGCCGCGGCGTCGCCCGCGTTCCACCGCACCCTCGAGCGCGCGATGGAGGCCGCCTGGGGAGAGGTCTGGGTCCGCACCTCGGGCCAGCGCTTCGCCGAGCCCGACGAGGCCCTGAAGCTCTACGACCGCGGCGTCCGCGGCGTGATCGTGCCCCTCTTCTCGCAATCGCCCACGGTGCACGACCGCGTCGCCGGCCGTGAAGGCGCGATGGTCACCGCCCTGCGCGCGATGCGCTCCCTCGCCACCGCGGGGATGAGCGTCGCGGTCGAGACCCCGATCCTTCCCGCGCGCCTGCAAGACCCCGAGGCCGTCGTGCGCCTCGCCGCACGCGCCGTGCCCCGTATCGCCTCGGCGCGCTTCTACCTCCCCATGGCCCCGCAGCCCGCGGTGCTCGCGCCCCCCACCTGGGACTCCGTGCGCGACGGCCTTTCGCGCGCCCTCGCCGCCTGCGACGCGCTGGGTGTGGCCACGGCCTTCCACGAGTTCGACGCGGTGCCGTTGTGCGCGCTCGGCCACGACGAGGCCCACCAGCGGCGCTACCGCTTCGACCCGCGACGTCCCGCGCGCGCCCGCGACGGCTTCGCCCACGCCCCGCCCTGCGAGACGTGCGCGGTGAAGGCCCACTGCCTCGGACCCAACGCCGCCTACACCGCAGCGCACCCGAACGGAGAGGGCCTCGCGCCCTTCACGTCGAAGCCCCGCGCCCTCTTCGAGCAGCGCACCACGCCCCGCCGCGAGTGGAACGACGGGCACCGCGAGGCGGCCTCCAAGGCCATCAACCGCGTGCTGCGGCCCACCGTGCACTGCAACCAGGACTGCCCCTTCTGCAGCGCCAACGAGACGACGGAGAACGTCTACCGACGTCCCGACGAGATGTTCCGGCAGATCTCGCGCATGGCCCGCGCGGGCGTGCAGTACATCTCCTTCTCGGGCGGAGAGCCCACGCTCTCGAAGGACCTCGTCCACTACATCCGCGTCGCGTCGCGCCTGGGCATTCGAGACGTCGAGCTGGTCACCAACGGCGCGCTCATCGACAGCCCCGAGAAGGTGAAGCCCCTGGCCGAGGCGGGGTTGAAGAAGGCCTTCGTCTCGCTGCACGCGCACGACGAGGTGCTCTCGCGCCGCGCGACCTCGAAGGTCGGCGACTGGGAGCGCTCGGTGCGCGCGATCCACTGCATGCTCGACGCGGGCGTGTGCGTCGACGTGAACCACGTCATCACGGCGGTGAACTATCCGTACCTCCCGCGCTTCGCCGACTTCGTGAGCGGCACCTGGGGCGGGCGCGTCGGGATCTCCTTCGCCTTCGTCACGCCGCAGTTCAAGGCCCTCGAGAACGCCGCGCTCGTGCCGCGGATCTCCGAGGTGATGCCCTACCTGCACAAGGCGATGACCCTCCTCGAGTCGCGCGGGAGCCCCTTCGTGGTGGGCTCGCGCCAGGGCATCCCGCCGTGCTTCCTCGGGGAGTTCACGGCGTGGAGCGACTTCGTGAAGACCTCGCCGCAGGCCCTCGCCGACGACGAGCCGCAGAAGACCCGCGGCCCCGCGTGCGCCTCGTGCCGCTTCAACGCCCTCTGCGTCGGCCTCTGGAAGCCCTACGCCGCCCGCTACGGCTTCGACGAGCTGCGCCCGGTGCAGGGCGCTCCGCTCACGCCCGACGAGGTCGCGTTCATCTCCGAGAACATGACCCCGACGCGCTTCGACGGCGTGCACCCCGCGCTGGTCACGCCCCCGCGGCCCGACCTCAGCGTGTCACCGCCCGAGCCCGAGCCCCCGCGGATGCCGCGACGTCTCGCGGTCCTGCGCGCCGAGCCCGAGCGCACCGTGCGCCTCGCGATGCTGGGTTCGGGCCCGCACGCCCAGCGCCTCTCGCGCGCCCTGCGGCAGACCCCGGGCCTCGCGCTCGCGGGCGTGGCGTCGCCGCACCTCCTCGACCGCGACCCCGGCCCCTTCGCCGACGTCGAGCGCGACCGCGACCCCGACGCGCTCCTCGACCGCGTCTCGGCCGACGGCGTGGTGGTCGCGTCGGCCACCGTCGCGCACCACGCGCTCGCCGAGCGCGCCCTCTCGCGCGGCCTCGCGACGCTCATCGAGAAACCCCTCGCGCGCACCCTCGACGAAGCCCGCTCGCTCGTGGCGCTCTCAGAGCGCGCGCCGGTGATGGTCGCGCATTCGATGTTGTTCTCGCCGGGGATGCGCGCGCTGCGGGCGCGCCTCTCAGACGGCTCCTTCGGCCGCGTGCTGCGCGCGAGCCTCACGCGTCGCATGGTGCCCGGCAGCGGAGACGCGCCCATGGCCTGGGGCCGCGACGGCGTGTACCAGACGCTCTACCACGCGGCCTACCTCCTCCTGTCGGCGGCGCCGCGCGGTGAAGCGACGGTGAAGCGCGTCGAGGCGCGCGGGGCGTCGCGGCCCGAGATGATCCGGGTGGAGGTCGCGCTTCCGTCAGGGGTCGCGGGAGAGATCGTGCTCGACGGCGCGGCCACCACGGCCGTCGACGAGCTCTCGGTGTCGGGCGAGCACGGAAAGCGCCTCGCGTGGGTGCGCGAGGGCGCTGACGAGACGCTGGTGCACGACACGCCGCAGGGAGAGCGCGCGACCTCGATCGAGCGCGGCAGCGACGCCGAGGGGATGTTCGCGGCCTTCAGGGAGCTGGTGGTGACGCGCGGCGAGAGCCCCGTTCCCGCGCGCGACGGGCTCGCGGCGATGCTGCTCGCGACGGCGGTGGTCGACGCGCTGGCGGAGCACATCCAGCGGCCCAACGCGCCCAAGCACGTCGCCAGCCCCGCGCTGCGGAGCTGAACCGGGTCAGTTCAGGACGCCGCTCCACTCGAGGTTGCGCTCGACGATGTTGCGCTGCGTGGGCGGGCCCGCGACGGTGTAGCCCTCGTTGGCGAAGGGCTTGTAGCGGGGGAGGTTGAGCGCCACGAGCTCGGCCATGCGCTCTGGGGTGGTGGGCGCGAGTCGCTTGTCGAGGGCCTGCACGAAGGGGCCGACCATGCCCGTGACGGCGTGCACCATCGAGGGGAGGGCCTCGGTGAGGCGGTCGTAGTCGCGGCGCGTGAGGCGCTCGGCCATGGGCTCGAGCGGGGGCGTGCGCCAGGCGAAGGTGTAGCGGGCCGAGCGCGCGAAGCCCTGCTGGCCGGCGGCGTTGGGCACGACGTCGATGTCGACGGGGATGTGCACGAGCGCGCTCTGGTCGCCCTCGTTCATGCGGCCGACGACGTAGGGGATGTTCACGCGGAAGCGGTTGCGCGGCTGCACCGCGGGGGCCTGCGCGACGCCCGGCCCCGCGGGGTGCGAGGGGTCGTTCATCTCGGGGAAGATCTCGCGCGCGGTGTCGGTGTAGATCCTCACGATCTCGGCCTTCTGGTCGTGGCCGAGCGTCGAGTAGAGGAACATCAGCATGTAGAGGTCGATGTTGCCCGCGACGCAGCGCGACTGGCCCTTGGCGCGGGTGATGGTCTTGTAGAAGCGCTGCGTCGACTCGACGATCTGCTGCTTCTTCTCGGGCCAGCGAAGCCCCTCGCTCTCCCAGCGGCCGCCTGGCACCTCGTTGAAGGCCTGGTCTTCGAGGAGGTTGTTCGGGTCGGAGATGCGCTCGATGCCGAACTTCTCCGGCGTGCGCCCCCAGGGGGAATTCGCGATCAGGTAGAACGACGAGACCGAGTAGAAATCCATCACGGGCGCGGTGCGCTCGAGGAAGTCCATGATCCGGTCCTGCTTGGCGCGGGTCTCGTGGGGCATGCCCGCGATGAGCAGGACGTGGTTCCAGATCCCGAGCTCGTGGCTCGCGCGGATGAGCCGCTCGACGGTCGCCACGTCGACGCCCTTGTGGATCATCTTCAGCATCGAGTCCTCGGGAGACTCCACGCCGAAGACCAGGCGCATCGCACCCGCGGCGCGCATCTTCTCGAGCAGCCGCTCGTCGAGCGAGCGCAGGTTGCAGCAGTCCGACCAGAGGATGTCGAGCTTCTCGGCGACGAGCGCGTCGCAGAACATCTCGGCGTACTTGTAGACCGAGTTGATCTGCGTATTGAGGAAGTGGAAGTGCTTGCAGTCGTACGTCTCTGACAGGAACCGCAGCCCCGCGACGGTCTCGGCGAGGTCCTCGCCCTCGATCTTGGTGTAGGCGTACGAGCAGAACCCGCAGGGCGCGTTGCACCCCCGGATGAAGATGTGCGGCAGCACCACGATGCGGTCGTTCTCGAAGCGCGAGAACTTCAGCATCCGCTCCTCGCTGAAGTGAAAGCGCCGCATGACCTGCGCGCCCGTGTAGCGGAAGCGGTCGACGAGGTTCTTGTCGAAGTAGGGCACCGCCGCGGGGATCTCGTCCCACGGCTGCGCGCCGGCCTCTTCAGCGCTGAGGTCGGTGCGCTCGAAGTCCGTGGCGCGCGAGCCCTCGGGCGCGGGCTTGTGCCGCGTGAGGCCCGACAGCGGGAGCACCGTGCCCATGCCCGTCTTCTCGCGCTCGGCGGCGATGGCCGCGGCGCCGGTGTTGGTGTGCAGCGCGAGGCCCTTCTGCAGCCCCGTGATGCCCCGCACCTCGGGGTCGAGCGGGTCGGTCGCGGGCTCGCCCGAGAAGCGCACCGCGCCGTCTTCGCCGCGGTAGAGCACCTTCGGGCCGAGGGCGCGGTTGAGGTCGTGGCGGCCCTTCCACACGTTGCGGAAGAGCTGGAGCGTGTGCGCCTCGACCTTGCCCACGAAGGCGTAGTCGATGGCGGGGCACGCCTCCATCACCTCTTTGTAGATCCCGGGCTGGAGCGAGTCGGGCGATGCCTGGAGCCCGCCGATGATCACCGTGCTCCGCGGGAAGCGCTCCTTGAGCACCTTGGCCATGCACTGCGACATCGCGCACAGGGCCATGACGTTCACGATGCGGTCGAGCACCGCCGAGAGAGAGAGCCCGAAGATGGCCTTCTCGGTCACGCCCAGGGTGTCGAGGAGCTTCTCGGTCTGCGCGCGCAGCGCGTCGTCGGAGCCGTCGAGGAAGCCCTTCACCAGCGCGTCGTCGAAGTACTGCCGCAGGTCGAAGGCCCTGGGGTCGATGGAGCACGCGTCGCAGACCTGGGCGTCGAAATCCCAGTGCTCCATGTCGCGGTGCCCGAGGCGGTACAGGTGCCCCATGATGGAGGGCACGCCGAGCTTCACCATCTCGTACTCGTGCTCCCAGTTGATCTCGAGCACGCGGAACGATGGGCTGATGAATCCGATGTTCATGGGGTCGGCTTCGCGGCGGGTGGGGTCGCGGTGCGGGGGCTGCGGCGCGAGGCTCGCGAGCACGCGGCGCACGTGGGTCTGCATGGGCTCCCCCGCGTGGCGCTGCAAGCCCCGCGTGAGGAAGGACTCCAGCGCGCCGCGCGTCTCGACGGGCCTGAGCTCGCTCTCGCCGTGCACGGCGACGTAGCGCCGGTCGAGCTTGGTGCACACGGGCGCGAGCTGGCAGCGCTCACACACCGAGGTCGACTCGCGGCGGTGCGCCGACGCGCGACCGTCGAGCAGCACGTCGCCGTCGCGGTTGATCGAGAGGACATCTTCCTCCGTGAGGTCCGTCGCGAAGACGGCTTCATCACCGAGGAGGCACAGCGGGAAGTGCGTGACCGTGACGCTCGCTCCGAGCGAGCGCGAGCGCCGCACGGCCTCGCGCACCGGGGCCATCATGTCGGCGTAGCGCGCGACCAGCGACGGGTCGGCGCCCTCGGCGCCCTCGAAGCAGTGCTTGAAGCGCAGGGTCTTGATCCCTTCGCCGATGAGCGTCTCGGCGATGGAGGGCAGCCGCGCGGCGTTCTTCGCCGTCACCACCGTGGTCGCGCCGAGCACCACGCCGTAGCGCGGCGCGAGCTCGCGCAGGTGCACCATGCCCTTCAGGAACGACTCGTACGCGCCGGGCCGCGCCATCATCGCGTCGTGCAGCTCGGGCGAGTCTCCGTGGATGGAGAAGTCGATGTGTGAGAGCCCGGCCTCGAGCGCTTCTTCTACCCACGCGCGGCTCTTGAAGCGGATGCCGTTGCTGTTGATGGTGATGGACTCGTAGCCGAGCTCCTTGCCGTAGCGGCAGAACTCGGCGAAGCGCGGGTGCACCGTGGGCTCTCCCCCCGTGAGGCCCAGGGTGGTGCAGCCCTCGGCGCGCGCCTCGGCCATCTTCGCCCGGATCTGCTCGTCGGAGGGGTTGAGCTCGGGCCGGTTGAGGATGTCGAGCACGCAGCAGAAGGGGCAGCGCGCGTTGCAGAAGGTCGTCAGGCTGATGAGGGCGACGCGGGTCGGCCGGGGAGGGGGCTCCGCGCCGACCACCTTCAGGCGGGTCATCCAGCGGCCTCGGGGTGAAAAGGTCCAGGGCTGAACGTGGCGTAAGCCCCCCGAAGGAACAAGCCACCCCCGTGCCGAGAGCTCACCGAGGGGTCACGGAGAGCGCCGGGGCGTACACAGACCGGGCGGTCTGTGTACGGGTCACGGCCGAGGGAGGGGGCGGCGACCCGGCCCGAGGGGCGGGTCACCGACGGACGCGGATGGAGAAGTTGCCGCAGCTCGTAGTGGCCGACACGCGGTAGACGCGGATGTAGACCGTCGTGGGCCACGAGACGTTGCGGGTGCTGAAGGCCCCAGCGCCCGCGGGCGAGGCGTTGTCGACGAAGGTCCACTGCGACAGGCCCGAGCAGGAGGCCGCGGCGCCGCAGGAGCCGACGCGCACCTCGAAGCGGACCGAGGCGTCGTTGGAGAGGAACTCCACCGTCGGCGTGCCGGTGCCGTGCTGGTTGGTGTCGTAGTTCGTCGGGAACGACACGACGTACCACTGCTCCTGGCCCGCGGGCGCCGGCACGTAGGTGGTGCTGGTGTTCGACGCGCCGGCGCTGATGGTGCCGAGGTTGATCGCGCTGGCGCAGGTCGTCGGCGAGCCCTCGTCGGTGGTGCCGTTGCAGTTGTCGTCGACGCCGTTGCAGACCTCGGCGGTCGGCGTGCGGATCACCGTGTTCCCCGGGCACGCCGCGCTCGAGCCCGTGCAGTACTCGGGCGGGTCGCAGGCCGGGATGTTCGCCGAGGCGCGGCACAGCGTCGTCGACGGCACGAACGCGTTGGCCGGGCAGTTCACCGAGCCGTTGCAGGTCTCCTGCACGTCGCACACGCCGGCCGAGGCGCGGCACACCGTGCCCGTCGCCACGCGCGCATCCGCCGGGCAGTTCACCGCCGAGCCGTTGCAGACCTCCTGCACGTCGCAGTTGCCCGCGGCCCCGCGGCACACCGTGCCCGCCGCCACGCGCGCATCCGCCGGGCAGGTCGTGCCGCCGTTGCAGGTCTCGGCCACGTCGCAGTTGCCCGCGGCCCCGCGGCACACCGTGCCCACCGCCACGCGAGCGTCGGCCGGGCAGGCCACGCCGCCGTTGCAGGTCTCCTGCACGTCGCAGTTGCCCGCGGCCCCGCGGCACACCGTGCCCACCGCCACGCGGGCGTCGGTGGGGCACGCGGCGCTGGAGCCGTTGCAGGTCTCGGCCACGTCGCAGTTGCCCGCCGACGCGCGGCAGACGTAGCCCGCGGGGCGCACCTGGTCGACCACGCACACGGTGCTGGTGCCCGAGCAGGCCGTGTGGCCCTGCACCGTGCACCCGCCCGCCGAGCACGAGGTCGGGGAGATGTCGTCGACCACGCCGTTGCAGTCGTCGTCGATCCCGTTGCAGACCTCGAGGCCCGGAGCCGCCGCCGAGGCGCCGCACATCGTGCCGCCCGTCTGGTTCGCCACCAGCTGCGGCGTCGTCTGCGCGCTCGTGGTGCCGTTTCCGAGCTGGCCGTTGCCGTTGTAGCCCCAGCAACGGACCTCGCCGCCCGTACGGATCGCGCAGGTCGAGTAGTAGAGGGCGTCGACCGAGACCGCGCCGGTCATCCCGCTCACCACCACCGGCGTGGTGCGGTTCGCGGTGGAGCCGTTTCCGAGCTGGCCGTAGCCGTTGTAGCCCCAGCAGCGCATCGTGCCGTCGGAGAGACGCGCGCAGGAGTGGTAGTAGCCAGCGCCCAGCTCGGTCGCGGTCGAGATCCCGCTCACCGCCACAGGCGTGGTGCGGTTCGCGGTGGAGCCGTTGCCCAGCTGGCCGTAGCCGCCGTAGCCCCAGCAGTTCATCGCGCCGGTGCTGAGGATCGCGCACGCGTGGTAGAGGCCGACCTCCACCGAGACCGCGTTGGTGATGCCCGACACCTGCACCGGGGTCGACCGGTTGGTGGTCGTGCCGTTGCCCAGGCCGCCGTAGGGGTTGTAGCCCCAGCACCACACGGTGCCGTCGGAGCGACGGGCGCACGAGGTGTACCCGCCCGCGCTGATCTGGGTGACGTTGTACAGGCCGCTCACCACCACCGGCGTGGTGCGGTTGCTCGTCGAGCCGTTCCCGAGCTGGCCGTAGGCGTTGTAGCCCCAGCAGCGCACCGTGCCGTCGGAGAGCCGCGCGCACGTGTGGTAGATGCCCGCGTCGACCTGCACCGCGGTCGAGAGCCCGCTCACCGCGACGGGGGTCGTGCGGTTCGCCGTCGAGCCGTTCCCGAGCTGGCCGTAGCCGTTGTAGCCCCAGCAGCGGACGCCGCCGCCCGAGACGGTCGAGCACGAGTGGTAGTAGCCCGTGGCCACGTCGACCGCGTTGGTCAGGCCCGACACCGCCACCGACGTGTAGCTCGTGCTGGTGGTGCCGTTACCCAGCGCGCCGTAGCCGTTGTAACCCCAGCAGCGGACGGTGTTGTCGGCCTGGCGAGCGCACGAGTGCTCGCCGCCCGAAGCGACCTCTTGCGCGCCAGTGGTGCCGCAGATGACCGCGCCGGCGCGGGCGCAGGCGCCCACGCCCGAGGTGCAGCTCGCCCCCGTCGGCAGGCAGGTGCCCGAGCAGTTCGACTGGCCCGACGGGCAGCCGCAGGTGAACCCGCTGCACACGCCCGCCGTGGGCGGCGTGCACGCCGTGCCGGCCGGACGCGGAGAGTCGATCGGGCAGGTGGTCGCCGAGCCGTTGCAGACCTCCTGGAGGTCGCACACACCCGCCGACGCGCGGCACACCGTGCCGGCCGCGATGCGGGCGTCGGCCGGGCAGCTCGTGCCGCCGTTGCAGGTCTCCACCGCGTCGCAGTTGCCCGCAGCCGCGCGGCACACCGTGCCCGCCGCCACGCGAGCGTCGGCCGGGCACGCGGTCGCCGAGCCGTTGCAGACCTCCTGCACGTCGCAGTTGCCCGCAGCCGCGCGGCACACCGTACCCGCCGCCACGCGCGCATCCGCGGGGCAGCCCACGCCGCCGTTGCAGGTCTCAGCCACGTCGCAGTTGCCTGCGGCCGAGCGGCACACCGTGCCCGTCGCCACACGAGCGTCGGCCGGGCAGACCGGGCTGGAGCCGTTGCAGGTCTCGGCCACGTCGCAGTTGCCCGCCGACGCGCGGCAGACGTAACCCGCGGGGCGCACCACGTCGGCCACACACACGGTGCTGGTGCCCGAGCAGGCCGTGTGGCCCTGCACCGTGCAGCCGCCCGCCGAGCACGAGGTCGCCGCGATGTCGTCGACCACGCCGTTGCAGTCGTCGTCGATCCCGTTGCAGACCTCGACGCCCGGAGCCGCCGCCGTCGCGCTGCACATCGTGCCGCCCGACTGCGTCGTCACGACCTGCGGCGTCGTCGCGTTGCTCGTGGTGCCGTTGCCCACCTGACCGTAGTCGTTGAAGCCCCAGCAGCGGACCTCTCCGCCCGTGCGCACCGCGCAGGTCGTGTAGACGTGCGAGTCGACCGAGACCGCGCCGGTCATGCCGCTCACCGCCACCGGCGTGTTGCGCTGCGTGGTCGAGCCGTTGCCGAGCTGACCCTCGGCGTTGCGACCCCAGCAGCGCATCGTGCCGTCAGAGAGACGCGCGCAGGAGTGGTAGTAGCCAGCGCCCAGCTCGGTCGCGGTCGAGATCCCGCTCACCGCCACTGGCGTGTACACCGTCGTCGTAGAGCCGTTACCGAGCTGGCCGTAGGCGTTGTAGCCCCAGCAGCGCATCGTGCCGCCCGAGAGGATCGCGCACGCGTGGTAGAGGCCGACCTCCACCGAGACCGCGGTGGTGATGCCCGAGACCTGCACCGGGGTCGTGCGGTCGCCCGTGGTGCCGTTGCCGAGCTGACCCTGCTGGTTGCGGCCCCAGCACCAGACCGTGCCGTCGGAGCGACGGGCGCAGGTGCTGTACCCGCCCGCGCTGATCTGAGTGATGTTGTACAGGCCGCTCACCAGCACCGGCGTCGCGCGGTTGGCCGTGGAGCCGTTGCCCAGCTGGCCGTAGTTGCCGTAGCCCCAGCAGACAACCGTGCCGTTCGTGAGCCGCGCGCACGAGTGGTAGATGCCCACGTCGACCTGCGCCGCGGTCGAGAGCCCGCTCACCACCACCGGCGTCGTGCGGTTCGCGGTGGAGCCGTTGCCCATCTGGCCCTCGGCTCCACGACCCCAGCAGCGGACGCCGCCGCCCGAGATGGTCGAGCACGAGTGGTAGTGGCCCGTGGCCACGTCGACCGCGTTGGTCAGGCCCGACACCGCCACTGAGGTGAGGCTGTTGGTCGACGTGCCGTTCCCGAGCTGGCCGTAGCCGTTGTAACCCCAGCAGCGAACGGTGTTGTCGGCCTGGCGAGCGCACGA
The DNA here is from genome assembly GCA_041389825.1 of Polyangiales bacterium. Taxonomy (GTDB): domain Bacteria; phylum Myxococcota_A; class Polyangia; order Polyangiales; genus JAEYZO01. The sequence goes on along the minus strand of JAWKRC010000034.1, from coordinate 31,140 downwards.
GTGCTCGTAACCCGCGGCCACGTCCTGGGCGCCGGTGGTGCCGCAGATGACGGTGCCGGTGCGGGCGCAGGCGCCCACGCCCGAGGTGCAGCTCGCCCCCGTCGGCAGGCAGGTGCCCGAGCAGTTCGTCTGGCCCGTGCCGCACCCGCAGGTGAACCCGCTGCACACGCCAGCGTTCGGAGGCATGCACGCCGAACCCGCAGGCAGCGGAGAGTCTGTCGGGCAGGTCGTCGCCGTGCCGTTGCAGGTCTCGGCCGCGTCGCACACGCCCGCCGAAGCGCGGCACACCGTGCCCGCAGCGATACGAGCGTCGGCAGGGCAGCTCGTGCCGCCGTTGCAGGTCTCCACCGCGTCGCAGTTGCCCGCAGCAGCGCGGCACACCGTGCCCGTCGCCACGCGGGCGTCGGCGGGGCACGCCGTCGCCGTGCCGTTGCAGATCTCCTGCACGTCGCAGTTACCCGCAGCCGCGCGGCACACCGTGCCCGCCGCCACGCGAGCATCCGCGGGGCAGCCCACGCCGCCGTTGCAGGCCTCGGCCACGTCGCAGTTGCCCGCGGCGGCGCGGCACACCGTGCCCGAGGCGACGCGGGCGTCGGCCGGGCACGCGGCGCTGGAGCCGTTGCAGGTCTCGGCCACGTCGCAGTTGCCCGCGGCGGCGCGGCACACCGTGCCCGAGGGCAGGAGCGCGTCGACCACGCACACGGTGCTGGTGCCGCTGCAGGCGACGTGACCCGACGAGGCGCAGGCGCCCGGCGAGCACGAGGCCGGCGCGAGGTCGTCGATGATGCCGTTGCAGTCGTTGTCGACGCCGTCGCAGACCTCAGGGGTCGCAGCGCCCGGCGTCGCGCCGCAGATCGAGTCGCCCGCGGTCAGGTAGAGCACGTCGACCGGCGTGGTGCGCTGCAGCGTGGTGCTGTCGCCGAGCTGGCCGTTGCCGCCGTTGCCCCAGCACCAGACCGTCTGGTCGGAGCGCAGCGCGCAGGTGTGGCGGTAGCGCGCGTCGACCTGCGTCGCGTTGGTCAGGCCGCTCACCGCGACGGGGGTGGTGCGGTTGGCGGTGGAGCCGTTGCCCAGCTGACCGGCCACGTCGCGGTTGCCCGCGGCGGCGCGGCTCGTGCCCGAGGGCAGAGCGCGTCGACCACGCACACGGTGCTGGTGCCGCTGCAGACGGCGTGACCCGACGAGGCGCAGGCGCCCGGCGAGCACGAGAGCCGGCGCGAGGTCGTCGATGATGCCGTTGCAGTCGTTGTCGACGCCGTCGCAGACCTCAGGGTCGCAGCGCCCGGCGTCGCGCCGCAGATCGAGTCGCCCGCGGTCAGGTAGAGCACGTCGACCGGCGTGGTGCGCTGCACGTGGTGCTGTCGCCGAGCTGGCCGTTGCCGCCGTTGCCCCAGCACCAGACCGTCTGGTCGGGCGCAGCGCGCAGGTGTGGCGTAGCGCGCGTCGACCTGCGTCGCGTTGGTCAGGCCGCTCACCGCGACGGGGGTGGTGCGGTTGGCGGTGGAGCCGTTGCCGAGCTGACCGTTGGCGCCGTAGCCCCAGCACCAGATCGTGCCGTCGCTGCGCCGCGCGCAGGTGTGGATGTCGCCGGCCGTCAGCTGCGTCACGCCCGACAGGCCGCTCACCACCACCGGCGTCGTGCGCGTCGACGTCGACGCGTCGCCGAGCTGGCCCTGGGCGTTGTAGCCCCAGCAGCGCACCGTGCCGTCGGTGAGCCGCGCGCAGGTGTGGTTGTCGCCCGCAGTGACCTCGACCGCGGTGGTGATCCCGCTGACCTGCACCGGGGTGCTGCGGTTGGTGGTCGAGCCGTTCCCGAGCTGGCCGTAGGCGTTGTAGCCCCAGCACCAGACCGTGCCGTCGCTACGCCGCGCGCAGCTGTGGTTGTAGCCGGCCGCGATGTCGGTGGCGTTGTAGAGGCCGCTCACCGTCACCGGCGTGGGGCGGTTGGTGGTCGAGCCGTCGCCCAGCGAGCCGTAGTTGTTGTAGCCCCAGCAGCGCACCGTCCCGTCGGTGACGCGGGCGCAGCTGTGGTACTGGCCGGCCACGATCTGCGTCGCGGTGGAGATCCCGCTCACCGCCACCGGCGTGGTGCGCGTCGCGGTGGAGCCGTTGCCCATCTGGCCGTACGCGCCGTAGCCCCAGCAGCGCACCGCGCCGCCCGAGAGGCGCGCGCACTCGTGGTAGTAGCCGCCGGCCACCTCGGCGACGCCCGCCAGGCTCGAGACGCTGACCGGGTTGATGGTGCTGGTGGTGGTGCCGTTGCCCAGCTCGCCGTGGCCGTTGTAGCCCCAGCAGCGCACCGTCCCGTCGCGGAGCAGCGAGCAGGTGTGGATCGCGCCCACGCCGAGGTCGATCGCGCCCGTGGTGCCGCACACCAGCGTGCCCGTTCGGGCGCAGGCGCCGGTGCCCACCGAGCAGGCCGCGCCCGTCGCGCACGAGTCGCAGGCCGAGTACGAGATGTCGTCGGCCACGCCGTCGCAGTCGTCGTCGGCGCCGTTGCAGGTCTCGGTGCCCGGCGCGCTCGGCGTCGCGGTGCAGGTGACGTCGCTCGGCGTCAGGTAGAGCACCGTCGCGGGCGTGGTGCGCTGCAGCGTGGTGGCGTCGCCGATCTGGCCGTTGCCCGCGTTGCCCCAGCAGCGGAACGAGCCGTCGGTCAACGACGCGCAGGTGTGGCGGTAGAACGACGCGACCGAGGTGGCGGTCGAGATCCCGCTCACCGCCACCGGGGTGCTGGCGTTGGTGGTGGAGCCGTTTCCGAGCTGGCCGTTGCCGTTGTAGCCCCAGCAGCGCAGCGCGCCGCTCGAGAGCCGCGCGCAGGTGTGGATGTCGCCGGCCGTCAGCTGCGTCACGCCCGACAGGCCGCTCACCGCCACCGGCGTCGTGCGCGTGGACACCGAGCCGTCGCCGAGCTGGCCGTAGGCGTTGTAGCCCCAGCAGCGGACCGTGTTGTCGGCCAGGCGCGCGCAGGTGTGGTTGTCGCCCGCGACGAGGTCCACCGCGGTGGTGATGCCGAGCACCGGCACCGGGCGGCTCGAGTTGCCCGTGGTGCCGTTCCCGAGCTGGCCGTAGCCGTTGTAGCCCCAGCACCAGACCGAGCCGTCGGTGCGCCGCGCGCAGCTGTGGTTGTAGCCGGTCGCCACCGCCGTCGCGTTGAAGAGGCTCACCACCTGCACCGGCGTGTAGCGGTTGGTGCCGGTGTTGTCGCCGAGCTGGCCGTTGCCGTTGTAGCCCCAGCACCAGACCGTGCCGTCACGGCGCACCGCGCAGTTGTGGTACTGGCCCGACGCCATCTGCGCGACGTTCGTCAGCGACAGCACCGCGACCGGGGTGGTGCGGCTGGTGGTGGTGTTGTCGCCGAGCTGGCCGTAGCCGTTGTAGCCCCAGCACTGCACCGTGCCGCCCGGGAGCCGCGCGCAGGTGTGGTAGTAGCCGCCCGTCAGCTCGACCGCGGTGGTGAGGCCCGAGACGCTGACCGGGTTGATGGTGCTGGTGGTGGTGCCGTTGCCCAGCTCGCCGTGGCCGTTGTAGCCCCAGCAGCGCACCGTGCGGTCGCGCATGAGCGCGCAGCTGTGGATCGCGCCGGTCACGCTGCCCACCGCCGGGAGCGAGCCGCAGGCGCGGGTGCCCGTGGCGCCGCAGGCGCCGGTGCCGGCCGAGCAGCTGCCCGTGGGCGGCGCGCACGCGTCGCAGGTCGAGTACGACACGTCGTCGGTCACGCCGTCGCAGTCGTCGTCGACGCCGTTGCAGGTCTCGCTGCCCGGCGCCGCCGCGACCGCGCTGCAGGTCGTGTCGTTGACCGTGAGGTAGAGCACCTCGGCCGGCGTGGTGCGCTGCAGCGTGGTGCCGTCGCCGATCTGGCCGTTGCCCGCGTTGCCCCAGCAGCGGTACGAGCCGTCGGTCAGCGCCGCGCAGGTGTGGCGGTAGAACGAGGTGACGTGCGCGGCGGTGGAGACCCCGCTCACCGCGACGGGGGTGGTGCGGTTGGCGGTGGAGCCGTTGCCGAGCTGACCGTTGGCGCCGTAGCCCCAGCACCAGATCGTGCCGTCGCTGCGCCGCGCGCAGGTGTGGATGTCGCCCGAGGTGAGCTGGGCCACGTTGGCGAGGCCGCTCACCGCCACCGGCGTGGTGCGCGTGGAGGTGGAGCCGTCGCCGAGCTGACCCTGGGCGTTGTAGCCCCAGCAGCGGACGGTGTTGTCGGCCAGCCGCGCGCAGGTGTGGTTGTCGCCCGCGGTGAGCTCCACCGCGTTGGTGATGCCCAGCACCGGCACCGGGATCGAGCTGTTGCCCGTGGTGCCGTTCCCGAGCTGGCCGTAGGCGTTGTAGCCCCAGCACCAGACCGTGCCGTCGGTGCGGCGCGCGCAGCTGTGGTTGTAGCCGGCCGCCACCGCCGTCGCGTTCTGCAGGTTGAGCACCTGCACCGGCGTGTAGCGGTTGGTGGTCGAGCCGTCTCCGAGCGAGCCGTAGTTGTTGTAGCCCCAGCACCAGACCGTGCCGTCACGACGCACGCCGCAGTTGTGGAACTGGCCCGACGACAGCTGGGAGATGTTGCTCAAGCCGCTCACCGCCACCGGCGTCGTGCGGTTGCCCGTCGTGCCGTTACCCAGCTGGCCGTACGCGTTGTAGCCCCAGCAGCGCACCGCGCCGCCCGGGAGCCGCGCGCAGGTGTGGTAGTAGCCGCCCGTCAGCTCGATCACGCCGGTGAGGCCCGAGACGCTGACCGGGTTGATGGTGCTGGTGGTGGAGCCGTTCCCGAGCTGGCCCTGGGCGTTGTAGCCCCAGCAGCGCACCGTGCCGTCGCGCATCACCGCGCAGCTGTGGTTCGAGCCGGTGGCGCCGCGAACGGCGGGCATCTCGCCGCAGGAGAGGACGCCCGTGCGGCCGCAGGCTCCCGTGCCGGCGGTGCAGCTCCCCGTGGGCGACGCGCAGGCGTCGCAGGTCGAGTACGAGATGTCGTCGACCACGCCGTCGCAGTCGTCGTCGACGCCGTTGCAGGTCTCGGTCGCCGGAGCGCCCACCGCCGCGCCGCAGACCGTGTCGCTCGGCGTGAGGCCGATCACGTCGACCGGCGTCGTGCGCTGCAGGGTGGTCGCGTCGCCGAGCTGCCAGTTGCCGTTGTTGCCCCAGCACCGGGTCGTGCGGTCGAGCAGCACCGCGCAGGTGTGGCGGTAGAAGGCGGCGACCTGCGTCGCGGTCGAGATCCCGCTCACCGCGACGGGGGTGGTGCGGTTGGCGGTGGAGCCGTTGCCCAGCTGGCCGTTGGCGCCGTAGCCCCAGCACCAGATCGTGCCGTCGCTGCGCCGCGCGCAGGTGTGGATGTCACCGGCGGTCAGCTGCGTCACGTTGGTGAGGCCGCTCACCACCACCGGCGTGGTGCGCGTCGACACCGAGCCGTCGCCGAGCTGGCCCTGGGCGTTGTAGCCCCAGCAGCGCACCGTCCCGTCGGTGAGCCGCGCGCAGGTGTGGTTGTCGCCCGCGATGAGCTCCACGGCGGTGGTGATGCCCAGCACCGGCACCGGGCGGCTCGACGCGCCCGTGGTGCCGTTGCCGAGCTGGCCGTAGCCGTTGTAGCCCCAGCACCAGACCGTGCCGTCGGTCTTCCGCGCGCAGGTGTGGTTGTAGCCGGCCGCCACCGCGGTCGCGTTCTGCAGGTTCGTCACCTGCACCGGCGTGTAGCGGTTGGTGCCGGTGTTGTCGCCGAGCTGGCCGTTGCCGTTGTTACCCCAGCACCAGACCGTGCCGTCACGGCGCACGCCGCAGGTGTGGTACTGGCCCGCGGTGATCTGAGCGATGTTCGTCAGCGACGACACCGCCACGTAGGTCGAGCGGTTGGTGTTGGAGCCGTTGCCGAGCTGGCCGTAGCCGTTGTAGCCCCAGCAGCGCACCGTGCCGCCGGTCATGCGCACGCACGAGTGGTAGTAGCCGCTGACGAGCTGCGCCGAGCCGGTCAGGCCCGACACCGTCACGGGGTTCACCGACTGCGTCGTGGAGCCGTTGCCCAGCTCGCCGTGGGCGTTGTAGCCCCAGCAGCGCACCGTCCCGTCGGTGAGGCGCACGCAGGTGTTGTTGGCGGCGGGGGCCTGCTCCACCGCCGCGGTCACGCCGCAGGTGACGGTGCCCGTGCGGCCGCAGGCGCCCACGCCCACGCCGCAGGCCGTGCCCGGCGGCGAGCAGCTGTTGCAGGCCGACGCGTCGACGTTGTCGATGATGCCGTCGCAGTCGTCGTCGACGCCGTTGCAGACCTCGGTGCCAGGCGTACCCGCGACCGCGCTGCACGAGGTCGGAGGCGCGGAGCTCACCACCGCGACCGGCGTGGTGGCGTTGCCGGTGGCGCCGTTGCCGAGCTGGCCGTTGCCGCCGTAGCCCCAGCAGCGCAGCGTCTCGTCGGCGAGGCGAGCGCAGGTGTGGCGGTAGAAGGCGGCGACCTGCGTCGCGGTCGAGATCCCGCTCACCGCGACGGGGGTGGTGCGGTTGGTGGTGGAGCCGTTGCCGAGCTGGCCGTTGCCGCCGTAGCCCCAGCAGCGCAGCGCGCCGCTCGAGAGACGCGCGCAGGTGTGGATGTCGCCGGCCGTGATCTGGGTCACGCCCGACAGGCCGCTCACCGCCACCGGCGTGGTGCGCGTGGAGGTGGAGCCGTCGCCGAGCTGGCCCTGGGCGTTGTAGCCCCAGCAGCGGACGGTGTTGTCAGTGAGACGCGCGCAGGTGTGGTTGTCGCCCGCGGTCAGGTCGACGGCGGTGGTGATCCCGATGACGGGCACCGGCACGTTGCTGTTGGTCGTGGTGCCGTTCCCGAGCTGGCCGTAGCCGTTGTAGCCCCAGCACCAGACCGTGCCGTTCTCGCGCACGCCGCAGGTGTGGTTGTAGCCCGACGCCACCCGCGTGAAGTTCGGGACGTTCAGCACCTGCACCGGCGTGATGCGGTTGGCGGTAGAGCCGTTCCCGAGCTGGCCGTAGTTGTTGTAACCCCAGCACCAGACCGTGCCGTCACGGCGCACCGCGCAGGTGTGGTACTGGCCCGCGCTGAGCTGCACCACGCTCGACAGGCCGCTCACCGCCGCAAAGGTCGTGCGGCTCGCGGTGGAGCCGTTGCCGATCTCGCCGTGGGCGCCGTAGCCCCAGCAGACCACCGTCGCGTCGGCCCGACGCGCGCACGAGTGGTAGTAGCCGCTCGTCAGGTCGATGGCGTTGGCGAGACCCGACACCGTCACCGTCGTGAGGCTGTTGGCCGTGGTGCCGTTGCCCAGCTCGCCGTGGGCGTTGTAGCCCCAGCAGCTCACCGTCCCGTCGCGCATCACCGAGCAGGTGTGGTTCGAGCCCGGCGCCACCAGCGACGCGCCGCCCGACGCGCCCGACGCCGAGCACACCGTGGTGCCCGTGCGGGCGCAGGCGCCCACGCCCACGGTGCAGGCCTGGCCGGTGACGGTGCAGGCGCCGTTGCAGCTCGTCTGACCCGTCGGGCAGCCGCAGTTCACGCCGCTGCACACGCCGCCCGTCGGAGGCGTGCAGGTCGAGCCCGCCGGACGGATCGAGTCGCTCGGGCAGGTCGCGGTCGTGCCGGTGCAGGTCTCCTGGATGTCGCAGATGCCCGCCGTGGCGCGGCACACCGTCGACGACGGCAGGAACGCGTCGGCCGGGCACGCGGTCACCGTGCCGTTGCAGGTCTCGGCCACGTCGCAGTTGCCCGCGGCCGCGCGGCACACCGTGCCCGCGGCCGCGGGCGTCGGCCGGGCAGGTCGTGCCGCCCGTGCAGGTCTCGGCCACGTCGCGTTGCCGCGGCGGCGCGGCACACCGTGCCCGTCGCAACGCGAACGCGGGCAGCCAGCGCCGCTGCCCCGTGCAGGTCTCGGCCACGTCGCAGCTACCGCCAGCAGCGCGGCACCGTCGTCGTCGGCAGGAACCCGTCGGCCAGGCCACGCCGCCGTTGCAGGCCTCGGCCACGTCGCATTACGCCTGCGGCGGCGCGCACACCGTGCCCGTCGCAACCCGAGCGTCGGCCGGGCAGTTCATCACCGAGAGCCGCTGCAGGTCTCGGCCACGTCGCAGTTGCCCGCCGAAGCGCGGCACACCGTGCCCGTCGTCACGCGGGCGTCGGTCGTAGCAGTGGTCGTCAGCCGGTGCACCACCCGCCCATGCCGAAGCGTTCGCCGCCATGCGCACACCGTCGACGACGGCAGGAACGCGTCGGTTGGGCAGGTCACCGCCGTGCCGTTGCAGGTCTCGGCCACGTCGCAGTTGCCGATCGAAGCGCGGCACACCGTACCGGCGCTGGAGCGCGCGTCGGCCGGGCAGGCCGCGCTGTGGGTGCCGCTGCACGACTCGGCCACGTCGCAGACGCCCGCGGCGGCGCGGCACACCGTCGACGACGGCAGGAATGCGTCGGCTGGGCAGGTCGTGCCGCCCGTGCAGGTCTCCTGCACCGTCGCAGCTCCTCGCGCAGCGTGGCACACCGCGCCTGTCGCCACGCGAGCGTCCGCGGGCAGGCTGGCGGTGAGCCTGCACGACTCGGCCACGTCGCAGTTGCCAGCCGAAGCAGGCACACCGTCGACGACGGCAGGAACGCGTCGGCCGGCACGCGGTCGCCGTGCCGTTGCAGGTCTCCCTGCACGTCGCAGCCGCCTGCCGAAGCGCGGCACACCGTGCCCGCCGCCACGCGCACGTCAGGCGGGCAGGTGGTCGCCGTGCCGTCGCAGACTTCCTCTGCACGTCGCAGCTGCTCGCCGCGAAGCGCGGCACACCGTACCCGCGCGGTGATGCGCGCGTCGGCCGGGCAGGCCACGCCGCCGTTGCAGGTCTCGGCCACGTCGCAGTTGCCCGCCGAGGCGCGGCACACCGTGCCCGCGACGCGGTGTCGGCCGGGCACGCCGAGCCCGTGCCGTTGCAGGTCTCGGCCACGTCGTAGTTGCTCGCCGAGGCGCGGCACACCTGTGCGCCTGCGGGGCGAGCGCTCCAGGCCGTCGGGCCCGACACCGTCGACGGGGCTGGCACCGTGCAGACCTGGCAGCTGTTGGCCGGGTTGACGTCGCCGTTGTTGAAGCAGGTGCCGCCGATGCGCAGGAAGCCCTCGTCGACCAGACCGTCGCAGTCGTCGTCGACGCCGTTGCAGACCCGGTCGGGCGCGCCGGCCGTCGCGCTGCAGGTGGTGCCGGTGCCGCTCGAGTTGCAGACCAGGGTGCCGGTACGGCAGGCGCCCACGCCCACCGTGCACGACCCGCCCGCGCCCGCGACGCTGGCAGCGGTTCACGCGGATCGTGAAGTCGGCGCAGGTCGTCGGCGCCGAGGCGCGGTAGACGCGGATGTGGACTGTGGTCGGCCGGGCGACCGGGCGGTGGTGGTTCATGCCCGGATCGACTGGTTGTCCGCGAAGGTCCGGCGGGTGGAGGCCGCGCCGGTGCCGCCCATGCCGCAGGCGACCGTCGCCGCAGCTTGCGCGCACTTCGAAGCGCAGCGACGGTCGGCCATGTCGTGAAGGAGACGGCCGACCCGCGCCCTGCTGGTTCGACAGGTAGTTCGGCGGGAACGTGACGACGTACCACGCCCGCACTAGCGGGGGCCGGGACGTAGTGTGCTGGTGTTCGACGCGGTGCCGCTGATCGTGCCGAGGTTGATCGCCGTCGCGCAGGTCGTCGGCGAGCCGTCGTCGACCACGCCGTTGCAGTTGTCGTCGGCGTTGTTGCAGGTCTCGGGCGTCGGCGCGCGGATGACGGTGTCCGCCGGGCAGACCGACGACGAGCTCCGTGCAGTACTCAGGCGGGTCGCAGGCCGATGTTCGCCGAGGCGCGGCACACCGTCGATGGGCTGGAACGCGTCACCGGGCAGCTCACCGCCGAGCCGTTGCAGGTCTCCTGCACGTCGCACACGCCCGCCGAGGCGCGGCAGACGTAGCCGCTTCGGCGGCGAGCGTCGGTCGGGCAACCCACGCCGCCGTTGCAGGTCTCGGCCACGTCGCAGTTGCCCGCGCCGCGCGGCACATCGTGCCCGTCGCCACGCGGGTGTCGGCAGGGCAGTTCGCCCGAGCCGTTGCAGGTCTCGGCCACGTCGCAGTTGCCCGCGGACGGGCGGCACACCGTGCCCGCGCCGCCACGCGGGTGTCGGCAGGGCAGCCCGCGGTGGAACTCCGTGCAGGTCTCGGCCACGTCGCAGCTCGCCCGCCACCGCGCGGCACACCGTCGACGACGGCAGAACGTGTCAGCCGGGCAGGCCACGCCGCCGTTGCAAGCCTCGGCCACGTCGCAGTTGCCCGCGGACGCGCGGCACAACGTGCCTGTCGCGACCCGAGCGTCACCCGGGCAGTGCGCCGTCGTACCCGTGCACGACTCGGCTACGTCGCAGCTGCCCGCCATCAGCAGCGGCACAACGTCGACGACGGCAGGAACGCGTCGGTCGGGCAGGCCACGCCGCCGCTGCAGGCCTCGGCCACGTCGCAGCGTTCGCAGACGCGTCGGCACACTGCGCTCGTCGCGACCCGAGCGCCGGCCGGGCAGGCCACGCTGCTGTTGCAGGTCTCGGCCACGTCGCACACGCCGCCCGAGGCGCGGACACCGTGCCCCGTCGCCACGCGGGTGCTGGCCGGGCAGTTCACCGAGCCGTTGCAGGTCTCCGCCACGTCGCAGGTGCCCGCCGACGCGCGGCACACCGACGACGACGGCTGGAACGCGTCGGCCGGGCACGCGGCGCTCGAGCCCGTGCAGGTCTCGGCCACGTCGCAGTTGCCCGCGGCGGCGCGGCACACCGTGCCCGCGGCCGCGCGGGCGTCGGCCGGGCAGGTCGTGCCGCCCGTGCAGGTCTCGGCCACGTCGCAGTTGCCCGCGGCGGCGCGGCACACCGTGCCCGTCGCAACGCGAACGTCCGCGGGGCAGTCAGCGCCGCTGCCCGTGCAGGTCTCGGCCACGTCGCAGTTACCGCCAGCAGCGCGGCACACCGTCGTCGTCGGCAGGAACCCGTCGGCCGGGCAGGCCACGCCGCCGTTGCAGGCCTCGGCCACGTCGCACACGCCCGCGGCGGCGCGGCACACCGTGCCCGTCGCAACCCGAGCGTCGGCCGGGCAGTTCACCGAGCCGTTGCAGGTCTCGGCCACGTCGCAGTTGCCCGCCGAAGCGCGGCACACCGTGCCCGTCGTCACGCGGGCGTCGGCCGGGCAGTGGGCCGTCGTGCCGGTGCACGACTCGCCCACGTCGCAGTTGCCCGCCGCCATGCGGCACACCGTCGACGACGGCAGGAACGCGTCGGTCGGGCAGGTCACCGCCGTGCCGTTGCAGGTCTCGGCCACGTCGCAGTTGCCGATCGAAGCGCGGCACACCGTACCGGCGCTGGAGCGCGCGTCGGCCGGGCAGGCCGCGCTGGTGCCGCTGCACGACTCGGCCACGTCGCAGACGCCCGCGGCGGCGCGGCACACCGTCGACGACGGCAGGAACGCGTCGGCCGGGCAGGTCGTGCCGCCCGTGCAGGTCTCCTGCACGTCGCAGCTCCCCGCGGAAGCGCGGCACACCGTGCCCGTCGCCACGCGAGCGTCCGCGGGGCAGGCCGCGGTGGAGCCCGTGCACGACTCGGCCACGTCGCAGTTGCCAGCCGAAGCGCGGCACACCGTCGACGACGGCAGGAACGCGTCGGCCGGGCACGCGGTCGCCGTGCCGTTGCAGGTCTCCTGCACGTCGCAGTTGCCCGCCGAAGCGCGGCACACCGTGCCCGCCGCCACGCGCACGTCAGGCGGGCAGGTGGTCGCCGTGCCGTCGCAGACTTCCTGCACGTCGCAGTTGCCCGCCGAAGCGCGGCACACCGTACCCGCGGTGATGCGCGCGTCGGCCGGGCAGGCCACGCCGCCGTTGCAGGTCTCGGCCACGTCGCAGTTGCCCGCCGAGGCGCGGCACACCGTGCCCGCCGCGACGCGGGTGTCGGCCGGGCACGCCGAGCCCGTGCCGTTGCAGGTCTCGGCCACGTCGCAGTTGCCCGCCGAGGCGCGGCACACCGTGCCCGCGGGGCGAGCGCTCCAGGCCGTCGGGCCCGACACCGTCGACGAAGGCACCGTGCAGACCTGGCAGCTGTTGGCCGGGTTGACGTCGCCGTTGTTGAAGCAGGTGCCGCCGATGCGGCAGAAGCCCTCGTCGACCAGACCGTCGCAGTCGTCGTCGACGCCGTTGCAGACCTCGGTCGTGGGCGTGCCGGCCGTCGCGCTGCAGGTGGTGCCGGTGCCGCTCGAGTTGCAGACCAGGGTGCCGGTGCGCTGGCAGGCGCCCACGCCCACCGTGCACGACCCGCCAGCGCCCGCGACGCTGCAGCGGTTCACGCGGATCGTGAAGTCGGCGCAGGTCGTCGGCGCCGAGGCGCGGTAGACGCGGATGTAGACCGTGGTCGGCCAGGCGACCGGGCGGGTGGTGTAGCCCGTGCCCGGGATCGACTGGTTGTCCGCGAAGGTCCAGTGGGTGAGGCCCGTGCCGGTGCCGCCCATGCCGCAGGCGAGCACCGCGCCGCCGCAGCTCGCGCGCACTTCGAAGCGCAGCGACGGGTCGGCCATGTCGAAGGAGATCGTCGGCTGACCCGCGCCCTGCTGGTTCGACAGGTAGTTCGGCGGGAACGTGACGACGTACCACTGCTCCTGCCCAGCGGGGGCCGGCACGTAGGTGGTGCTGGTGTTCGACGCGGTGCCGCTGATCGTGCCGAGGTTGATCGCCGTCGCGCAGGTCGTCGGCGAGCCGTCGTCGACCACGCCGTTGCAGTTGTCGTCGGCGTTGTTGCAGGTCTCGGGCGTCGGCGCGCGGATGACGGTGTCCGCCGGGCAGACCGACGACGAGCCCGTGCAGTACTCAGGCGGGTCGCAGGCCGGGATGTTCGCCGAGGCGCGGCACACCGTCGACGTGGGCTGGAACGCGTCGGTCGGGCAGCTCACCGCCGAGCCGTTGCAGGTCTCCTGCACGTCGCACACGCCCGCCGAGGCGCGGCAGACGTAGCCGCTCGGGCGGCGAGCGTCGGTCGGGCAACCCACGCCGCCGTTGCAGGTCTCGGCCACGTCGCAGTTGCCCGCGGCCGCGCGGCACACCGTGCCCGTCGCCACGCGGGTGTCGGCAGGGCAGTTCACCGAGCCGTTGCAGGTCTCGGCCACGTCGCAGTTGCCCGCGGACGGGCGGCACACCGTGCCCGTCGCCACGCGGGTGTCGGCAGGGCAGCCCGCGGTGGAACCCGTGCAGGTCTCGGCCACGTCGCAGTTGCCCGCCACCGCGCGGCACACCGTCGACGACGGCAGGAACGTGTCAGCCGGGCAGGCCACGCCGCCGTTGCAAGCCTCGGCCACGTCGCAGTTGCCCGCGGACGCGCGGCACACCGTGCCCGTCGCGACCCGAGCGTCACCCGGGCAGTGCGCCGTCGTACCCGTGCACGACTCGGCTACGTCGCAGTTGCCCGCCACCGCGCGGCACACCGTCGACGACGGCAGGAACGCGTCGGTCGGGCAGGCCACGCCGCCGTTGCAGGCCTCGGCCACGTCGCAGTTGCCCGCAGACGCACGGCACACCGTGCCCGTCGCGACCCGAGCGTCGGCCGGGCAGGCCACGCCGCCGTTGCAGGTCTCGGCCACGTCGCACACGCCGCCCGAGGCGCGGCACACCGTGCCCGTCGCCACGCGGGTGTCGGCCGGGCAGTTCACCGAGCCGTTGCAGGTCTCCTGGATATCGCAGTTGCCCGCGGACGCGCGGCACACCGTACCCGTCGCGACCCGAGCGTCACCTGGGCAGTGCGCCGTCGTACCCGTGCACGACTCGGCCACGTCGCAGTTGCCCGCCACCGCGCGGCACACCGTCGACGACGGCAGGAACGCGTCCGCAGGGCAGGTCGTGCCGCCCGTGCAGGTCTCGGCCACGTCGCAGTTGCCCACCGCGGCGCGGCACACCGTACCCGTGGTGACGCGACCGTCAGCCGGGCAAGCGGCGCTCGAGCCCGTGCAGGTCTCGGCCACGTCGCAGTTGCCGCCAGCCGCGCGGCACACCGTCGACGACGGCAGGAACGCGTCCGCAGGGCAGGCCACGCCGCCGTTGCAGGCCTCGGCCACGTCGCAGATGCCCGCCGAAGCGCGGCACACCGTGCCCGTCGCGACCCGAGCGTCACCCGGGCAGTGGATCGCCGAGCCGTTGCAGGTCTCGGCGACGTCGCAGTTGCCCGCGGACGCGCGGCACACCGTGCCTGCCGTAGCGCGAGCGTCGGCCGGGCAGGCGGCGCTCGAGCCCGTGCACGACTCAGCCACGTCGCAGTTGCCCGCGGCCGCGCGGCACACCGACGACGAGGGCTGGAAACCGTCGGCCGGGCAGGTCACCGACGTGCCGTTGCAGGTCTCGGCCACGTCGCACACGCCCGCCGCGACACGGCACACCGTGCCCGCGCCAGAGCGAGCGTCGGCCGGGCAGAAGGCGCCCGTGCCGCTGCAGGTCTCGGCCACGTCGCACACGCCCGCCGCGCTACGACACACCGTCGACGACGGAAGGAACGCGTCGGCCGGGCAGGCCACGCCGCCGTTGCAGGCCTCGGCCACGTCGCAGTTGCCCGCAGACGCGCGGCACACCGTGCCCGTCGCCACGCGGGTGTCGGCCGGGCAGTGCGCCGACGAGCCCGTGCAGGCCTCGGCCACGTCGCAGTTGCCCGCAGACGCGCGGCACACCGTAGACGACGGCTGGAACGTGTCCGCCGGGCAGACCGCCGAGCCGTTGCAGGTCTCGGCCACGTCGCAGTTGCCCGCAGACGCGCGGCACACCGTGCCGACGCCGATGCGAACGTCGGGCGGGCACGACACGCTGCCGTCGCAGGTCTCGGCCACGTCGCAACCACCGCCCGAGGCGCGGCACACCGTGCCCACCGCGATGCGGGTGTCACCCGGGCAGGCCGCGCTCGAGCCCGTGCAGGTCTCGGCCACGTCGCAGTTGCCCGCAGAAGCGCGGCACACCGTCGACGACGGCAGGAACGCGTTCGCCGGGCAGGCCGCGCCAGTGCCGTTGCAGACCTCCTGCACGTCGCAGTTGCCCGCAGAAGCGCGGCACACCGTGCCCGCGGGGCGAGCGCTCCACGCCGTCGGGCCGGCCACGCCCGCAGGGGCGACGCAGGCCTGGCAGTTGTTGGCCGGGTTGACGTCGCCGTTGCCGTAGCAGCTGCCACCGATGCGGCAGAAGCCCTCGTCGATGAGGCCGTCGCAGTCGTTGTCGATGCCGTCGCAGATCTCGGCGGTCGGCGTGCCCGCGGTCACGTTGCAGGTGGTGCCGGTGCCGGCCGGGTTGCAGACCAGGGTGCCGGTGCGCTGGCAGGCGCCCACGCCCACCGTGCACGACCCGCCCGCGCCGGTGGCGCTGCAGCGGCTCGCGCGGATCGTGAAGTCGGCGCAGGCGGCCGACGACGAGCGGTACACGCGGATGTAGACCGTGGTCGGCCAGGCGACCGCGCGGGTGGTGTAGCCCGTGGTCGCGACCGACTGGTTGTCCGCGAAGGTCCACTGGGTGAGGCCCGAGGCCGAGCCGCCCATGCCGCAGGCGAGCACCGCGCCGCCGCAGCTCGCGCGCACTTCGAAGCGCAGCGACGGGTCCGACATCGGGAAGTCGATGATCGGCTGACCCGCGCCCTGCTGGTTCACCACGTAGTTCGGCGGGAACGTGACGCGGTACCACTGCTCCTGACCCGCGGGGGCCGGCACGTAGGTGGTGTGCGTGTTCGACGCGTTGCCGCTGATCGTTCCGAGGTCGATCGCGGTGGTGCAGGTCGTGGGCGAGCCGTCGTCGATGACGCCGTTGCAGTTGTTGTCGACGCCGTCGCAGACCTCGGCGGTCGGCGGACGGATCACGATGTCGGCCGGGCACACCGGCGCCGTGCCCGAGCAGTACTCGGGCGGATCGCAGGCCGGGATGTTCGCCGACGCGCGGCACAGCGTGGACGCGGGCTGGAAGGCGTCGACCGGGCAGCTGATCGACGAGCCGTTGCAGGTCTCGACCACGTCGCACACGCCCGCCGAGGCGCGGCAGACGTAACCGCTCGGGCGGCGCGCGTCGGCCGGGCACACGGACGAGCCCGTGCAGACCTCGGCCACGTCGCAGTCGCCCGCGGCGGCGCGGCACACCGTGCCGGGCGAGGAGAACACGTCGGCCGGGCACGCGGCGCTCGAGCCCGTGCAGGTCTCGGCCACGTCGCACACGCCCGCCGACGCGCGGCACACCGTGCCCGCCGCCGTGTAGGTGTCGATCACGCAGGTCGAGGCCGCGCCGGAGCAGGCGAGGTGACCCGAGCCGCAGGCGCCCGGAGAGCAGGCGGCGGGGGCGATGTCGTCGACGATGCCGTTGCAGTCGTCGTCGGCGCCGTTGCAGACCTCGACGCCCGCGGCGCCCGCGGTGGCGCTGCACACGGTGCCGCCCGAGACGTTGGTGACGCCCACGGGGGTCGCGCGGTTGACCGCGGTGCCGTCGCCGAGGTTGCGGTAGCCGTTGTAGCCCCAGCAGTAGACCGCGCCGTCGCCGCGCACTCCGCACGTGGAGAGGTACGCCGCGTCGACCTGCTTGATGCCCGAGAGGCCGCTGACCGCGACCGCCGTGGTGCGGTTGGTGGTGGCGCCGTCGCCCAGCTGACCCGAGGTGCCCGCGCCCCAGCACTGCACCACGCCCGTGGCGAGCACCGCGCAGGCGTGGTCGTCGCCGAGCGTCACCTGGTCGGCGCCCGAGGCGAGGCCCATCACCGCCACGGGGGTCGTGCGGTTGGTGGTGGTGCCGTCGCCCAGCTGGCCCACGTCGTTGCGACCCCAGCAACGGACCGTGCCGTCGTTGAGGAGCGCGCAGGTCTGGAACTCTCCCGCCGACACCTGACGCGCCGTCGAGATGCCGCTCACGGCGACGGCGGTGGTGCGGTTGGTGGTGGTGCCGTCGCCCAGCTGGCCGTAGTCGTTGCGGCCCCAGCAGCGCACCGTGCCGTCGACCAGCACCGCGCAGCTGTGGTTGTAGCCCGCCGACACGCTGCGGACGTTGAACAGCCCCGTCACCACCGTCGCCGCGGTGCGGTTGGTGGTGGTGCCGTTGCCGAGCTGGCCGTTGTTGTTCCAGCCCCAGCAGCGAACCGTGCCGTCGGTGATCGTGGCGCAGGCGTGGCCGTAGCCCGCGTCGATCTGCGACGCGTTGGCGAGGCCCGACACCGTCACCGGCGTGGTGCGCTGCGTCGTGGTGCCGTCGCCGAGCTGCCCCGTGCTGTTGTCGCCCCAGCAGCGCGCCGTGCCGTTCGCGAGCCGCGCGCACGAGAAGTAGCGGCCGCTCGACACCTGCACCACCGTCGACAGGCCCGACACCGAGACGGTGGTCGCGCTGTCGGTGGTGGTGCCGTTGCCGAGCTGGCCCGCGTTGTTGCGGCCCCAGCAGCGCACCGTCGTGTCGGTGAGCACCGCGCAGGTGTGGTAGTGGCCCGTCGCCACCAGGTAGCCTGAGCTCGTCCCGCACACGACCTCGCCAGTGCGCGCGCAAGCGCCCACGCCCACGGTGCAGGTCGAGCCCGTCGGCAGGCAGGAGCCCGAGCAATCCGAGAGGCCCGCGGGGCAGCTGCAGGTGAAGCCGCTGCACACGCCGCTCATGGGCGGCGAGCACGCGGTGCCCGCGGGCTGCGGAGCGTCGGTCGGGCAGAACGCGTCGAAGCCGTTGCAGGCCTCGGCCACGTCGCACACGCCCGCCGACGCGCGGCACACCGTGCCCGAAGGCACGCGCGCGTCCGCCGGGCAGGTGACGCTCGAACCCGTGCAGGTCTCGGCCACGTCGCAGGCGCCCGCCGACGCGCGGCACACCGTGCCCGAAGGCAGGTACGAGTCGACCACGCACAGGGTGCTCGTGCCCGAGCAGGCCGTGTGGCCCACGCCGCAGGCGCCCGGCGAGCAGGCCGTCGGCGCGATGTCGTCGACCACGCCGTTGCAGTCGTTGTCGACGCCGTCGCACACCTCGGTGGTGGGCGTGCCCACGGCCATCCCGCAGACGGTGCCGCCCGAGAGGTTGGCCACCGCGGTCGGGTTGGGGCGGCTCACCATCGTGCCGTCGCCCACCTGGCCGTTGTTGTTGTAGCCCCAGCACCGCACCGAGCGGTCCGAGAGCAGCGCGCAGGAGGTGTTGTACCGAGCGCTGACCTCGAGCAGACCCGACAGGCCGCTCACGGTCACGGGCGTCGGGCTGCTCGTGGTCGAGCCGTTGCCGAGCTGGCCGTTGGCGTTGCGGCCCCAGCAGCGCGCCGTGCCGTCGCCGAGGCGCGCGCACGCGTGGTCGTCGCCCATCGCGACGCGGGCGGCGGTGGAGATCCCGCTCACCGCCACCGGCGTGGTGCGCTGCGTCGTGGTGCCGTCGCCGAGCTGGCCGTTGGCGTTGTCGCCCCAGCAGCGCACGCCGCCGCTCGAGAGCAGCGCGCAGGTGCTGTACGCGCCCGCCGCCACGTCGACGGCGCCGCTCAGGCCGCTCACCGCCACGGCCGCGCCGCTGTCGGTGGTCGAGCCGTTGCCGAGCTGGCCGTTGTTGTTGCGGCCCCAGCAGCGAACCGTGCCGTCGCTCAGCACCGCGCAGGCGTGGTGCTGGCCCACCGCCACGCGCACCGCGCCGAAGAGCCCGGCCACCGCGACCGAGGTCGAGCGCGCCGTGGTCGTGCCGTCGCCGAGCTGGCGGTAGTTGTTGAAGCCCCAGCAGCGAACCGTGCCGTTGCTCAGCACCGCGCAGGTCTGGTCGTACGAGGCGTCGAGGTCGACGACGCCCGACACGCCCGACACCGCCACCGGGGTGTTGCTGTCAGTGTTGGTGCTGTTGCCGAGCTGGCCGTAGTTGTTGCGGCCCCAGCAGCGAACCGTGCCGTTCGAGAGCCGCGCGCAGGAGTGGTACTGGCCGCCCACCACCTGCGCCGCGTTGGTCACGCCGGTCACCGCGACGGTGGCCGTGCTGCTGGTGGTGGTGCCGTCGCCGAGCTGGCCGTAGTCGTTGCGGCCCCAGCAGCGAACCGTGCCGTCGGTCATCGCTGCGCAGGACTGGTAGTAGCCCGGGCCGACGCTGGCGCCGTCGGCGTTGCCGCAGATGACGGTGCCGGTGCGGGCGCAGGCGCCGAGGCCCACGGTGCAGCTCGCGCCCGTCGGCAGGCAGACACCCGAGCAGTTCGACTGACCCGACGGGCAGACGCAGGTGAACGAGCTGCAGACGCCGCCCGACGGAGGCCCGCACGCGGTGCCCGTCGGCTGCGAGAGGTTCGCGGGGCAGGCCGCGCTGGAGCCGGTGCAGGTCTCGGCCACGTCGCAGGTGCCGGCAGACGCGCGGCACACGGTGGCCGGAGAGGCGAAGCCGTCGGCCGGGCAGATCGCGCTGGAGCCGGTGCAGGTCTCGGCCACGTCGCAGGCGCCCGCAGACGCGCGGCAGATCGTCGACGAGGGCTCGAAGCCGTCGGCGGCGCAGGGGGTGCCCGCGCCGTCGCAGGTCTCGGCGCGGTCGCAAGCGCCGTTGGCGGCGCGGCAGACGGTGCCGGCGGAGCGGGCGCCCCACGCCGTCGGGCCCGACGCGCCCGCCGAGGCGTTGCACGACTGGCAGTTGTTGGCCGGGTTGACGTCGCCGTTGTTGAAGCAGGTGCCGCCGATGCGGCAGAAGCCCTCGTCGACGAGGCCGTCGCAGTCGTTGTCGACGCCGTCGCAGACCTCGGCCGCGGGGAGCACCTGGCCAGGGCAGGTCGCGCCCCACGAGCCCGCGGAGCAGGTCTGCGAGCCCGCGCGGCAGGCGCCCACGCCGGCGGTGCCCGTCGGGCCCGTGTAGCAAGAGCGGCTGAGGCCGTCGTCGACCGCGCCGTTGCAGTCGTTGTCGACGTTGTCGCAGACCTCGGGGACCGGCGTGCCCGCGGTGGCGCTGCAGGTGGTGCCCGAGCCGTCGGTGGTGCAGACGTAGCTCCCGGTGCGGGCGCAGGCGCCAGCGCCCGCGGTGCAGGTGTTGCCCAGCCCCGTCGGGCCCGTGCGGAAGTTCTCGTCGGCGGCGCCGTCGCAGTCGTTGTCGAGGTTGTCGCAGGTCTCGGTGACCGGCGTGACCTGACCCGAGCAAGAACCCCAGGTGCCCGTCGAGCAGGTCTCGGTGCCGCTGTGGCAGAGGCCCACGCCGTTGGTGCCCGAGGGGCCCGAGTAGCAGGAGCGGACGACGCCGTCGTCGACCATCCCGTTGCAGTCGTTGTCGACGCCGTCGCAGACCTCGGCGGTCGCGCTCATCGCCACGCAGGTCTGCGGCACGCCGCCGACGCAGTTGGTGACGGTGCGCTGGCAGGCGCCGGTGCCGCAGGTGGTGGTGCCGAGGTCCTCGTCGACCTGGCCGTCGCAGTCGTCGTCGAGGCCGTTGCAGACCTCGGTGTGCGGCGTGATCTCGCCGGGGCAGATCCCCGACCAGCCGCCGCCCGCGCAGGTCTGCGTGCCGCCGCGGCAGACGCCCACACCCAGGGTGCCCGTCGGGCCCGTGTAGCAGGAGCGGGCGATGCCGTCGTCGACGGTGCCGTCGCAGTCGTCGTCGAGGCCGTTGCAGGCCTCGACGCCCGGGGTCACCTGACCGACGCAGGCGCCGCTCCAGGTGCCGGCGCTGCAGGCCTCGACGCCCGAGCGGCAGACGCCCACGCCGTTGGTGCCCGTCGGGCCCGAGTAGCAGCCGCGGGTCGCGCCGTTGTCGACGGTGCCGTCGCAGTCGTTGTCGACGTTGTCGCAGACCTCGGCGGTGGGCGTGCCCGGGGTGCAGGTCGGCGCCACGCCGCTCACGCAGCCCGGCACGGTGCGCAGGCAGGCGCCCACGCCGCAGGTCTGCGTCGGGATCCCCTCGTCGACGGTGCCGTTGCAGTTGTTGTCGAGGTTGTCGCAGACCTCGGCGGTGCCGCAGGGCACGCAGGTGCCGGCGCGGTCGCAGTAGCCCGCGCCGCCCGCGGTGGGCGTGCACGAGGTGCCCGGGGTGACGATGCCGGTGTCGGAGCACACCGGCGCGCCCGAGGAGCACACGATCGAGGCGGTGCGGCAGGGGCCGCTCGAGGCGCAGGTCATCCCGGCGCGGCAGGGGATGCACACGCCCGAGGGGTTGCAGACCGCGTCGGCGCCGCAGGTCGTGCCGGGGGGCACCAGGCCCGTCGAGGAGCACACCGGCGAGCCCGAGGTGCAGACGATCTGACCGCGGACGCAGGCGTTGCCCGTGTCGCAGGCCGCGCCGGCGTCGCAGGGCACGCAGGCGCCGACGTTGTTGCACACGCGGCCGGTGCCGCACGAGGCGCCCACCGGGCGGGTGCCGGTGCGCACGCAGGTCGGCGCGCCGGTGGAGCAGTCGAGGGCGCCCAGGGCGCAGGGGTCCGACAGGGCGCAGTCGGCGCCGGGCACGCAGGAGACGCAGTCGCCGGCGTTGTCGCACACGCGCGAGATGCCCGGGCTCCAGCGGATGGAGCTGCCCGCGGTCGCGACCCCGGCGGTGTTGTACCCGACCTGGTCGTACGAGGCGCTGCCGTCGCCGTTCTGGATGCCGATGGTGGCGCTGCTGCCGCCGCCGCGGTCGCCCTGACCGTCCATCGGCGAGCCGTAGAGCACGTCGATGTTGTTGGTGGTCTGCGAGAGGATCACCTCGAAGTTGAGGTGGGCGTTCTCGGCGGTGGGGTCACCGGGCGGGTAGTAGAAGTTGTCGTCCCACTGGACGACGTAGCGGCGGTTGGGGGCCGTGCCCGTGGTCGCGATGCAGACGCCGTTGCGCTGATAGACGTCGTCCCAGTACGCGAAGATCGTGTTCGGGATGTAGATGTACGGGAGCGGCTCGTTGATCCACGTCCACAGGTTGGCGTTGGCCGGGAACGAGATCATGCCGTTCGAGGCGATCCCGACCGAGCTGTAGGGCAGCCCGTAGAAGTTGAACGAGAACGGCAGGGTGTCGCTGACGTACCCGTCGTCCGAGTTCGCCATCACGCGCACGCTGCCGGGCAGCGCGCAGGCGTTGATCCACGACATCGGCGAGGGCCGCGAGCGGGTGTAGGTGCCCGAGCTGCCGCCGCAGATGGTGCCCGGCGGCTGCATCACGTCGACGACGCAGACCGGCGCGCCCGTCGCGCACGAGATCCGGCCCGTGGAGCACGCGCGGCCGATGTCGCAGGCCTCGCCCTCGTTGCAGGGCACGCACGACCCGGCGGAGTTGCACACGCGGCCGGTGCCGCAGGTGGAGCCCGCGGGCATGGGGCCGTCGTCGACGCAGGTCTCGACCGGCCGGCCGCCCGTGCTGTTGGTGCAGACGATCCGGCCGCGGCGGCAGAGCGCGCCCGAGGGGCACTCGGAGCCCTCGCGGCAGTCGAGCTCCTCGGGGTCGACGCAGGTGTACTGCACCTCGGTCGACACGAGGGTCGGGGCCTGGGTGCGGTCGGGCGTGGTGTTGAGGATCGCCCGGAGCTGGACGAAGCGCGCGCGGTCGAGGAAGGAGCCGGGGGCCTGCGAGCGGATCGCCTGGGCGATGTCGACGCTCGTGGGCATCACCGGCGCGCCGGTGCGCGGCGACGGGAGGCGGATCACCGGCGACGCGGCGACCTCGGCCAGGGTGTTGCCCGCGCGGACCTCGAACTCGATCGACGCGCCCTGCGGGACGATCGACGAGTAGTTGAACTGCCCCCAGATCGCCGTCTGGCGGGGGTTGCTGCAGCTCGCCTCGTAGGTGCGGACGTAGACGCCCTGGTCGCAGGTGGTGCGGCCGGTCGACGGGGTCCAGCGGATGGAGCCGCCCGGAGAGACGATGCCAGCGGTGTTGTACGAGACCTGGTCGAAGGACGACCCGGTGCCCTGCTGGATGCCGATGGTCGCGCTCTCGCCCGTCGCGCGGTCGCCCTGACCGCTGAAGGGAGAGCCGTAGAGGACGTCGACGGTGTTGGTCGTCTCAGAGAGGACGACCTCGAGGTTCAGGTGGGCGTTCTCGGCGGTGGGGTCGCCCGGCGGGTAGTAGAAGTTGTCGTCCCACTGGACGACGTACTGCCGGTTGGGCGCGGCGCCGAAGGTCGCGATGCAGACGCCGCTGCGCTGGTAGAGGTCGTCCCAGAACGCGAAGATGCTGTTGGGCGCCGAGGCGTAGGGGAGCGGCTCGTTCGTCCAGACGTAGGTCGACGGCGCGCCGAGGGTGACGATGCCGTTCGACGCGATGCCCGCGGTCGTGTTCGGCGCGTTGTAGAAGTAGAAGGTGAACGGCAGCGCCGCGTCGTAGGTGCCGTCGTCGGATCCCGCGAGCACGCGGATCGCGCCCGGCGCCGTACAGGCGTCGCGCCACGACAAGGGCGAGGTGCCGCGGGTGTACGCGCTGCCCATCGACGTGGAGCACGTCGAGGTGATGCCGCCGCGCGACGACGGCCCCGCCGGGCAGAACACCGCGTGCGAGCCCGAGCCGATGATGACGTTGCTCGAGCCCGCGGGGATCGTGTCGCCCGTCTCGGGGCAGATCACCTGGTGGTGGCAGCCCGGAAGGCACGACCCGGGGCACTCGCTCACCGGGCCGACGAAGCGGAACTCAGGGCGCCAGACCTGGCAGCTGCTCCAGCGGCCGTCGACGCAGTTGCGCTGACCGAGGTGGCAGACGCCGTCGGGGCCTCCGCTGCGGTCGGTGCGGACGTCGCAGGGCATCGGGGGCGTGCCGTCGCGGCACGCGCAGCCGGTGCTGGGGTTGTCGGGCGGGCAGCGGTTGCACTCGTCGGTGATCGACGGGTCGTTCTCGCGGCAGTCGAAGCCGCGGCAGTCGGCGCCGATGCCGAAGCCGTCGCCGTCGGGGTCGATGCAATCGCGCACCGTCAGCGCGTCGGTGCTGTCGCGGAACTCAGAGGTGAGGTCGATCAGGCCGTCGTCGCCCGCGTCGCGCCCCACCACGCCCGCGTCCATGGACGGCGGGACGTCGAACGCCACCGTCGCGGTCGAGTCCTCCAGCCCCACAAGCGAGCCGCCGCCGCCACACCCTACGAGGGCGAGCAGCGTCGCTGTCAGGATCGCTGAAGATGTCCACCGCGACGTCATCAAGCTCCCCGATCCTGCCAGCACCACGTGATGAGTGAGGATACCGGTGGACTTTTCAGGCAATCACCTCTGATCTCGCCTGGTTTCCGCGATTTGACGGGAGTTCCACCTTCGGTAGAGCAACCACCATACCGAACCTCAGGCCAGGTCTGGGAGTCCCCTGCGAGATTCGACCCCAGGTCTCCATCACAGCCTGCGGAGTGTCTACCCAACGGGTTGTAGTTACAACCGAATCGGTGATCGGTCCCTTCGGGCCCCTTGCGGTGGCCGGGGGGCGGCCCCAGCACCCCAGGGCGCGACTTCCGCCCGGTACCCCTGGGGATTCCAAGGGCAGGGGCGGGAAGCGTCAGGCCAGGAGCAGCGTTGCCCAGGACCGGTCTGGGGTAGGGGGTGGTCTCCAGACTTTCTTGCAGACCTACGCAACCGTTGCAGGGTGCTCCAGGGGGGTGTGCGGGCAGGTCGGGAGAGGTCGTCTTCGGGGCAACTTGGGGGGAGCGGGGCGGCGCCGCGGGGCGGGCACCGAAGTGGCTTCGGCGAAGGCCCGATTGATATGGTCCCCCTTCGCCGCCGAGGTGAGGCGCACTCTCATGGCTGACACCACTCGCAGCGGACGCGCGCTCGCGGACCTCCAGGCCGAGCGCGCCGTGCTCGCGGCGGCGCTGCTCGACGCCGACGGCAACGCGAGGATCATCCCGCGCGTCGCGGCGGTGCTGAACGCGGCGGACTTCCACGACCCGCGTCACGCCACGATCTGGGACTCGCTGCTCACGCTGCACCAGCGCGGCGTGCCCATCGACGTGCTCACGGTGGTGGCCGAGCTGCGCTCGCGCGACCGGCTCAACGCCGTGGGCGGCGCGCAGTACGTGGGCGAGCTCACCGACGAGATCCCCACGCTCGCGCACTGCGAGTCGCACGCGCGCATCGTGTGGGAGCTCGCGGGACGTCGCCGCGCGCTGGAGTCGTTCCAGGCGGCGTCGCAGCGGCTGCTCGCGGGCGACCCGCTGCCCGTCGTGCGCTCGGACCTCACGCGCGCACTCGAGGCGACCGAAGACGCCTCGGGCGCCGAGCGCGTGGGCGCCGACCTCGACGACCTGCTCGAGGTGATGTGGGCGAGGCGCGAGGGCCGCGAGAAGCCCCTCGCGACGCCGTGGCGCAACGTCGACGCCGTGCTCGGCGGCGGGCTCTGGCCTGGGATGTACGTGCTCGTCGGCGGCACCGGCGCGGGCAAGACGCAGTGGGCGGTGCAGGCCGCGGTGCACGCCGCGCGGCGCGGAGAGCCCGTGCTCTACCTCGCGCTCGAGCTCTCGCGGCAGGACCTCGCCGCGCGCGTGGTGGGCGCGGTGTCGGACGTTCCGTGGAGCCGCATCCAGCGCGGCAACGTGAGCGAGGCCGAGCTGCCCCGCGTGCTCGACGGCGCGCGGCGCGCGCGGGACCTGCCGTTCCACACCGAGTGCGGCGTGCCCTTCGGGTACGGGGCCGAGACGCTCGCGGCGCGCGCGTGGTCGCTGCGGCCGTCGCTGGTGGTGGTCGACTACCTCCAGCTCTGCACGGGCCGTGGCGGCGAGGACGCGCGCACCACCGTGGGCCGCGTGTCGTACGTCGCGCGCACCATCGCGCGGGACCTGAAGGCCGCGGTGGTGGTGCTGTCGAGCACGGCGCGCGCGAACTACGCCGAGCTGGTGAACGACCCGGGGCGGGACCCGGGCGACCTGGTGGGGCTCGGCAAGGAGTCGGGCGAGATCGAGTACGCGGCCGACGGGGTGCTGGTGCTCGCGCGCCACGCCGACCGGCCGAAGACGCGCGTGCTGCTCGTGGCGAAGAACCGCCACGGGCCCGTCGGCCGCGCGGAGCTCACCTGGGCGGGGACGGCCTTCGCGGAGGGCGACGCGCAGGAGGAGATCTCGCTGTGACGCCGTCGGTGATCTTCTCGAACCGCCTGCAGCGCATCGCGGCGCGCGCGGCGGCGATGGACGACCCCGACGTGAAGGCCTGGGCGCAGGCCGCGGCGCAGGCCGACCGGCTCGAGGCCGCGGCGCAGCGCGCCGTCGACGCCGTGTCGGAGAGCATCGACGCCTTCGGCATCGAGCGCAGGATGCGCGTGGCGGTGCTGGAGCGCGCGGCCGAGCGGTGGCCCTTCAAGCTCGTGTGGCGCGGGGACGCGTCGCGGTGGAGAAAGCTCGAGGCCGACCAGGTCACCCTCGCGCTCGCCGCGGAGCACGACGACGTCGCGTGGAACTGGCCCGTGAACCTCGCGCTGCGAGACGTGGCGATGCTGCTCGACCAGACGCGCGACCCGCTCGCGCGGCGGCTGGCGAGGGCCTTCCTCGACGGGACGCTGGTGCCGCTGCAGAGCGGCGACGTCGGGGCGGCGGCGGCGCTGTTGTCGGACCAGGCGCTCCTGCGCACCGACGAGGAGCTGCGCGAGGCCGTCGCGCGGTGGGACGTGCTCGCGTGCGTGGTGATGGCGAGCGCGGAGCTCGACGTGCGCGAGGCGCAGAGACGTCCCGCGATCGCGCTCGACGCGGGGTCGGTGCACCACGAGCTGCTCTCGGGCTGGAGGGACCTCCCGAAGGACCGCCGCGCGCGCAAGGCCAAGGTCGTCGACGGGTGGGCCGAGATCCTCTACCCCGGCAAGCAGCTCGGCCTGCGGCTCAGCGTGCAGGACCTGCCCGAGCGGATCATCCACGCCGTGCGCGAGTGGAAGCACTGGCAGGGCCTGCGCCACTGGGCCGCCCTGCAGCTCCTCTTCACCGACGCGGGCCGCACCGGCCGGGTGCGCTGGACGCTGGAAGCCCACATGGACGCGCTCGGCTACGCCGACCGCTCGCGCCGCGACCCGCGCGTTCGCACCACCGTGGCGGCCGAGGTCGAAGCCCTCACGCGCATGGAGCTCGCGATCTACCACCCCGACGGCACCGTTCGGCTTCGTGGTCCGGTGCTCGCGGTCACACAGCGCGCCGAGGCGATGCGCGAGAGCGAGTGGGCGCTCGAGGGCTTGGAGCTGGTGATCCACCCGGTGCTCTACGAGGGCGTGCGCAAGACCAACGGCGAGCTCGGACGTCTCTGGGCCCCCGCGCCCATGGAGCTCGCGCGCGTCGACCACGTTCGGCACCCGCACGCGCTCGCGCTCGGGCTGATCCTGCCGATCCGCTGGCGCTGGGCGCTCACCGAGGAGATCGACCACGTCACGCTCACCGGCGCGAAGCTCCTCGAGGCCGCGGGCATCGAGGTGCGCAACCAGAAGCCCGGCCGCGCGTGGGCCACGCTGCGGCAGAACCTCGAGGCCCTCCAGCGCGCCGACGGCCTGGGCCGCTTCGAGTGGGAGGGCAACAACCCCTGGACGCTCCTCGGCCGGTGTCGGCTCTACCAGCCGCAGTGGGCGCGCGAGCGGATGATCCACGGGCTGCTCCCGCCCGAGAGCGCGCCGCCGCCCATGATCCTCACGGGCGGTGAGTTCGCCGCGTGGAGGAAATCCAAGGGCTGGTCGCAGGAAGAAGCCTCGTCGGCCCTCGGGGTCTCGCGCTGGACCGTCATGCGCGCCGAGGCCCAGCCCGAGGCCCCCCTCAAGCACAGCCTCCACGACGCCCTCAACAAGCTCCGCTGACCCCCTCTACGGACGACCTCTGCACGTCCCCGCGTTGGGATGTTGCAGAATCCGGCAGACCCTGTCCGTAGGCGTCTGTTCAGGGTCGATGTTGCAGAACCCGGCAGATCTCGTCCGAGGTCTCCCGACAGGGTCGATGTTGCAGAACCCGGCAGACCTCGGCGGCAAATGGGGCAAAATCCGGCAAACCTCGTCCGGAATTGTTGCAGAACCCGGCAAACCTCGTCCGGCACGGTTTTAGAACTACGCGAATTCATTCAGGAATTCGTCGAAAAATTCCCTCTTATAAGGTTCCTTATAAGGAACCTTTTTAGAGGCTCCCGGTTCTCACCCTGTCGGGTTCGCCCCGGGGCCTCTCAGGTCAGACCCCCGAGAGGCGCTCCGCGGGACGGTCACAGCCCCCGCGGTCGACGGGAACCAATGCGCACCTACATGTCGCTATAGGTGGTTTCGTGTCGGATGAAGTACGACTCGCGCCGGGTCTCCCGCTTGTGCCGCCCCTCGCGGTCGGGACCTGGTCCTGGGGCGACGCCCGGTACTGGGGCTACGGCGGCGACTACGGCCCGAGCGACGTGGTCGACGCGTTCCTCGCGAGCGTCGGCGCAGGCCTGACCCTCTTCGACACCGCGGAGGTCTACGGTCACGGCGAGTCCGAGAAGATCCTCGGGTACATGGCCCGCCGCGCGGAGACGCGGGTGGTGGTCGCGACGAAGTTCGCGCCGCTGCGCGGTCGGGGAGGCGCGAGGGCCGTGCGCCCCGCCCTGGAGCGCAGCCTGCGCCGCCTCGGGCTGCCCCGGGTCGACCTGTACCAGCTCCACTGGGCCGACCGCGACGAGGCCACCCTCGAAGCCCTTATGGAAGCCCTTGCCGATGTAGCAGCCGACGGCCTCGTGGGCGCCGTCGGGGTGAGCAACCTCTCGGCGAGCGAGATGCGCGAGGCGCACGCCGTCCTTGCCCGTCGCGGCGTGCCGCTGGCGACGCAGCAGGTGCGGTACAGCCTCCTGCACCGGGCGCCCGAGACCGACGGGGTGCTCGAGGCGTGTCGGGAGCTGGGCGTGACCCTCCTGGCGTACAGCCCGTTGGAGCAGGGGGTCCTGATGGGCCGTTACGGGCCCGGGAAGGCCCCTTCCGGGCCCCGAGGGAGGGGGGAACGGTATGACCCAGCCTCCCTGGTCGCCGCGGCCCCTACGGTGGCGCTGGTGGGCTCTATCGGGCAGGAGGTCGGTCGGCCCCCCGAGCAGGTGGCGCTCAACTGGCTCCGGGCGAAGGGGGTGGTGCCCATCGCGGGGGCGAAGACCGGGACCCAGGCCGAGCGCAACGCGGGGGCGCTGGGCTGGTCGCTCACGCCGGAGCAGGTCGAGCGGCTCGACGCGGTGACGGGGCGCGGATTCCGACCCGGGGGGTGAGGGCTCTATGATGGCCGCCCGTGGAACCCGACCGGCAGTTCGAGATCCAGCTCGGGCACATGTGCAACAACCGCTGCGTCTTCTGCGTGAGCGGGCAGCGGACGGCGCAGCGCGAGGCCTTTCCCATCGAAGGCTCCGAGGTGATCGAGCGGCTGCGCGAGGGGCGCGCGCAGGGCCTGCGAAAGGTCACGCTGCTCGGCGGTGAGCCCACGCTGCAGCCGGATTTCCTCGACGTGGTGCGCGCCGCTGTGGAGCTGGGCTTCGACGAGGTGGTGGTGTTCACCAACGGCGTGAAGACCGCCCGCGGGGAGTTCGTCGACGAGGTCCTCGCGACGGGCGGGCGCTTCACGTGGCGGCTGTCGTTCCAGGGCGCGACGGCGCTGGCGCACGAGCGCACGACGAAGAAGCTCGGGTCCTTCCAGCGGCTGTCGCAGACGCTCGCGAACCTGCGCGAGCGGGGCCAGCGCACGACCGTGAACATGTGCGTCGTGCGGTCGAACTACGCGTCGGTGACGGCCTTCCCTGACCTGGTGCTCAAGCACGGCGTGGTGCAGCTCCACCTCGACATGATCCGGCCGCTCGACGCGGGCGTGCGCACCGAGGACGAGATGCGCGCGATGCTCCCGCGCTACTCCGACATGGTCCCGGCGCTGACGGAGATGGTCGAGGTCTTCGAGGCGCGCGCGCCGGGCTTCGACGTGAACATCGGGAACTTGCCGTACTGCGTCGCGCCCGCGCTGGCGCCGTGGATCCACCACGACGGCGAGACGACCTTCACCGTCGCCGTCGACGACCGCGACCAGCTCAGCGCCGCGTGGGACAAGTACCAGGTCAAGCGCCGCGACAAGCTCAAGCCCTCGCGCTGCGCCGCGTGCGTCTTCGACGCGCAGTGCAGCGGCGTGTTCGAGACCTACGAGCGCTTCTACGGGCTCGACGAGCTGCAGCCCGTGACGCCCGAGCGCCTCGCCGTGCTCGACCCGGCGCAGCGGCTCTTCACCCTGCACGCGAAGCCCTTCGTCGAGCGGCTGAAGGGCTGGTCCCCTCCCCCGCCCTTCGCGGCGCCGGCGGTGCACGAAGACTCCCGCGAGGGCGCGTACACGCTGCGCTTCGACGGCGTGGGCGGGGCCTTCGCGGTGGTCGCGCTCCGACGCGGCGGTCGCGGCGCTGGGGGCGCGGCGGCGACGGACCGCTTCTCGCTGCACCTCGTCGACGCGAGCGACGGCGGCGCGGCGGTGGCGCTCCTGCGCGCGCTCCTCGACCGGCTCTGCGACGGCGGCGGCGCGACGGTGCTGCACGGCGTGGACGCCGACGCGGCCTTCCACGCGCCGCGCGGTCGGGCGCTGTCTCCGACGCTCGACTGGCGCATCGGGCAGTGCCTCGCGCGGCTGCGGTCGCGGGCGCCCTTCGGCACGCTCACCTGGCGCGGCGTCTCGCTCGACGCGCAGGGCCGCGGCGCCGCGGTGGAGCTCGACACCGACGACGGCAACACGGTCACGGTGTCGTTCGCGGTGAAGGGCGCGAGCGTGAGCGGAGGCTACCGACTGCGACGCCCCGTCGAGCGCCCGTCGGAGGACCTCGTCGCGTCGGTGCGCGGCGTGATGGAGGCCCTGCGCGCCTCGTAGCGCGCTCAGTGGTCGAGCGAGACGTCGGCCAGCTCGCGCTCGCCGAAATGCACGTCCCACCGGCGGAACTCGTCGAGCAGGGCGCGGCCCGCGTCGGTGGGCCTTCCGTTGTCGAGCACCACCGTCGCGCCGAGGTGGTTGAGCTGCCGCACCTGCTTGAAGCGCCGCTGGAAGTCAGGGCTCTTCGCGCGGTCTTCGCCCGCCTCGGTCATGCGCTCGTAGAGCCTCGCGACGGGCTGGAACGCGTGGACGGCCAGCACGATCCCGTGCAGCGGCCGGGGATCGGGGCGAACGGGCGAGGTGTAGAGCGGCCAGAAGGCGTTCTCGAGCACCGGGTCGAGCTCGAAGAGGGCGTTGAGCTTGTTGTGCGAGAACTCGTGGATGAGCGCCTCGGTCATCGTCATCCGGTTGGGGTGCAGGGTCATGTAGATCGTGCCGATGTCCTCCTGGTACGAGGCCGACAGGTGCTTGTGGTCGTCGTAGCCCACGGGCACCACCTGCTGGATGAACAGACCGATCTCGGCGCGCAGCTCGGGC
>JAWKRC010000033.1:0-88427 GCA_041389825.1 Polyangiales bacterium | reverse complement strand
GATCGACGGCGGCGTGCTGCCGGTGGCGTCTCCGTTGAGCCGGTCGTCGTCGACGGGCAGGTCGTCGTGGCTGATCGCGAGGGCGCCCACGGGCGCGTCGGTGGCCGCCCCGGCGCTGCCCGCGAGCGCGCGCACCGAGACCCGGAACACCAGCTCCGAGAGGATCGCGCCGCCGATGACCATGGTCTCGAGCCCGCCGCGCAGCGCCTCGGGGTACGACTGCCGCGCGCTCACCACCACCGCGATCGACACCGCGCTCGACGGGAAGAGCGACATCCACGTCGCCGTGAGCG
Source organism: Polyangiales bacterium (assembly GCA_041389825.1). Taxonomy (GTDB): domain Bacteria; phylum Myxococcota_A; class Polyangia; order Polyangiales; genus JAEYZO01. Next base: position 88,134 of record JAWKRC010000033.1, on the reverse strand, counting down.
TCCCGAGGCGCAGGCCGGGCTTCGCCGCGCCGCCCGCCGACTCGGCGAGGGCGCGGCTCGCGGCGCGAACGCCGAGGAGCTTTCCCCCGAGGCGCGCGAGCACGTAGACCGGGAGCATGATCCAGCCGCGGGCGTCGTGGGGCGCCCAGAGCGCGCCCACCACCACGAAGAAGGCCATGTAGATCGGCCGCTCGAGGTCGCGGAAGCGCGGGCGCGACAGCCACGAGCCCGCGCTGGTGGCCCCCGGCACGTTGGCCACGGTCATCCCCGCGACGAAGCACACCACCAGCGGCGAGAAGCCCACGTAGCCCGCCATGCCCGCGGCGAAGGCCAGCGCGCCGAGGGTCATCGCGACGTCCTCGCTCGCGCTCTTGGCGCTGCGCACCGCGGCCCAGACGAGCGACCCCAGCCCGACGCCCATCCCCATCTGGAGGAACACCCACCCCAGCGGCGGGAGCTGCCAGGTGCTCCCGTCGATGGGCCGGAACGCCGCCGTCACCACCGCGACGGCGAGCAGCGCCATCACGTCGTCGAGCGACGCCACCCGCCGCAGGTGCCGCGCCGCCGCGCGGTCCATCAAGCCCACCGACGCGAGGAGCCTCGCGCCCGTGGGCGCGCTCACCGCCGCGCACGCGCCGATGATCACCGCGTTGCGCACCACGTTCTCGTCGGGCGTGCCCTCGGGCTTCACCAGGTACAGCACCGCCGCCGAGATCACCCCCACCACCACCGTCGTGCACGCGCTCTCGATCGCCATCGCGCGCGCGGTGCCCTTGGGCCAGCGGTCCACCTGCCGGAGGTCGAAGTCCGTCCCCACGCGGAAGCCGATCCACCCGAGGCCGAACTCCAACAGCGGCCGCAGGTCCCTCACCACCGACTCGCTCAGGATCCCCACCTCGGGCCGCCGCGCCACCAGCCCCAACACCAGGAAGGGCAGCCCGCTCCCGGTCACCATCGCGATGCCCGACCGCCGCTCCCACGCGCGCACCGCGGGCATCCCCGCGAGGAGCGCCAGGCCGAAGATCAGCATCAGCCCCAGGGTCACCCGCGCGATGGCCCACACCGGCAGCGGCGCGTCGTGCGGCGACGGGGCCTCGCTCACCGCCCCCGCGTCGGCGCGCGCCGGCGGCCCCGCGTCGTGGTCGAAGAGGTGCACGGGCTCGGCGACGCTGCCCTGGCCCGCGTCATCCACGACGTCGACGTCGGGTGTCTCGGCGACGTCGACGGGCGGAGGCCCCGCGTCGACCGCCGCGGGCCGCGGCGCGGGCCTCGGCGGAGGCGGAGGCGGAGGCTCGGGCGCCGCGACGCTCGCCTCGACGGGGGTGACGTCGACGGCGGTGACGTCGACGGAGCTGATGACGTCGACGGGGGTGTTCGTCCACAGGCGCGTCGGCGCGGGGGCGTCGACGGAGACCTCGGCCGCGACGTCGCGGGGCGCCGTTGCGTCGATGGGCTGCGCCGACGCGGCGTCGCGAGGGTCGAGGCAGCAAGCGCGGCGGGCGCGGCAGGCGCCGAGTAGCGTCGAAGACAAGCGCCGCGGGCACGGCCAGGGATGCACCAGGACCGCGGTTCATCCCCCACGAATCGTCGGCGGCGGAGCGCCTCAGCGGAAGGGTGCGGCGTCGCGCCCATCCTGGAGCGCGCGACTGGCCGGGCCATGGCGTCGATGAGGTCTTCGATCTCCGAGACCTCAGCGACGAGGGCGTCGCCACGCCGAGCGCGTCGAGGGTGAGCGTGAGCGCGCCGCGGGAGGCGCAGCCGGTCGCGCGCGGGGGCTGGCGCCTCGAGCACGCCCCTCGAGCTCGGCGCCCTCGGGCAGCGGGTCGAGGCGCACCGTCACCTCGGCGCCCTCGCACGCGCCGTCGTCGCGCCAGCGGCAGGCCCGCGGAGAAGCGCTCCTGGCCCCAGCTGACCGTCGTGCACGCGCTTCTGGCCGGCTCGAAAGCGGCCCATCGCGCGGCGGGCGATGTCCCTCACGCGGCCTCGGCGTCGCGCGCGGCGGCCGGCACAGGCACCGCGGCGTGGCCCTCGCTGAAGGCGTCGAGGAGCGCCGACGCGCCCTGAAGAGCGCGCTCACCTCGTGGTCGTCGATGGCCGCGCCGTCACGGGTGAGCGCCGCGCCGTCGTCGCGCAGAGACTCCACCGCGAAGCCCCGGGCGCCGCCCGCCCGCCGGGTCGAGGAAGGCCCTGGCTGCGCCTCGTCCCCGACCGCGCGCGACGAGGCGCAGGGCCTCGTAGGCGACCTTCGCGCGGCCTCCGCGAGGCTCGCCGCTCGATCCACCCCCGTCGCCCTCGACGCAGGCCAGGCCCACCGTCCCGGCCACGTGAGCGCAGCGCCGCGCGCACAGGCCCTGCGCCGTGGCTTCGAAGGCAGCGATGGCAGGCGAGACCTCGCCGCGGCGGGCGCGCACCACCTCGGCGGCCAGGTCCCAGGCGAGCCAGCCAGGTCGGCCTGGCGCTTCCACGCCTGGGCGCGGCAGGTGTTGCCCACGGGCGAGAGCGGCACCCGGCGCGTCGCGCGCGACGCCGTCGTCCGAGGTCACCACGATGGGGATGGCCAATAGGGCCTCGCGCGAACCCGCGGCGCACCTGGGCCTCGACGTGCCAGCGCAGCGCCCATCGCGCCCTCGCGCGAGGAGAGGGCGCCTCGGGCACGCGCACCCTGAAGCGCACGGGCTCGCCCTCGGGAGGCGCCGCGTCGGCGATGGAGAGCGCGTAGCGGGCGACCTCGTAGGCGCGCGCGCGCCGGGAATGCTTCGACTCGCTCGCGACGAGCAGGTCGACGCCCGTGACCTTCGCCGCCGCGACGTTGCCCACCGAGAGCGCGCCGCTCAGGACCTCGCCCGGTCGCACGGTGGTGGCGTCGAGGGCGCACTCGGCCCAGGCGTCGACGCCCACGGCGCCCGTCGCGCGCGAGGTGAACACCGGCGGCGCGCGGCGCTCGAAGGGCGGCGGCGGCGGGATCACCGTCACGAGGTAGCGGCGGTCGAGGTCGGGCCACCACGGGATCGACACCTCGACGCGGAGGCTCCCAGCGCACGCGCCACCAGCGGCCGACGTAGCCCATGCGGCGCGTCGCGGGGGACCGTGAAGCGCGCGCGGAAGACGTGCTCGCCGGGTGAACTCCCCGCGCGGGCCAGCGGCCCTCGAGGGCGGCGGGGTGCCGCGTGGCGCCCTCTCCGTCGGGGGTGAGGAGCGACCACTCCTCGCACTGGAGCGCGACGCGCACGCGCTCGTAGGGGTGCGCGACGCTGGTGAAAGCGTACCTCGACGTCGAGCGGCGCGCCCAGGGTGACCGCGCCGGGTCTGGGGAGCACCTGCACCTTGGGGCGGCGACGCATGGCGCGGCCGCGCTAGTGCGCGGCGTGGGCGAGAGGGTCACCGCGGCGTCGGTGAGGCTCTGCGGCGGAGAGACGAAGCGCAGGCCGAGGCGGCGACGTTGCCGGGGCCGGGGCCGCGCGGGCCAGCCACACCGTGGCGTCGGTGGCGACCACGGCGCCGGTGGTGGGCAGCGCCATGCGCAGGGTGACCCTCGCGCCCACCGCGAGGGGCCGTGGGACGATCACCAGCACGCCGCCCGCGGAGAGGTCCTCGACGCGACCGTCGAGCACCTCGTCGCCGCACGCGAGGCGCGCGGGGGTGATGTACGGCACGCGGGCGTGAGCGCGGCGGTTCTGCGGCGCGTTGGCGTCGATGGCGTCGAAGGCCCGCTCATCGAGCGCTGCGTCGTGGGCGTCGTCGCGCGGCGCCGCGTCGAGGAGCTGCCGTAGGTGGCCGAGCGCCGTGCGCAGCAGGGCCGTGAGCGCCTCGGCGGCGGTGGCAGCGGCGCGCGGGCGAGCGCTCGGTGCAGCGGTCGACCACGGCGCACAGCGCCGACGGCGCCATGGGCGCGCGCTCGCGGAGCGTCACGCGCTGGCCCGTCGAGAGGTGGCGGATGACGTCTCGTGGCTGCCCTGCACGGGCACGTCTTCCGCGACGCACTCGAGGATCATCCCGAGGCCGAAGACGATCGGTGCGCTCGTCGGTGGGGCGCCCGAGGAGCTGCTCGGGGGCCATGTACTCGAAGGTGCCGATCACCGCGTCAGACGCGGTCAGGCGCGGGGTGTCGGGGCGGGTCTCGGGCAGCCGCGCGATGCCGAAGTCGAGGAGCTTCGCGTGCTGGTCGCCCGTGGGCAGCGAGACGATGAAGACGTTCGATGGCTTGAGGTCGCGGTGCACCATCCCCGCGGCGTGCACGGCCGACAGGGCGCTCGCGAGCTGGGCGCCGACGGTGACGACGTCTTCGGGCGGGAGCTTCTGCCGCGCGACGAGCAGGGCCTCGAGGCTCTTGCCGTGCAGCACCTCGGTCACGAGGAAGGGCTGCGAGCGGTCTTCGTCGGCGTCGAGCACGTCGACCACGTGGGGGTGCCGCACGGCGCCGAGGGCGAGGGCCTCGCGGCGCAGCCGCTCGCGGGCGTCGGCGCGCGAGGCGTAGTCTTCGTTGAGGCACTTGAGCGCCACGAGCCGACCCGTGTGCTTGTGCAGGGCCTCGAAGACGTTGCAGATCCCGCCGTGCCCGAGGGGGCGTCGGAGCTCGTATCGACCCGCGACCACGTCGCCCGGCGCGAAGCTCTTCATGGTGCGCGATGTTCGACGCTCGACGCGCCCTCGCGCAAGCGGGGGTTTCCCCCTATGCGCTCTCGGGGCGGGAGGTCACCGCCGCGAGACGAGGGTGCGCTCGAGCTCGCGCAGCGCGCCCTGGGCCGCGGCCTCGATGGCCCGGCGGTTGAGCGCCGAGCGCAGCGCGTCGGGGCCCGAGTGGGCGTAGAGCTGCTCCTGCGCGAGGGCCGCGCCCGAGAGGGTGCCCACGATGGCCCGCTGCGGGAGCGAGATGAGCAGCAGCGACACCTCGGCGCGCGCGCCCACGCTGCCCGGGGCGTCGACGGCGTGCAGGGTCGTGATGCCGCCCTCGATGGTGTACGAGCGGAGCTGCCCGTTGCGCAGCCGCGCCGAGGCCACGGCGGGCAGGGCGCCGGGGTGGAGCTGCAGGGCGTCGTGGTTGGAGAGCTCGTCGCGCAGGGCCGCGCGGAGGTGCTCGAGGTGGTCGCTGTCGGCGCCGGCCCCGGCGCGGTTGGTGAGCGGGCCCACGCCCACGACCACGCGCACGCGGCGCCAGTCGACGCGGCGCGGGGGGCGCGGGGCCTCGGCGCGCGCGGGCGAGGGCGACGGGGTGGTCGCGCCGGTGTGCGCGCGCAGGTCGCGGACGGCGGCGGTGAGCGCGGCGCGCGCGGCGGGGTTGCGGTCGGACTGGTGGCGCTCGAGGGCGGGCAGCGCGCGGGCGTCGGAGAGGGTGACCAGCCCCTCGGCGGCGGCGGCGCGCACGGCGGCGGCGCGGTCGTCGAGGGCGCTCGAGGGCCTCGCGGGCGCCGTCGGGGTGCAGCCGCGCGACGCTCTGCGCGGCGCGCACGCGGGCCGCTGCGGAGCGGCCGCGGCGCAGGGCGTCGAGCGCCGGGGAGCGCGTCTGCGCCCCGCGCGAGCTGGCGAGGGTGACGGTCAACGCTGCGAACAGAGGCGACGCGCGCATGCGTGTTCCTTCACGTGGAGGGCGAGGGCCACGGGTTCTGGGCTCGGTCGCGCGCAAACGACGCCGAGCGCGCGGGTGACGCGTGATCGCGCGGCGCGGGCACCGCAGCGGCGCGGGTCAGGAACGCGGGCGGCGTGCGCTCGTGGCGGCGTCGCGACCGGCGCTCGCTCCGGTCGCTGTGGCGCGAGCGGCGCTCGGGCGCGGCGGCGTCGACGTCGGCCGCGGGCGTCGGGGCCACGGCGGCGTCGACGTCGGCCGCGGGCGTCGCGGGCGCGGCGGCGTCGACGTCGGCCGCGAGCGTCGGGGCCACGGCGGCGTCGGGCGTGACGGCGGGCGCGGCGGGCGGCGCCGCGGGCGGCGTGGGCGCGGCGGCGGTCGGCGCGGCGGCGGCGGTCGGCGCTGCGGGCAGGTCGACGACGTTCACGGGCTGCGTGTCGGGCGGCGGCAGGCGGTCTTCGCTGCTCGACACCATCCGGCGGAAGGTCTGCGGGAACAGCGCGCCCATCACGACGGCGGCGAGGGCGAGGGTGACGAGCGCGCCGACGGCGACGATGATCCAGACGCGGCGGCGGTTCTGCTCCTCGACCTCGTCGATGAACTGGTCGCGGGGCGGAGGCTGCGCGTCGGTGCGCAGGCGCGCCCGGACGTCGTCGGAGGGCGGGGGCTTGGGCTCGGACGGCAGCACCAGGGGCGGGGCGTCGAAGGGCGACCGAGGAGGATCGAGGAGATGGGCTCCCGCGGTCTTCGTCGGGGCGGTCATGGCGGCGAGGCGCGCGCCCGAGGGGCGGTCGGGCAGGGGTGCGCGGCGGCGGGGGCGACGGCGGGTTCTCGTCGTAGAAGTCGTGGTCCGGAGTCGCCGCGGTAGGGCACGGGGACGCCACGGTGGCTCGGCGCGGTCGAGGTAGTTCGGGTCGTCGGGCGAGGCTCTCGTCGGGGGTGGTGAGGAGCGCGGGCGCGGCGCTGCCGCGGCGGCCGGGCTCGCGCGCCGGGCCGAGCGCGGTGGGGTTGCGGCGCAGGTCGATGGCGGGCGTGTCGGCCCCGAGGAAGGTCGCCGCGCGCGCGGCGTGGATGCGACCGACGGGGGGCGCGGGGGGCGTGAAGGGGGTGTGGCGCTGGTCGTACCAGGCGCCCAGCGCGTCGGCCATCTCGCGCGCCGACTGGTAGCGGGCGTCGGGCTTCTTCGCGATGGACTTCATCACGATCGACGCGAGGCGCGGGTCGAGGCCGGGGTTGCGCTGGAGGATCTGGATGGGCTGCTTGTTGAGGATCTCGTTGATGAGGAGGTTGTAGTTCTCGGCCTCGTAGGGGAGCCCGTTGCAGAGCACGGCGTAGAGCACGGCGCCCGCGGCGTAGAGGTCGAGGCGGACGTCCTGGTCGCGCGCGCCGGCGGCCTGCTCGGGGGCCATGAACTGCGGCGTGCCCATCACGGTGCCGGTGCGCGTGAGGGAGTTGAGTTCGGTGTCGTCGCGCAGCTTCGAGATGCCGAAGTCGAGCACCTTCACGCGGCGCTTTCCGTCTTCGTCTTCGGTCAGGAAGATGTTCTCGGGCTTGAGGTCGCGGTGGATGACCCCGCGCTTGTGCGCGGCCTCGAGGCCGAGCAGCACCTGCCGCATGATGTCGACGGCCTCGGCCGGGTCCATCCGCCCGCCGGCCTGCTCCACCACCGTGGCGAGCTCCTGCCCGCGGAGGAGCTCCATCGCGATGTAGGGCCCGTACTCGGTGGTGTTCCCGAGGTCGACGATGGAGACGACGTTGGGGCTCTCGATCTGCCCCGCGGTGCGCGCCTCGCGCTGCACGCGGGCCACGAGGTCGGGGTACACGATGTACTCCGGCAGCAGCATCTTGAGCGCGACGGGCCGGCGGATCGCGATCTGGTCGGCGCGGTACACCACGCCCATGCCGCCGACGCCGATGATCGCGTCGATGCGGTACTTGTCGTCGACCTTGGTGCCCACGGGCAGCAGGCCCTGCAACCGCCGGTTGGTCGTCGGGCACACGAACGTCCCAGACGTGTGCTCGGCTCCACAGAACGGGCAGGCGACCGACGTCACTGGCCTGAGCCTACCGGAGAGTGGGCGCGGCTTCTACAGCGTCGGCCGGACACGGCGCGCGCGAGCGTCGTCGCGGAGCACTGCATATGGGGTCTGCGTCGACGCACAGCGCGGCGACGGCGACGGAGGGAGTACCAGATCGGCGCGGTGTCGCTCAACGTTCGTGCGCGGCCTCGACGGTTCAGAGCCCGAGGCCCCGGCGCCGGTCGACGTCGACGGTGACCGCGCCGTCGACCACGCAGCGCGCCGACCCGCAGCGCACGCGCTCGCCGTAGCGCCGCGGTTCGGCGGGGGCGTCGCCGCACGAGGGAGGGGCCTCGGCCGCGGGCGTGAGCGCGCGCGACCACGCGCCCGATCCGTCGGTGACGAGGGCCTCTGCGCAGGCCGTGTACACCCCGCGGTCGTCGTCGCTGAGGTCGAAGTCGTCGAAGGCCCGAGGGAGCGGCGCGGCGCGCAGCGGGCCTCCGGGCAGGCCCGAGACCCGCCAGCCCTGGGGCGCGCGCGCGGTGCCGGTGCGGGCGAGGCCGACGATCCGGCCCGAGCGGGTGAAGCCCGCGCGCACCCAGCGCGACGCGGGGTCGGGCAGGCGCATCGGGACGAACCTCCCGTTGTCGACGTCGTAGAGCCGCAGGTCGGCGACGACCTCGCCCTGGCCGTCGGCGCGCTCGACGCGGGCGCGGTGCACCAGCAGCGCGAGGGAGCCGTGCACGTCGAGCACGTCGCCGTCGCCGGGGGCGGTCCACTCGCGCCAGCCGCGCTCGGCGGTCCACGAGCAGGCGACGGTGAGGGTGACGTCGGTCGTAGGGGTTTCCCCTGAGTTGCACGGGCCGCGCTTCGCGAGGGTGGTCCCATCGCGGCTCGCGAAGACCTCGCCGCGGGCCACGGCGACGCGCGGGGACGTCTCCTCGACGAGGGCGACGTCGCCCACGGCGCAGCGGGCGAAGACCCGCGCGCGCCAGGGGTAGAGCGCGCAGCGCGCCGCGGGGTCGACGAGACGTCGCGAGAGCTCCCGGCCGTCGTGGTCGGTGACCACCAGCGCGCCGTCAGAGAGCCGCGACGCGGTGAGGCCGTCGTCGAGGGGCGCGAGCGCGGTGACGCCATCGGGGAGCGGGCGCGCGGCGACGGGCGCGGGCTCGCGGCGCGTCGGGCGCGCGGTGGGACGTCGCGCGGGGCTCGCGCAGGCCGAGAGGGTGAGCGCGACGAGGAGCGAGGGGGCGGTGCGTGCGGTCATCGGGCGGGAGAACGAGCGCGGGGCGGTGACGGCTTCCGCGGTTGGAACCGGCGGGCGGCCGTGATAACGACGCCGCGCGGGGCCCTCGCAGGGCGACGGCCCATCGTACCGCGGAGGAACGGATGTACGGCTTCGAATTGAGCGAGGAGCAGCGGGCGCTGGTCGACACGGCGCGCAGGTTCACCAAAGACCGGATCATCCCCGTCGCGGCGGAGCTCGACGAGCACGAGAAGTTCCCGGAGGACATCTACCGCGAGGCGCACTCCATCGGCCTGGCGAACCTCGAGATCCCGCAGGAGTACGGCGGCCTGGGCCTGTCGTGCCTCGACCACTGCCTGGTGATCGAGGAGCTCGCCTACGGCTGCGTGGGCGTGCAGACGACGCTGGCGGGCAACTCCCTCGGCGCGATGCCCGTGATGCTCGCGGGCACCGACGAGCAGAAGAAGCACTGGCTCTCGCGCCTCGTCGACGAGCCCATCTTCGCGAGCTACGCGTGCAGCGAGCCCGACGCGGGCAGCGACGTGGCGGGCATCAGCACGCGCTACGAGCGTCACGGCGACGAGTTCGTGATCAACGGCCAGAAGCGCTGGATCACCAACGGCGGCCACGCGAGCTTCTTCACGGTGCTCGCGACGCGCGACAAGAACCTCAGGCACAAGGGCATCTCGATGTTCGTGGTCGACCGCGACACGCCCGGCCTGCGCATCGGCAAGAAGGAGAAGAAGCTCGGCCAGCGGTCGAGCAACACCACCGACGTGATCTTCGAAGACGTGCGCGTCCCCCGCTCGGCGCTGCTGGGCGAGGAGGGCCAGGGCTTCAAGATCGCGATGAAGACCTTCGACCGCTCGCGCCCGTGGATCGCCGCCGGCGCCTCGGGCGTGATCCGCCGCGCCCTCGACGAGTCGAAGGCCTACGCCCTCGAGCGCAAGACCTTCGGCGTGCCCATCGCGCAGCACCAGGCCGTGCAGTTCATGCTCGCCGAGATGGCCATCAAGTACGAGGCCACGCGCCTGCTCACGCACAAGGCCGCGTGGGCCATCGACAAGGGCGAGCTCGACTCGGTGGTGAGCTCCTACGCCAAGGCCTTCGGCGCCGACGCGGCGATGGCGGTGACCACCGACGCGGTGCAGATCTTCGGCGGCTACGGCTACACCCGCGAGTACCCGGTCGAGAAGCTGATGCGCGACGCGAAGCTCCTGCAGATCTACGAGGGCACCTCGCAGATCCAGCGCATGGTGATCGCGCGCAACATCCTCGGGCGGTGAAGGCGCTCGTCTTCGAGCTGTCGGTCCCGCGGTACCTCGCGGCGAAGGCGCTCGGCCAGCGCTTCAAGGGGCTCCACTGGGGCCCCGGGTCGTGCTTCGACCTGCGCGAGGTGCCGGCGCCGACGCCTCCGTCTCGCGACTTCGCGCGCCTCGCGCCCACCCACGTCGGCCTCTGCGGCTCCGACCTCGCCGCGATCCTCTTCAAGTCGTCGACCTCGCTCTCGGCCTACGCGTCGTTCCCCGCGGTGTTCGGCCACGAGGTGCTCGCGCGGGTCTTCGAGCCCCCCGCGGGCAGCGACCTCCGCGCGGGAGACCGCGTGGTGGTCGACCCCTTCCTCTCGTGCGAGGCGCGCGGCGCCACGGACTGCCGCCGCTGCGCCGAGGGCGCCTACGCGACGTGTGAGCGCGCGGGTGTCGGTCCGCGCAAAGGGATGATGCTCGGCGCGTGCGCGGATCTCCCCGGGGGCTTCTCGGAGTCGATGGTCGCGCACCGCGGGCAGTTGTTCCGCGTGCCTGCGTCGGTGCCCGACGAGGTCGCGGTGTTGACCGAGCCGCTCACCGTGGCGGCGCACGCGGTGTTGAAGAACCCTCCGCGCGACGGAGCATCCGTGCTGGTGATCGGCGGCGGGGTCATCGCGCTCGCGGCGGTGTGGGCGCTCGCGGAGTTCTTCCCGGCGTGCCGCGTGACGCTCCTCGCGATGGAGCCGTACCAGTTGGAGCTCGGCCTCGCGCTCGGCGCGGCGAAGGGCATCCTGCGCGGCAAGGGAGAGGTGCTCACGGAGCTCGGCGCCGACGCGGGCTCGGGCTTGCTGCGACCGGTGATGGGGCGGCCCTTCCTCGCGTCGGGCTACGACCAGGTGATCGACTGCGTGGGCTCGCGCGACAGCCTCGACGACGCGCTGCGGTCGACGCGCGCGGGCGGGAGGCTCGTGCTCCTCGGGTGCGCGGGCGAGCTGCCCAAGGTCGACTGGACCTTTGTGTGGTCGCGCGAGGTGACCATCGCGGGGAGCCTCGCGTACGGCTGGGTCGACGACCCCCGCGCGGAGGAGAAGGCCCGGCGGAGGAGCTTGACGTGACGCTGGAGCGTGTGGCCTCGACGGCGCGACCGCTGGGCGCGCTGGTGACGCACCGCTTCGCGATGGAGGACTACGGGCGCGCGATCGAGGCCAGCCTCGATCGACGGGGCGCGCGCTCGGTGAAGGCGATCCTGACGCCCTGACCGCGACGGAGGACGGCGATGGAGACGACACAGTTCACGACGCTCGACGCGCTCGACGGGGCGTGGTCGCAGACCGGTCACGGCGCGCGTGAAGGCCGTGCTCGCGGGCGCGGCTTCGCTGCGGGAGCGCATCGCGGGAGGGCCCACCGCGGTGAGCGTGCGCACGCTGCCGTTGACGACCTTGCTGTACCCGACGCGCTACGCCTTCGGCGGGGCGGCGCTGTCGCCCGCGCCCTTCGTGACGCTGACGCACCGCTGCCTGCTGGTGCAGTTCCGCCAGGGGGCGGCGTTGAAGACGCTGCTCTTCAACCCGACCGACATCGACCGCGCGCGCAGGGCGCCGTACTTCGCGCGGGTGATCGAGCGCTTCGGCGAGACGATGTCGTCGATGATGGTGACGCGCTTCGAGGCCCTCGAGGCGCAGCTCGCGCGGCTCGGGCTGAGTCCGGGCGATATCGACTACGTGGCCTTCGACCACTTTCACACGCAAGACCTTCGGGGCTTGTTGGGCACTGAAGACGGGCGCACGACCGCGCGCTTCCCGAACGCGACGCTCCTCGCGTCGAGGCGCGAGTGGGACGACTGGGCCGACCTGCACCCGATGCAGCGCGCGTGGTACGTCGCCGACGGCCGCGAGGGCGTGTCGACGGAGCGCGTCCACTTCGTCGAGCGCGACCTGGAGCTGGGCGATGGGGTGATGCTGCTCCGCACGCCGGGTCACACCTCGGGCAACCAGACGCTCTTCGTGAAGACCGACCGCGGCGTGTGGGGCGTGAGCGAGAACGGCACCTGCGCCGACGCGTGGTCTCCGTCGTCGAGCCGCGTGGCGGGCGTGGCGCGGGCGGCGAGCGACGCGGGGCTCGACGTGATCCTCAACGCGAACACCGTGGAGTACGGCGCCGACCAGTACACCTCGATGCTGCTGGAGCGCGCGATGGTCGACCGCGTGCCGTCGGCGCCGGAGTGGGTGCAGATGTTCCCGTCGAGCGAGGCGACGCCCGCGGTGACGGCGCCGGGGCTGTCTCCGACCTACCTGCACCACCGGGTGGAGCACGGCGTGGTGGAGTCGCGCGGCGCGAGGGAAGGAGTCCCCGCGGGCTTCGGCGCGGCGTAGGTCACCCCCTCCAGCGCTGCACCGCGGCGCGCTGCATCTCCACCTGCCGCGCGAGGCGCTCGACGCGCGCGTAGGCCCCCGTCGCCTCGCCCACGGTCACCTCTCCCTCGGGCTCCGCCTCGGCGCCCGGGTCGGCGATGCGCAGCGCCATCGCGTCGAGCCGTGGGCCCAACCCCGGGTGCGCCCGCGCGATCGCCCGCGCCTCTCGCGCCTCGCGCGTCGTCTCGTAGCCCAGCGCCACCAGGCCCGACGCGAGCCGTCGCGTGTACAGCAAGAGCGCCAGCATCGCCTCGCGCTCCTCGGCGGGCGGCGGCGCCTCGGTCTGCAACCTCTGGAACGACGCGTCGGCGTTCACCAGCGCCACGCCCAGCGCGGCGCGCGCCGATCGCACCCCCGCGTCGGTCGACTCGGGAGAGGTCACCGCGTCGAGGAGCGCGCGCGCCGATTTCACCGCCGACGACATCTGCGCCGCGAACTGGTCGCGCTCCGAGATGGGCAGGACGAGCGCCGAGCCCGCCAGCGCCGCCGCCGCGCCGAAGAGCGTGTCGAGGATGCGCGCCGGCGCGAGGCTCACCGCGCCCGCGCTCCGCTCGGCCAGCACCACGAAGGTAGGAGTGAGGAACACCGCGTACAGCCCGTAGTTCATCGGCAGGAGCGACACGCACGCCGCCGCCGTCGCGAACACCAGCGCCATCACCCCCCACGCGCCGTGCACCCACCGGCCCAGCGCCACCGCGAGGCCCGCCCCTACCACCGTGCCCGCCACGCGCTGCACCGCGCGCGCGAGCGTCGCCGTCCCCTGCGGCTGGAGGGTGATCAGGCAGGTGATCGTCGCCCAGTACCCGTGCTGCAGGTGGAGGGCGCGCGCGGCGACGTCCACCGCGGTCGTGCACACCGCGACGCGCAGCGCGTAGCGGGCGACCACGGACTCCATCGAGAGGTTCTCGCGCGCCGCGTCCATCGGAGACGGCGGCGCGTCCATCTCGCTCGGCGCGACGGCCTCGGGCGCGTCGTCGCCCTCCACCGCCGCCGCGGCGGAGACCAGGTCGCCCACCGCCTCGCGCGCCCCCCGCACCAGCGCCGCCGCGCGCGGCCCGAGCTCCGCCTCTCCCTCCGCGGGCATCGCGACGTGCGCGGGGGCGCGCTCGCGGTCGAGCCCCTCGGCCACCGCCGCGAGCGCCTCGGAGAGCGACGCCGCCGCGGCGCGCAAAGGTCCGTTCGACGCGTCTTCGCGCTCGTCGGTCACGTCGTCGAGCGCCACCAGCAGCCCGAACACCCGGTCGGTGGTCTCGAGCACCACGAGGATCTGCTCCGCGCGACGGCTCCTCCCGGGCCGCCCGCGGCGCAGCGACGCGAGCACCGCGCGCGCCGCCTCGATGGACTCCCGCGCGGGGCCCACCAGCTCCCTCCGTCGATCTCTCCACGCGTCGGTGCCGAGGTCGTCGGCGGTCGACACCGCCGCGGCCAGCGCGGCGACCTTCGCGAGGGCCGCGCCCACGGCCTCGCGCGCCGGACGGAACACCCGCGCCGGCCACAGCACCAGCGTGAAGGCCGCCGCCCACGCCGTGCCCAGCGCGAAGAAGCCCGCGCGCGCCCCCGCCTCGGTGGGAGACGCCGGGTTCGCGAGCGCGACCACCAGCGCCGTCGCGACGCCGAGGCCCACCGAGGTCCCCTCGGCGCCGAAGACGCGCGCGAAGGCGCACAGGCCCACGCCCGCGAAGAGCAGCGCCGCCGAGGGCGCGAGGTGCGGCGCCGCGAGCGAGCCGAGCGACACCGCCGCCACGCCGAAGGCGAGGTAGAGCGCGACCGCTGCGGCGCGCGTGCGGTACGCGCCGCCCTTGTCGCAGAGCGTCGCGCCGAAGCCCGCGAGGCTCGCCCACGACAGCTCGGGCCGCGCGAGCACCGGGATCAACAGCAACGGCCCGATGGTCACCAGCGCCGCGCGGAGGCCCTGCGCGAGCGCGGGCGCGGCGCCCGTCGCGGCGGCGGCCTCGCGCAGCACGCCGCGAGGGTCAGGTCGCGCGCGTCTCGGTGTGGAGGCTGAGGCCATGGCCCCGTGACCTGCGACCGATCGCGCGCCGAGGCAATGGCCTCGTCGACCTCAGCGCGTGCGCCGACGCGTCCCCGCGTCGCTCATCCCCATGCCCGTGCCCACGCCAGTGCCCGTGCCCGTGCTCGTCGACGACATGCCGCCGTCGCCCGCGCCCATCGGTGTGCCCATCGACGTGCCCACGCCGCCGTCGCCCATGCCCATGGGTGACATCCCGCCGTCGCCCATGCCCATGCCCACGCCGCCGTCGCCCATGGAGGTCTGCGACGCGTTGGGGTCGTACATCCCCGCGTCGCTCACGCCGGGGCTCGTGGTGGTGTCGATGCCGCCCATGCCGCCCGACGACCGGGAGTTGTCCTCGCGGGTCATCTGCTGCGTGCTCTCCATCGGGCTGGGCTCGGGGGTGGTGGGGCGAGAGGAGTCCTGGCTGCTGCTGCAACCAAAGGACGCGAGCGCGAGCGCCAGGCACGCGCCGAGGGTGGTCTTCATGGGTGTCCTCCTGGCCGCGTCGGTCGCGGCGGGAGACTCAGATGCGCGCTGACCCGGCTCGGTGCCTCGCGCCCGTAGCCCGCGCGTCGCGAGCCGGTGCATCCTCGCGCCATGCCCGCCCGCGCCCCGCGCACTCGCGCCGCCAAGGCACGCCCCCCCGCGGTCGACCTCGCGGCCCTCGCCGCGGAGCCCTTCACGCCCGCCGCGCCCCTCGACGCGCGGCCCCTCTCGCACGTGATGTGGACCTTCCCGTGGTTCGTCTCCGACGCGCTGCCCGAGGCCGTCGGCGCGCGGGTGCGTGCCGCGGCCGAGGGCTCCGGCGTCGTCGACGACGTCCGCGGCGGCAACGCCGTCGTGCCCGACGGAGACCTCGACGCGTGGTGCGCCCGTCGTCGCGTCGACTCCGCGGTGATGAGCGCGTCGCGCTTCGCCCGCGAGGCGCTCCTCGACGCGACCTTCGACGACCGCGCCGCGGCGCTGCGCGAGGCCCTCTCGGGCCGCGGCTGGGTCGCGTGGCAGCGCGTGTGCTTCGTCGTGGGCGCCGCGCCCGCGGCCGAGCGCGCGCGCCTCCTCGACCTCGCCGAGCGCGGCCTCTCGGCCTGGCCCGACTGGGACCGCGTCGCGACGTGGCGGATGCTCGACGACGAGTCCCGCGGCGAGCCCGAGGTGGCGCGACGTCTCGCGCGCAAGGTCTCGGGCGGCGCGGTCGACGCCGCCTCCGTCGACCGCGGCCGCTTCGACGCCGTCACCTGCCTCGCCACGCGCGACCTCGTCGGCCTCGAGGCGCGGCAGTCCCGCCTCGCGCGCCTCACGGAGCTCTCGGTCATGGGCGAGCGCTCGGCCCACGAGGTCGTCGCCCGCTGCGCCGGGCTCACCGCCCTCACGCGCCTGTCGCTCTCGTGCCCCTACGACGCTCGGCCCTTGCCGCTCGACCCCGCGCCGCTCCTGCGCGCGCCGCACCTCTCGGGCCTCCGCGCGCTCGGGCTCGACGGCTACGCGCTCTCCCTCGACGGGCTGCGCGCCCTGGCCCGCGCGCCGCAGCGCCTGGAGCACCTCCGCCTGGAGTCGGCGTCGCTCTCGGGCGCCGCCGCGGGGAGAGCCCGCCGCGCTCGCCGCGCGCCACGCGCCTCGCTCGCTCGAGATCGCGCGCAACCCCCTGGGCCCCGCGGGCGCGGCGGCGCTCCTCGCGTCGCCGGGCCTCGCCGAGCTGCGCGCCCTCGACGCGTCGTCGCTGGGCGCGGGCGAGGCGACGGCCCTCGCGCTCTCGACCGCGGCGCTCCCCTCGCTGCGGTGGCTGAACCTCGGCGGCGGAGGCCTCGGCGACGCCGCGGCCCTCGCGCTCTCCACCGCGGGCTCCCTCGCCCGGCTGGAGACGCTGTTGATCCACGGAGACGGCCTGCGCGACGCGGGCGTCGCGGCGCTGCTCGACGCGCCCGCGCTGCGGGGCTTGAAGCGCCTCGCGATCTACGGCCGCGGCGCGACCTGGGCGGGGGTCTTCAAGCGCCTCTCGGGGGAGGACCCGCCGCCCCTCGAAGACCTGGACGTGAGCGCCGCGCAGAGCTCGAAGAAGCCCGGCGCGTGGTCGAGGGCGACCTTCCTCCGGGGCGTGCGCAGGCTCAAGCTCGACGGGTTGCAGGGGCAGGAGTACGCGCCGCTCCTCGGGAGCTCGCACCTGACGAGCCTCGAGCTCCTCGTGCTGGGCGGGTGCCACGCCCAGCGCGACGAGGCCCTCGCCGCGATGCTCCGCGCGCCGGCCCTCCCGTCGTTGAAGGTGCTCTCGCTGCGCGGGTGGACCCTGTCGGCCCTCGAGGCGAAGGCCCTCGCGCGGAGCCCCCTCGCGCGCGGCCTCGCCGGGGTCGACGTGAACCCGAGCACCAACGCGCCCGAGGCGCTCCGCGCGTTCCTCGACGCGGGCGTGCCCGTGGTGGGCACCGCGAGCTACCCCGAGTTCTTCGTGAGCCCGCTGCGCCACTGGGACCACGCGTTCCGCGACGACGTCTGCGAGGGGCCGTGAAGGGCCGCCTCGCCCTCGCCCTCGCCGTCGTCGCGGGCTGCTCCGACCCGGCGCCCCCCGCGGTCGCCGACGCGGGCGACACCGACGTCGCGACACGCGATTCGGGTGTCATCGACGCGCCCGCCGTCGACCTCCCTCCCGCCGACGCGGGCCCTCAGCGCATCGCGGGCCGTCGCTGCGCCGCTCCCGCGGTGTGGGCCACCCCCATCGCGGACTACATCGCCGTGGGCGAGCGCGTCGCGCCGCGCGGGAGGTTCCTGCGCGGCGTGCAGGACCTCGCGGTCTTCGACGGGCGGCTCTTCCTCGGGTACGGCGACGCGAACATCAACCTCGGTCGCGAGACGCCCATCGAGCTCCGCGCCTTCACCGACGAGGGGGCGCCGAGCGCGACGGCGGAGTTCCGCACCGACGAGGAGCAGGTGGAGCAGTACCGCGCCCTCGACGGAGAGCTCTGGGTCGCGGGCGTCGACGCCACCGAGGACGCGTGGCTCGGAAATGTCTACCGCCGCGCGGGCGCCGCGTGGTCGAAGCTGCGCGCGGTGCAGAACGGCGTGCACGTGCACGACGTCGCGTGGTGGCGCGGGGCGCTGTGGGCCGTGGGCTCCGGCGGCACCCCCGACGAATGGAACGCGGGGAACATCTACGGCCACCTCTGGCGCTCCGCCGACCGCGGCGCGTCGTTCACCATCGCGGCGCGGCACCACAACATGGGCGCGGGCGACGCGCGCTGGGTGCGTATCCTCCCGCTCACCGACGCGATGCTGCTCTTCGGCTACCGCTCCGACGCGAGCGGGCGGAGCACCATCGTGAACGCGCGCTTCGACGGGACCTCCGCCGCGCCCCTCGACGCGAGCGACCCGCTGCGCGCGAGCTTCATCGTCGAGACGCTCCCGCTCCCCGGTGGCGGAGGCTTCGCGCGCGGCGCGGTGAACGGAGGGTCGGGCTTGATCCACCGCGGGTACCGGGTCGACGCGGGCGGGAGGGCGACGGCCATCGAGGCGCTCGCTGGGCGGGCGATCCTCGATCGCGCGGCGCTCGCCGAGACGGGAGAGGTGCTGGTGCTCTCGGCCGACGCCGACGAGTGGGGCGCCGAGCGCCCGGTGTGGTCGCTGCGCCTCGACGCGACGAGCGACCTCGCGGCCTTCAGCGAGGTCGCGCGCTGGGAGGAGAGCGACGCGGTGCGCGCCGTCGCCTACTGGCGAGGGAGGGTCTACCTCGGCCGAGACGACGGCGCGGTCTTGCGCTGCGCGCTGGAGTGACTCAGCGCGCCGCGGGCGTCGCGGGCGGGCGCGCGGGTGTCGCGGCGGCGGGGCGGGCGGGGGCGCGGGGCGCGCGTCGGGCCGCGGCGACGGCGCGGGTCTCGTTGGCGATGTGTCCGTTGAAGGGCGCGGCGATGGGGTCGCCGGTCTCGTAGATCATCTCGATCAGCCGCGGAGGCGTGAGCGCGGGGTTCACCGCGAGCATCTTGCCCGCGAGGTTGGCGACGTTGGGCGACGCCATCGAGGTGCCCGACAGCGGGACGTGCTCTCCGTTCGGGATGAGCGAGTCGACCTCGACGCCGTGGTCGAAGACCCTCACGCGCTCGGGGTTCGAGTTGGTGAAGGTCGCCCACGAGCCGAAGCGATCCACCGCGCCTACCACGAGCAGGTTCGGCGCGACGTTGGCGGCGGCGACCTCTTCGTACTCGACGACGTCTTCGTTGCTGTTGCCCGCGGCGATCACGAAGAGGGTGTCGGGGCACTGCTCGAAGACGCGCTGCCAGTTCTCGCGGCGGCGCTGCTGCACGGCGCGGGCGCGGGCGCGCACCTCGTCGGGGGTGTGGTAGCGGTCGCGCTCGTGGCGGAGCTGGTCCTCGAGGTACTCGATGGAGAACCCGAGGCTCGCGTTCACCACGCGGACGTGGTGCGCGTTGATGAAGCGGGCGATGTCGTCGATGTTGGCGCGCTCGGCGTCGAGCTCGGCGTCGGTGGGCCCGCGGTCGTGGTAGACGCGGTGCTCGCCCGCCCAGGCCGAGCGGAAGATCGCGAGCCGCGCGCGGGGGTTCCCCGCCAGCATGATCCCCGCGACGTGCGTGCCGTGCGCCCACTCGCCGATGGCCGCGAGGTGGTTGTCGAGGGCCTCGGCCTGCGCCGCGTCGGTGATCCCGCGCTGAAGCTCCAACACGCGCTGCGCCGCGGGCGACGAGGCCATGCCCGCGCGCAGGTCCATCACCCCGCGGAGGAAGGGCGCGTACTGCTGGATCACCTCGTCGCCGGGGTTGTAGCGCAGCGCGGTCTGCGCCGGGTCGGGGTCCGACGCGAGGCCCGAGATGTCGTCCACCAGCCCGTTGTGGTCGTCGTCCTGCCCGTTGGGCTGCTCCGCCGCGTTCACGAACAACTGCTGCCGGAAGAGCTCGGGGTTGGTCCCCACGTCCCACACCGCCATCAGCACGGGCTGCGCGCGCGCGTCGCGGGTGAGGTCTACGGTGCCGAAGGCGTAGGGCCGGTCCGCCGGCCGCGCCTCGTTCGCCGTGCGCACCGCGGCCACCGCGGCGAGGTACAGGTCTCGGTGGCGCACCACCTCGGGCAGCACCACCCCGTACCAGAGCGCCGAGCGCGCCGTCTCGGGCGACACCATCTGCTGGTGCACCTGCCCGATGCGCGCGTCGAGCTGCGCCTGCGTCTGGATGAGCTGGTACACCACCGTCGACGCGCCCAGCCGCGCGCGGGGCAGCTCGCTGAACACGGCCTCCACGGCGCGTCGCTGCTCGGCCTCGGCCTCACCCGCGCGACGTCGCGCCGACTCGGCCAGCACCGTCGTGCCCGCGTAGGCCATGTTCCGGTTGCGGGCCTTGGCGCGCACGAGGCGCACGATCCCCTCTGCGCGCTCGGGGTGACCCTCGGCGAGGGCCACGATGGCGAGGTTGAAGAGCTCGTCCGAGGCGCGGCCCGAGATGGCCGGAGACGACTCGGGGTTGGCGATGTACGCGTCGAGCTGGGCGAGGTCGAAGTCGGGCTGCACCTCGCGCAGCCGCGACGTCGCGCCCTCGGTCACCCGCGCCGCGAGCGCCGCGTGGTCGAGGCC
Organism: Polyangiales bacterium; assembly: GCA_041389825.1. Classification (GTDB taxonomy): domain Bacteria; phylum Myxococcota_A; class Polyangia; order Polyangiales; genus JAEYZO01. Next base: position 68,075 of record JAWKRC010000033.1, on the reverse strand, counting down.
CTCCCAGGGGTTCGCCGCCCCCGCGTCGGCCACCGCCACCGCGCCCGCGTCGACCTCGACGGTCACCGCCGGCGGGGTCACGCGCTGTGACTGGTTCCCGCTGCACCCGAGCGCCGCCAGCGTGAGCAGCAGCGCCGTTCCCTTCACCCTCGTTCGGCTCATAGGGCCGCGAGGCTTAGTGGGAATGGAGAAGACTTACAACAGCCGCGAGCGCCCCTCGTACGCTCTGTCGCGGCTGTGTGTCTTCGGTCTGTCTGTGGACTATCGAGAACGAGGGGAGGATGGTGGAGCTGACCGGGATCGAACCGGTGGCCTCATCAATGCCATTGATGCGCTCTCCCAGCTGAGCTACAGCCCCATCCGTCGGGCGGAGCGGTGGTGTAGCTCCATGGGCCTTCGGGGGTCAAGGAGAAAATCAGCATGACCGAAGTCATGCTGGTATAGGGGTTTACACTGATTGGGGGATGGGGATAGCTTCGCGAATGCCCGATTTTCCGAGAGTCGCGTGGGGGTGATTCAGGGCGAGGAGTGTCGAGATGCTGGGCGAACGGGAGTTCACGACCGAGGAGATCGCGCAGATCTGCGGCGTTTCTCGGCCTGCGGTGGTCGAGTGGATCACCCGGGGTCTGTTGCCGGCGCGGCTCACCGAGGGTGGGCACCGGCGTGTCGGGCGGGGCGCGCTCGCGGAGTTCTTGAAGAAGCAGGGCTACGCGATGCCGCGGGAGGTCGAGCGCGAGAAGCCCTTGGTGTTCGCGATCGACGACGAGCCGATCTGGCGCGCGACCATCGCGTCGCACCTCGACCCGGACTTCGAGGTCGAGACCTGTCCGCAGGGGGCCGAGGTGCTGCTCGCGGTGGGGCGCGTCGGCCTGACATCGCGGTGACCGACGCGGATGCCGGATGACGGCACGCAGCTCATCGAGTCGCTGCGCCGCGCCGGTGCTCTCAGACACGCTGGTGGTGGCGCTCACGGCCTTCGAGGAGGAGATCTCGGCGGCGAAGCGCTCGGGCGCGCACCTGGCGATCTCGAAGGCACGGGCGTCGGAGCTGCACGACGCGCTCATCAAGCTGCTCAGCGAGAACCAGCGGCGCACCGCCGTGGCCGAGGCCTGAGGCTCGATCTGGTAGGGTGCGCGGGCCATGGCCCTCGCCCGAGAGATCACGCAGCGCATCGACGACGCCGTCGACGCGGTGGCCGACGACCTGCGCGCGCTGGCGCTGACGATCCACGCGCACCCTGAGCTGCGCTTCGAGGAGCGGCGCGCGGCGGCGTGGGTGGCCGGGGCGGTGCGGGCGAGGGGCTTCGCGGTGGAGGCTCCCTTCGGGGGGCTGGAGACGGCGCTGCGGGCGTCGGCGGGGTCGCGCGGGCCGACGGTGGCGCTGCTGGCGGAGTACGACGCGCTGCCGGAGATCGGGCACGCGTGCGGGCACAACCTCATCGCGGCGGGGGCGGTGGGGGCGTTCCTGGCCGTGGCGTCGGTGGTGGGTGAGGTCGGGGGCACGGTGCAGCTGCTGGGGACGCCCGCGGAGGAGGGCGGCGGGGGGAAGCAGTTGCTCCTCGACGCGGGGGCGTTCACGGGCGTCGACGCGGCGATGATGTTTCACCCCTTCGACCGGGACCTGGTCGCGCACCCGACGCTCGCCAACCTCTGGCTCGAGATGACCTTCAAGGGCGCCCCCGCCCACGCGGCCATCGCCCCGTGGGACGGCGCGAGCGCCCTCACGGCGTGCCTGCAGACCTTCTCGCTGATCGACGCGCAGCGGGTGCACTTCCGCGACGGGGTGCGGGTGCACGGGTACGTCACCGACGGCGGGCAGGCGGTGAACATCGTCCCCGAGCGGGCGGCGTGCGAGTTCTCGGTGCGCGCGAGGGACCTCGCCGAGCTCGCCCGGGTGAGGGCCATCGTCGAGCGCTGCGCCCGCGGCGCGGCCATGGCCTGCGGCGTCGAGGTCGAGCTGAAGGCCCGCCGCGGGTACAAAGACGTCCGCACCAACCCCGCGCTCGCCGACGCCTTCGCCGCGCACCTCGCGGACCTCGGCCGCGCGTCGCGGCACACCGACCCGAGCGTCGGCACGGGCAGCACCGACATGGGCGACGTCTCCCACGCGGTGCCGTCGATCCACGCGTGGCTGGCGATCTGCGACGCGGGCGAGGCCCTCTGTCACCAGCGCGCCTTCGCCGCCGCGGCCTGCTCCGAGCGGGGCGTCGCCACGATGCTCACCGCGGCCAAGGCCATGGCCCGCAGCGCCGCGGAGTTCCTCGCCGACCCTGCCCTCCGAGGGCGGGTGGCCGAGGGCTTCGCCGCAGGGCCGACATGACGCATGAGGGGTCGATGCCCGACCCCTCGTTGCGAAAATGAAATGGGGCGAGATAGCCTGCGGAGGCTATGTCCCATGCTCGCGCCGCGACGCGTTGGGGGCGCTGGTTTTCGCTGGGGACAGTACTGTGCGCGGGCTGCCTCGGGGGTGCGGAGGTCGCCCCGCGAGTGGAGGCGGCGAGGGTTTCGTGGCCCGAGGCGTGCGGCCGCGCCTTCTGCGGTGCGACTCTGCCGTCGCACGGGGCCTCGCTCGCGGTAGGAGACCTCGACGGCGACGGTCGGCCTGACCTGTTGCTGGGCGAGGCGGGGCCGGCGCTGGGCGACCTCGGCGCGCTGACGGTGCTGCGGAACACGGGCGACGGCTTCGTCGACGTGACGCGCGCGGCGGGGCTCGCGGGCTACGGGGCGTGGAGCGCGGTGTTCGCGGACGTCGACGACGACGGCGACGACGACCTGGTGCTGGGCGGGCGGCGGGTCGACGGGGCGCGGGCCGAGCGCGGCGCGGTGATGGTGTTCACCAACGACGGCGCGGGGCGGTTCTCGCTCGCGGTGGAGGACGTCGACGGCGCGAGCGAGCGGGGCGCGCCCATCGCGCTCGACGTGGCGGACCTCGACCGCGACGGGGTGGTCGACGTGGTGGTGGGGCGGGCGACGAGCGACGCGGCGCGGCCGGCGCGGGGCGCGGTGATGATGGGGAGGCTCGGGCTGCGGTTCGCGCGCGCCGAGGGCGTGGCCGAGGCCGACGGGTCGGCGTGGGTGGCGATGGCGACGGACCTGTCGGGAGACGGACGGCTCGACCTGCTGTTCTGCCGCGACGGGTTCACGGTGATCCAGGCGCCCGACGACCACTGCGCGATGACGACCTCGGGAACGCGGGTGCCGGCGTGGAGGAACTCGGCGTGGGTGGTCGACGCGGCGCCGGGGGCCTTCGCGGCGACCCGCGCGTCGCTCGGAGAGACCTTCGACTCGAGGGATTTCACTCCGATGGGCGTCGCGGTGGGGGACTTCAACGACGACGGTCGGCTCGACTACGTGATGACCCGCACCGAGGGCCCGGCGCTCTTCGCGAGCGGCGCGGGGGCGATGCCGGGCGAGGCGGGGGGCGCGACGGGGCTCGAGCTCCCCGACGGGATGCGGCGCGCGGCGACGTCGTGGAGCGCGCTCGCGAGGGACATCGACCGCGACGGTCGCGACGACGTGCTGGTGACCTACGGAGAGATCCCGGGCCGCCCGCGGAGCGACGAGGTCGGCAACGCGGTGTACCTCGGCCGCGAGGGCGGGCGCTTCGCCGCGATGACCGGGGAGACGGGCTTCGCGCTGCACGCGGCGAGCTGGTCGTCGATGGTCACCGCGGACTTCGACGGCGACGGCGACGACGACGTGGTGGTGGGCGCGCAGACGCTCTACCGGCACCCGTGCGGGGCCGAGCCCGAGGGCGCGGTGCTCCTGCGCAATGACGTCGACGTCGCGGGGAGGCGCTGGGCGCGGGTGCGTCTGGTGGGCACGGTGTCGAGCCGCGACGCGGTGGGCGCGCGCGTCGAGGCCCCCGTGGGCGAGCGGGTGATCGTGCGGCAGGCGTCGCGCGCGGGCGCCACCATGGGGTCGAGCGGCGCGGTGGTGGACCTCGGGCTGGGCGAGGTCGCGCGGCTCCCGTGGCTGCGCGTGCGGTGGCCGAGCGGGGCGGTGACGACGCTCCGTGACGTCGCGGTCGACCGCGCGATCACGGTGGAGGAGCCGCGGTGGCTGACCGTGGCGCGCGAGGGCGAGGGCCGCGGGGTCGCGCGGGTGCTGAGCGCGCGGGAGCCCACGATGGCGCTCGACGGAGACGCGCGCTGGTCGGGCCCGGCGGAGCGCGACGGCGACGGGTGGGCGCGCCGCTTCGAGGGCCGGGGCGAGGTGCTGGTGCGCGCGCACGCCGAGGGCGGGCTCGACGCGGGGCGGCGCGTGGGGTTGTAGCCTCGGGTATCGTGCGCGGACGATGACCGCGCTCGACGAGTCGCTCGCGTGGCTGCGCGCGCAGGGCCCCGCGATGGAGGCCCTCCTCGGCGCGCTGGTGGAGACGACGTCGTACACGGCCGACCGCGCGGGGGTGAACGCGGCGGGGGCGCTCCTGCGCGCGGCGGTGCCGCTGACCTGCGAGGTGGTCGAGGGCGAGCGCTACGGCGACCACCTGCTCTTTCACAACGGGCGGCGCGCGGGAGACCCCGGGGTGGTGATCGTCGGGCACCACGACACGGTCTTTCCGAGGGAGGTCTTCGCGGGGTGGCACACCGAGGCGAGGCACGGCTTCGGCCCCGGGTGCTTCGACATGAAGGGCGGGCTCGTGGTGATCGCCTTCGCGCTCAAGGCGCTGGAGACCTCAGGGCTGTTGGAGAAGGTCCCGCTGTCGTTCGTGTCGGTGGCCGACGAGGAGGTGGGCTCGCCCGAGAGCCGCGCGGCGCTCGCGCACCTCGCGAGGGGGGCCGACGCGGCGCTGGTCTTCGAGGCCGGTCGCGCGGGCGACGCGATCATCACGCGCCGCAAGGGCACGGCCACGGTGGTCGCGCACGCGAGGGCAAGGCCGCGCACGCGGGCAACGCGGAGCGAGGCGCGAGCGCGGTGGTGGCGATGGCGAGGTTCATCCTCGCGGCCGAGGCGCTCAACGAAGCGTCGGGCGAGGTCACGGTGAACGTCGGTCGGGTCTTCGGCGGCACGAGCAAGAACACGGTCCCCGCGGAGCACGGCGGACCCTGGACGCGAGGTTCGTCACGGAGGCGCAGGGCGCAGGCCTCGAAGCGCTGCGCGCGGCGACCGAGGAAGTGGGCGATCCCGGGGACCTCCATCGCGCTGACGGGGGCGTGTCGCGCGCGCCCCTGGAGCGCACCGTGGCGAGCGCGGCGCTGCGAGACGCGTACGCGCGGTGCCAGCGGGAGGCGGGGCTCGGCGACGGCGAGCACCCGCTCGTGGGCGGCGGAGCGACGCGTCGACGACGGCGGCCGGGCGTGCCGAGCATCGACGGGCTCGGGCCGCGGGGCTGGAGCCACACCCGCGACGAGCGGGTAGACCTCGACTCGCTCGCGCCGAAGGCCGAGGCGCTCGCGCGGTACCTCGCGTCGCGGGCGGAGCTGTGATCGAATCGGGGCCGCGCCCGTGAGCGAACCCGGAGATGCGAAGTCCCCTGCGCCCCTGCCGCCGTCGGCGGGGCACGACGGGCCGACCCGGTGGATCTCGGTGGCCGACGCGATCTCGGCGCTGCTGGTGCTGATGGCACCCACGCCGCGGTGGGGGCCGCGGTACACGACGCACGACGCCGCGGGCGACCTGTTCTCGAACCAGCTCTCGATCATCGCGGGGATCACCGTGGCGTCGTTCCTCACGACGGCGCCGGAGCGGCGGCGGGCGGTGTACGCGGCGTCGTTCCCGATGATGGTGATGGGGGTGGCGTTCCCGTGGGTGCACGCGATGGCGGTGGAGGGCACCACCGCGTGGCGGATGCTCAACGCGCTCTCGCCCGTGGGGATGGCGATGCTCTCGTTCGGCGTGACCTGGGCGCTGCGCATCACCGCCGCGGAGGACGGCGCGCGCACCACCCGCGACCGCAAGTGGTGACCGAGGCGGCTCGCGGGTAATCGCTGGAGGGGTGCGATATCGTGGCGGGGTGAACGAGTCGCTGCGCATCGCGAGCGTGCAGACGCAGGTGCGGCCGTACAAGGTCGAAGACCTGCTGCGGCTCGCGAGGGAGGGGCGCCTCAGGATCCCGGCGTTCCAACGCCCGCCGCGGTGGCGGAGCGAGCACGTCGTTCGGCTCTTCGAGAGCGTCGCGCAAGGGTTCCCGGTGGGCACGCTGTTCTTCGCGGTCCGCGACGAGCCCGCAGGCGTGGTGCGCTTCGGGCCCTTCGTCGCCGAGGCGCCCGAGGTCCGTGACGCGCTGGTCGTCGTTGATGGGCAGCAGCGCGTGTCGGCACTGGTCGGCGCGCTCTTGCACCCCGCGACCACCCCGCGGGGTGACATCCACGCGATCTGGCTCGACCTGGAGAACGAGCGCTTCGTGCGCGCGACGGCGACGCCGCCCGAGACGTGGGTGCCGCTCCGGGCGCTGGGCGACTCGCGCGAGACCCTGCGGTGGCTGCGCGGCTGGGCGCTGGCGTCGGAGCGCGAAGACCTCGTGGAGCGCGCGCTGAACGTGGGCAAGCTACTCCGGGAGTTCTCCCTGTCGTGCGCCGTGGTGCCCGGGGACGACGAGGCCCAGCTCCGGCAGATGTTCCAGCGGCTCAACACCAGCGGCGTCTCGATGACGGCGGACGAGGTGTTCGCCGCGCTCCACGGGCACGCGCCGGAGACGGACCTCCACGCTGCTGCCGTGCGCGTCGCGGGCGCTGGCTTCGGCGAGCCCGCGGAGAAGGACGTGCGGCAGTGCCTCCTGTGCGTCGACGGACGCCCTCCCGGCATGAGCGCCGCCGAGCTCGACAGCGAGACGATCCGCGCGCTGATCCCGAGGACGGAGCGGGCGATGGTCGAGGCGCTGCGCTTCCTCGCGGTCAACGCGTCGGTCGCGCGGCTGGAGCTTCTGCCCTACCGGGTCCCGCTGCGGATCCTGGCGCGTTACTTCGATCGCTTCGGTGACGACGTGAGCGGTCGCGCCCGCACCCTCCTGCGGCGGTGGGTGTGGCGCGGCTCTCTGTCGGGGCTGTTCGCGACCTCGTCCGAGGCGCGGGTGCGCTCCCTCCAGAAGATCGTCGACGACCGCTCCCCAGAGGTCGTCGCGAAGGCGCTGCTGGACGAGGTCGGGGTGTACGCCATCGCGCTCGATCCCGTCGAGGAACCGTGGTCGTCGACCTCTGCGCGGAGCCGCTTCGCTGCCATCGCGCTCTTGGCGCACGGCCCCCTGCGACTGTCCGACAGAGCGCCCTTCACGGGAGAGTCGTCGCGTAAGTCGCCGACGGGCGATGAGGGCGACGCCTTGCCGTTCATAGAGAGCTTCGTCGACGTCGCGGGGCGTGCTCGCGGGCCGATCGTGGGGCGCGTGCTGGTGGAGTGCCTCGAAGATCTCGGCGCGCTGGCCGACGCTGACGACGCGATCCTGGAGAGCCAGCTCATCCCGGCGAGCGCCCGGGGCGCGCTGCGTGAGGTGCTCGCGGCCACGCGCGAGGAAGACCGTCGCGCCGCGGCGGCGCGCTTCGACGCGCTTCGAGGCCCGACGCTCCAAGCGTGGGTCGAACGATTCCTCCGCGCGCAGTGTGAGCCCGGCGCCGACGACCGGGTCTCGATCGCCACGCTGGTGGCGCCGTACAGGGACGAAGCGCAGACCCGATGAGCCTCGTTCGCGTGCGCCTGGGCGACGTGGTCGTGGGCGAGGTCGAGCGCTTCGACGACGCGTTCGACACCCACGTCTTCCGGTGGAGCGCGGAGTACCGCACGACGCCCGAGCGGCCGGTGCTCGGGCAGTACATGGAGGACCGGCTCGACCGCCCGCTGGTCACCCACGGGCTCACACCCTGGTTCGAGCACCTGCTCCCGCAAGGGCCGCTGCGGGGCGCGGTCGCGCGCGACGCGGGGGTCGACCCGAACGACGGGCTGGCGCTCCTCGCGTGGCTTGGCGAGGACCTGCCGGGCGCCGTGCGCGTCGAGGTGGTGCGCGCGCTGCGAGCGCGTCCGCGACGGGAGAGCGTGCCCGTGGCGTCGGCCGACCCGGCCGCGGTCTTCCGCGTGTCGCTCCCGGGTGTTCAATGGAAGCTCTCGCTCCACGCGACGCAGAAGGGTCTGACGCTCCCCACGAAGGGCGTCGAGGGCGAGTGGATCGCGAAGTTCCACGCGGACGCGTTCCCTCGCATCGTGGCGCTCGAAGATGCCACCCTCCGTTGGGCCGCGTTCGTTGGGGTCGACGTGCCCGTGCACCGGGTTGTGCGCTGCGACGACATCGACGGTCTGCCAGAGGACGTGCCGCGCGGCGACGGCGAGGCGTTGGTGATCGACAGGTTCGATCGCTCGCCCTCAGGGCGTATCCACGTCGAGGACTTCGGCCAGGTGCTCGATCGCCCGCCGGGGCTCTCGCAGTACCGTGGCGCCTACGAGGAGATCGGCGCCGTGATCCGCGCGCTCTGTCCCGACGACCGGCGCGAGTTCGTGCGGCGCGTTGTGTTCAACTGCGTCTGGTGGTGGCGACGCGCACCTGAAGAACTGGGGCCTGCGCTACTGACGGCGCTGCGCGCGGTTGTCCCCTGCGTACGACCTCGTCCTGACCGTCGTGTATCGCCCCGCGGACCCGCTCGCGCTCTCGCTCGGGGGCTCGTGCACCTTCACGGACGTCACCCTCGATCGCTTCGACCGCCTCGCAGAGGCCCTGGACCTCGCGCCCGATACCGTGCGGGGGTGGGTGGCCCAAGACGCCGCCCTCGCCCGAGGGGCGTGGGAGGGTGAGGGCGTGCGCGAGGCGCTCAGTGAGTACGAGCGCGCCCGCGTCGAACGGCACTTCGCGCGAGTGAGCGGGCTCTGGCGCGCGCCCTCGTGACCTCGCCGTCGCCTCTGGAGGCGGCGGGCACCCGCTACCCCCGCCCCGCCGTCGCCTCTGGAGGCAACGGTCACCCGGGGTACCCGCCTCCCCGTCGCCTCGGGAACGGACGGTGACCCGCTACCCCCGCCCTCCCGTCGCCTCGGGAGGCGGCGGTGACCCGGTACCCCCGCTCTCCCGCCGACTCGGGGAGCGACGGTGCGTCCCTCTTCCGGTACAACGGCGTGTCGCGGCGGGGAGCGCCCACCCCTCTCCGCGCCAGGAGGGACCCATGAAGACACGCCCAGCCGCTCGGGAGCCCTCTCCCGACGAGAGCGTCGACCCCGTGGCGGCCGCGCGCGCCGCGGCTTGCCTCACCAACGACTCCCACGAGGCCTTCGAACACTTTCGCCCGCTGGCCGAGGCCGTTCCGACAAAGGGCCTCGCGCCCTTGAACAGCTCGCCCTTCTTGATGCTGGCCAACGTGAAGGCCGCCCTGCGCCTCCTGGAGCCGCACCTCGGGGCCGTCGTCGCGACCCTGCACGACCCCCCGCTGCGTGAGGTCTTCGAGCTCCCCTCGCTGCTGCTCGCCCTCGGCTTCGCGGCGCGCAGGGCCCCGGCTCGGCCGCGGAGCACGGGCGAGATCGCGCGCTTGCTCGCTGAGGGGAGGCCCCTGCGCGAGGCCACGCTCCACTACCTCGAGGTCGCCTCGCACCCCGTCGTGAAGCTCGTCCCGGCCGAGCGGGTGTGCGCTGTGCGTGAGGGCAGCGGCAACCTCGACCTGGCCATGGACTTCATGGCCATCGCCATGATCTTCCGGGAGTACCGCGACGCCCTCGCCGGCAAGCACCCGTTCTCCGACGCGACCCTCGACCGCCTCAACGCGATCGGGAGCGCCCTCTACCAGCGTGTACGCCCCGGCAACGCCATCGCGCCCGCCAGGAAGCGCGCGCCCGAGGCGGTGCTCCGCGACCAGCTCGCCGCCCTCGTCGACGCCCGCTACGACCAGCTCCTGGTCATGGCCTCGGCGGCGCTGGGGCCTCGCGAGGTCGCCGAGCGCTTCCCCGCGCTGCGCTCGGCGTCGTACCCCGCGAAGCCCGCCCCAAAGCCCGCGGGTCAGCCCTCGGGCTGAGGCGTGCGCGGGACGAAGGTGCTGACGACGTTTCCGTTCTCGTCGACCGAGACGACCTCTTCCATGTCGCTCGGGGTGTCGCCGCCCGCGGCGCGCTGCGCGCGCTTGGCGGCCTTGTCACGCTGCTTCTCCTGCCGGGCCATTTCCTTCTGGCGCTTCGCGAAAGAGGGTCGTCCGTTCGTAGCCAATCGGTACCTCGTTGGTTGCGTCGCGACCCGCATGGGATCGCGGCGTGAGTGTCTCAGATGAGCAGCGCCCCGCGCCTGGATCCAGGCACAGGCGGGCCTGCGGGCGGGCGTACCCTGACACATTTGGGCCCCGCGGGGCCCCAGATTCGCCAGCGAGCCCTCTAGAGCGCCGGGTTCACCGGCACTCCGAGCTGCAGGTCGGCGTGGAGCTGGCACAGCGACTCCACCGCGGAGATCACCTCCTGGCCCGCGCCGTGGCGGGCGAGCTGCGACGCCCTCGCCCGGAGCGGGCCGCACGCGCTCTCCCACTGCGAGCGGAGCTGGTTGCGCCGCGCGACGATCCCAGGCATCCGCGGGTCGGTGAGCGCCTCGGGCCGCGCCGCCATCGCCCCGGCCATGTTCTCGTAGCGCATCAGCACCGCCCTCGCCTGCCGCGCGCGCGCCCACTGCCGCGCGAAGGCCTCGTCCCAGACGTAGGGCTCCGTCGTGGGGTAGCGCGACGGCCGCGCGGGCGGGGGCGGCACCGCGTGCGCCACAGGAAGCTCCGTCGGCGAGGTCTGCGCCAGCGCGCGGGGCGCCCACCAGAAGCGCACCGGGCCGCTCCAGTGGCCCTCGCGGGTGAGCAGCACCTCGCCCGCCGCCGCGAGGCCCGTGAAGCCCATCTCGCTCCGGGCCACGGGCGTCGCGCGGCCGTCTCCCGCGCGCACCCGGGTCGAGTGGTCGGTCGTCACCGCCGCGACGCCCGCGGAGGTCACCGCGAGGTCGCGCGCGACCGCCGACCGCGAGAGGGCGTCTTCGGCCGTCACCGCGCCGGGCGGGGGCACGGGCTCGAGGTGCGTGACCTCGTCCTCGGCGTGGGCGCGGAGGGTGAGGTCCTGCGGGTGGGCCTCGGGGGTCACGTCGACGCGCTGGGGCGGGGCCCAGAGGTTCACCCGCGCGAAGGGCGCTCCGCCCGCGAGCGAGACCACCGCGTCGCGGCCGTCGAGCGCGCCCGCCCCCGACGCGAGCCGCGCCCGCGCCGTGATGGGGCCCGCGCCGCCGTCGTCTCCGAGCGGGATCGTGTAGAGCGCGAGCGCGCCGCACGCGATGGGAGGGCCCTCGACCTCGCGCAGCGGGGCCTGCGGCATGAGCCTTCGGTCGGGCCGCTCGATGCGCTGCGAGGCGTCTTCGGTGCGGGGCGCGGGCGTGGGCTCGCCCTCCCGCGCGGCGCAGCGCCAGCCCGAGAGCGCGAGGGCGGTGCGCGCTCCGTCGCGGGCGAGGCGGAAGAACCCGCCGAGGTCTCCGAAGAAGCCCGTCGCCGTCGCCATGGGGCGCGAGGGCGCGCCGTCGGCGCCCACGGTCACCGCGCGGGCCGTGGGGCGCACCTCGTCGTCGGTGACCGCGGCGCCGCTCCACGCGACGGTGTACCCGTCTGCGCGCGGCGCGACGTCGATGAGGTCGAGGCGCTGGTTCTCTCGCGCGACGGTGCGGGCCGGGCCTTGCGGACGTCCGTCGGCGTCGAGGGCCTGCGCCATGACCGCTCCGCCCGACGACGCCTCGGGCCCCAGGGGGTCGTCGGTGGAGGGCGGCAGGCCCACGGCCCTCCGTCGCGGCGCGCCCCGCGCGCGAGGCGGCGCGCGGTACGGGACGATCCACACGGCGAGCCCGCGGGCGCCGTCCCAGGTGAGGGTGACGGCGCGGGCGTCGGGGGCGACGGTGACGTCGTCGCGCGCGCGGGTCACCGCGGGGGCCTCACCCGGCTCGACCGTGAAGAGGGCCGTGCGGAGCTGCCCGCGCCCTTGCGGCGCGTTCTCGACGTAGGCGAGCAGCACCCGTTGCCCCGCGCGGGCCATGGCGAAGCGCCGCGCGAAGGCCACGGGCTCGCCCGACGAGGCGTGTTGGGGCGTGGGCCCCGGGCGTGAGGCGTCGAAGGGCGTCGACTGCGCGCGGGCGAGGGAGCCCGCGAGCGTGACCAGCAGCGCCCCCCCCAGGGCCCGGAGTCTTGCCATAGGCGGCGCATCGGAGCCGCGCGGGGCGCGCGATGTCAAGCGCGGCGCCCGCCGCGGCGATGTACCATCGCGGCCTCGTGACACCGCACGACCCTCGACGCGCGAGTGAGATCCCCCCGCGGGGCGACGAGTTCTGGACGCGCGCGGATCGGCCGCGCGGCGTGCTCACGCCGCGGTGGAGAGCGTGGGTAGAGTGCCCGCGCGGCGTGGCGACGCCGCGGGGGGGGCCCGATCGCGGACGTGTGTCGCGCGCTGTCGCTGGGGTGAATCCAGGAGCGTGGGGTGGGCGAGCGCTGGGACGTGTGTCGCGCGCCGTGGCTGGGGTGAATCCAGGAGCGTGGGGTGGGCGAGCGCTGGGACGTGTGTCGCGCGCTGTCGCTGGGGTTAGGCGCTGCCGCGCCCGCACCCCAGGCTTACGCAAGTATCGCCCGCCCACAGGGCGGGCTTTGGAATTAGCGCTGCCGCGGATCACTGGACGCGTGACGAATCCACGCCGACGGCTCCGTTTCACTCCACCGCACGAAGCGGGAAACCCTTGCCAGAGCCCACCGTGCGGTGGGCGATACTTGCGTAAGCCTGGGGTGCGGGCGCGGCAGCGCCTAACCCCAGCGACAGCGCGCCACAAACTCATCGGGACAACTCTACGTCCCCGCATCTCCCCCCGCGGCGTGGTCACGCCGCCCTCGCAACGTACCCGCTTCCGCCATCGCTCTGAGGGCGCATCGGAATGAGTGATCCCCCCCGCGCCCCGTGGCTCTCGTCGGCGCCGCCGTGGCAGGTCGAGGTGTCGGCGGACCTGCTGCGCGACCTCGGCGCGCTCGTCGACGCGGTGCCCGTGGTCGAGGTCCCCGGCGCGCCCCTCGCGCTCGCCGAGATGGTGGCCCTGCGCGCGAACCGCTACGTGCCCCTCTTCGGCTGGGGGCCCACCCGCGACGAGGCCCGCCGCGCCGCCGCGCTGGTGACCTGGGCCTTCCGCGCCGACGGAGACGCCCGCGCCCTGGAGCACGCGCTGGTGATGACCACCCACCCCGCGATGGGCACCGCGGCGCTCCAACACCTCGGAGAGGCCGTCGCCGCGGGCGTGGCGCCGACGTACATGGCCGACCTCGCGCTCGGCGCCGTGGCCCTCCTCGGGGGCGGAGACGGCCTGCGTCGCTCCGTCGCGACCGCCATGTCGGGCGCGCCCTCGCGCGCCGAGCTGGTGCAGCGGGTGCGGGCCGTCGGGGGCGGAGACGTGGGCTCGTGGCGGGAGCACTACCAGTCGTTGTGCGAGGCCGCGTCGGGGGCGCCGGCGGGCGGCGCGCTGGCGGTGTCGCGGGCGTGGTTCGAGTGGGTGCTCGCGCGGCGGTGGTCGGGCCTCGACGCTCTCTCGAGCGCAGACACCCAGGGCCTCGACGCGGCGGCGCGGTGGCTGGTGGCGAGCGCGCGCTGGGTGGCGGGAGAGCCCGGCGCGCGAGAGGAGATGACCGCGGTGGTGGAGTCGGGGATCTCAGAGGTGCAGGCGACGCTGCCGCGGCTGACCGCGGTGCTCGCGCGGGACCTCGCCGAGGTCTTCGCGCACCCCTGGGCGCTGCGCTGGTCGCACCTGCAGTGCGCCGCCGCGAGGGACCACGCGTCGGTGGCGATCCGCACGTGGCTGCACGCCGCGAGCGAGGAGGAGGTCGAGGTGGCCGAGACGGGCTCCCGGGCGCTGGGCCCCGAGCCCTCGCGGGCGGGGCGCGCGGCGGTGGAGGCGCGGCAGCGGGCGGGGGACTTCCTGCTCGACTGGTTCGTGCCGACGCGGGAGGCGCGGGCGAGGGTCGACGCGTGGGCCGCGAAGGCGCTGCGGGTGCACCACCGCCTGCTGGGCGCGTCGCTGGTGGCGTCGGCGCTGCGCGAGGTGACCCCGTGAGCGATTTCGACGCGGCGGTGTGCACGCTGCACGAGGCCCTGGGCGCGTGGCACAAGGGGGCGTCTCCGGGGCTGCTCTCGCGCGCCGCGGTGCGCTTCGACGAGGCGGCGCTGCGGGTCGACCCGAGGGCGGTGGTGGGCGGCGCGGTGGCGCGCGGGCTCGCGGGCGACCGGGGGGGCGCGCGGAGACGTCTCCGCGACGCGCTGGAGCGGTGGCCCCACCACGCGGGGCTCTACGTGGCGCTGGGCTTGTTGGGCCTGCGCGACCCCGACCCGTTGACGCACGCGCCCGAGGCGGCGTGGGCGCTGGTGGCCGCGAGGGACCTCGCGCCGGGCGTCGCGTGCATCGAGCGGATGTGCGCGATGGCCCTCGCCACCGCGGGGGAGTTCATGGCGGCGCTGCAGAGCGCGCGCGCGGCGCTGGCGCTCGACGCGGACGACGACGAGGCGAGGCTCTGGTCGGCGATGCTGCGGTTGTATTTCGGCGGCGACGCGAGCGCGGCGACGGTGCTGGTGGAGCTGCCCGAGGACGCTGAGCTGCGCGGGCGCTGCCCGGCGGTGTGGCTGGGCGCGGCGGCGGGGCGGTGGTCGGTGGGGGAGTTCCACGAGGCGCGGGCGGCGCTGCGGCGGGCCGTGGCGCCGTTGAAGCTCGGAGACCCGGTGGAGGCGCCGCTCGCCGACGCGGCGCGGCGGTGGTTCCGTGAGCTGAAGGGCTACGGGCCGGGCGTGCCCATGGCGGGCGAGCGCTGGCAGCGGGACGTGGGCGGCGCGCAGAGCGAGTACGTGCGCACCCGCGCGGCGCTGCGGGCCTTCAGGGAGCAGGTGGCGAACGACCCCGACCGCGCGAGGGCCGAGGGCGTCGACGCGCTGGAGGTCGACGCGCTCTCGGGAGAGCTCGAGGCCCGCACGCGCCGGGGGCTCCTGGCGTGGGGGTCGATGCTGGTGGTGCGGGGCTTCGCCGAGGCGTGGCTCCCGCTGGTGGCCTACCTCGAGGCGCCCCCGGTGGAGGTGCTCGCGGCCATGGACCTCCTCGTGTGCGAGGGGTGATAGCGTCGGGGCCTTCCTTCGCCCTCCGAGGAACGCCCCATGACCCTCCGACGTCTCTCCCTCGCGCTGGCGCTGCTCGCGGCCTGCGCGCCCGTAGCTGTGAACCCGCCGAACCCCGGCTCCGACGCGGGCGCCGCGACAGAGGCCTCCGTGACCGACGCCCCAGCGACGGAGGACCTCCCGACGAACGACGTCGGTGTCGTGACAGACGTTTCGTCCGACGACGTCCCGGCGACGGAGGACGGCGGCGTCGCGACAGACGCTCCAACCGTCGACGACGTCCCCGCGCCCGTCGACGTCCCTGTCTCCACTGATGTGCCGACGCCGGTCGACGTCTCCGAGCCCGTGGATGTCCCGACGCCGGTCGACGTCTCCGAGCCCGACGTCCCGACGCCCGTGGATGTCCCGACGCCCGTCGACGTCCCGATGATGGTGTGCACGCCGGGGGCGGCGACCTGCGCGTCGGCGAGCTCCCGCTCGGAGTGCGCGCCCGACGGGCTCTCGGTCACGGTCACCCCGTGCCCGCAGCCCGCCAACACCGCCGCGCCCCGCTGCGCGGGCGGCGCGTGCGTGGTGGGCGCGTGCGCTCGACGGCTTCGCCGACTGCGACCGAGACCTCTCCAACGGCTGCGAGGTCGACGTGCGCGCGTCGGCGGTCCACTGCGGCCGCTGCGGCAGCGCGTGCGTGCCGGGCGGGGCGTGCTTCGACGGCGCGTGCGTGAGGCCCTCGCAGGTGGTGACCCAGGCCTCGGCGGGCTACGCCCACACCTGCGCCCGCATGGCCGACGGCGCCGCCCGCTGCTGGGGCGACAACACCAACGGACGTCTCGGCGACGGCACCACCACCGACCGCCGCTCGCCCACCGCCGTGACCTCCCTCACCAACGCGGTGAGCGTCCACGCCGGGAGGGAGTTCTCCTGCGCGCGCTTGAGCGACGGCCGCGCCGCGTGCTGGGGCAACAACCGCTACGGGCAGCTCGGCGACGGGGGCACCTCCGAGCGACGCGTCCCGGGCTTCGTCGTCGGGCTCTCGGGCGCGACGGACCTCGCCGCGGGCTCGTACAACGGCTGCGCGCTCTTCGCCTCGGGCGCGCCGCGCTGCTGGGGCTACAACGCCGTGGGCACCGTGGGCGACGGCACCACCGCGCCGCGGAGCACACCCACCGTGATCGGCGTGCTCACCAGCGCGCTCCAGGTCGAGATCGGAGACGTCTTCGCGTGCGCCCGCGTCGCGGGCGGCGCCGCCGCGTGCTGGGGCGACAACGACTACGGCCAGCTCGGCGACGGCACCACCACGCAGCGCTCCGCGCCGTCGCCCGTGATGGGCGTGGCCGACGTGGCCTCGATCGGCGTGGGCACGTCGAGCGCGTGCGCCGTGCGGAGCGACGGCTCGGTCTGGTGCTGGGGGCGCAACGAGTACGGTCAGCTCGGCGACGGCACCACCACGTCGCGCGCGCTCCCGGTGCGGGTGACGGGGCTCTCGGGCGCGACGCAGGTCGCGGGCGGCGACGGCTTCTTCTGCGCGCGGGTCACCGACGGCACGGCGCGCTGCTGGGGGCGCAACTCGCAGGGCGAGCTCGGCGACGGCACCACCACCACGCGGCGCTCGCCCGTGGCGGTGACGGGGCTCACCGACGTGGCGGAGCTCACCGCGGGGCGCGAGCACGCGTGCGCGGTGCGCCGCGACGGGAGGCTCCTGTGCTGGGGCCGCAACGACGCGGGTCAGCTCGGCGACGGCACCACCACCGCGCGTCGCGCGCCCGTGGCGGTGAGCTTCCCGGGGACGTGATCGCTCACCGCTCGCGGCGCGCGAGGCGCTCGACGGCGTCGTCGTCGAGGCGGTCTTCGACGGCGGCCACCATGGCCTCGCGGAGCGGGTCGTTCGCCGATCGGTCGGCGGCGATACGGATGCGCGTGCGCGCGTCGGGCTGCGACGCGAGCGCGAGCGAGGCCGCCACGCGGCGCTCGGGGGGCGCGGCCGGGTCCTCGGCCACCTGCGCGAGCGACTCGGCGTCCATCCCCACGCCCCGGTAGCCCGGGGTCGCGTCGACGAGCGCACGCACCGCGTCGCGCCACTCGCTCACGCTGCGCCCGCCGCGGTCGAGCAGCGCCTCGGCGGCCTGCTTCTGCCGCACCCTCCAGGTCTCGAAGACGTGCCGCAGGTGCTCGAAGGCCCCGAGCGCGCGGTCGTCGTGGTTGCGCCGCGAGAGGAGCTCCAGCACCCCTCCGCCCCGCAGCGCGACGCGCACCCCCGCGGGGAAATGCCGGTCGCGCACCACGAGCGACAGCTCGGTCACCTCGGTGTAGGGCACGAAGCCCCCGCGCGCGCCGTGCTTCCACTGGAGCCCGTCGGCGCCCACGCGCAGCCACGTGCGCCCGCGCAGGAGCACCGCCGCCGCGACGGTGAGCGCCATCGCGAGCGCGGCCGCCAGCGCCGACGACGCGAGGCCCGCCGCGAAGCCCGCGGTGACGCACCCGAGGAAGGCCCCGATCAAGCCCGACACCCACGGCGACGCGCTGAGGTCCCAGGTCTGCGGGTGGCTCCGCGCGTCGAAGCCCAGGCGGTCGACGGCGACGTGGGCGTCGCGGCGGTCGACCCCCTCGGCCTCGAAGCGCGCGCCGAGCTTGTCCCTCACCTCGAGGGTCGCGCCCATCGGCCACGAGAGCACCCGCGCGCCCGTGAGCTCCGCGCGGGTGACCCAGCGCTCCTCGCCCGCGGCGCGCAGCACCACGCCCTCGTCGCGCACCTCGAGGGTCGCGGGCCCCACCGCGCGGAGGTCCAACCGAGACAGCAAGAGCGCCACGGGAGAGAGGTAGATCGCGCCGATGAAGGTCGCCATCAGCAGCCCCATGAAGTCGGACCGCGACATCACGAACGAGGCCACCAGCGTCGCCGCCGCCACGCCGGCCATCACCCCCGCGATCACCATGCGCGGAGGCACCCGGCGGCGCACCCGCGCCATCGTCGAGGTCAGCACCAGCGGCGGATCGCCCACCCCTCGGTCACTCCTCGGGGCGCAGGTCGAGCGGCACCGCGTAGCGCGTGCCCGCCATGCGCCGCGGGAACAGCAGCCGCCGCGCCCGCGCCGCGAGGCACGCGCCCGGCTCGTCGTCGGCGCTCGCGCCCGTGAGCTCCACCGCGTCGACCCGGCCGTTGGGCCCGATGGAGAGCGAGAGCTCCACCGTGAGCCGCAGGCCGGGCCGGCGCGCGAGGGCGTCTTCGTAGCAGCGGGAGAAGTCGTCTTGCGCGGCGCGCACCACCGCGAGCGCGGCGTCGCCGTCGTCGTCGGGGGCGCGGCGCGGCTGCGCGGAGAGCGAGAGCGGGAGGGACAGCGCGAGCGCGGCGGCCAGCGCGGCGCGGTGGGCGTTCACGGGGCCACCATAGCCCCGCGCGGTCAGAACTTGTAGGTGACGCCCAGGCGGAAGTTGATCGGGATGGCGAAGGCCCAGAAGTCGGTCGTGAGCGGGCGGCGGGTCACGTCGTCGACGTTCGAGAAGGTGTTGGTCGCGGCGTCGTAGCCCACGTCTCCGGGGAAGGGGATGTACAGCGTCGCGAGGCCCCAGAACGACAGGTGCCGCCACAGCGCCGCCTCGGCGCCGAGCCCGAGGAAGCCCCGCACCGTGTTGGGCGCCTGGCACTCGCCGTCGACGAAGCCCGTGCAGAGCGGGCGCGCCACGCTGTCGATGGTGTAGTCGAGGTTCATCCGGCCGGGGCTGTCGCTGTTGATCTCGACGCCGCCGTTGAGCGTGAGGATGAAGGCCCCCGCGAAGCCCGCGCGGTCTTCGCCCGTCGAGAGCCGCACCGACGCGTTGCCCTGGAACACCGCGCCCCAGCCCGACGAGCTCTTGGCGCCGAAGGCGCCGTAGAGCCGGGCCTCGCCGCCGACGGCGAAGACCCCGTCGGCGAGGCGGAGGCCGATGCGCGCCCGGGCCTCCATCTCGAGCCAGTCGAAGCGGGTGCGCAGGCCGATGCCGGCGTCGATGCCGAAGGTGCGCAGGCCCTCGGGCAGGAGCCCGAAGGTGGCCCGGGCCTCGAGGGGCATTCCGCCGATGCCGATGCTGGCGTCGACGGCGCCGTCGCCGAGCGCGAGGGGCGCCGCGCCGATGGTGCTGAGCTGGGCGCGGCGGCGCGCGGTGTTGACGATGGTCGAGTCGCGGCCGAGTCGCGCCATCACGGGCGGGTTGTCGCCCGCCGAGAGCGAGACGTTCTGCTCCCAGGTGTCGTAGCCCGGCGCGGTCACGCGCACGCGCACCGCCCCCGCGGGGAAGCTCCCCACCGCGCCCACCGGGTGCGGCGACGGGTCGTCGCCGACGAACACCTGCGCGCCCGGCACCGACGTCTGCACCACGAGGTTGCCCATCGCCTGCGGGCGCTGGAGCGTCGCGCGCACCACGCAGGGCGTGCCCGGCGCGACCTGGCACTCCTGGGTGAACTCCTGGTAGCCCTCGGCGCGCACCATGATGGTGGCCGCGCCGGCGTTCACCTCGCGCTCGACGCGGCCCTGGCCCACGCGCTCGCTGTTGATGAAGATCTCGGCCTCGGGGGGCGTGGCCGTCACCTGCACCTGGCCGCGCGCCTGCGCGACGGGCATGTCGCTCTCGCCGACCTCGACCACGACCTGCTGGCCCGCGGCGACGTTCACGTCGCGGCGCACGCTGGCGCGGCCCTCGGCCTCGACGCGCACGGAGTGCTGGCCCACGCCGACGTTGGCGGCCTCGCCGCGGCCGTCGGTGAGGGAGACGGCCTCGCCGTCGATGAAGGCGCGCGCGCCCGCGACGGGGGCGACGATGCGCACGGTGCCGCCGGTGGCCGCGGCGGCCTCGAGGTCGACGGCGATGGCCTGCACCTGGCCCGCGGTGATGGTCACCTCGCGGCGGGTGGAGCGGAAGCCCGGCGCGGCGACGTTGATGATGTGCGTGCCGGGCTGCACCTGGTCGCTCGCGGGGGGCGTGCCGGTGAGGGGCGCGCCGTCGAGGGTGACCTGCAGGCCCGCGGGCACGGGGCCGTTGGGGTTGGTGACGATGACGCGCACGGTGCCCGTGGGGGCGACCGTGGGGCGCAGCGAGACGTTCACCGTGGCGAGGCCGCCGGGGACGACCGTGACGCTCTCGCGCACGGGCTCGCGGCCCTCTTGGCGGACCTCGACGATGTGCTGCCCGGGGGTGACGTTGTTGATGCGGCCGGGGGTGGTGCCGACCTCGTTGCCGTTGAGGAAGATGTGCGCGCCGTCGACGTCGGCGGCGACGTAGATGTTGCCGGCCTGCACGAGCGTGGCGGTGATGGTGCGGTTGTTGGTGTTGATCGTGGCCTCGAGCGAGGTGCGCACGTAGCCCTGGCGCTCGAAGATGAAGCGGTGCACGCCGCGGGTGGTGCGAACGCGCCGGAGGGGGGTCTGGCCGACGGGGTTGCCGCTGGCCTCGTCGATGTAGACCGTCGCGCCGGGGGGCGTGGAGGTCAGGTTGACGTAGCGGACCTGGGCCTGCGCGGCGGGGGCGACGAGGCAGACGGCGACGGCGCTCGCGGCGACGGTCGACCAGCGGCGGGGGTGCATCACGGCGGGTTGATCCTCCAGCGAAGGGAAAAACGCGCGCGGCGGGGGTGAGGGCATCGCGCCTCACGGCCGCGCAAGTGCGCCCCGTGGTAACGCGATCGCCGCGGAAAGGGAACGACGTTTCGTCAGCGCCCGCGGGGCGGAGGCGTGGGGTTTTCTTGCGGGCGCATCACGAGCGGCACCGTCACCGTGGTGCGGCGGTTGGTGGCCCTGAAGCGCAAGCCACGGAGCACGCCCTGGAGGCACTCTCCTACGGTGGCGACGGGCGGGGCGATGTCGCTCTGGGTGACCTCGCCGACGCCGCCCTCGTTGCCGACCTGGAGCTCGTAGCGCGCGAAGCCCTCGGCCCTGCGCGTGGCGCGCGCGGCGAGGAGCGGGGTGTAACAAGCGAGGAGCCCGCGGGCCTGCTGCGTCACCACGGCGCTGACCTCGGCCTCGGAGAGCGGCCCCGACCCCGCGCGGATCACGGCGGCGATGGACTCCGGGGCCTCGAAGCGCATGCGGGGGTAGAGCACCAGCTCGTTGGCGCTCACGGCGAGGGTGGGGTTCTCGAACACGAAGGGGAAGCTCACGCGCGCGGCGTGGGTGATCCCCTCGACGCGCATCGGGCGGATGATCTGCAGGATGCACTCGCGGGTCTGCCGGAGGGCGGGGGTGGTGGTCTCTCCCGTCGCGTCGGAGACGAGGCCCGAGGTCTCGACCACGAAGCCGATGTCGACGCTGCCCGCGGCGTCGGGCGAGCCCGAGAGCACGCGCTCGTAGCAGTCTTGGATGTCGTCGCGGCGGCGCAGCACCGCGGCGCGCACGCGGCCCTCTTGCCGCTCGGTGTCGATGCCGTGGGGCGTCGCGGGCTGGCCGCGCACCACGCGCTCGGGGTCGAGGGTCATCGCCGTGGGCGGGTCCGCGGGGGGCGGCGGAGGCAGGGTCGGAGGCCCCGAGCGGCACCCCAGCCAGAGCGTCGCGCCCAGAGTCACACCCAGTCCCGCCAGCCTCATGGGCCCGGCAGTGTACCGATCGCGCCGCGTGATGGAACCGTCGATTGCTGGCGCGCCCCGCGGGGGCCGTGCTCCCATCACACCCCGAGAGCGAATGGCGCACGGTCGACACGACACCTGCGGGTGCTTTCCGACGGGGCTGCCGTACCCCGGCATCGCGGAGCAGATGCGCACGGCAGCGCCGGAGAAGGTCGGCCTCGCCGAAGACCTCACCGTCGACGCCCCGTGGCGGAGCATCCCCGTGGCGGTGATCGACACCGAGACCACGGGCAAGGACCCGGGCAGGGGCGACCGCATCGTCGAGGTCGGCGTGGTGCGCTTCGTCGACGGCGCCGTGGTCGACCGCTTCGGCGCGCTGATCAACCCAGGGATCCCCATCCCCGCCGAGGCCAGCGCGGTGCACGGGATCAAGGACGCCGACGTGAAGGGCGCGCCCACCTTCGAGGCCGTCGCCCCGCGCTTGAAGGAGCTCCTCGCGGGCGCGGTGCCCGCGGCCTACAACGCCGGCTTCGACCGCTCGTTCGTGCGCGCCGAGTTCCGCCGCGCGGGGCACGGCGCGGGCAAGGGCGTGGGCTTTCCTCCGGCGCTGCGTGTCACCTGCGACTGGATCGACCCGCTCGTGTGGGCGCGCGCGCTCCAGAGCGGGAGCAAGGGCTTCAAGCTCGGCGAGGTGGCCGCGCGCCTCGGGGTCGACCTCTCGAACGCGCACCGCGCCACCGACGACGCCGAGGCCGCGGGGCACGTCCTCTACGCGCTCTTGAAGGACGAGCCCGCGCTCACCTACCGCACGCTCATCGCGCGGCAGCGCGGCTACACCGCGGCGAACCCCTCGCGCGGACCCTGGCGCCGGTAGCCCGCCGCGCGGCGGGCGCGCTCGATCCCTGATAGCCCGCGGCTATCAGTTCGATCACCAAGAAGTAGTAGAACCCAGCGGGGGGCGGGGGCACTCTCACGCCCCGCGCGGGCCCGATGGGAGGGCCCAGCGAACACAGAAGGAGCCAAGAGCCATGCTGACCGTTGGAGACCGCCTGCCGAACTTCTCGCTGACCGCCGTGGTGTCTCGCGACAAGGGCAAGGAGTTCACGAACATCAACCAGGACACCCACAAGGGTCAGTGGAAGGTGCTGTTCTTCTGGCCGATGGACTTCACCTTCGTGTGCCCCACCGAGATCGCCGAGTTCGGCAAGAAGGACCGGGACTTCCGCGACCGCGAGGCGCAGATCCTCGGCGTGAGCAACGACTCGGAGTTCGTGCACCTCGCGTGGCGCAACACGCACCCCGACCTGAAGGACCTGCCCTTCCCGATGCTCGCCGACAAGAAGCACGAGCTCGCCTCGGCGCTCGGCGTGCTCCACAAGGAGGCCGGCGTGCCGCTGCGCGCGACCTTCCTCGTCGACCCCGAGGGGATCATCCGCCACGTGAGCGTGAACGACCTCGACGTGGGCCGCAGCGTCGACGAGACGCTCCGCATCCTCGACGCCTTCCAGACGGGCGAGCTCTGCCCCTGCGGCTGGCAGAAGGGCGACGCGACCCTGAACCCCGGGGCGTGACGTGTCGCAGCTCGACGCGCTGCGCGACGCGCTCCCCGACCACGCCCGCGACACGCGGCTGAACCTCCCGGCGGTGCTGGGCGAGGGGACGTCTCTCTCGCCCGCGCAGCGCTGGGGCGTCGCCGTCGCCGTGGCCGCGGGCCTGCGCGACAAGGGCCTCGCCGACGCCCTCGCCGCCGACGCGCGCGCCGCGGGCGTCGAAGACACCACCCTGACCGACGCCTACTCCGCCGCGTCGATCATGGCGATGAACAACGTCTACTACCGCTTCAGGCACCTGGTCGGTAAAGCCTCGTACCGCGAGAAGCCGCCGCGCCTGCGCATGAACGCCCTCGGGCGCCCCGCGTCGAACAAGCTCGACCTCGAGCTCTTCTGCCTCGCCGTCAGCGCGGTCAACGGCTGCGGCGACTGCGTGACCTCGCACGAGGCCACGCTGGTGCAGAACGGCGTCAGCGAAGACCAGGTGCACGACGCCGTGCGCGTCGCCGCGGTGGTGCACGCCGCGGTCGTCGCCCGCTCCCTCGCGGGCTGACCCGCTCCCTCTCCTACCCCCCCTGCCGCGCGGGCGCCGCCGGGAGGATCACCTCGAACCTCGCCCCCTGCCCCGGCGCGCTCTCGCAGCGCACCGCGCCGCGGTGCTGCTGCGCGATGGAGAACACCGTCGCGAGCCCGAGGCCCGTGCCCTTGCCCTCGGGCTTGGTGGTGAAGAAGGGGTCGAAGATCTTGCGCTGCGTGGCGGCGTCGACGCCGGGGCCGTCGTCGGTGACGCTCAGCGCGACGTAGCGGCCGGGCGAGGCGGCCGTCCACGCGCCGCTGCCGCGCGAGGCGATGGTGAGCGCGCGCGTGGCGACGGAGACGCGGCCGCGGCCCTCGGTCGCGTCGCGGGCGTTGAGCACCAGGTTCAGCACCACCTGCTCGACCTGCGCCCGGTCGCCCAGGAACGCGTCGAGGCCCGGCGTGAGGTCGAGGTCGAGCCGCGCGTCAGGCCCCACCACCCGCCGCAGCACCTTCTCCATGTCGCGCAGGACCTCGTTGAGGTCGACGCGCTCGACGGTGCCCGGCTGCCGACGGCTGAACGCGAGGAGCTGGCGGGTGAGGGTCGTGCCGCGGTCGGCGTGGCTCACGATCTCGTCGGCGAGCATCCGAAGGGGGTCGTCGGCGGGCACGCGGTCGCGCAACACCCGCGCGCCGAGCTGGAGCGTCGCCATGAGGTTGCCGAAGTCGTGCGCGATGCCGCCGGCCATGAGGCCCAGGGCCTCCATCTTCTGCTCCTGGCGGAAGTGGGCCTCGAGCTGGCGCTGGAGGGTCACGTCGCGGGCCATCACCAGCTCGGCCTCGCGGCCGTCGAAGGCACGCGCTCGGCGGTGAGCTCGACCTCGATCACGCCGCCGTCGGCGCGGCGGTGCCGCGCGGGGCGGTGCGGCACGTCGGGCGGCGCGGAGTCGCGCGCGGCGTCGAGCTCGAGGTCGTCGGCGCGCATGGTGAGCATCGCGTCGAGCTCGTAGCCGTAGTGGCGCAGGGTGGCGGCGTTGACGGCCATGATCCGGCCGGTGGCGACGTCGACCACCCACATGGGGTTGGGGTTGCGCTCGAAGAGCAGGCGGTACTGGGCCTCGCTCGCGCGCAGGGCGTCGTGGGCGGCGCGGAGCTCGGCGTGGAGGCGGTCGCGCTCGGTGAGGAGCTCGTGACGTCGCACCGCGTCGCGCAGGACGCTCGTGAGGTCGTCGGGGTCCCAGGGCTTGGCGACGTAGCGGTAGACGCTGCCCTCGTTGATGGCGCCGATGACCGCGCGCAGGTCGGCGAAGCCCGTGAAGAGCAGCCGCGTCGCGTCGGGGTAGCGCTCCTTCACCCGCGAGAGGAACTCCACCCCCGTGGTGCCGGGCATCCGCTGGTCGCTCATCACCACGGCCACGGGCCGCGAGGCCAGCACCGCGAGCCCCGCGTCGGCGCTCTCGGCCCCCACCACCTCGAACTCGAGCCGCAGGAGGTCCTTGATCGACTCGATGACGTCGATCTCGTCGTCGACCACGAGGATCGTCGGTCGCTTCGTCACCGTGGCCGCCTCACCCGGCGCGAGTCTCACCACGCAGACCGCTCGGCTGTCAAAGAACATCCGCCCGCGGCGCCGCTACCGCTGCGCGATCCGCGGTAGCATCCGCGCCGTCAATGCCCTGGGGGCCTGAACGATGAACAGCGAACCGCGATTCGTGTCGCTCGAGGTCGTCCACTCGGGCCGCCGCCACCGCGTGCTCCGCGGCCGGCGCGCCAGCGACGACATGCCCGTGATCGTGAAGACCGTGGTCGAGGGCGCGCCCGGCGCCGAGTCGGCCCTGCGCCACGAGTACCACGTCCTGCGCTCCCTCTCCGTCGACGGCGTGGTGCGCGCGCACGCCCTCACCCGCCTCGACGGCGCGCCCGCCCTCGTCGAAGAAGACCTCGGCCCGCTCACCCTCGCCCGCCGCCTCCGCGGGGCGCCGCTCTCCGTCGCAGAATTCCTCCCCGTCGCCGAGGCCCTCGCGGGCATCGTCGGCGCCGTCCACGCCGCCGGGGTCGTGCACCGCGACATCAACCCCAGCAACGTCGTCCTCCGCTCCGACACCGCCCCGTGCCTCATCGACTTCGGCATCGCCGCGCGCCTCTCAGACCTCCTCGCCACCGCGCGCCCCGTCGGCACCCTCGACTACATCGCCCCCGAGCAGACCGGCCGCACCTCCCGCGTCCCCGACTGGCGCGCCGACCTCTACTCCCTCGGCGCCACCCTCTACGAGCTCCTCACCGGCACCGCGCCCTTCCCCTCCGACGACCCCGCGGCGCTCGTCCACGCCCACCTCGCCCTGCGCCCCACGTCTCCCACCCAGCGCCGCGCGGCCGTGCCCCTCCCCCTCTCCGACCTGGTGCTCAAGCTCCTCGCGAAGGTCCCCGACGAGCGCTACCAGACCGCCGAGGCCCTCGCCGACGACCTCCGCCGCATGCGCCGCGACCTCGGCGAAGACGGCGCCGTGCGCCCCTTCGCCCTCGCCTCCCGCGACGTGCCCCCGGTGCTCGTCATGCCCACCGCCCTGCGCGGCCGCGAGGCCCCGCTCTCGCTCCTGCGCGCCGCCTTCGACCGCGCCTGCGAGGGCCGCCCCCAGCTCGTCGTCGTCTCGGGCCCCGCGGGCATCGGCAAGAGCGCCCTCGTGCGCGCCGTGCGCCGCGACCTCCACGACCGACCGTGCCTCTACGGCGCCGGCAAGGCCGACCAGCTCGACCGCGCCGTGCCCTACCGCGTGCTCTCCGAGGCCGTTCGGGCCGTGATGCGCCGGCTCCTCTCCGAGCCTGAGCCCCGGCTCAGGGCCTGGCGCGAGGTGCTCCGCCGCGAGCTGGGCTCCGCCCCCGGGCCCCTCGTCGACATCGTGCCCGAGCTCGGCCTCGTGCTGGGCGTCGACGCCTCGGCGGGCCCCGAGGTCGGGCCCCTCGAGTCTCGCAACCGCCTGCACCGACTCTTCGCCGCGCTGGTCACCGCGCTCGCGCGCCCGGCCGAGCCCCTGGTGCTCGCCCTCGACGACATGCAGTGGGTCGACCCCGCGTCGCTCGAGCTCCTCGAGAGCGCCTTCGCCGCGGGCGGGGCCATGGGCCTCCTGGTGCTGGGCTGCTGCCGCGACGGAGAGGCCGTCGCGCCCTTGAACGCCACGCTCAAGGCCGTGGCCGACGCCGGGGCCACGGTCACCCGCGTGCCCCTCGCGCCCCTCTCGGTGCCCGAGGTGGCGGGCTTCCTCTCCGACGCGCTGCACGCGCCGGCCGAGGTGGTCGAAGACCTCGCGGGGGTGATGGCCACGCGCGCCGAGGGCAACCCCTTCTTCCTCCAGCGCCTCCTGCAACGCATGCAGACCGAAGAGGTCCTGCGCTTCGACCACCAGCGCCGCCGCTGGGAGTGGGACGCCGACGCCCTCCTGCGCCTCGACGTCTCCGACGACGTCGTCGCGCTCATGCTCCGCGACCTCGACCAGCTCCCGCCCGCCTGCCGCGAGACCCTCGAGGTCGCCGCGTGCATCGGCTCGCGCTTCTCCCTCGCCCTCATCGCCGCGGTGCGCGGCGCGGGCCTCGCCGACACCATCGAGGCCCTCCTCCCCGCGGCCGAGCGCGGCCTCGTCGTCGCCGCCGCCGCGCACGAGGGCCCGCGCTCCTCCGCGCCCGCCGCGCGCGGCTCGTCCACCTCGGTCACCCGCTTCGCGTTCTCGCACGACCGCGTGCAAGAGGCCGCCTACCGCGGCATCGACCCCGGCCGCCGCGACGCCCTGCACCGCCGCGTCGCGGCCATCCTCCTCGAGCGCGCCGAGGGCTACGCCGACGACCGCCTCTTCGACGTCGTCGACCAGCTCCGCCTCGGGGCGCGCTGCATCACCGCCCCCGACGAGCGCGCCGCCGCGCGCGACCTCGCCCTGCGCGCCGGCCGCAAGGCCCGCAAGGCCGCCGCCTACCGCGCCGCCCTGGGCTACCTCGACCTCGCCACCGCGCTCCTGCCCGACGACCCCTGGGTCGCCGCCCCCGAGGTCGCGTTCGAGGTCCACGCCGAGCGCGCCCGCTGCGCGTACCTCTCGGGGGAGCACCGCCTCGCCGACGCCCTCGTCGACGCCTCCCTCGCGCGCGCCCCCGACCTGGTCTCGAAGGCCGAGCTCCTCGACCTGCGCGTGATGGCCGCCACCGTCGACGGCCGCTACGCCGAGGGCGTCGACCTCGCGCGCGCCTCGGCGGCCCTCTTCGGCGAGCGCATCCCCGACCGCGGCGAGCCCGTCGACATCGCCGCGGCGCTGGCCGAGGTCGACCGCGCCCTCGACGGCCGCTCGCCCGAGCGCATCGCCGACATGCCCGAGGTCACGGACCCCACCGCGGTGGCCCTGATGCGCACCCTCGCGCGCGCGGTGGCCGCGGCGTACTTCAGCGACACCGGGCTGTTCGCGTGGCTCACCGCGAGGGTGGTGGTGCTCACCACGCGCGACGGGCCCACCCCCGAGGCGGCCTTCTCCGTCGTGGCGCACGGGATGGTGGCGGGGGCCGCCGACGCCGCGAAGGGCTACGCCTTCGGCCGCGCGGGCGTGGCCATCGCGCGCCGCCGCGGAGACCCCGCGGAGCTGTGCCGCGCGCTGCACGTGTTCTCGGCGCACATCCACCACTGGTCGCGGCCGCTCTCGTCGGACCTGCCGCTGGCGCGCGAGGCGATGCGCGTCGGCGTCGAGGGCGGCGAGCACCAGTTCGCGTGCTACGCCGCCGCGGGGATCGTGCTGCACCGCTGGAGCGCCGGGCACGACCTCGACGACGTGATCGACGACGCCGAGTCGGGGCTCGAGCTCGCGCGGCGCACCGCGCACCGCGACATGACCCTGCTCCTGCGGTCTTTCGAGCAGGGGGCGCGGGCGGTGAAGGGCCTCACCTCGGCGCCGTGGTCGCTCGACGCCGACGGCTTCGACGACGCCGAGCACCTCGCGGCCGTCGCGGTGAGCCCGACGGCGACGTGCCTGCACCGGGTGCTGCGCGCGCAGCTCGCGGTGTACTGGGGCGACCTCGCGCGGGCCGCGAGGACTCGCCGCCGCGCGGCCCGTGGCCCCCTTCGCGCTGGGGCTCTTCGGCGTGGCCGACCTGTCGTTCTACGAGGCCCTGGCGTCGCCCGAGGTCGCGGGCGAGCGCGAGGCCGAGCTCGCGCGGTGGGCCGAGCAGTGCCCGGAGAACTTCGCGCACAAGGTCGACCTGGTGGCCGCGCTGCGGCTCGCGGCGGCGGGCGATCGGTGGGCCGCGATGGCCCGCTTCGAGAGGTCCATCGAAGGCGCGCGGGCGCAGGGCTTCACCCAGGACGAGGCCATGGCCCGCGAGCGGCTCGCGGAGTTCCTCAAGGCCGAGGGGATGCCGGGCGTGGCCGCGTCGGCGGCGGCGGGCGCGGTGGCGGCGTGGCGGCGCTGGGGCGCGGGGCCCAAGGCCGACGCGCTCGCGCGGCGCTGGTCGAGCGAGGCGGTGCGCCACCCGCGCGGGAACACCACGGGCGAGGCCGAGCTCTCCTTCGACGCGCTGAGCGTGGCGAAGGCGAGCCAGGCCCTCTCGGAGCACGTGGTGCTCAACCTCCTGCTCGAGCGCGTGGTGCGCGTGGTGCTCGAGTCGGCGGGCGGTACGGGCGGCGCGCTGCTGCTCGACGAAGACGGCGCCCTCACGGTGCGCGCGCGCGGAGAGGCCGGCGAGGGCGCGCCCGTCGACCTCGCCCCCTTGCGCCTCGACGAGTGCCCCGACCTGCCGCGCTCGGTGCTGGAGCTGACCTTCCGCACGGCCGAGCCCGTGGTGCTCGCCGACGCGGCGGGCGCGGGTCAGTTCGTCGACGACCCCGCCGTGCGCGCGCGCACGATCCGCTCGGTGCTGTGCGTGCCTCTGCGCTACGGGGGCCGCGTGGCGGGGCTGGTGTACCTCGAGAGCCTGGTGGCGACGCGGGCCTTCACCCGCGACCGCGTCGACCTGGTGCAGCACCTCGCGACGCAGCTCGCGATCTCGCTGCAGAACAGCCACCTCTTCGAGAGCCTGCGGCGCGAGGTGCGCGAGCGCGAGCGCGCCGAGGAGGCGCTCCTGCGGGCCAACGACGACCTCGAGGCCCGCATCGCGTCGCGCACCGCGGAGCTCGAGCGCGTGGCGCAGTCCGAGCGCGAGGCGCGCGAGGCGCTGGAGCGCACGCAGGCGCACCTCGTACAGAGCGAGAAGCTCGCGTCGCTCGGGCAGATGGTCGCGGGCATCGCGCACGAGATCAACAACCCGCTCTCGTTCGTGAACAACAACGTCGCGGTGCTCCAGCGCGACGTGACGGCGGCGATGGAGATCCTCGACGCGTGGGGCGAGTCGCGGCCCGCGCTGGCCGAGCGCGACCCGGCGCTCGCGGCGCGCATCGACGCGATGAGCGAGCGCCTCGACCTGGGCTACGTGAAGGGCCGCCTGCCGGGGGTGTTCAAGAGCACGCGCGAGGGGATGCGGCGCATCACGCAGATCGTGGCCGACCTGCGGGTCTTCGCGCGGCTCGACCTCGGAGACTCCGAGGAGGCCGACCTCCACGCGGGGGTGTCGTCGACGCTGCACATCCTGCGGGTGCGCGCCGAGGGCAGGGGCGTGGCGCTGGTGGCCGACCTCGGGCGCCCGGTGCGGGTGCGCTGCCAGCCCGCGAAGGTGAACCAGGTGGTGATGAACCTCGTGGCCAACGCCATCGACGCGACGCCCGCGGGCTCGGCGGTGATGGTGACCACGCGGCACCGGCCGGGGTGGTTCGAGCTGATCGTCGACGACGAGGGCGATGGGGTGCCCGAGGCGCTGCGCACGCGGATCTTCGACCCCTTCTTCACGACGAAGCCCCAGGGCGAGGGCACGGGCCTGGGGCTGTCGATCAGCTACGGCATCGCGCGCGAGCACGGCGGAGAGGTCACGGTGGGCGACGCGCCGGGGGGAGGCGCGCGCTTCACGCTGCGGCTCCCGATGGAGTGAGCGCTCAGCGACCGGCGCGGTCGTCGAGGGCCGCGCCGGGGTTATCCTCGCGGCGCGATGAGAGGGCGAGGAGAGCGATGACGATCACGGCGTTGAAGTGCCCCAACTGCGCGGCGCCGGTGCCGCCGTCGCGGGCGCGCACGGTGGTGTGCGCGTACTGCGGCCACGTGCTGACGAACGTCCCGCGGGTCGACGTGGCCGACGCGAGCGAGCGCCCCGAGGACGAGGGCCGCGCCCGGGTGGCGGTGGGCGACGCGCGCTTCGTGCTGGAGGGGCGGCTGGGCGTGGGCGACGGGTGCGACGTGTTCCTGGCGCGGCGCGACGCGCGGCTGACCGAGCGGGTGGTGCTGAAGGCGCTGCGCGCGGGGAGCGACGCCGACCTCGTGACGCGCGAGTGGCGCACCCTCGAAGCGATCGCCGCGAGCGAGGCGCAGGGGGCGGACTATTTCCGCACGCTGCTCCCGCAGGCGGTGACGCACGGGAGGCTCGTGGGCCCTGGCGCGGCCGAGGTGCCGGTGAACGTCTACCGCTGGCGCAGCGGCTTCGTGCACACCCTCGACGACGTTCGCGGGCGCTACCCCGACGGGGTCGACCCCCGCGCCGCCGTGTGGATGTGGAAGCGCCTGCTCGAGGGCCTCGGCTGGGTGCACCGCGCGGGCTACGTGCACGGCGCGGTGGTGCCGCGGCACCTGCTCCTGCACGCGCGCGACCACGGCGTGGTGCTGGTGGGCTGGTCGAGCGCGGCGCGGTCGGGGTCACCGCTCGCGGCGCTGAGCGCGGGGGCGCGCGGGTTCTACCCCGACGAGGCGTGGGCGGGCCGCGCGGTGACGCCCGCGACGGACCTCACCATGGGCGCGCGGTCGATCCTCGCGGCGCTGAACGGAGACCCCTCGCGGGGGACGATCCCGCCCGAGGTTCCCGACCCCCTGGCGGAGCTGTTGAAGGCGCACGTCGACCCGAGCGCGCGCGGGCGCAGCGACGACGCGTGGGAGCTGATGAAGCGGGTGAGCGAGGCGGGCAAGCGGGCGTTCGGTCCGGCGCGCTTCGTCCCCTTCGCGATGCCGGGCTGGTAGGAGGACGTCATGGGATTCGGCGGGTACAGCCACGAGGCGCACGCGGCGATCAGCCGCGCGAGGGCGGATCTTCCGCAGCAGCAGATCTTCACGCAGAAGAAGTGTCACCCGCTGATGGACCCTCGCGGGGTGAAGCAGCGCGAGAGCCGCGACAGCCCGGCGCACCCGCGCTCCCTCGCGGTGGTGTTCGCCCTCGACGTGACGGGCTCCATGGGAGAGATCCCCGTCACGCTCGCGAAGAAGGAGCTCCCGGCCTTCATGCAGTCGATCCTCGACCTGGGGGTGGCCGACCCGCAGGTGTTGTTCATGGCCGTGGGCGACGCGCGGAGCGACCGCGCTCCCTTGCAGGTGGGCCAGTTCGAGTCGGCCGCGGCGGAGATGGACCAGTGGCTCACGCGGAGCTTCCTGGAGGGGGGCGGCGGCGAGTACGGGCAGGAGTCGTACGAGCTGGCGCTGTATTTCGCGGCGCGGCACACCGACGTCGACTGCGCGCGCAAGCGGGGCAAGCGCGGGTATTTCTTCATGACCGGCGACGAGCGGCCGTACCCGCGGGTGTCGCGCTCCGAGGTCGAGAAGCTCATCGACGACGGCCTCGACGAGGACCTCGCGCTCGACGCGGTGGTGCGCGAGCTCAGCGAGACCTACCACCCGTTCTTCTTGATCCCCGACGAGGCGCGGCGCGCGCGCTGCGAGCGGCCGTGGCGCGACCTGATGGGCGACCACGTGGTGTGCATGGGGTCACCGTCGGACACGTGCCTGGTGGCGGCGGCGCTCATCGCGATCACCGAGGGCGCCGACGTGGCGACCGTGGTCGAGCGGATGAAGTCCGCGGGGGTCGACGGCGCGCGGGTGGGCGCGGTGGTGCGCGCGGTGACGCCCTACGCGTCGACGCTGGGCCGCGACAGCGCGGCGTCGCCCGCGCTCACCGACGCGGCGCTCCCGAGGGGCGACGGAGAGAGCCGGCACAAACGCCCGTAGCGAGCGACGCCCGCGGGTGGCGAGACGACGCGTGCGATTCGTTCGGGGATCGCGGGTGATTCGTTCGGGGATCGCGTGCGATTCGTTCGGGGACCGCGGGCGATTCGTTCGGGGATCGCGTGCGATTGGTTGGGACGACGCGGGCGATTGGTTGGGGTGACGCCCGCGTCGTCTCCGCACCCGCGCACGTCGCCCGACCCCGACGTGCGCGTCGGTCGACCCGACGCTGGACCCCCTCCGCGGCACCCTGACGTAGATCATGGATCGGCCTCTTGGGAGGTAGAGGACGCGCGGCGACGGCCGCGCGGTCGTCGCGGTACGACCCTCCCGCTCGTACAGGTTCACCGCAGGGCGGAGCTCAACATCCCCCGCCCGTCGCCCGTCGCTCCGCCCGTCGCTCAGCGCGCGGCGTCTCCCGTCGCTCCGCCGTCGCCCGTCGCGGCGGGCGGCGCCTCCTCCGCGGGGCAGTGGCCCGCGGTGAGCGTCGCCGACCAGCCCTCGCTCGGAGAGAACACCCACCGCCCCGCGGGCAGCGTCGCGAGCCGCTCGCGCGCGGCCTCCTGGATCGCCGCGAGGTCGGGCCGCGCCTCCAGCGCCGCGAGCGACGGGCTCCGCGCGCACAGCGACAGCCCGTAGCGACGCGCCGACTCCACCGAGACCGACAGCGCCGCGAGCCACCGCGCGCCCTCCTCCGTCGTCGCCGTCACCGCCTCGGCGCTCAGCGGGACGTCCCTCGCCACCAGCCGCACGCCCACCGACGCGCTCAGCGCGCGCGACAACAGCGGCAGCGCCGCGCCCAACGGCGCCCCGAGGTGCGCGACCTCCACCGCCGTGCCCGCCCCCTCGGGAGAGAGCCTCCACTGCAACAGCGGCCCCGCCTCGCGCGTCGGCCACGCCTCGCGCAGCGCCTCGCCGACGTGCCGCGCCGTCTCGTCGAACGCGGGCGGCGCGGGCGCCTCGGCCACCGCGGGGCGCTGCAGCACCGCCGCCGTCGCGCGCAGCGAGGCGTAGTCGGGCACCGCCGTCACCGTCACCGACGGAACCACCCCCGCGAGCGCCGCCACGCGGTTCTGCAGGTCGCGCTCCAGCCGCTCGGCCTGCTCCGGCGACGACACCACCACCAGCCGCAGCGCGACGGTGTGCCGCTCGATCACCACCACCTGCCGCACCGCCGCCTGCGCGATGGGCGCCTCGGCGATCATCCGCCCGAGGCCCGCGCGCACGCGCTCCAGCCACGCGACCTCCTCCAGCGCGCCCCGCAGCGGGAAATACACCGCCCCCACGAGCACCAGCGGCATCACCACGCGCAAGACGCGCCCGTAGCGCGCGCCGAAGACGTCACGGAGCTTCTGCGCCGTGCGCGCCATGCGACGGTCGCCGCGGTCGCCCGAGAGCGCGCGCTCCTCGAGCTCCTTCACGGGCACCGTGTCGAAGCCCAGGAGCTTGAACCACAGGAGCGCGAACAAGATGATCGCGCTGAAGT
Organism: Polyangiales bacterium; assembly: GCA_041389825.1. GTDB lineage: Bacteria > Myxococcota_A > Polyangia > Polyangiales > JAEYZO01. The sequence continues at coordinate 33,936 of JAWKRC010000033.1, read as the reverse complement.
TCGCGGTGAAGAGCAGCGCCGAGCCGCGCGCGACCTCGGCCTGCCGCGTGCCGAGCCCGTAGCCCACCACGCAGAGCGGCGGCACCAGCGCGATGCCGATGGCCGTGCCCGCGGCGGTGGAGGCCGTCTCGACCGAGGGGCGCACCACCGCGAAGGCCGCCGCGAGCGCGCAGCATTGCGCGACGAAGAGGTCGAGCACCGTGGGCGACGTGCGCGCTGAGATCTCGCGCGTCACCTCGTGGATGGGCAGGAGCGCCGTCACCGCCATCGCGCCGAAGACCACCACGCCCACCGATCCGCCCGCGCGCACCGCCGAGCGCATCGCGAGGAAGCCCGAGCCCGCCGCGAGGCCCATCCCGAGCTCCACGATGGGGCCCATCAAGGGCGAGATCAGCATCGCGCCGATGACCACCCCCGTGGAGTCGAGCACCAGGCCCAGCGTCGCGATCCCCATCGCCAGCATGAGCTGGAGCCAGTACGCCGCCGAGTCGCGCGCGTGCCGGTCGAGCATCGCCGCCACGGTGCGCTCGCGGGAGTCGTGCGTGACGTCGAAGAGCGACGAGAGCCGCGCGCGCAGGGGGCCCACGTGGGGCCCGCGGCCGTGGTTGTGCGGGGGCGCGGGCGCCGTCGCGGCGGCGGCGTGGGGGGTCGTGGCGCGGTCGAGGGGGCGGTTGCGCGGCTCCATCAGCGGCCGCGAAGGTATCGCGAGCGAGGCGCGGGGATCACCCCGACGCGGCGCGGTTGCGCTCGGCCTGGCGGCGGTACTCCTCGGCCACGCCCAGCTCCAGGAACACCGGGAACCCGTACCCCGGGTAGCGCGCCTCGACGCGCCGCCGCACCTCGGCGATGGCCTCGGGGTCGGGCGGTAACCTGGGCCGCGTCTCGCGCACCAGCCGCTGCACGAAGCGGAGGTAGGTGGCTTCGTCGTCGAGCAGGTCGCTCCCGCCCGTGGGGCCGCGGCCGGGGTGCACCCAGCGCGGGCGCAGCTCGCGCACCTCGCTCATGCGCTGCACCCAACCGTCGATGTCGGCCTCTTTGAGCCACGAGTGGTTGCGGTTCGCCACGAGGTCGCCGGTGAAGACGTGGCCCTCCCACTCGACGACGACGTGGGCGTTGGAGCAGCCCGGGCCGAGCACGTTCGCGTTCAGGCGCAGCCCCGCGGCCGAGAGCGCCTGGGTGCTGTCGCCGAAGGCGTCGGGCAGCGCCAGCCGCGCGGGGTAGTCGGGCGCGTAGCGCGCCGCGAAGGACTCACGTCTCTCGACGTCGATCACGGGGATGCGCTCGACCACCTGCCGCGCCGAGACGACCCTGATGCCCCGGTCGCGGTACACGCCCACGCCGTTGTACTTGTCGGGGTTGGCGTGCAGCACCACGCAGAGCACGGCGCGCTTGCCCGTGACCGACTCGGCGAGGTCGAGCGCGCGGCGCGCCGCCGACGGCAGGAACTGCGCGTCGATGAGCACGAGCCCGTCGGGGCCCTCGATCCAGTACGACGAGGTGGTGAAGCCCCACGGAGACGAGACGAAGACCCCCACGCGGGGGTCGTCGCGCATCCGCGCGGGGTGGTCGAGGGAGGGGCGGGGCCCCGACGCGCACCCGGCCGCCAGGGCGGCGCCGGCGCACGACAGGAACCCCCGGCGGGAGAGGTCGTTCGCGGACATACGAAACGAAGTTCGGGTGTGGTTACAGCCCGGGGAGGGTGTCGAGGTACTGACCGATCTCGGTGGAGCCCGGCGCCGAGCCGCGGAAGGTGCTCGCCGACGCGCGGCGGCCCACGTAGCCGTTGCAGGTGGTGGGCATGGGGCCCGCGACCATGCCGGTGTTGAGCACCACGCCGGTCTGCGCCGAGACGAGGCGGATGGTGCTGAAGCGGCGGGTGCGGGGGTAGTTGCGCGTGGTGCCAGGCACGCGCAGGCCGTTGCGGGTCGACCAGACCTCGCAGGTGGCGATGGTCTGCTCGGTCTCGGGGCCGACGCAGGCGACCACGTCGGTGTTGGCGACGTTGTCAGAGCGGCGCGACGAGGGGATGAGGCCCGTCGAGACCGTCCAGTCGCCGCCGCTGTTGCGCACGCCGACGAGGCGGTGCGGGGGCGAGGCGGGGTTGTACATCCGCGCGTTCGCAACGCCCTGCCCGCGGCACGCGGCGACGAGGGGGCCGAAGGTCTGCTGGTCCTTCTTGTTCTTCATGTAGCCGATGACGCCGCAGACGCCGCAGGCGAGCACCATCACGCCCACGCCGATGCCGATGAACATCCCCGTGTTCGACTTCTGCGGCGGGGGAAAGCCCCCCTGCCCGAAGCCGCCCGGCCCGGGCGGAAATCCCTGCGGAGGATATCCGCCGCCGGGCTGGCCGAAGCCACCGCCCGGGGGCTGCCCGAACCCGCCCGGCGGCGGACCCGGCGGCTGCCCGTAGCCACCGCCCGGGGGGCCGAAGCCGCCGGGGGGCGCCCCTCCCGGAGGACCGAAGCCGCCCGGGGGCGCTCCGCCAGGGGGACCAAAACCGCCAGGGGGACCGAACCCGCCGGGGGGCGCTCCGCCGGGCGGGCCGAAGCCACCGCCACCGCCTCCGCCCCAACCGCCACCGGGATTGCCTGCCATCGAGATACCTCCTCAAGCGCGCGTCGAAGCGTCACGTCCGCCCGCGTCGCGTCGGCGATGGTGCCACAGCCTCCCGCGCGGCGCGCAATCCCTGGGGACGTTCGAGTGACGTTCCCGGTCCGCGGTTCGCGTGTAGAGTCTCTCGCCGTGCGACGTTGGCTCACCGCGGGGGCGCTCGCCCTGCTCGCTTCAGCCTCCAGCTCCTGCTGGAGCGACCTCGACGACTACACCACCCAGCCCCTGGGCTCTCACGTCACCGACTGGCGCGACGAGGTGATCTACCAGCTCCTCGTCGACCGCTTCGAAGACGGCGACACGAGCAACGACCAGCGCGTCGACCGGACCTCCCTCGGCCGCTACCAGGGCGGCGACTGGCTCGGGGTGGTGAACCGCCTCGATTACCTCCAGTCCCTCGGGGTCACGACCCTCTGGATCTCGCCCATCGTCCGCAACGTCGACACCGACGCGGGCTTCGACGCCTACCACGGCTACTGGGCCTCGGACCTCACGCTCCTCAACCCCCACTTCGGCGACCTCGCCTCGCTGCGACGTCTCGTGCGCGAGTGCCACGCCCGCGGGCTCAGGGTCATCGTCGACATCGTGACCAACCACATGGGTCAGATGTTCTTCTACGACATCAACAACAACGGCCGGCCCGACGAGTTCCTCTCGGGCTCGGGCGAGGTGTCGCAGTTCCAGAACCCCGGCGGCGCGAGCTCGATGCTCTCCCGCGTCACGGAGTACGACCCGGACTTCAACCTCCGCGGCCCGGTGCAGGCCTTCACCTCGCTCGGCCCCGCGGGCGACGCGCCCATCGTCTTCCTGAACATGCCCGAGATCTTCAGGGTGCCGCCGCGGGCCGACATCCTCCCGTCGCAGGCGATCCTCGCGACGCCCGACGGGTACCACCGCCGCGGGCGCATCACGTCCTACGACCACGCGCCCGGCGAGCCCGGCACGCAGACGCTCCTCGGAGACTTCCCGGGTGGACTGAAGGACGTGAACACCGAGGACCCGCGGGTGCGCCTCGCGATGGTCGAGGCCTACTGGCGCTGGGTCGAGCTCACCGACATCGACGGCTTTCGCATCGACACGCTCAAGCACGTCGAGCACGGGTTCTGGCAGTACTTCGGGTCGCAGATCCGCGAGCGGGCGGCGCGCGCGGGCAAGCGCAACTTCTTCATGTTCGGCGAGGCCTTCGACGGCGACGACGTGCTCGTGGGCTCGTACACCAACCCCAACGAGATGGACTCGGTGTTCTACTTCCCGCAGAAGTACCGGGTCTTCGACAACATCTTCCAGTGCGGCGACGGCAACACCCGCGACGTGGAGAACCTCTTCCGCGAGCGCGAGACGCACTACGCGTCGACGCCGCAGCCCAACGGCGTAGGGGTCCCGCCCAACCGCGCGCTGGTGAACTTCATGGACAACCACGATGTCTCCCGCTTCCTCTACGGGATGAACCCCACCGTGGTGAACGACCTGCGCGCGGGCGGGCGCGACTGCAACAGCGCCATCGTGCAGGGCCCCGCCGACGTGGCCCGCATGCGCCAGCGCCTGCACGCCGCGCTCACCTTCCTCCTCACGGAGGACGGCATCCCGTGCATCTACTACGGCACCGAGCAGGACTTCACGGGCGGCAACGACCCGTCGAACCGCGAGCGGATGTGGGAGTCGGGCTTCAACACCGCCGCCACCCGCGCCGACGGCTCGCCCAGCACCTTCGGGTGGACGCAGTCTCTCCTGCGCATCCGCCGCGAGCACTCGGCGCTGCGCCGCGGGAGCCTCGCGTTCCGCTGGACCACCGAGCACACGGGGACGGAAGAAGACGCGGGGATGATGGCCTTCGAGCGCGTCGACGGGAGCGACTACGCCCTGGTGGTCATCCACGCGAAGGACGGCGACGCCACCACGGCCTCGGGCGGCACCACGATGACCGTGAGCCTGCCCGAGGGCACGCGCCTGCGGAACCTCCTGCCGGGGGAGCCCTCGACGCTCACGGTGGGCACGGGCGGCGCGGCCTCGGTCTCGCTCGGCCCGTGGCAGTCGGCGGTGTTCGTCCGCGCGCAGTGACGTCCGTGAAGCGCGCCGTACTCGCCCTCGCGCTGGCGCTCGGGTGCACCTCGGGCCCGCGCCCCATGCCCCCGCCGCCCGCGTGCTCGCCCGGCGCCATCGCCGGCCTCGACGCCCGCGCCGTGCGCTGGAACGGCCACGGCTGGGGCGCGCTCCTCTCCGACGGCCACACGCTCTTCCTCCGGGAGTACAGCTCCTCGGGGGAGCCCCGCGCGCAGGCCGTGGCGCTCAGCTCCGAGGCGGGCAGCGTCGACCTCGCCGACCTCGCGTGGTCGCGCGGCGCGTGGTGGGCGGCCTTCGTCGACCGCGGGCACATCGGCGTGCGGCTCATGCGCGTCGCGCGCGGAGAGGCCCGCGTCGCTGACCGCGACTCCCTCGTCGAGGGCGACCTCGCCGTGGTGCCCAGGGACGACGCCTCGGAGCCCGCGGCGGCCTTCGTCGAGACCTCCGAGGGCCTGAGCCTCCAGCGCTGGCTCGGGGGCGGCGACCTCGGCCCCGCGCACCCCTGCCCCCGCGGGCTGCGCGTGCGGACCATCACGGCGCGGGGCGACGGCTACGCGGCCCTGCGCGTCGCCCAGGGCGCCCTCTTGCTGGTGTACCTCGACGAGCGGTGCCGAGACATCGGCGACGTGCCGATGACAGACGACGTCGACGTCGCGAGACCGATGTCGCTCGTGGTCGACCGCGAGGGCGCCGTGGCCGCGTGGAGCGACGCCGCCGGCCACGCCCACCTCGCCGCGGTGGACGCGGGGTCGAGCCACGTCCGCGGGACCACGCTGGAGGGCGCGGTGATGCCGCAGCGGGTGGTGCTCCAGCCGGGGCGCGACGGCGCGCGGCGGCGGGTGCGGGTGGTGGCGATCCGCGCGCGGCCCGAGGGGAGGCAATTGCTGGTGTACCAGCTCGACCTCGCGCTCCACCTCGTCGACTTCGGCGGCGTGACCAACGAGGCCGTCGAGTCCGTGCGCTTCGTGGCCGCGGACCCGTGGGGCGGCGCGCTGGTGGGCTGGGCGCGTGACCGGAGCGCGCGCGGCGTGCGCTCGATCACGGGCGACGCCTACCTCTTCATGTCGCGCGTGTGCCCTTAGCGGCTGGCGCCCGCGTCGCGGGTGACGCGCCTCGCGCGGGGCCGACCGCGCCGCGTCGGGGCGGGTCGCGCGGGGGGAGCGACGCCCGCGTCGGCGGTGACCTCGGTGACCGGCGGCGCGTCGCCGCTCATCCGCCGCGCGACGAAGGCCACCACGCACATGAGGAACAGCACCGCGATCACGATGGGCCCGACGCCCTTCGACTCTGAGGGCGGCGGCGTGCGCGGCGGGTGCTGCGGGCGCTTCGCCCTGGGCTTCGCGTCGGCGGTGGACTGAAGCGCCTCGGAGAGCGCGCGCGCGAACTCCGACGCGCTCTCGGGGCGGTCGTCGCGGTGCTTCGAGAGGCCGCGGGCGAAGACGCCCTCGACGGCGGCGGGCAGGCCCGGGCGGTGCGCGGCGAGGGGCAGGGGCTCGTCGTGCACCACGGCGTAGGAGACCGCCACGGCGTCGTCGCCGGGGAAGGGGCGCACCCCCGCGAGGGCCTCGTACATCACCGCGGCGAGGGAGAAGACGTCCCCGCGGGCGCTGTACTCGCCGCGGGTGATGGCCTCGGGCGGCGCGTAGGCGGGCGTGCCGAGGAACTGCCCGTCGCGGGTGAGCGTCGCGTCGGGCACGCGCGCGATGCCGAGGTCGGTGAGCTTCACCGCGCCGTCGGGCCGCAGGAGGATGTTGTCGGGCTTGATGTCTCGGTGGACGATGGCCTCGCGGTGCAGGGCGTCGAGGGCCGCGGCCACGCCCCGCGCGACGCGGGCGACGTCGGCGTAGGAGAGCGGCGCCCGGTCGATGGCCTTTCGCAGGCTCGGGCCGGGCACGTACTCGTACACCACGAAGGGGCCCAGCTCGGCGTCGACGCCGGCGTCGTAGACCACGACGAGGTTCGGGTGCAGGAGCCGCGCGGCGGCGTGGGCCTCGTTGCGGAAGCGGGCGACGTAGGCGTCGCGGGAGGGCCCCGCGGCCTCGAGGCGGAGCACCTTCACCGCCACGTCGCGGTCGAGCTCGGGGTCGAGCGCGAGCCACACGCGGCCCATCGCGCCCTCGCCCAGGAGCTCGGCGACCTCGTACCGGCCTATCGTTCGCGGCGCCTCGGGGCCCGTCGCGGTCGTCGCTCGCCTGCTCGCGTCACCCATCTCCGCGGCCTCGCGGACTCTACGCCCCGCCCCCGCGGACGTCGACCTCGAGCGCCGCTCGCATGACGTCCACGGGCGCGGCGCGCCCCGTCCACCGCGACAGCGCCGCGGCCCCCTGCGCCGCGAGCATCGCGAGCCCGCCGCCCTCCACCACCGCGAGCCCCGCGCCGCGCATCGCGCGCGTCCACCCGGTCTCCCTCGGCGCGTACACCAGCTCCATCGCCCGCGCGCCCGCGCGGCACCACGCCGCTGGAGACAGCGCGATCGCGCCCTCCGCCGCGGGCCCTCCGTCCATCCCGCAGGGCGTGCACTGCACCACCACGTCCATCGCCCCGAGCGCCTCTCGCGCCTGCGCGCTCCCCGCGGCCGCGCCGCGCACCCGCGCGTCACCCCACGCGCGCCCCGCGAGCGCGTCGGCCTTCGCGCCGTCCCTCGCGATCACCGTCACCGACCGCGCGCCCCCGAGCCACAGCGTCGCCACCGCCGCCCGCGCCGCGCCGCCCGCGCCCAGCACCACCGCGTCGGCGTCCCGCACCGTCACCCCGCCCTCGGCGAGCGCCGCGGCGAGCCCCTCGACGTCGGTGTTGATCCCCACGTACCCGCCCTCGGCCCGCGCGAGGGTGTTCACCGCGCCCGCGCGCCGCGCGCTCGGCTCGACCTCGACGAGCCACTCCATCACCGCGACCTTGTGCGGCAGCGTCACGTTCGCGCCCGCGAAGCCCAGCGCGCCCATCGCGCGCACGGCGTCTCCCAGCGACTCGGGCGCCACGTCGAAGGCCGTGTACGTGCCCGCGAGGCCCATCGCGTCGAGCGCGGCGCGCATCATCGCGGGCGAGCGCGAGTGCGCCACGGGGTGACCGATGAGCCCCAGCGCGATCACCGCGCGCGCTCGACGCGGGCGTCGACCTCGCCCTCGTGCAGCCGCACCGTGATCACCTCGCCGGGCGCCACCTGCGACGACGACGTGAGCGCGCGGCCCTCGCGCAGCGCGACCGCGTAGCCCCGCGCGAGGATCTTCACCGGCGAGAGCGCGTCGAGCCGCGCCGCCGCGAGCCCGAGCGCGTGCGCGCGAGACTCCACCCGGTCGGTCACCGCGGGCGCGAGCCGCGCGCGGAGGTCTTCGACCCGGTCGGCCCTGCGCTCCAGCGCCTTGGTGACCGCGGGCTGCAGCCGCGCGACGAGGGCCGCGAGCGCGGCGCGGTCGCTCGCGAGGCGGGTCTTCGGGTGCGACGACGAGAGGGCCTTCTCGGCGCGGTCGAGGCGCTGGCCGCAGCGACGGAGCCGCTCGGTGAGGGCGTCTTCGGCGCGGCGCAGGAGGTCGTCGATGCGCTGCCGGGCCTCGTTGATCTTCAGCCGGGGGTCGGGCGGCCGCGCGCGCGCCAGGGCGTTGCCCAGGGTGCGGGACTTCAACAGCACCGCGCGGCGCATGCGCTGCCGGGCCGTCTCGATGCGGTCGACCACCTCGTTGAGGTCGGGGGTGCAGTAGGCCGCGGCCTGGGTGGGCGTGGCCGCGCGCTGGTCGGCCACGAGGTCGGCGACGGTGTGGTCGACGTCGTGACCGACGGCGCTGACGATGGGAACGCGGCAGTCGGCGATGGCCCGCGCGACGCGCTCGTCGTTGAAGGCCGCGAGGTCTTCGCTCGCGCCGCCGCCGCGGCCGACGATGATGACCTCGATCCATTTCGCGCGCTGCAGGTGCGAGAGCGCGCGCACGATGGAGGCCGGCGCGTCGGCGCCCTGCACGAGCGCGGGGGCGAGCACGATGCGCGCGGGCCAGCGGCGCGTGGCCTCGCGCACGATGTCGTGGAAGGCCGCGCCGGTGCCCGAGGTCACCACGCCGATGGCGCGGGGGAAGCGCGGGAGCGGCCGCTTGCGGGCGTCGTCGAAGAGGCCCTCGGCGCGGAGCTTCTCCTTCAGGGCCGCGAGGCGCGCGGCGGCCTCGCCCGCGCCCGAGGGCACGGCCACCTCGGCGATGAACTGGAACTGCCCGCGGGGCACGAAGAGCCCCGGCTTGCCGCGGAGCTGCACGCGCTCGCCCACGGCGAGGTGGGCCTTGGAGCGCTGGGCGTTGCCCTTCCACATGGCGCACGAGACGCGGGCGTCTTCGCGCTCGTCCTTGAGGTCGAAGTAGACGTGCCCGCTCGACATCACCTTGACGGCGGCGATCTCGCCCTCGACCCAGAGCGAGGGGAAGCGCTCCTCCACCGCGGATTTCACCGTGCGGTTGAGCTCCGCCACGGTGAGTGGCTTCGGCGGAGAGGGCACGAGCCGCAGCGAGGCCTCGCTCATGGGGCGCACACCCTACGCCTCCCCGTCGCGCGAGCGCCAGCAACCGGCCTGCGCGCTGAGCCCTCAGCCCGGCGAGGGCAGGTCGCACACCCTCCCGGGCGCGCACACCAGGCCCGAGCAGCAGTCGGCCGCGTCGCCGCACATCTCGCCCCGGGCGCGGCACGCGGCGCGCGGGGGCACGCACACGCGCTCGCCCATGGTGTCGGGCTCGCACGCGCCGCTGCAACAGTCCGCGCCGGTGGAGCAGCCACGGCCCGTGGGACGGCACGGCGCCGGGGTCCAGTAGGGCGACAGCGCGGTGACGGTCTCCTGGCCGGGGAGGTAGTACGGCACCTCGCTCGGGTCAGCGCCCGAGGTGGGGCGGTTGCGCAGCGCCGAGACCCAGATCTGCTTCACGCTGCGCGTGCCCGCCGTGGTGTTCCCGTACGCGCGCGCCGTGGTGAAGAGCAGCCAGAAGTACCCGCCGGAGTTGAAGGGAGAGAACACCGGGCGGTACGCGTCGGCGGCGCCGCCGCCGTTGGCGTTGGTGAGCCGCGTGGGGGAGCCTCCCGCGCGGGGGATGATCCAGAGGTCGCCCGGGCCCATCGCGGTGCGCCGGTTGGTGCCGTGCTGAAACACCAGCCACGCCGAGTCGGGCGACCAGGTGGGGTGCCAGTCGACGGAGCCTCCGGGGGTGCTCGTCGCGCGGTGGAGGACGGTGGGAGAGCCGAAGCGGTCGCCGTCCATGGCGGGGGTGACGGCGAGGTCGTCGCTGCGGTTGGTGAAGGCGACGGCGCTCCCGTCGGGGGACCACTCCGGGTCGAAGCCGTCGCCGGGGGAGGCGCCCATCACGTCGGCGCCGGTGGCGACGTCGATGACGGTGAAGCGCTGCGAGCTCGGGTTGGCGCCGCAGTCGCCCGAGACGAGGCGGGTGGACGTGGGGTTGAACGACACGCAGCGGCGCACGGGGGCGCGGGTGCGCGAGAGGTTCGGCGCGGGGTTGGCCGTGAGGTCGCGCGAGAGGTCGTAGAGGGCGAGGTCCTCGCCGGGGCTCTCGAGGAAGCCCGCGAGGCGCTGCCCGTCGCGCGAGACGGCGTGGCAGCCGATGCAGCCCGAGCCGGGGTTGGGGAGGAAGTCCACCCGGCGCGTGGTGTCGACGTCGAGCCGCGTGAGGCGCATCCGCGGCGGCGACCAGTAGTACACGCTCCCCGCGATCACCCCGTCGACGGTGCGGAACCTCCGCGGCGGAGAGCGCAGATACCGCGACCCGCTCGCGACCGAGACGCGCACCTCGATGGGGTCGCCGAGGTCCGACTGCGCGAAGAGCGACCAGAACGAGGCCGGGGGCGTCCACTCGAAGCGGAACCCGCTCGCCGCGCGCAGGATGATTTCGAGCGTGGCGTGCGTGCGCGTGAGCCGCACCACGTAGAGGTCCGTGGCCGCGGGGGAGGGGTGCCGACGCGTGAACATCACCGACGGCGCGGCGACGTTGCGGGCATCACCGCGGCCTCGAGGGGATAGTCCACCACGGGCGACTGGTCGCTCCCGTCGGCGGGAGACATCGCGTCGAGCCGCGCGCGGTCGGCCTCGGTCACGCCCTCGCCCAGCACCCGCCGCGTGGCGTTCACCGTCACCGTGGTCATCGCGGTGAGCGCCGTGCCGTCGACGGTGGCCGCGCGCACGGTGGTCTGCCCGCCCACGCCCGTCGCGACGAACTCCCCCGTCGACTCGTCGATCGCGCCCCAGGTCGTGTCGTCGACGGTGAAGCGCACGCCCGTCGTGAGCGCGCGCGAGCTCCCGTCGCGCAGCCGCACCGTCGCGCGGAAGGTCACGCTGCTCCGCGCCCCGTCGACCACCTCGATCACGGGCCGCTCGGGCGTGAGCGTGAGCGAGACCGCGGGGTTGCTGGGGCGGCCGACGTCCACCACGCCGCGGTCGGTGAGCGCGCCGACGTCGGGGCGCGCGGTGACGCCCGCGTCGGGCGCGCAGGTCTCGTCAGGGGTGCAGGCGACCTCGTCAGAGGCGGCGCATCCCGTGAGCGCCACCGCGAGCGCGATGCGACGGAGCATCCCGCGACCCTATCGCCCGCGTCGCGCCGACACAACTGGGGCTCCAGTGACCAACTATCAGTCCGTGCGACTCCGTCGAACCTCTCCGCGCTCGGGCAGTAGCTGCTCGTCGTCGTTGAGCCCGAGGCGCTGCTGCGCCGCGGGAGAGCTCCCCTTCGGCGCGAGCCCGAGGCGCAGGCGCAGGTTGCGCGCGCCGGTCTTGAGGTCGGCCAGGAGGTGCCCCGGAGGCTCATACCCGTAGGCCCGGTATGGCCCCGGCGTGACCTTGCCCTTGGCCCTCACGTGATCGACCACGGCCGCGGAGAAGTCGTCGACGGCGTCGAGCACCGCGGGCCGCGCGACGAGGTGCTCGGCCTGGTTCGCGCTGTAGGGCTCTCCGCGGCCGAACTCGACGTAGCGCCAGAGCGCGTCGGGCACCTCGACGCCGCTGTAGCGGCACTGCCACGCGAGGGGCGCGTAGGCGTCGCGCATGTCGTCGAAGGGCTCGCGCGCGGGGTCGAACCACGCGGGGTGGCGCAGCGCCTTGGGTCTGCCCTCGTCGTCGAGCTCGTCGCCGCCGCCGTCGCCGTAGCAGAAGAAGGCCGCGGTGCGCCCTTCGAGGTGGTTGCGGCTGAGGGCCTCCCACGCGGGGCTGCGCTCGAGGGCCATGGCGCGCTCGGGGTCTTTGTGACCGATGAGGTCCTCGCGGGGGTTGCCCCCGTTCATGCACACGAGGCGGTCGAACATGAGCTTGAGGTTGCTCGACGGCGCGTACCAGTTGACCGGGCCGACGATCACCCACGCGTCGGCGAGGTCGAGCCGGGCGTACAGGTCGAGGTCCCACATGAGGTCGGGCTCGAGCCGGCTGCCGCGCTCGTAGCAGTTGCAGGGCCACACGCAGAGCGCCATCGAGGTCGACACGCACGCGTTGCAGCTCTGGATCCGCGCGCGGAAGGTGATGTTCGCGAGGTCTTCGAGGTCGACCTCCCAGTCGTCGGGCATCGCGCGGGCGACGCGCAGCGCGAGGGCGCGGGCCTTCGAGTCGACGCCGGGGCAGTCGTACTGGCGACGGTCGGAGCCCGCGATCACCAGCACCCGAAAGGGCCGCTCCGCGGGGGGCCGCGCGCCGTTGCGGTCGTCGGGCTTCACCGCGCGTCCTCGTAGAGGCGAGCGAGGCGGGCGGGCGGCGCGCCCAGGGAGTAGAGCGACTGCACCGCGGCCCACACCGCGAGCGTGCGCAAGGGGCGGCGCTCGAAGCGGCGCGCGCTCGCCCTCGCGGCCACGTCGCGCAGGTACGCCGTGCGGCCCGCGCGCTCCAGCCGTCGGATGAACTCGTAGTCCTCCATGATGGGCAGCGCGCGAAAGCCCCCGAGGGCGTGGTACACGGCGCGCCGCACGAAGAGGGCCGAGTCGCCGTAGTAGATGCGCAGGGCGCGGCGGCGCAGGTCGTTGGCGACGGTGAAGACCCGCGCCCAGCCCACGTCGGGCTCGAAGCGCAGGAAGAAGTTCCCGCCCACCACCGCGGGGTCGGTGAGCGCGCGGTCGATGGCGCCGCGCGCGCCGCGCTCCAGCGCCACGTCGGCGTGCAGGAACAACAGCACGTCTCCCGCCGCCGCCATCGCGCCTGCGTGGAGCTGCGGCCCGCGGCCCTTCGGCGCGGTGACCACCCGCGCGCCCGCGTCGCGCGCCCGCTCGGCGGTGCCGTCGGTGCTGCCCCCGTCCGACACGATCACCTCGTCGGCCACGGCGCGCGCGGCGCGCACGGCGTCGGCCACGCGGGCGCCCTCCATCCACGCGGGGATCACCGCAGACACCACGCTCACGGCGTCTCTCCCGCGCGGACGAAGGGCAGCGCGAGGAGCGCGAGGAGGCCGCGGTGTGGGGGCGAGGGCTCGTCGGGCGAGCCGATGGTCACGGCGGTCGGGTCGCGGTCGATGGCGGTGCCGTGCAGGCGGTCCCAGCCCGAGAAGATCACCGACCAGTTGGCGTTGGTCTCGCGGGCCTCGACCGAGTGGTGCGCGGCGTGGACGCGTGGCGTGACGAACACCCGCGCGATGGCGCGGTCGAGCGCGGGCGGCAGGCGCAGCGCCGAGTGGTGCCACAGCGTCGCGCACTGCATCGCGACCTCGTACACGGCCACCACGCCCGGAGGGACGCCCATCACCGCCGCCTGCGCCGCGCGCCACGGGGCCGACGCGGCCACCTCGACGAGGTGAAAGCGCGCCGCCGTCGTCGCGTCGAGGTCGCGGTCGAGGTGATGCACGCGGTGCAGTCGCCAGAGGGCGGGCGCGACGTGGTTGGCGCGGTGCCAGAGGTACATGGCGTAGTCCGTCGCGACGAAGGCGAGCGCCGCGCGCGCGACGGGAGGGAGCGGGAGCCGGTGCAGGAGGCCGAAGCGACGTCGCGTCGACCACGCCGCGGCCGACACCGCCGCGGGCGCCACCACGAGCCGCGCGACGAGGCCCGCGAGGGCGCCCACCCCGAGGTTGCGCGCGACGCGGGCGGGCCCAGGGTCGACCCGCTCCCGCGCGGGGCGGAGCCGTTCGGCCACGAACAGAGCCACCCCCGCCGCGGGCAGCGCCGCGAGGCCGAGGAGGTCGAGGGCCCTGAGGGCTGATCGTTCAGCGCGCGCACCCACCGCAGGGCGGTACGATGCGCGTCAGCCGCGGAGAGACTCCCCCGAGAAGATCCACGCGTCGAGGGCGCGGTCGCGGTCGACGCCTTCGAGCGCGGGCTGGGTGAGGTCGACCACGGTGCGCTCGCTCCACCCGTCGTAGGCGCGGCCCGAGACGGTGACCGCGTGGCCGAGCGAGAGCGCGCCGTGGAGGCTCCCCTCGACGAGCAATTGCTCCGCGGGCGTGCGGCCTTCGGGCGGGGTGAAGGTCACGCGCTGACGGAGGCGCAGCCGCTCGTGCGTCTCGAGCGCGCGCATCTCTTCGAGGGGGTCGGAGACGACGTGGGAGTCGACGCCCACGCACAAGCGCACCCCCGCCGCGCGCAGGTCGGAGAGGTTGGCGAGCCCGTCGCCGAGGTCGCGCTCGGTGGTGGGGCAGACGCACGCGAAGGCCCGCGCCTCGCCCAGCAGCCTCGCCTCGTGCGCTTCGAGCACCGTGGCGTGCACGGCGGTGAAGCCCTCGTCGAGGAGGCCGAGCTCGCTCAAGAATTCCACCGGGCGCTTGCCGTGCTCGGCGAGGCACTCGTTCACCTCGCCCTGCACCTCGGCGACGTGCATGTGAAAGGGCATCCGCGCGCCGCGGGCGTACTCGCGCAAGACGCGCAGCCACTCGGCCGGCACCGCGCGCACCGAGTGGGGCGCGACGCCCACCTTCACGCGGGCGTCTCCCGCCCATCGCTTCGTGAGCGCGTCGACGTCGCGGAGCACGTCGTCGACGTCGGGGTCGCTGAAGCGGCGCTGCGCGCCTTCGGGGGACTTCTCGGCGCCGGCGCGCGCGTAGGCCACGCGCAGGAGGGTGATCGAGAGGCCCTCGTCGAGGGCGGCGGTGATGACCCGGTCGGCGAGCTCGGTACGCTGCGCGTAGGGCGCGCCGCCGGGCTGGTGGTGCACGTAGTGGAACTCCCCCACCGCGGTGACCCCCGACCGTCGCAAGAGGCGAAAGGCCCGGCGCGAGAGGGCCTCGATGGAGTCGGGGGTGAGGGAGTCGGCGAGGCGGTACATCGCGTCGCGCCACGACCAGAAGGTCCCGGTCTCGGCGGGCGCGCGCTGGGTGTGGCCGCGCAGGCCGACCTGGAACGCGTGCGAGTGCGCGGTGACGAGCCCCGGGAGCCAGAGCGAGTCTCCGTCGACGTAGGCCAGCGGTGTCATCGCGCGGGAGGGTACAACCGCGCCCTCCCTCCGCGGTGATAGAGTCCGCGACCCCGATGACCGAGCGAAGCGCGCGACGCTCCCGAAACACCACCGCCCGGCGCCCGCGAAAGCGCGGCCCTCGGTGGCAGCGCGCGGCGGGGCTCATCGGCCTCGGCGTGCTGGGCGTCGCGCTCACCGGCGCGCTCACGCTCCTGGGCCTCTTCGTCTACTACGGCCGCGACCTGCCCGACACGCGCTCGCTGCTCACCACCTGGAGGCCGCCGCAGACGACCCGCGTGCTCGCCCGCGACGGGCGCACGGTGCTCGCCGAGCTCTACGTCGAGCGCCGCACGGTGGTGCCGATCCAGCTCGTGTCGCCGCGGCTCATCGACGCGCTCCTCGCGGCCGAAGACGCAGACTTTCGCTCGCACCCGGGTATCGACATCCCGGGCCTCGTGCGCGCCGTGCTGGTGAACCTCCGCCGGGGCACGGCCACGCAGGGCGCGAGCACCATCACGCAGCAGGTGGTGAAGAACCTCCTCCTCACGCCCGAGCGCACGCTCGCGCGCAAGGTGCGCGAGGCCCTCCTCGCGTGGCGCATCGAGCGCGAGCTCACCAAGGACCAGATCCTCTACCTGTACGTGAACCACATCGCCTTCGGGCACGGCCGCAACGGCGTCGAAGAGGCCGCGCGCTTCTACTTCGGCCGGAGCGCGCGCGACGTGACCCTGGGCGAGGCCGCGCTCCTCGCGTCGCTGCCGAAGTCTCCCGTGCAGTACTCGCCGCGCACGCACCCCGAGGCCGCCGAGCGGAGACGTCGCTGGGTGCTCGAGCAGATGGTGTCGCACCAGTTCATCACCAGCGCCGAGGCCGACGCGGCGATCCGCGAGGTGGTGCACCCCGTCGACGCGCTCGAAGACCGGGCAGACTTCGCGCCCGAGATCGCCGACCTCGCCCGCGCCGAGGTCGATCGGCTCTCGCGCCAGCCCGGCCAGGCCGCGCTCGCCGAGGCCCTCACCCGCGGCGGGTGGACCATCGTCACCACCATCGACCACCGCCTCCAGCGCGAGGCGCGCGAGGCCGTACAGCGGGGGCTGGTGGCCATCGACACGCGACAGGGCTACCGGCGCGCGCTCGCCCTCGGGCGCAACGGGCAGCCCGTCACGCGCAGCCCCGTGCGCGCCGAAGACCCCCCCGCCGACGGGCGCTTTCACCCCGGCCGCGTTTACCTCGGCACCGTCGAGGGCTTCGACGTCACCGCGCGTCGCGAGGCGCTGTTGGTTCGGTTGGGAACGATCGTCGCGCGCGTCCCGTGGGCGCGTGAGGAGCGCTACCGGCACGGCATGGCCGAGGGCGCGCGCCCCGCGGTAGGAGGCGTCGTGCGCGTCTCCCCCGACCGCCTCGTCACCCCCGACGCGCCCGGCAGCTTTCACCTCGAGCTCGGCCCGCAGGCCGCGCTGGTCTCCCTCGACCCCTTCGACCGCGAGGTGCGCGCGGTGGTGGGCGGCTACGACGGCGCCGTCGGGATGTTCGACCGCGCCACCGACGCGCGGCGCCAACCCGGCAGCGCGTTCAAACCCTTCACCTGGTCCTTCGCGCTCGCGTCGCGCGCGTACGACCTCGCGAGCACCGTCGACCCGAACCCCGGCTGCTACGACGACGGCCCTCGCCGCTGGTGCCCCTCGGAGCCGCACGCGCGCCGCGGCGTGGTCGAGCCCCCCATGTCTCTGCGCGAGGCCCTCGCGCAGTCGCGCAACAACGTCGCCGTGCGGTTGATGGCCTCGGTGGGCCCGCACCCCGTCGCCGAGCACGCGCACGCGCTCGGGATCACCTCTCCCTTGCAGGAGAACCTCTCGCTCGCGCTCGGGTCGAGCGAGGTGTCTCCGTGGGAGCTCACCAACGCCTACGCGACCTGGGCCGCGCACGGCGTGTGGCGCGAGCCCGTGGTGGTGCGCGAGGTGCGCGACCCGCGCGGGCGGGTGGTGTGGTCGCTCCCAGCGCGCGGGCAGCGGCCGTCGCGGCAGGTGGTGGGAGAGGCCGAGGCGTGGCTGCTGACCTCGGCCCTCACCACGGTCGCGCAGCGGGGCACGGCGGCGTCGCTGCGGAGCTTCACGCTCCCCGTCGCGGGCAAGACCGGCACCTCGAACCGCGCCCGCGACGCGTGGTTCGTCGGGTGGACCTCGGACCTCGTCACGGGCGTGTGGGTGGGCTTCGACGACCGCCAGCCGCTGGGCAACGGCGCCGAGCAGGGGTCGAGCGCGGCGCTCCCCATCTGGCGCTCGTACATGACCTCGTACGCGCGGGAGCTGCGCCCGCCGCGGCTGGAGTTCGCCCGCCCCGCAGGAGTGACGCCCGTGCGCGTCGACCCGACGACGGGATTGCTCCCGGCGCCCGCGCTCCCCGGCGCGCCGCCGCCCGCCACCGTGGAGGAGTATTTCCTCACGGGCCGCGAGCCACAGGAGGCCGCGACGCCCGACGCGATGGTGGCCGCGGTCGACGCTTCCATCGCGCCAGCGCCGCAGCCCGCCGCGCAGCCCGCGGCGCCCCTCGACCCCGGAGGCTTCGTCGAGGAGAGCGACGGCGGCGTGCTGGTGCTCCCCGTGGCGCCCGCCGAGGGCGACGACAGCGACGACGACGACGCGGGGGTGAGCGCGACCGACGCGTCGGTGCCGCCCGCGCAGTGAGCGCGCTATCGTGGCGGCCATGTTCGAGGCCGGCGCCGTGGTGGGGGGCCGTTATCTCCTGATCGAGCCCCTGGGCGAGGGCGGCATGGGCACGGTCTGGGCCGCCGAGAACACCGCCATCAAGGGATCGCGCGTGGCGGTGAAGGTGCTCCACCGGACCTACGCGCGCGACCCGCAGGTGGTGCGGCGGTTCAGGGCCGAGGCCGAGGCGTCGGCGCGGGTGGGGCACCCCGGGATCATCAAGGTCTTCGACTTCGGCGAGACCGACGACGGCGTGCCGTGGATGGTGATGGAGCGCCTCGACGGAGAGAGCCTCGCCGACCGCCTCTCGCGCGAGGGCCGTCTCGCGCCCGAAGAGGCAGTGGGCGTGGTGTGCGCGGCGCTCGACGCGCTCTCGGCCGCGCACGACAAGGGCGTGGTGCACAGGGACCTGAAGCCCGAGAACCTCTTCCTCGCGCGCGAGGGCGACGCGGTGGTGACGAAGGTGCTCGACTTCGGCGTGTCGAAGTTCCTCGGAGACGACGCCGAGCGCGTGCGGCTCACCCGCACCGGCGCGGTGCTCGGCACGCCGGCGTACATGTCCCCCGAGCAGGCCCGCGGGGCCGAGACCGTCGACCACCGGAGCGACCTGTGGGCGATGGGGGTGATCCTCTACGAGCTCCTCGCGGGCGCGCTGCCCTTCGACGCGGCCAACTACAACGCGCTGCTCATCGCCATCGCGACGGGCGAGGCGAAGCCCCTCTCCGACGCGGCGCCCGAGGTCGACCTGAACCTCGTCGACATCGTCGAGCGCGCGATGGCGCGCCAGGCCCGCGACCGCTACGCGAGCGCCACCGCGATGCGCGACGCGCTGATCGCGTGGAGGGGCGCCCCCCGCGACACGGCTCCTCCGCGGAGGGTGTCTGTACCGTTGAGCGACCGCCCGACGCCGATGGGCTTCGAGCACGCAGACACGCTGGTCGACGCGGCGAGCCTCGCGCCGCCCGCGCCGACGCGCTCGCGGCGGTGGGTGCTGCCCGCGGTGGTGGCGGCGGTGGCGGGGGTGCTCGCGCTGGGGACGCGCGCGGTGACGACGCCCACGACTCCGAGGGCCGAGGCGCACGCGCCGCGCGCGCCGTCGCTGGCGATCACGGGCCTGCCCCCGATGGCGCGGGTCACGGTCGACGACGCGCCGGTGTTCCTCCCGGCGCGCCTGCGCGGAGAGGGCGCGCACCGGGTGAGGGTGTCGGCGCCAGGCTGGCGCGAGTGGATGCAGGTGGTGCCGCGCGCCGAGGGAGACGTGACGCTCGCGTACACGGGCGAGCGCGACGCGCCGGTGGTGGAGCCGACGACAGCGGTGGAGCAGAGGGCGACGGCGGTGGAGCGACACCCGACGTCGACGTCGGGTGTGAGCGCGCGCCCGCGGAGGCCGCCGCGACGGAGCGGGCCGACGACCCCGCCGAGAGGTGAAGCGCTGCTGGTGAGGGAGCTGCCCGAGTAGTGGGGAGCGCGTCAGCGCGCGGAGGGGGCGCGCATCCACGCGGCGAGCGCGTCGCGGTCGAGGGTGATCACGGCCTCGCTCACCCGCTCCACGCCGAGCGCGTCGAGCTTCGCGCGCAGCGACACGCTCTCTTCGTCCGTGAGTGACCGCCCCATCTTCTGCGAGCACTGCAGCGCGAGTAGCGCGAGCAGCGCGAGCCGTCCCTCTTCGCGTCCCTCTCTACGGCCTTCTTCGCGCCCCTCGCGGACCGCCTCTACGATGACCTCGTTGCCCGCGGCGATGAGCGCCTTGGCCACGGTGTTATCCGCGAGCACGCGGTCGACCAGCGCCCTCACCGGGATCGGCACGCGGAAGCACCGATCTTCGATCACCGCGTCGTCGTCGAGCCGCGCCCAGCCCCCGCTCGCGCGCTGCCACTCGTGCACGGCGCGGTCGCTCACGCGGATGTAGAACAGCCGCCGCACCCCGCGCATGGCCAGGGCGCGCACCTTGGCGGTGAGGTGCTTGTCCCCTTCGGTGTCGCAGACCTCGAAGGCGATCTCTTCGAGCCTGCGTCCTCCGGTCACCGGGTCTGCCCCCTCGGGGAAGACGCTCACGTCGGGGGCCGCGTCGGTCTCTTTCTTCGAGCGCGTGAGCATGTCGACGGCGGCGACGTAGCCAGGAGCGAGGCAGCCCTCGAAGACGTGCGCGACCCTCACGTGCTGCGTGGCGTGCGGAGGGTTGGCCCCCATCGTGCGGTAGCGCACCCCGTCGACCACCTCGTCGTGTCCCTCGGGCGTCGCCAGCCGCTCGTCGACCGCAGGAAGCGACTCGCCGCGACCAGGGGCGCGCGCGGAGCCGGAGCCCGAAGCGCCAGGGGCGAGGATCATCGGCGGTCGTCGTGAGCTCATCACGGGAAGCGTAACAGAGCGCAGGAGGAGGGGAGCTCATCGCCCCGCCTCCTCCGTGGCGTCGGCGCGCTCAGCCCTTCGCCTCGCTCTTCTCCTCGTCGTCGCTCTTCTCTTCGCCCTCGGCCTCGTCGTCGGCCTCGGGGCGGCTGCGGCGCAGGGGCGCGGCGATGTCGCGCATGGCCTCGATCACGCCGGCGAGCTCGTAGTGGTAGCCCGAGCCCGCGAGGGTGCGGGTGAGCTCCAGGGACTTGTCGCACACCTCGACGAGGGTCGACGCAGTGGCGATGGCGTCGTCGCGGAAGGCCCTGACCATCTCCTCAAGGTCATTGGCGATCTGTTGCGCGTGGCGCACGCGGGCGAGCTCGGCGGCCACGCGCTCGACCTCGAGGCGCGAGGGGTCGACCCCGTTGTCGACGTGACCCAGGATGTCGAAGGTCGACCGGACGCGCTGCCAGCGCTGGTGCTCCTGCGCGGCGCTCGCGCTCTCGGCGGGGTCGCTCCGCGGCGGCGTCGAGAGGAAGACGAAGAGCCTCTCGAGCGCGACGGAGCGCATCGAACGTCACCCCTCCCCAAACACCTCCACCGCCCCCTCCGCCGTCGCCGCTCGATCCAGCCACGTCTCCAGCGTCGCGCGATCCGCGCACCTCATCACCCGCGCCCGCGTCGCCTCGTCCACGCTCACCCCGCGTCGCGTCAGCACGCGCAGCACCGACTCCCCCAGCGTCCGCAGCGCGCCTGCCTCGATCGCCCCCACGATGACCTCGTTGCCCGCGGCGATGAGCGCCCTCGTGCCGGTGTCATCCGCGAGCACGCGGTCGACCAGCGCCCTCACCGGGATCGGCACGCGGAAGCACCGATCTTCGATCACCGCGTCGTCGTTGAGCGTCTCCCAGTCGCCGTGCGCGTGAGACCACTCGCACACCCGCCGCGTCGCGGCCTTCACGCAGAACTGCCGCCGCACCCCCCCGCGCCGCGAGCTTCTCGACCTTCAGCGTCGCGTAGCTCAGCCGCCCCGCGTCGATCACCTCCAGCGCGATCTCCTCCAACCACCGACCGCCCGTCTCCGGGTCTTCGCCTCGGGCGAACACGCTCACGTCGGGCGCGATGTCGGTGAGCGCGTCGGTGCGCGTGAGCATCGAGAGCGCGCCCGCGTAGCCCTCGGCCACCACCGCCGCGAGGAGCCGACTCGCCTCGGCGTGCAGCGTCCCGCGAGCCTCGGTCGAGCCCGGCGCGCGGACCACCCGCCCGTCGATGATCTCCGCGTGCGCCTCGGGCGCGACCAGCCGCTCGTCCACCGCGGGGAGGCGCGATCCCATCACCGCGCAGCGTACCAGCCGCGCCTCGCTGCGGGTGGCGCTCCACCGTCCCCTGCGCTACCTCGCCGCGCCATGCCCGGCCCCGCGCACGAGACGCTGGTGGCGTTGCTGTCGCAGCGCCCTGACCTCCTCGACCTGCTGCTCCGCGTGCTCGGTCACCCCGGGCTCCCGCCTGACCTCACCGTGGCCGACTCCGCGCTGCGCGTGGCGAACCCGCTGGAGGTGCGCCCCGACCTGGTGCTCCTCGCGAAGGAAGAGCGCGGCCCATGGGTGATCCTGGAGGTGCAGCTCAACCGCGACGTCGACAAGCCTCGGCGGTTGATCGCCGGCGCGGGCTCGCTCCTCGACGCGCGCGGCGTGATGGGAGACGTGATCATCCTCACACACGACGCCTCCCTCGCGCGGTGGGCGGGCGAGGCCGCGCGGCTGAGGGGACCTTCGGGCACGCGCCTCGCGCTGGAGCCCCTGGTGCTGCTGCTGACGCGCGCCGAGGCCGAGGTGCTGCTCGCGACGCGGCGCCCGGAGCTCGCGGTGCTGGCCGCGTGGGCGGTGCACGACCAGCGGGGCCCCGACGCGAGGGAGGTCGTGCGCGAGGCCCTCGAAGTGATCGAGGCCGACCCTGACCCGCTGTTGCGCGAGGCGATGGTGCGCGCGATGGTGTCTTCGCTCGGCGATCCGCTCGTCGAGGTGATCCGGGAGACCTTGATGAACCCCTCGCTCATCCCTGAGAGCCCTGCCTACGCCGCCCTTCGGCGTGATCTAGAAGCCCGCGGAGAAGCCCGCGGAGAAGCCCGCGGAGAGGCCAAAGCCCTGCTCAGCGTGCTCGCCGCGCGCGGGATCGCGGTCGACGACGGTGCGCGCGAGCGGATCGCTGCGTGCCTCGACACCGCCACCCTCGACCGCTGGGTGACCCGCGCCGCCACGGCGGGCTCCCTCGACGAGGTGTTCGCCGAGGGGTGACCGAACGGCCGCCCCGCGACGACGCTCCCCTCACCGCCCCGTCACGCGGTACCAGCCGAAGGACACCGGCTCCAACGCCCCGCTCGCGACCAGCGCCCTGCGCTTCGCGTCGGTCACGCCCCGCTCACGGAGCTGCGCCGCCGTGAGCTGCTCCCCCGCTTCACCGAGGCTCGTCGCGCCCTTCTTCGCGGCCCGCCTTCGCTCCGCGAGGGGTCGTCGGAGAGCGCCTCGGAGAGCAGGTCGGTCTGCGAGCGCCGGGCCGTCGTGTCGAGCGTCGCGCCCTCGCCGCGGCGGAGCGTGTAGGTGAGCTTCGCGCGCAGCGCAGCGTGAGCACCTCTCCGCGCTCCTCCGCTTCTCGTCGTCTCCGCCTCGCCCGCGCGATCGCTGGAGACCTCACAACGCGGCGGCGCGTCCGCGGCTCGGACTTTCAGTCCACCTCCAGCGCGGTGAGACCGAAACGAACGACCCGCTGAGAATTCTTCCCCGACCGTGAACGGTCCTCCGCGGCGCCTCAACGAAGCCGCTCACCATGGGCTCCGACACGCACGCGTTCCCTCGGGGGGAGGTGCGGCGGGTGACGCTCGTCGCCGCGCTGCTCTACGCGCTCTTCACGCTCCGCTGCGCCACCACCGTGCTCGGAGAGACCCACTGGGTGCTCTTCGACGACGCGATGATCTCGATGCACTTCGCGTCGAACCTCGCCCACGGCCACGGCCTCGTCTGGAACCCCGGCGAGCCCGCGGTGGAGGGCTACACCAACTTCCTCTGGACCGTGCTCATGGCCGGGGTGCACCTGCTCCCCCTCGCGGCGTCGAAGACCTCCCTCGTCGTGATGGCGCTCTCCGGGGTGATCCTCACGCTGAACGTCTCGGTGGTCGCGCGCCTCGCCTTCAGGCTCACCCGCGACGCGCCCGTCGCCGTCGGCGCCGCCGCGCTCGTCGCGTTCTCGTACCCGCTCGCGTACTGGTCGCTCAGCGGGATGGAGGTCGGCCTCCTCGTCCTCCTGCTCGACCTCGCGCTCCTCGTGCTGCTCGACGTGTGGCGCGCGCCCACCGCCGCCTCGCTCGCGAAGCTCTCGGCGCTCCTCTCGGCCCTCGTGCTCACGCGCACCGACCTCGTCGCCGCGGGCGGCGTCGTCGCCCTCGCCGCCTCCTACGGCGCCCCGAAGGGGGCCCGCCTCCGCACCTTCGCCGCCCTCGCCGCGGCCCTCGCGCTCACCCTCGCCGCGCACACCGCGCTGCGCGTCGCGTGGTACGGCGACCCGCTGCCCAACACCTACTACCTCAAGGCCACGGGTGTCCCGCTCCTCACGCGCCTGCGCCGCGGGGCGCTCTACCTCGCGTGGTGCGGCGCGACGAACTGGTGGGCCGTCGCGCTCCCCGCGGTGATCGCGGCGGCGACGCTCCGGCGAAGGCCCTCGCTCCCCGTAGCGACCCTCGCGATGGTGGCCGTCACCCAGGTCGCGTACAGCGTCTACGTGGGCGGAGACGCCTGGGAGTACCTCGACCTCGCCAACCGCTACATCACCACCGCGGCGGGCCCCTTCGCGGTGCTGGCCGCCATGGCCGTGTCGCGGCTCCACAGAGAGGGAGAGGCGTCGCTCACGCGGCTCCTGCGCGCGCTCGCGGCGCTGGCGGCGTGCGGGCTCGCGATGCACGCGGTCGAGGCGTGGCGGTGGCCGACGCTGGTGAGCGCGACCGCGGGCACCCTCGCGCAGCGCGGGCTGATCGCGGGCTTCACGCTCGGCGCGGCGGCGCTCGCGGTCTTCGCGTGGAGGCGCGCGTCGGTGGAGGGCTTCGCCGCGTCGGTGCGCGCGTCGCGCGTCGCGGTGCCGGCGCTGTGCGTGACGGCGCTCGCGGTGAGCGACGGGCTGCGCTGGGCGTACTGGGTCGTCGACAACCCCTCGGGCTACGTCTCGCAGCGAGACAACGCGCGGCTCGGGCTCCTCCTGCGCGAGTCGCTCGCCCCAGGGACGCACTTCGCGGAGTTCTCCGCGGGCGCGATCACGTACTTCGCGCAGCGGCCCATGGTCGACCTGCTCGGAAAGTGCGACCCGGTCATCGCGCGCGAGGCGCCGCGGGGGCGCTTCCTCCCAGGGCACAACAAGTGGGACTTCGACCACTCGATCCGCGCGCTGCGCCCCGAGGTGGTGGTGCGTCTGTGGAACGACTCGATCTACACGAGCACCGTCCCGTGGGAGCGCTGGGGCTACGAGCGGCTCCACAACGGCGTGCACGTGCGGCGCGACGCGACGGGCGTCGACCGCGCGCTCCTCGGCGTCGACTGGCGCGACCCCGCCGCGGTGGCGTCGGCCCTGCGCGCCCGCGACCGCCGCGCGGGACGTCTATCCGCTCGCGGGGAACTGTAGCCGCAGCGCCTCGCGCCACGGCGGGTCGTCGCCGAACACATCCCCCGCGAGCACCCCCGCGAAGGGCGCCCGCTGCGCGCGCGAGCGCGACTCCACCATCACGTCTCCGAGGTCGCCCGCGTAGAGCGCCTGCGTGAGCCCCACCAGCAGCGACGTCGCCCGCTCCATCTCCTCGGCCCAGCGCGCGACGGCCGCCCCGTCGGCCTCTCCCTTCGCGAGCGCGTCGAGCATCGCGGGCACGGCCCTCGCGCCGCCCGCGATCGCCATGAGCGTGCCCGAGCAGAAGAGCGGGTCGACGAAGCCGCCCGCGTCTCCGACGGCGACCCAGCCCGGGCCGTGACGTCGCGCGACCGCGAAGGCGAAGCCCGTCACCGCGCGCACGGGGGTCAGCCGCGTCGCGCGGGTCAGCCGCGCCCGCGCGAGCGGGGCGTCGTCGAGGGTGCGCTCGAAGAAATCCTCCAGCGACTCGCCCACCCGCCGCGCGCGCACCCACGCGGGGGAGCACACCGCGCCCAGGGTGTTCACCTCGCCGGGGAGCGGCGCGTTCCACACCTGGCCGTGGGGAGACACCACGAGGTCGAGGTCTCCCTCGGCGTCGCCGTCTCCGCGCGAGACGCGCTGGTAGTGGGCGACCATCGCCGCGCGGTCGAGCCCCGGCAGCGGGAGCCGCTCGCCGAAGCGCTTGGCCAGGAGCGAGTCCTGCCCCGTGGCGTCGACCACGAGCGGCGCGACGAAGTCCTCGCGCTGGCCCGAGTGGTGCCGCGCGCGCACGCCCGTCACGCGACCGTCTTCGACGATCACGTCGTCGGCGGCGCAGCGCTCGCGCGCGTCGACGCCGAGCTCCCGCGCGCGCTTGAGCAAGAGGTCGTCGAAGTCCGCCCGCGGGGCTTGATAGGCCACGGTGAAGCCCTCGCTCGGCGCCTCGTCGTAGCCGAAGCGCTGGGCGCGGCCCGTGCGGCAGCAGCCCACGCGCACGCCGCGCTTGGCGAGGTAGCGGCCCTGCATCGCGGCGGTGAGCCCGAGCTCGTCGAGCGCGGCCATCGCCCCCGGCGACAGCGACTCGCCCAGGTGAAACCGCGGGAAGCTCTCCCGCTCCAGCAGGGTCACGCTCGCCCCCGCGCGGGCGAGGAGCGCGGCGGTGACGGAGCCCGCGGGGCCTCCGCCCATCACCACCACGTCTCGGCGCGTGCGCTCGTTCGTCACGGCCACAGTGATACCGCCAAACGGTCAGCGCGCGGGCGCGCAGTCGTCGGTGGCGAGCCCGTAGCGCGTCGCGACCGCGAGGTGCCGCCCCGGCAGCGCGCCCACCGACGCGCGATCGAAGACCGCGCCCCCGTCTGCAGCGGCGCTCGGGACGTCGACCACCCGCGACCACGTCTGCCCGCGGTCGAGCGAGAGCTCCACGGCGCCGTCGGTGACCGCGACGGTGCGCGCGATGTCGACGTCCCACACCGCGCGGGTGGCGCCGCCCGCGGGGCGCGCGCCCGTGACGCGGCTCCACTCGGACTGAAGGTCCGCGGCCCGCACGAGGGTGCGCTGGGTGGGCGAGGGGTCGCGCGCGGCGACGATGCCCGCGGCCGTGCGCGTGAGCGAGGTGAAGGGCTCGCTGCGCGTGGCGAGCACCTCGCCCGCGACGGTGCGCGTCTGGTCGACGAGGATGAGCCTTCCCCCGTTGACGAGCGTGACCATCGAGCGGTCGGGGCCGAGCACGGCGGCGGTGAGGGTCTCGTCGAGGGCGGTGGTGGCGTACCAGCCCATCGCGCCCGACTCGTCGTGGGTGTGCATCATCGCGGGGCCCGCGCGCCGCCAGGTGTGCACCACGAAGCTCCACCCGCCCTGCGCGCGCCGCGCCCAGGGGGAGCCCGCGACGTCGGTGCACATGGGCGTGACGGCGAAGCGCCAGCCCTCGTGGGCGCGCACGTAGAAGCGCCCGTCGGCGAGGAGCCACGCGGCGCCGTCGGGCGCGAACTCGATCATCCACGCGCCGCCGTTGGGGCAGCGCACCTCGTCGGGCAGCGGCGCGCGCTCGCCCGTGGTCTCGTCGACGTAGGCGCCGCGGTCGACGGCGACGACGTGGCCCGCGGGGTCGATCGCGCGGAGGTCCACCGTGGGCATCGCGCGCCAGCACCAGCGGGCCGCGGGCTCAGCGGGCGCGGGGGTAGGCGCGGGCGCGGGGGGCGACGTCGGAGTCGCGACGTCCACAGCGGGTATCGCGCCCGTGGGAGAGGGGCGGGGCGCGCGGCGGCACGCGAGGAGCGAGAGGAGCGAGAGGGCGAGGAGGCGGAGAGGACGCGTCGCGACGGCGACGCGGCGGTCGCCGTTCGAGCAGCGACGTCTGTACGGGCGCGGAGCGTCGCGCCGCGCGGCCGACGTCGCGCCCGTCGCGGTCACTTCCCGAGGTTGAGCTTGCGGAGCTTGTCGGCGAGGGAGGTCGACACCGACGTGGCGTTGGCCTGCTGCTGGTAGGCCCGGTAGGCCTTGCGCTCCTCGTCGTGGATCGCGGCCTTGATCGAGAGCTTCAGGCGCCCGCGGTCGATCTCGACGACCTTCACGCGCACCTCGGTGCCCACGGGGAGCGCCTTCTTCAGGTCGGTGCCGCGGGGCTGGTTCGAGTCGGGCGGAGAGATCAGCCCCGGCCCACCTTGCCCACGGTGCCGTCGAGCTGCGCCCAGATCCCGTAGGACTCGTGCTCGGTCACCTTGGCCGTGGTCACCATGCCGGGCTTCGGCGTGATGGAGTTCTTGAGCTGCTCCTCGGTGACGCCCTCGGGGAGCATCGCGAGGCCGATGCGGCGCTGCCCGCGGTCGATGCGGGTCACGCGCACGGTGACCTCCTGACCGTCTTGCAGCACCTCGTTGGGGTGCTGGATGCGGCGCTCGCCGATCTCGCTCACGTGCAGGAGGCCGTCGACGCCGCGCTCGAGCTCGATGAACGCGCCGAAGGGCTGCATGCGGGCGACCTTGCCCTTGTGCACGGAGTTCACCGGGTACTTCTTCGGCACCTCGGCCCAGGGGTCGGGCTCCACGGCGCGGCGAGAGAGCTCGACGCGCGGCGTGCCCTCGGGCAGGCGAGAGAAGCGCTGCGGCTTGCGCTTCTCGCGCGGTCCCTTGCGGGGCCTCGCGGCCTCGCCCTCGGCGGCGGTCGCGGCGGCCTCGCCCTCGCCCTCGGCGGCGGTGGCCTCGCCCTCGGCGGTCGCGGCGGCTTCACCCTCGGGGTGCTCTCCCGTCGCGTGCTCCTCCGCGGCGCCTTCGTCGGCGGCGGGGAACTCCGCGGTGGGCGTCTCGGGCGCCTTCGCCTCGGCGGGCGCCGTGGGCTGCGGGATGTCGACGCGGAGCACGAGGGCCTCGATCTCGTCGCCGACCTTGGCGATGTCCTGCGGGCGCGCGCCGCGGTCGTGGGAGATCTCGCTGAGCTGGATGCGCCCCTCGACGCCGCCGAGGTCGACGAAGATCCCGTGGTCCTTCACGGCGACGACGCGGCCGGTGACCTTGTCGCCGACCTTGATGGCCTGCACCGCCTCGAGCGCGCGCGCGCGGACCTCTCCCTCGCGCAGCGCGCGGCGAGAGAGCACCACCTCGCGGCCGTGGTCGGTGATGTCGACGACCTTGAAGAGCTCGCGGCGGAGCACGAGCGCCTGAAGCTCCGGCTGCGAGGGCAGGCGCACGTCGACCTGCGACGCCGGGCAGAAGCCCCTCACGCCGCCGACGTCGACCTCGATGCCGCCCTTGTTCACGCCGGTGACCACGCCCTCGACGGGCTCGCCCGAGGTGCGGGCCTGGGCGATGAACTCCCGCGCGGCGTCGGCGCGGGAGGGGTCGCGGGTGACGACGAGGTTGCCGCCGCGCGCGCCGTCTTGCAGCACCACCACGTCGACGGAGTCGCCGACCTTGGGCTCGGGGTTGTCGATGGCGAGCTCGCGCAGGTCGAGCACGCCGACCTCCTTGCCCCAGAGGTCGCACAGGGCCGCGCCCTGACCGATCTCGATCACGCGTGCGCGGACCTTGTCGCCGGCCTTGAAGGCGCGGTGCTGCACCTCGGGGCGGTGGCCTCCGCCCGCGTTGGCGTTGCCGCCCTCGCCCTGGGCCTGGGCCTGGCCGGCGGGCTTCTTCTTCTTGCGGTTGCGCTTCTTGCCGGCGCCCGCGGTGGGGCCCGAGGTCGCCGCGGCGACGGAGGCCGCGTTGCCGTCGGGGCCGTCGATGCGGTTGCCGATGTTGTCGTCCTCGTCGTCGTCAGAGGACTCGATGGCGTTGCCGGGGCCGGCGGAGAGGTCTTCGTCGTCGCTGGGCGCGGCGGCCGCGGGCGCGCGCTCGTTGCCCGGGGCGGGGGCGTCGTCGTCCTCCGCGGCCTGGGCCTGAGCCTGAGCCTCGGCGGGCGCGGACGCGGCGGGCGCGAGCGGCGCGGCGTTGCCGATGTTGTCGTTGTCGTCGACGTTCGAGTCCGGGGAGGTGGGGTTCCCGGAGTCACCCTGCGAGGCGTTGTCGCCGTGCTGGCTCATTGCGAAGCTCTCCGTGCGTGCGTAGCGGAAGCGGCGAGAAACGGGCGCGCCTCCGAAGCGGGGCGCCGCTTATGCCACAGGTCCGCGCGAAAGGGGAGGGCGACTCCGCGGCCCGAACGATCGCGCGCCAGCGCGGCGGGCAGACGAGGGAGGACGCGTCGCGACGGCGACGCGGCGGTGGCGGCGCGACCTCCACGCTGCACCGCGCGAGAAGGTGCTTGACACGGTGCGCGATTCGGATAGGGTGCGCGTCCCATTCCGGCTTAGCTCAGTCGGTAGAGCAGGCGGCTGTTAACCGCCTTGTCGCTGGTTCGAGTCCAGCAGCCGGAGCTTTTGAACGCCCAGACGAGTCCGTCTGGGCGTTCCACTTTACAGGCCCCTCGTCGGTACGTCCGTCGAGGGGCTTGTCGTTTCTGCCTTGTTTTCCGTGCGCTTGCGGGCCATCGAGTCGCTCGGCGACCGCGAGCACGCGCTCTCGGCCAGAGCACACGCGTCTCGTTCGAGACCCGCGGCGAGGTGCTCTCGAGGTAGTTCTCGGCTCTCGCGGGCCGAGAGACACCGCGGAGACGCCTCCGCGGCGCTTAACAC
This sequence comes from Polyangiales bacterium, assembly GCA_041389825.1. Taxonomy (GTDB): domain Bacteria; phylum Myxococcota_A; class Polyangia; order Polyangiales; genus JAEYZO01. The sequence continues at coordinate 4,151 of JAWKRC010000033.1, read as the reverse complement.
CAAAGAGCACCTGGTTGGCTCTGGCGAGTGGGACACGCGGTGGGCGGAAATCTGCCGCCGATCGGGGCGCCTCCCTGCCCGTGCGCGAGTCGCCAACGGCTCGCGATGGTCGACGAAAGGATGGTATGCCGATCGCGTGCGATGACGCGCTCGACGAGGAGCCCTACCCATGCCGCGTGAAGAAACGCAGACCACACGCGCCGCCGACACGATGGAAGGCGCCATCCTCGAGCTGAAGCTCGTCGGCGACATCGCCGGGGCGTTCCGCGTCGCGCGATACCAGCGGGGCTATCGCTGGGGCGCGCTCGAGGTGGAGCGTTTGCTCAACGACATCTGGGAGAGCAAGGGCGAGCCCTACAGCCTCCAGCCGGTCGTCGTAAAGCGCGACGGCGAGGCCGCGTGGGAGCTCGTGGACGGACAGCAGCGCCTCACGACCCTCTACCTGATCTTCCAGTTCATGCAGCGCGAGCGTCTGCAGAACGCCGGGGCGCCGTACTCCATCACCTACGACACACGGCCGGACAGCGAGACCTACCTCCAGGCCCTCGACCCTGAGCGCGCCGACAGCAACATCGACTTCTTCCACCTACACGGGGCGTACGAGTGCATCCGAGCGTGGTTCGACGCCCACGGCGCTCGCCGACAGTACGTGGCCAACAAGTTCTACGGGTACCTCTTCGAGAGCGTGCGGGTCATCTGGTACGAGGCGCCGATGGGGCTCGACTCGACGACCCTCTTCACGCGCCTCAACGTCGGGCGGATCCCGCTCACCGACGCCGAGCTGTTCAAGGCCCTGTTGCTCTCTCGCAGCCGCGGTACCGCCGGCGTCTCCGACAGGACCCATGAGATCGCAGCGCAGTGGGACACCATCGAGCGCAGCCTGCAGGACCCCGACGTCTGGGCGTTCATCGCGGACGACGCGGCCGTAGACACCCCGACGCGGATCACCCTGCTGCTCGACACCATCGCGGGCGGGCCCCACGGTCGAGCCCGCCCGCGGTTCCACACGTTCGATGTTCTTCGCCAGCGGGTCGAGCAGAGCGGTGCAGAGGACGTCTGGAACGAAGTCGTCCAACTCCACGCCCTCGTCCTCGGCTGGTACGAGAGCCGGGACCACTACCACAAGATCGGCTACCTGGTGGCGGTCGGACAGCGCTTCGCCGATCTCGTCTCGCTCGCGTCCGGCAAGGCGAAGAGCGAGTTCGGCTCCGTACTCGACGCGCGGATCCGGGACACCGTCGACCTCACCCCGTCGGGGGTGACCTCCCTCAGCTACGAGTCGGACACGCAGAGGTGCGGTCGGCTCCTGCTGCTGATGAACGTCGAGACGGTCCGCCGGCTCCAGGGATCGAGCGAGCGGTACTCCTTCCGCATCCACCGGAGCCAGGCGTGGTCGCTCGAGCACATTCACGCGCAGCACGCCGAGAGCCTGACGAAGGCCGAGCAGTGGAAGGAGTGGCTTCGGCTGCACCGCGACGCGCTCGCCGACCTCCCCTCGATCGACGAAGACCGCCGCGCAGAGCTCCTCCGGCGAATCGACGACGTAGGCGACAAGATCGAGCGTCAGACCTTCCAGGAGCTCGCGCGTGACGTGTCTGCAGCGTTCACGCTCGGCGACAACTCGCCCGCGGCGGCGACCCACCCCGTGCACTCTGTGTCGAACCTCGCCCTCCTCGCGAGCGGCCACAACAGCGCGCTCAGCAACGCGGTGTTCGAGGTGAAGCGGCGACGCATCCTCGAGCTGGACCGGAGGGGCGCGTACATCCCCATCTGCACCCGCCAAGTCTTCCTCAAGTACTACACCGACGCCGACGCGCAGCAGGTCCACTTCTGGAGCACCCAGGACCGCGAGGCGTACTTGGCTGCGCTTCTCTCGTCCGACGGTGGTGTGGGCGCCTACCTCAAGCCGGAGGAGCCGCTGGCATGAAGAGCTACGTCACTTCCTACAACGGCCTCTTCGCTCGCCGCTCCGGTGAAGCGCCTGTCGTGGACCGCATCGAGGTCCCGATCATCCAGCGGGACTATGCGCAGGGTCGAGACAGCGACGCTGTCGCGCGCATCCGCGCCAACTTCCTCGGCGTCTTGCATGACGCCGTGACGACCGGGGTGCCGATCAGCCTCGACTTCGTCTACGGCGACGTCATCGGCGGGACGCTCCGACCGCTCGATGGTCAACAGCGGCTCACCACGCTCTTTCTGCTCCACTGGTACCTCGCGTGGCGCGCTGATCGGCTCGACCAAGAGCACGGATGGAAGCGCTTCGAGTACGCCACGCGTCCCAGCGCGCGGCGGTTCTGCGCGTGCCTCGTCGAGTCGAAGCCTCCCGCCGACGCGCCGCTGCGCGCGTGGTTCGAGGACCAGTACTGGTTCCTCCACACTTGGCAGCACGACCCGACGATCCAGTCGATGCTGCTGATGCTGGAGGCGATCCACGAGCGCTTCGCCGACACCGACTGCGCCGCGGCGTGGGACCGGCTCGTGGACTCTGTGGCGCCGGCAATCTCGTTCCACCTGCTGCCGATCGAGCAGATGGGCTTGAGCGAGGACCTCTACATCAAGATGAACTCCCGCGGGAAGCCGCTGACGCCGTTCGAGAACTTCAAGGCGCGGTTCGAGCAGGTCTTGGAGGCTTCCTGCCCTGAGCGCGTCGAGGAGTTCGCGCAGAAGGTCGATGGGGCGTGGGCCGACCTGCTGTGGCCCTTCCGGGGAAGCGACAACATCGTCGACGACGAGTTCCTCCGGTACTTCCAGTTCGTCACCGACGTCTGCGAGTGGCACGACGGCCGGCTGCCTTCGGGCGATATCGAGGCCATGGCGGAGCGCGTCTACGGACCGACGAACGAGCATGCCGCGGCGCACCTGGACTTCCTCGTCCGAAGCTTCGACACGTGGGTCGGAGCCGACACGGCTTCCGTGTTCTCCGAGGTGTTCGCCCTGACGCCCGCGCCGCTCGACGCGGAGGACACAACCAAGGTGGTCCTGTTCGGCATGCAGGGGAACTCAGTCAACCTCTTCGCCGAGTGCTGCCTGGGCCAAGTGCGGCGTAGCTGGCCGCGGACCCTCCTCCTCTACGCGGTCCTGCTGCACCGGCTGCACGCAACCGAAGCGTTTCCGCGCAGGCTTCGGATACTGCGCAACCTCATCGAGGCGTCGAGCAGCGAGCTCCGTGCCGAGAAGATGCCCGGGCTGCTCGAGGATGTGCGCCGTCTGGTTGTCGAGGGGGCCATCTCGACCGTCTCGAGCTTCAACCAAGCGCAAGTCGCCGACGAGGAGGTGAAGGCCGAGTTCCTGAACCAAGCGCCACATCTCGAGAGCGTTCTCTTTCGCCTCGAAGATCATCCCCTGCTCAGAGGGTTTCTCGCGGTCTTCGATCTCGATCCGTCCACATTCGAGCGGCGGGCAAGAGCCTTCCACGAACTGTTCGCCGACGCGGCTGTGCTGCCGGTGCTCACCGGGGCATTGCTCGCTGCGGGTGACTACTCACGCCGAACCAATCACCGGTTTTTGAAGCTCGGCTCGGGATCGAACATGACGCAATGGCGGGAGGAGATCCTGACGGGGGCCACCCGTGCGAACCTCGCCGATGTGCGATGTGCCCTCGGTGGGCTCCTCGATGCGGTCGCCGAACGCGAGGGTGACGTTCGCTCTGCGCTCGAGGCCTTCACGCAGACGTGGCTGGACAGTGTGGACAAAGCGATCGGCCTCGACTGGCGCTGGTACTTCGTGCGGTACCCGGAAATGCGCGCGGGTCGCTCTGGCATCTACGCCAGCCCGACCGGATCGTTGGGCTACAGCGTGTGCATGCTCGATAAGAAGGCGATGAGCAGCTACTACCGAGACCCGTACCTGTCGGCGATCCGGCAGCAGAGCGGCGTTCGAGAGACGGCCGTTCAAGGACCGGTCGCGCAGCACTGGTCCGGCGGCCCCTGGTTTACAGGCTACGAGACGGAGGCGCGCTGGATGCGCCTCGAAGCAAGCGGCGCCGAGATGCAGTGCATCCAGGACGGGCTCCAACTTCGCGCGCCGCTTGCTGCGGCGCACGCAGAGGCGTTCGCGCGCGTCTGCGCGGCACACGGCGTGGGACCGGACCTTCGGTTGGCGGTTCCGCGAGTCACGGCTGGCGAGAGTCAGCTCGACACGGAGGACAGAGT